>CP072538.1 GCA_021730105.1 Candidatus Ruthia sp. Plio_17_S18
TTAATTTTAATTTAGCTTTTATGTCGCAAACTTGGTCACAATGTTTAAACACACTTAGAGGCAGCATTCCCCTTTCTCAATATAGTGTATGGATACAACCCTTAAAAGCACTTGAAAACAACAATACCTTGTCTTTATTAGCACCCAATCCACAGGTACTTAACTACATTAATAAACACCTTAAAGCTCAAATCAAAAGTGCAGTTGCACAACACAACAAAAATCTAAAAATTTTTATCAGTATTGCGTCCAATCAAAATTCACAAAATACCCAACACACTACGCCTTTATTTGAAGATTATACGTTTGATAATTTAGTACTGGGCAATGCCAACCAAATGGCCTATGGTGCAACCAAGCAAATCGCTGAAAATATAAACACTTCACCCTACAGCCCTTTTATTATTTATGGTGGCTCGGGGCTGGGAAAAACACATTTAATGCAAGCTGCTGGACACTTAGCAAAAGAAAAAAATCCAAATATTAAAGTGATTTATGTACCCTTGATGGACTTTGTTAGAAATATTACCTCTAGCCTAAGACACAACACAATTGAAAATATTAAAACTTTTTATCAGTCTGCTGATTTATTGTTGGTTGATGATATCCATTTAATTGCAGGCAAAGAAAAATCTCAAGAAGAATTTTTTCATATTTTTAATTTCCTATTCAGCGGTAAAAAACAAATTATTTTTACCTGCGACCAGCCACCTAAAAATATCAAATCACTAGAGGATCGCTTAAAAACTCGATTCTCTCAAGGTCTAAACCTACATTTGACCCCACCAGAATTAGAGATGCGCGCTGCTATTTTGCTTAAAAAATCACAAAA
The DNA here is from genome assembly GCA_021730105.1 of Candidatus Ruthia sp. Plio_17_S18. Taxonomy (GTDB): domain Bacteria; phylum Pseudomonadota; class Gammaproteobacteria; order PS1; family Pseudothioglobaceae; genus Ruthia. The sequence continues at coordinate 833 of CP072538.1, forward strand.
CGAAAGAATTAGCATCAACTTAACAGAAGACACCGCTTTGTTTATTGCTGGTCATATTTCTTCTAATGTTAGAGACCTTGAGGGAGCACTTCTTAAACTCAAAGCTTTTGTTGATTTTTCAAAAATCAACCATGATTTTATTTCTAAAGATGTTGTTGAAACGGCCTTAGGTGATTTAATCAAACCCCAAATTAAAAACATCGATATTAACGATATACAAAAAGAAGTGGCTAAACATTACGCTTTAACCATCTCTGACTTAAGCTCAAAATCCCGTAAACAACACATGGTAATTGCCAGGCAAATGGCAATATTCATTTGCCATGAACTAAGTTCTTTATCGCTAAGTAAAATTGGAAAACATTTTGGAAATCGAGATCATTCCACGGTTTTACATGCAATTAAAAAAATCAAAGAAAAACACCTAGAAAGCATTGAAATAAAGAATGATTACGAATTAATAAAATTAAAATTAGCCAACTTATAAACATATTCACAGCCAACTTATCCAATCAACTGTAAAACACACTAATAACCTAAACACTTTACAAAATTTATGCACATATCTACATTTTTTTACATAAAATACTTGATTGTTATCAACAGACTAAAACTTTATTTTTTAAAGAAAAATAACCATTATTAACATAAAATAACCATACTAATACTAATAATAACTTCTTAATAAAAGGATTTTGTGATGAAAACACAACTCAGCGTTAAAGAACTACTTGAACCCTTGCAAACAGTTATTAGTGTGGTTGAGAAAAAACAAACATTACCCATCCTTTCTCACGTCCTTGTCCAACTTAAAGATAATTTACTAACTTTAACCACAACGGATATGGAAATTGAGATAAGAGCTTCTCAAGTCATAAAAACCCAAGAAAAAGTTTCCTTTACAATTTATGCAAAAGATTTAATTGATATTATTAAAAAATTATCAGAAGGTACAAACATTGAATTTATCATTGAAAGTTCTAAAATTTACATCAAAGCTAATAAAAATTCATTTGAACTTAACACTTTTAATCCTCAAGATTTTCCATCATTACCAAAAATAGAAAACAGTAACATCATTAAAATTAAACGGCATGTTTTAAAAGATTTAATTGAAAATACTAGTTTTTCAATGGGCAGCCAAGACATTAGAGCTTACTTAAATGGTTTATATCTTGAAGTTGATAAAAATAGCATCATTGTTGTTGCAACTGACGGTCATCGACTTTCTATTGGCGAAGTAAAACAAGCAAATAACTTACCCAGTAAAAAAACAGTTATTTTGCCAAGAAAAGCAGTGCTTGAATTAACTAAGCTACTTAATAAAAATGGACATGAAGATATTAACATTCATTTGTCAGATAATTATTTTTATCTTATTAGCGATAACACAACCATTATTAGTCGATTAATTGATGGTAATTTCCCTAACTATTTACAAGTATTACCTACATATTTTAACAATACTATTATTATTGACCGCTTAGATTTTTTAAATTCACTGCAACAAGCATCAATTTTTGTTGAAGAGCGAACCAAAGGTGTTAAATTAGTATTTAAAGACTCACAACTACATATTTTTTCACATTCTGAAAGAGGACAAGCTAAGACACAAATCAACACCAAAAATTTTGATAAAGAAATTGAAATTGCATTTAATATCCATTACTTAATTTCAATTTTAGAAAAATTACACACCAATGAAATTAATATGGTGGTACCTGGTGGAGAAAATCAATCCTGTTTATTAAGTAGTATGAATGATGACATTTATCAATATGTTGTGATGCCTATGCGCATTTAGTACTATTGATTTTTATGGCTGTTATTAATCAATTAATCAACACTGGTAAAAATATTAATTTATTTCTGATAATGCGCAAGGCAAAACTAATTTAATTGAAGATATTTATTATTTGGATCATAATCGGTCTTTCAAAACTAAAGTTATTAAAGAGTTAATCAATGTAGATCATGATAGTTTTCAGCTCAATGCCATTACCGACACACATAGAATTAAATTAGAAAAATCCATAAAAAACCATCATTAACATCAATCAACAACTATTGAAAAACACCGGTGAATTGGCACAAATACTACTCATGTAAATTATGACAACTGACAATGGTTTTATTGTCTCTGGGTGAGCAAAAAAACTCTATCAATTGTATTCTGGATAACACAAGTATTAATATTGGTTAAATTAGGCATTAATCCAATTGTACTTATTGATGACATGTCATCTGAATTAGATAAGTAAAAAATTAAAATAATATTGCACATTTAAATACATTAAATGTGCAATATTTTATGACTAATATTCATCATAATTTACCTTTGATTAAGGATAATAGTACAAGTATTTTTCATATTAACAAGGGTGTAATAACACCTTCATGATCTGATAATAATTATTACTATATCCCTTTAAACATAACATCATAAACAACATCAAAACTATAAATAAACAGGATTTATCTGTTTGCATGGTATAATCATTTTATTTATTTCCAGTGCTTATGTCTGAAAAACAACCACAAGAATATCAAGCCTCTAGTATTAAAGTTTTAAAAGGGTTAGATGCGGTTCGAAAGCGTCCTGGTATGTACATTGGCGATACCGATGATGGTACTGGATTACATCACATGGTATTTGAAGTTGTTGATAATGCCATTGACGAAGCTTTAGCTGGACATTGTTCAAAAATTAACATTACTATTAACGAAGATCAATCAATTTCTGTAAGTGATGATGGTCGTGGTATTCCTGTTGATATTCATCCTGAAGAGGGAATATCTGCAGCAGAAGTGATTATGACCGTGCTCCATGCAGGTGGTAAATTTGATGATAATTCTTATAAAGTATCAGGTGGATTGCATGGTGTTGGCATCTCTGTCGTTAATGCACTGAGTGAATGGGTTGAATTAACTGTGTATCGTAGTGGTGAAATTCATTTTCAGCATTATGATATTGGTGTACCCAATGAACCCATGAAAGTAATTGGAAAATCAGACAAAACAGGCACAACCATTCATTTCAAACCCAGTGTTGATGTTTTTGCAATGACTGAATTTAAGTACGATATTTTGGCAAATCGTGTCCGTGAGTTATCGTTCTTGAATTATGGTGTTCATATTGAAATTGAAGAATTATCAACAGGTAAGAAAGATCTCTTTAAATATGAAGGGGGTATTAAAGCATTTGTAGAGCATCTTAATAAAGCAAAAAATCCAATTCATAATGATATTATTGCAATCAATTCTCAGCGTAATGACATTGAGATTGATGTGGCATTGCAATGGTCTGATGCTTATCAGGAAAGTATTTATTGTTTCACCAACAACATTCCACAAAGAGATGGTGGTGCTCACTTAGCTGGTTTTAGAGGCGCGTTAACCAGAACACTTAATAATTATATCGATAATTCTGGTATTGCTAAAAAAGAAAAAGCTTCAATTACGGGTGAGGACACTCGTGAAGGCCTAACAGCTATTGTTAGCATTAAAGTACCTGACCCAAAATTTTCATCACAAACTAAAGATAAATTAGTATCAAGTGAAGTAAGAGCACCTGTTGAATCAGCATTGAATGAAAGTCTAGGTGATTATTTATTGGAAAATCCAACAGAAGCAAAAATTATTATTGGGAAAATTTTAGATGCTTCACGTGCACGTAATGCAGCTAGAAAAGCAAGAGAAATGACCCGTCGTAAAGGTGTGCTTGATATCGCTGGTTTACCGGGAAAATTAAGCGATTGTCAAACAAAAGATCCAGCTAAAAGTGAAATTTTTCTAGTTGAGGGTGATTCTGCGGGTGGCTCTGCTAAGCAAGGCCGTGATCGTCGTACGCAAGCTATTTTACCTCTTAAAGGAAAAATATTAAATGTTGAGAAAGCGCGCTTTGAAAAAATGTTATCTTCAGTAGAAGTGGGCACTTTAATTACAGCACTGGGTTGTGGTATTGGCAAAGAAGAGTACGATTTTACGAAATTGCGTTATCATAAAATTGTGATTATGACCGATGCGGATGTAGATGGCGCACACATTCGTACTCTATTATTAACTTTTTTCTATCGTTATTTGCCAGAGTTAATTGAAAATGGATATTTGTATATTGCACAACCACCTTTATATAAAATCAAAAAAGGCAAGCAAGAACGCTATTTAAAAGATGATCAAGAATTAAACGACTATCTATTACAAGAAACGATTAATGATGCGTATTTGTTTATATCAAAAGAAGCACCGGCTATTTCAGGTGTGGCACTAGAATCTTTGGTAAAAGAATATTATAAAATTAATACCATTATTGATAAATTATCTAAACATTATAATTTGACTTTACTCAAAGCAATTGCAAGCTCAACACCTGTTGATGATTTAACCAATCAAAAAAATATGAGTACTTGGTGTACAAATTTAACTGAAAAATTAAACCAGGATATAACTACAGCACAAAAACACACCGTTACTTTTAATGCTAATTCTAATGAAGTTGAATACACATTGTGCGTATATGGTGTTGATACTGACCATATAACACTAAATGTAGCTTTCTTTGATTCTCTTGACTATCAAGCCATTAAAGATTTTTCTCAGAAAATTGAAAGTGTGATTACGCAAGAATCTTATGTTGAAAAGAAAGTCAAACAAGTTAAAGTTAATCGCTTTAGTCATGTGGTTGATTTTTTAATTGAAGATGCTAAAAAAGGTCAAAGTCTTCAAAGATATAAGGGTTTGGGTGAAATGAACCCTGAACAACTGTGGGAAACTACCATGGATCCTGAACAAAGAACTCTACTTAAAGTTAAGATTGAAGATGCAATTGTTGCTGATGAAGTTTTCTCCACCCTAATGGGGAATGAGGTTGAACCTAGAAGAAATTTTATTAAGGACAATGCCCTATCAGCTGACAACTTAGATTTTTAATAAAAACTAATAAAAACTAATAAAAATAAGGAGACAAGTATGTCAAATAAACACCCAGTTATTGTAGTGACAGGCTCATCAGGAGCTGGAACAACCTTTGTTAAACGTGCTTTTGAGCATATTTTTAGAAAAGAAAATATTAATCCTTTGATTGTTGAAGGGGACAGTTTTCACAAATATGATCGCGCTTCAATGAAAGCAAATGTTAAAAAACAAGAAGATTTAGGCAATAATTTCTTTTCTCATTTTGGCCCCGATGCTAATTTATTTGACAAAATCGAGCAAACTTTTAAAGATTATGGCAAAACAGGTAAGTGTGATCGTCGTTATTATTTGCACTCTGAGGAAGAGGCCATTGAACACAACCAACGTCTAAGCACTGATTTAAACCCAGGCGAGTTTACCCCTTGGGAAAAAGTAGGTAGCGGCACGGATTTATTATTTTATGAAGGTTTACATGGTACAGTAGTAACAAATGATGTAGATATGGCACAATACGGCGATTTAAAAATTGGAGTTGTACCCAATGTTAATCTTGAATGGATTCAAAAAATTCATCGTGATAATGCAGAAAGAGGCTATTCAGCAGAAGAAACAGTCGATACTATTTTGCGTAGAATGCCAGATTATATTAACTATATCACACCACAATTCTCACAAACAGATATTAATTTTCAACGCGTGGCAACGGTAGATACTTCCAACCCTTTTATTGCCAGAGACATTCCAACACCGGATGAAAGTTTTGTAGTGATTCGCTTTAATGATTTAGACAAAACACCCGTTGATTTTATGTACTTATGTAATACGATTAACGGCTCGTTTATGTCTAGACGTAATACAATCGTTGTTCCAGGTGGAAAAATGAGCTTAGCAATGGAAATTATTCTTTATCCAATTATTAAAAAAATGATTGAAAATAAGTAGGTGCAAGCAACAAGCATCCCTTTAAAACCCAGTTTTTTTCAGTTTTTTATTTACTGGTTAAAGCTGGGTTTTATCAGTTTTGGTGGCCCTGCTGGGCAAATCTCTATGATGCACCAAGAACTAGTAGAAAAACGTCGTTGGATTTCTGAACATCGTTTTCTACACGCCCTTAATTACACCATGGTATTGCCAGGCCCTGAAGCCCAACAATTAGCCACCTATATTGGTTGGCTAATGTTTGGTGTGTGCGGTGGGCTTGTCGCTGGAGCGCTGTTTGTATTGCCTTCTTTGTTTATTTTAAGTGCACTAACTTGGGTTTATTTAACATATGGCACGCTTAATGAAGTTGTAGGTATTTTATATGGCATTAAGCCAGCAGTGACTGCTATTGTTCTATTTGCTGCTTATCGTATTGGCTCTAAAGCCTTATCTAACAATATCTTAAGAGTGCTAGCTGTATTGGCATTTATTGCAATCTTTACATTACAAGTGCCTTTTCCTTATATAGTTGTGATTGCAGCGTTAGTCGGCTATCTAGGCGCTAAATTTTCACCCAATACTTTTAAAATAAACGCTCATCACGAAGATGGTAAAAGCAATCACGGCGCGGCGTTGATTGATGATGACACGCCTATTCCTGAACATGCTAAATTTAAATGGTCTCGTCTATTAAGTTTTGCTGTGGTCGGTGTTGCTCTTGGTTTTTTGGTAATGAGTTTTCTAGACAATAAAGTGCTTCATGGTATGGCTGAGTTTTTCACCAAAGTGTCACTTGTTACTTTTGGTGGGGCTTACGCCGTGTTACCTTATATTTACCAAGGTGGTGTTGAGCAATATCAATGGCTCAACGCTACCCAAATGATGGATGGCTTAGCGCTTGGTGAAACAACCCCAGGCCCACTGATTATGGTGGTCGCCTTTGTGGGCTTTGTGGGTGCAACAGTTAATGAGGTTTTGGGTGTAGATTCAATGTTAATGTCAGGTTTTTATGGCGCTTCAGTGGCAACTTTTTTTACTTTTTTACCATCATTTTTATTCATTTTTTTAGGCGGTCCGGGCATTGAAGCCACTCGTGGTGATTTAAAATTCAGCGCCCCACTTTCAGCCGTAACTGCCTCTGTGGTTGGTGTGATTGTCAATTTAGCCGTCTTCTTTTCTCTGGCCACGCTGTATCAAAATCAACAAATTGATTGGATTGCTCTAGCCATCACTATTGTTGCATTCATTGCTCTATTTCGCTTTAAAATAAGCATTATGAGCGTCATTGCCACCAGTGCCATGATTGGTTTAAGTGTGTCAATGTTTTAAAAGAAAGCGTTTGTTAGATAAACTCGTCAATAATGTGCATTTAATTTTGTATCAACCCCCTCTTTATATATTTTATTCATTGATTACACAAAACCCATTACCAAAAGGATCTGCACAATAAGCAATAGAACCCCAATAGTCATTATTTCCTCCAAATTTTAGTATTTTCAATGCAAGTTCATCGACATTATTACCGAATAAATATAAGTGAATAGGTGTCCAATGGCGTTTATAGTCACGGACAATATTGCTGCTGGATACTAGAGGACTTGTCCCAGATTATTTTTCTTACAGATATATATCGCAGTTTTCTACAGAAAGAACCACCATGTCAAAACCTTGATCAAGAACTTTATTATAGCCGATCGCTTCAACATAAAACACCGCTGTTTTTTTCAAGTTTGAAACATCAATACTCACTGAGATCTTTATCATGATATATTCCCTTTTAAAGTAGGCCTTATTCTTAGTTGTATTCAATCAGGATTTATTTAACAACAATATTGACTAATTTATTTGGCACGACAATCACTTTAACGATAGCTTTGCCTTCGGTGAATTTAGTAATATTTTCATCTGCCAATGCTTGCACTTCAACTTGTTCTTTATCGGCATTAGTACTGAGCATGAACTTGGCACGTAGTTTGCCGTTGACTTGAACAATGATTTGTACTTCGTTTTGAACCAGTGCTGATTTATCAACACTTGGCCATGGTTCATTGATAATTGCTTTTTTGTTGCCTAATTTTTGCCATAAGTAGTGACATAGATGTGGCGCAATTGGGCTTAGGGTTTTAAGTAGGATATGGATAGATTCTTGGCGGAGCGCCATAGAAGTTTCGCTGGTATCCTTAAATTTGGATAATGTGTTGCACAGTTCCATGAGTGCAGCAATAACGGTATTAAATAAATACCTGAGACTCATATCGTCAGTAATTTTATTAAGTGTTTGATGTGTCTTAAAGCGTATGCTTTTTTGGGTTTTATCAAGGATGTTTAAAGAGCCGATGGCGTTGTTTTCTTTGTCTTTTATAAAACCACTAACCAAGTGGTAAACCTTATTAATAAAGCGATATGCACCTTCTAGTCCTGAATCGCTCCATTCTAGGTCTTTGGTTGGTGGTGCGGCAAACAAGATGAATAGGCGCACTGTATCAGCACCATATTTTTCAATCATTTGTGCAGGGTCAACGGTATTACCTTTGGACTTGCTCATCTTAGCACCATTTTTAAGCACCATGCCTTGGGTGAGTAAATTTTTAAAAGGTTCATCGTTCTTAATCAAACCTTCATCACGCAATAATTTATTAAAAAATCTAGCGTAGAGTAAATGTAGAATAGCATGTTCAATACCACCAATATATTGGTCCACACCGCCATTGGCCAGCCAATAGTTGGTATGCTCATCTAGCATTTTGTCGTTATTATCTTTGCAAGTGTAGCGGGCAAAATACCAAGATGATTCAAAGAAAGTATCGAAAGTATCTGTTTCTCGTTGTGCCGCCTCGCCACATTTCGGGCAAGTGGTTTGATAAAATTCTGGCATTTTTTTAATTGGCGAGCCAACACCATCAAAATTCACCTCCTCAGGTAAAATAACGGGCAAGTCGGCTTCAGGCACTGCCACTGCGCCGCAACTTGGGCAGTTAATGATGGGGATTGGACAGCCCCAATAGCGTTGGCGTGATACGCCCCAGTCCCGTAGTCTGTAGTTGGTTTTTTTGCTGCCTAAGTTTTTGTCTGCTAAGTTTTTGGCAATGCTGTTAAAGGCTTGGTCAAAGTTCATGCCGTTAAATTCGTTCGAGTTAAACAACAGTCCTTTGTCGGTCATGGCATTTTCATCAATACTTATATTTTCATTAATGACTTGTTTGATGGCAATGCCATATTTTTTGGCAAATGCATAATCCCGCTCATCGTGTGCAGGCACACTCATAACTGCGCCTGTGCCGTAGCCCATTAATACAAAATTAGCAATCCAAATAGGCACGTCATCATTGGTGATTGGATGCGTGCATTTTAGCCCAGAATCAATGCCCTTTTTGTCCATGGTTTCCATTGCTGCTTCTGTGGTTTCTAGGGTTTTGTACTCGTCAATAAAGGACTGTACTTGTGGGTTATTTTTGCCTGCTTCAAGTGCAAGCGGGTGTTTACTGGCAATGGCTAGATAAGTAACACCCATGAGCGTGTCTGGACGAGTGGTGTAAACCCTAATTGCATCGGTATTGCGTCTAGGAAAATCAACCTCTAGACCAACAGATTTGCCAATCCAATTTTTTTGCATGGTTTTGACCGAGTCTGGCCAGCCATCGAGCTTATCCAAGCCATCGAGTAATTCATTGGCATAATCGGTGATGCGCATAAACCATTGTGAGATTTTTTTTCTCTCAATCAATGCATCAGAACGCCATCCACGCCCATCAATCACCTGCTCATTTGCCAAGACGGTTTGATCAACAGGGTCCCAATTGACAATGGCATTTTTCTTATACACCAAGCCTTTTTCAAATAACTTAATGAACAGCCATTGTTCCCAGCTATAATATTTTGGGTGGCAAGTAGCGAGTTCTCGTGACCAATCATAGCCAAAACCCAGTTGGCTTAACTGCTCTTTCATATAATCGATATTTTCATAGGTCCACTTGGCTGGCGTGACTTTGTTCTTTAATGCAGCATTTTCAGCTGGTAGGCCAAACCCATCCCAGCCAATCGGCTGCATGACATTTTTGCCTTGCATTTTTTGATAGCGAGCAATCACATCGCCAATACTATAATTACGCACATGCCCCATATGCAAGCGTCCAGATGGATATGGAAACATGCTCAAACAATAATATTTTTCCTTTGACGTGTCTTCGCTTACTTCAAAAGATTTATTGTCTTGCCAATATTTTTGAGCTTGCTCCTCAATTTGTTGAGCGTTATATTCTGAGTTCATAGGGTATTTTTGTTTGTGTCAGTATTACAGGCTGATATTGCAGAGTTGAGCTGTAATGTGCCCACTAAATCACCGATACTATCTAAGTTGTTTTTATTTAAATATGCACTAATACCATCATTGATTTTATGACACACTAACGGGTCGTAAAATAGTGCTGTACCTATGCCAACAGTGGCCGCACCTGCAATGATGAATTCTATTGCATCATTAGCAGTGGTAATGCCACCTTGACCAATGATTGGTACATTGTGAGGTTTACTGATTTGATAAACTTGGTGTACTTTTAACAAAGCGATTGGTTTAATGGCAGGGCCAGATAGTCCGCCTTGATTGTTTCCAACGATTGGTTTTTTGGTTTTAGTATCAATACCCATACCCATAAGTGTGTTAATCACTGCTAAACCATCAGTACCTGCATCAATACAGCGCTGAGCGCTAAACGCAATGTCAGTTTGGTTGGGTGATAATTTAGTGATGATTGGCTTTGAGGTATTTTTCCGACAAATATCAACCACTCGATAGGACATATCTGGATCATTACCAAATGCTATGCCACCTTCTTTGACGTTTGGGCAAGAAATGTTAATTTCAATTGCGTCAATATCTGTGCCATCAAAATGCTTAGTAATTTCGCCATATTCTTCAACGGACGAACCAGAGATATTAATAATAAAACGCGTTTCAGTTTTATCTAAATTCGGCATAATGTCGTTAATCACCGCACCCGTCCCCGGATTTTGCAGCCCGATGGCATTAATCATACCACTAGGCGTTTCGCATATGCGATGAGGGATATTGCCAAGGCGTGGCTCTAGAGTTGTGCCTTTAAGACATACAGCACCCACATCGGAGTTAGAAAATCCATTAATCCGTGCATATTCTTCACCAAAACCAACACAGCCTGATAAAAGAACAATGGGTGAGTTTAGTGAAAGCCCGCAGAACAGATTTTTTAAGTTATTGTGCATAGATGGTATTATACATTTTTGCTGTTAAAATTATTATTCATGAAAGGATTATTCATTAGTGGTAGCGGTACAAGTGTTGGTAAAACATTTATTGCCCAACATTTGATTAGGTTATTAGCAAATACTCGCAAAGTGAGTGTTAGAAAGCCAGTTGAAAGTGATTGTGAAAATAGAAATGGGCAGTTAATACCAAAGGATGCCTTGTTATTATCCAAGGCTTGTAATACTAATGAGCCAATCGACAAAGTGTGCCGATATAAGTTTGAGGCGTGTAGTAGTGCGCAAATGGCAAGCCAAGCCTTGGGGCTAGAACTTATCTTAGATGATTTGGTCGGTGTTTGTACAGCAGATGAGTTTGTTGTTGTTGAAGGGGCGGGCGGGCTACTTTCTCCAATAGCGACACAAGCATTAAATAGTGATTTAATTCAAGCACTTGATATGCCAGTGGTGCTGGTGGTCAAAGATGAGCTGGGCGCAGTTAATCAAGCATTGCTTAGCATTAACGCAGCTCAGCGTTGTGGGATTAATATAAGTATGTTGGTGTTGAACCAAATTCAGCCTAATTTGTTACAAAATGCACAAGCAATCGCTCAGTATACGAATATTGATATCAATGTGTTTAATCAAGACGATTTAGCGGCGTTTGAAAGCCAAGTTGAGAAATCCCTGTTAGGACTTTAGTCAAGCAATGTTAAGTTTGGTTTTTTTTCTTCGGTTTTTTTAGTTTTAACTTCAAAAAACATGCCTTCGCCATTTTCACCAGCGTAAATGCTAGCAACCGCATTGATAGGCACAAAGATATCAACTGATTTATTAGAAAACCTTGCTTTAAAGCTAAGGTTGTCATTATTGATAACTAAGTCATGAGTTGCATTGCTATCAATATTTAGAACAATTTTGTCTTGTTGAATGAATTGCTTTGGCACAGCCACGCCCGAATAGGTACAGTCGACTAATATGTGAGGGGTTAGCTCAGCGTCTTCCATCCATGCGTGATAGGCTCTGATTAAGTAGGGCGTTACAGAAGGCACAGCCATTGTTTTTTAGTTATATTCTTTTTCGCAGTCAGTTAAGCTTGCTTTAAAGCTGTCTCTGGCAAAAAGTCTATTTGCATAATCCGTAACGGCTTTTCCTGGTGCACCTAGCTCAATATCAAACTTTTTTAAACGCCATAATAAAACTCCTAGGCAAGCATCAACAATGGTCATGTCGTCGCTTTTGAAGAATGGTTTATAAGCAAATAAAGGCACCAATTCAATCAGGTTGCTTTTTAGGATTTTGCGTGCCTCATTAGCATCTTTCTTGCTACCTGATTCAATAGTGTTTACCAATTCAAACCAACAACCAGGTGCTCTGGTAAATCTAAAGATAAGTAGTCTTTTTTCTGATTTTTCAATCGGGTCTACAGGCAGTAATGGCGGGAATGGGAAACGCTCATCAAGGTATTCCATAACCACTGAAAGGTCGTATAAAACAATTCCTCTATCAAACAAAGCGGGCAGTGATTGACACGGGTTAAGCTCTAGAATTTCTTCAGGGATTTCTTCAAGTTTTAAATTTAACACTTCTCTTTCAATATTTTTCTCAGCCATGATGAAACGCACTGCATGGGATTTCATGTCTTGTGGTGAAGAATAAAGTGTTGTTGAAGCGGGATTAGGTTTGGTTAACATAACGACTACCTTTAAAAATAATAAAAACGGAGTTTTTAAAAGCGCCGTTATATAGAGTAAACTTTACTTGTATTAGAAATTAATCTTTAGCGCGCCATTTGCCGTATTTAACATCTTTCCAGTATTCTTTTTTCAGTAAATAGGCAAAAATGAACAAAACAAACAAAAAGCCCAATACTTTAATACCAAGATTGAATCGTACTAGTTGAGCTGGCTCACCAACATAGTCTAGGAAGTTGGTAATATCTCTAATATCTTGATCAAATTCTTTGCTAGATTTGTCTTGTTTTAACTGCCATAGAACATCTGGCATAGAGGCATTTTCTAGCACGTGGTTGTTTACACCAAATATACGTGAATCGTCTCTATAAAACCCACGTAAGTAAGAGTATATCCAATCTACGCCCTTTGAGCGTGACACCAAAGATAAGTCTGGGCTGTTGCCAAACCATTGGTTGGCATCAGAAACAGGCATGGCTGAAATAATTAGTGAACCTACCTTTTCATCGGTAAATATTAGGTTTTTTTCCACCTCTTTATCAGTGGCTTTTATTAAGTTCTTTTCAATTTCTTCATTAGAGATTTTTGCAAAAAAACTTTTAGCTTGGTCGAGATTAGTGAGTTCATTATCAAACGCCCTTGAAAGAGCCACAAGGTCGCCACGTTCTAGTGGCTTATTACTTAACGCAGCCACTCTTGCTTTCTCATAAGCGGCAATGATATCATCTAAAAATAAGTCTTTTCCAATATGATTGTAGCGCATGAACTGGATTGAATGACAACCGGAGCAGTAATTCATAAATAACTTTGCACCTCTTTGCAACGATTTTTTATCACTGATGTCAGTATTGGCATAATCTAGATGAACTTCAGTTGATGCGAATACATTAAAAGAGAAAGTTAAAATCGCAACTGCTACTAGTACTGTGTGTGATTGTTTTTTCATCATTTACTCCGTTACTCTTGTTGGCACTGGTTTGATTTTTCCAATGGAAGTAAACCAAGGCATTAAGATAAAGAATCCAAAATAAGTGACCGTAAATACTCTTGCTAGTAGTGCGTTAATTGGTGTTACTGGCTGCATGCCTAAGTAGCCAAGTACGACAAAACTAATCACAAAAACCCCTAAGGCGACTTTATAAGGCCATGAGCGATAGCGGATTGACTTCACGCTAGATCTATCTAACCACGGCAGTGCAATTAAAATTAATAGTGCTGCAAACATACCAACAACGCCTGGGAATTGTGAACCAAACATGGGTGGAATAGCTCTTAATACTGAGTAAAAAGGCGTTAAGTACCAAAGTGGTGCAATATGATCAGGTGTTTTAAGTGGGTTTGCCTCAACAAAATTGGCATTTTCTAAGAAGTAGCCATTCATTGCTGGAGCGAAAAACACAACAGCTGAGAAAATCATTAAAAATACTACCACGCCCACAATATCCTTAACACTGTAGTATGGGTGAAATGGAATGCCGTCTTTAGGAATACCATTTTTGTCTTTATTTTTCTTTATTTCTACCCCGTCTGGATTGTTTGATCCTACTGTGTGTAATGCCACAATATGCAAAAACACCAAAACAACTAACATCAACGGCAAGGCAATCACGTGTAATGAAAAGAAACGGTTTATAGCAGGATCGCCCACTGCATAGTCACCTAATATGAAGATTAGAATATCTGGGCCAAATACGGGCACCGAGCCAAATAGCGAGATAATCACTTGTGCGCCCCAATACGACATTTGCCCCCATGGTAATACGTAGCCCATAAAGGCTTCTGCCATTAATGCAATATATAGCACTATACCCAAAATCCAAATCAACTCACGTGGGGCTTTGTATGAGCCATAAAGCAAGCCACGATACATGTGCAAATAAATAACAATGAAAAAAGCAGAGGCACCTGTCGAGTGTAGGTAACGAATGAGCCAACCCCAGTCAACATCACGCATAATGTATTCAACTGAAGCAAAGGCATATGCCGCATCAGGCTTAAAATGCATAGTTAAGAAAATGCCTGTTACAATCTGTATGACCAATACCAGCATGGCCAATGAGCCAAAAAAGTACCAAAAATTAAAATTTCTAGGGGTGTAATATTCTGCTAAATGCTCGTTCCAAACTTTAGTTAGTGGAAACCTTTGATCAATCCAGTTTTTGTTGTTATCCATCCTATTCTCCTGATTATGCTTTTGGGTCAATGCCAATTCGAATGAGAGAATCGGCGACAAAATGATAAGGTGGAATGACCAAATTTGTTGGTGCTGGAACGCCCGCATAAACTCTGCCTGCTAAGTCAAACTTAGAACCATGGCAAGGGCAATAAAAACCACCTTTCCATGAATCTCCACCAAGATCGGCAGCGCCCAGTTCAGGTCTATAGGTTGGCGAACAGCCTAAATGGGTGCAAACGCCAACAATAACGGCAATATCAGGATTAATTGAGCGATAAAGATTTTTAGCGTATTCTGGTTGTTGAGAAAGTTCATGACTATCAGGGTCGGTTAAGACGCTGTCCAGCGTGCTTAAATTTTCAATGGTTGTTTTGTCACGCTTAAAAATCCAAACGGGCTTTTTCCGCCACAGAACTCTAACCAACTGTCCATTATCTAACTTGCTAATATCAACATCAACGGGCGCACCAGCAGCTTTTGCTCTTGCTGAAGGCATCCATGATGATAAAAATGGCACCAATACAAAACCAACACCTACCGCACCAACCACGCTTGTAGCACCCGTTAAAAAGCGCCTTTTCTTTAAGTCTATCTCTTGTTCTAACATAGGGTTACAATCCTTTATTTTGAATATTCGAAATAAAATCTAATTTTAAACCACAACGATTATAATGTATATCAACTTAATGTAATAGATAATTGTTATGAGCTCTATTTGTTGATATTAATTTTGATTTCTATGTGTGTTATAGACTCAAGCGCTGGTATTTGTGTCAAAAGTTCTAGCAATGCCACTAATTGCTTTTGAGCTCTAAAGGCAATGGCTTGGTTATGAGTGATTAATGTTGCCTTGTTGTCTTTAATTAAACACAATTCAAGCGGTTTTAATGTGCTTGGTAAAAGCTTAGCCAGCTCAATGTTGATTTGGTTATAGACCTTTGCTTGGGCAAGTAGTTTCCCAAGTTGACCGCTGGGTACAAAACTTGCAAGATTGGTTAGGGTTTTATACTTACACATTTATATATCTATGAGAAAATAGGTTTTTTAAATTAATTTAAATATATTCTATATGAGTATTATAAATAAAGTTTTATCAAGGATTGTTGGCTCTAGAAACGATCGACTCATCAGGGTATTATATAAAACTGTTGGTCAAATTACTGCATTAGAACCAAACATGCAAGCACTTAATGGCGAGCAACTTAAGTCCAAAACTCAAGAATTTAAAGACAGAATTAACAATCAAGAGCCCCTAGATTCAATCCTTGTTGAGGCATTTGCTGTAATTCGCGAAGCATCAATACGAGTACTAGGCCTTAGACACCATGATGTACAACTCATTGGCGGCATAGTGCTTAATGATGGCAACATCGCAGAGATGGGTACAGGTGAGGGTAAAACTTTAGTGGCAACTTTGCCTGCATATCTTAATGCGCTTAGTGGTAAAGGCGTACACATAGTTACTGTGAATGATTACTTAGCAACTCGTGATGCGCAGTGGATGGGCAAGGTGTTTGATTTTTTAGGCATGAGTGTAGGCATTATTATCTCAAATATGTCACATGAAGACAAACAAGCAGCCTATCTGTGTGACATTGCCTATGCAACTAATAATGAGCTAGGTTTTGATTATCTGCGTGACAATATGGCATTTACTTCTGAGCAAAAAGTGCAACGCGTGCTTAATTTTGCCATTGTGGATGAGGTGGATTCGATTTTAATTGACGAGGCTAGAACGCCTTTGATTATTTCTGGTCCAGCAGATGATTATGCGCAAATTTATCAGGCCATTAATCACATGATTCCTAATTTTACCAAGCAAACAGAAAGTGGCGAAGGCAAGGAAATAGTTATTGAAGTGACAGGTGATTACACCGTTGATGAAAAGCACAAGCAAGTGTTTTTGACTGATGGTGGCCACGGCAAAGCCGAGCGTTTGTTAATTGATGCTGACGCCTTGCCAGAAGGTGCTAGTCTTTATGATGCGAACAATATTTTGCTAATGCAGCATATCAACTCAGCATTACGTGCACATATTTTATTCCAAAAAGATGTGGACTATATTGTGCAAGGTGACGAGGTTGTGATTGTTGATGAATTTACTGGCAGGACTATGCCAGGTCGTCGTTGGTCAGAAGGGATACATCAGGCCATTGAAGCAAAAGAAGGGGTGAGCATTAAAAAGGAAACCCAAACGCTCGCCTCAATTACTTTTCAAAACTATTTTAGACTTTACGCAACACTTTCAGGTATGACAGGCACTGCCGATACTGAAGCTGTAGAATTTCAAGATATTTACGGACTGGAAACTGTGGTTGTTCCGCCTAATAAGCCATCTGCACGCGCAGACAAATCAGACCAAATTTATTTAACAACGCAAGAAAAATTTGAAGCCATTGCGCTTGATGTTGCTAATTGTCAGCAAACTGGACAGCCAGTTTTGGTGGGTACTAGTAGCATTGAAAATTCAGAATTAATTTCTGCATTATTAGAAAAAAATAACATTAAACACGAAGTTTTAAATGCCAAACAGCATGAACGAGAGGCAATTATTATTGCCAATGCTGGTAGTATTAGTGCAGTGACCATTGCGACCAATATGGCAGGTCGAGGTACGGATATTGTACTTGGTGGTAAATTGCCTGAAGAGGCAACGAATAAGCAAAAAGTCGACTGGCAAATTCAGCATGACGACGTTATTAAGGCAGGTGGTTTGCATATTGTAGGCACAGAGCGTAATGAGTCACGACGAGTGGATAATCAATTACGTGGTCGTGCTGCGCGTCAGGGTGATGTGGGTTCAACGCGTTTTTATTTGTCGTTAGAAGATAATTTAATGCGTATTTTTGCCAGCGAAAAAATGGCCTCTATGATGCAAAGATTGGGCATGGAAAAAGGCGAGGCGATTGAGCACAAAATGGTCAATCGAGCTATTGAAAACGCCCAAAGAAAAGTAGAAGGCATAAACTATGACGCACGTAAACACCTTTTAGAATATGATGATGTTGCCAATGACCAAAGAAAAGTTATCTATCAATTGCGCGATGATTTGATGAGTGTCAACGATGTTCAAGATCGTTTTATCAGTATTAGAGAAAAAGTCATTGAGCAGCTTTTTGCAGACTATATTTCAGCTGAATTGATGGAAGAGGATTGGGATGTTGAAGGATTACATAATGCACTAAAATCAGACTATTCAGCCGATTTTCCATTACAACAATGGCTTTATGAGGGCATTGATATTGATGAACTGCAATCAAGAATTATCCAAGGACTCAGCATAATTTGTGACCACAAAGAAGACATGGTTGACACTGAGCTCATGCGTGAATTTGAAAAAGCAGTTATGTTGCAAACCCTTGATCACTATTGGAAAGAACATTTAGCAGCCATGGATTATTTACGCCAAAGTGTTAATCTACGTGGCTATGCTCAAAAGAATCCAACGCAAGAATATAAGCGCGAATCGTTTGCTATGTTTACCTCGATGCTAGACACTATTAATATTGAAATTGTTAAATCTCTATCCAGTGTCGTCATTAATGAAAATACCGATGCCTCAGATGTTGAACAGCAAAACAATGAAGGAGCGCAGGCTCAGCATGAAGAAGTTGTAACGCTGGGTGTTGATGATGCCGAATTAGAAGCTACCCAACAAAACACGTACCAAAGAGAAAAGCAAAAAGTAGGGCGAAACGACCTCTGTCCTTGTGGCTCAGGCAAAAAATATAAAAAGTGTCATGGCTAACTACATTGGCTTAATGTCAGGCACTAGTCTTGATGGCGTTGATGGTGTTATTATCAATGAGACGGGTAGGAAAATACTAACCCAAGCCTATCTGCCCTACCCTGATAAGCTAAAGCAAAGCCTATTAGATCTTACTCAAAATTCAAAAACCTCATTAGCAAATCTGACTAATATTGACATTCAAGTGGCGAGTTGCTTTGCTGACACAGTACACTTATTATTGCAACAAGCAGGGCTTGAGGCACGGAATATTAGAGCAATCGGCTCACACGGGCAAAGCATTTTCCACCAAGGTGGAAAGTATTCAATGCAAATTGGCCACGGTGCATTGATTGCTGAGCAGACGAGCATTATCACAGTGGCTGATTTTCGCATGCAAGATGTAGCTGCTGGCGGGCAAGGTGCGCCACTCACACCGATTTATCATCAGCATATGCTTAATGGCAAAGACGGCGTCATTATTAATTTGGGTGGCATTGCTAATATCACACA
This sequence comes from Candidatus Ruthia sp. Plio_17_S18, assembly GCA_021730105.1. GTDB lineage: Bacteria > Pseudomonadota > Gammaproteobacteria > PS1 > Pseudothioglobaceae > Ruthia. Next base: position 19,995 of record CP072538.1, read on the forward strand.
CAGCTTTAATAGCGATATAATTGGGTTTGACACAGGCCCTGCTAATACATTACTAGACAACTGGATAAAAAAGAACAAGGGATTAGATTACGATCTGGATGGCGTTTGGTCGCGTTCTGGACGAGTTAATCAATTCTTATTAAACTCAATGCTTGCAGATGATTATTTCCATCAAGAACACCCCAAAAGCACAGGTCCAGAATATTTTAATTTAGATTGGCTGTCGCAACATATAAATGACACTGAGCCACCTGAAGATGTGCAAAGAACTCTAATAGAGCTCACAGTAATGAGCATTTCTGCAAACATTCCATTAGGTGCAGATGTATATTTGTGTGGCGGCGGTGTACACAATTTATTTTTGTTTGAGCGTTTAGCTTGTCAAAACCCTGATAGCAATGTTACATTTACTAATGATTTGGGCGTATTTGTAGATTATGTAGAAGCTGCTGCATTTGGTTTTTTTGCCCAACGAACTTTAGCAGGTTTGCCATCAAGTTTAGCGTCGGTAACAGGTGCTAAGAGCGAAAGAGTGCTGGGTGCGATTTATCAAATATAAAAAACTCACCTATTAAGTGTCCAAAAACTTCATTTTTTGAATACTTAATAGGTGGTATGCATTAAAATCAGTATTTTTTTGGACATGGTATTATGCACTATATTGCTGATATTTTAAAAAACGATTTTGAAACGGTACCTGTTCTTAAGGCGTTATGGTTGGCACATCGTTATTTAGAGCAGTTGGCAAAAAATGGCTAGAAAAGTATAAGATTGGGCGTGAAGTTTATTATTGGTTTGGTTTGTTGATGGATGTTAAAAATATGAAAGAACAATCGGCCAATATTGGACACTAACTGTTCAAAAAATTATATTTTTGAGCATATCAGCAATAATATGTAAAGAAAACCCCATTTTTTGAACACTTTAAAATCACCTTTTTTGAACAAATGAACAATCAACAAATAACCCTAATCAAACCAGACGACTGGCATTTACACGTACGCTCAGGCGCAGCATTAAAATCAATTATTGACATGACGGCGGCGCAAATGGGCAGAGCAATTATTATGCCTAATTTAAGTCCACCTGTGACTAACGCTACTCAGGCGCGTGCTTATAAAGAAGAAATTTTATCTGCTTTACCAAAAAGCAGCAAATTTAACCCATTGATGGTCTTATATTTGACCGACAACATCATGCCTAAAGATATTCAAGAGGCGATTGATAATGGCGTTGTAGCAGCTAAGTTATATCCTGTAGGGGCAACTACTAACTCAGATAGTGGTGTGACCAATATTGCCAAACTTTACCCAACACTGGAAAGTATGCAAAAACTAGGCATGCCACTTTTAGTGCACGGTGAAGTAACACGTAGCGAGGTGGATATTTTCGACCGTGAAGCGGTGTTTATTGATGAGGTGCTGACTCAAGTGGAGAGTGATTTTCCTGAGTTGAAAGTCGTGTTCGAACACATTACCACTAAAGATGCCGTTGATTTTGTTTTAGCAAGTCATCATCAAATAGCAGCAACCATTACACCACACCATCTTTTGGCCAATAGGAACGATATGTTGGTGGGCGGCATCAAGCCACATTACTTTTGTTTACCAGTCTTAAAGCGAAAAAATCCGCATCAATTAGCACTATTAAACGCTGCAACTAGTGGCAATGCTAAATTTTTCTTAGGTACAGATTCTGCGCCACATGCTAAGACTGATAAAGAATCTGCTTGCGGCTGTGCTGGCATTTTTACCGCACATTGTGCCATTGAACTTTATGCTACGGTTTTTGAACACCAAAATGCACTAGATAAGTTAGAAGGGTTTGCCTCAAAATTCGGTGCAGATTTTTATAACTTGCCTCATAATACACAGACCATTACACTCAAAAAGAAAGATTGGACTGTACCAGCAAGCTATCCTTTTGCTCATAGCGATATTGTACCATTTATGGCAACCCAAACACTTAGTTGGAAGCTTATTTAAAGTAAAGCCAAGAACGACAGCTTCCTTTTATCTTCTTTTTTGGCTTTTTCGGGTCGTGAGTAATGCCAGCGCTAGCACCAGACAGAACAACTGCCTGTGCTTATGTGTTTTCATTTTTATTGCTTGATCCTAAAATAGGCGCAATTAAACATGTTAAATTTAGGCAATCAGTCCATTCAAATATACATGCCACTTTGCGTAAGTTTTGGCTTGAACAAAGAAATAAATTGGGCTTATCTCAAAGAACTTTAGCTAAAAAACTGCAAGTAGCACCACCGCTTATTTGCAATATTAAAACAGGCGATATATGCCTAGATATTGTAGAGGTAATTAAGTATTGCAAAGCTTTAGAGGTTTACCCGCACCAAGTCATTGATTTACTTGTCCAACTTGATAAGGAAAAATTTTAAAGAAGGTTGCTCATAGCCCAAAAAAGTTTTTGGAATTTTTAACGTCTGACTTTATTTGTTGTTTTAGTGCTGAAAAAGAATAAAATTTTTGTTCGTCGCGAATTTTGTATTTAAATATAACATTGGCATTTTCGCCATAAACTTGGCTGTTAAAGTCAAATAAAAAGACTTCTAGTAAGATTGTTGCACCCCCAACTGTGGGACGCTTGCCAAGATTGCATACACCTCTGTAAGTCCTGCCATTTAATGCTATATTAACGGCATACACGCCTAATATCGGGCTGATTTTTCTTTTAATGGGAATATTGATAGTAGGAAAACCGATGGTTTTGCCTTGTTTTTGGCCGTGAATGATTTTTCCTGAAATTGAAAATTTTCGTCCTAACAGTTGATTTGCCAAGTCAAAATCACCCTCTTTGAGTGATTGTCTGATTTTTGAGCTGCTGACTCTGTCAAAGTTGTGAAACACGGTGGGTGTTTTTTCTACCTCAAAATCAAAGGCTTGTAGTAAAGAAAAATCACCTGTTCGGTTGGCGCCAAAACGAAAATCATCGCCAACTAGGCAGCTCTTAACATTGAGTTTACCTAGTAATATCTGTTGAATGAAGGCGTTAGCAGAGAGTTGTGAGAATGGCGTATTAAAGTTGATTAATAAGTGCTCATCTAGTCCAAGGTTTGTAAGCAAGGCGTGTTTTTGCTTAAAACTACTCAGTGTGGCTTGCGCGTGTCCAAAAAAGTGTTGTGGCGTTGGTGAGAACGAAACAAGCACTGATGGCAAGTTCATGGATTGTGCTGTATTAACCAAGGTTTTGATAATTTTTTGATGTCCTATATGCACACCATCAAAGTTGCCAATGGTAACGACACTACCCAAATGAGGTTTTAAATTTTGTAATCCACGAATGAGTTGCATAAGCATTTATTTTAGTCTAATTGGCAGAGGATGTTATCAACTGGTTTTGGTACGCCAATATTTAACTAGGATGAGGATTTGAACTCACCCTTGACATCTGGGCAGTGAATGAGTATTGGGTTGGGTGAAGCTGTGTTTAAAAATGGTTAAGCTCTTTTCTATCAAAGCTGATGGGTGAAAATCAGTTATAGCTTACTGAATATCTTTGTTATTGTCTGTACACTCTACAAAGCTCACACACAACCCACCCCAAATACCATGGTTTGGGCGTTTTTGTAAGTAGATGTTGTATTTGTCATCTTTAAAAATTAACATGGCAATTGAGCGGGCGGATTTGTTTTTCTTTGGCTTTGGATATTTATCTTGTTTGGCATGTCTTGTGCTGCTTGCCAAGATAGACAGTGGCGACCAAACTGGTCAAACCACTTCAGTAGTGGCTTTGAGGTTGAGCGCACTATTTTAAATTAAGCGGGTCATGTAGATTAATGCCAGCCATAAATGGCTTGTTAATGTCTTCATGAGTTGTTTGGTAAACGCAACCAATCCAGTTATTGATAATGACATTAGTGGCATTGCCCCAAGTGTTATTTAGGGTTTTGCTAATGAGTTGCTCAGGAAAGTCTGCAATGCTAAATTCTGCGGACAAAAGTTTGGCTTTATACTCATTGAGAACGGCTTTACTTTGCTCGGTTAAATAGTGCTCAGGGAAAGGCGGATAGTCATTTCGTGTTTTTTCCAAATAGGCAATAATATCGCGCTTGTATTCTTTTAATAGGCTAATAGTGTCGTATTCTGGATGACCTTGGAAAAATACAATCCTTAATAAATCTTCACTAACACCCAAGTGTACACCGATTTTGCTTTCAACCAAAATTTTAACCCCAGCAACATCAAATTGCGCCTTTGAAATTTCATTAAAGCGAGAATGTGGCACATCAAAGAGTGTATTCACGCCATTCATTAAAGGGTGTTGCCTCTCTAGCACTTGGTGCGGAAATACACCCCAACATTTTCCACCAATGGCTTGGCGTTTTTGTCCATATCTAAATTCCAAGACAGAGTGCGTTGCTAAACATGAACATAGTGTTGAAGTAACGTGGTCGTACGACCAATCAACCACTTCTTTTAATTCTTCATAGAAAGGTGCTTTTTGCAAATTTGCTTGTTCAATGTGTGCACCTGTAATAATCAGTGCATCAAGCCCTTGGGTTTTAATATCTGTAAAAGTTTGATAATGTTGTTTGACGTGCTGACTTGTTTTTTCATCGCGTTTGATTGACGATAGTGTAAATGGATGTAGATAAAATTGTGCAATTTGATTAGAATGTCCAACAAGGCGAAAAAATTGGCGCTCGGTTGCTTCAAGTGCAGTATCTGGCATCATGTTTAATAAGCCAATGTGCAATTCACGAATGGCTTGGTTATTTGCTCTGTCTTTTGATAGAATGGTTTCGCCCTCATCTTTAAGGCGTGCAAAAGAAGGCAAGTTTGAATGTGCAATTAGTGGCATTAGTTCATCGCTCCATAAATAAGCTCAAAGACCTCATTGGCATGCTTGCACTGATACAAATCCTCGCTGTCAATGATGTATCCATATTTTTTGGCAATGGCTTCATATTTTGGCTTGCGATGTTCAAGCAGGCGTGGAAACACCCAGCGTACAAACTCGTTTGGGTCGATTTGTGCGACATAAATTAGATGATTTTTTTGTAGGTAAATATCCAATTGTTGTTTCAGAAAATCAGCCTGATAATACAAAGGTTTTGGGTGTGTTTGTGCACGTTCAACCAGGGCAGTTTCGTTAGTTTTACTGGCTCTAATGTAGAGAATCACCGTATTATCAGATAGAGTTTGATATACCTGTTCATTGTCTAATTCACACAGACTGCCACCCGCGTCATTAATAAAATGATTAAACCCTTGTGTTTTGGATTTTTGTATAAATTGTGGTACGTCAAGCATGGCCTTGGTCTCTGCGTTTAGGTGCATTGCTTGACGAACAACAAAAGTATCAATGGGTGTGCCGCCCAGTTCAGGATTGCCCGTCTTGCCCAAAAAAGCAGAGACTGATGATAAATTATCAAAGGTAATGTTATTTTGAATACTTATAGACTCGTTATCTAGCAGATTTCTAAGCCATTTGTCTTGTCTGACGTGACTTTTGATATTGTTTAAAATTTTATCATTCAAATACTCAGCACCAATGCGATAATCGCCAGAATAATGAAAGTATTTATCTTGATGGCTAAGGAGTTTTGCTAGGTGTGTTTTTCCCACGCCTGACATGCCTAATAGCGTTAAGCATTTGCGGTGAGAGTTTTTGAATTCGCTGACTGATAGTTTCATGATTTTGAGTTTGTATCAAATTCGTTTTTATAATAAGCCATATTGTTTAAACATCTCGCAAATGCCTCTAGTTGCTTGTCGGGTTCGGTGTTCGTTTTCAATCAGCCCAAAACGCACATGCAATCAATGTTTTGGTCCCAGCCAGCAATGACTTGTACAACACCAAGTTTAAAATCAAAAGGCTCGTTTCTATCAAACGCTAGAGTCAAACTTTTTGCCATTGGTGGGCCAACCAGTGTAATGCATTGAGACAGAATCGCCGACCTTGCAAGTCGCACCTGTGCCAGTTTCTAAATCTTGTATTTCTAAACCTGCCATGTTTATTTGCCTAATAAGTTAATGTAATATGATACGAGCTAAACTTTCTAATGTTTAGCACGCCTGTATCAAGCAGTAAGTATTGTCCTTTAATGCCTTGCAAAACACCTTTAATTATAGGGGTTTTACCAAAATTTAATGAGCTAGTTTTGATAGGGTATTCTACCACAGGGTAGTTAATTTCTAGAACTTCATTGTCTAGCATGATTGCACCTAAATCATCAATTAAGTGGGATATTTTTTTAAGCAAAGCATCGCGCATTGTGCTTAAGTCAACGTATTCCACCTCGTTTTTGAGCATTTTTAGCCAGTTAGTTTTATCACCGATATAATCTTTAAGTGCCATTTCAATTTGCCCTGATTTGAGCCGATTGCTGACCTCAAGTATTTGCAGTGCAGCAATTGCACCTTGATCAATCCAACGGCTAGGAATATTGCTTTTACGAGTGATACCAACCTTTACGCCAGACGAATTGGCAAAATAAACAACATGCGGGTTAAAGCAATTATTCAGCCCCCATTGTGGTTCACGGCATGTGCCAAGATGATAGTGGCAAGTTTCAGGCCTCATAATGCACAAATCACACCGGGCTAAACGTTGACAGCAAGGATAGCAAAACCCTTGAGAGTAGCTTTTATTGGTGCGTTTTTTACAATTTGAGCACACAATTACACCATTAAATTCAAGGCTGATTTGTTCGCTTATCAAATCATTCATATTGAGTAATTTATCACCAATTGGCAATTGGTACTGTGCCACGCCACTATTTAAGTGGGCGTGCATTTTTGCAATAAGTCCATTAATTTGCATGGTTTTTAATCTTGCATTAATCGCTGCTGAACCTCTTTGTATTTGTCAGCGATTTGTTGAATAATGGATTGTGGCAGTGTTGGTGCAGGGGGAGTCTTATCCCAACCTAGCGTTTCTAGATAGTCGCGCACAATTTGCTTGTCAAAACTTTTGGGGCTAACGCCTACTTGATAATCAGCCTTTGGCCAAAAGCGTGATGAGTCTGGCGTTAGCACTTCATCCATTAAGGTTAATTGGTTGTGCTCATCCAGTCCAAATTCAAATTTGGTGTCAGCGATAATAATGCTACGTTCTAAAGCATAATCAGCAGCAAATTGATAAATTTTAAGACTTGCTTGCTTGACTTGTTCAGCTAGATTGTGACCTAAAATTTCAACCGTTTTATCAAAATCAATATTGGCGTCATGTTCGCATAAATTTGCTTTTGTAGAGGGGGTGTAGAGTGCTTTAGGCAGCTTTTCGGCCAGTTGTAGGCTGGTGAGTAGTTTGATGCCACAAACCTTGCCTGTTTGTTGGTAGTCTTTCCAACCAGAGCCGATAATGTAGCCACGAACAATGGCCTCAACAGCAAGGGGTTTGAGTTTTTTGACAATAACGCCACGACCTTTGATTAGAGCCGCCTCTTTGGTATTTAGAACGCTATCAAGTGGCTCAAGAATTAAGTGATTGGGAATAATAAGCTTGGTTTTCTCAAACCAAAAATTTGCCATTTCAGTTAAGATGATACCTTTGTTAGCAATAGGATCATCAAAAACAACATCAAAGGCACTGAGTCGGTCAGTGGTAACAACTAACATGCGTTTATCGTCAATGTCATAAATGTCTCTAACTTTGCCTCTTTGAATCAGTGGCAGGCTTAGATTTGTGCTAAATAGTGTTCCCATGAATTTATGTATAAATTGCTTAATTTAAGTGTTATTTTAATCAATTGTGTGACTATGATTATAAATTATGACAACTTAAGCCATGGTAAAATAATTGTTAAGTTATGACGCTAAGAAAAATTCTAATTATTTGCGTACTTGTACAGCATTCGGTAATTGCCTCAACGTTGTCAGAAGGCGCATTGCGACTTATTAAAATTGGCCATGAAATTGGTTCACGCGATGTGGCATTAAGAGGGCAGTCTTTATTGTTAAAAGGTGCTTTTGATTTGGGCGATTTTGATGCCATGTATGAGATTTCAAAACAAGTTCGATACGGCAGTAAATTGATGGGATACGCTCCTTTAGAGCGCGAAGCTAATGAAATTTTGATTAAATTGGTGAGAAAGAGTTATGACCCTGCTTTGTATGAGTATGCTTTAAATTTGCTTGATGGCAGTAGCGGCTTTATTAAGAATGAATTTTTGGCCTTAAATTTATTTGAAGAATCTTTTAAAGTGCATGGCAATGCAAGATCTGCACTAATGGCAGCCATTATTCGTAATGAATCGCTGGTGCCAGGCACTAAAAAAATACAATACATTAATGAGTTAATTACGTTTGCAATATTAAACCATGTCGCAGGAGCACAGGCATATCAAGAACAATACATAAAGTTAGATTATTTATCTGATCTTAATCCGCCCAATTGGCGTGTTTGGATTGATACTCAAACTACAAACTAGATAAAATTTTATTAACCTTGATTTTAAAATCCTGCAAATTGGCACGGCTGATGCTCTTTTGTGCAGTCAGTTTATAAGTGAGAGGATCTCTTCTCTTGCCTTTGTGGTGTAGTTCATAATGTAGGTGCGGGGCTGTTGAGAGACCTGTTGAACCTACATAACCAATTATTTGATCTTTTTTAACCTTTTGGCCTTTGTACAGGCTGTTGGCATATCTTGATAAATGTGCATAAACAGTGGTGTAATCAAAGCCATGTTGAATGATGACAGTCTCGCCAAGTGCGCCTTTTTTGCCTTTAGTGGTGATTATGCCATTAGCAGTAGAATAAACAGGAGTGCCGTAGTTGGCTGCATAATCAACGGCTCGATGGGGGCGCCAAGTTTTTAAAATTGGGTGGTAACGCCTAAGTTGAAATTTGGAGCTAATGCGCTTGTATTTCAATGGCGCTTTTAAAAAAGATGAATTCAAAGAGCGTCCAGAGCGATCAAAGTAACCAAAATGCCCATGTTTATTTTTATAAGCAAACGCCTCAATGGATTTGTTTTTGATAATACTTTGGTAAATGATGGCAACTGGTTTTGCACTACCATCATTAACAATGATAAATCGGTCGCCTTTTTTAAGGTCAGTATTAAAATTTAGTTGCCATGAAAGCGCTTTAACAATGAGGTTAATAGTGCTAAAACCAACTCCTGATTTTTGCGCATCAGCACCAAAGGAGTGGTTAATATTAACCACTGTTGTGGACAAATCACTAGGTGTCTTTTTAGATTGACTGTTGAGAATAGTAGAGAAGTCATTACCGCTAAGCACAATGTTTAGGTTGGTTTTACGGTTTAACTGATAGGTTAAGGATTTGAACTGTAGATTATTACGCAACCTAATGGTTAGCTTATGACCAATAATAAGTTGGTTGAGTTTTTTATTGTTTTTATTGGCAAAAAGCAGATTAGCAAGCAATCGATTAGACAGCCCAAGTTTGTAAAAATATTGGCTTAGTGAGTCACCACGCTTAACAGTAAAGTGATATGTGTTGTTGTCAGCATAAGCAGGCGTAGATGCCATACTAAAAGACATCAATATTAGCAATATGCTTGTATAGAGCTTACTCATACTGCTTGATGATTTCACGGGTCGTTTCACGAGCAACAAGGTCGTTATTAACAACCTCATCTAAAGAGTTAGGCGTTGTGTGTTTCATGGTGCTTAGTGTTTGGTCAACGATTTTTGGTATGTCTAAGAAACCAATTTGATGATTAAGAAAATGCTCAACTGCAATTTCATTGGCTGCATTCATGGTAATCATGGCATTACCGCCCTTGTTCAACGCTTCAAAAGCTAGCTTAAGGCAAGTAAATCTTTCAAAATTTGGTTGATAAAACTCTAAGGCAGGAACGTTAGTCAAGTCAAGCGCAGCAACGCCAGAGTTAATACGTTGTGGATAGCTCATGGCATATGAGATGACTGTGCGCATATCTGGATTGCCTAGTTGAGATAGTGTTGAGCCGTCTTTATAATAGACTGATGAGTGTACAATGCTTTGCGGGTGTATCACCACATCAATTTGTTCTGGAACGATTGAAAATAAGTAATGCGCCTCAATCACCTCCAGTCCTTTGTTCATCATGGTGGCAGAATCAACCGAAATTTTACGCCCCATTGACCAGTTTGGATGTGCACAAACCTGATCTGGGGTAATGGATTTAAGTTTGCTAATCGATGTATTCAAAAACGGGCCACCACTGGCAGTTAACTGTATTTTGTTTAAGCCCGATCTGCCACTTTGTAGGCACTGGAAAATTGCGCTGTGCTCTGAATCAACAGGAATCAGTTCGGCATTAAATTCTGCCACTGCCTTCATAAAAATATCACCTGACAATACCAGCGATTCTTTATTTGCAAGCATAATGCGCTTGCCTGCTTTGGCAGCACAAAGGGCTGAGGACATGCCAGCAGCGCCCACAATAGCAGCCATAACAAAGTCGGTGTCTTGATGGGCGGCAACCTTATCTAACGCCTGAGTGCCACTAAGTACTTGAATATCAGTGATGACTGCATTTGATAATTTTTCAGCAGACTGCTCGTCCACCATGACTGCATAATTGGGCTGGTATTTGTTACACAACTCAAGCATTTGTTGCCAGTTGGTATTGGAGCTTAGAGCAAAAATGTTAAATTGATCAGAGTGTAAATCCACTACTGACAAAGTGCTTTTACCGATAGAACCAGTCGCACCGAGCAGGGTTATATTCTTCATATTAAGCCAAGACCTAGTAGAAAGAATGGCGCCGCTGCTGTGAGAGAATCAATTCGGTCTAGAATGCCACCATGTCCAGGCAGAGTTTGTCCACTGTCTCTAATGTTTGAGGTGCGTTTAAATAAGCTTTCAAACAAATCGCCCAATACTGATACGCTAGCGACAACAATGGCTAATAGTAAATAACTCAAATATTGATTGGTCGCTATATTTTGATATTGTAAAAACATAACCATTACCACTAAGGCAACACCAATGCCACCGATTACGCCCTCGATTGATTTTCCTGGACTTACTTTTGGTGCCAATTTTCTTTTGCCAACTGCCTTGCCAGTAAAATAAGCGCCAGAATCAGCACCCCAAATAATCAGCATGAGTAGTAAGAAATAATCAGCTCCGTATTGTTGTTGTAAAGTAATTAATGCAACCCACATAGGCACTAACAATAATACACCGCTTATGATACGAACAATAAGCGGATTAAACCACAGGTTGGTTTTATTGGGATAGCTTAGTACCCAGTATAAATTAACCATCCACCATAAAATGGACAAGTAAAGTACAAACTCAATAATTTGGACATTGTTTTGGATGGTGAGTGCGCAGGCAACAATACCAACCATCAATAACAGTCTAGCAACTAAGCGCTTAAATTTAATTAAACGTGAAAATTCCCATGCGCCAAGTGCAACAAAAACCAAAAGCAACCGTGCGAAGTAGTGACTAGGCATGGAGAATATTGCCCAAATAAATAATGGCGCTAAAACGAGCGCAGTGATGATTCTTTGTCTTAGCATGATTTTGCTTTAAGCCTTGTGCCAAAACGCCTATTGCGATTATTAAAGTTGGTGATGGCTTTGTTTAATTCAGACTCGTTAAAATCTGGCCATAGCGTTTCTGTGAAATAAAACTCACTATAAGCAATATCCCACAATAAAAAATTACTAATCCTAAGTTCACCACTAGTGCGAATTAACAAATCAACAGTTGGCTCATCGGCTAATGACAGATATTGTGAAAAGCTATCTATATTAATATTGTTGGCTTTTATATCGCCATCAATAGCTGCTTTGGCAATTTTAGCCGCTGCCTGAGCAATGTCCCATTGACCGCCATAATTGGCTGCAATCACTAGCATTAGACCAGTATTGCTAGCGAGTAGTGCTTGTGCATCAAGTGCTGTTTGTTGGATTTTGGCAGGAAATAAGGACATATCACCAATTATTTTTAGTTTGATATTGTGCTCATTGAGTTTTTTAACCTCTTGTTTAAGCACACAAAGAAATAGTTTAAATAACAAAGAGACTTCTTCAGTCGAACGGTTTTTATTCTCGCTACTAAAAGCAAACAAAGTCAGTGTGTTAATACCGCGTATTGCACAAGCTTTAACAACACCACGCACCGCCTTAATCCCTTGTTGGTGTCCTAGAGTACGGGGCAAAGAGCGTTTTGATGCCCAACGACCATTGCCGTCCATGATAATTGCGATGTGTTTAAGCGTACTCATAACAAAGTCGTATTATACCCATAGCATTGCAAGCAATCAGTAAACACAGTTAATATAGAGTTGATACGTGCGGTAAAATTCATGCTTATGAGTTTAGCAAAAAGAATCATTCCTTGTCTTGATGTGCGTGATGGCCGTGTGGTTAAAGGCACTAAGTTTGTTGATATCAAGGATGCAGGCGACCCAGTTGAGGTCGCTAAGCGTTATGATATTGAAGGTGCTGATGAGATTACTTTTTTAGACATTACTGCATCAATTGAGGGTAGGGACATTATGGTACATATGGTGGAGGCAATTGCTGAGCAAGTATTTATTCCGTTGACCGTGGGTGGTGGCATTCGTAAGTCGGCTGATGTGCGCGCGATGTTAAATGCAGGTGCGGATAAAGTTGCTGTTAATTCTGCTGCCATTTTTAATCCTAATCTAATTAACCAGTTAAGTGAAGAATTTGGCTCGCAATGTATTGTGATTGCAATTGATGCTAAAAGAGTGACCGAGAACCCATTAAAATGGGAAATTTTTACTCATGGTGGGCGTAAACCAACAGATATTGACGCTATTGAGTGGGCAGTTAAAATGACTCAAGGTGATAATGGCGCTGGCGAGGTGCTGATTACTTCAATGGATTGTGATGGCGTTAAAACAGGATTTGATTTGTTACTCACTAAGGCAGTTTCTGATGCAGTGGATGTGCCTGTGATTGCCTCTGGTGGTGTGGGTAATTTAGAGCATTTGTCTGAAGGTGTGTTACAAGGTGGTGCTGATGCAGTGCTGGCAGCTAGTATTTTTCATTTTGGTGACTATACGATACAACAAGCTAAACAAGCTATGCAAGAGAACGGCATAGAAATCAGACTATAATACTTGGTTTTTTAGTTTCTTGGTGTTTTTAAGTGTATTATTAGGCGCTTTATAAGCATAAGATTTTTATGAACTCTAAGAAAGAATTGTGGGTATTATTGGCATCCTTTGTATTACCAATTGCTTTTGGAACGGCTTTCTTTTATTTAAGTCCTACTTCTTTTACTCAACATACGGTTAATTATGGTGAGTTTGTTAATCCTATCATTGCCACTACAAAACAAGACATTGTTTTTATTGACACCCAAAGTAGCTTACAAGGTTTGTGGACACTAACCTACACAACTAAGCAATGTGATAATATTTGTATAAAGGCATTGCAAGATATGAAGACAGTTCGTATTTTGATGAATGAAGACATGCGCCGTATTCAAAATTTGCTGCTAATGACAAACAAAGCCAAAGCGCAACAGGCAGATGTGTTAGTTGGACATGCCAGTGAAGCGCTTAATCGACAACTGAATCAGTTTCCAGCAAATAGTTTATTTTTGATTGACCCGCTTGGCAATGTGATGCTGCGTTACAATTCTAAAAATTTAGAGATTAAGCGTGTTATTAAAGACTTAAAACGCTTATTTAAATATTCACGCATTGGCTAAACATAAACAGGATATGACAATGCCTTCAATCAGCGACTTACTAGCTTTGTGTAAACTTAAAGTAGTGGCACTGATATTGCTAACAGCAGTAGTGGGTATGTTTTTAGCTGTACCTGCGCCGTATTTACCTAATTGGTTGTTGGTGCTGAGTGCCTCAATTGGTATTAGTATGGCAGCTGCCTCAGCCGCAGTGTTTAATCATGTGGTTGATGAGCAGGTTGATGCCCAAATGTCTCGCACTAACAAGCGCCCTTTGCCACAAGGAAAAGTAAGCCGAAACCAAGCATTAGTATGGGGTGTATTTTTAGGGCTTGTTGGTCTTGGCGTTTTACAATTGTTTGTTAATACTATTACCATGGTGCTTACGTTCGTTTCACTGATTGGTTATGCCATCATTTATACCTTGTATCTTAAACGCGTAACACCACAAAATATTGTTATCGGTGGTGCAGCAGGTGCAGCACCTCCAGTGCTAGGTTGGACAGCAGTGTCTGGTACTCAAGGTATTGAGTATGCTTGTTTGTTGTTTTTAATTGTTTTTATCTGGACGCCACCACACTTTTGGGCATTGGCCATTCATCGAGTTGAGGAGTATAAAAAAGTTGGCGTGCCAATGTTGCCAGTTACACATGGACTGGCTTATACCAGAACACAGATTTTGTTATACACAGTGTTGTTGTTGTTGGTTAGTTTATTGCCTTATTTGGCAGGCATGTCAGGGCTTATTTATTTATCAGTAACAACAGCGCTGGGTATTAGATTTTTGATGTATGCGATTAAGATTTATAACAATCCAGATGATAAAAGAATTGCTTGGCGTACCTTTATGTATTCAATTAATTATTTAATGTTGTTATTTGTCGCACTATTATTTGATCATTATTGGCTAATATTGCCTTGGGAGGTTTTTTAAATGAAAGGGTTGGGGCAAGTATTTAAAGCGGTAACATCTGCCATGATTGGTGTGGGTAAAAAAGAAGACTTGGCTAAGGACTTTGCACGCACTGAAAAACAAGGTCCGTGGGATTATATTGTTGTTGGGCTGGTTATGACCTTTGCTTTTATTGGTTTAATAATAGTGGCTGTTAAGTTGGTATTGCCTTAGTCAAGCGTTTTAATAACGACATCAAGTGCAATTGCCATTTTTTTAGCGTGGTGTGGATTGGTTAATAATCCAGTTAATTGAAGGTCGGGATTCAACAATAAATAACTAGTGGTGTGATTAATTAAGTAACGACTGTCCATGTTCATAGAATTGTGACTACTATGGCTCTTATTAGATCTTTGTTTTGTTTGTGCCACTTCATGATAAACACCTAGTGCTTTTGTTATTTTGTTCAAAGGACCCTTCCTTGGCGCTAAGGCCTATAAACTCTTTGTTAAAACGTTGCGTAAAAGCAGATAAATTGCCTATATCGCGTTTTGGATCAACAGAGATAAAAACAACTTGCAGTTTGTCTGCTAGTTTCATTAATTTCAGCGTTTGGTTAAGTGTGGACAGGTCTATTGGACACACATCTGGGCAAGAGGTGTAGCCAAAATATAGAATTATCCACTTATTTTTACTTATCTCAGATAGCGTTATTTTATTGTTATTATCACCAATTAATGCAAATTTATCTTTCATAGATTTTGGACTAGAATACAAAGAAACACTAGGGTAAACTTGTTCTTGCAACTTCGTAAGCTTATTAGTATTGGGCGAGGCAAGTAAAAAGTAAGCTAAGATAAGCATAACGGCACTTAGTCCAAGGAGCAAATTACGCGTTCTTTTAATTGTCGTGCAGTCCTTTTTATTACTACAAGCGATAAATTGTTTGTTATTATGCTTTATTGAGTTTTTCATAGAGGTGCCTTTTGACAGTTTTTATGTCGGTACTTTAAAAATTTTATGCACAAGCTTAATAATGCTAAGTAACAACAATAACGCTACTGTATTATGCAAAACCGCTATTATTATTGGCAATGAAAGGACGACATTAAGAATGCCAAACGTGACTTGTGTTGTTAATAAAACAGCAATTAATATTAAATTTGACTTTAGGTGGTCGTAACGTCTCAATAAATAAATAAGTAGCAGTATGAGTGTAGTGGTTATTAGGGCGCCAATACGGTGAATCATTTGAATGGCAGAACGTGCTGGGTTTTCCAATATGCCGTATTCGTAATCGACACCCAATGGACCCCAGTATAATGCACCAGAAAAATCCATATCGGGCCACCAATCGTTCAAGCATTTTGGAAAGTATTCACCACAAGACAATGCTGCATAGTTGGTGCTAGTCCAACCACCCAAGGCAATTTGCAGACTCAGTGCACCCAGTACAATTAGTAATATAAATTTATGTTTTTTTATAGTGTGTTGGTAGGTTGCCGGCGGTTTGCTTTGGTTAAGCAGCATCCAAATCAGCAATGTAGTCGTTACAAAACCACCTATTAAATGCAAAGTGACAATGCCAGGATGCACTAGTAGAGTAACTGTCCACATGCCAAATGCGCCTTGCAGCATGACAAAAAAGGCACTAAAACCAGGTAGTTTTAATGACTGATGGCGCTGTGGATTGCCTTTTAGTACCAAAAAAAACAAAACAAGTATTGCCAGCCCAAGTATGGAGGCAGCATATCGATGTATCATTTCTTTCCAGCCTTTTGCAGCCTCTAGTGGACGTGAAAACCCTTGAATGGTAGTGCCGTCTTTAACATCAGGAATGCTTAATTGACCATAACACCCTGGCCAGTCTGGGCAACCTAATCCAGCATCGCTTAGGCGCGTATAGGCACCTAAAATAACAACAATAAATGCTAAGATAATTGAAATTTGTAGTATTTTTATAAACATTTATTACCGTCAAAACCCCTTGGTGTAAAATACACAAAGGGGTTTGAAAAAGTGTTACTAAAAAAAGCCGAGCGTTTTAATTGGTTGTTATTCCATCTCACCAATCATAGATTTATAAGCATGCCAAGTGGCGTGAGCCAATATCGGGACAGCAACCACCATGCCTATAAAATATGGCGTTAATAAACTTGCTAAAACAATAACACCAACAATTGGCACCCATATTAGCATTACAATTTTATTGGCTAATGCGGTTCTAATACTAGCATGGGCAGCTGTGAATGGGTCAACATCTTGGTCCAATACCATAGGAAAAGAAAACCAACTAATCATGAAAGATATCCAAGCAATAGCAGCAGTGAAAAGGCCATAAACAATTAAAAATAATGGGTTATGGAAACTGGTAATATCAGCCAAAATAGCCTCCATAATTGTTTGATTTTGGTTAACAAAAGTGTCTGAGTTAAGCACCGCATAAATAAGTGGGGTAAACACCATCCACATAATCGCCAGTACAATCAAAATAACAGATAAAAACAGTGAAGGGCAAGAGCCATTGGCTTTGAAAGCGGATTTAATAACCATGAATATAGATCCAAGAGAAAGATTCTCTCCGGCAGATAAACGCTTTGAGGCGTCATACATGGCCATGGCGGAAATAGGGCCAAATATAATAACAACAATGGCTAATAAAGGTGCTGAAATGTCACCAAGTGACGGTGAGTTTGATAAAAAATCCCAGTAAAGATAGGTAAATGAAGTAAATAATGCGCCATAAAATAATGCTAATGCTGGGCACTTCATAAAATCTTCTGCACCTTGCTTTAGCCACATAAAAGGCGCACCATAACTAACGTGTTTAATATGGGCTTTTTTATTTAGGCCTTTAGCCATACGCTGTGTTGGTAGCATGTTTAATCTCCTCAATAGGTGTAATGTCATCTACATTAAAACAGACCTTTTTATATCTGTCAAGAAAATAGTTGAATAATCGACACAAATCAAGGAAATTTATTATTATTTGTGAATGAGAAAAATAATTGTGTATCATGGTGGCAGTTTTCAGTACAACAACAACGCATTGAAAACCTATGATATTTGTTTATTTTTTTAGGGGTGGAGATTTATGAGCAAACTGACGTCTCGCTTGGGCGGTTTGATTGCAACGGTGTCAGCAAATGCATTTGCTGAGTATGGTTTTAACATGACACAAGGAGTTACCTCGATTAGTCGTGATATTTATGGCTTGCACATGATGGTATTTTGGATTTGTGTTGCTATTGCCATTATTGTATTTGGCGTTATGATCTATTCGCTAATTGTGCATCGTAAATCTCAAGATGCAGTAGCTGCAAATTTTCATGAAAGTACAAAGGCTGAGCTACTTTGGACAGGCATACCCATTATCATTTTAGTATTAATGGCAATTCCTGCTTCAACTGTATTGATTGATTTGGAAGATACTTCTAAAGCAGAAATGACCATTAAGATTACAGGGCATCAGTGGAAATGGCAATATGATTACCCTAAAGAAGGCATCAGTTTTATTTCTAACCTTAAAC
Source organism: Candidatus Ruthia sp. Plio_17_S18 (assembly GCA_021730105.1). Classification (GTDB taxonomy): domain Bacteria; phylum Pseudomonadota; class Gammaproteobacteria; order PS1; family Pseudothioglobaceae; genus Ruthia. The sequence continues at coordinate 38,013 of CP072538.1, forward strand.
AAGACTCTAAAGATGTCATTTATTCTGGCAATAGGTATAAGAATTATTTATTAGAAGTAGACAACAACTTGGTGTTACCAGTAGATACGTCTATTCGTTTTTTAATTACCTCAAATGATGTTATTCACAATTGGTGGGTGCCTGATTTTGGCGTGAAACAGGATGCCAACCCAGGTTTTATCAATGATGCATGGGCGAAGATTGATGAGATTGGTACCTACCGTGGTCAGTGTGCTGAGCTTTGTGGTAAAGACCACGGCTTTATGCCAATTGTGGTTGATGTGGTTTCCAAGGCAGACTATGCTAAGTGGGTATTAAAGCAACAAGCAGCTAAAGCGGCAACACTTGCCAAATCAAGTAAAACTTGGCGTGAAGATGAGTTAATAAGCCTAGGTCAAAAAGTTTATAACACGAACTGTTCTAGTTGTCATGGTATTACCGGTAAAGGTATCCCCGGTGTTTTTCCAGCACTTAAAGGCAGTCCTATTGCAACTGGTGATATCAAAGAACATATTAGTATTGTTTTGCACGGAAAAGCTGGAACAGCAATGGCTAGTTATAAAAATATACTAGGAGATGCTGATATTGCAGCGGTAATCACTTTTGAAAGGTCTGCTTTTGGCAACCAAATGGGCGATTTAATTCAGCCAGCACAAATTAAAGCGGCGCGATAATTAAAGGACATAGGAGAGAATATCATGACAACAGCAATTGCTCACACTGACGGCCATCACAGCCCTGAAAAAGGCTTAATGAGGTGGATTAAAACAACCAACCACAAAGATATTGGTTCACTGTATCTATGGTTTGCATTTACCATGGTGCTCATTGGTGGCGCAATGGCAATGGTCATTCGTATGGAGTTATTCCAACCAGGTATACAGCTGATTGAGCCACAATTTTTTAATCAGATGACAACCATGCACGGTTTGATTATGGTATTTGGCGCCATTATGCCGGCGTTTGTTGGTTTGGGTAACTGGCTTATTCCAATGATGGTGGGTGCGCCTGATATGGCGTTGCCACGGATGAATAATTGGTCTTTTTGGATTCTGCCATTTGCTGGCGGTATTTTATTAAGCACGTTTTTTATGGAAGGTGGTGCGCCTGCATTTGGCTGGACGTTTTATGCGCCATTATCAACAACGTTTGCACCAGACAGTACCGATTTCTTTATTTTTGCAGTACATTTATTAGGCTTTTCATCCATCATGGGCGCAATTAATATTATTGCAACCGTACTTAATATGCGTGCACCAGAAATGAAGCTCATGGACATGCCACTATTTGTATGGACATGGTTAATTACCTCATTTTTGCTGATTGGTGCGATGCCAGTACTTGCTGGTGCTGTCACCATGATGTTAACAGACCGTAATTTTGGTACGGCATTTTTTGATGCAACAGGTGGTGGTGACCCAGTATTATTTCAACATATCTTTTGGTTTTTTGGTCATCCTGAGGTTTATATTATGATTTTGCCAGCATTTGGCGTGGTTTCACATATCATTCCAACCTTTGCGCGCAAGCCTTTATTTGGTTATTCATCGATGGTTTATGCCACCGCATCTATTGCATTTTTATCCTACATTGTGTGGGCGCACCATATGTTTTTAACTGGTATGCCAGTTGCAGGTGAGTTGTACTTTATGTACGCCACCATGCTCATTGCTGTGCCAACCGGGGTTAAGGTGTTTAACTGGGTGTCAACCATGTGGCGAGGTTCTATGACCTTTGAAGCGCCAATGTTATGGGCGATTTCATTTGTATTCCTATTCATGATTGGCGGTTTTTCTGGCTTGATGTTGGGCATTGCACCAGCTGATATTCAGTATCACGATACTTATTTTGTGGTTGCACACTTTCATTACGTGTTGGTGACAGGTGCGTTATGGTCTATTATTGCAGCAACCTTCTACTGGCTGCCTAAATGGACAGGGAAAATGTACAACGAAACTTTGGCAAAGGTGCATTTTTGGTGGGCGGTTATTTCGGTGAATGTGTTGTTTTTCCCTCAGCACTTTTTAGGACTGGCAGGCATGCCTAGGCGTATCCCTGATTATTCATTGCAGTTTGCTGATTTTAATATGATTTCTTCTATTGGTGGTTTTGCGTTTGGTGCATCATTTATTCTATTCACTTATATTGTGATTGATTGTATTCGTAACGGTAAGCCAACAGATGCTCGCCCTTGGGAGGGTGCCAAAGGTTTAGAATGGACCTTAGAGCCTAAGGCGCAGTACCATAGTTTTAATACGCCACCAACAAGAGCATTAATTGAGCAAGAATCTCAGCACTCTTAATGGCAAATAAAAACAATCAGGGTGTGGCAATTACCGTAGCAATTACTAGTGCTATTGCAATAGGTGTATTTATAGCAACCATTGTATTGTATGGCTAAAATGGAGAGCAAGAAAAAGATAACAAAAAAGTTTTGGACAAAACTGATCCTAGCGCCAATATTGATGTTTTTCTTTGCTTACGCCATGGTGCCTATTTATGGTGTGTTTTGTGAAATTACTGGATTTAACGGCGCAACTGGCAGAGTAGATAGTGAACAGACGTATGTTGTAGATGAGACGCGCAAAATTGAGGTCAGTTTTTTTGCCATGACAATGAATGGCTTTCCAGTCCAGTTTGGGCCTAAAGTAAGCACAATGGAGGTCATACCTGGTAAATTTTATACCACTAGTTATATTGCCAAAAACAATACTGATGAGATTGTTATTGGGCAAGCAGTTCCTAGTGTTGCACCGACAGGTGCCGCCGCATATTTTAAAAAATTAGAGTGTTTTTGTTTTAATAAACAAGTGTTTAAGCCGTATGAGCAAGTTGAGATGACATTGCGATTTGTGATTGAGCCAGAATTGGACGAACGTATTAAAGATGTGAGTCTGTCTTATAATTTTTTTAAACTTAATAGCTAAAAAAAGGGAGAAATATGAACGAACAAGAATATTATGTGTCAAGTGGCACCTATTGGCCTATTATCGGCTCAATTGGTGTCGCCACTCTATTTGTAGGTTTTGCTAATCAAATGCATGGTGCTAGTTGGGGCGGGTCAATCATGGCTTTGGGGTTTGCTATTTTGGTGTTTATGATGTTTGGCTGGTTTGGTCAAGTTGTTAAGGAAAGTACTAGCGGCATGTACAACAGCCAAGTTGATCGCTCATTTCGTTGGGGCATGAGTTGGTTTATTTTTTCTGAAGTGATGTTTTTTGCCGCCTTTTTTGGGGCGTTATTTTATGCAAGGCAATTATCAGTCCCGTGGCTGGGTGGTGCAGATAACAATATGTTCACCCCAGAGTTATGGGACGGTTTTAGTGCAACATGGCAGCAAATTGTCTTTAATACGCCAGGCGCAACGCTACAATCAGGCACGGCGGTTTCTGTGCCAACACAATTGGTCGATACTTGGGGCTTGCCAGCACTTAACACTGCATTATTATTACTATCAGGTGTTACTTTGACGTTTGCACACCATGCATTGCGCGCGGATCATCGTAATAACATTATTGGCTGGTTGGTTGCCACCATTGTTTTAGGCGTTTTATTTTTAGGTTTTCAAATCACCGAGTATGGACACGCATATCATGATGGTCTAAAACTAACCTCTGGTATTTACGGATCAACGTTTTATATGCTAACTGGTTTTCATGGTTTTCATGTAACAGTGGGCGTGATTATGTTAACGGTTATTCTTTATCGTGTGCAAAAAGGACATTTTAGTGCAGACAATCATTTTGGATTTGAAGGCGTTGCTTGGTATTGGCATTTTGTAGATGTGGTTTGGCTGGGTTTGTTTATCTTCGTATACTGGTTGTAATTAGTTATAGAGTTGAAAAAAAGACCCCGTTTGGGGTCTTTTCTTATTACGTAGGAAGTATTAATGACACAAATTATTATCATTATTATTGTTGCTATTTTAATAGCGCTAGGTTCAGGCTTATTGGGTATGCTTAGAGGCGGGTCATCCGGTTCAGATAAAATGTTTAAATCACTAGTGATACGCGTAGCCTTGTCTTTGTTTTTGTTTGTCTTAGTTATGTTTGCCGCATTTATGGGCTGGATAGAACCAAATGCGACTATGATGGCTGGTTCCCATACTTAAGTGACTAAACGTACCATTTTTATGCCTTCAGTTTTAATACTCTTAAGTATTTATGGGCTAGTGTCGTTAGGATTTTGGCAGCTTGAGCGTGCTGATGAAAAACGCGCCATTGAGCATGAAGTTGTATTGGCGCAACAAAGCCCAGTCCAGTTAGTAACGAGTGTAGACGAGTTATTAAGTAAAGAACATTATCAAGTTTTACTAAAAGGTCATTATGACACCAATAAACAGTTTATCTATGACAATCAAATTGTTAAAGGTAACGCTGGTTATTATGTACTCACGCCATTCGTTTTAAGTGATAAAACTGCTATCTTAGTAAATCGAGGCTTTGTGCCTTGGTATGGAAAGCGCGAGCAATTGGCTGATATCAAACTAGATAATTTGCCAAGAGCTGTTAAAGTGGGGTTGATTAAGCCTGTTGAGCGCATTAAACTCAAGCAACAATCAATCAAGTCAAATTTTCCGATATTAATCCAATCTTTGAATTTGGACGAACTGTCTACGCTATCTGATTATCAAATTGTTGCGATGTTGGCACGTCTTGATGTTAAAGCCAGTGATGGTTTTTTTAGGCAATGGCAACCTTTTTACGGCAGTATCGACAAACATCTAGGCTATGCACTGCAATGGTTTTTAATGGCCTTGGTGTTAGGTATTATTGCCTTAAGATTGTTGATAAAAAAAAATAAGAAAAATTGATTTATATCAAGTAACCGTGATACATTTGACTGTATCATAAGCGCTAGTGTAGAATTCAAACCTATTTCTTTTATTAAAGAATCAGGGTATTAACTAAAAATAAAGAGGACTATTGATGAATTTAACAGAAAAGTATAATTTGGGCGTTGTTAAATGGTTTACCATTATGGCATCTGTTTACTTAGTGGTAGGTACACTGCTTGGTGTCTACATTGCCTCTGAACTGGCCTTCCCATTTCTTAATGATCTAGGCACAGATTTGCCTTATTTTCAATTTGGTCGATTGAGACCCTTGCATACCAATGCTGTTATTTTTGCTTTTGGTGGTTCAGCATTGATGGCATCGGCTTTTTATATTGTACAGCGCACTAACCAAACCAGCCTTTGGTCCAATAAAATGGCTTGGTTTACGTTCTGGTCATGGAATATAGTGATTGTTTTAGCGGTCATTACGCTGCCTTTAGGCTTAACCCAATCTAAGGAGTATGCAGAATTAGAATGGCCGATTGATATCTTAATGACCTTGTCATGGGCTACCTATTTATATAACTTTATTATGACCATTCACATTCGTGATCGCAATAAAGTGCCACACGTTTATGTGGCTAACTGGTTCTTTTTGGGCATGATGGTTATGGTTACTTATCTTCATGTGGTTAATAATTTATCCATTCCAGTGAGTGCGTTCAAATCTTATTCAATTTTCTCTGGCGTACAAGATGCAATGATTCAGTGGTGGTGGGGTCATAATGCTGTTGGTTTTTTCTTAACAGCAGGGTTTTTAGGTATTATGTATTATTTTGTACCGAAACAGGCTCAGCGCCCCATATATTCTTATCGTTTGTCGGTGATTCATTTTTGGGCGCTGATGTTTGGTTATGTTTGGTTAGGTGCGCACCACCTTCAATATACAGCATTGCCAGATTGGGCAGGTTCATTGGGTGCAACAATTTCACTAGCCATGATTATCCCATCATGGGGTGGCGCACTTAATGGTATCTTGACGTTATCAGGTACTTGGGATCGTTTGCGTGAAGACTACATTTTGCGTTTCTTGATTATGTCTTTAGCATTTTATGCCATGAGTACATTTGAAGGTCCAGTGATGGCAGCAAAGACAGTTAATGCCTTGTCACATTACACAGATTGGACGATTGGTCATGTGCATTCTGGTGCATTGGGTTGGAATATTATGGTGGCAGCAGGTGCGATGTATCATATGATTGAGAAAATCTATAATGTGAAAATGTCACAAAAACTCTTAGGTATTCATTTCTGGGTGCATACGATTGGCACGGTGGTTTATATTGTGGCGATGTGGGTATCAGGCATCATGCAAGGCTTGATGTGGAGAGCATATGATGAGTACGGTACATTGGCTTATACGTTTGCCGAATCAGTATCAGCCATGCATCCTTATTATGTCATGAGAGCTGCAGGCGGTGCATTGGTATTAATAGGGGCGATTATCATGCTAATTAATATTGTGACAACCATTCGTAGATCAGGCGCTGGTCAAACGGCTAACGCATAAAGAAGGAACGGATTATGGCAAATAAAAACGTAAAAGAAAGTTTACAAGTTAAGCTAGAAAAGAATATTTTTGGCATGTATTTGTTTATGGCATTATCATTGTCGTTAGCAGGTATTGTAGAAATTGTTCCTTTGTTTACCAATCCTGAAGCGGTCAAGGACGAAGTGATTGCAGCTGACGGCAGTATAAAAAGTTTATTATGGCTTCGTTCTGAAGGACAAGCGCTGTCTGATTGGAAATATGGTGATGGTGTAAGGCCCTTAACCGCTTTAGAATTGGCAGGTCGTGATATTTATCAGCGCGAAGGTTGTTATTTATGTCATTCACAAATGATACGTCCATTTAGAGATGAAAAAGAGCGCTATGGCCATTTCTCTTTAGCGGTAGAGTCAAAGTATGACCACCCATTTCAGTGGGGCTCTAAAAGAACAGGCCCTGATTTAGCGCGCGTTGGCGGTAAATATTCCGATGAATGGCATATTTTGCATTTACGTCATCCACAAGCGGTTGTGCCAGAATCAGTCATGCCAAAATATCGTTTTTTAGAAAGCGCTTTGGTTGATGGTGAAACAATTGCCACACATATGAGCGGCTTGTCTAAAGTCGGCGTGTCTTATACGCAAGCAGATATTGCACAAGCACCAGCTTCTGTTGAAGGCAAGAATGAAATGGATGCAATGGTGGCTTATTTGCAATCTTTAGGTAATATGATTAAATTTGAAGACGGTGTTACTTACAGAGAATAATGACTTTAGTTGACAAAATTGGTGCTGTTGTGGCGATTGTTATATTTGTGTTATTAGCGATTGCTTATTTTTACGCTTTTAGACCAAAAAATAAGCAAAAATTTGAAGACCTGCGCAACTTTGTAAATGACAAAGATTGAGTTAAGAGGATAAAAAGATAATGAGTGAACATAAAAATCCATTCCCAGGTGAGAATAATACAGGGCATTTTTGGGACGAAGAAAACGACATTAGAGAGCTAAATAATCGCCCGCCAAGATGGTACATGCTGTCTTTATATATTGGTACACTTGCTATTGTGGTTTACACACTGTACTACCCAACCATTCCTTGGTTTGGTGAGCACAACAAAGGCTTTGCCAATTGGACACAAATTAGCGAAATGAACGAAAGTGTTGCTCAATTAGAGACTTATCGTGAAAAAAGATTTGCCGATACTGAAAAAGCCATTACTGAAAAATCATTAGAAGAAATTGTACTTGATGGTGAGTTAAGAACTTATGCCATTAAGACAGCTAAAGTTTTATTTGGCGATAATTGTGCAGCTTGTCATGGTGCAGCCGGTCAAGGAAATGTAGGCTTTCCTGTTTTGGCTGATGATGATTGGCTATACGGCGGTAAGTTAGCACAAATTAGCACAACCATTGCTAACGGCCGCAAAGGCAATATGCCGGCACGCATGTTGGGCATCTCAGATGCTGATGCAAGTACACTGGCCACTTTTTTAATTGAAACAGGTAAGGGTAAAAATGGCAATCCTGATCCAGCTTCTAAGGCCTTATATATGAGCAAGGGCTGCATTGCTTGTCATGGTCCTGATATGAAAGGCAATCAGTTATTAGGTAGTGCCAATCTAAGTGATGGTATTTATCGCTTTAAAGCAGACGACCAGCACGCATCAGTCGTGCGTACAATCTTGCATGGTGTGGGCCAAGTAAGTGATCCATTAACGCAAGACGCTGTTATGCCAGCATTTGGTCATTCAAGTGTTATTGATACTGTTCAAATTAAAAAACTTACTGTTTATGTGCACCAATTAGGTGGCGGTGTTGCCGTTCAATAAAACACTTAACGCCTCTACTATGAGGCGTTTTTTATTTTTAAATTATTTATTAGCTTTGTAGGTATAATTCCCCCTTTAATGCCGAAGTAGCACAGTTGGTAGTGCAACTGATTTGTAATCAGTAGGTCGCCAGTTCGAGTCCGGCCTTCGGCACCATATCAAGTCTAAACTAATAATAACCACAGTTTCTACATCATATAGGTTGATAGCAATCCTGCAAAAAGCAAAGAATGGTTATTCATTGCTGATTAAATGCAAGGTCAGCTCTTTTGACAACCGCTTCATCAGGCCCATCAAAATAATGCACCTATTTGAGCATTTGCTTGTGATGATAAGCGGCTTTTTCTTTGTTGTCTTGTTTAATATAAATAAGGCATTAACGGAAAATCCAGTTAGCGCCAATATAAAAGCCAAGCATAAATAGTGCGTTAGTAAGTCTGTCTTATTAAGCAGACTGTAAGCAGATTTAACAGTGAGTGCAACTAGCCATAGTAAAAACCAAGCAATAATACTTGAGACGGCATAAAAAACAATTTTTTAACTGTATTTTCATACAGCATAAACATCAAGGCAAGTGGCAAGGTCATTACTAGAAAATGCGCGGCCATGTTTTTATTGCCAAAGGTTGAAGCAGGTGGTATCGCTTGTCTAATAAAGGACTGAATTTCAATATGATGAGGAAAATAATATTGGATTAGCTCCATAATACTCACCAGTACCACAACAAAAACAATGGAGAGTAAAAAGTGCTTAATTTCAAATTCGTTGTTAAAATTATTCACCACTAAGAACAGTGCTAACCCCATTAGCAAATACTGAGTGATAAAATATTGTGCAGAATAAGTATCTATCAAGTACATAAACCCCAATTCACACTAAGCAATAAAGCCAATAATTGGAAAATAAAATTGGGTTTGAACAACTTCAAACCCTGGTTCATTGTCTTGTTTCAAGCCCAAAGTCAACGTTGGTTAAAATTAATACGACTTTGGTAGAAGAAACTCAAAATTACACTTACAAAGCGTTTGACTACAGGCACACGCTGATGCTAAAAGCAACCATTGCATTAAGTGCAGAAAGGTTTTTTGCGTGCATTGCTTGAAAAGATCTTGCCGGGCTGGAAAGTGAAGGCGCCCAAGCAGTTAAGACTGATAAAAATTGATTCAGTCATACAAACCACACGCAAACAAGCAGTAAATGATGTGCTTAGTCAAGTGAAAGCACAGGCTAATTTTTATGAGAAGATCAGTCCAACCCTATTCTAGTTACTTATGAAAACTAATATTCTAATATTGCTTGTAAAGCGTTTTTCGATTTTATTAATGGTTTGACTGAGTGCTTGCACTTGGGATGATTTTAGGCTTAATGCACTGAATCAAATTGACCAAAAGGCTAAGAACAGCGTGGAAGAGCTTTCCCCTGAATTTAATCATTCGCACCGTAGAAGCTATATTAGCGTCACCACAACGCAAAATGCCATGTTGGAACATATCATATCGCACCTACCGGTTGGTAATATTAGCTTTTAAGCTGATATTACCAAAAGCTTATACTGTGGCAGAAGATGTCCAAGTTAATATTGATTCAACAGTAGATGTTGCAATTGACAACATGACTTATAAATAATACTTTGAACTGTTGCCTTCTAAAACAGGTTATCTAATTTCACTTACAAATGATAATAACATCACCATTTCATCAGCAGATTATAAGCGCTGTAATGTGGCAGCATTGGTTTCAATGCCTTATGTAGACTGCAATGCAAAAGCAGGCAGTGCAGGTGGTTCTAGTTCACTTAAATTTGAAAAAAGTGACGAAAAATTGTTAGAAGGATTAAAGGAAATTTTAGGCGGCTCAGGTGTTATTGTTGACAACCGTCGCTTGGGCGAAATTTACTCCTTAGGCGAATCACAAAAATTAATTGCTGCTGATAAGTGGATGCAGCGCATTATTGCTAGTAGTCAAAGGCAAATTTTGCTGGATGTGGCCGTGCTAGAAGTTTCTGTGGATGGTGTGTTGCTAATGGTCTCAATTGGAAAACTATTTATGATGAAGGCGGCTCTTCATAATTTAGTATAGAGTGTGTTGCTAATCAAACATTAACACCAACCATTAAAACTATTGATGTGGGTATTAATATTGCCGTGACAGCGCGACTTTTGGACAATAATGAAATAGCTAGTAGAGGTGGGGTGCCAGTCATTAGCTAGCTACAACCATTAGAAACACTCTTTATTGATGCTGGTGGCAATGCTATTAAAACACCTAGAATTGCCTTACAAGAACTTTCCACTCAAGTCATTACCAAATCAGGACAGCCGATTCATTTGGGTGGCTTGATTACTGAAAAAATAGTTGAGCCTGCTTCAAATGTTCCAGGGGCAATAGGGCGAATTTTTAATTTGCTTTTTCAAAGCGTGGAAACATAACTTGAGAAAAAAGAAATTTTGTTGATTATTATCACACCAACTGAAGTTTAAATCCTGATTTTATGGCTTATTTGGCTAATCAAACCGTTGCAATAGCCAATAAAAAAGTATTATTGCTATTGAACAATTATGGTCCAAAAAATAGAAACAGCCTTGTCACACAAGGGTTTTCTTTTTTTGTTCATCATTCGGAACTACACGTTATCAGAAAGGCACACCCTAAGCGAGACATCTATGGGTTTTGGCAGTTGATATTTTTATCTAAGCAAATTGAGTTAAGTAAGGGCAGTGGATTTTTTGTTGTTTATAAAGAAAACAAGTGACACAGATGGTTTTTTTCTTTACTACAGTCGGGTTAAATCAGAGTTTGTTACAGGTACTGTTATTAATAACAGTACGATTGGTGCTTTTGCGCAAGATTGGTCTACTGCAAGTATTGTACGTCTAAATATTGAGTTAATTAATGATACTATTGCCTGTTGAAAAGCAGCTACTTAAACAAAAACTTTATCAAAAAGTTGCTTTGCAGAATGTCGCTGTGATTAGTGTTGTTGCCTCTGTTTTCTTTTTCTCACACGAGTTATTTTTTGATGCGGCTAATGAGCAAAAAACAACTGACTAAAAAACTAAGACAGCACCCAACTGCGCTTCGCCTTGCCCAACAAGCGCTTAAAAAATTACAACAAACTAGAATGACACAAACCATATCAGCAGAACCGCCACAATTATTGCAATCGCTTTCTATACACCTCGGGGCTTAAAATTGAATTGTCATTAGAATAAAACAAGCTGTCAATGAATTTTGACCGCCTGAGTCCTTGGGTGTCCATGTTGTCTGATGAGATTTTTCAAATTGATCAAGACAAAAATAACAAAGTGAGCATACGTTGGCCAAAATAAAAGCAGCATTGTAAGAAAAGTTATTAGATCCCAATAATTGGGTTTATCTCAGTGGCGTTATGCCTGTTGTTCTAGCAATTACTTGGCTTACTTACACAGCGGATGCTAATTATGATAAATTAAACAAGTTGGAAAAAAGAATTCAATCAGCAACAATACAAAAACAAGGTGTTAATCAATTCATTCAAAGTTGGCAGCACAAGAAACGTTTGCCTCTTTTGGAAGGTAGATTAGAATACGCCCAGCTTTATTTTGGCTTGTACGATTTAAATTTAACCATTGAGGATAAGATAAGACCAGCAACGGTATTTATCAAAACGTTATTATTAATGGTAAAGCGGCTAGTATTTTACTAGCTGTGCATGCTTTGGACACTATTAAGCCGCCCATTGAGTATAAAAATATTGCCATTGAAGATGAGGCGGCAGCATTACATTTGATTATTTTAGGGATGAATCATGAGTAGTATAAAAATAATATTAAGCATATCTGTATTGGTGTCAAGTTGTGGTGTGCTTGCAAAACTTAATGTTGATGGTGAGATAGAAAAGCTGCGTTCACAATATAAAAAAAAGTGAAAACAAAACAACATCATTAAAACACTAAATGCAGAGCAAGAGTTAATTAATTCTTATGTGGCTATTGTGGCGGCTCGTCGACAGTGCGATAAACTGGGCGTAGACTGTAAAACAAGACAAGAAATAAAAAGCATATAAAAGCAATTGATTAATATATAGGAGAAACAAGTCCTTATTAATGCCTGTGTTGATTTAGACAAAACCAAAGCACGGTGTAAGCGATTGGGTATTGATTGTGAGATGGGCAAAAAGAAGAAAAAAGCGTGAGCATAAAGCCTGGAAAAGTGCTAGGTTTGCCAAAATTACTTGGCTATTTCGACAATAAGGTTTTATTTGCTAACGGCAAAGGCGATGTTACATTATACCAAGTGGATGATGAAGCTTCATGGACTGCTGCTGGTGGCAACTATTAAGGTCAGGGCTATATTATTGGTTCAGATGCAACAAATGCTCGAGCTGCCAACCAAACACCAGCAGGTGTTGGCGCTACAGTATTCGCAAATGTTGTTCTTACTAATTCCGGTGCAGCTGCTGGCGTAACTACTGGTGGTGCTCACACTTTAAATGCTGCTGCTGGTCGATATATTGAAATGATGTATGTTATGCTTCGTCCATAATGAAGACTATTTCTTAGTTATTTGCGTAAATTTGTTTGACTTACGCCATTTTTTACAAGTGAAAGCAAGACTTTCACCCTTTTTAAATTTGGAGTAAATTATGCCTTGGTATCTGATTCAATATCTTGATCAATACGGGCGCAAGCGTCGTATTGAAGTTGAAGGTGTGGATGATGCTGACGCCATTCAAAACTCAAGAATTGATGAAAATCAAATTCTTAAGGCTACTCAATCGATGGTCATCTCGGGTCAAGAGATTTGCCCCTATCTGTTCAAGAACTCATTCTATCGCAAATTCGTGCCTTGGTTTATTCTGGCCAAACCGTCAATAGCGAGATTGAACACATGTTCAGTCGCATTGGCGCGCTGAAGAAAAAGAAAAAAGAAATTACCTTTTTATTAGAATCTAGTTTGATGGTTGAGCGACATACTCTCAGCCATGGGTATTAGTAAAGCCTCGGTAGCATTGGTACGTGCTGGTGAAAGTTCAGGTAAGCTTAAAGAGACGTTGGACTCTACTTTGCAATACGCCGTTGCAGAAAAGGAAATCAAAGAGCAAGTCAGTTCACCTTTTACCCAGGAGTTAACAGTTATCCTGTTGGCTTTCGGCATGGTGATGGGCTTGCCGAATATGATTGCCCCTACCTTAAACATTAATGAAAGCATGGCTTGATTTAGACACCAATATTATAACGAATATTTTGATGTATATTTTTCGTTACAATGCACAAATCATTTGCTTGAGTGAGAAATTACAAAGTGTGTTTAATTTTTCTGATGATGTTGAATACTCTATTGAAGTTGACCCTCGAGGGATTGATGAAGACACAATTAAGGCATTAGCACGAACTAGATTTAATAGCATTAATTTGGGTGTGCAAGGTTTTAATGTTGATGTGCAAAAGGCGGTTAATCGCATCCAGAGCTTTGAACAAACTAAAGAAGTGATGGGTTTAAGTCCACAAGTATTGAGTTGATTTATGGGCTGTCTAAGCAATCGTTACAAACTTTTGAAACGACGCTTAATCAAGTTGCGCAATTGCGTCCCGACCATATTTCATTATTTAACTATACTCACTTGCCAGAGCTATTTAAACCACAACGTCGTATTGATGTTTTCATGTTGTCATCAGTTGATTAAAAGCTAGCTGTTTTTAAATATTCGATGGATTGTTTATTAAGCCAAGGCTATGTGTATATCGGCATGGACCATTTTTCTTTGCTAGAAGACCCACTAGCAATTGCACAAAATAAGGGGCAGCTGTATCTAAATTTCCAAGGTTATTCTACTCATGTACAGTGTGATATTATTGGCTTGGTGCTTAGTGCAATTGGGCAGGTAGGTGATAGTTTTTCTCAGAATGAAAAAAACATTGAGCAATATTACCAAATGATTGATGCGGGGGAATTACCCATTATCAAAGGTCAAATTATTAATCAATACAATAAGATTAGACGTTTGGTGATTATGGACTTGACTTGCCATTTTGAGTGAAGTTTTACTAAAACCAAACAAACTTTTAATATTGTATTTACAGATTATTTTGCAGGTAGTAGCTTGTCTGAGTTGAGTGAAATGGCTGAGGATGGCTTGCTTGAAATAACAAACCGTTCAATTAAGATAATGAATAAAGGTCGATGATTGATTCGTAACATTTGCATGATGTTTGATGCATACCTTGCTTTGAGCAAAACTCAGTTTTCAAAAACTACCTAAGTATGTCAAATTCTGGCGCAAGGTTTAGCTCAAAAGCGTTTGTTTTAATGTTTGGATTTATGGTAACTGAATTAAAAGTAACTAAAATTGTTTGATCCAGCTCATTATTAAGGGTAATGGCTTGTAGTGTGCTATCTTTAAAACCAAAACTCAATTGGTTGGCTTTCTGGGTGCTATACCAATCAATCTTATCTTTTGTATGTGTGTATTGTGGCGTATGGCTGATATCGCTAGGTCGATTAATAAGCCAATATAGCGGCGTTTGTGTTAAGTCAGTTGTTTGCATTAAACTGGCTTGTTCTAATTCAATATCAACTAGCCATAACCCAGTATTATTTAACAGTAGTATTTGCTCATTTGGTATTAGCGTATGCCAAATGAGTTGTTGTGGGCGCTTAAATAATAAAGTACCAGAAGAGTTGGCTAACAGTGCGCCTGTATTACTATAAGTGCTTTGTGTAAAGTTGGCACTTAAACGTTCAAATGAGTTGAAAAAATTAGAAAACTCATGATTGCTATTAGCAAAGCTAAAGCTATAAAATATAAGTATTAGAGTGCTTAAAAACTTAGTCATTAGTATTAATGGATTCAGGTGCTAACACTTGGCGATTACCAGCGCTGTTCATACTACTTACTACGCCACTGGCTTCCATGTCTTCAATAATACGTGCTGCACGGTTATAGCCAATACGCATGCGACGTTGTAGGCTAGAGATTGAAGCGCGACGTGATGAGGTGACAATTTGTACTGCCTCATCATACAAGGCATCAAGTTCACCTGAGGCGCTTGAAATGCTGTTTGAGTCTTGTGAATCATCTGACTCACTATGGGCGTTGAGAATGCCGTCTAGGTAGTTGGTTTCGGAGTTTTCTTTTAAGAAATTAACCACGCGTTCAATCTCGCCATCATCAACAAAAGCACCATGCACACGAGTAAGGTGTGACATGCCTGGTGTCATATAGAGCATATCGCCCATACCAAGTAATTGTTCAGCGCCACCTTGGTCAAGAATGGTGCGCGAATCAACTTTTGAAGAAACTTTAAAAGCAATGCGTGTGGGTATGTTAGATTTAATCAGACCAGTAATAACATCCACACTTGGGCGCTGCGTGGCAATGATAATGTGAACGCCTGCAGCTCTAGCTTTTTGTGCTAAACGCACAATGAGTGCCTCAACACGTTTAGCCTTGGCACGGTCCTCTTGGGCGAGTGCACCAAGCATATCGGCGTATTCATCAATCACCAACATAATCAGCGGTAATGCCTCTAACTCAGGTGCTGTTTCATCTCCATCGGCAGTGTTTGAATTAAATGACGGGTCAAGCAGTGGCTCACCTTTATCCTTAGATTTTTTGAGTTTCTCATTAAAGCCTTCAATATTACGTACGCCAAACTTGGCTAATAATGCATAACGACGTTCCATTTCATTAACACACCACCACAAGGCAGAAGCAGCTTGGTTCATGTCTGTGACAACAGGCGTGAGTAAGTGTGGAATATCAGCATAACAAGCCAGTTCAACAATCTTAGGGTCAATCATAATAATGCGCACTTCTTCTGGCTTGGCTTTGAAAAGCACACTTAAAATCATAGCGTTTAGCCCAACTGATTTACCCATGCCAGTTGCACCAGCAACGAGCAAGTGCGGCATTTTTGCTAAATTGGCAACAATAGGAATACCATTAATATCTTTACCCAGACCCATGGTTAGGGCAGAGTGAGATTTGATAAAATTTTCAGAAGCAAGGATTTCTTTAAGGCTAATCATTTCACGCTGTGCATTCGGAATTTCCAAGCCAATAACAGGCTTGCCTGGGATAACATCAACAATACGCACACCTTCAACCAACATAGCGCGAGCCAAGTCTTTGTTAAGATTCATAATTTGACTTACTTTAACACCAGGTGCAAGTGATATTTCAAATTGAGTAACTACAGGGCCGGGGGTAACCGTAGTTACTGACACAGCAAAGCCAAAATCTTTAAGCTTGATTTCAACTTGGAGCGACATGTCTTCCAATGCTTGTTTAGAATAGCCTGTGGTATGTTCAGTTGGCTCGTCAAGCAAATCTAGGCTTGGTAAACCAGTAATGGTTGCAGTATTAAATAAGTTGGAAGGGGTGACTTTCTTAATGCTTTTATTTGACTTTTCCTTTCCTTTCTTTATTTGGGTAAGCACACCGGGTTTGGCGTTTGATTGTTTAGGAGTGGTAGAAACATTTATAGCTTTTTTGGCTCTAGCCTGTATTCTAATGTCACGTATTTTTGTAAAAATACGATTCAACGCGTTGCCAGTAGAGGAAAAAATAGCAATCCATGAAGTGCTACTGGCAATACTAAAACTAATCATCATAATACTGAGATAGATAATGAGTGCCGCAGAGCCAAATAAAACACCAAAATAACGATGCATGATAATGCCAGTATAACCACCAGAGGCGCCTGTGTTTGCTAAGTTTTGAGTTAAAAATGCCGTACTAAAAGCAATCAATGCAATAAGTGCGATAAAGCGAAAGGCGGTTACTGAGTATTTTGGCTTTTTTTGATCGGTGTGTTTGTGAATATTCCAACCTAGCCATATGAATGAGATTGGTATTAAATAGGCGCTATAACCTAAGATAGATAAAGAAATATCACTTAAATAAGCGCCAAATACACCCGCAAGATTGGCAATCGGTGCAACCAGAGCAACATCACCCGACCAAGGGTTTTCGTTAGCAGAGTAGGTCAATAAGGAGGATAAAAAAATAAGACCCATGGCACTCAAAAAGATAAACAGCATTTCACTGGCTATTTTGGTGCTAGGTTTTTGTGGGTATCTTTTTGTGCTTATTTTGTTATTCTTTTTCAATGTGGTTTATAATATTTCTAGTATCCATAAAGTATAAAGTATTCATATGAGCGAAAATAAACATTGTAAAGTATTGATTGTTGGTTCAGGCCCTGCGGGTTATTCTGCTGCAGTTTATGCAGCTAGAGCTAATCTTAACCCCGTTATTGTAAGTGGCATGGAACCAAGTGGCCAGTTGATGAGTACCACAGATGTGGACAATTGGCCTGGAGATGATGCTGGTGTTCAGGGCCCAGATTTAATGGCGCGCATGAGAAAACATGCCGAACGTTTTGACACACAAGTCCTTAACGACACCATTACATCAGTTGATTTTGCCAAACGTCCTTTTATTTTAAAAGGTGAGGCAATCACTTACACAGCAGATGCAGTGATTATTGCAACGGGCGCAAGTGCGCGTTATTTAGGTTTAGAGTCAGAAGAGAAATTTAAAGGTAAGGGCGTCTCTGCCTGCGCAACATGTGATGGATTTTTCTATCGTGGGCAAAAGGTGGCGGTGATTGGCGGTGGTAATACAGCAGTTGAAGAAGCATTGTTTTTGTCCAATATTGCCGATCACGTTACCATTATTCATCGCAAGGATAAATTTTCTTCTGAAAAGATTTTATCTGACCAGTTAATTGAAAAGGCAAAAACAGGCTGTATTACCATTGAATATAATCACAATCTTGACGAGGTGTTGGGTGATGCCATGGGCGTAACAGGGCTTCGTTTAAAAGATAATGATGGCAAGATAAAAGACATTGACGTGCATGGCGTGTTTATTGCTATTGGTCATACGCCCAATACAGCTATTTTTGAAGGGCATATAGACATGTCTCATGGCTATATTAAAGTACAAAGTGGCACGCAAGGCAACGCAACGCAAACCAGTGTAGAAGGTATATTTGCAGCGGGTGATGTGTCAGACCATATTTATCGTCAGGCGATTACCTCAGCTGGGTCGGGTTGTATGTCAGCACTAGATGCTGAGCGATTTTTAGGCTAATAAACTTTTTTTAAAGGTATAATTTTCATTTTTTGCCCAAAAAAGGCATAAAGGCCACATAGCTCAGTTGGTAGAGCAAGGGACTGAAAATCCCTGTGTCCCTAGTTCAATTCTAGGTGTGGCCACCATATTTAACTAAGCGCACCGATGTGCGTTTTTTGTTAAAGTCAGCCAGAAAAATCCCATTCTACGCAAGCCATTATTTTATTGTTTATGCAATTCAAAGACATTGGTTGTTACGTGTACTATAAGTTTAAAAAGTAGCAGGCAATGATGTTTAATATAATTATTTTATTATATAATAAGTTTGCAATATTATTATTTCATGATATAATACTCACATGTTGCCACTCCACATTAAGAATTACTCTCTCCTCAAGAGATAAGGTGGCGACATACTCATTTATATAGAATATGTTTGTTAAAAAACTCATATGTCTATTATCAGACATAATTTCACACCCTTAAGACCTCTTTGTTTTTATCTACTAGCGTAGTATTTCAGGACTAATGTAGTCTTGTTTGGAAGATTGGAGAGTTTCTCTCATTGTCAAGTAAATTAGTATCAAGTCTTGATATTTCGTACAAACTCTTAATCATTTCTAAGGCACCTTCGTTGGTTGAGA
Source organism: Candidatus Ruthia sp. Plio_17_S18 (assembly GCA_021730105.1). Classification (GTDB taxonomy): domain Bacteria; phylum Pseudomonadota; class Gammaproteobacteria; order PS1; family Pseudothioglobaceae; genus Ruthia. The sequence goes on from CP072538.1 coordinate 56,876, forward strand.
CTTTTTGCAAGCCTAAGCCTGATAAATAACCCTGACACCACTGTATTAGCGTGTTGGCTTGTGCGCCCTAATCTTTCCTCATCATCAGCAATGAGTAATTGAAAATCTAGAGTTTCATCACTCAGTTGTAACAATGCTTTATTAAAGATTTGTTCCAATGCTTCATGAGCAGATTTTTCATTAAGATTATTTAAATCAATACTCACCAGCACTTCATTGAGCCAATCATCAAGACTAAGGTTAGGCTTGACGCAAGCAAAGCCACATAAAATGCCATGTGCACTAGAGATGGTATCGTCTGTATTTAGATGATATGGTGTGGTTTTTAATTGTTCAAAATTAAGTTTATTGCTCATGACTTGTTGGCAAGAATTTGCATGACTGCCATACGTACTGCAATGCCATTAGTGACTTGTTGTAAGATGATTGATTGATTGCCATCAGCCACGCTTGAGTCAATCTCAACACCACGATTAATTGGGCCTGGGTGCATCACAATAGCATTTGGTTTTGCCAATGCTAGGCGTTTTGGTGCGAGTCCAAAATTATCAAAGTATTCTTGTTCGTTGGGAATGTCGGCTTCAATCATGCGTTCTTTTTGTAACCTTAATACGATTACCACATCGCAATCTTTCAGTCCCAGCTCAATGTCATCAAAATGTTTAATTGCTGCACAAGGTGCTAAATCATATTGTAAGACTTTTGGGGCAATGAGGCGGATATCAGTCGTACCTAGCGTTTTAAGTGCTTGAATATCAGAGTGGGCAACCCGTGAATGAATGATATCACCAACAATAGCGACTGATAAATTCTCAAATTCTTGTTTATGTTGGCGAATGCTGAGCATATCAAGCAGTGCTTGGGTTGGGTGGGCATTAATGCCATCACCTGCGTTTAGAATAGAGACATCTTTTAAATGTTGCGCCACGTGGTGTGGCAGGCCGTTTTGTTTATGGCGAATCACAAACATATCAATTTGCATGGCTTTAAGTGTGCGCATGGTGTCAAGCAAATCTTCATTTTTTTTGAGCGCTGAGTTGGCAAGGTCAACGTTAATGACATTGGCACTACTGCGCATTGCGGCAACCTCGAATGTATTACGCGTACGTGTTGATGGCTCAAAAAATAAATTAGCAATAGACATATCATCTAGTGCTTTGGATTTTCTTAAATTGCCAGAGGTATCAATTAGGCTATCGGCTTTATCGAGAATGTGCGTTAAGTGCTGTTTAGAAAGACCTTCAAGACCTAATAGATGAATTAATTGATCAGAATCATCTAGTTGGGTGTGGTTACTAATCAAATCTTTTTTCATTAAGCCATGTTTGTAATATTAACTGTGATGATTGTTTGTCGACATCGCCACGATGTGCGTTGTGATGATGATGATTGTATTTTAAAATTTTTTTGGCCTCATTCGAGGATAAATATTCATCGATAAACTCAACTTCAATTTGGTAGCGATTTTTTAACTTTTTGCCAAATGATGTGGCAATAAAAGTCATTATCTGTTCTTTGCCTTGTTGGTCAAATGGCAAGCCAACAATGAACTGGTTAATGCTATGAGCACCAACAACGTCATCAAACGCAGCCCAATTGGTTGAACCATTTTTATGGTGTTTAATCACCTCAATACCAGTTGCTTGCATGGTTAAACTATTAGCAATTGCAACACCAGTGCGTTTGGTGCCAACGTCAAACCCCAAGTAAGTGCTAATACTCACTGAAGTTGTAATAATAATTGATAGCCAACGTAGCTATCAATTGGCAAATTGTTTGCTCTTTGGTAGGCTCGCGTTGCATGACGAGTTTTAGGTCCTAGTATGCCATCAGGTTCACCTGTATCAAAGCCAAGTTGATTTAGTGCGTTTTGAATCTGTTTGACATCATCCCGACTCAGTGAAGGCTCGGTAATTGATTTTGCAAATAATTGATTTGCTCCAATTAAACGATCAGACAAATGCCCCACAGACAGTGCATACAAAATTGAACGATTCCACCTAAGAATGGCGTGAAAATTTTGATAAACTAAAAACGCTGGGCCGTTATAGCCCATAGGCAATATGAGCGAAGCTTGCATGTTTGAATTGGGTAGATTGGTGTTATCAATTGTACGCACACCTAATGTTTGCCATTCATTGACTGTCTTTTTAGTGCTTAAACTCGCCAAACGATAATTAAAAATTTTAGGAATGTTAACTTCACGACCCCAGCGTTCGCCTTGGCGCCAACCAATTGTTTTTAGAAAATGTGCTGCACTTGCAAAAATATCCGCTTGTGTGTGCCATAAATCAATCTTTCCGTCAGTGTTAGCATCTATAGCGTAAGCGGCAACATTGGTGGGCATAAACTGCATGTTTCCCATTGCACCTGCCCAAGAACCTTGGGCGTTTAAAGGCAATCTTTTCTCATCAATCAATTTGAGTAAAGTTAATAATTCATGGGTAAAAAACTCACGTCGGCGCTTGTCAAAACTCAGTGTTGCAAGTGAGCGGATTAGGTGCATTTTGCCAACATTTTTGCCATAATTGGTTTCCAAACCCCAAAAAGCCACAATAATTTGCGATGGTACGCCGTATTTTATATAATTCTCTTGTAGGAACTGTTGATGTTGTTGAAGCTTTACCACGCCTTTATCACGCCTATTTTGACTCACTCTTGAGTTTAGGTAATGCCAAAAATTAAGGTTAAATTCTGCTTGATTGCGGTCATATTCTAATACTTTTGGATTTGGTGTTAAATCATTAAAAGCGTCATTAAGTGTGGCTTGCGAAATGCCTAATTTTGTGGCTTGCGAGCGAATATCACTTAAGAATTGTGCAAAACTATGCGTGTTGGATGAGCCTTGGGTATCATCTGCATATACAAAGGATGTCAGTAGCAAACAAAAAATAACTCTTAACATGTCAAAATTATAATGCCTAAATTGTTGATAATTTTTATCTTTTTGTTTTTAAGTGCTTGCAGTGTTGATGAAACAACACAAACCATCACTGGCACTACAATGGGTACTAATTATAGTATCAAAATCAGCAATCATCATGTTTTAAAATCAATCATTGATAAACGTCTTGGTGAGATTGAGCAAGTATTTTCCACTTGGAATGAAGCCTCTGAGCTTTCACAATTGAACGCAGCACCGATTAATCGATGGATAAAGGTATCAGACGAGTTGTTTTGTGTTTTAAGTCAGGCAAAAAAAATACACACGCAAACTCAAGGTTTTTTTGATTCTGGCATGGGTCGTTTAATTAATATTTGGGGTTTTGGTACAATCAAAGTACAGGAGAGGCCCAGTCGAGAGAAAATAGCTCAAGCGTTGGCAATGTCATCTATTGAATATTTGCGCTTGAGTAGTTCACGAGTTAAAAAACTTAAAGATATGCATATTGATTTATCTGCCATTGCCAAGGGCTATGGTGTGGATGTAGTGGCAAATATGTTAATCAAGCAAGGGCTTAAAAATTTTATGGTGGAAATTGGTGGCGAGGTGATGGCTCAAAGCCAGTGGACAATTGGCATTGAAAAGCCAAATAATAGCATGCCGATTGCCATTGAATTGAAAAATCAAGCTATTGCCACCTCAGGTGATTATCGCAATTATTTCAAATGGCAAGGCAAAAAATATCAACACATTCTAAACCCTCACACAGGCCTGCCCGCTAATACTGACCTAAGTTCTGTTAGTGTAATTCACAATAGTGCTATGATGGCAGACGCTTATGCAACTGCAATGATGGCGATGGGCAGTCAAAAGGCTAAAATACTAGCACAACAACTTAATTTATCAGTGGTGTTTATTTTGAGCCAGCAGTATGATTTCAAAGTGCTGAAAATTCATTGAAACAACGTTTGAGTATTTACACTGAAAATTGCCAGTGTTTATTTTCTAATTGATTAAAATAAAAACATGCCTAACCATAGACCACTTGCTGAAACGTTAAGGCCAAAAAGCTTAGATGATTTTTTTGGCAAATCACATTTACTCAACACCCATTTCGCCAAGCGATTGATAGCCAACGATTGCAATCAATGGTTTTATGGGGACCATCAGGTACGGGAAAAACCACGTTAGCAAGGATTATCGCCAGTAAAGTTAAAGGACGTTTTGAGCAATTAAGTGCCATATTAGACGGAGTAAAAGAATTACTAGCCGTGGTTGAAAATGCTAAAAAATTCCAGCAAATCGGCAAATACACACTACTATTTGTGGATGAGATTCATCGCTTTAATAAGGCTCAGCAAGATGGGTTTTTGTCACATATTGAATCAGGTTTACTGGTGCTAATTGGGGCAACGACTGAAAATCCTTCTTTTGAAATTAATAAAGCATTACTTTCACGTTTAAGTGTTTATACACTAAGTGTGCTGAACGCACAGGAGCTTGAGCAAATATTACAAAGAGCGTTCAAGCATGAGTTGTTAACTTTGCCGGATGAGACACTTAGAATGCAAATTATTAGAGCAAGTAATGGTGATGCACGTCGGTTGATTAATATTGTAGAGCACATTTCTTTGTCGGGATTAACCTCATTGAATGCTGAATCTCTCAATCAATTATTACAAGATAAAACCAGTATCTTTGACAAGGGTGGTGATATTTTTTATCAACAATTATCTGCTTTTCATAAATCAGTACGTGGCTCGTCTCCTGATGGGGCTTTGTATTGTATGGCAAGAATGTTGGTTGCTGGGTGCGATGTAAAAAACGATTGCCAGACGTTTGTTGGCAATTGCCTCAGAAGATATTGGCAATTCTGATCCACGTGCGCTAGAAATTACGCTGAATGCTTGGGATATCTTTGCACGTGTGGGCGATAAAGAAGGCAATCGAGCCATTTTGCTCAAGCTGTGGTGTATTGTGCAGTTGCGCCCAAATCTAATGCCGTGTATACAGCATTTAACCAAGCGATGGCTGAGGCCAAAGAAACGCCAGATTTATCTGTACCAAAACATTTGTGCAATGCACCGATTCAGTTGATGGATGAATCAGGCTATGGAAAAGAGTATCGCTATGCACATGATGAACCTGATGCGTTTGCACGTGGACAGACCTATTTTCCCAGTGAATTGGGAGAACAAACTTATTATCAGCCTAGTAATCGAGGTTTAGAGATTAAAATTGGTGAAAAATTGAAACAACTAAGAGGTTTGTAATGAGTGTTTTTACCACAGTTCTAGCAATTGGTATCGGCGCAACTATTGGTGCTAGTATGCGTTATTATTTAACCCAATTAATGAACGCCACACTTGGTTCAGGTTTGCCTTATGGTACTTTAGGAGTGAATGTCTTGGGATCGTTTTTGGCAGGCATGTTGGCGGTGATTGTGCTTGAAGAAGCTGATTTACATGAGGCATATCGGTTGATGTTACTGATTGGCTTAACTGGATCGCTAACAACCATGTCAACCCTGTCTTGGGAATCTATTGAAATGATTAGTCTTGGGCATTATGTACAAGCAGGGCTCAATATTTTACTTAACGTTGCTCTATCTTTGTCTGCTGCTGGTACGGGTGTGGCATTAACTCGATATTTGTTGATTCATTAGTAACGATTAGTGCTAATTTTTTGTTCAATAACATCAAGCAATTCACCTGCGACATTAAGGTTAAATTGCGCATCTAGCTCGCGAATGCAAGTCGGACTGGTAACGTTAATTTCCGTAATGTAATCACCAATAACGTCTAGCCCAACAAACATTAAGTCTTTGGCTTTAAGTGTGGGCGAGATTTGTTCGCATAGATATCTGTCCCTACCACTTAATGGTTGTCCAACGCCTTTAGCACCAGCAGCAAGATTGCCTTTAAAACTACCCTTGGCAGGAATGCGAGCAAGTGCATAATCGACTGGTTTGCCATTAATCAACAAAATACGTTTGTCACCCTTGTCAATGTCGGGTAAAAATGCTTGAGCCATGATTGGGCACTTGCCGTTGCTTGTTAGGCGTTTTAATACGACATCTATGGTTGTATCATGCGTTTCAAATTTGAAAATATCACGCCCACCCATGCCATCAAGTGGTTTAATGACAGCAGTATTTTGCGTTTTAATAAAGCCTTTAATCTTGTCTTGATTGGCGCTAACTAGTGTTTTGGGCATGCAATGTGGAAAATTAAGGGCAAATAATTTCTCATTAGCATCGCGCAAGGATTGGGGCTTATTAACGACTAATACGCCTTTATTTTCAACTTGCTCCAATAAATAAGTGCTGTAAATATAGGTCATATCAAAGGGTGGGTCCTTGCGCATTAAAATGACGTCAAATTCATCAAGCACCATGATTATATTGGTTTCTTTTTCAAACCAATGATTAAGATTGTCGCTAACTGTGGTTTTTGCACAATCGGCAAATACTGAACCATCTTGAGCGAACAAATCAGCAGTATCAAAAGTGTAAATCTCCCAGCCTCGTTTTGATGCTTCTAGCATCATGGCTAAGGAGGAGTCTTTTTTTGGATTAATAGTGCTGATATCATCCATCAATACGGCAACTTTTATTTTTTTCATATTGAAATATTATAGTGTATAATTTGCACCCTTTAGTGCGGGGTGGAGCAGTTCGGTAGCTCGTCGGGCTCATAACCCGAAGGTCATAGGTTCAAATCCTGTCCCCGCTACCAGTTAAGTGCTCTTTTATTATTTTGTTAATAAAAGAGTTGATTAAGACCCCCTTTCTAGGGGGTTTTTGTTATGCACAGAAAGGCGAATGAGTAGAAAAATATGGCAAGAGTGACTGACAAAATTACCCATTTAATTGAGCCTGTTATTAAGGATATGGGCTATGAATTGGTGGGCATTGAATATGTTGCTAGCGGTAAACATAGTATCTTAAGGGTTTTTATTGATACAGATAAAGGCATTGGCATTAATGATTGTGAAAAAGTCTCTCATCAATTGAGTAGTATTTTTGATGTCGAAGAGCCGATTAGTGGCCAACATACCCTAGAGGTTTCATCGCCTGGTATTGAACGCCCATTGTTCCATAAGGGGCATTATCAGCGTTTTTTAGGTGCTGATATTAAGTTGCGTATGGTTAGGCCAATTGACGGACGGCGTAATTTTTTTGGTGCGATTGGTCGTGTTAGTGAGGTTGATAATACGATTGAGCTGGTCGATGAACTAGGTTCAGTTATTTTGGATATTGACCTGATTGAAAAAGCAAATTTAGTGGTTGATTTTTAAGCCCAATTGGGTAATTTAGGAGAATAAAGACATGGACGGCAAAGAATTATTTTTAATGGTTGAGGCAATTTCAAACGAGAAAAACATTTCTAAAGAAGAGGTGCTTGAGTCGTTAGAAGAGGCGTTGGCTATTGCGACAAAAAAACTCAATAATATTGATGCACATGTGGAAATTGACAGGCAAACGGGCGAATTTTTAACCTTTAGGCAGTGGATGGTTGTGGCAGACGGCGAGTCGTTTGTTGATGATGATGGCACTGGGTTTGATTCAGAATTGCACATTTATGCAAAAGAGGCGAGAGGTATAGCGGTTGATGATTATGTGCGTAAGCTAATTGAAACGCAAGAGTTTGGCCGTATTGCAGCACAAATTGTTAAGCAAGTGATTATTCAAAAGGTTCGTGAGGCAGAAAGAGAGGTGATTGTTAATGATTATTCCTCTCGTATTGGTGGGGTGGTTATGGTTACGGTTAAGCACGTTGATAGGGGCAATGTTTATGTGGATATGGGCGGTGTTGATGGCATGATTCTTAAACTTGACCTTATTCCTAATGAATCAGTGCGTAAAAATGACCGTTTAAGGGCCTATATTAAAGAGGTGAAATCCTCTGTTCGTGGTGCGCAGATTTTCCTATCGCGCAGTGTGCCTGAAATGATGATTGAACTGTTTAAAATGGAAGTGCCTGAAATTTCTGAAGGCGTGATTGAGATTATGGGTGGTAGTAGAGACCCAGGTTTGCGTTCGAAACTAGCAGTCAGAGCCAAAGACAAGCGTATAGACCCCATTGGTTCTTGCATTGGCATGCGTGGTACGCGCGTTCAGGCGGTATCAAATGAGTTGAATGCTGAGCGTGTTGATATAATTCTTTGGGATGAAGATCATGCACAGTTTGTGATTAATGCAATGGCGCCTGCACAGGTAAATTCAATTATCGTTGATGAAGAAAAGCATTCAATGGACATCGCAGTTGAGGATGACCAGTTAGCATTAGCCATTGGTCGTGGTGGTCAAAACATTAAGCTTGCTTCTCGTTTGACTGGTTGGAAATTAAATGTGATGTCAACAACCCAAGCTGATGAAAAGCAAGCACATGAAACGCTAAAAATTAGCAACAAACTTGCCGACCAATTAGGCGTTGATTCTGAAGTGGCAGGCGTGTTGATTGAAGAAGGATTTGGCAGTGTGGATGGGTTGGTTGATGCAGATGCACAAGTTTTAGAAAGCATAGAGGAGTTTGATGCATCAATGGTTGAAGAACTTCAAGAGCGCGCATCAGATGTACAATTAGTACAGGCCTTGGGAGATGCTGAGGTTTCTGAGGTGTTAATGAGTGTTGAAGGCGTTAGTGAAGGCTTGGCAAGTGCATTAATTGAAGCAGACATTGTTACTGTTGATGATTTAGCAGGGTTGTCTATTGATGAATTATTTGATATTCAAGACATGGATACTGAAACAGCATCCAGTGTTATCATGACTGCAAGAGAAAATGAAGGATGGTTTGATTAATTTAGCGTTAGAATTTATTTTCAGTTAATAATTATAAAAAAATATAGGCAAGCATTATGGCACACACGGTTCAAACACTCTCTAAATTATTGAAAAAGACTCCTGATGAGGTAACCACAATTCTGGCTAATGCTGGCGTTGATGGTAAAAATTCAGACTCTGTCATTTCAGCAGAAGAAAGAAAAATTTTGATGCGCAGTCTTTCAAAACGCTCAAGTAGTAAATCTAGTATGTCTGTCTCTCGTAAGGCGGGCACTAAACCTAGCGCCAACTCAGCAAGTGGTGTGAAGGTGCAAGTTAAGAAAAAGCGTTCTATAAAGTCAGCCACAACGACTAATGAACAGCCTGAAATCGCTGCTAATGAAGCCGCTCAAGCCGCTCAAGTTGCCTTGGATGCTGGTCGTGATGCAGATGAAAAATTATTAGCCCAAGATGCCAAGCGTTTGGAGATGGTGCGTTTGCAACAAACCCAAGCAGAGGCACTAAAGAAAGAAACGGTTAAGCAGACACAGACGCAAGAAACTGAGAAAAAAGCTGAAAAACCTAAAACGGCAGATAAGTCTAAAGCAGATAAAAAACCTAAACGCTTACGTAATGTACCTAGTGGCAATAATACTCGTAGGCAACTTCACGTTGCTAGACATAATCCAAATCGTAAACTAAAGAAAAAAGACAGAACACGCTTGTCACAAAAGGTACAAGAAGAACAGGCGCAACACGCTTTCCAAAAACCTGTTGAAAAAGTAGTGCACGAAATTGCTATTGCTGAGAATATTAAAGTAACCGAACTCGCACAAAAGATGGCTACTAAAGCTGGCGAAGTGCTTAAGGTATTGATGAGTATGGGCGTTATGGTAACACTGAATGATGTGATTGACCAAGATACCGCCATGTTAGTTGTAGAAGAAATGGGGCATAAAGGCATTGCCAGTGTTGAAGAAACCGTTGAAGATGTATTAATTGAGCAGTCAAAATCTAGTGGTAATGAAAGTGCTAGACCACCTGTTGTAACCATTATGGGTCACGTTGATCATGGCAAAACCTCACTGCTTGACTACATTCGTCAAGCCAAAGTAGCGCGCGGTGAAGCTGGTGGTATTACGCAACACATTGGCGCTTACCAAGTTCAATCCAACGGCAAGACCATTACTTTTATTGACACTCCAGGGCACGCAGCATTTTCAAAAATGCGCTCTCGTGGCGCCAATGCGACTGATATTGTTATTTTGGTGGTTGCTGCTGATGATGGCGTGATGCCACAAACGATTGAGTCCATCAAACACGCACAAACCGCAGGTGTGCCAATAATTGTTGCCATTAATAAGATAGACAAAGAAGGGGTGGATATTGACAAAATTAAGCAAGTCCTTTCAACGCATAATGTTATCTCTGAAGATTGGGGTGGCGATGTGATGATGAGGCCTGTATCAGCGCATACTGGCGAAGGTGTGGATGCTTTATTAGACGCAATTTCACTCACTGCTGAGGTTTTAGAATTTTCAGCTGTAATTAAAGCGCCAGCACATGGCATTGTACTAGAAGCGCGCCTTGACAAAGGTCGTGGCAAAGTCACCACTATTTTGGTGCAATCGGGCACATTGAACAAAGGCGATATCATGATTGCGGGATTTGAATATGGCAAAGTGAAGCAAATTGTGGATGATAAAGGCAAAGTACTTAAATCTGCTACACCGTCAATGCCAGTAGAAGTGCTAGGTTTGTCTGGCGTCCCTAATTCTGGTGATGGAGTGTTGGTGGTGGATAGTGAGCGCAAGGCTCGTGAAGTGGCTTATTTTAGAAAAGCCAAAGATCGTGAAGTACAATTGCAAAAACAACAAGCATCGAAGATGGAAAATTTCCTAATGAAAATGGAAGAAGGCGATGTTTCAACCGTTAATGTATTGCTTAAAGCGGATGTTAGAGGCTCAGCGCAAGCATTGATTGCAGCCTTGGAAGAATTATCAACGGATGAAGTTAGGGTAAAAGTAGTGTCAAGTGGTGTTGGTGGTATCAACAATACTGATATTACACTGGCAGCAACTTCTAGCGCTTTGGTACTTGGCTTTAATGTGCGTGCTGATGCTGTTGCACGTAAGACGGCTGACAATGAAGGCGTCCGTGTTGAGTATTATTCAATTATTTATAATTTAATTGATGATGTTAAGGCGATTATAAGCGGTTTACTCAGTCCTGAATTGAGTGAAAATATTATTGGCATTGCCTCTGTTAAGGATGTATTCAGATCTCAAAAAATGGGTGATATTGCAGGGTGTATGGTTGAGGAAGGCGTGGTTAGGCGTGACAGCCCAATCCGAGTATTGCGCGATAACGTGGTTATTTTTGAAGGTGAGTTAGAATCACTAAGACGCTTTAAAGACGATGTGAATGAAGTGCAATCAGGCACTGAATGCGGTATTGGCGTCCTTAATTACACTGATGTCCAGTCGGGCGATCAAATAGAAGTTTTTGAACGTGTTGAAAGGGCGCGTACACTTTAATTGAGTTTTTGATACAGGTGTTAGAACAAGCCTCTTATAGAGTTGAAAGAATTAACGAACTTATTCGTCGTGAGTTGACGTTATTATTAAGAACCGCTACCAAAGATCCTAGATTAAGTGGCGTGGTGATTACTGATGTATTGGCAAGTCGTGATTTAAGCAGTGCCAAAATTTTTTATACAGTCACTAAAGAAGACAGAGCGGTGGTTGAGCCGTTACTTGGTAAAGCCAGTGGTTTTTTTCGTTCGCGTTTGTCAAAAACGCTAGAGTTTCGCCATACACCTGCACTTAGATTTATCTTTGATCCTGCGCCTAATACAGGAGCAAGAATTGAACAACTACTATCCAACCTTTAACAGACTGTTGCATCAACTCATCCTATGTCAAGACGTAATCCAAAAGGTAGATGTATTAATGGTATTGTTTTATTAGATAAAGATGTTGGCTTAAGTTCTAATGCTGCCTTACAAAAAGTAAAACGACTTTTTTTGCCAAAAAGGCGGGACATACAGGTGCATTAGACCCTTTAGCAAATGGCATTTTGCCAATCTGTTTAGGGCAAGCGACTAAAACTGAACAATTTTTACTAGAGGATGATAAACGTTATTTTGTGTGTGGTAAATCGGGGCAAATGAGCGATACAGGTAATTGCGAAGGTAGTATTATCAAAGTTCAACCTTTTAAACATCTAAATGAAAGTGAAATTATTAACACAGCCACAAGTTTTAAAGGTGATATTTTGCAGATTCCTCCTATGTATTCAGCACTCAAAAGAAACGGGCAACCATTATATACACTTGCCAGACAAGGCATAGAAGTAAAAAGAGAACCGCGCCCAGTAACCAGTCATAAAATTATTTCTCTTGTATATGAAAATGGCATACCTTTGCTTGAAGTAACGTGTTCTAAAGGTACTTATATTCGTACTTTAATAGAAGATATTGGCAAAGAACTAGGTTGTGGTGCACATGTTGTTGAGCTCAGAAGCACAGGCTTTGCACATATTGATATCAGCCACATCTTTTAATTTTATGACCTTGAGGCGTTGACATCAGATGATTATTAAACGCTAGATGAGAAAATTTTTGCCAGTGAAGCCATGCTACTAAATCTTGAGGGCGTTTATCTGAGTGAGACTCAAAGTGTGGATATTAAATTTGGTAGAGAGGTTCAAATAGGTAAGCCAGGATTGTTTAAAGTGCAATTATTTGATGATAAAAAACAATTTTTGGGTATTGGGCAACGTCAAGAAAAGGGGATAATTGCACCAAAAAGGTTATTTGTATGAGTAAAAAAGATGCACTAGTCGGTTATTATTTTAATAACAATTTAATGCATTCCATCAAGGGCGATAAAAGTCTGCGCGAAAGTGTTTATAACCGCGAACGAGCTTTTAATATTGTCGATGACCACTTAGACGAGCTGGTCGATGTTTGGCTATTTTTGCTGCTTAAAACGGGCGCATATCGTTTGGTAATTGGGCTGAACAATGCAGAAGTGCGTGTTGCATCAGTATTTGATCCATTTAATACCGAGGTGCATTTAGCAGATGATTTGCTAAAGCCTGACTATGTTGATTTTCGTTTTAATAAAATTAGCCTTGATGAAAAGGGCACACTTATTAAACGCATCTACCTAATGCTTGAAAAAGACAAGACCTTTGTCCTACTTTCAAAAGATTGGCAACAGTCTTTATTAGATAGAAATCAAAAAATGCAGCAACTAACCTATGAGGATGATTTGCATTTTATCTTACAAAATATTCCAAAATTACGCCATCTTGAGGGTTATTATTTACGCTCAATTACCATTAATTTGTTTAATTCAACTGTTTCAATGTCGTTCAATTGCGATGGTACGCAAATTATGTCACATAAAAAATTTAAAGAATTTATTACGGAATACTTATGAAGGTTTTAATTATTGGTGGCGGTGGTCGCGAACACGCTTTGGCTTGGCAGTGTGCTAAATTTGATGCAGTCAGTAAAGTGTTTGTTGCCCCTGGCAATGCTGGTACACAGTTAGAAAATAAGTTGACCAATGTTGATATCGCTGTAGAGGATATAGCAGATTTAATTACTTTTGTAAAAGCCAATAAAATTGATTTAACCATTGTTGGTCCTGAAGCGCCACTAGTAATAGGCGTGGTTGATCATTTTCAAGCCGAGGGTTTGGCAATTTTTGGGGCCACTCAAGCTGCTTCACAACTTGAGGGCTCTAAGGCATTTTGTAAGGATTTTTTAAAGCGTAATAATATTCCTACAGCGTATTATTGTGTATTTACCGACGTAGATTCTGCCATTCAATATGTTAAAAATAAAGGCGCACCCATCGTCATTAAGGCTGATGGCTTGGCTGCAGGCAAGGGCGTGATTATTGCTCGTACGCAAGCTGAAGCCAAAGGTGCAATTATTGATATGTTGCAAGACAATCGTTTTGGCAAAGCGGGCTCACGCGTGGTGATTGAAGAGTTTCTGAGTGGTGAAGAAGCAAGTTTTATTGTCATGTGTGATGGTAAAAATGTTTTACCAATGGCAACCTCACAAGACCATAAAGCCCGTGATAACAATGATAAAGGCCCAAATACTGGCGGTATGGGTGCTTATTCTCCAGCACCTATTGTTACGGATGAAATTTTTCAGGCGGTCATGACTAAAGTTATTTACCCAACTATTGATGCAATGGCAGCAGAAGGAAATACCTACACAGGGTTTTTATACGCAGGGTTGATGATTGACCAAGATAATAATTTCAAAGTATTAGAATATAACTGTCGTTTTGGCGACCCTGAAGCCCAGCCAATTATGATGCGCCTTAAGTCTAATTTAGCTGACTTATGCTTATTGGCAACGCAACAAAAATTAGACCAAGTGAATATTGAATGGGACGAACGTGTTTGCCTTGGTGTGGTTTTAGCTGCAAAAGGTTATCCAAATGTTTACAATACTAATGAGTCAATTATCTTGCCAGAAAATACCCAAGATGCTAAAGTTTTTCATGCAGGAACAAAGCTAAAAAACGACAAAGTTCTTTCTGGTGGTGGTCGCGTTTTATGTGCAACTGCTTTGGGTAAAGACATCCTAGATGCCCAAACTAAAGCATATCAATTGGTGAAAAAAATCAATTGGGAAGGTGTTTATTATAGAGATGATATCGGCTTTAAAGCTATTGATAGTTAGTAGAAAAATAAATGCTATCTAAGTATGACGTTATTTTCTTTGAAGTGTGGAGTCACCCATTTGAGTTAGATTGAAGAGAGCTAATGATTATTGTGGGTGTGAATGAAGTTGGTAGAGGTTGTTTGGTAGGCATTGTGGTTGCAGGTGCCGTTATTTTACCAAATGATTTTACTTGGCCTGAATTGACTGATTCAAAAAAGCGTGATACTTTATATGCGTTGATTACTCATCAATGCCAGTGGGCAGTAGTCGAGGCAAGTGGCGACTGAAATTGATAAAATTAATATTTTACAGGCTACTATGTTGGCCATGCGTCGTGCCGTTGAGTGTCTGAATATTAAATATGATCAGGCGCGGGTGGATGGTAATCGTTGTCCTGAGCTTGAAAATTGTACATCAATTATTAAAGGAGATTTAACCGAGGCAGTTATATCGGCAACATCGATTTTTGCTAAAGTAACGCGTGATAGACAGATGATTGAATTAAATAAGCTTTATCCAATGTATGGCTTTGCTAAACACAAAGGTTATGGTGCTAAGATGCATATTGAAACCTTGACACAGTTTGGTGCCATTAATAAGCATCGATATTCATTTATTCCAGTGAAAAACTTGTCCCTGTAGTTACTACCTAAGCCCTAATTTGAATCTGCAGGTTAGCTTTCTTTGCCTCAAGCTCGGCTTGTTGTTTTTCAAGTTCAATTCTACGTTTATCCTCAAGTGCTTTAAGCCTATCACGTTCTATTTCAGCTTGGTGACGAGTTTTTATATAATCAAATAGCTTTACAACTTTATAAGCACCTTTGGCTTTAGCAGCAGTTTTAGCGGCCATATCTGCTTCGCGCTTAGTTAAGGCGCCCATTAAATAAATCACTTGGTCTTCAGTCATTACCCGAACATGGGTTGGATGAAACACTTCCTGGTTTTGAAATAAGAACTCAACTTGTATGGTGATGGTTGAATCTTTGGCTCGGCTGAGCAGTCCGCTTGAAGGCCCAAGTTTAATTTCATTAAATATTTGTGAAATTTGTGGCACTTGAAGTTGCGCTTGCTTGCTAGCATAAATGCGCATTTTGGGTGTTGGTACTTTTCCAGCAATGAGTACTGTTTTGTTATAAACCATAAAATTAAGATGCGCATCACTTAGTGTTGAATCTTCGCTAGACCAGGTTAATAGCCTTAAGGCAATAGTTTTATCATCTAGTATTTCTCCAATACTACGCCTGTCATTACTTATTGAAATAACCGAACCAACGGTTGAGGCACCTTGAATGGCTGGTGCACAACTTGTTAGAAATAAAGAGTTTGCTATTAAAAGTATTGATAGAAGTATTTTTTTCATGATGTTTAGTTTTCGAAAACGTCTTTTATCCAATTGGTTTTAGGATATTTTAAATCAGATTCAAGTCCGATAACATCAAACCTGTATAGATAATCTTGATATTTTTGTTGTCTTTGTAGATACAATCCAGCAGTGCGAATTATTTTTGTCTGTTTTTTATGAGTAACCGTTTCTTTCTATCGCAGTGCCAAAACGAATATTAGTACGATAGCGAGCTTCAATAAAAACTAGTGTTTGGATAGTTTTATCAATTATTAGCAGGCAAACATATTGCGTTGATTAGCGATGCAGGCACACCACTTATTAGTGACCCTGGCTATGTATTAGTGAGCGAGGCGAAAAAGGCGGGTATTAACGTATCACCTATTTCTGGTGCTAATGCAATGATTAGTGAAATCAGTGTATCAGTGATAAATTCAGTTTTTTAGGTTTTTGCCCAATAATCAATCAGCACGTCTTAAGACAATTCAATCTATTGCTCACATTGATGAGGTGGCTATTTTTTATGAATCGCCTAAGCGCATTCTTTCCTGTGCGCAAGATTTACAAACGAACGGTACTAGGCAATGAGCGCATTGTTTGTTTTGCCAAAGAGCTTAATAAGTCGTTTGAGACAATTAAAACAGACATTTTGTCAAATTTGATTGATTATTGACAAGTAGATGACGCACACTAAAAAGGTGAATTTGTGATTTTTATTTCTGCAGTAGATAAAGACAATAAATTATCAGGAGAGGAGATATTGGATAAAATATTACTTATTTTACTCACTGAGATGGGTGGTGCAGCAAAAGTCGCTAAACTTGCAGCCAAAATAACCGGTATTGATAAAAAATACTGCTATCAGTATCAGTGCGCTATTAATTTATAAGGATTTTTTTGATGAGCTTCTATACACGGCATATTTTCTTTTGTAATAACATTCGTAAAGACGGCAAGGCGTGTTGCGCACAGCTTAATGCTAAAGTGATGTACCGTTATGCTAAAGATAAATGTAGCCAAGAGGGCATCATGGGCGAGGGTAAAATTGGGGTCAGTGAGTCACGCTGTTTGGGACGCTGTGAATATGGACCTGTGGCAATTGTTTATCCTGATAATGTTTGGTATCAGTATATTGATGAAGAGGATATTAATGACATTATCACTAAACATCTAATCAATGGCAATGTTGTTAAAAGACTACAAATTGATTAGCTTTTTATATAATTGATTAGTTTTCTGAATTAAGTCAGCAATACCTAGGTTATTTTTAATAACATCAACAGGCAGTTTATCACATAATTCCAAGCGTAGTGAATGACTAGTTTGTGCAGAAATCATGCTTTTTGCTGCTTTTAGATTGATACTATCACGAGCAATTAACCTTTTTAATTGTTGCTCTTCACTGCACTCAACAATAATTGCTCTATCAAATAAATAAGTAAGGTTTTTTTCAGCTAATAATGGTATTTCAACCACCACCAGTTTGCCTTTTAATTTCTCAATTTCAGTCTGCATGCGCATTAGTATTTCTGGATGCAATACCATTTCAATTAATTGTTGATTAGATTTACTTTCTAATAAAAGATGACGTAAAGCACCACGATTAAGGCTTTTATCAGCATTAAGAATATCATTACCAAAGTGCTTTATTAATTCTTTAAGTCCAAGCGTGTCAGGTTTGACAACTTGACGTGCAAGCTTGTCAAGACTGATAACATCCACGCCCAAACCGCTTAAGATTTGACTTA
The DNA here is from genome assembly GCA_021730105.1 of Candidatus Ruthia sp. Plio_17_S18. Lineage (GTDB taxonomy): Bacteria > Pseudomonadota > Gammaproteobacteria > PS1 > Pseudothioglobaceae > Ruthia. The sequence continues at coordinate 74,315 of CP072538.1, forward strand.
TCTTTGATTTGCCACAAGCGATGCCGCCAGTTAATGCTATTTTAATGATGGACATAGTAAATTGATTTTATCAATATTACGCTTTATCTATTGACATTTACGTTAAATCTTTCGATAATACCCCCTTCTTATGGTTATGTAGCTCAGCTGGTTAGAGCACAGCATTCATAATGCTGGGGTCGGTGGTTCAAGTCCACCTATAACCACCATATAATATCAATGTTTTAATACGTATTTTTTTGTCTATCATATAAGGCTAGCCTTATAATTGAGTCAGTTGTTCCTATTGTGTGACCACTTTTTGTTATAAAACAATCATTTGGGAGCGCCTTGATTGAAGGGTGGTTTTTACGTATAATTATTCAGTTTTTGTTCAAGGAGTTTTATATGCCATCACGCAGAGATTTAGCAAATGCCATTCGTGCTTTAAGCATGGATGCAGTTCAAAAGGCAAATTCAGGCCATCCAGGTGCACCAATGGGTATGGCAGATATTGCACAAGTGCTTTGGAATGATCATTTGAAGTACAACCCAACACACGCTAAATGGGCTGATCGCGACCGTTTTGTATTGTCAAACGGACATGGCTCAATGCTGATTTATTCATTACTACATTTATCAGGTTATGACCTTAGCATGGATGATATTAAAAATTTTCGTCAATTACATGCCAAAACGGCAGGACATCCTGAATATGGCTATGCAGATGGTATTGAGACAACAACAGGTCCATTAGGACAAGGAGTCACTAATGCAGTTGGTATGGCAATTGCTGAGCGTACGCTAGGTGCGCAATTTAACAAGCCAGGTCATGATATTGTTGACCACAACACCTATGTATTTATGGGTGATGGCTGTTTAATGGAAGGTTTGTCTCATGAGTCTTGTGCTATAGCAGGCACATTAGGACTTGGCAAATTGGTTGCGTTTTGGGACGATAATGACATCTCTATTGATGGTCATATTTCTGATTGGATGGAAAAAGATGTAGCGGGTCGTTTTGAGTCTTATGGTTGGCATGTTGTTCGTGACGTTGATGGCCATGATGCTGATGCAATTAATGCAGCCATTAATGTAGCTAAGGCTGAAACCACTAAACCTTCACTTATTTGTACACGCACAACTATTGGTTTTGGCTCGCCTAATTTATGTGGCACGCATAATTGTCATGGCGCGCCATTGGGTAGTGATGAAATTGTAGCAACTCGCAAAGAGTTGGGTTGGGATTCTGCACCATTTGAAATCCCTGCAGATATTTATGCAGGTTGGGATCATAAAGAAAAAGGCACTACTGATGAATCGGCTTGGGATGTTAAATTTGCAGCTTATAAGACTGAATTTCCGGCAGATGCTGCTGAGTTTGAGCGTCGCATGTCGGGTGATTTGCCTGCTGATTTTGCAATTGAAATGGATAAATTCATTGCTAAAACGCAAGAAGAAATGCCAAACATTGCTTCTCGTCAAGCCTCTCAACGTGCAATTGAGGCCATGGGTCCTTTATTGCCAGAAATGTTTGGTGGTTCTGCTGATTTGACCGGTTCTAATCTAACCAACTGGTCAGGCACTGTTAAAGTGAATGCACAAAATGCAAACGGTAATTATATTTCATGGGGTGTTCGTGAATTTGGCATGGCGCACATGATGAATGGCATGGTACTTCATGGTGGTTTTAAAGTTTACGGTGCAACTTTCTTTATGTTTATGGAGTTTATGCGTAATGCATTACGCATGTCCGCACTAATGAAAATTGGCACAATTTATGTTTATACTCATGATTCTATCGGTCTGGGTGAAGATGGTCCTACGCATCAGCCAGTTGAGCAGTTAGCAACCATGCGTATGATTCCTAATTTCCAGTCTTGGAGAGGGTGCGATGCCGTTGAATCAGCGGTATCTTGGAAAATGTCGATGCTTAGAGGCAATGCACCAACAGGATTGGTTTTTTCACGCCAAACTTTAACAGCAATGGATCGGACTTCTGAGCAAGTGGCTAATATTGAAAAAGGCGGTTATGTCCTTAAAGATTGTGAAGGTGTAGCTGATATTATTTTTATTGCAACGGGTTCTGAAGTGGGCTTAGCAATTGAAGCAGCAACAAAAATGGATTTCAAGGTGCGCGTCGTTTCAATGCCTTGTACAAATGCTTACGATGATCAAGATCAAGCTTATAAAGACTCAGTTTTGACACCAGGTGTTAAGCGTCTTGCAATTGAGGCAGGTGTTGGTGATGGATGGTACAAATACGTAGGTCTAGATGGTGATGTGGTTTGTATGACAACCTTCGGTGAGTCTGCGCCAGCGGATCAATTATTTAAAGCATTTGGTTTTACAACAGATAACGTTATTGCAAAAGCGAAAGCCGTTATTGGTTAAATAATGAATTTAAACACAGCGAAAGTTTCTGATAATTTTTTTAGTGTTATTAATAATATTTATGCCCAAATGGTATAATGTAATGAAGTAAAACAAGGAGTAAGAAAATGGCAGTAAAAATAGGTATTAATGGTTTTGGTCGTATTGGTCGCATGGTATTTCGTGCAATTGCAAAGGATTTTCCAGAACTAGAAGTAGTCGGTATTAACGACTTATTAGACAATGATTACTTAGCATATATGCTTAAGTATGATACAGCTCACGGTCGTTTTGACGGTAATATTGCAGTTGACGGTGATAATTTTATTATCAATGGCAAAAAAATTCGCCTGTCAGCTGAGCGTAATCCTGCTGATCTTGCATGGGGTGATATTGATGTAGATATAGCCATTGATTGTACTGGTTTTTTCTTAACTGAAGAATCTTGTCAGGCGCACATTGATGCAGGTGCAAAAAAAGTGGTTCAGTCAGCGCCTTCTAAAGACGATACGCCAATGTTTGTATATGGTGTAAACCACACCGAATATGCAGGTCAAGCTATTATTTCAGCGGCGTCTTGTACCACGAATTGTCTTGCGCCAATCGCTAAAGTGATTAATGATAATTGGGGTTTAAAGCGCGGTCTAATGACGACAGTTCATGCGTCAACAGCAACACAAAAAACGGTTGATGGTCCTTCAATGAAAGATTGGAGAGGTGGTCGTGCAGTGTTTGAGAATATTATTCCTTCATCAACAGGCGCTGCTAAAGCAGTTGGTGTTGTATTGCCAGAGCTTAATGGCAAATTAACAGGCATGGCATTTCGCATTCCATCGGTTGATGTTTCAGTGGTTGATTTAACTTGTGAGTTAAACACAAGTGCAACTTATGAGCAGATTTGTGATGCTATGAAAGAAGCCTCAGAAAGTTCAATGAAAGGCACATTGGACTACACTGAAGATTCGGTTGTATCAAGTGATTTCCGTGGTTTTAGCGCTTCTTCAATTTTTGACTCTGGTGCAGGTATTGCACTGGATGATACGTTTGTTAAAGTCGTATCTTGGTATGATAATGAGTATGGTTATACTTGTAATATGCTTCGTTTAGTTGAGCATGTTGCTTAAAACTATTAAAAATACGGATCGTGACACGAGTCGTGCGTTTATGTCAAATGTATATATTAAAAGCTCACAACTTAGTATTGGTGAGGTAATTGAAAAACTCAAGCAGGCCGTTATAGACAATCAATTTGGCATTTTGCATGTTTTTGATATTAAACAAACATTGGCTGACAAAGGTCAAGAATTGGCAGAAGAATGCCACATATTCGAAGTTTGTAATCCAAAAATTGCAAAAAACATCCTTGAAAAGGATATGAACTTATCCATAATGTTGCCGTGTCGAATTTCGGTATATATTCAGGATAATGTTACTAAAGTTGGATTGTCATTACCCTCTAAGCAGATTTCTCAACTGTCAAATGCTAATGGTCTATTGCTGTTAGTTGAGCCTGTTGAAAAAAGACTGATTAAAATTGTTAATCAGTCTATCGCATAAATAAGTAGGAGAATTATTATGTCAGTTATTAATTTATCAGATTTGGATTTAAGTTCAAAACGAGTGTTAATTCGTCAAGATCTTAATGTCCCAATCTCTAATGGGGTTGTTACCAGTGATAAGCGTATTAAAGCCTCTCTGCCAACCATTGAAATGGCTTTAAAACAAGGTGCTAAAGTCATGCTAATGTCACACCGTGGGCGTCCAATTGAAGGTGATCCAAGTGATGAACTTAGCCTACAACCTGTTGCTGATCGTTTGAGTGAATTGTTAAATATTACAGTACGTTTAGAAAAAAATTGGCTAGATGGTGTTCAAATGAACGATGGTGAAGTGGTGCTTTGTGAAAACGTACGCTTTAATGCTGGCGAAATGGCTAATGACGATAACTTATCTAAATGTATGGCTTTGATGTGTGATATTTTTTCGATGGACGCATTTGGTACTGCGCACCGTGCTCAGGCGTCTACTCATGGTGTTGCTAAATATGCACCTATTGCTTGTTCAGGTCCATTATTATCAAGTGAACTTGATGCGCTTGGCAAAGCATTGGACAACCCTAAGCGTCCAATGGTTGCAATTGTTGGCGGCTCTAAGGTTTCAACAAAGTTGACCGTACTTGAGTCTTTATCTAAAATAGTAGATCAGCTCGTTGTAGGTGGCGGCATTGCCAATACCTTTATCGCATCTCAGGGTTTTAACGTAGGTAAATCTTTGTATGAACATGATTTAATCCCAACGGCTAAAAAACTCATGGAAGATTGTGAAATTCCAGTGCCAACAGATGTGGTTTGTGGCAAGGGGTTTTCAGAGACTGCAGAGGCAAAAACCAAGGCCTCAACAGAAGTTGCTGATGATGATATGATTTTTGATATTGGTCCTGAATCTGCTAAGCAGTTAGCTGAGATTATGAAAAATGCAGGCACTATTGTATGGAACGGTCCAGTTGGCGTGTTTGAATTTGATCAATTTGCTGGTGGTACCAAGACACTAGGTAAGGCAATTGCTGAATCTGATGCATTTTCAATTGCTGGTGGCGGTGATACATTGGCAGCCGTTGATAAATACGGCATTGAAGATAAAATAAGCTATATTTCAACAGGCGGTGGTGCATTTTTAGAATTTTTAGAAGGCAAAACATTGCCAGCAGTAGAAATTTTAGAACAAAGGGCTGCGGGTATAGATTTTGCATAGGAGAACTAAAATATTAGCCACACTTGGTCCTGCAACGGACAAAAAAGGTGTATTAGATAGCATCCTTGAAGCAGGTGTTAATGTTGTGCGTATTAATTTCTCACACGGATCAGAGCAAGAACATTTAAACAGAGTGAAGGCGGTACGTGCTTGGGCGCAAGCTAATCATACTTATGTGGGTGTTTTGATGGATCTTCAAGGCCCTAAAATCCGTATTGCTGCTTTCAAAGATGGCATAAAAATCCAATTGAGTAATGGTGATACTTTTGCACTTGATGCTGACTTGGATGAGAATTCAGGCAACCAACATTCGGTGGGTATTGCGTATAAAAAATTACCACAAGAGGTGCAGATTGGTAATGTTTTATTATTGGATGATGGCAAAATAGTACTAGAGGTTACTGGCATTAAAGGCAATAAAATTAATACCACTGTGACACAAGGTGGTATTTTGTCAGATAAAAAGGGCATTAATCTTCGTGGCGGTGGCTTGTCTGCCAATGCATTGACTGAAAAAGATAAAAAAGATATTCTAATTGCGGCAAAAGCTAAAGCAGATTATGTAGCTTTATCGTTTCCAGTTAGTGGCGATGATGTGCGTGAAACTAAGCAGTTATTAAAACAAGCGGATTGTGATGCTGGTGTAATTTCAAAAATTGAACGTGCTGAGTCTTTGGTCGAGGATGTTATTTTAGATATCATCAGAGAGTCGGCAGGCATTATGGTAGCACGTGGCGATTTAGGTGTTGAAATTGGTGATGCACAGTTACCTGCACAACAAAAACGCTTAATTAAGTTGGCCAGATCAAATAATCGAATTGTTATTACTGCAACACAAATGTTGGAATCAATGATTATCAGTCCAATCCCAACTCGTGCTGAGGTTTTTGATGTTGCTAACGCGGTATTAGATGGCACTGATGCAGTAATGCTTTCAGCTGAGACAGCAATAGGTGATTTTCCTGAAAATGCTGTTAAAACTATGCATGATGTTTGTATTGAAACTGAAAAAAACCCTATTGCTAAAATATCCCATCATCGTCTTGATGAAACCTTTACTTATATTGATGAAACCATAGCTATGAGTGCAATGTATGCCGCTAATCATATGGGTACTAGGGTGATTGCAACCTTAACAGAAAGTGGTAAAACTGCCATATGGATGTCAAGAATTAGTTCAGGTATTCCTATTGTAGCGATGTCTGATAAAGTATCAACTTTGCAAAAAGCAACTCTCTATAGGGGGGTTCATCCTTGTTTTTTGCCAACTAAAAAAGATTGGGCAGAGATAAACAAGGCTGTTATCAGGCGCTTACAAGCTGGTGATTTTGTTTATGATGGAGATACTGTTATACTAACTAAAGGTATGTATACAAATAAGTCTGGTGGCACAAATCTGATGACAATTTTGACAGTGGGTGGTGCAGAGTATTAAAATAAGAGTAAAAAAGTGTAACTATTAAATAGCAAAATGCTAAACTTTAACGACTTAAAAAGGAGAAAGATATGTTAGTTTCATTAAGAGGATTATTAGACCACGCGGCAGCCAACAACTACGGTATGCCAGCATTCAATGTTAACAATATGGAGCAAGTCCATGCTATTATGCAGGCTGCAGATAAAACCAATAGTCCTGTTATTATGCAAGGCTCTGCTGGTGCAAGAAGCTATGCAGGCGAGCCGTTTTTACGCCATTTAATTTTAGCAGCAACCGAAATGTACCCACACATTCCAGTTGTTATGCATCAAGACCACGGCTCTGAGCCATCTGTTTGTCTGCGATCAATTCAATCTGGTTTTTCATCAGTGATGATGGATGGCTCATTAGAAGCAGATATGAAAACACCGGCTTCATTTGAATATAATGTTAATGTGACTGCTGAAGTTGTGAAAATGGCACATGCAGGCGGCGTTTCCGTTGAAGGTGAGTTAGGTTGTTTGGGTTCATTAGAAACTGGCATGATGGGCGAAGAAGATGGTCATGGTGCTGAAGGGAAGTTAGATTTAGATATGTTGCTAACTTCAGTTGAAGAAGCTGCTGATTTTGTTAAGGCAACTAATGTTGATGCATTGGCTATTGCTATTGGCACCTCGCATGGTGCTTATAAGTTCATTCAAGAGCCAACAGGTGATGTGTTGCGCATTGACAGAATTAAAGAAATCCATGCGCGCATTCCAGATACGCATTTAGTGATGCACGGATCTTCTTCAGTGCCACAAGATTGGTTGAAGATTATTAACGATTTTGGTGGTGACATGGGTCAAACTTATGGTGTTCCTGTGGAGGAAATTCAAGAAGGCATTAAACACGGCGTACGTAAAGTTAATATTGATACCGATTTACGCATGGCGTCAACAGGTGCAGTTCGCAGACACTTGGTTGAAAACACATCCAACTTTGATCCACGTAAATTCTTAAAAGAAGCAACCAGTGCAATGAGTGATATTTGTGCTGCACGTTTTGAAGCGTTTGGCTCAGCAGGCAATGCTGATAAAATCACTGTGTCTTCATTAGACACCATGAGCCAAAGATATCTTTCTGGTGAATTGGACGCTCAAGTTAAGTAGGCGTCTAATAATTAAGAATCAAAAAGACTCGTTTTAACGAGTCTTTTTTTATTTTAAGTTATGAACATGAAACAGACTAAGCATTATTCAGTGATTGTAATTGGTGGCGGTCATGCTGGAACAGAGGCGGCACTTGCAAGCGCTCGTATGGGTGCTTGTACGTTGCTTATTTCTCATAATATTGAAACGCTTGGGCAAATGAGTTGTAACCCTGCGATTGGTGGGATTGGCAAGGGGCATTTGGTTAAGGAAATTGATGCGATGGGTGGCATTATGGCGCATGCGATTGACAAATCTGGGATACAATTTCGCACACTGAATGCTTCAAAAGGCCCTGCAGTGCGTGCAACTCGTGCTCAAGCTGATCGTATTTTGTATAAGGCACAGATTCGTTATGTTTTAGAAAGTCAAGATAATCTATCTTTGTTTCAACAAGCAGTTGATGATTTAATCATTGAGCATAATCAAATTAAAGGCGTGGTGACTCAGATGGGGCTTGTCTTTATGACGGACAAGGTTATTTTAACATCAGGTACTTTTTTGGGTGGTGTTATCCATATTGGACAGCATAATTTTCAAGGTGGTCGTGCAGGTGATGCGCCATCAAACGCTTTGTCAAGAAGATTGCGCTCTTACGATTTAGGTGTTAGTCGACTAAAAACTGGCACACCACCAAGGCTAGACGGTAGAACATTGGATTATCCTCTCATGCAAGTACAACCAGGAGACATGCCACTGCCGACGTTTTCATTCATGGGTGTTAAAGAAGACCACCCACGGCAAATCCCTTGCTATATCACGTATACTAACGAAAGAACCCATGATTTTATTCGCACTGGATTAAAAAACTCACCCATATTTACTGGCAATATTAAAGGTGTTGGTCCCAGGTATTGCCCGTCAATTGAAGACAAGGTGGTACGCTTTAGTGAGCGTGATTCGCATCAAATTTTTGTTGAGCCTGAAGGGCTGAACACCAATGAGGTTTATCCAAATGGGGTGTCCACATCGTTGCCTTATGAGGTGCAACTAGATTTTATTCATTCAATTAAGGGTTTTGAAAATGCACATATCATACGTCCAGGTTATGCAATTGAATATGATTTTTTTGATCCCAAAGGGTTAAAACAAACGTTAGAAGTTAAGAAAATCTCAGGGTTGTATTTTGCTGGGCAAATTAACGGCACTACGGGCTATGAAGAAGCAGCGGCCCAAGGGTTGTTGGCAGGTGTTAACGCGGCATGTGCTGTATTAGAAAAAGACGCTTGGCTACCAAAACGCGATGAGTCCTATATTGGCGTTATGGTGGATGATTTGATTACCAAAGGTACGAATGAGCCTTATCGAATGTTTACCTCGCGTGCTGAATATCGCTTGTTATTAAGAGAGGATAATGCAGATGAACGCCTTACGCCTAAGGCTAAAGAACTTGGATTGGTTGGTGAGGCGCGTTGGCAGTCTTTTCAAGTTAAATATGAGGCTGTTTCGCAAGAAAAAAAGCGTCTTAAAAATATTTGGATACAAACAAGTGACACCCAAGCTGGCGCGGTTTTAAATCAAAATTTAAACCATGAATATTCTTTGTTTGAATTGCTTAAACGACCTAAAGTTGATTATCAAGTATTAAGCCAAATCGAATCCGGCAAGCCATTTTTAACAGATACTACTTTAATTAATTCAGTTGAAAATCAAATTAAATATGCTGGTTACATTAAGCGTCAATTAGAGGAAATTGAAAAATATCGAAAAAATGAAAATACAGTATTATCTGCAGAGATAGATTATGACTCAATTAAAGCACTTTCTGCCGAGGTTAGACAAAAACTTGAACTGCACAAACCAGAGACCATTGGTCAAGCAAGCCGTATCCAAGGTGTCACCCCTGCCTCTATTTCCATTTTGTTGGTTTATTTAAAAACGTATCAGTCAAAATGAGCTATGAAGCGTTGTTAATAAAAGGCTCCAGCTTGATGGGTATTAAGCTTGTATTAGATGTCGGTTCTGGTGCGGATCTACCAGGCATTGTGATTAGCATTATGAGGCCATAGCTTTCAGTTACTGTGCTTGATGCAATGGGTAAAAATGTCGTTTTATGCAATTTTACAAAACCAAACTACAATTGAAAAATCTTAATGTGGTTAACAATAGAGTAGAAACTTATCAAGTTGAGTTTAGTTTTGGACAAATTATTTCAAGAGCCTTTTCAGAGGTTGAAAAAATATTGAAATTGACACAACATTTATTATGCGATAATGGCGAATACTTGCTGATGAAAGGAGATGGTTTTCAACAAGAGACATTACTTCATGGTATAGACATTCAGCCGTTATGCGTTCCAGAAGTTTTGGGCAGGCGATATTTATTAATTCTTAGGAGAGAAAAATGAAAAAAATAGGGTATTTTTTAATAGGTTGTATTATTATTTTAGCGCTTGTTGTGACGTTTGCATTTGACCCAATGGGTAAAAAATATGCACGACAATATGCACAAAATTTACTCAAAACACCAGTAACCATCAGCCAATTTAGCAGTAGTTTTTTAGATCAGCGTATAAATATTGATTTTATTGAAGTGCAGAACCCACCAAATTTCAACAATAAAGATGTGTTTTCCTTAGATCACTTTGTATTAAAAATAAGTGATGAAACCACTTCAGATTTGATTGTCATTGATGAGCTATCTTTTGATGGCATGCATTTTGTTTTAGAGCAAAATAAGGCCAATGTGAATTTAGTTACGCTAATTGACAACCTAAATAAAGCTAATAGTAATGCAACTTTGGCTTCATCTGAAAAGACGCAAAGTTCTGGCAATAAAAGGATTAAGATTAATCAATTTAATGTCATTAATACCACGTTAAAAATTGACACAAAGTGGCTGAAAGACACCATTAAAGTACCTAATATTAACCTTGAAAAATTCGGTGGTGGCAATGGCATTGCGCTTAATCAAGTGGGTCAAGAATTGATGGCGGTTGTGCTTAAAAATCTAAAAGGCACTTTGGAGAAAAAAGGCATTGAATTGGGCAAGAAAGAAATTAAAGAAACACTAATGCGTAAATTAGGTGTTGATAATATTAAAAAATCGCTAGATTTTGGTGGCACAGAAGAGCTACAAAACAAAGCCAAAGATTTATTTAAGCAACTTGGTTTTTAATTAATTGTGCAAATAGTTGACTCGCATTGTCATCTTGATAGGGTGGATTTATCCGCTTTTGGTGGTAGTGTTGAGTGTATGCTTGCTCACGCTAAAGAATTATCTGTAACGCAATTTTTATGTGTGTGTATTGATTTAGAGCATTTTGATGAGGTGCTTTCTTTTGCGAAAAACCATTTGCAAATTTACGGCTCAGTAGGTGTACACCCTTGTGAACTAGAGGGTAAAGACCCAAGTGTGGAGGAGTTATTAGCACTGGCAGAACATGACAGAATTATTGCTATTGGTGAAACTGGCTTGGATTATTTCCATGTTGAAAAAGACACTGCTGACTGGCAAAGAGATCGTTTTAGGCGGCATATTAAAGCCTCAAACCAATTAGGCAAGCCGATGATTATTCACACACGCAATGCTAAAGAAGACACCATTGCAATTATGCAAGCCGAAAAAGCTGAACAAGGCGTTATACATTGTTTTTCTGAAGATTGGGAAACTGCCAAGGCGGCATTAGATTTAGGTTTTTATATTTCTTTTTCTGGCATTATTACCTTTAATAGCGCTCAAGATTTGCGTGAAGTAGCAAAAAAAGTACCCATAGATAGATTACTAGTTGAGACCGATGCGCCTTATTTAACACCTGTGCCTTATAGAGGCAAGCCTAATTCACCAGCTTATAGCTATTATGTTGCTGAAAAGTTAGCTGAAATTCGTGGCGTGAGTATTAATGATATTGCCAATACAACCACCAATAATTTTGAACAGCTTTTCTTAGCATGAGCGTGAGTTTTCAAACGGTTGATGAATTCTCAGAAGGACAACGTCTGGACAATTATTTGCTTAAAATACTTAAAGGTGTTCCCAAATCGCACATCTATCGGGTTATTCGTAAGGGCGAAGTGCGCGTTAATAAATGCAGAAAAAAAGCAGACTATAAGCTCATTTTGGATGATATTGTGCGCATTCCACCAGTTAAAGTGTCTGTCACTAAGTCTGTATATACCTCAGATAGCTTAAAAAAATTATTAATTGATGCTAAGTTGTATGAGGATAAGGGCTTACTTATTATCAACAAGCCAAGTGGCTTGGCAGTGCATAGTGGCTCTGGGGTTGATGTTGGTGTTATTGAAGCGCTTAGGCAAATGTATAAAGAGCCCATTGAATTGGTGCACCGATTAGATCGTGCCACTTCTGGGGTGCTTTTAATTGCTAAAAAGCGTAACGTTTTAAAAAACTTGCACGAGCAACTCAGTCAGCACACCGTTGAAAAACGCTATACAGCCTTGGTTAAAGGAGTTTGGTCAAAAAAGCGTCATACTATTGATGCACCACTTTATCAAAATTCAAGATACGTTGTGGTGGATGTTAAGGGTAAATATGCAGTTAGTCATTTTCAGCCACTTAAAAATTTTTCTGCTGGGGATTTTTCCGCTTCATTGGTTGAGATTAGTATTGAAACTGGACGCACTCACCAAATTCGTGCGCACGCAAAGTATGCTGGACATGCGCTGGCTTGTGATGACAAATATGGGGATAAAGAATTTGACAGACAAGTTAAAGCCAAAGGCTTAAAAAGATTATTCCTACATGCACATCAGCTTATTTTTACCAATCCATTAACCCATGATATTAAGACAGTGAATGCATCTTTGCCGGTCGAACTGGAAGAATTTTTAGCTAAACTATGAACTCGCAGCCTAAGACTACTTCCTTCGGGGCGTATTTACGCCTGATGCGTTTAGACAATCCAATAGGTATTTATTTATTATTATGGCCACCATTATGGGCATTGTTTTTAGCGGCAGAAGGTGTACCTGATCTAAAATTGTTGTTGATTTTTGTTTTGGGTGTTGTTCTAATGCGATCAGCAGGTTGTGTGATTAATGACTATGCAGACAGACACATTGATAAGCTCATAGAGCGCACCAAACACAGACCCATTACTTCAGGTGAGATTAACCATAAATCTGCGCTTAAATTGTTTGTATTTCTAATCGTGCTAGCATTTATATTAGTGCTATTAACTAACTACTTAACCATGCAACTTGCGATAATTGCAGCACTATTAGCCATTTTGTATCCATTTACTAAGCGCTGGACTAATTTGCCACAGTTTGTGCTAGGTCTGGCATTTGCTATGAGTGTGCCAATGGCTTTTTCAGCAACCCTTAATATTATACCAATTATTGCTTGGTATGTATTTGCAACAACGATAATTTGGACGGTAATCTATGACACGATGTACTCCATGGCTGATCGAGAAGAAGATTTAAAAATTGGAATCAAATCAACTGCTATTTTATTTGCTAAATTTGATCGATTAATCATCGGAATTCTTCAAATTGGATTGTTGTTAATTTTAATAAAAATATCAGACGTTTTCAATCTGACTATCCTTTATGATATTTCATTAGTCTTAGTTGCGTTGTTAATGATTTATCACCAATTTCTTATTAGAAATCGCAACAAGAGCAACTGTTTTCACGGATTTTTACATAATAATTATATAGGCATGGTCATTTTTGCAGGCATTGCACTATCTGTTGCTTTATAAGTATTTTGGAGTATTAAAATACTTTATTTTTTAATGCATTAAATAATGCCAAGTAATGTCCAGGAGCTCGTGAATGGCAATTTCTGATTTTTTAAAAGCGCCAATAGTTGGTTGAGTAGGCCATGCTTGATTCTTCCCATGAAAATCTGTGGGCGCAGCAATCGGGTTCATGCCCATATTTTTGAATAGTGTCATGGCTCTAGGCATATGTGATACCGAAGTAACAAGCGCAAAATACTTACCACCAATAATTGATTTAGCAAATACTGCTTCTTATTGAGTGTCTTTTGGTTGTCCATTAGTGATTATACTTTGACAATTAATGCTTGCAACTTTGGCAATTTTTGCATTGGTTATGAGATTGCTTTACCCCGCATAGCCAGTAAAAAGCATCTTTAAATTAGGCTTTTTGATGGCCTTAAAGATACTAACACCTTCTATGGTTCTTTTCAAACTAGCATTACCAATTTGGCTAGACAACGGCCAGTTGGCATTGTCATAATGGCCAGCACCTAAAACATGGGTATAGTCAATGTTGTTATTGTTAACGCTGTATTTTTGATAAGTGCTCTCTAGTGGCATTATTAAATTATTAGCAACTGGTGGGTGGCTAAAAAATAGCAACAAGAAGACGGAAATGCTTAGAAGCACCCTAGCCTTTGTATAACTAGACCGATATAAGAAATATAAGCCAACAAGTGCTAAAGCTAGTATTAACCCCTAACGGCTCAAAAAAAAAAGTAATGAACTTTTTTGCTAAGAAAATAAGTGTCATTTGCTTGTTTAAATGCCTCGTAAAAGCTCGTTGATGCCAACTTTAGAACGTGTCTTGGCATCAACTTGTTTGACAATCACTGCACAATAAAGCGAATAAGCGCCATTCTTGCTTGGTAAATTTCCAGATACAACTACTGAACCAGCAGGAATGCGTCCATACGTGATTTCACCAGTTTCACGATTGAAAATTTTGGTGGATTGTCCAATGTAAACCCCCATTGAAATAACCGCACCTTGTTCAACAATAACGCCTTCCACGACTTCTGACCTAGCACCAATAAAACAGTTGTCTTCAATAATCGTTGGACTGGCTTGTAATGGCTCTAGTACACCACCAATGCCAACACCACCTGATAGATGAACGTTTTTACCGATTTGTGCGCATGAACCAACCGTTGCCCAAGTATCTATCATAGTGCCTGAGTCCACATAAGCACCAATATTGACATAACTGGGCATTAGTACTGTGTCTTTAGCAATGAAAGATCCGCGACGTGCACTTGCTGGTGGCACCACACGAACACCTGCTGCATAAAATTCATCTGATGACATGTCAGTAAATTTAGAAGGTACTTTGTCAAAATATTGAGTAAAACCACCTTGCATAACGAAATTATCTTCTAATATAAAAGATAACAGGACTGCTTTTTTCAGCCATTCGTTAACAATCCAATCTCCTACACCTTTTTGCTGTGCAACACGTGCTTGGCCTGAATCAAGCAAATGGATGACTTCAGCAACGGCTTGCTTGATTTCCGTGCTGGCTGATTGTGGGTTAATATTAGCCCTGTCTTCAAAGGCTTGTTCAATAATATCTTTCATGTGAAATCATGTCCAAAAAATTAGGCATTATACTAGCAATCGGGTTTTATTGATAAGCGGGTTTAAATTATTGTATTTTTTGATGCAAATCAAGAAAAAAATTATGATTGCTGATGTGATACGCAAGGTTAAAATATCCCTCATTAAAGAGGCAAGTATGACAGACAAAAAAATCCAAGTAGAAAATCTATATGAAGAGGGTGAGCAATGGGTACAAAACCTAGGAGATGAAACCATTCATGCAAAACGCATGAATGGAAAATTCCGCAATTTTAAATGGTTGGCCACTATTGTTTGGTCGCCATTTTTTATTGGTCCATACCTTACTTGGAATGATAAACAAGCCATTTTATTTGATATAGATAAAAGACAGTATCACTTATTTGACATTACCATTTTCCCGCAAGATATTTGGATGCTCACTATGGTGTTACTGTTTTTAGCGATTTTATTAGCAGCCATGACCACTGTTTTGGGTCGAGTGTTTTGTGGTTATTTTTGTTTTCAAACGATTTGGACGGATATTTTTACCAAAATAGAGCAATGGATTGAAGGTACACCAGCCCAACGCCGAAAGCTAGACAAGGCACCAATGAGTTTTAATAAACTCAAACTCAAACTGGTCAAGCACTCTATTTGGATAGCAATCGCACTTTTCTCCGGCATTACTTGGATGTTGTATTTTGGGGTTACTTGGTATAATTATTTTAGCCTTAATGTTACTGGCACTACCGCTGCCATCACTACTGCTATTGCGCTTGGCGCTTATGTATTTGCTGGGTTTATGAGAGAACAAACTTGCTTATGGATTTGCCCATATGCACGAATTCAAGGGGCAATGGTTGATGATCAAAGTATTCTACCAACTTATGACTATTATCGTGGCGAGCAGCGTGGCAGGCTTAAAAGAGGTGGGTTGGTTGAAGGATTTGGTGATTGTATTGATTGTCATCAATGCGTTGCTGTTTGCCCAACAGGTGTTGATATTCGTAAAGGCCAGGAATATGGCTGTATTACTTGCGGTCTGTGTATTGATGCCTGTGATTTGGTGATGGAGAAAGTTGGTAAGCCTAAAGGTCTAATTCGTTATACCTCCTTAGCTGAAATGAAATTTAATAAACCAGTTAAGGCGCTTTATAAGCGCCCAAGGGTTATTATTTATGCGTCAATATTATTAGTAACACTATCAGTATTGACGTATGGTGTTTTAAATCTTGCTCAAATGGACTTAAAAGTATTACATGACAGGCAGCCACTATTTGTACAGCTTTCCGATGGCTCAATTCGCAATAAATACGAACTAAAAGTCATGAATAAAACAGATAAAATCATGCCAATTAGTATTAGTTTTAGCAGTAAAATTGGAAACCTAAAATCTAAAAAAGCGTTCACAATAGTGATGATTCCAAGTGGTAATGTTAAATCTATTTATGTTTACTTAACCGCCTTTGAAAGTGATGTAGGTGCTGATAATGATGTTATATTTGTGGTTAAAAGCGAACAAGACGTTTTAGAATATAAGACTTCATTTTTCACACCTAAGAGCATGTAATGAGCATTCACAAAAGTCCAATGATGATGATCATGCTAGTGTTGTTTATCACTTTAGTGGGCGCGACTGTATATCGAATTATTACCGCACTTGAAACCCATCCAGGATTGGTGGTTGAAGATGCATATTCGAGTGGCAAACGCTACGCAGAAACACTGAACCACAAAAGTCAATTGGCACGACTTGGCTGGACATTAAACCTTACTATTCCTAAGGTTGTGATTCATAATATTAAACAAATCTATACGGCTAATAGTGTACAGAACGGCAAGACCCTAGAAAATGCTTTGGTTACAGCATATTTTTATCGTCCTTTAGAAAAAGCACATGATTTTTCTATCAGAATGACATTTTACCAAGAAACAAATCAATATCAAGCACAAGTAACGCTGCCCTTAAAAGGGCGCTGGGATTTGGTGGTTGAAGTGGTTAAAGGGGAATTCGTACAAAGAACTTCTAGAAAACTATTTGCTCAATAGTATTGGTTTCTTATAAAAGCTATTATAGGGCTTTTACCGCCTTTTAATAATACAACATGCAATACGATTATATTGTTAGTCGTTATTGAGTAATCACCAATCCTGCGCCAGCAAGACCAACAGCTAAGATTAAGATAGGGTGTGTTATATTTTTAATACTCTTAAGTAAATACACTAGTTTTGGTTGTTTTGTTAAAGAGAGAATTATTTTAAATTTTACATAAAATTAATGTATACGCTAATGAATTTTTTGCAGAGGTCATTTATTCTGTTTCATTTTTGGAAGTTTTCAATATGGAATTTATTAGCATAAATGCAAAGGAAATTAATAGTTTTTATAAGAAGGTTTCTAAGAATGTAAAAAGAATTCGAGAAGAAAGGAATTTTAGCCAGTTAAAGTTAACAACAGATGCTGAGATAGGCTCTAACGCTTTTTATTCTTGTTGTGAGAGCAGTAGAAAGGAGTATCACTTTAATTTAGAGCATCTTTATAAGATTTCTAAAATTTTAAAAGTTGATATATGTGAATTCTTTATTTAAAAAACAATGCTAAATGTCGAATTCAAATCAGATGAAGTTTTAGGTTTTCATTCGAAAATCTCTCAAAATATAAAGTGAATTAGAAAGCAAGCAGACATTACGCAATTAAATCTTGCTGTTGAAATAGTCATTAATTCATCAGGCTTTTATTCAGATTACGAGAATAATAAGAATAGTAAAAAATTTAATTTAGGCCATTTATATAAAATTGCAAAAGTTTTGGAAGTTAATGTTTGTGTTCATGATTATGATGATGCTCATAAGTGGCCATAAGTTCATCCATTTGGTCGGCAAATAAATCATTAAATTGAGCATTTTTTAAAATGGCTTCTGGTTGTCCCATGCAGCAAATATGGTGGTATAGGCATAAGACTTGGGTTGATTCTTTCATGACTCTATGCAGGTCGTGTGATACCATGAGCACGGCACAATTTTGTTGCTTATGAATATCTTGAATGAGTTTATATAGATGCATTTGACCATTCACATCAAGGTTTTGGGCGGGCTCATCAAGGATTAAAACATTGGGCTTTGCAAGTAAGGCGCGGGTTAACAATACACGTTGCATTTCACCACCAGATAAATTTTTGAGTGATAAATGCAGTAATGTTTCAATGCCTGTGAGTGTGGCAGTATCTGCTAAAAACTGAGCATTAGTTTTTTGGTTGAGTTTTAGAAAATCAATGACCGAAATGGGGATAAACTCATTTGGGATGAATTTTTGTGGTGTATAACCCAGCCTAATATGCTTAGATTTTTTAATTTTGCCATCGTTAGGGGTAATAAGCCCAAGCAGGATTTTAATTAACGAACTCTTGCCAGCACCATTTGGGCCAATTAAGGTAATGAATTCGCCTGTTTTTAATTCAAAGCTAACGTCATCAAGCACCTTCTTGCCATGATGGCTAAGACTAATATGATTGACACTAATAAGGGCTTTTGACATGGGCTAACAATGATGAATGACCAGCCTGTATTTTATACGTACAATTTATATATCTTGGCTTATCTTATACTCATGTGGACGCTTAAAAATTGGTAAAATCTAGCCCATGCTACATAAACTAATTTTAATGGATTGCTCGGCTTTTTTGTTCCGAGCTTATTTTTCTACACTCAAGCAGAACTTAACCAATCAAGATGGCTTTCCAACAGGTGCTATGTTTGGTGTTATTAATGCCATTAAGCGCCTTAAAAAGCAGTATCCAGAGGCTAAGATAATCACCATATTTGATGCCAAAGGTAAAAATTTTAGACACGACATTTACCCGAAATACAAAGCACATAGAAAGCCAGCCGATAGGGAATTGGTGATACAAATTGCTCCTTTATATGAAATTATTAAAGCCATGGGGTTTCATTTTATGTGTGTGCCCGATGTTGAAGCGGACGATGTGATTGCCACCTTGAGTTGTTGTGCCAATCAAAACAATATTAAAACTATTATTGCTAGTGATGATAAAGATTTAATGCAACTAGTGGGTGCTAATATTTCTCAATTAGACATGAAAGGCACTGTGTATGATCGCCAAGGTGTGATTGAAAAAATGGGTGTTGCACCGGAGAAAATTTTAGACCTTTTAGCCTTAACTGGCGATAGTGCAGATAACATTCCTGGCGTGCCTAGCGTTGGCCCTAAAACAGCCATTAAATGGTTGCAAACTTATAGCGATATTGCAGGTGTTAAGGAACATTCAATACAAATTAAGGGCAAAGTGGGCGAAAAGTTGCGTGATAATTTTGATTTGTTGGATTTGTCTCATCGGTTGGTTAAGCTTAAATTTGATGTTGTCTTGCCTTGTAATATTTTGGATGACGAGTCAGGGCAAGACGTCGCTAAATTGGCTGATTTGTATCAGCAGTATGGTTTTTCGATGTGGTTAAAGCAGCTGGGCAATGTGTTTATTCTAGAGCAAGAAGGCGCACAAGCCATTGAAGTGGCTGACAGTACCAGCAATGCGGTCGATGTTCTTGAAGATTATTCACAAACATTGGTACTAGATTTGGATGTATTTAATACAATGGTTAATCGGCTTAAAGTCTCAAAGACATTTGTATTTGATTTAGAAACCACGTCGCTAGATTATATGAATGCCGACATTGTTGGCTGGGTATTTTTAGTTGATAAGGATAGTTTTTATGTGCCTGTTGGTCATGATTATTTAGACGCACCAAGACAGTTGGATTTTAAGGCTGTGCTTAATCAACTAAAGCCAATTTTAGAGGGTGTGTCTATTGGCAAAGTCGGGCACAATATAAAATATGACGCACACGTCTTAGCCAATTATAAAATTGATTTGCAAGGCATTAGTGATGACACCATGGTGAAATCTTATTGTTTAAATTCAGTTGCCACAAGGCATAATATGGATGATTTGAGTGAATATTACTTGAACCATCAAACTATTCATTTTGTTGATGTTGCAGGCAAGGGCAAAAAACAAATTACTTTTAATCAAGTAGATTTAGAAACTGCTTTTCCTTATGCTTGTGAAGACGTAATAATGACGGGTTTGTTAAAGCGCGTGCTAGATGAGGAAATTGCTCAATATCCTAAACTAGTTAAGTTGTATCAAAAGTTAGAATTACCATTGATTAAAGTCTTGTTTCGCATGGAACGTAATGGTGTTGAATTAGATGTGAACGCATTAAGCGCCCAACAAATAGACATTATTCAGCAAATTAAGGGGATTCAGGCTCAAGCATTTGAGTTGGCAGGTGGTGTGTTTAATCTTGAGTCGCCTAAGCAAGTTCAACAAATTTTATTTGAACCCGAAGGTTTAGGACTAGCCCCTTTGAAAAACACCCCCAAAGGTGCGCCTTCTACGAATGAAGAGGCACTAAAGCTTTTAGACCATCCATTAGTTGATTTAATATTAAGCTACCGCACACTAACTAAGCTTAATTCCACGTATTTTAAAGCATTGCCCAAGCAAATTGATTTAAACACACATAGGCTTCATACTTCCTATCATCAGGCAGTAACTTCCACAGGTCGGCTATCATCAAGCAATCCAAATTTGCAGAATATTCCTATTCGTTCCGAGCAAGGTGCGCGTATTCGTGGTGCGTTTATTGCTGGTAAAGATAACGTTATTATTGCTGCTGATTACTCGCAAATTGAACTGCGAATTATGGCACAATTATCCCAAGATGAAAGTCTATTAGACGCTTTTAATCATGATAAAGACGTGCATAGTACAACAGCATCAACCATGTTTAATGTACCAATTGATGAAGTGACAAAAGAACATCGTAGACGCGCCAAGGCAATTAATTTTGGCTTAATTTATGGTATGAGTGCCTTTGGTTTGTCAAAACAAATTGATGTTTCCAGAACTGAAGCAAAACAATATATTGATGCTTACTTTGATAATTATCCTAGTGTGTTACATTACATGGACAACACCAAAGAAAGCGCAAAGGTACAAGGTTATGTTGAAACTGTTATGGGCAGACGCTTGTATTTACCACAAATTAATGCCAAGAATAAAATGCTACAACAACATGCGCTTAGAACCGCTATTAATGCACCTATGCAAGGATCTTCAGCAGATATTATTAAAAAAGCCATGCTAGATGTTCACGTATGGATTGGGCAAAACAATCCAGATATTAAAATGATTATGCAAGTGCACGATGAATTGGTATTTGAAGTAAGTGCATCCAAAGCCGATGAATTTGCCCATAAAATACAAAACTTAATGGCTCATGCCTATTCATTAGATATCCCTCTTAAAGTGGATGTGGGAATTGGTAGTTCTTGGCAACAGGCGCATTAAATTACTATGAAAGAACAATTACAAAAAATATTAAAGCAAGCCCTAAACTCATTAGTGAATGAGAGTGTGCTTGAGAGTGTGCCTGAGAGTATTCGTATTGATCACTCCAAGGATAAGACTCAAGGTGATTTTGCCTCAAACATTGCCATGGTTTTGGCAAAGCGAGCAGGGCTGATTCCGAAAGTATTAGCACAAAAAATTATTGACAACTTGGGTGATAACGCGCAGATTGATAAAGTGCAAATTGCAGGTCCTGGGTTTATTAACTTTTTTATTTCTCAAGGTGAAAACATACAAATAATTGAGCGAATTATTAATCAAGCAGAGCATTATGGAAAAGCAGACGTAGGCAAAGGTCAGCGCATATTGTTGGAGTTTGTCTCTGCCAATCCGACTGGCCCACTTCATGTGGGACATGGTCGCGTGGCGGCATATGGGGCGACAGTTGCTAATCTTTTGCGTGGTGTAGGATTTGAAGTTGATAATGAATATTATGTGAATGATGCAGGTCGGCAAATGGATATTTTGGCGACTTCGGTTTACTTGCGTTATGCTGAAACTAAGCAATTTCCAGATAGTGGTTACAAGGGTGATTATATATTTGATATTGCTAAAAAAATTAGTGGCGTAAAAAAATGTGATATTTTCGATGGTGTTTGCAAAGATGAGAAAAACGGTGGTGACAAGGAAAAGCATATTGATGATTTGATTACGTGTGCCAAGTCTCAATCGGGGCATGATTACAAAAAAATCTTTGATTTGGCGATTAATCATATTTTGAGCGGCATTAAAATTGATTTGGCTGAGTTTGGTGTTGAATATCAGCAGTGGTTTTCTGAACAGTCTTTAGTAGGTAGTGGCTTGAGCAAAGAAACCGTGACAACATTACAGGACTCAGGATACATTTATGAAAAAGAAGGCGCGCTTTGGTTTAAAACCACTGATTTTGGCGATGATTTAGACCGTGTAGTGGTTCGGGAAAATGGGATGCACACTTATTTTGCCTCCGATATTGCTTATCATCTTGAGAAGTTTGAACGTGGTTATGACAAAATTATTAACATTTGGGGCGCTGACCACCATGGTTATATTGCTAGGGTTAAAGCCTCGATTGAGGCGCTTAATCACAATGCTGATAAATTAGAAATCTTGTTGGTGCAATTTGTTAACCTATATCAAGGTGGTGAAAAAGTTTCCATGTCAACCCGCAGCGGTTCGTTTATTACTTTGGCAGAATTGCGTGAAGAAGTGGGTAATGATGCAGCACGTTTTTTCTATATTTTGCGCAAATCAGAACAGCACATGGATTTTGACTTAGATTTAGCCAAATCAAAAAGCAATGAAAATCCAGTATTCTATATTCAATATGCTCACGCCCGAATTTGCTCCGTGCTGGACAAAGCGCAAGATAATCAAACGCCAGATTTAGCATTACTTGACAATGAATACGAGCAAACACTCATCAAACAACTCAATCGTTATGCCGACACAATTAAAAACGCCGCTATTAACTATGAGCCACATGTTTTGGCTTATTATTTGCGTGACTTGGCTGGCGATTTTCACAGTTATTATAATAATTGCGAGTTTTTAATTGAGGATAAAACTTTGCAAGCCAGTCGTCTGCAACTCATCATCGCCACAAGACAAATACTTCGTAATGGATTGGGCTTATTGGGAGTATCTGCGCCTGATAAAATGTGAATTATGGACAATTTATCTCACATCAAAATCAAAGGCTTTAATGAATGGATAACGCAACTAGAAAATTTAGGTGAATGATCAAGTTCAACGCCAACAAGCATTAGACGTTAGTCAATCTTTTATTGTTCAAGCACCTGCAGGCTCTGGAAAAACCGAGTTATTAACGCGGCGTTATTTAAAATTGTTATCAGTGAGTGCTTCGCCTGAGAGTGTGATTGCGATGACCTTTACTAAAAAGGCGGTGAGTGAGCTGACCACTCGGGTGATTGAGTCTTTAAAATTAGCCAAAGGTAATCGACCAAAAGAGTTGCATAAGCAAATTACTTATGACTTGGCTCTTAAAGTATTAGAAAAATCCAAGACACTTGATTGGCAATTATTACACACGCCTGAGCGGCTTAAAATCTCAACGATTGATGGTCTGTCAAGTTTGATTACCAGTCGTTATCCAGGTAAGAATCAACTAGTACCCAAGCAAATCATAGCGCAAAACTGGGCAAGAAATGATATTTATCTTCAAGCTGCTAAGCAAACACTATTGGCAATTGATGAGCCTGAATATAAAAATAGCATTGAGTCGGTGTTGCTATATTTGGATAATAATGTTAATAAGTTTTATCGTTTGATTACGGACATGTTGGCTAAGCGCGATCAGTGGCTTTTGAAGTTGTATCAGCATGGCGTTCTTAATATTAAAACCTTACGGCTGAGTTCTGAAAGCGTGATTATACAGCACCTACAATTGTTAAAAAATGAGGCCAAGCACCTTAATGGTGCTTTTTTTGACTTATTAAAATATAATACTCAATCTAAATTTTCGCAAATAAAGACACTGCCAAATACAAGTATTGAGTGTTTAGATGTATGGGTAAATATAGCAGACCTACTACTTGATGGTAAAAACAAAAAAAACAATAAGTGGCGCAAAAGTGTTAATACGAATAATGGATTCCCAACTGAAGTCAAAGCACAAAAAGACGAGTTTATTAAATTTTTAAATCATCTTCAAGGTAAAGATAATTTCAAAGATTTGTTATTTGAGACACTTAATTTACCTGATGTTGATTTTTCAACCAATCAAATTAATGCCCTCCAAGATATTGCACAAGTATTAAAGTTGGCTGTTGCTCAATTAAATATTTTGTTTGATGTTAATCAAAAGCATGATTTTATCCAGGTTGCCTTGGATGCAGACCATGCGTTAGATGAACATCAAGTGAGTGATGTTGCACTATTTTTGGACAACAAGGTCCAGCATATTTTGATTGATGAGTTTCAAGATACCTCAGCCACTCAGTTTGTTTTATTAGAAAAGTTGATTGTTAATTGGCAAGTAGGTGATGGCAAAACGCTATTTTTAGTAGGCGATCCCATGCAGTCTATTTACTTGTTTAGGCAGTCTCGGGTGGGCTTGTTTTTGCAGGTTCGAACGCAAGGCATTGCCAATATTACGCCTGAATTTTTACAACTGAGTACTAATTTTCGTTCCTCTAAACCTGTAGTTGAGGGTAATAATAAAATATTTTCAAAGATATTCCCTCAGCAAGAGGATGCCTTTAAGGGTGCAATTAAGTATGAATATTCGCATGCTAATTCTGTTGATGAAAATGAAAACGCCATTAGTTTTTATCCATTTGCACATAAACGTTATGATTTTGAGGCGCAAAAGGTGCTTGAAATTATCCAAAATAATCCGACAAAAGAGATTGCTATTTTGGTTAGAAACCGTTCGCACCTAGGTCATATTGTGCCCGTTTTGAAGTGTGCTAATATCCAATTTGAGGCATTAAAAACATTCCCATTAAAGGAAGATTTATTTACCCGTGATTTGCTTAGTTTGACTCGAGCACTCAAACATCTGGGTGATAAACTTGCTTGGCTGGCTATTTTAAGAGCACCTTGGTGCGGGTTGTTGTTAGAAGATTTACTTGTATTGTCACAACAGGACGATCGTGTTATTTTTGATTTAATTCAAGATGAACAAGTTTTACAAGGTTTGAGCGAGAACGGACAATTGCGTGTGCGAAATTTTTCCCATGTTTTACGTGATATTGTTAATCAACAATCTAGATTTAGTTTCACAAAGGTGCTTGAATTTGCGATTAGCCAGTTAGCGCCGCAGGACTCCTTATCCGTTAAACAATCTATGATTAAAGCTCAGTTTTTGCAAATTATTCATGATTGTGAGTCTGCACAACAGCTTGATATTGAAATCATTAATCAAATGTTAGATGAGTTGTATGCGCCTAGTGTAAATGCACGAATTAAGATAATGACCATTCATGAAGCTAAAGGTTTGGAGTTTGAATTGGTTATTATTCCTGGGCTGGGTAGAGCGCCACAAAATAACAAACCACCCATCATTCACTTGCAAGAATTTAGCAATCAGTCGTTATTATTAGCACCGATAAGGTCTTATACACAACTAGATGATAGCCATACTTATACCTATTTAAAGCATATTGCATCACAACAAAATAAGTTTGAAACGATGCGTTTATTGTACGTGGCAATGACACGTGCTAAGCTTGAAATTCATTTATTAGGAACGCTAAATCAAAGCAATCAAGCCAGTAGCAATACTTTTTTAAAACTATTGGCACCTATATTTCAGCATCAATTTGACACGTTCAAACTATCAACCATTGAAGATAATCAACAATCCGTTCAAGCGCCAGAGTTGGTGCGTTATATTAAGCCCTTAGAATATGATAATTTGCTTGATGAAAGTAAGGAAAACATGGACCTTCAGCTTAGCGTTGATTTGCAATACAAAAGCTTGCTTGGCACTTTGTTGCATCAATATTATGAAGACGGGTTTTTTTCACCGGATAAACAAAGTATAAGAGCAAGACTAATTGAGTGTGGTGTTGGTAATATGGATATTGACAGTCGTGTCGATTTTACTGTCAATATGCTTAATTTAACAAAACAAGACAAATACTTTTTCTGGTTGTTTAAGCAAAGAACATCAACCCAAGTTGAGGCAGAATTTATAAGTCACAAGCACAGAGTTATTATTGATCGATTATTTATTGATAAGGATACTTTGTGGATTATTGATTTTAAAACTGCAACGAAATCGAATGATGAATCAATCGCACAATTTATACAAAGGCAAAAAACCAAATATACTCAACAATTATTGTCCTATAAAGTTGCTTTATCAGCGTGTTATTCAATGGAAATAAAGTGTGCTTTGTATTGTCCAGCAGTGCAAGAATTGATTGAAATGGACTCAATGAAATTTTTGCATAAATAAGGCATTCATCATCTGTTTAGTGTCTTCTTAATTTTTTCATCTGTTGTTTCGCCGATGGTAACTTTGTTCTTATGGCGTACATATTTAATGATGCTGTTATTAAAAGCATCGCCAGCAATACGCAATGAATCTGTATAGACAATGTCATTCAAAGGCATAATTGCAACCTCGGTTGTGCCACCGCCAATATCAATGACCATGTGCCCAGATGATTGTTTAATTGCCATGCCAGCACCGAGTGCTGCTGCGATAGATTCTTCAATCAAAAATACATTTCTTACACCAGCCTCAGCAGCGCCTTCTTTCATTGCACGACGCTCGACTTGGGTGGCACCACACACAAGGCACACAGATTAAAACATTAGGACTGGGTGAGAAAATCTTAGCGTCTAATACTTGATGAATAAAATGCTGCAACATTTTCTTAGTAATGGTGAAATCAGCAATCAAACCGTCCTTCATTGGGCGAATGGCATGATATAGAATCAGTCGTTCTACCAAGCATATTTTTGGCTTTTCTGCCAACAGCAACCACCTTGGTTTCTGATGATCTTTTGTCATCACTAACTGCTACGATTGATGGCTCATTTAGAACCAATTTATTATTTAGATAAATAAGTGCATTAACTGTGCCTAAGTCAATTGAAAGATTTTTTGGTTTAAATAGTTTGAACATAGGCATCTCAAGTTTAGTTGTTTAAACTTAATATCTATTTAAGAAGACGGGACAACAAAAAATTAAATTGGTAATATTAAACTAAACCTTAAATTCAGGCATTGTACACCAACCTAAATGCATACGAAAGAGGTGGTGGTTTTTAGTGATTTTCCCCAAACAAAGTGTTAATCATTGCGACTGCGTCACAGCCAGCATCAAACGCTTGTTGTTGGTTATGAAAGTCAATGCCACCAATACCAACAATCGGTATGCTTAATATTTGTTTGGCTTTTGTGATTAAACTCAGTGGGCAATGTGGCGCATTAGGTTTTGTTCTGGAGTTAAACAGCGCACCAAAGGTGACATAATTAGCACCTTGATTTTGAGTCTGAAGTGCTAAATCAATATCATCATAACAAGATATGCCAATAATAGCAGTATCACCTAATTGCTGCCTTGCTTGTTGTATTGAACCATCATCTTTGCCTAAATGCACGCCATTAGCATGGGTTTTTTCTGCTAGGTTGATGTCATCATTAATGATAAATAAAATGTTATGTTTCAAGCATAAAAGACGTAATGCATATGCCTCTTTGAGTTTAATATTGTCGTCGTTAATTTTATGTCGATATTGGAGTATACTAATCCGATGTTCGATAATAACCCGTTTTATTAAAGTAGGATCAAGAGAGGTATTGGGTGTTATGGCATAAATATTTGATATTTTTTTATTAAACACCATGGCTAGTTTTCAGTCGAGGCATAATTTATTAAGTACAATTTCTATTATAGTGATTATTAGTGTTATATGGCTTCTGATAGCGTTATTGTTGCCTTCATTTTCCACGCCAGAGAATAAAACACAAATCTCATTAATACAAAATAAAATCCCTCCTAAAGGAGAGGCTTATCTTGAAAAAATTGATAATTTTTCCTTGCAAGAATTTGATGCTAAAGCGCAATTGTCACATATTGTTAAAGCCAAAAGCTATTTTAATTTTAAAAATTCTCCAGCATTGTTAATAGAGCCAAAAGTAGTATTTTATGATGAAAGGGGTTTTAAAGACTATGTGCTAAACTCTAAACGAGCTTACTATACTGATAGCGGTGAAATTAAATTTAAAGGTGAAGTGGGCATGCAATCTAGCAATGGACTTAATCATAAAATAAATACAGAAGAATTATTAGTTGGCATTAAAACCAGTGACTTGATAAGCAAAAAACCAGTGACTTATTTGGGTGAAAATATTAAGATTATTTCTCAAGGTACGCATATGCATGCTAAGGATGATACAATGAAGTTAATAGGTCGTACCAAAATTAGCCAAGATAGCGGGCAACAAATATTAACCAAAGATTTGTATATCAGTCAATACAAAGGTCAGAAACATTACTATTCAAATAATAAAACCACTTATCTGGCTAATAAAAACACAATTTATGCCAGTGGCGTTGATATGGACAGACAAAAACAAGTGATACAATTATTAGGTAAGGTGAAAATTGTACAAGATTCTGGCTCTAAAATTACGACCAAAAATTTAACCATTGACCAGTCAAATGGTTTAGAAGTGTATCGAACTAAGGAAAAAATACATTACCAATCTAATATTGCTGACATTCATGCTTTTGGTATGAATTATGATGTAATTGAGCAAAAAATTAGATTGACGGGTGGCGTGGTAGGGCGCTATGAGTAAAGTTTTTTTAATGTATTTATTGGCATTGTCCGGCCATGCAATTGCTTTAGTAATTGACAGTTCTAAGCCCATCAAAGTTAGTGCCAGTATGGTTGTGATTGATGAGAGAGAAAAAATAAGTACTTACGTGGGCAAGGCTAGTATTACTCAAGGCTCTCTTATGTTAAATGCTGAAACCATACAATTATTTAGCAATCAACAAGAGGTTATTAAAATTATTGCCAGAGGCACTCATAAACAACCTGCGCATTACCAACAAAATCAGCCAAACCAATCTAGCTTTATAGAGGCGCAAGCACTTAATATCACTTATTTAACCAAACAAGAGTTTGTACACCTTAAAGGCAAAGCACACTTAGTGCAAGGATTTGATTCTTTCAGTGGCGGCACACTTGATTATGATATTAAAAATGACAAGATAATCACCAGTATGTCAAAAGATGGCACACAAAGAGTTCGATTTAAAATCAAACTTTAAATGTAGTTGTTATTTATTACTGCCATATAGATATTTTTAACCCATATATCTATATGGATATATGGGAATATCCCCATAGAGCAATATGGACAAAAATAACAATGTGTATAATTTTTGATTTTATATTTAAGATAGGATTGCAACATGTCAAAACTGGTCCCACCACATGGCAGTGACACACTAAAGCCATTAGCACTAGAAGGTAGCGCTTTAACAGCTGAGTTAGAAAGAGCAAAATCACTACCAAAAGTTAACTGCTCTTCAAGAGAGGTGGGTGACATCATTATGATGGGAATTGGCGGCTTCACACCGTTAGCAGGTTTTATGGGTAAGGCAGATTGGCAAGGTGTTTGTGATAATATGACCATAGAAAGCGGCCTATTTTGGCCAATTCCTATTACCTTATCTACTGATAGTGAAGAGGTTAATCAGGGTGATGAAGTTGTTTTGGTCAATGGTGAGACGGATGAAATTATCGCAATCATGGCTATCAGTGAAAAGTATTCAATTGATAAAACTCATGAGTGCAATACCGTTTATAAAACAACTGAAACTGCACATCCAGGGGTTGTCATGGTCATGGCTCAAGGCAAATACAACCTTGCTGGCTCTATTAAAGTATTATCAGATGGTGGCTTTCCTGAAAAGTACAGTAGTTTATATATGACTCCAATGGAGACTCGTGCTTATTTTGATGATAAAGGTTGGAAAACAGTTGCAGCATTCCAAACACGTAATCCAATGCACCGTTCACATGAATATTTGGCCAAGATTGCAGTGGAGATTTGTGATGGCGTTATGATTCACTCAGTATTAGGTGGCCTTAAGGCTGGCGATATTCCTGCGGATGTGCGTTCAGAAGCAATTTCAGTGTTAATCGAAAACTATTTTGTAGATGATACCATCTTACAATCTGGTTACCCATTAGATATGCGTTATGCGGGTCCTCGCGAGGCATTATTACATGCATTATTCAGACAAAACTATGGCTGTTCACACCTGATTGTTGGTCGTGACCATGCGGGTGTTGATGATTATTACGGTCCATTTGATGCCCATAACATCTTTGATGAAATTGCTGATGATGCATTGGTGACACAAGCGCTAAAGATTGACTGGACATTCTGGTGCCATAAATGTTGTGGTATGTCTTCAATGAAAACTTGCCCTCATAGTGCAGAAGATCGCGTGTTACTTTCAGGCACTAAGGTTCGTAAAATGCTTTCTGATGGTGAGGATTTACCAGAGACTTTTTCTCGTCCTGAAGTAGCCAAAATTTTACAAGCCTATTATGCGGGTATTAAGGATGAAGATAAAGTAGAAATTAAGCTAAGCGGACACTCAGCAAAATAATAAATCATGTATATAATCAAAACATCTTGCAGAAAGATAAAAGTAGAACTTTAAAAAAGCTATTCTGCTCAATAGTAAAACTGAACGTTGAGCATGTTAACTTTATATATCTAAAGAGATACGTTGTAATATTACCATAAAACAATAGGTTTCATTTTGAATACTGACTTTATGTAAGTATAATGGGTCGGATTTTAACAAAGTGTCATCGAATACGTTAAGATAAAAAAGACCAATAAGAGTGCTGATTAAAAAAAAAATTAGTGAAATTTAGAACGAGAGTGATTTAACTTAAGGAGAAGAACCAATGATCGATATCAACTCAACACCAATTGCTAGTTTATTAGCAGAAGGTATTTCATACGCAAACATGCAAACATATGTAGTCATCATGATTACTCTAGTGGTTGTTATGACAGTGCTAGATTTGCTACATAAGAAAAGTGCAACTTACTTTTTCAATGCAGCAGCAAAAGCTGAAAAAGATTTAGCTGCAGGTGATGCATCATGCTCATTGGGTAAGGAGGAAGGCAGACTTAAAGTATTAAGTGCTGGTGATAAAGTAAATATATTAGCAAGTACAATTGCAATAGACGTTGCAACAGCTGGTGAATTTAGCAATAGACTTCGTAGATTGGTACATATCCTAACCATGTGGGGCTTCATTCTCTTTAACGCCTCAACCGCCATTATTATTTTTGGTGCACAAGAAACTCAAATATTGGCACAAGTATGGAATGTTGGTGCAGTCATGTTATTTATTGGTACATTTTGGTACTGGTTTGGTTTCAAAGTAGATAGCCAAGCGGAAGGTCATTCATGGACAAGAGTTGTTATTAAAAAAGACATGTTTAGTTTGTCATTAATGGCAACTTCAGTAACTGCACTAGGTTGGAACATCTATGGTGGCGGTACTGGCGTGTGGTTTATTTTAGTTCTTTTTGCTACTGCATCCCTGTTTGGCGGTGTATATTGGTCTAAATTTTCTCATATGTTCTTCAAGCCTGTTGCTGCGTATGATAGGCGTATCATCAAGGCTAATGGCACAAACGAGAACTTGCCTCACGAGACAAGAGACGACGTTTGGCAACAAAACAGACATTCAATGGAACTCCTAAAGGATGCACCAATGAATATGGGTCTTGGTATTAAGCGTGAAGCGCCCAAGCACTACTAAATTAATTAAATAAGAAGAGAGGAAAATAATATGCCAACTTTTGTATATATGACTCGTTGTGATGGTTGTGGACATTGTGTAGATATCTGCCCATCTAACATTATGCACATTGATGAAAAATATCGTCGTGCTTATAATATTGAACCAAGCATGTGCTGGGAGTGTTATGCATGTGTTAAAGCATGCCCACATCAGGCAATTGATGTCCGTGGTTATGCAGACTTTGCGCCATTAGGGCACAGTGTTCGCGTTATTCGTGACGAAGAGAAGGGTACCATTGCATGGAGGGTTAAATTTCGTGATGGCCGTGTTAAGAACTTTTTATCGCCAATTACGACGCAACCATGGGGAACTAAGATTCCTGATTTCAGAAATGAGCCTGAGCCTAGTGACGACATGCGTAACTCACAGTTATTAGCATTTGAGCCTAAATATATTCGTATGGATGATGGCGATATCCACACGTTAGAATCTAACGGCTTGAAATTTAAACAAGGAGTGTACTACTAATGGGTATTAAAACAATTGTAGAAGACAACATTGATATTTTAGTTGTTGGTGCTGGTTTAGGTGGTACAGGTGCTGCTTATGAAGCTAGATATTGGGGTCGTAATAAAAAGATCATCATTGCAGAAAAAGCAAACATTAACCGTTCAGGTGCTGTTGCTCAAGGTCTATACGCGATTAACTGCTATATGGGTACTCGTTTCGGTGAGAACAATCCTGAAGATCATGTGCGTTATGCGCGTATGGATTTAATGGGTATGGTTCGTGAAGACTTGCTGTTTGATATGGCTCGCCATGTTGATTCTGCAGTACATAAGTTTGAAGAGTGGGGTCTTCCATTAATGAAGGATCCTAAGAGAGAAGACATTGGTGCTTATATGCGCGAAGGTCGTTGGCAGATTATGATTCACGGTGAATCATATAAGCCCATCGTTGCTGAAGCTGCAACTAAGCAAGTTGACAAAGTTTACAACCGTATTATGGTTACTCATTTGCTAATGGATGATGCACAAGAAAATCGTGTTGCTGGTGCTGTCGGTTTTAACATACGTACTGGTAACTACCACGTGTTTAAGTCTAAGGCTACTATTGTTGGTGCTGGTGGTGCATCTAATATCTTTAAGCCTCGTTCAGTAGGTGAAGGTATGGGTCGTGTGTGGTATGCACCATGGTCTTCTGGTTCTGCATATGGCTTATTAATTGAAGCTGGTGCGAAAATGACACAAATGGAAAATCGTATCGTTCTTGCTAGATTTAAAGATGGTTATGGCCCTGTTGGCGCATATTTCTTACATCTTAAAACTTATACTCAAAATGGTTATGGTGACGAGTATGAATCTAAATGGTTCCCAGCATTATCAAAAATGGTAGGCAAAGAATACTTAGATACAGAAGGTCAACATTTGTCTCATAAACCGATTCCAACCTGTTTGCGTAATCATGCATTTATCAGTGAGGTAAATGCTGGTCGTGGTCCAATTCATATGGTAACAATGGAAGCATTCCAAGACCCTCATTTAGAAGAAGTTGGTTGGGAGAACTTCTTAGGTATGACAGTTGGTCAGGCAGTACTTTGGGCAGCAACAGACGTTGATCCTAAATACGAAAACCCTGAATTAACAACATCTGAGCCGTATGTAATGGGCTCACACGCTACTGGTTGTGGTGCATGGTGTTCAGGTCCTGAGGACATTTCTCCTGATGAATACTTCTGGGGTTATAATCGTATGACGACAGTGGATGGTTTGTTTGGTGCAGGTGATGCTGTTGGTGGTACGCCACATGCATTCTCATCAGGTTCATTTACTGAAGGTCGTTTAGCTGCTAAGGCTGCTTGTAAGTACATTGATGATGGCAAAGCAGAAGGGATTAAAGTATCTGACAAACAAATTGCTGATCGTAAAGAACAAATCTTTAAACCTTTAGAGAATTATACAATCGGTCGTAACGAAATTGTTGCTGGTACAGTATCTCCAAGTTACATTTTGCCAATGAGTGGATTGCAACGTTTGCAAAAGCTTATGGATGAGTATTGTGGCGGTGTTACAGTTTCTTATGTAACCAATGATAAGTTGTTGAATATAGGCTTGAAGAAGTTAACTATTTTAGAAGAAGATTTAGAGCACATTGGTGCAGAAGATCTTCATCAATTGATGCGTGGGTGGGAGTTAAGACATCGCCACCGTACTTCTGAATGTGTAACTCAGCATACCTTGTTCCGTAAAGAAACTCGCTGGCCTGGTTACTATTATCGAGGTGATGCTATGAAATTAGATGACAAAAATTGGCATGTATTGACAGTTTCTCATCGTGATCGTGTTACTGGTGAATACACACTAGAAAAGGCGCCTTGTTACCATTTAGTTGGTGAGGAAGATGAAAAATAGAGTTTTGGTTTAAATTTTTATTTCGATAAAAAAAAGACTAACACCTGTATGTTGATCTTTTTATCTATTGTATATTTTAAGAAAGAGCACTTTATCACCCTATATACCCCTCAAGGGGACACTAAAAAGAGTGGAGTATTAGATAAATGAACATTATTGATAAAACAGATGAGGAAATTTTAGCGATTGCAAGCCCAATGTGGGATGACCTAGTTAAATATTCTAATAATAGTAATTACGGCGCTTTTAGTCGTCATTTTTCAGAGGATTTTTTGCGTGGCGCTAATGAAATTGAAATGGGTAAGCAATTTGCTCGTAGTGAACTAACTAATGGTCTTGAGAAAGGTGCAGGACATTTAGGCATGATTCGCCGTGGTCAGCATGTGACTGTATTGTATAAGCAAACCCATTCTAAAAAAGAGGGCGAATACTTAGGAAGGCTTGTGCTTGGTTATGAAGATGATGTGGTTAAGATTTTTGGCACAACAATTTTTTAAAGGTTGTGGATAATATTATTCAAGAAGCTAAATATGTTGAGCTTACATATAAAGTCATTGATAAGAAAACTGGTAATGTCTTTTCAGAAATTGCGTATCCAGTCGGCTATGTGCACGGTGTCAACGATACACTAGGAAAAGAGGTTATTGCTGAGTTAGAAGGCAGGGAGCAAGGCGATATCATTGAGATTAATATTGATGTAGAAAAAATCTATGGATCTCGTGACGAAACTTTAGTTTTTATTGATAAAATTGAAAATGTTCCAGCAGAATATCAAAAAATCGGCACCAAAGTTATTATGGAGAATTCCAAGGGAGATCCTAAGGAGTTTTTAGTAACCAAGGTGGATGATAAAACAGTCACCATTGATGGCAATAATCCACTTTGTGGTCGTGAAGTTAAGTTTTCGCTCGAAATTCTTATGGTGCGTGATGCAACGGATGAAGAAATGGAGGTAGGTGGCATGATAGACAAGCAACCAGATATGGAACAATTATTAAAAATGCATTAATTATGAGTATTGACTTTACAGAATCAGAAATAAAGACCATTCAAAGTGCGGTTGCTCATCGTTGGAGAAAAGAAAAGATTGAAGTTAATTTGGCTGATATTGAAATTACCAAAGAAGGTGAAGATGAGCCAACGCTTGCTCCAGCAGTCGTTTGGGAAGATAAAAACTCAACTTTTATTATTTTAAAAATGGCTGCATTTTCCTACAAAAGTTTCTTTTATTATTTGACTGATCAACGTTTTGATACGGGTGTTCCTGAATATAATGATTTGTACGAATGTGCGGATAAGTTATTAAAAGCGCAAGCAGATTTTATGCTCAGTAAAAATACCAAAGGCCTAAATTTACATATTCAAAAATAACGTTTATTTAAGATTTAAAGTTTAAAAAAAAAGACATGTGCAACATGTCTTTTTTTAATAGTGTGAAATGCTTTATTAATAAGCATAATACTTTCTTTTCTTTGGTTTGTTTATATTGCTTCAGGCATAAAAAAATGAATAAATGACCCTCCGTTTTAAAGGATTAATTGATTATTACAAAAGAGGAATAATCATAATCGCAACAATGTTAATAATCTTAATCATTGGGTTAATAGCAGGCCCTGCTGTATCTTTGTATGGGTCGCCCACTGTATCACCAGTAATAGCAGCTTTATGAGCGTCTGAGCCTTTACCGCCAAAGTGGCCGTCTTCGATATATTTTTTAGTGTTATCCCATGCACCACCACCCGTGGTCATTGAAATTGCAACAAAAATACCTGTTGCGATAGAGCCGATTAGTAGTCCACCTAGCGCCTCAGCACCTAATAGCAAGCCAACGACAACCGGAAATGCAATTGGTAAAATAGAAGGCAATATCATTTCTTTAATGGCTGCTTTGGTAAGCATATCAACCGCTTTAGAATAATCAGGCTTTTGCGTGTAATCCATAATGCCTGGTATTTCTCTAAATTGGCGACGAACTTCATTGACAATTCCACCTGCAGCACGACCAACGGCCTCCATTGCCATCGCACCAAACAAATAAGGCACCAAACCACCTAAAAATAAGCCAATGATAACTTTATAGTTAGATAAATCAAATGCAATGTCTTGGAATTGCTCAATGGTACGTAGTTCATTAGTAAAGTCAGCAAACAATACTAATGCTGCTAAACCAGCAGAACCAATTGCATAGCCTTTGGTTACTGCTTTGGTGGTGTTACCAACGGCATCTAGAGGATCGGTAATGTTGCGAATCTTTTCTGGAAGGTTAGCCATTTCTGCAATGCCACCTGCATTGTCCGTAATTGGACCGTAGGCATCAAGTGCGACAATAACACCTGTCATTGATAGCATAGCCGTTGCTGCAATTGCAATGGCGTACAAGCCACCCAGTTCATGCGCACTCCAAATACTCGCGCATACTGCAAGCACAGGAAGGGCAGTAGATTTCATACTCAAGCCAATACCAGCAATAACGTTCGTACCATCACCTGTGAGTGATGCTTCGGCAACATGTTGTACAGGACTATATTCAGTTGACGTGTAATACTCTGTTACCACAACCATAACAGCTGTTAGTGCTAAACCAATAAGTGATGCGTAGAATAAATTCATGCCCATGTTCATATCATTGGTGATAAAGTAAAAAGCAATCGCAGCCAGTCCTGCTGAAACGATTAAGCCTTTATATAGAGCGCCCATGATAGAGCCACCATCGGTGACTTTAACAAAAAAAGTACCTATAATAGAGGCAATAATTGACGCTGCACCTAAAGCCAAGGGGTACAAAATAGCATTATCACCCAAGTCTAGAACACCTGCAAGCATCATAGTGGCAACAATGGTAACCGCATAAGTCTCAAATAAGTCAGCAGCCATCCCTGCACAATCACCAACGTTGTCGCCAACATTGTCAGCTATTACTGCAGGATTGCGCGGATCGTCTTCTGGAATGCCAGCTTCAACTTTACCAACAACATCAGCACCAACATCAGCACCTTTAGTGAAGATGCCACCACCTAAACGCGCGAAAATTGAAATGAGTGAGCCACCAAATGCAAGACCAATAAGTGCATGCAATGCGTCTTTTTGTGTAACACCATACTCAATCATACCGGCGTAGTAACCAGAAACCCCTAATAGAGCCAAGCCAACAACCAACATGCCCGTAACAGTACCACCTTTAAAGGCAACTTGGAACGCGGCACTCATGCCGTTATTGGCTGCTTGCGCTGTGCGAGAATTAGATTTAACCGACACGTTCATGCCAATGTAGCCTGTTGCACCTGACAATACTGCACCCACTAAAAAGCCAAGACCAACGGTAGCACCTAAAAAGTAAGTAATGATAATAAGCAAAACAACACCCACCATAGCAATGGTGGAATATTGACGATTTAGGTAAGCATTTGCGCCTTGTGTAATTGCGTCTGAAATTTCCTTCATTTTATCATTACCTGCAGGCTGTTTGTTAATCCAGGTAATTGTAAATAGGCCATATAAAACAGCGATAATTGATGTCGAAATGGCAAGGATAAGAATTGTATCCATTACTTTATTTTCTCCTTTTTAGTTGTATTAAAATTTTCTTCAGGATTGATTATAGTTAATAATTGTCTATACAGTAAGACGATAACTTAATAATTTAATAGCACTAGCTTATGTTAATTATTAATAGAGTGTTATTAAGTGTTAGTTTTCGTTCCAATATTTGGTTTTAATGCCATGACGACCTAAATCTGCCTCAATTAAGCGAGATCTAAGTTGAAGTAGTTTCAATAAGGGCGGGCTCAGCTTTTTCATCCCCTGCGGCACATTCAAAGGGATGGGGCGAAAGGGCATGTCAATTTCTCTTGGACCAAATTTAGTCATAAGAGATTAAATCGCTTAGCTTAGCTGTGCGTAAACACGATCTCTAACTTCGTCAAGCGTGCCTACGCCAACAGCTGCGCCATATTTAGGTGCATCTCTATCTTTATTCATCCAAGATTGATAATAATCAACCAGTGGTTGGGTTTGCTCATGATAAACCTCTAGACGAGCACGTACCGTATCTTCAGCATCATCTGCACGTTGTATCAGTTCTTCACCGGTGATATCATCAATACCTTCAACCTTAGGTGGGTTGTAGACAATGTGATAAGTACGACCTGATGCTAAGTGAGCACGACGACCTGACATGCGCGCGATAATATCTTCATCTGGCACTTGAATTTCAACCACAAAGTCAATTTTAACACCGTCTGTTTTTAACGCCTCTGCTTGAGCTATTGTGCGTGGAAAGCCATCAAATAAAAAGCCATTTTTACAATCATCTGCTTGGATTCTTTCTTTAACTAAGTCGATAATAATATCATCAGAAACCAAACCACCCGCATCCATGACTTTTTTAGCCTCAATGCCCAATGGCGTACCTGCTTTAACAGCGCCGCGCAGCATATCGCCAGTTGAGATTTGAGGGGTTGAATACTTTTGACAAATGTTAGTTGCTTGAGTACCCTTGCCTGCACCCGGAGGGCCTAATAAAATTATGTTCATTTATTCTCCTTATCTGTTTTTAGTTAATTTTTGTGTTAAAAATAAGGAAGCCCTGCTTCCTTGTAGTAATGCTTAAATCTCGAATGGGGATAATTTTTTATCCGCCATTATTTTTTTCATCACCACATAATCAGGCAAGCCATTTTTGTATGGCGGATAGTCTTCACCTTCGATAAGTGGTTGTAAATATTCACGGCAAGCGTCGGTAATACCAAAACCATCGTCAGAAATGTAGTTCATAGGCATCATTTTTTCAACGTTAGCTACATCTTTTAATTCACCTGAGCCAATCTCCCAAGTATAAGGTGTGTTTGAGGTGCGAATAATGGCAGGCATGACTGAGTTTTTGCCTTCAAGTGCCATATTAACAGCCGCTTCACCTAGTGCATAAGCTTGTTCAACATCGGATTTTGAGGCTAAGTGACGAGCAGCACGTTGTAAGTAATCTGCAACTGCCCAGTGGTATTTATAGCCCAAAGCATCTTTTATTAAATTAGCAACAACAGGTGCTACACCACCAAGTTGTGCATGACCAAAGTCATCACGAGTGCCTTGCTCTGCTAGAAAGCGACCATCTGGCCATTTTGTGCCTTCGGATACAACAATTGTGCAGTAGCCAAATTCTTTGACGTTTTTGTCAACTTTAGCTAAAAATTTCTTTTCATCAAAATCAACTTCTGGGAATAAAATTACCACGGGAATTGAATCATCCAACAAACCACCTGCTGCTGCAATCCAACCCGCATGACGACCCATCACTTCAAGTACGAAAATTTTAGTTGAGGTCGCTGCCATTGAAGCAACGTCAAAACTAGCCTCCATAGTAGAAACAGCAATATATTTAGCAACCGAGCCAAATCCTGGGCAATTGTCTGTAATTGGTAAGTCGTTATCCACCGTTTTAGGTACATGAATGGCTTGAATTGGGTAGCTCATTGATTCAGATAATTGAGAGACTTTTAAGCAGGTATCTGCTGAATCGCCACCGCCATTGTAGAAAAAATAACCAATATCATGCGCTTTAAATACTTCAATTAGTCTTTCATATTCTGCTTTGTTAGCCTCTAAAGATTTCATCTTATAACGACAAGAGCCAAAGCCACCAGCAGGTGTATGTTTTAAGGCTTTAATATCAGCATTAGATTCTTTTGATGTGTCAATTAAATTTTCAGTGAGCACACCAATAATACCGTTTTGACCTGCATATACCGTACCGATTTTATCTGGATGTTTACGCGCTGTTTCAATCACGCCACAAGCTGATGCATTAATCACCGCAGTCACTCCACCTGATTGAGCATAAAAAGCATTTTTCATAATTAGTTTCCTAAAATAACAAACTAATGATTATACTTTATAAACTAATTATGATTTTTCTAAAATGTGTTTAAGGTTTGTAAAACCTCGGTTTATCTCAAAGGAAAATTCTTTAGCCAACAACAAATGCTCAAGTAATTGCATGGTGTTATCTACATATTCGTGTACCAGTTTATTACGCAATAGGTGCATATCTACCCAATTGTCAGCATTATTAATAATGTTAAGCTGCTCTAATCAATGTAGATTATCAATCGCCGTTTTTCGCCAGATTGTCTGAGGAAAAGCGGTAATAATTTATCCACAAACATGCCTTGCATGCGTGAAAATTTAGACGCAAAAGACTCTAGTCTGTTAATGCCTTCAGGCGTTTTCAAGGTGTTTTCTAGCCACTTGGTATTTAAATTATCTTGCGAGAATAAGCGCCCAACTACGCCTTTTACCAATAAATCCTCTTTGTGTAAGAATAATCATAATTTGGTTAATTCTATCCTTGTTTTAAGCGCTTGTTGTTGAATAGCATT
This sequence comes from Candidatus Ruthia sp. Plio_17_S18, assembly GCA_021730105.1. GTDB lineage: Bacteria > Pseudomonadota > Gammaproteobacteria > PS1 > Pseudothioglobaceae > Ruthia. The sequence continues at coordinate 114,744 of CP072538.1, forward strand.
TAGGATTTGGTGTGGCTCTAGGGTGATATAACGTCGATTTTTTGAGCACCTAATTGTTTTTGTAAAAAAGTGTATTAAAACGCAATACTTTACGTGTCAAATGTGTAGTTTTTTCACTAAATTCTAGCAATAAATCAATATCATAGCCTTTAAGGTTTTCATTTATTCTTGAGCCAAATAGTTTAACCGTTGCTTGATGGTTAAATTGTTTTTCAGTGGTTTATTTAATGATATTTTTTTGTAAATCAGTGATCCTCATACGCCAAATTTTAGCATAAGTAAGAGTTGTAAGTTCTTACGGATAAATCACTATCAATGACTGTATCGTTGTCTGTATACATATGAGAGCCACTACCTAACTGAACGTTCATGGCAATTGTGCCACCGACTTCAAGATTGACCCTAGGGGTGTTAACTTGGATTTGTCTAGTTTCGCCTTGTGGCGGCTGAATCACGACGCTATTAACTATGTTGTTATCATCCCAAGTATCGATTTCAAATGACGAACGACTAATATCAATCTTTTTTGAGGTGACCAAAATTGCATTAGCATCAATACCGCTTAAACTCATGGAAGATCTTGCACAAACTTCAATTTCTTGCTTATCAGTATTGGGGTTATTAATGCTTGTGTCAATCGTGATTCTTGTCGCAATAAAACTTGAGTTTTCAAAAACCGTTAAATTACCATTAATATGATTATTTGAACTGTCTGTATTGCGCTTCATTTGATCAAATGAAGCGTTTAGAAACACACCAAGAGTGTTGATTGTGTTGTCTTTGCCTTTGTAAAGACACTGAGGTGTTGCCAAACACTATTAAACCTAAATCGCCACCACCATTTTATGCAAAATTCAAAGTATTGCATGATTTTAAAATTACACTGGAATTGGCACTGGCAACAATGCCTGAGCCGCAAATCGTTGTTTTACAATCATTTTAAGCATCACGACCAGCACTACCATCGGTATTAACCGTGGTGTTATTTAGAGTAATGATTGAATTATTCAACACTTGAATGTCATAATTACGACCATTTAGAATCACATCCTTTAAGTAAACTTTACCTCTATTAGTCACCCTTAGAGCATGATCACTATTGGCAGCATTAATGGTGAAATTGTCTAAGGTTAAGGTTCTGCCGCTAACCTCAATGGCTGCATAAACGTGTTTGTTAAATTCTTTTTGCACAAAGCCAACTGGATTAGCTGCGTTAAAGTTGTAACTTTCGCTTGCTGCACTGCTAAATCCAATGGCATTGCCAGTAATTGTGTATACGCCATCATCAGGATTGCCTCGAATGGTTAGGCTTTTACGTAGGTAGATATCGTCAGCTATTGCTGTCTGCTGGTGTGCCACTTAACGTGTCAAAAGTAGTATTAAAAGTTGCCCAACTGAGTTTGTTTTGAATGCTGAAGTTCAAATTGTCATTTTCAATATCATTAGCCACTGGGGTAAAATTATAATGCGCGTTAGCCGTTGCATTTGTACTCGGGCTGTCAGTGATGGTGGGCGTATCGTCTACAGATTCAATGGTAATACTAACAGCAATTGTGTCATTACCACCGTTGCCATCACTGACTTGAACCTCAAGGCTATCATTATCATTGTAGTTAGTACTTGGCGTGTAACTTAACGTTGGACTTGCACCTGTACCACTAACTAAAGCTGTGCCATTTGTGGCATTTGAGGTAAGTGTCCAAGTTAGCGTGTCATTGTCGTCATCATTAACTTTAATAACAACATTATGATGGCCAATGTCGCTATTGGTTGGCGTGCCACTTAGTTTTTTGTACTCTCATTCAGTGTTAGCCCTGCTGGACAAGTGGATTGTAAAAAAACGATTGTATCGTTCACCCCGTCGTCGTCAGTGAAGACAACTTGATAACTATATAACTGATCCTCGGTTGCTTGGATTGGTGCAAAGTTAAATCTCACATCAGGGCTTGTTGAGTCAGCAGCATCAAATACACCATTGTCATCACAGTCTCTTAGTAGTGCGCAAGAAACAGAATCTACATTTGTACCAGTACTAGTATTATCGCCCACACCATCATTATCTAAATCAGGATTGGTTTGTGCAGGAGCAATCGTAACTTCTATCGTTGTTAAATTAACTGTATTGGTAGTATTTGGAATAGACAAAGTATCTGGATCTTGCTGGAATATTTTATAGTGTGCTTGAGTTGATTTGCGTGCCACCTACAACATTGCCATTAATTGTCCAATCGTTGGCTAAGTTATTTGCTAATTCGGTTAACACTTTGCTAGTTGTGCCGCCTGAGGATTGCTGTTTAATTTCAAAAGCAATTGCAGTAGTGCCTCCACGGCTGAGCGATATTGAAGTACTTTGGTTTGCTTTTCTTCAGTATTGGTTGTATCGTCAATTAGTGGTGAAGTTTTAAAGATGTCTACTGAGTCGTCCAAGCCAGAACCCAGGGTAGATTTTACTTGCTCCTGCGTTGTATCTAATGCAGTTGCAAACTGTGTGCTGAACTTACACCTGCTTTTAAGATGGCAATATCAACTGCCATACTGGTTAGTGGTGTGACATAAATTTGTGCACCATTGTCTAGCAAGTCTTGAGTAATGATGGTGCGTAGGGTGGTAATGACTGATGCCTATGCCAGTAGTAATGTCTGTTGTATTTGCACCTGTGGTAAATTTCATAATATAAGGAGGATTAAGTGGAAAAGGCAATGATAATCAGTTAATGGCAGCTTTTCCAATAGCTAGCCTATTAAAGGTGAGTTTTGAATGACTTGCAACAGGTAGCAATACCAACCAAAATAAAATTGTGAATATTGTTAACGAGCCTGAATTTAGTGCTGAAGAGTTAGAAATTTTGCAAATTATAAAGAACATGCCTGTCGGCAAAAAACGTGCATTATTAGCGTTGTTGCGTTATTAGCAATCAAGCAAACATGTAATGGGTGATTTTCCATTCTTGAAAGTGACCAACCTCAAGAACAAGGCATTTTGCATCACCATGATTACGCACTTGCCCAGCAGCAGCCTGGATTGATAACCCAAGGTGTTTTTTCTTGATCAATAACTTGTTTATGAGTGTGCCCATAGACGATAATTCTTGCATTTTGGTGGGGGCGGCTCTTAGTGAGTCATGATAAGGCTGATGAGCGCCATGTTCGTGCCCGTGTTCAATGACGATTTCTCCATTTGGTATGTTTATTTTTTCTACTAAATTTAGATGAGTTATGTGTGCATCGTTATTGCCTTGAATGACAATTAATTTTTGCTTGTTCAAATGAATAGCGTGGTTTAACTGGTGCCAAAAATCTTGCTCTTATTTAGCTGCGTTGTAGTCATGCGATGACATAATGGCATCAAAATATTGAGCTAAATTAGTGATTAAATAAATGCGCTTTTTATGCTGCTTGGCTTGTGCTAAAAAGTCTAGTACAAATGGATATATTTGGATTAAGTGCGCCACATCTTCTTTAAGTTTGGCAATGTCTAGTTTGAACACTTTTTGCCAATAATCCAAACAATACCAGTGTAGTTTGCCCTCTTGTACTCGAAGAACGAGGTAGATTTTATCTTTTGATTGTTGGTGTGTCAGGTTATGTTGATTGGCAAATACCAAAGGCATATACTCCATCCAAAAATGTAAATCAAAATTAAGGTCTAGCAAAGTGCCATCCATGTCTAATAAAATAGTGTCTATTGAAGACCAGTCAATGTTATTTTCTACGCCAAGTTGTGCCATTGGCATTATCCTCTAGTACAATGCCAAGTTCAGCTAACTCGTCTCTCATTTGGTCACTTAGTGCAAAATATTTATCAGCTCTGGCTTCATTTCTGCTGTTAATTTTTGTATCAACTTCTCTGTCTGATAAGGAAACACCTTGCTTTAAAAATTTATCTGCATCCATTTGTAAAATACCAATATAGCCACCGAGTTTTTTGAGTAATTGTGCTAAGGCATTGGCTTGGTCAACGTCCTTTTGACGTTGTGAATTGATCGTTTTTGCCAATTCGAATAAAACACTCAAGGCGATGGGTGTGTTAAAGTCATCATCAAGCGCTTCGTTAAATCGTATTGAATAGTCAAAACGCATGTACACTTCTTCAGTTGTTGCGTCAGAAGCATTTAAACCACGAATGGCGGTGTACAAGCGAGATAGTGATGACTTGGCCTTATTAAGATTATCATCTGAAAAATTAAGTGGACTGCGGTAATGAGAACTCATAATGAAATAACGCAAGGTTTCGCCATTATAACTTTCTAATACGCCACGAATGGTGAAGAAATTATTCAATGATTTGCTCATTTTTTCATCATCAATATTGACAAAACCTATGTGCATCCAAGTGTTAACAAAAGTGCAATTATTCGCACCTTCAGATTGGGCGATTTCATTTTCATGATGTGGAAAAGCCAAATCCATGCCACCACCATGAATATCAAAGTGATTGCCTAAGTGATGTGTGGACATGGCAGAGCATTCAATATGCCAACCAGGGCGGCCTTGTCCCCAAGGGGAGTCCCAGCTTGGTTCGCTGGGTTTGGACATTTTCCAAAGAACAAAATCCAGTGGGTCTTTTTTGGCACTTTCTATTTCAATTCGAGCACCTGCCTTAAGTTCATCAAGATTTTTCCTTGAGAGTTTTCCATAATTTTTAAAACGCCGCACTGAATAATAAACATCGCCATTATGAGCTTGATAAGCAAAACCTTTTTCAATCAGCGACTTTATCATATAAAACATTTGATCCATCGCATCAGTTGCACGTGACTCAACATCAGGCGGTAACACGCCAAGAGCGCGCTCATCTTCGTGCATGGCTCTAATAAAACGATTAGTCAATGTATATATGTCTTCTTTGTTTTCAACAGCGCGTTTGATAATTTTGTCGTCAATGTCAGTGATATTACGCACATATTCAACATTTGGGAAATACCGCCTAAGATGACGAGTGATGACATCAAACATCACCAATACTCGTGCATGACCCATATGGCAATAATCATAAACCGTCATGCCACAAACGTATATACCTACTTTATCGGCATTAATTGGGCGAAAAGCTTCTTTTTGTTTACTTAGCGTGTTGTAAATTTTAAGCATAGAGCGGTATTTTACGTGAGTATTTATCTGATTTTGTCTTGTCAATAACAAACCCTTGCTTTTTATATGATTTATGAGCATAAGCAGTTGTATAATTAACGAGTTTTTTAATTATATATAGGAGAAAATGCATGAGCGTTTTAGTCACACAACAAGCCCCAGATTTTACGGCTGCTGCTGTTTTAGCAGATGGTACAATCCTTGATAATTTTCAACTTGCTAGCCTTAAAGGTAAGAAAATTATGTTGTTCTTTTATCCACTAGATTTTACTTTTGTTTGTCCTTCAGAGATTATAGCGCATAACCACAGAATGACACAGTTTAATGACAAAAGTGTTGCAGTGGTTGGTGTTTCAGTAGATTCACAGTTTACGCATAATGCATGGCGCAACACTGCGCCAACAGAGGGTGGTTTGGGCGTTATTGACTTCCCATTAGTTGCTGATACTGACCATTCTATTATGAAGGCTTACGGCATTGTGCATCCAGCAGGTATTGCATTACGCGCATCATTCTTAATTGATGAGAATTTTGATGTACGTCATCAAGTGGTGAACGATTTACCGCTGGGCAGAAATGTTGATGAAATGTTGCGTATGGTTGATGCACTTGATTTCCACACTGAGCATGGTGAAGTTTGTCCTGCAGGTTGGAACAAGGGCGATGAAGGCATGAAAGACACACCTGCAGGTGTGGCTGATTACTTGTCAAAACATGCCGATGAATTGTAATGAAATTTGATGTTGAATAAGGAAATTTAGGCTCCATTTTTTATGGCTTAGATAGAGAGATGGTTAGCAATGAAAATGAAAAAATATAGATGCATTGTGTGCGATTGGGTGTACGACGAATATTTAGGCGCACCCACGGAAGGGATTGAGCCAGGTACAAAATGGGAAGATGTCCCTGAGGATTGGGTGTGCCCAGATTGTGGCGCTAGTAAGATTGAGTTTGAAATGGTTGAAATCTAGTAAAATAACCTTTTTAAAACTGATGTAAAGGAAGAAACATGTCAAAAGTATTAATATTACCAGGCGATGGCATTGGCCAAGAAATTATAACACAAGCACTTAAAGTGATTGACCGCTTGAATGCAGATTTTAATCTTGGCATGACGCTTAAACATGGCTTGGTTGGTGGTAGTGCTTATGATGAAACTGGCTCTCCTTTGCCGCAAGCCACACTGGATACTGCACGTCAATGTGATTCTATTTTATTAGGCGCTGTGGGCGGTTATCAGTGGGAATCTTTAGAGCGTGATTTGCGACCAGAACGAGGTTTGTTAGGGTTGCGTGCAGAAATGGGTTTGTTTTCTAATTTACGTCCTGCGATTTTATATCCACAACTTGCTAGTGCTTCTACGTTAAAAGAAGAAGTGGTGTCAGGACTTGATTTGATGATTGTTCGTGAGTTGGTTGCAGGTATTTATTTTGGTAAGCCACGAGGTATTGAAGTGCGTGATGGGCAAAAATATGGGTTTAACACAGCCACTTATTATGAGTCAGAAATTAGGCGTATTGGGCATTCAGCCTTTAAAATTGCACAATTTCGTAACAAGCATGTTTGTTCAGTAGATAAGGCAAATGTGCTAGAAGTATGTGAATTGTGGCGTGAAGTGATAACGGATGTGGCTAAAGATTATCCAGATGTTGAATTGACCCATATGTATGTGGATAATGCTGCGATGCAATTAGTCAGAGCGCCTAAGCAATTTGATGTGATGGTGACTTCAAATCTATTTGGCGATGTACTGAGTGATTGCGCAGCAATGTTGACCGGCTCAATTGGTATGTTACCGTCAGCCTCGCTTAATCAAAATGGGTTTGGTATGTATGAGCCTATTCATGGTTCAGCACCTGATATTGCAAGCAAAGATATCGCTAATCCTTTGGCGACCATTCTTTCAGTTGCTATGATGTTGCGTTATTCGCTCAATCAAGTGGGCTTGGCATGTAAAATTGAAACAGCAGTTAATACTGTATTAGATAAAGGTTATCGTACGCAAGATATTGCAACAGAAGGTGGCTTGGTTGTTGGTACGAATGAAATGGGTGATTTAGTAGTAAAGACATTGGCATGAAGATCGTGGTCTATTCAACTCAACCAACACTTGCTCAATTTGTGTCAAAACCAAGGAACTATTAAACAAATGGAATGTACCATTATGGAACTTACCATTTGAGCAAAAAATGATTGATGAAGGCCGTGCGCTTAAAAGTGACTAACGGTGCCACAAATTGTTATTGACGATAAACATATTGGTGGATTTAGTGATTGAACTGAGTTGTGCATATGGATGGTTTTTTTAGATAGGCATCCTACACAAGGTTTATAAATCTAGCGCCTCAATCTCAAATAGCATTTTGCCAATATGTTTGCCAAATTGCTCATCAAACCCATGCCAATTTTTATAAGCAGCTAGCTGTTTAATGGCGATAGGTTTAATTTCATAGTCAGCCAAGTCTTGCTCATAGCCTTTTCTAGCTTCATCTTGGATGATGAGTAAGTAATCTAAAAATGGCTTAACAGCATGGCTTGCATTGCCTGACGAGCCATGACCAGGTACGTAATAATCTAGACCTAAATCCGTTGCATATTGTAATACTTTGATGTTGCCATGCATACTGGAACTGTTGTCAAAACGACCCATGCGATTAACAAAGTCATTATCACCTAAAAATAAAGTTTTACTATTGACATGCTCAATCATAATATCTGTACTGGTGTGTGCTTTGATGGTAGGGCTGTGAATTTTAAATTGCTCCGAGCCTAAGTTAATGACTTGTAAATGTTGAGTGGCATCAGTTGGATAGGTGGCAATTGTGTCTTTTGTTAAGCCATCAGTTAGAGTTGCCATTAGATTGACCCAGTTATCGCCTTCGCCGTTTTTAGCCTCAATAATCATTTGTGGATGGGCATAAATTTTGGCACTGGGGTATTTTTCGATAATAGCTTGATTGCCCAGCCAATGGTCGCCATGAACGTGTGTATTAAAGACGGCAATAACAGGTTTTTTGGTAATTTTTTCAACTTCTTGAAGAACTTTTTTACCTACACTATAGGCGCTGCCCGGGTCAACAATAATGACACCTTTTTTGCCAATAATAATGCCAGGGTTGTTCATAAATCCTTGATTTTGTATACTTGGCTCACCAGATGGACCGTGGATGATAAGTAGATTATTGCTAAGCTTGTCAGGCGAAAATTCGCCTATACCTTGAATGGTCCAAGCGTTTGACAAGGTTGATAAAGTTAAAGTAAATAAAAGATAGATTGTTTTCATTGCTCTCCAAAAAAGTCATTGTATCTTATCAGGTTTTAGGAGTCTGCTCAGTTAGAATATAAAACAAACTAAGTGGGTTTAGCCTTATTGATTATATAAGGCTAAACATGTAACAATTAGAGTATGTTTAATTATGTCAATACAAGCGATACAGCATGGCATACTTGAGAATAAATCACAAATTATTCTTCAACTAATGCAAGTTTTTTTAGTAGGTCTTGCGATTGGTATGACAAGAGTGGTTATTCCTGGTTTGGCAGATACAGAGTTTAATTTAGGTAAGCAGCAGTTTTTATTGTTAACTTCCTTTGTGGTTGTATTTGGTGTGGTTAAGGCTGTGATGAATTTATTAGCAGGTCGTTTGAGTGATCAATATGGTCGTAAACGAGTGCTAATTGCAGGATGGATTGTTGCAATCCCGATGTCGTTTATGATTTTATATGCACCTAATTGGAATTGGATTATAGCGTCAACCTTGTTGTTAGGTGTCAATCAAGGCTTGTGTTGGTCAATGACCATTAATAGCAAGCTAGATTTAGCACAATCAAATCAAAAAGGATTGGTCAATGGCATTAACGAATTTTCTGGTTATGCTGCTGTTGCTATTGCTGGCGTGACAACTGCTTATATTGTTAATCTGATTGGTGCAAGACAGGGTTTGTTCATATTTGGTATTATGGTCATTGTGCTTGGGTTATTTTCATCCATCTTTTATATCAAGGAAACCATGCCATGGGCTAAGTTGCACCAAAGAGGCAAACCCTTAATGCCACAACAAAGTCTTGGTAAATTGTTTATTCAAGCGAGTTGGCATGATAAGATTTTACTGTCGTTAAATCAAGCAGGATTGGTGGAAAAATTTACAGATGCCATAGTTTGGATATTTTTGCCCGTGTTTTTTTTATCTAAGTCGCTAACGCTGATAGAAGGTGGTGCTATTGTTTCAGTGTATGCGCTTGTATGGGGTGGTTCTCAGCTGATTACTGGGCCTTTATCTGACAAAGTTGGACGCAAAGTGTTAATTGTTGGTGGTATGTGGTTATGCGGGCTTGGTTTGTTAAGCATTCCATATACAGATAATGTATTTTTATGGACATTGGAAGCTGGAATAATGGGTATAGGTATGGCCATGTTATATCCCACATTGGGCGCTGCTGTTGCTGATTTTGCACCAGTAGAAACACGGGGAACGCTACTGGGTATTTATCGATTTTGGCGTGATTTTGGTTATGCTGTGGCAGCATTAACACTAGGCATGGCTGCACAAATGACCCAAGCATTAACAGCGCCATTTTTATTAGCATCTGTTGCTATGATTGTGTCTGGGCTGTATGTTTTAATAAGGCTGCCAAATCGTAAAAACTAGCTTTATATTTGGCTGTTATTGTATCAATCAATGGCATAATACCAACCATGCGTAAGAAACCCACAGTATTAAATATTAAAACTATTGCCACAACGCGTTTTTTCAATATTGAGGAAATGGATATTGAGTTTTCAAATGGCTCAAAGAGAGTATATGAGCGTTTAAAACCACCAGGCAATGGTGCAGTATTAGTCATACCGATGTTAGATACTAAAACTGTGTTAATGATTTATGAGTATTCTGGTGGTACAGATCGATATGAACTCGCATTAACCAAGGGAAAGATTGATGATGGAGAAACACTTATTGAAGCTGCTAATAGAGAGTTAATTGAGGAAATTGGCTATGGAGCTAACCAATTAACTTTTATCAAAGAGATGACCATTGCACCGGGCTATCAATCTAGTATTACCTACATTGTACTAGCGCAAGATTTATATAAAGCGAGTGCAAAAGGCGATGAACCGGAGCCATTAGAGGTAGTAGCATTTAAGACGGCTGATTTAGAAAACTTGGTTTACAATGAGAATTTAACCGAAGCCAGAAGCATTGCAGCCTTATACATGGCAAGAGATGTAATTAACAACCAGTGACACAATAGTCAGTGATTGCAATACCTAAGAATTTTGTTTTGTCATCTGTTGATACTCCTTTTGCAGATGTTGAGCTGGCGTTAGAAGAACCTAACGGATTGATTGCATTAGGCGGTGAATTAACAACCCATCGGCTTTTAGAGGCGTATCGACAGGGAGTTTTCCCTTGGTATGGTGAATCAGAGCCAGTGCTTTGGTATTCTCCAGACCCAAGAATGGTGGTTACTTTAGAGCGGCTTCATATTTCAAAAAGCCTTAATAAAACGATTCGTTCTGATAAGTTTGAGGTTAAAGTCGATACAAACTTTGAACGTGTGATTCACCATTGTAAAATCATTCAGCGTAAAAATCAAAATGGCACTTGGATTGATCATGATATGGCACATGCTTATACTGAACTTCACTTGCAAGGATTTGCACATTCGGTTGAGGTGTATGAAGATTCTAAATTGGTAGGCGGGCTTTATGGCGTTGCTTTAGGACAGGTGTTTTTTGGTGAGTCTATGTTTTCATTAGTGCGAGACGCTTCTAAAATTGCTTTTGTGTATTTACTTATGAATATGCCTTATAAATTAGTTGATTGCCAAGTTGAGAATCCGCATTTAAAAAGTTTGGGTGCCTTTAATATAAGGCGGCGTGTGTTCACTACACTATTAAAAGAATTAATGTAAAATAGTCTATGATTTAAATAAAACATAGGTCATATAGACAATATGGAAAAAATAATTAAATTTGTAGTATTAGTCTTTATTGTTGTTGGTATTTCTGCTTGTGGCAAGATGGGCGAATTGGAACGTGTTAAATCGTCATTATTAATCCTGCCAAACATCACTCAAACAGCATAATCAATCTTGGGTTTTTCTTATCAAAATCACATACTACATGCTGAATCTGTTCCTATAACAGATTTGATGGATGCTTACGAATCGCCACTTTATGTCTATTCTCGCACTGATATTGAGCATAACTGGCGTGAACTTGACCAAGCATTTGGCACACATTCGCATTTAGTTTGTTATGCGGTTAAAGCCAATTCTAATTTGGCAGTGCTTAATGTTTTGTCTAAAATAGGTTCAGGTTTTGATGTTGTATCTATTGGTGAATTAGAGCGCGTTTTATTTGCTGGAGTAGATGCATCCCGCTGTGTATTTTCAGGTGTGGCTAAAACAAATACTGAAATTAAACGCGCTTTAGAAGTGGGCATTTTTTGTTTTAATGTTGAGTCCATGGCGGAGATGAATCGCATTGAGCAAGTGGCAAAAGATATGAACGCACAAGCACCAATTTCGCTACGTGTTAATCCTAATGTTGATGCAAAAACACACCCGTATATTTCAACAGGACTTAAAGAAAATAAGTTTGGTGTTGATATGGATGAGGCTGTTACTATTTATAAAATGGCACATGATTCACCTTATTTAATCGTAAAAGGGCTGGATTGCCATATTGGTTCACAATTAATAGAAGTGTCTCCTTTTTTAGACGCGCTTGATAAAATACTTAAACTAGTTGACAAACTTGATAAAATTAATATTCATATTACTCATTTGGATTTAGGTGGCGGTGTTGGCATTAAGTATGACAACGAACAAACGATTGATATTAATGCTTATATTGACTCAATTCTTGACAAAGTGGGCGATTTAAAAATTATTTTAGAGCCAGGTCGAGCAGTTGTTGGCAATGCTGGCGTATTTATTACCAAGGTTGAGTTTTTAAAGCAAAATTCAGATAAGTCATTTGCAATTATTGATGGTGCAATGAATGATTTATTACGCCCTGCCTTTTATCAAGCTTATCATCAAGTATTGCCTGTTAATGAAAATTCTAAAGGCATTGATGCTCATTGGGATCTAGTGGGGCCAATTTGTGAAGCAGGTGATTTTTTAGCCAAAAATAGAAAACTTTCCTTATCTGAAGGGGATTATTTAGCACTCATGTCTGCTGGCGCTTATGGCTTTACCATGAGCTCAAATTATAACTCTCGCCCTAGAGTAGCAGAAGTAATGGTATCAGGCAATCAACACACACTAGTGCGAGAACGTGAAACCATTCAAGATTTATTTAACAAAGAGCATATGATTAATGATTAAATTAACCAACAACCAAAAAAAATTTCTTAGATCAAAAGGCCATAGTCTAAAGCCTATCATAATGATAGGACAGCATGGATTAAGCGAGCCTGTTTTGGCAGAACTTAAGGCAACCATGGAAAAGCATGAATTGATAAAAATTAAAATACGTATTGACGAGAGAGAGCAAAAGCAAAAAATAATTGATAAAGTTATTGACGCTTCTAATGCTCACTTGTTACAAGTAATTGGCAATATTGTTGTGATTTACCGCAGCTTTGATGAAGCACCACAAATTATCCTGCCAAGAAAGTAAGCGTCCAATGAGGATTGCAATTAGTGTGGCGGAAACTTCAGGTGACCTGATTGGCTCCAAGTTAGTTCAATCCTTAAAAAAACAAAACCCCGATGTTAGTATTGAAGGCTTGGTTGGGGATAAAATGACGGCTGCTGGATGTGTGCAACATTGGGATCAAAAGCAAGTCAATGTGATGGGCTTTAGCGAGGTTTTAAAAAAATTGCCGTCCTTATTGCATTTGCGAAAACTTATTATTGTCTATTTTTCTAATCAAAAACTCGATGTTTTTATTGGTGTTGATGCGCCAGATTTTAATTTTGTAATTGAGAGAAAGCTTAAATCTCAAGGTGTGAAAACCGTGCATTTTATTTCGCCTTCGGTTTGGGCTTGGCGCCAATCTCGGATTAAAAAAATCAAAAAATCAACTGATTTAGTACTGTGCTTATTTCCATTTGAAGTGGGTTTTTATCAAGCGCACAATCAAAGAGCGCTCTTTGTTGGGCATCCCTTAGCACAAAGTTTGCGACCTAGAAAGCCGCACATTAAGACAAAAAATATTCTTCTAATGCCGGGCTCTAGGCAAAGTGAAATTAAGAGATTACTGCCTGAAATGTTGCTGGCAGCTAAAATACTGTCCGTGCAAGATCCAATGTTAACCTTTCACTTAGCTTTAGCGAATGATGAATTATTAGATTGGGCAACTGCCCAAGTAGGGAATGCTCCAGTTGAAATTTCACTTGGGTGCGCATATGCGCGTATGTTAAATGCAGATTTGGCATTAGTTGCATCGGGCACTGCGGCGTTGGAGTTGGCACTGGTTGGTGTGCCTATGGTGGTTGTTTATAAACTGTCTAGCTTTAGTTATTTTATTGCTTCAAGACTGGTTAAGAATAAACATATTAGCTTGCCAAATATAATTGCCAATAAAAATTTAGTGCCAGAATTGATTCAAAATAATGCCAGTGGTAACAATATCGCTAAACATGCCATGGCAATCATGAGTCGTAATAATAAAGCGTTAATCAAAGAATTTAATGCAATCCATCAACAGTTAGACTTAGATGCTAGTGATGAGTCAGCACGCATTATTTATGAATTTATTAACGAATAAACACATTCTTAATAGTGTGGTATTGGCATTGTCTGAGGATTTTGGTACTGGTGATGTTTCTGCTGATTTGTTGTTAAATAAAGCAATCACAGCTGAGATTATATCAAGAGAATCCAGCATTATTTGTGGTATAGAATACGCACAAAGTGCATTTTTATCACTTGACGATAAAATCAAACTAGATTGGAAAGTTAAAGATGGTGAGTGTATTAATGCAGGACAAGTCTTGTGTGTTTTAATAGGCGCTTCCAAGGCCATTATTAGCGCTGAAAGGGTGGCACTTAACTTTTTACAGATGTTAAGTTCTGTGGCGACAAAAACTCATAACTTAGTGAATAAAATTAATCACACCAATGCACAATTGCTAGACACTAGAAAAACCCTTCCTGGGCTAAGATTGGCACAAAAATACGCAGTAAAATGTGGTGGAGGTGCTAACCATCGTATGGGTTTGTATGATTGTATTATGCTGAAAGAAAATCATATTATTGCTTCAGGCTCAATCACCTTGGCAGTTAAATTAGCAATAGAGCAACACCCAAATCTTCCTTTAATTGTTGAAGTGGAAAACTTAATACAATTACAAGAAGTGCTTACACTTAGTGGTGTAACTCGAGCATTGTGTGATAATTTTTCCATCAGTGATTTAATACAAGCAGTTGATATGGCTAAAGGTAGATTACCCTTAGAGGCTTCTGGTAATATCAATGAAAACACCATTGTGGCAGTAGCTAATACTGACGTTGATTTTATTTCTACAGGCAGTATCACTAAGAATATTCAGGCAATAGACTTGTCTTTAAGATTTGTTTGAGGCAAAGAAAATTGGGCTGGTTAAATCATATTTGGTATTGTAACTTAGAGGCTTGCCATCTTGTCTAACAACACCGCCACCTGCGCCTTGTAAAATGCATACGCCAGCAGCAGTGTCCCATTCAGAACAAGGACCAAACCTTGGGTAGTAGTCATATCTACCTTCTGCAATAGCGCAAAATTTTAGCGCACTACCTAGTTGAGATACTTCATAAGTACTGCATTTTCCTAAATGGGCTTGCAATTGTTCGTTGTGTGACGACCAATGGCCAATGACAATTTTTAAAGGGTGATGGTTAGTGCGTACATTTAATGGTTGAATAACATCTTTTTGTTGTTTGAACGTTTTGTTTGCATCTGTTGTATAGTAGTGTGTTTTGCTTAATGGTGCATAAATCATGCCAAATATTGGCATGTGTTGTTTAATATAGGCAATACAAATACAAAACTCACCTGTGTGTTCAAGAAATTCGCGCGTACCGTCAAGCGGGTCAATTAACCAGTATTCATGCCACTTAGAACGTTCAGACAACTCAATTACCTCAGATTCCTCTGAAAGTATAGGCGTGTTTGGCGTGAGTTTTGAGAGTGTCTCAATAATTAGTTTATGTGCGTTTTTATCAGCAATGGTCAGTGGCGTTTCATCTGATTTGATTTTAATATCAAGCTTACTTTTATAAAGTGACATAATCATATCTCCAACTTGAGTGGTTAACTTAATTAATGGCGGTATGAGTAAATCAAACATGATTACATTATCATACCTCATTGGCTATGATAAGTATTGATGAAAATGGTGGGCCTACTTGGACTTGAACCAAGGACCAATCGATTATGAGTCGGTTGCTCTAACCAACTGAGCTATAGGCCCTAAAGGATTATTCTAGAAAGCTTTGTAATTTATGTGCACGAGAAGGATGTCTTAACTTGCGCAGTGCTTTAGCCTCAATCTGACGAATACGCTCGCGAGTAACGTCAAACTGACGACCAACCTCCTCTAAAGTGTGATCAGTGTTCATATCAATACCAAAACGCATTTTTAATACTTTAGCCTCGCGAGGCGATAAGTTAGAAAGTAGCTCACTTGTGGTTTCTCTTAAGCTTTCCTTGGTGGTTATCTCAACGGGTGAAGATAGGTTAGTGTCTTCAATAAAATCACCAATATTAGAGTCCTCATCATCACCAACTGGGGTTTCCATTGATAACGGCTCTTTAGCAATTTTTAGAATTTTGATGATTTTGTATTCTGGCAGTTCCATTTCAATTGCTAATTCTTCAGGATAAGCCTCGCGGCCAAATTTTTGCAAGAGGTGGCGGCGTACACGATTAAGTTTATTAATGGTCTCAATCATATGAACTGGAATACGGATAGTTCGTGCTTGGTCTGCAATAGAGCGAGTAATGGCCTGACGAATCCACCAAGTGGCGTAAGTAGAAAACTTGTAACCGCGACGATATTCAAATTTATCAACCGCTTTCATTAATCCAACATTGCCTTCTTGAATTAGGTCTAAGAATTGTAATCCGCGGTTGGCATATTTTTTCGCAATTGAAATCACCAATCTAAGGTTTGCTTCAATCATTTGTGATTTGGCTTTTTTAGCACGACGATCGCCACGACGATACATTTTGTTTAGTGCTTTAAGTTCAACAATAGTGAGTTGCATTTCTTCTTCAAATTGTTGGAGATTTTTTTGTGCATAATAAATTTCATCTTTACTGATCTTTAGTTTTTCCTCAATTTTATCGTCTAGTCTGATGGTGCTAAGCCAGTCAAAATTGGTTTCATTATTAGAAAATGATTCAAAAAAATATAATCGATCCATGCCCGCATCTAAACATGCATTTTTAATGGTTTTTTCTTGTTTTTTGACTTGCTCCGTGCGGTTACAAATAACCTCTATCATGGTATTGACCAGTTTGGGTGCTAGGCGTAAGTCTGATAAACCTTGGGATAGTTGCTGACGCGCTTCAATTGTTTTTTTATGACGAAACCCAAATTTTTCGTTGGTTTTATTGTAAGTTTCGGAGTGTTTTGATACGGCTTCAAAACGGCCATGCACCTGATTTTCATCAGGTCCTGTGTATTCCATTTCTTCCATGTCTTCATATTCTTCATCGTCATCAAACTCACCTGCATCAAAAGCGGCTTTTTTTGCAGCAAAATCTTCTGCATCGCCTTGATAGCCGATAATCACGTCGGTCATTTTACATTTTCCTTCTTCTAGACGGGTGTATGCTTTGAAAAAGAAGTCAGTAATCACAGGGTATAAAGTAATGCTTTTCATGATTTCAAACACACCAGCTTCAATTTCTTTAGCAATGCGGATTTCATCTTCTTGCTCTAGTAAATCAACAACACCCATTTCACGCATGTACATCCTAACTGGGTCTGTTGTTCTGCCAAATTCTGAATCCAGTGCTGCAAGTGCTGCTATTGCAGTTTCTGCTGATGTTGATTGTGCTTTAGCACCAGATTCAACCACCAAAGTATCTGCATCTGGCACGGTATCAGAAACGGCAATATCCAACTCTTCAAGAATCGTAACAATAGGCTCTACTTGTTCTTGGGTTAATAAATCTTCTGGCAGAATATCATTAATTTCAGAGTAGGTTAAATAACCTTTCTCTTTACCAACCATGATGAGTTTTTTTAGTGCTTGCTTGTGTGCTTTAGTTGTGGATTTCATAAATTAAAGTTAATGTGTTTGACAAACCAAAGGATGGATTATACCCAAAGTTATCGGCTAAAAATCATAGCCTTGTGTTGTGGTATTTTTCTATACGACTATTATGTAAAAATAGTACTAATAGATTGCTCCTCGCTAATTCGTTTGATAACCTCAGCCATTGTTGGTGCAATGGATAATTGCCTAATTTGAGAGCAGTTGGTAGCATCGGTATTAAGTGGAATGGTGTTGGTTGTTACTAACTCATTTAGCTCAGAGTTTTCAATATTATGAATGGCATTGCCAGAAAGAACAGCATGTGTGGCGTAGGCCACTACTTGTTTAGCGCCCCGTTGTTTCAAAACACTAGCGGCTTGGCAAAGTGTACCAGCGGTATCAACCATATCGTCAATCAGAATGCAAGTTCTTCCCTCAACATCGCCAATAACATTCATGATTTTGACCATGTTGGGCGCTGGGCGTCGTTTGTCAATAATGGCAAGGTCTGCATCATTTAAGCGCTTTGCAGCAGCGCGTGCTCTTACTACGCCGCCTACATCAGGAGATACAACAACGATGTCTTGATAATTTTTAGATAGGATGTCTCCAATTAAAACAGGTTGAGCATAAATATTATCAATTGGGATATTGAAAAAGCCTTGAATCTGATCTGCGTGCAAATCAACGGTTAATATTCGATCAACACCTGCAGATTCAACCATTTTTGCGGCAAGTTTTGCTGTGATGGGTACGCGAGTTAAGCGTGATCTACGATCTTGTCTTGCATAGCCAAAATAAGGCACAACAGCGGTAATTCGTGCTGCTGATGAACGTTTAAGCGCATCAACGATAACCAAAAGCTCCATTAAGGTTTCAGCCGGAGAAGATCCACAAGTAGGCTGAATGATAAACACATCACAACCACGCACATTCTCTAATATTTCAACTTGAGATTCACCATCGCTAAATCTACCTACCAGTGCTTTACCTTGTACGATATTTAAACTAGAAATGATTTCGCCAGAAAGCTCAGGATTAGCATTACCGCTAAAGATTTTAATTTTTTCAAGAGACATAGAGGGTTAATAAATACTATTAAAGTGGTTAAATTATACGCTGATAAGAAGACACAACATAAAAAGAAGTTGGCTGGGCTGGCAGGATTTGAACCTGCGCATGACGGGATCAAAACCCGTTGCCTTACCGCTTGGCGACAGCCCAACTATGAATCGGAGAAGTGTTGATTGCACGCGATACAAAACTCATCCATTTTTTTGGCACTTTTTTAGCCGCTGCCAAAGCGTCTTTCTCAGTTAAGAATTCATTAAAAACACAGCTACCTGTGCCACTCATTCTAGCTTGACCAATATGATTAGCGCAAGTATCAAGGTGTTCTAGTGCAACACCAATTTCTGCCTCTGATGTTATGGCCGCCTGTAAGCAGTCATTATGAGTATTTACAAGTTCAGAGAAGCTGGCTATTTTCCCTTGAGGCTTGCTCACTGTCAATGCATAATGAGAAAAAATTTCTTTAGTTGAAGTGTGTTGGTTAATAAAGACCACTAAAAAATAATGATTAGGTGTTTTAACAGTACTTAGAATTTCTCCCATACCTTCCGCCCAAGCGCTTTTAGCAAAGATAAATACGGGCACATCTGCACCTAAACTTAACCCCAACTTCATCAGTTGCACTTGGGTTAATTTTGTATCCCAAAGTTGATTAAGTGCCACTAATGTGGTTGCTGCATCTGAAGAGCCACCACCTAAACCGCCACCCATTGGAATATTTTTAACGATTGAGAGGTTAGCACCCAATGTTGTGCCAGTGTGTTGTTGAAGCGCTTTGGCCGCTTGAACGATTAAATCTTGGTCTTGCTCTACATCTTCGTTGCCACTAATGCGTTTAATAACGCCATTATTAGTGATAGAAAGTTTTAATTCATCGTAATAATCAAGCAACTGAAAAATGGTTTGTAAACTATGATAACCATCCTTTCTTTTGTTGTTAATGTGCAAAAATAAGTTAATTTTTGCAGGGGCAAGCCAAATGCTAGACATTAATAAAAACGTTTCGGTAATGCTTTAACTCATTAATTGAGTCTTGGATATCAGAAAGTGCCAAATGTGCGGAGTCTTTTTCAAAGGCCATTTTTGCATTAGGCTTCCAGCGCACAACCAGCTCTTTAAGGGTGGAAACATCAATATGACGGTAGTGAAAGAATTGCTCTAGTTTTGGCATGTAGTTATACAAAAAACGCCTATCTTGACAAACAGTATTGCCACACATTGGTGAAGCGCCTTTGTTAACATATTTTTTTAAAAATTCTAAGGTTTGGGCTTCCGCTTGTTTACAAGAAAGGTCGCTTTCTCTAACGTGCCTAAGTAGCCCAGAACTGGTATGGTGTTCGGTATTCCACTGATCCATATTATTTAAAATTTCATCATTTTGATGAATGGCTAAAGAAGGACCTCGTGCCATAATATGAAGTTGTGCATCAGTAACAATAGTGGCAATTTCAATAATGACATCTTTTTCAGGCATAAGCCCTGTCATCTCTAAATCAATCCAAATTAGGCTAGTTTCTTTATTCATTATCAAGTCCTATATTAACAACCAGTTGATTCACGGACAAAATCATCCAATTTTTGATGGGCTGCACCGCTGTTTAAAATGTTAAGTGCTTTATTAACACCATCTTGTAGTGAATTTGCAAGCCCGCACACATAAATAGCTGCACCTGAATTAAGGGCAATGATATTTTTGGCCACGCCACCTTTGCCATCAAGTGCTTGTTGAATCAGTACTAATGAATCATCCGCATTATTAACTTTAATGTCATTTAAATCACCCAGTGGCAAACTAAAATCAACAGGGTTGATAGTGTAAGCGCTAACTTGGCCATCTTTTAATTCGGCTACAAACGTGTCATCAGCAATTGAAATTTCATCTAAGCCATCTTTAGAATGCACAACCATGATATGTTTAGCGCCTAAATTTTTTAAAACATGAGCAATCGGTTCAACTAAAGATTGAGTATAAACACCCATGACTTGATTAGGTGTTTTGGCAGGGTTGGTTAATGGACCTAGGACATTAAAAATAGTTCTAATGGCGAGGTCTTTACGCGCGCCAATAGCGTGTTTCATGGCAACATGATGAAAAGGTGCAAACATAAACCCTACGCCAATTTTTTCAATACATTTACTAATTTTTTCAACACTCATATCAAGATTAACACCCGCTGCTTTTAAGACATCAGCACTGCCTGATTTTGAAGAGACACTACTATTGCCATGCTTAGCAACCGAACCACCAGCAGCAGCTACAACAAAGGCACACGCAGTGGAGATATTAAACAGTCCCAGTCCATCACCACCCGTGCCACAAGTATCCACTAAGTGTTTAGTATTTTTAATGGTGACACCTTTGACCAAAGAGCGCATGATTTTGGCAGCGGCGGTAATTTCATCAACACTTTCACCTTTTATCGCAAGGCCAACCAAAAAGCCACCAATTTGTGCATCAGTGGCTTTGCCTGTCATGATGTCATTCATTACAGTGTGCATCTCATTTTCACTAAGGTTTTGTTTTTTAATAATTTGTTTAATTGCTTGTTGTATGTTCATAGTGTTATTGGCTCATGAGTGACTCAATGTCGTTGATTTCCTTAGCGAGGGATTTGGTTAGTACTTTATTTCCTGATGTGGTTACTAATACATCGTCTTCAATTCTGATACCAATATCGTGATAAATTGGATTAATTTTATCATCCTTACGAATATAAATGCCGGGTTCGACAGTGGTTATCATGCCAGCTACAAATTTTCTGTGATGAGCGTCTTTTTTGTACTGACCCACATCATGCACATCAAGACCAAGCCAATGCCCTGTACCATGCATATAAAACTGTGATAAATCACCACCAATCTTTAATATGCCAAGGTTAATTAAACCTTGTTCGATTGTATTAGTAGCAACTTTATGAGGCTTATTAATTTTTACACCGGGTTTGATGGTATTGATGGCATTGATTTGAGCATCAAGCACAATCTGATAAATTTGTTTCTGTGCACGAGAAAATTTACCACTAATTGGAAAAGTTCGGGTGATATCTGAAGCGTAGCAATCCACTTCAGCGCCAGCATCAATTAAAACTAAGTCGCCTTTATTGAGTTTTTTGTTATTTTCTATGTAATGTAGTACGCAAGCATTTTCACCCCCTGCAACAATAGGTGTGTAAGCATGTTGAGCGTTATTTCTAGTAAAGTGTCCGTCAAAAATACTTTGCACCTCAAATTCAAACATATTGGGCTGAATTGCTTGCATTGCTAATTGGTGCGCTTTGATTGAAATATTGGCAACTTTTTGCATGGTGCTTATCTCAAGTTCGTCTTTAATAAGGCGCATCTCGTGCAAAGTTGGGGCGAGTGATCTCAATTGATGGTTTGATAAAAGGCGTGAAATGTCGTTGTCTAATTGGCAGGTTTTAGCATCAAAATAAACTTGATTGTTAAGAGTTATTTGGGGTAATTTTTCTTTTAATAAGTCTATAGAAAAAGCATGATTTGATTTTAAGGCATTGGGCGCATCATCAACTCCTAAACGTTTTCCATCCCAAATTTCACGTGCTTTGTCTTTAGGACGTAAAAATATTGTATAGTTATTTTTAGAAAAAACTGCCAGAGCTTCAGGCTCTTGGAAGCTAGTTAGGTAGTAAAAATCACTATGTGCGCGGAAAGGGTAATTAACATCACCAGAGCGATTCTGCTCAGGATTGGTGCTAATAATAACAATTGCATTGCTGTCAAGCTGGTTTAACAGTGCATGTCTTCTTTTTTGATGTATCATTTTTTATCAAATATGGCTTAATTGTATGAACATTTCTATTCACTATTTATTATGCACAAAGATACCATGAAACACGTACGATTGTACCAAAATGCCCCTTTGCAAATTAATCAGAAATTAATGCTTGATGAATATGCATCACGCCACTTGGCAAAAGTGTTGCGCTTTCCGCAAGGCCAAGAGATTACTTTATTTAATGGCGATGGCAAGAACTATTTAGCTACACTTGTGCAAGTAAAAAAATATTGTGAGGTTGAAGTGCACACTTGCATTCAGAATACGTCTGAGTCTAAATTGGACATCACGTTGGTTCAAGGTATTGCCAAAGGCGAAAAGATGGATTTTTTAATGCAAAAATCAGTTGAACTGGGGGTGAATAAAATCATACCTATTTTTAGTGAATACTGTGTAGTTCGACTCAAAGGCGAAAAATTACAAAAGCGTATGGTGCATTGGCAAAAAATCATCATTGGTGCTTGCGAACAATCGGGTAGATCTATCGTGCCAAGTTTAGTTTCAGCAATGAATTTTGAGGATTTTATTGACACTGAGTTTGTCAATGGGTTTGTGCTTCATCATCGTGCTAAGTGCTCATTGTTAGAAATAAATAAGGTTAATCAAGCGACTATTATTATCGGACCAGAAGGTGGATTGAGCGGTCAAGAAATTGCAAATGCAAATGCGCAAGGCTCTCAAAGTTTGCTCTTAGGCTCAAGAGTGTTAAGAACTGAAACCGCCTCATTAGCAGCCATTGCCAATATACAGTTGTTATGGGGTGGTTAATACGTTTAGGGCTTTTTGAATAGGCTCTAATACATTGATAAGTTTTTTACGAATAGCAGAGCCTGTTAAATTGTGCGCTGAAATGGTACTGACGACTAAACGTTCACTCACACCTGCTAATAACATTCTAGCAAAGAGTTTTTCTTTTTCATCTTTTACGTCATGAGTGATGACATTGGCTTGATTAATAATATCGTCAATAGATTCTTTACAAGTCATTAAGGGGTGAGATAGATATCGCCCAAGTGCGTCCAATGTGCGATACAAGATAGTTTCTTGGTTGATTTTTTTTAAGATATGAATTAAAGTTTTTAATAGCAATTGCGCCTGTTCGTTAGAAACGATTTGTAGGTCTTGATGTTTAAAATCAAGCGGAATTATGTTAACTGTGTTGGGTAGGTTGTTTTTCATGCGCTCAATAAAACCAACCAAAATTGCTGTTTTCCTTTGGCCTTGTTTCCATAATGTAGTCTTTTCTTCTTTGCTAATCAAATCTTTTTGTAATATTAAATTAGTGGTATCAATTAATTGTTCTATATCCTGTGTAAAGGGCAAAAATTCCAGTAAATAGTGGGCAATATCTTTGCCAACTTCGGTATTAACACACAAATCTTTAGTAAGCAGGAAGCGTCCAATTTCGGCTTGATTGTCAGTATTAGTAGCGCACCACCAAGCTAGTTTTAGCACATCTTTATCAAGGTTAGTTGCATTTGATACCGCCACAACCGCTTCAACCTCGCCCAGTTTGAGTAATGATGCAAGGTTTGATGATGCCACTTGTCCCATTCTTGACCAACATTTTAAATACGATGGATAGCCACCCATTGCACCTAGTATTTGGTTAATCAGAAGTTTTTTAACTGCCTTAATATAGGCGTCGCTATCATTCGTTGGGTTTAAATCAATCACTTGTTCTTTGAATTGTGCATTGAGTCCAACGACTACAAATTTATAAGTATCAATACGAATTGCAATTGAGGTAGCAATCAGAACATTTAGTTTAAGAGTATCTTCAGTGCTTAGCATTTAAAATCCTATTGATTTGTGATAATGAGCGATTGGCAAAGAGTCTTTAAAAATCACCAGTGACTATTACTAAAAATCTAAATTGATATGCACAGTAAACTTGAGGGTATTCATAAGTCTGACGGTGGTTATTTGTTGTTTTAATTAAATCTTTGGTAAGGTTAATTTCTTTAATGGCATTAATGGCATTATTTGTTAGTAATAAAATTCGCCTATTAAAATAATACCAATTAAATGCGTACTTCCAAGCAACAAACAAAGTTAATAGGTATAGCAACGTTGATAAAATAAAATAACTTTTTGAGGGTTTAAGTGTAATGTTTAATGATTCACTCATTACAACCCAGTTCTATACCTATCTCATTTGCCCTATCAAAAGCAGCACGCATTGCATGGGCAATAATAACTTCAAAGTCTTGATCTTGGAAAGATTCAATTGCCGCTTGAGTTGTGCCATTTTTTGAGGTGACTTTATTGCGGAGTTGTTGAGGTGAATCTTCAGAACTACTTGCAATCATGCTTGCACCCAGTGCAGTTTGAATGCTTAATTTTTGCGCAACCGCCTCATCTAGTCCTAATGCTGCACCAGCTCTAGTCATCGACTCAAGCATTAAGAAAAAATACGCAGGACCACTACCAGAAACTGCTGTGATTGCATCTAATAAGCGCTCATCGTCTACCCATAAGCATTTGCCCACAGAGTTGAGTATGCGCTCTGCTAAGGATTTTTGTTTGTCTGACACGTGCTCATTAGCAAATAAACCTGTGATCCCTTGATTAAGCAAGGCGGGTGTGTTGGGCATTGTTCGTACAATAGCTTGGCTATCACCTATCCAGCGTTCAATATCACGTGATCTAACACCTGCAGCAATGGATATAATGAGTGTGTTGGTTGTAAGTTTGTCTTTTAAGTCTTTACAAACACTAGATAATATCTGTGGTTTAACAGCAAGAACAATAACGCTACACTGCGCTGCAAGTTTGGCATTATCCGTAAAAACCTCAAGGTTAAATTCAGCCTTTCGAAGGGATAATAACGCCTCGTTGGCGTCACTAATTTTGATTTGATTGTGCTTAGTGCCATTATTAATAAGCCCAGAAATGATAGCATGTGCCATGTTGCCAGCGCCGATAAAACCGATGAGTGAGTTTTGCATAACGAATATTTGAAGAAATAATATAATGTATATTCTACCAAAATAGTGTTGTTAAAAAATACAAGGATGACAATGAAATTTTTTAATCCAAAATTAATTATGATTGATGTAGACGGAACTTTGGTTGATAGTGTTCCAGATTTGGCCTATTGTGTCGATGAATTGATGAAAGCAATGAATAGAGCACCATGGGGCGAGGCTAAGGTGCGTCATTGGGTTGGTAATGGTGTACCAAAACTAGTAGAAAGGTCACTGACTGGCGAGCTTGAGGCAAACGTTAATAAACAAGATTTTGACAAGGCCTATCCAATTTTCTTAGAGTTGTATAGTGTTAATACTTCCGTGCGTTCGTGTTTATATAGTGGCGTAAAAGAGGGTCTAGATTATTTAAAAAAACAAGGTTATATACTAGGTTGTGTAACCAATAAGGCCGAGCAATTCACCTTGCCAATTTTAAAAGATTTAGGTATTTTTGATTATTTTGGGTTGGTGGTTTCTGGCGATACCTTGACAAAGAAAAAGCCAGACCCGTTGCCACTATTACACAGTGCTGAATTTTTTAATATTAATCCACAAGATTGCTTAATGCTTGGTGATTCAACCAGTGATGTAGCCGCCTCACGCGCTGCTGGATTTGAAGTTATTTGTATGTCTTATGGGTACAATCACGGCGAGGATATTAGAAATGTCCATCCAGATTTGGTGATTGATTCAATGGCTGAACTTAAAGATTATTTATAGCCAGTATCAGTAAAATGTATTCACATGGATACATTTGATAACCAACATATTTGGCACCCATATGCCAAAATTCCTAACGAGGATCCCACTTATTTGGTTGAATCAGCTAAGGGTGTTTATTTAACTTTAGAAGGTGGTAAACGCGTTATTGATGGCATGAGTTCATGGTGGTCAGCCATTCATGGTTATAACCACCCAGCACTTAATAAAGCAATTGAAACCCAGTTAGGGCAAATGTCCCACGTAATGTTTGGCGGGTTAACCCATCAGCCTGCGATTGAGCTTACTAAAACGTTATTGAAGATCACACCTGACAATTTAACCAAGGTATTTTTTACCGATTCTGGCTCAGTATCAGTAGAGGTTGCACTCAAAATGGCACTCCAATATTGGCATAATAAACATCAAGACAATAAGCAAAAATTTATCACCATTCGGGAAGGCTATCATGGCGATACATTTGGTGCCATGAGCGTGTGTGACCCAGATAATGGCATGCACCATTTATTTTCAGGTGTATTACCACAACACTTTTTTGTTAAAAGCCCATCTATCGTATCCATGAATGAGGCATTAGCAGATTTGAAAATTGTATTAAAGCAAAGTGCCAGTTCAATTGCAGCCATGATTTTAGAACCTGTTATACAAAATGCAGGCGGTATGCGAACATACAGCCCACAATATCTACTTAAAGCCAAAGCGCTTTGTGAGCAATATCATGTTTTATTCATTTTAGATGAGATTGCCACTGGTTTTGGTCGTACTGGACGATTATTTGCACTTGAATATGCCAATGTTAAGCCTGATATCTTATGTCTAGGTAAAGCATTAACAGGTGGCTATATGACCTTAGCAGTCACACTAACCACTGATGATATCTCAAATTCGGTAGGTACGCTCATGCATGGTCCAACCTTTATGGCAAATCCTTTGGCTTGTGCTGTAGCCAAAGCCAGTATTGAATTATTGCTTAATTCCCCTTGGCGAAGCAACATTGCTAATATTGAAAAAATATTAAAAACAGAGTTATTACCTCTTCAAAAGCACGCACAAGTCAAAGATGTACGAATTCTAGGTGCTATTGGCGTGATAGAACTCACACATGCAATTGACACGCAAACAATTCAAAAACATTTGATTGATTTAAGTGTTTGGTTAAGGCCGTATGGAAAATTATTCTATACCATGCCGCCGTTTATAATTACTGACGATGAACTTTTAACAATTACCAATGCTATTAAAACTATAGTAAGCAGACTATAACGCTTGAATTTAGTTAGTGCAATAGACTGTTAAATGAAATTACTTGTTACTATTTGCTACAGTTGCCCTTTTCAGCCAGTTCTAATTTAGAAACAGCCCTCATGCCTTTATTAGCATTGACAAGTTCAAGCCCAGCACCACCCCCCGCCAACGAAAATTTTATATATTGCCGTATAAAATAATTCTTCCCTGTTTTTGTTGTTATAACCAAATCATTTGTAGAAAATTCCGATATCTGTAGATATAGTATGTTTTTTATCACCATCAACTTTCTTCATAGAAAAATATATTTGGAGCTGACTCTCCAATACACTTACCATCAA
Source organism: Candidatus Ruthia sp. Plio_17_S18 (assembly GCA_021730105.1). GTDB lineage: Bacteria > Pseudomonadota > Gammaproteobacteria > PS1 > Pseudothioglobaceae > Ruthia. The sequence continues at coordinate 142,181 of CP072538.1, forward strand.
CCCAAATGTCTTTTTTTAGAGCAGCGCCAACAAAAGAGTCTTTATAAATATATAATACAGAACTTTTTTTTGATGGTTGGTTAAATTGTTTAGCTTTATTAGATTCTTTTACAATTTCTAGAGGAGCTGTTGCACAACCTCCTAAAAATAAAGTGACTAAAACAAATAGTGTCGTTATTTTGTACATTTTTACTCCTTTTATGCTTGAATTAAAATTCATAATAATATTGTAAAAAAGTCCTATCTTATACAAAAAATATCTCTTAATACTCAACATGTAGTGATTTTGAGTGGGTAATGCGCGGGAGCTAGAAAACAGCCCTCAAGTGCAGGTTTTATTAATATTTGTATTTTTTTTTGGAACAATAAAAATGTTGTGAGCTCAAATAATCAAAAGTAATAATATTGTTTACCATTCTGTCTTATTTCCCTAGTTTATTCTGAGTTTTTGTCTCGTTTTTTGATGTATGGGTTAATATGATTTGGTGGGTCTATTTCATTAGTCATGAGCCAATATGCATATTCATGGTGGGTATTACACAGCTTCTTTATAGTTTCATATCTTGGCTCTTGCTCTCCTTGTTCAAATCTTTGCACACTTCTCATTTTTATCTTTAACAAATCTGCCATTTCAGCTTGTGTATAGCCCCCTACCTTCCTTACTAGTTTTAATTTTTCGTTAAATTTCATAAAATACTTGACACGATTATAGAATCATTTGTATAATGTGCAACACGACTATATAGTCGTGTCTGCGCTGGTACAGGCCATTTAGCCTGTTTAAAACTAAATTAAACCAAAAATACACTTAGTTTTAGCATGTTAGTAGATGAATTTTCCCAAGAATATATAGATGGTTGTCAGGTACCATGTTGATATATTTATCACTATGGCAGTATCTCCAGTAACTGAAATTTCGTCTGCAAAATATGCTGATATGACTGGTATTCCTCATAAGCGTGTTAAAGATTGGTGCTTACAAGGTGCCTTAACTTGTAGGCGATTGGACAACAATGGTAAAGAGATATCCAGACTGGTCTAAAAATCCCAAATTAGGTCATTGGTATATTGATACGTTCAAAACGTATAGGTGATATTAGGTTATAACAAGCTACTTGTTATTCAATTGGGTCAATATCCAAGTACCAACGCACTTTGTTTCTAAGTTTAAGCGTGTTGATATGTTGATTGAAAGTAGATAGCATTTGGTGGAGTGTGGCTCGGTTGTTGGATTGTAGGTATAAGTTGAAGTAGTAGTAGTCTGATTTTTTTTCAATGGTGTTGGCGACTGGTCCCCAAATTTCCACTGAATCCATTTGTATGCTTTTTAATAAAACGGCTGCTTCACGCAAGAAATCCTCAGCATTTTGTTTGTTTTTTGCATTGGCACATAATAACGCTTGGTGTGAAAAAGGCGGCATCATTGCGCTTAGGCGTTGTTTGAGGAGTTGACTGGCAAATTGCATGTAACGTGATGATAAAACAAAGTTAAAGATTGGATGGTCTGGATAGTGGGTTTGGATAACGACTTCGCCTTTTTCTTTATGCCTACCTGCGCGGCCTGATACTTGAATGAGTAATTGAGCTAAATACTCAGTTGCCCGAAAGTTAAGAGATAAAAATCCAGCATCAATATCCAAAATACCAACCATTGCAAGGTTGGAAAAATCATGCCCTTTGGCTAACATTTGCGTTCCAATAATAATACAAGGTTCGCCAGCGTTAATTTGCTCTAAGTGTTGTGCAAAGGCTTTTTTGCGTCGTGTGGTGTCACGATCAATGCGGATAATAGGGGTATATGCAAAATGTGAAGATAGTGTCTCTTCTAATCTTTCTGTACCATAGCCTAGTACTTCAAGACTTTGCTCAGAGCAGTCTGGGCAGGTGTGTTCTGGCACTTTTTCATCGCCACAATGATGGCATTTAAGACGATTGATATGGCGGTGATAAACTATGGTTGAGTCGCAATGACCGCATTGTGCTTTCCAGCCGCATTGTGTGCAATAATAAACAGGTGCATAGCCTCGGCGGTTGATAAATAACATGACTTGCTTGCCAGCGGATAAATATTGTTTGGTTTTTTCAACCAACATTTTAGATAAGGCGCCATCAGTGTTGCTGCGCATATCAATCAAACTGACCTTTGGCAAGGTGGCACCACCTGCGCGTTTGGTGAGTGTGATACGTGTGATTTTCTCATCCATTACATTTTTTAATAATTCTAATGAAGGTGTTGCCGTGCCTAAGACCAGTGGAATATTGGCCTGTTTGGCACGAATAAAACTTAAATCTCTAGCAGAATACCGAAAACTTGATTGTTGCTTAAACGAATTGTCATGTTCCTCGTCAATAATGATTAAGCCCAGATTTGGCATCGGTGCAAAAATAGCACTTCGCGTGCCAAGTATCACGCAAGCCTCACCGTTTTTAGCCATGAGATAGGCATCTAGTTTTTGAGTTTCGTTGAGTTGTGAATGAATTGCCACTATATGTGTTTTTAGGCGTGACTCGAAACGGGTAATCATTTGTGGCGTTAGCCCAATTTCTGGTACCAATACTAGTACTTGTTTTTTTTGGTTAAGCATTGCTTGGGTAATGTGTAAATACACCTCAGTTTTGCCACTGCCAGTCACGCCGTGGAGTAAAAAAGCGTGATATTGATGAGCTAATTTTAAAATTTGTGCGATGGCAATATTTTGCTCGTCTGTAGATTTAAAGTCTGGTTGCTTTGTTTTATTTGGCAAGCCGATAATTTTTTTAATGTTTGCTTCTTTACCCAAACGCAGATTCTTAGGCAATGCAGTTGAAATCACCTCACCAATTGGATGGTGGTAATAATTGGCTGACCAAAACAAGAAGTCTAAGGTTGGTTTGTCTAAAATTGGCGTTTTGTCTAACACCTCTTCAACAGATTTAAGTTTATCAAAACCACTTTTATACTTAATAACTAGCACAATACCGATTACTTTTTTACGCACAAAAGGCACTTTAACGCGCGCACCCACAAGCACCTCATCATCACATAGATAGTCAAAAGTTTTATTTAGTGGTACAGGTATGGCGACTTCAACGATTGATGACAAGATAATAGACTTTTGATAAAATAATCCATTTTATCAATAAATATCATTAAGTCCGAGATTAAGTATGGTGGTTATTCAAAATAGTATTCATGATTCATCTGTTAATGAGCATGGTTTAAGCAACACTTTGCAAACAGTGATTAAAGAACTGGGCAAGGGTGAAAGCGAGTTATTGATTCGCTTGGTCAATGAAGTGGAGATGCAAAACCTTAATAAAGTTTATCGTCATCAGGATAAACCTACTAATGTATTATCATTTCCAAGTGGTTTGCCGATTGAAATTGATGAGGTGATTTTAGGAGATGTGGTGATTTGCACACAGGTTGTCTTAAAAGAGTCTATTGAGCAGCGTAAATCTTTTAATGATCACTTAACTCATATGGCAATTCACGGTACGTTGCATTTATTGGGTTATGATCATATTGATACTAAAGATGCGCAGCAAATGGAAAGCCTAGAGACAAAAATCTTAGCAAAAATTGGGATTAATAACCCTTTTAATAAGCCAGCAAGCAATTTAGCATAAGCAAGATTTATCCCTCTAAGCATTAGATATTTTGCCGATACGTTCAATGGCGCATAATTTATCATCAATATAATACATTTTTAACTGACTCCGCTCCCAGGGCGGGATATTGGCTTCTTGTAAGACTTTTTTTAGTGATTGAGTATGTGTTTTTCCTAGTAATTTAATGCGCTGGCCTTCTTGTCGATAGCGAATTGAAAAATTTTGAAAATCCTTAAGTTCTTCATAAAGTGGACAAGATACATTCTTTTTTGGTAAGTCTTTATTGATGAAATATAATTCATTCTGGTAACGTCTAATCTCGTATTTATCCCAACACACCAAAGGGTTGGCATCTTCTTTTGTGTGTAGCAGTTCAATAATTTGATGCATGATTTTATCGCTAGGTGTTAAAAAGTTAAGCAAATGTAGATGATGGCGAAGGATATTTTTAATTCTGTGGGTTTCAAGTTTGATAAGCTTGCTTGTATCGATACGATTGGCATTATTGATAATATGATGTGTCTTGATATCAATATCAGTCAATGTGCGTATAAGTTTTAAGGCTTCTGATTGATGCTTTGCGCTTCTGGCAAGTGTTTTTGTTAAATTTTTATACACGACAGATAGTTTAGGTAGAATTTTTAAACGCAAGAAATTACGCCTAAAATCAGTGTTTTTGTTGCTATCGTCCTCTATCCAGTTTAATTTGTTATTTTGAGCATAATCAATAATTTGAGACTTGTTAATTGTTAAAAAAGGGCGATAGTGAATGCCTTTGCCTAAAGGCTTTTCTTTAGGCATGGCGGCTAATCCTTTGATGCCACTACCACGGAATAGTTGTAGAAGTAGGGTTTCTGCTTGATCGTTCTGATGGTGCGCTGTGCAAAGTATCTCATTTTCTTTTAATAACTTAGATAGAGAATGATAGCGTTTTTTACGTGTATTTTCTTCGATATTAGATGTATTATCAAAAAATAAATCAATACTTGAATAGGTGATATTAAGGCTTAAGCATAGTTTTTCGCAAAATGTACCCCATTCGTTACAATATTGAGATAAATGATGGTTGTAATGAATGACGCTTATTTTATTGGGATAATGCGTGTTTAAATAATGCAACAGTACGACAGAGTCAATACCACCGCTAAGACCAATGATAATTCGCTTACCTTTAAGAAATAAATCTTTAGTCTTTAAATCTTCCAAAACTTAAAAGTTTTTCTTGTCTGTTTTGTAACAACTGCTCTATTGGTAGTTGTTTAATTTTAGTGAGTTGTTGTGTTAACGCCTCTTTTAGTAGCACTTTTGCTTGCAAATGGTTGCGGTGGATGCCACCTAATGGCTCATCAATAATGACGTCAATCAGACCCTCTTCTTTAAGATGGGTTGAGGTTAGTTTTAAGGATTCTGCTGCAAGGTTGGCCTTGGTGGCATCTTTATATAAAATGGACGCACATCCTTCTGGGGAAATCACGGAGTAAATACTGTATTTAAACATCATGATTGTATCTGCCACACCAATTGCTAGCGCACCACCAGAACCGCCTTCGCCAATAACTACCGAGATAATGGGCGTTGCAAGGGTTGACATTTCAAATAGGTTTCTAGCAATAGCCTCACTTTGACCTCGCTCTTCAGCACCAATACCAGGGTAAGCACCAGGCGTGTCAATAAAAGTAACAACAGGCATTGAGAATTTTTCAGCCAACTTCATTAAACGCAAGGCTTTGCGATAGCCCTCAGGCTTTGGCATGCCAAAATTGTATTTGAGTTTTTCTTGAGTGGTTCGTCCTTTTTGCTGACCAATAAACATTACTGGCTGGACATTTAATGTTGCAATGCCGCTAATAATAGCATGGTCGTCACCATAAGCGCGATCACCATGTAATTCAGTAAACTCATCAAACACATGAGCAATATAATCAAGTGTATAAAGACGTTTAGGGTGGCGCGCTAGTTGGGATATTTGCCAATCACTTAAAGAGGAGAATATTTTTTTGGTTAAAGCACTGCTCTTGACTTTAAGCGCCTCCATTTCATTAACAATGTCTGCTTTGTCTTTAATGTTGTCAAGCGCTTGTATTTTTTCCTCTAGCTCAGCAATGGGTTGTTCAAAATCAAGATAATCTAAGTTCATAACTCTAGTTTAAAATTCGTTCATAACTCTAGTTTAAAATTATAGCAGAAATATCGACATTTTTAGCTTTTGCCACTTTTATATTTGTTGTTTGAATGTATTATGAGTTGGTTTTGTAATGAGCTGATGGACATTTTATGCAACTTAAATGAGTAAGATTTGATACGTTTTTGTTGATTATGAGAAAATGAATGCACAATTCATTACGAATGGTTAAAAAATAAAAGGCATTAATATTGTTTTTTAGTAAAAAAAGGAAGGAAAATGGATGTAATTTATTGGCTAATTCCCAGCATGATTTTTGTTGGTGTTGTTCTTGTTGTTCTTTTAATGATGAGCGTTAAGAATGGTCAGTTCGATGATTTAGAAGGAGAGGGACAACGCATTTTATTTGACGAAGAGCAGGCAAACTTAGAACTTAAAAAAAACATGAAAAAATAAAGTTGACAACTCATCTTTTTGATAGAAAATTCGCATTTAAAGATATTATAAAAAATAAGACAAATAAAAATATACTTGACGGTATATTTGGTCAATCACTCATTAGCCCACTACAAAAACACATGATACAAGTACACTCATGTATTTCATAACTCAACGGCTTTATGGTTGCCATCCATGCCCAAGATTGGGTACAAGCTGAAAAAATTATAAGCGACATTGGCACCAAAGAAAGTGAAGCAGATATTCTTAAAAAGAAGTTGCGTTTGAGCTTACCTTCAACATTTATAATGCCTTTTTCAAGTAGAGGCTTGCTTGATTTATTACTGATCCAAGATTCTATTGCCAACATCACTAAGTATGTTTCGGGCTTGATGATTAATCGCAAAATGACCATGCCAGATGAGATTTTTGATGATGTTATAGAATTGACTAAGGTTTGTATCAAAACATCACCCATGGCGCTTAAAGCCGTTAATGAGTTGGATGAGTTGCTAGAAACTGCATTTGGTAGTCGTGAGCGTAAAGACGTTGGCTCTATTATTAAAGATGTGAATGAACTTTAAAGCAAATCTGACAAAATTCAGTATGAAGTTCGTGCTAAATTATTTCCATTAGAGTCTAATGTGCCACACCTGTTGATGTTATGTTTTATTATCGCGCTGTGGAATGGCTGTGTGAGCTGGCAGATGCTGCGCAAAAAGTTGGCTCAAGACTAGAAGTACTACTAGCAAGATAAGAAGTCTGTCATGGATATTATTGCAATTATTTTTGAATTTGTAGGAGCAATTCTTTCTGGTGAAGAAGTAACTGCCACTATTTGTACAGGCATTTTGGACGCATCATGATTCACCGATAGTCCACATTTATTAGTATATGGTATGCTTGCTTCGCTTTTAGCAGCAGCCACATGGTTATTGATTGCTTCATCTCTAGGCTGGCCAGTTTCTACAACGCATTCAATTGTTGGTGCTATTGTTAGTTTTGGTATTGTTGGTGCTATTGTTAGTTTTGGTGCGGTAGGTGTAGGTGCAGTTGCTTGGGATAAAGTGATTAAAATCATGATGAGTTGTGTGGAGTCTCCAGTTCTCGCTGGCACACTTGCTATGATTATCTTTAAAAGTTTACAAGCCTTGGTAATTGACACCAAAGATCCGTTAGCTAATGCTAAAAAATATTTGCCATTTTATGCATTCTTTGTTGATTTTATAATTGCATTGGTCACGCTGTTTAAAGGCCTTAAACATATCGAGTCTTTAAAATATATCTCTAAAGATGCCTCTTTAAGTGTTATGATTGCTGTGCTGATGGTTATTATCGCATCTGCCATGGCATTTGCACATGGCTCTAACGATGTTGCCAATGCCATTGACCCGCTAGCTGCGGTTTATAGTATTGTGGAAGCTGGTGGCGATATTGCCTCAAAAAGCGTTGTACCTTCGTGGGTTTTGCTAGTTGGTGGCGGTGGTATTGTATTTGTCTTGGTGACTTATGGGTTTAAAGTGATGAAAACCATTGGTAAAGGAATTACAGAACTTACGCCTTCTCCGTGGCTTTGTTGCTGAATTGGCCGTTGCAACAACGGTGGTTTTGGCCTCATCAACAGGCATTCCTGTGTCAACTACGCAGGTTTTGGTAGGGGGCAGTATTGGGTGTTGGTATTGCTAAAGGTGTGGCGGCACTTAACATGCGGGTTATTAATTTTCTTATCTTGGTTAATTATCTTACCCGCAGGTGCAATCATGTCTATTTTTTTGCACTTATGGAGCATAGATAATGATATTAGAAGAAATTCAAGCAAAAATTCAAACAGGTATAGAAAATTCAACGGTTACCATGGAGGGTGATGGTTGTAATTGTTCAACAAAAGTAGTGTCGCCAATTTTTGAGGGTATGTCACTATTGGATAGGCAAAAAATGGTACTTGCTGTTATGAATGAAGAAATTACCAATGGTACACTTCATGCACTCAGTATCAAAACACGCACGCCAGAAGAGGACGTCTAAACACTTTTAAAGCTTATTCATTTTCATGAGTCACTTGTAAATGCACTTGTTGATCAAAGTCTATATCAACCGCAATATTAATTGGATGGCAACAAACTGAACAGTCTTCTATATAGCTTTGATTAGGAGCTGAAAAATCAATACTCAGCTCAATTAACTCGCCACAATAAGGGCATTGGACGCTTTGTTGTTGGCATTCATTCATCGATATTTCGCTCTTTAAGATCCTTTATCATAGCTAGTTGCATTGCCGCTGAATAATTAACCCAATGCGTGATTTCATCACTATGGCGTTTACAACCGACACAATAGTTAGCTTGATTGTATTTGCAAATCCCCACACAGTACCTCAGACGGACTTTTAACAGTCTGATATTTATTCATAAACCTATTATAGGATGCTAATGTAAAATGCCTATCTTTATTTAAAATATTCTCTTATTATGGGTTTTTCAAAATTAGGCTTGTCTGATTCAATTCTTAAGGCCATCAAGCAACAAGGGTACAGCGAGCCATCACTAATACAAGTTCAAGCTATCCCCGCTATTTTAGAAGGCAAAGATGTTATGGCTGCTGCCCAAACTGGCACGGGAAAAACAGCAGGATTTACCCTACCTATTCTTGAAATATTATCAAAAGGCAGCTCAACAAAATCTAATCAGGTTCGTACACTAATACTAACCCCTACACGTGAATTAGCCGCACAAGTCAGCGATAGTGTAACGACTTATGGTAAGCATTTGCCACTTAAATCAAGTGTGGTATTTGGTGGTGTAAAGATTAATCCACAAATGCGAAAGTTGCGTAGTGGCGTTGATATCCTAGTTGCAACACCAGGGCGATTATTAGATTTATATTCTCAAAATGCAGTGAAATTTGACACGCTAGAAATTGTTGTATTTGACGAGGCAGATAGAATGTTAGACATGGGATTTATTCATGATATTAAGCGAATTCTAAAAATTCTACCACCAAAAAAACAAACGCTCATGTTTTCAGCCACTTTTTCTAATGACATTCGAACATTAGCAAAGAGTCTAGTTAATAACCCTATAGAAATATCAGTTACCCCTAGAAATTCCACTGTTAAATCGGTAAAGCAGTGTATTCACCCTGTTGACAAATCCAAAAAACAAGCACTACTTACACATCTTATTCAAAAACATAGCTGGTATCAGGTGCTGGTATTTAGTCGTACTAAGCACGGTGCAAATCGCATTGCTACTCAATTAGAAAAGAAAAAAATTAGTGTAACTACCATTCATGGCAACAAAAGTCAAGGCGCTCGCACAAGAGCCTTGGCAGATTTTAAAAATGCCAAGATGAACGTGTTAGTGGCAACTGATATTGCCGCAAGGGGTATTGATATTGATCAATTGCCACATGTGGTTAACTTTGATCTGCCACATGTGCCAGAAGATTATGTACATCGTATTGGTCGTACTGGTCGCGCTGGTTCAAAAGGCGAGGCAATTTCATTAGTTAGTGTTGATGAAGCTAAGCAATTATTTGATATTGAACGCCTCATTCAAAATAAATTAGACCGCGTAATGGTCGAAGGATTTGTACCAGAGCACAATTTACCAGAATCGGGCAAAAAAATCTTACCGCCAAAAACCAAAAAACCAAAAAAAATAAATAAGAGTCGCAATAAGCCTAGATACGGCAAAAATAGCAATGCTCAAGCAAACAAATCAAACAATAAAAAAGATTTTTGGGGTGGTAAGCCCAATAAAAAATCTACAAGGAAAACAATATGAGAGTTAAGTTAGTCGCATTTATTATTACACTACTTTTAACCCCAGTTCATGCTGGATTGTGGGAAAAAATAACCACAATGGGAGTTAAAATAGTCACACCAACTTCAGAATATTTAATCGAAACACCAGGATGGAATATTCGAGTATACGAATGGACACCTTCTGATAATCCCAATACGCGTTGTCTATTTGCAGCAGGTTCACAAAAAGGTGGTGTGGCTTGTTATTCGATTAACGATTAATTGACGTGTTTTAGCAAATAACCAGTATGCTAATAATGGCTTAATTTGGTGGAGATGGCGGGAATTGAACCCGCGTCCGAAAACTTTCAAACAAGAAGTCTACATGCTTAGCTTGGTCTATTTTAGTTAGCCATCTATACCACCCGACCATCAGGGATGTAAGTAGCGATTTCCAACAAGTTTTAACCGAATTATGTGGAAAAAATAATCCTAGCGAGTCTGTGAGCGACCGTCATCCTAAAAGTACAGACACCCTCTAAGCGACGGCTAGCTATGCAGCTAGAGCGTAGTTGTTTTCGTTTGCAACTATCTTTTTAAAGCGTATTTTACGAGTTGTCTTTATCCTCGGCATGCGTCCTTGAGATCCAACTCCTCGTCGAAGCCATGTCATCCCCAAGGGGGAGCATTATAACACTTTTTTATTGAATTGTCACTCTTGCGAATTTGCGTTTGCCTACTTGATAAACGTTTGTACCAGTCTTTGGCTCAAGGTTTTTATCTGTGATTTTTTTACCATTGATTTTAGCGCCACCTTGTTTAATCATTTGGTAGGCGTTTGAGGTGCTGGAACAAAGTTCAGCATCTTTGAGTAAATTGGCAATTTTTATGCCAGCTTTAAAGCTGAATTCATCCATGTAATCAGGCATTTGATTTTTACTAAAGCGATCAATAAAATTTTGCTGAGCCTGTCTGGCTGCATCAATATTATGAAAGCGGGTGATAATCTCACTAGCTAGGATAAATTTAACATCTCTTGGGTTTTGACCTTGCGTTATTGCTTGTTTTAAATCAGCAATCGCTTCTAAACTGTGGAAACTTAGCAGTTCAAAATAATGCCACATTAATTCATCAGAAATTGACATAATTTTGCCAAACATATCATCAGGCGTATCATCAATACCGATGTAGTTGTCTAAGGATTTTGACATTTTTTGCACGCCGTCCAAGCCTTCTAAAATTGGCATGATGAGAATAACTTGTTGCTCGTGTCCTGCTTGTTTTTGTAGTTCTCTGCCCATTAATAAGTTAAATTTTTGATCCGTACCACCGATTTCTACATCGTTTTTTAATTCAACAGAATCATTGCCTTGCACCAAAGGGTATAAAAATTCGTGGGTAGAAATAGCTTGCCCTGATTTGTAGCGTTTGGAAAAATCATCGCGTTCTAACATTCTAGCGACCGTTTGTTTACTGGCGAGTTGGATAAATTCCATTGATGTCATTTTGTCCATCCACTGCGAGTTAAACACGACTATGGTTTTGTCTTGATCTAAGATTTTAAATACTTGTTTGGTGTAGCTTTTGGCGTTTGCTTGAATCTGTTCTCGTGAGAGTGACGGGCGGGTTTTACTCTTGCCTGTTGGGTCGCCAATCATGGCGGTGAAATCGCCAATTAAAAACAATATTTCATGCCCCAAATCTTGTAATTGCTTGAGTTTATTGATTAAAACTGTATGTCCTAAATGTAAACCAGGCGCAGTTGGATCAAAACCTGCTTTGATACGTAGTAGCTTGTTTTTCTTGAGTTTTTTCTTGAGCTCATCAAGTGGCAATATCTCATCAGCGCCACGCGCAAAAATAGCCAGTACTTGTTCTATGTCCATGTTTTTTTATTGTCTGATGTGTCCGTCACCTAAGACGATAAATTTTTGTGAGGTTAATCCTTCCAAGCCAACAGGGCCACGCACGTGGAATTTGTCAGTGCTGATGCCAATTTCTGCACCCAGACCATATTCAAATCCATCGGCAAAGCCAGTGGAGGCATTAATCATGACTGAGGCAGAATCTACTTCGGTAATAAAACGGCGTGAACGAGTGTAGTTTTCGCTCACTATTGATTCAGTATGGCCTGAACCATGCTTATTAATATGTTTAATGGCATCACTCATTGAATTGACAATACGAATGGATAAAATTGCATCTAAATATTCTGTATTCCAGTCTTTTTCAGTGGCTGCAATGATTTTATTTGACAGCTTTATGGTCTCTTCACAGCCGCGTAATTCCACTCCTTTTGCTAAGTATTGCTCAATCAGTTCGGGCAATATTCTACTTACTGTTAAGCTATGAATTAGCAAGGTTTCAGTGGCATTACACACACCATAACGGCGAGTTTTTGCATTAAAGGCAATACTGATGGCTTTTTGTGTGTCGGCATCTTTATCAATGTAAGTGTGGCAAATGCCATCTAAATGTTTGATAACAGGTACTTTGGCACTGTTACTAATGGCTTCAACTAGGCCTTTACCGCCTCTAGGAATAATGGCATCAACATAATCACTTGCTTTAACCAACTCAATTACAGCTTCACGCTCTTGAGTGTCAATGAGTTGTGCGCAATTTTCATTAAGGCATGCTTGTTTTATGCCTTGTTTGACACAGGCATAAAGCGCATGATTGGAGTGAATAGCTTCTGACCCACCACGTAGAATAACACTATTGCCTGATTTTAAACACAGTGCCGCAGCATCAATAGTGACATTAGGACGAGATTCATAAATAATCCCCAATACGCCGAGTGGCACGCGCATCTGACCCACTTGAATACCACTTGGCTGGTATTTTAAATCTGTAATTTCACCAATAGGGTCAGGCAAATTGACAATTTGATTCAGACTTTCAATAATGCCATTAAGACGCTCATCATCAAGCATGAGCCTATCAAGTAGCACAACTTCTAGTCCTTTATTTTTGCCATTGGTAAGGTCTTGTTCGTTAGCGTTAAGTATGTTTTCTCTGTTTTGGTCAATTTGACTAGCAATATTGATTAGCGCACTATTTTTAGCTGCTGTTGTAGCGCTACGCAATATTTTTGCAGCATTTTTTGCATTCTCACCCAGCGTGGTGATTAAATTTTTTATTGATCCCATTGTGTTTCCCCTGCCAAACTTAGTAATAATGTGTGTAATTCATTAATGACATTAAGATTATCCATACCTTTAATTGAGCGGTCAATGCGCCCTAGTGATAATAATAATTTTTGCAAACGTTGATAAGGATGGCGTTTTAATACATTAGTAATAACGGGTTTTCTTTTGTTCCAAACTCGATGATTTTGTAAGACTGTATTAATGTCTTTCACTTGTCTAAGTTCAACTGACATCTCGATAACTGATTTAATTTCTCGATACAAGGAACTACTCAGTTGAACTGGCATAGCTGTATCAGATACTAAAGTTTGATAAATTTTATTAACCTGACTACTATTGCCAAATAAAGCGGCATCAATCAAGCCATAAACAGTGTATTTAGATTGTTGATTGGCTTGTTCAAGGTATTCTTGTGTGGTGATTTTGCCATTTGGATAGGCCATTTTTAGTTTTTGAATTTCTTGCATGGAGACGGTCAAATTGCCTTCTGTGCAAAAAGCAATACTTTGTGCAATTTCTGTATTGGTTTCAAGCCCTAATTCTGCCATATGATTTGCAATCCAGCCAACCAAATGATTGCTTTGCACTTCAAAATGTTGGACAGTACTGCCAAATTGTTCTAGTGTTTTAAACCATTTGCTCTTTTGCTGTGCCATGTCCAGTTTGCCAGTGGAAACAATCAATAAAATATCATTAAGCAAGAAGGTACTACTGGCAATTTCAACCAATGTCTTGGCACCTTTAATGCCAATTTTACCTGTCTTTAATCGGCATTTAATGATGCGTTTTGGTGAAAAAAGCGAGGCGGATGAAATTTCTACAAAGATTTGATTCCAATCAAAATTAGCATCAATCTCAAAGCTTACTTTTTCGTTAAACCCAGCTTGTTTTGCTGCTTTGTTTATTTGCGTTAAACTTTGCTCAATGAGTAATATCTCGGCACCAAAAACAAAATAAATAGTATCAAGTTTATTGGCTAATTGAGTGTTGAGTTGCTGCGGTTTAATTTTCATTAAGTTTGGATAATTTTTTTGACAGCCGCCTGATTATTAAATGGCGCAATTGTTGGTAACCCTCTTCAATTTGTAGTCTATCTGCTTGGGATGAGTTCATCTTATTCAGATATGTATTAGCACTGAACGTTTGGGATAGTAATAGTTTGTTGCGCTGATTAAAGACTTTAATAGGCACGCTTAGACTTAGTGTGTAGATACTAGCTTCATTATTTGAAGTGTATGAAGCAGTGCGTTGATTTTGATTTTCAGCGCCCACCTGAACAACTAGAGTTTTAGGTGTGTTGTGATTAAAGCTCTTTTGCAATTCATCAGCAAAGGCATTATGCCGGCTACTGGCAATGGAGGCGTTTATTATTGAGTTTTTATACGGCGCATGAAACCCACAAGAGCTAAGTAGTGTTATGATAATAGTAGTGGCTAATAAGTTGATTTTTGACATGATTCTAAAGTATCTATTAATTAAGTTAAGAATTATGACAGAATTTTAATTTATTTGTAGATAAACCTTTAAAAAACGCCATCAGACCATATGTAAGTGCGCAATAGGGTATAGTTATCACTCTTATTTTTTTACAATATTTTTTACATTATGTTTAAGAATTTATTACTTTGGTTGGTTTTAGGTAGTGTCATTACTTCGATTTTTAGTCAGTTCCAAATGGGCGATCAAAAAAACGACATTACTTATTCTCAGTTTATTCAAAGCGTTAAGCAAGGCGATGTATCCCAAGTAACGATTGCTGGTAGTAATATTACTGGTGTGGGTGCTGGCGGTGAGCAATTTTCAACTTATAGCCCAGGTGATTTAGGCCTGATGGGCGATTTATTGAACAACGGTGTTAACGTGGTTGCCAAACCGCCTGAAAAAGACGGATTTTTCAAGCAATTAATCATTTCTTTAGCACCAATTTTATTATTAATTGGTGTTGTTCTTTACACCATGAAGGGTGCTGGTGGCGCAATGGGAGGAAAAAACCCAATGAGTTTTGGTAAATCCAAAGCGCGCCTGATTACTAAGGACGAATCTAACACTACTTTTGATGATGTAGCAGGTGTTGATGAGGCTAAAGATGATGTGAGTGAATTGGTGGATTTTTTATCTAATCCCGGCAAGTTTACTAAAGTTGGTGGAAAAATCCCCAAAGGTGTACTTTTAATAGGTCCTCCAGGTACGGGAAAAACTTTGTTAGCCAAAGCAATTGCAGGTGAAGCCGACGTGCCATTTTTCTTTATCTCAGGTTCTGATTTTGTAGAAATGTTTGTCGGTGTCGGCGCATCACGTGTACGTGATATGTTTGAACAAGCAAAGAAAAACGCACCTTGCATTATTTTTATTGATGAAATTGACGCTGTTGGTCGCCAACGTGGTGCTGGCATGGGTGGTGGTCATGATGAACGCGAGCAAACACTAAACCAAATGTTGGTTGAAATGGATGGCTTTGAAGGCTCAGAAGGTGTGATTGTTATTGCTGCAACTAACAGACCAGACGTATTAGATCCTGCTCTACTTAGACCGGGTCGTTTTGATCGTCAAGTAATGGTAGGCTTGCCTGATATTAATGGTCGTGATGCTATTTTAAAAATCCACATGTGTAAATTACCCATTGCAAAAAATGTTAAATCAATCAATATTGCCAAAGGCACACCGGGGTTTTCTGGTGCAGACCTTGCAAATTTAACTAATGAGGCTGCGTTAATTGCAGCGGGCAAGGACAAAAAATTGGTTGGCATGCAAGAGTTTGAAAAAGCCAAAGATAAAATTATGATGGGCTCTGAGCGCAAATCCATGGCCATGGATGAAGCCGAAAAAGAAATGACTGCTTATCATGAAGCAGGTCACGCTATTGTAGGTCGGTTAGTGCCTGAGCATGACCCTGTGTATAAAGTAAGTATCATTCCAAGGGGTAAAGCATTAGGTGTGACGATGTTCTTGCCAGAAAAAGACAGTTATAGTATTTCTAAACTCAAGTTAAATTCTCAAATCGCTTCACTTTTTGGTGGGCGCATTGCAGAAGAGTTAATTTACGGTGCAGATAGCGTCACCACTGGCGCAAGTAATGATATTGAGCGTGCAACAGAAATTGCACACAAAATGGTCAAACAATGGGGCATGTCTGAGACTCTAGGACCTTTAGCGTATGGTGAAGAAGAGGGCGAAGTGTTTTTAGGCCGACAAGTTACCAAGCACAAGCACGTTTCAGAAGATACCTTTAAAGCCATTGATGTTGAAATTCGTAAAATTATTGACAGCAACTATCAAATGGCTTTTAAAATTTTAAAAGGTAATAAAGACATCTTAATTGAAATGACCAAGGCCTTAATGGAGTTTGAAACCATTGATAAAGAGCAAATTAACGATTTGATGAAAAGAAAACCAATACGTGAATCAGCTGTAATTGTTGATTCTGATGTTGCTTCTACCGAACTAGGTTCGGGCGTTGAGTTGGATAACGGCAATAAAGATTCTGATGAAAAGCCATTAAGCGGAGGTTCTACCGAGCAAGTCGCTTAGTTTTCCTTTTTCTATTTTTGAACATTGCCGCTACATCATGATGCAATCTTCTAATACGATGATTATGGGTGTGCTTAATGTCACACCTGATTCTTTTTCAGATGGAGGTCAATATCTTGCCATTGACAAAGCCATTAATCAGGCTCAACTAATGGTTGACCAAGGTGCTGATATGATTGATATTGGCGGCGAGTCAACCAGACCCAATGCCCTGCAAGTATCCATTGATGACGAAGCCAGCCGTATTATTCCTGTTATTAAAGCATTATCTAAATTAATCAGTGTGCCGATTTCCATTGACACTTCAAAAGCAAAAATCATGCAACTTGCCATTGAAGCAGGAGCAATTATGATTAATGATGTACGTGCTTTGCAAGCTAAATCATCCCTTGAAGTGGTAGCATCAACTGCTAAGGATGTGTGCCTTATGCACATGCAAGGCGACTCTAAAACAATGCAAAACAACCCTGTTTATACAGATGTTATTGATGAAATAAAATACTTTTTTGATCAAAGAATTGAGGCTTGCATTGGCGTCGGTATTAGCCAAAATAAGATTATTCTAGACCCGGGTTTTGGTTTTGGTAAAACACTCAATCATAATCTTGAAATTCTACGTCGCCTTGACGAATTTAAAAGCTTTGGTTTGAGGATTTTGGTTGGCATGTCACGCAAGTCAATGGTTGGTAGTATGCTTAATAATAGAAACACATACGGCAGAATGATTGGTAGTGTAACAACCGCTATAATAGCATCTCAAAACGGTGCAAATATTGTACGTGTGCACGACGTTTTAGAAACTAAAGATGCTTTTAAGGTTTTACAAAGCGTAGCAGGAGAGTAAATTGGGTAATTATTTTGGTACTGATGGTATACGTGGCAAGGTAGGTGTTGATCATATTACCGCTGATTTTTTCTTAAAATTAGGCTGGGCAGTTGGTTCGGTACTAGCCAAACAAGGTAAAGCCAGTGTTATTATTGGCAAAGACACTCGCGTATCTGGCTATTTATTTGAATCTGCACTTGAGGCGGGTTTTTTATCCGCCGGTGTTGATGTTGGCTTGCTAGGTCCGATGCCAACACCTGCAGTTGCTTACCTAACGCAAACTTATAATGCCAGTGCTGGAGTGGTTATTAGCGCTTCACATAATCATTTTCAAGACAATGGTGTCAAGTTTTTTTCTGCCAAAGGCCTTAAATTAAGCAGCCAAGATCAAAGCGAAATTGAGAAAAAATTAGCCGAGCCCATGGTTAGTGTAGGGGCTGATAAGATTGGCAAAGCCCATAGACACGAACAACCACTTGGACGTTATATCGAATTTTGCAAATCAACGTTTGACAGAACACAAAGTCTTTTAGGACTTAATATCGTCATTGACTGTGCAAATGGCGCTACTTATCACATTGCCCAAAGCGTGTTCTCAGAACTGGGTGCAAATATTAATATCATCAACAACACACCAGATGGCTTTAATATTAATGAGCATTGTGGCGCAACAGACACCAAACACCTGCAACAAGTGGTATTAGATTCAAAAGCAGATTTGGGCATTGCCTTTGATGGCGATGGCGACCGCTTAATGATGGTTGATGAAAATGGCGAGCTGGTTGATGGTGACGAGCTGGTATTTATTATCTCCAAAGCTTGGCAATCTCAAGGTAGACTGGTTAATAACACAGTGGTTGGCACAAAAATGAGCAACCTAGGCATGCGCCACGCACTAAGAGATTTAGATATTACATTTATCGAAGCTGATGTGGGCGATCGCTTTGTGATGGAGCAAATGCAAAAAAGCGGCTCAATATTAGGTGGCGAAGGTTCAGGGCATATTATATGTTTGAATAAAACCACCTCTGGTGATGGCATTATTTCTGCTTTGCAGGTATTAGAAGTACTGGCAAAAAGCCAATCCAGCCTTGCTAAGTTAAAACAATCAATGAGTAAATATTCACAAGTTTTAATTAATGTTAAAACCCAAACAAGAATTAACCTTGAAAATCACACCAAACTACAACAAACTCAACTCGAAGTTGAACAAACACTTGGTGATGATGGTCGAGTATTAATCCGCATTTCAGGCACAGAGCCACTTATAAGGGTGATGGTTGAAGCCAAAGATAAAATTATTGCTCAGCAAGGCGCTGAAAAACTATCAAACATTTTCAAATAGAGTAGAAAACACAATCCATTTGCATGTCATTTTCAAACAACCTATTTTGAATTTTTATTTTTCTATAAATCCAGCTTTTAATCCATTGTTAATTTTATTATCAACAGTTGTTCTCATTTTTCGGTATCTAAAATCAAGAATACAAAGTTTGTCATCATAAGAACTAAGAGTTAGTTCGCGAATTGTTGTTTTATAATAATTGAATTTTCTACTCATATTGAAAGAAACAGGGGCAGACCCCAGCTTTATTCATAAACTTTTCTGAACTACCTGTAACATGTGAACCAAACAGAATAACCTTAATCAACTTACCTGTTTTCCTTTTGCCTTATGCTGCACTTACAACCGAATCAAGCTCTTCACGGATTACTTGAAGGATGAATAGTTAGGATTTTTTAATTCTTTGACCTTAAATGTACAGGGTGTCGTTTAACACTTTGTTATGTGGTTTTTCCTATTTTTAGGATCAGATATCCAATTATACCAGATACGAATGAACCAATAAGTATTGCAAATTTATCCGTATATTGAAAAAGACTATCATCTTCAAATGCCAAAAAAACTATAAATAAACTTATAGTAAATCCGATACCAGTTAATACAGACACACCATATATAGTTGTATCCAGTTACTATCCTCAGGCAGTTTTGCTAATTTTAACTTGATGGCTAAAAAACTAAAACCAAATACACCAATACACCAAGTTGTTTATCCAAAAACAAACCCAGCGTAATACCAAGTGGCACGCCTCCAGATATTTGACTAATTGATATTTCTGTAATATTTACCCCTGCATTTACAAAATCAAAGAGTGGAAGAATAAAGAAAGCAACCCAAAAATGAAGGCTATGCTATATCTCTCTTTAAGGGGAGAAAATGGTTGTTTATTTTCATCCTTTGCATTAAGTGGAATTGTAAATGCTAACGCAACACCTGCTAACGTAGCGTGAACGCCTGATTTTAAAACATTTATCCATAATATTGTGCCAACAATAAAGTAGGCTGCTTTTTTCGACACACCAAAAAAATTCAACATAATTAAAATAGCTAAAGACGCCACTGCCAAGGTGGTAGATTATGTAGATAAATCTGTTGTGTAAAAAATAGCTATGATGACGATTGCACCTAAATCATCAATAATGGCCAATATCATTAGAAATATTTTAAGTGAAATAGGCACACGATTACCCAAAAGCGACAGAATTCCTAATGATAAAGCGACTTATCTAAATGTAATGAGCCAATTCGAACCTCAACAGGAATATGCAAAAAAGAATCGTAAAACAGCGACATAAACGTATTGCTTAAAATAAGCGCTAGAATGGGCGACAAATATTAAGAGAATGCCGCTAGAGGACTCTTCTTTTATAAATTATTCAATTAATCTCATAATTTTTTTGGTTTTTTAAAACATAACGTTTGAATTTAGCTAATGTGTTTACCCAAGGGCGAGCGGTTGGAATGATTTATTGTAACTTATTAATGATTTCATAAAATTTTTCTTCTGCTTTGGTTATCACTCTAAACTCTATTCTTTTGAGAGGCTTGTATATTTTCTTCTCCATTTTCTTGAATTAAATTAGAAAATGACATGCCGTTAGCACGAAAAACATTCTCTAAAAACACTTTATTGTTTGCTGAATTTGTAATGTTATAACTATAAGCCAAAACAGACTTCGCTCTATTTTGCGATAAAGACATATTATTTATATATGATCGCTCTCTTGTAGTATTTTTCCATATTGTCTTGTAAAATCTCCAAATGCTGATAAGGGGTTTGGCTTGCAATATGTATTTGCTAGCAGGAATATTACAGTGGCGATTAAAAAATGTATGAGTATTGATAAAAAGGTATCAGCACAAACATTTAGGCGTTCCGTTTGCCACGCATTTATTACAAACAGGCACGGATATGCGCACCATTCAGGCATTTAGGGCATAGCGATATATAAACAACAATGATTTATACGCATGTTTTACGCCAGGATGGGCAAGGAGTGATGTCACCTTTGGATAGTTTATAGGGCTGATAAATAGTTAAGAATATGATTTTTTCTAATACGGAATTATTTTTAGTTGGCTTGGTTTTTATGTGGGCGGGGTTTGTGCGCACGGGGCTTGGGTTTGGTGGCGCAGCATTGGGTTTGCCACTAATGTTGCTAGTGGGTGCATCACCTGTTTATTGGTTGCCTATAATTGGGCTTCATTTATTGTTTTTCTCTTCATTGACTTTGTTTAAGTCTATTAGGCAAGTGGATTGGTGTTATCTTAGGCGCTCACTCTTATGGATTATTCCGCCGACTTTGGTTGGTGTATTTGGGTTGTTGTCATTGCCTGATAAGGTGATTATTGTGTTTGTGTATTCAATCACGATTTTTTATTCAATTATTTGGATTTTTAACCAAAAGATTACCTCGCATCAGCCGTGGGTGGACAAATTACTACTCATCTTGGGTGGATACGTGGCAGGTACTTCGCTCACTGGCGCGCCTTTGATTGTGGCTGTATATATGCGCCATGTGGCTAAGGAATATATGCGTAATACTTTGTTTGTATTGTGGTTTATTTTGGTGGGTATTAAGATGAGTACTTTTGTGGCATTTGGTGTAATGATTGATTGGCAATTGTCTTTGAGCTTAATCCCTATTGCGGCAATTGGACATGTTGTTGGGCTTAAATTGCACCAAAGAATTATAGAGAATGACGATTTATTTAAACGCTGGGCGGGTGGTGCGTTATTATTGGTTAGTTCGTTTGGTGTTTTAAAGGTTGTTATGTAGTGTTGGTAATTTTTTAGTCTTGGTTGTGAGCTAACCATCTAAAGTATTAGCCATGATTGGAATTTCGCTAGTTTGTTTCATTTGTCAAGTACAAAATTAGACGTTACTTTAAGAAACTAAACTTTATCAATCAGCTTTTTATAAAACAAATCATAGCTTTCAATATCCTTAATAATAACCTTTAATAGATAATCAATTTTTTGGTCGTGGCTTTCCATGGTAACAAATACAAAAGTTGTTGTATTCAGATGTGCTTTTTTAGGATCAAGTATTGCGACAATTTTTTGAATAAAACCATTTGTCTTTAATTTATTAATTTGCTTCCAACAGGGCGTGGTTGATAGATAAACCGATTTAGATATATCCTGAATGATTAAATCTGCATTTTTTTATATAAAGTACTGTCTTAACTTAATAAGACGTAAATAACATGTACCAATATGACATTAATGATGCCCAGTTTTTAGACCAAAGAGTTGGGAGGTGAGAAATTTGCTGAGTTGGTTGAAAAAGATGAGCTTTCGTCAAACAATGATGATACGTTAAAACTCAACTTATCTCAATTAAATGCGATTAAAAAAGATTTTGCATTGTCTATTAAGCCGATAGTCAATGTTGCTAATCGTAGTGAGGTAGATTTTAATTTTAGTATTTGGAAAAGTAATAATGTGAGTGCTAATAAGATTACTGGGTACTCAATTGTGACAATTTCATTAACGCAACTAGGTTCAACACCAGGCAATATTAGTGCGCATCAATTAAGTCATCTTGCAAGATTGGCTAGAGGTATATCTTAAATGAAGTTAGAACGACAAAAAACAAGATGTTATCTTCCAGTTTGTAAAAAATGACGACGTTTTCAAACTGTGGGCAGCGTTAAAAATATATGATTTAGACAGTCCTCATCATAATACATTTGTTCATGTTGTTGCTTGTCCTGGGGCAGATTATTGCTCATTGGCAAAGACGGTATCTATTTCAGTTGCGCAACGCATTCAGAAAAGGTTTTATGAAAATAATTTGTTGTTTGAAATTGGCGAGTTGAGTTTGCATATTTCAGGATGTGAAAACTCATGTGCACATCACCACGTTGCAGATATTGGGCTGTTAGGGTTGAACAAAGGCAAGCAAGATTTTTATCAAATTACTTTAGGTGGCAGTACTAAGCATAAAATAGTATTGGGCAAGAAAATAGGTCGAGCGATTAGTATCGATAAGGTTGTTGAAGCAGTAGAAAACATTGTGAATGTTTATTTAGAAAACAAAGCACAGGATGAAAGTTTTAACCAAGTGCTTAAACGAATTGGAATTTAAGTAGCGAGTTTATGATTAATATAGCAAAAAACACAGCAAACATTGAAAAGCATCAACTGATTCATATTGAGCATTGGTCTGTAGAAAAGCAGTATTTGCCAATACTGGTCAAATGCATTCTCATTAGGGCAACTGATGAGGTTGAATCTTTAGCGATAATATTAAATCAAGCGCCATTAATAGCCGTTGATTTTAGTAATTGTGATGATGATAGGAGTTATTCTCAGGTGAAATTACTAAGAAAAATAGTGGGTTATTCTGGTGAAATTAAAGCAATTAATGTGCATATTGATCACCTTCAGTTTGTACTTAGATCTGGTGTTGATTCTTATGCATTATTGCCGGAGTATCAACAATACCATCGTGACTACGGCATTGATTTTAGCGTTTACTATCAAGCAGCTGAAAACAATACAGGGTTGGTTGAAAAATATACATTATTAAGGAGGCACTAATGAATGAAAAAGTTCATCGGTCATTGGTAAAAACATCTTCATGGCGGTTTTTTGCAACCATAGATACAGCTGTTATTGCTTATCTTGTGACGAGTAATTTATCAGTTGCTTCTTCTATTGGCGTTATTGAGGTGTTTGCAAAGCTTTTTCTGTATTACTTACACGAAAGGGTTTGGAATCGCATCTCATTTGGGAAGTGTGGGCTTATAGATAACCTGCATCATATAAATGAATAAATTAGACCAAATGTCAAGTGCTGACGTTTTTGAATTGGTTAATGGACTGACGTTGCCACAAAAAGTACAAAGTACACTAGATTTGATTAGTGACGCTTATCATGAGTATGGTGAGAGAGCCTAGCGGTTGCCAACAGTTTAGGCAAAGATTCTTGTGTTCTTTGGCATTTGACTAAGCAAGTATCACCAAAAATAAATGGTTTTGTTGTAACAACACCTTATAAACCACTTGAAACAAAAGCGTATACGGGAGATTTTGTTAAGGGTTATCCTGAAACTGAAATATTTAAAAGTGGCAGTATCATTGATAAGCTATACGAAACAAACCCAGATGGGTGTTGTGAAATATATAAGGTAGAGCCGACAAGAGTGGCATTAGAAAGACTTCAAGGTTGAGTGTTGGGTTTACGGGGTTGCGTTGTACCGAGGGCAGAACTCTAACAGATTATCGGGAGCTTGAGTATCGAGATAAAGATTTAGCTAAACTCAATCCTATTTTAATTTTGGAAGAAAGAGAGATTTAGCAATGAATACAATTAAAGTCAATCCATTATACCAAGAAGGTTACAGGTCTTTGGGTTGCACGCTTTGTACTGCAATTGCAACTGGCGATGAAAGAAGTGGAAGGTGGGTTGGATCGAGTAAATGTGGCGGTGAGTGTGGTATTCATACGCAATCATTAAAACGTCTTTAATGTAACTTTGCATTCCAATGTTAACTTGGTAGTTAGATATCGTGCGTTTGAAGGGTTAAACAAACCTCTCTCCTCAAGACTTTGAGCGCACGATATTTAATTGCCAGATTTATGAGCTAATGTCAGGGGTTTGCTATGCATTAACCACCAATTAAAATTAGGTTAAAATCATCGTTATGAATGAATATATCTTAATCTTAGTGAGTACAATTTTAGTCAATAATTTTGTCTTAGTTAAGTTCTTAGGGTTGTGCCCATTTATGGGTGTTTCAAAAAAGATTGACACCGCAATTGGTATGGGGTTTGCCACGACTTTTGTACTGACTTTGGCGAGTATTTCTAGTTATTT
The DNA here is from genome assembly GCA_021730105.1 of Candidatus Ruthia sp. Plio_17_S18. Taxonomy (GTDB): domain Bacteria; phylum Pseudomonadota; class Gammaproteobacteria; order PS1; family Pseudothioglobaceae; genus Ruthia. The sequence goes on from CP072538.1 coordinate 166,757, forward strand.
GATTAACACCTATATTTTAGTTCCATTTGAAATGGAATATCTAAGAACCATTGCTTTTATCGTTACCATTGCTGGTGTTGTTGGCTTTACCGAGTTGGTGGTTAATAAAACCTCCCCTGTTTTACATCAGTCTTTGGGTGTATTTTTGCCCCTGATTACGACTAATTGTGCTGTTCTAGGCGTGGCACTGTTAAATGTTAATCAGGATAATGGGTTTTTAGCATCGGGCGTTTATGGTTTTGGAGCCGCCATTGGATTTTCATTTGTATTGGTGTTGTTTTCAGCCATGCGTGAGCGGATTGATGTGGCAGATGTGCCAGAAGCTTTTAAAGGCGCGCCTGTTGCACTGATTACTGCAGGATTGATGTCGATGGCGTTTATGGGCTTTATTGGACTTGCCTGAGTTGTTTGATTCGGTTTTAATTTTATCTGCTTTGACACTAGTATTGGGTGTAGTGCTAGGATATGCTGGGATTAAATTTAAGCTAAAGGGCAATCCTTTGGTTGACCAAATAGATGCGATTTTGCCGCAAACCCAATGTGGTCAATGCGATTATCCTGGGTGTCGCCCTTATGCACAAGCAATTGCTAGTGGTGAGGCGCAAATTAATCAATGCCCACCAGGTGGGCAAGAGGGTGCTGATGCTTTGGCAGAGCTTTTAGGGGTTGAGACTTTGGCATTAAATGCCGAGCATGGGGAGCTTAAGCCTAATCATGTGGTATTTGTGGATGAGGCTGTTTGTATTGGCTGTACTTTGTGTATTCAGGCTTGCCCTGTGGATGCATTTGTGGGTGCTTCTAAGGTGATGACCCAAGTGATTATTGATGAATGTACAGGGTGTGATTTGTGCATTCCTGTGTGCCCTGTTGATTGTATTCATGTGCAAGAAATTGAGCCTGCATTAACCACATTTGTACCCAGCATATCCAAGGTTAAACATGGCTGATTATTCATTTAATGGTGGTATTGTGATTAGAAACCCTTATCCAGTTGATAAGGTGGAGATTATCCAAGCACCATTACCAAAAAAAGTAATCATACCCTTACAGCAGCGTATTGGTGAGCAGGCTAAGCCCTGCGTGAGTGTTGGTGATTATGTGCTTACTGGAGAGGTAATTGCTAGTACTGAAGACAGCTTTGGTGTGTTTATTCATGCCTCAGTTTCTGGTGTGGTTTTAAGTATTGATGAGCAAGCTATACCACACAAATCAGGGCTTAAATCTCAGTGTATTACGATTGAATCTGATGGTCAAGACAAATGGATAGATAATGCAGGCTGCAGTATTGATTTTTTGCATTGCTCAGCACAGGCCGTGATTGATTATATTCAAAAATCAGGCATTGTAGGTTTGGGTGGTGCAGGGTTTCCAACGCACGCCAAACTTGGTAAAATTAAACAATGCCATACCTTAATTATTAACGGCACTGAGTGCGAACCAGGGGTTATGTGTGATGATGCTTTGATGCAATTTCATCCGAGAGAAATTATTCGTGGTGTGGAAATTTTACTACATATTTGTAGTGCAAAGCGTGCGATTATTGCCATTGAGGATGATAAACAAGCGGCTTACCAAGCATTATTAATGTTTAATCATAATGACAAAATTAGTATTAATAAAATCACAACTAAATATACCTCTGGTGCTGAAAAACTACTCATTAAGGCTTTGCTTGGCGTTGAAATTTCATCAGGAAGTTTCGCTATGGACAGGGGTATTGCTTGCCAAAATGTAGCCACTACTAAGGCAATATTTGATGCAGTAGTTGATCATAAGCCATTAGTATCACGTATTGTTACCGTTACAGGCAGTGGTGTTAAGCCTAATAATTTTGAGGTGCGCTTGGGTGCATCGTTTAAAAGCCTGATTTCAATGGCCAGCCCTAGTCAAAAAGTCCATGACTATCGCATGGGTGGTATGATGATGGGTGTTGATGTAGCTGATATTCAAGCTCCTATTTGCAAGATTACCAATGCTATTTTTGTGAACAATCACATACACAAGACCGCCATTCAAGAATGTATTCGTTGTGGTCAATGCTCAGAAGTTTGCCCTGTGGGACTGCTTCCTCAGCAGCTTTATTGGCATGCTAAAAGTGAGAATATTGAGCAAGCTTTAAATTATAATTTACTTGATTGTATTGAGTGTGCTTGTTGTGATTATGTATGTCCAAGCCACATACCACTAGCAAACTATTTTTCTTTTGCTAAGACGCTTAACAAACAACAAACTCGTGAGCAGGATAGAATTAACATTGCCAGAGAAAGATTTGAGTTTAGAGAGTATCGTCTAGAGCGCAATAAGCTTGAGCGCGTGAAAATGATGACAGATAAGAAAAGAGTCTTAAAAGAAAAAATGGCAAAAGAACAGTCTCAAAAACGAAAAATTGCTGAGGCAATAAAGCGAGTACAACAAGCAAAGGATAAAAAATTATGACACCAATATTTAGCTCAACCTCATGGATGATGCGCCAAGTAATTTATGCCTTAGTATTAGGTGTGATGACGGCTTATTATTTCTTTGGTTGGGGTGTTTTGTTACAAATAATACTGGGTGTTGTAACAACTATGGTAGTTGAATCAGTATTTCTAGCACTTAGAGGTCGTTATGTTATCAGCTCAATTAGTGATGGCTCGGCAGTGCTCACAGCAATCCTGCTTGCCATTTCTATTCCTAGCATTGCACCGTGGTGGGTGATTGTAGTGGGGGTGAGTTTTGCGATTATTTTTGGCAAACAATTGTACGGTGGTTTGGGTAATAATCCATTTAATCCTGCCATGCTAGGCTACGTATTTTTACTGATTTCTTATCCGCTACAAATGAGCACTTGGCAGGTTGATTTTTTAAGCCTTGGCCAAGCTTTAGACGTGGTGTTTGATTTAAGTAATATTGATGTCATTAGTGGCGCAACAAAACTGGATGAGGTAAAAAACGGCTTGTCACTCGTAGGCTCAATTCAACAATTAGGTCTACATTCACCCTCTCAAGCGTGGATTAACGCAGGGTTTTTATTGGGTGGTTTGTATTTACTACTCAGAAAGGTTATTTTTTGGCAAATTCCGGTGGCTTTTTTAGCAGGCATTGTGCTTAGCTCAATATTATTATTTGCTAGCAATACTGATTTATACTTGCCTACTCAAAATCATCTTATGCTCGGTGGTACGATGTTAGGCGCATTTTTTATTGCAACCGACCCAGTGTCTGCCAGCACCACACCTGGAGGCAGAATAATTTATGGCTTTTTGATAGGCGTGTTAATTGTTATCATCCGCACTTTTGGCGGCTATCCTGACGGTATTGCCTTTGCAGTATTATTAATGAATATGGCCGTGCCACTTATTGATAGCTTTACGCAACCCAAGGTATTTGGGCGATAATGTTACTTGCTATTTTAAAATCAGGGGTTTTATTGTTTGTATTCACAGTGGTGAGTGTATTTTTTGTCTCATTGACACAAACCAACACCAAAGATATTATTACTTACAATGAAAAGCAATTATTAATCCAACGCTTGGGTGAGCTGGTTAGTGGTTATAGTAATGATATATTGGCAGATAAATACACCAAAACGCTTAAATTACACAACGTTACACAAGTTGTTAATATTTATCCAGCAAAAAAGAATCATAAAATATTTGCCTATTTGATTGAACACACCTATCCCAATGGTTATAACGGTGATATTAGCCTATTAACAGGCGTGGGTATTGATAAAAAACTCTTAGGTGTTCGCGTTATAACACATAAAGAGACCCCAGGCTTAGGCGATAAAATCGAGCTCAAAAAATCAAATTGGATTGAGAAATTTTTTGGGCTTTCACTCTCAAATCCAAGCAAGAAAAATTGGAAAGTGAAACGAGACGGCGGTACATTTGACGTGTTTACTGGTGCAACCATTACCCCTCGTGCTATTGTTACTGCCACTTATCAAGTTTTAGAGTTATTAAACGATCCTTGCTTACTTAGCAAAAAACCATGCAATTAAAAGATTTTGATTTTGATTTACCAGCTGCTCTTATAGCTCAAAATCCACCCAAAAATAGAACAGATTCACGACTTTTAGTTAAACAACCAAGTATTATAGATGCACAATTTAATCAAATAGGCGATTTTCTTCAATCAGGTGATTTACTGATCATGAACAATACCAAAGTTATTCCAGCACGCTTGTTTGGCGCAAAAACAACAGGCGGTCAAGTTGAAATTATGATTGAACGCCTTTTAGATGAAAATCAAGCATTGGCAATGATTAGGGCCAGCAGAGCACCTAAAGTCGGCAGTTGCATTATTTTAGAAAATGGTGTTCACGTCACAGTTCAGCAAAAGAACAACAGCTTTTATACGCTAATATTTGAAACCAATTCTTTACTTGATTTACTTGATAATATTGGCCATATCCCATTACCTCCTTATATTGAAAGAGCAGATAACGCTCAAGACTTAAGCCGCTACCAAACTGTGTATGCATCCCAAAATGGCGCAGTGGCAGCGCCAACCGCAGGGCTACACTTTGATGATAAATTGTTAACAGCGTTAAAAAAACAAGGCATTAATCACTCATTTGTTACACTGCATGTTGGTGCAGGCACGTTTGTCCATGTCAAAACTGACAACATTAAAGACCATGTTATGCACAGCGAAACGTTTGAGATTAACCAAGCAACCATTGATAAAATCAACCAAACTAAAGCAAATGGTGGGTGCATTATTGCAGTCGGCACAACTGCTGTACGTGTTTTAGAGTCCAGTGTTAAAAATGGTAAACCCACTGCTCAGCAAGGTGAAACTGATATTTTTATTTATCCTGGCTATCAATTTCAAATTGTTGATCGCTTGATTACCAATTTCCATTTACCAAAATCCTCATTACTAATGTTGGTAAGTGCCTTTATCGGACGCATACAAATGATGGATATTTACCAACACGCTATTAATCAAAAATATCGATTTTTCTCTTATGGTGATGCGATGCTTTTGGAGAAAAATAATAATTGATGAAAATACGTTTTCTCTCTTATACAATAGATTCTTGTTTTATTAATTTAGAGGAATAGGTTATGAAAAAATATCTTTTTTTATTAATGTTCGTTGTTGGATTCACAGCATAAGCAGCTTATGTAGTATCGCAAAAAATATTGGGCTAGACTTGGCAACTGATTTAGCCATGTTATCGACTAAAAAATGTCAAGAAGACGGATATCAAGTTTCAAGTGTCGTAGTGGATAAGCACGGTAATGTGCGTGGGCTGCTCTTAGAGACGATTTGGCGGCTCACTTTACTTTAGAAATTGCACAACGAAAAGCCAATATGACTATTATGTATGGCATTAGAAGTGGTGATTTTAAAAAGGCGCGTGAAGATATGCACCAAGAATTAAACCATATTAATGGTTTGATTATGATGGACGATGGTGTGCCTATTGTCGTCGCTGGCGGTACGGTTTGATGCAATTGGTGTGAGTGGCGCACTTAGGTGATCTCATTTAGATGCAGTTTGTGCTGATTATACAATCAAAAAATTACAAGAGCGTGTTGACTTTGCGGATGATGACTAGATTTTCAGTTCTTTAATTTTTTCCAAAGTTGGCATACTTAACTGAAATTCTTGAGCAAGTTCTAACGTTCTGTTTAATCTTGCAAGTGTGCTACGTCCCATACAGGTGTGATTTAAATCACCTTCAAAGGCTTTTATCATGCCTTTTTCTAATGTCTCTTTATTAAAAGTTTTACCTGTGAGTGTGCTTTGAAGTTTTAACACATCGCTTGATACATCACGCATTAAGTCTAGATATTGATTGTATAAGTCATCAACCGTTGCGCCTTTTTCAATGGCTAACCCTGCAATGTTGGTGGTTAGAATGTAGAGATTTTTTAAAACCAATTCAAATAATAGCGCCTTTTCAGAGTTAAGCATGTGGGCAGGAATGTCAATCAAAGCTAAAGAATCAACTAGGATTTGTGCTTTTTTGCCATAAGCAGGGGATGAGATTAATACTTTAGAATCCATGCCTTTCTTTTTTTCAAACCAGACTGAAATCACAGTGGGGTTTGTAAAATTATGCGTTTGCCAATCACGAGGTAGGAGTTCATTTTGCATCATTGTAACTCTATCTTTCCACTGCTTAGGAATAGATTGAAGTGCATTTTGTAAATCAGCTTCTGCTGTGCAAACTAAGATAAATTCTGGATTGATAGTGTGTGCCAACTCATCAATATTGGTTTGTCTGGTGATGGGGTAAACAGGGTAATTATTCTTTAAAAAAGCACGAGAGAAAACACTCCCTAACTCACCAATACCTAAGACAACAATGGGCTTTTTCATGCCAATACTTCAAGCAAGGTTTTGCCCATAGTTGCGGGTGTGGGTGCAATTGCTACGCCGACTTTTTTTAAGGCGTTGATTTTATCGATTGCTTTTCCAGTGCCAGCACTAATCACTGCACCTGCGTGCCCCATGCGTTTGCCTTTTGGCGCACTCAGCCCTGCAATATAAGACACCACAGGTTTGGACACATGAGATTGGATGTATTCCGCTGCTTCCTCTTCAGCTGAGCCACCAATTTCACCCACCATAATGATGGATTTAGTTTTCGGATCTGCTTCAAATAGGGCGAGGCAATCAATAAAACTCATGCCTTGAATGGGGTCGCCGCCAATGCCAATGCAAGTGCTCTGCCCTAAGCCTGCTTGGGTGGTTTGGTGTACGGCTTCATAGGTCAGCGTGCCTGAGCGAGATATTACACCAACACTACCAGTTTGATGGATATTGCCAGGCATAATGCCTAATTTACACTCATCAGGTGTGATGAGACCTGGGCAGTTAGGGCCAATCAACATTGAATCTGATGTTTTTAAAATGGCTTTAATTTTAAGCATATCTTGCACGGGAATGCCTTCGGTAATGCAAGCAATCACAGGCATTTGCGCTTCAATGGCTTCAAGTATTGAGCCATAAGCAAATTGCGGTGGCACGTAAATCATGCTGGCATTAGTACCAGTTTCATTCATCGCCTGCGCTACCGTGTTAAAAACAGGCAAATCTAGATGTTTTTGCCCGCCTTTGTTTGGCGTTACTCCGCCGACAAATTGTGTGCCATAGGCAATGGATTGCTGCGAGTGGAATGTACCTTGTTTACCTGTAAAGCCTTGAGTGATTACTCGTGTATTTTTGTCAATTAGAACACTCATTTAGTCAGCTCCACAATTTTTATAGCGGCTTTGGTTAAATCAGATTCTACATGGATATTAAATTCAGATTTACCAAGTAGATTCAACCCTTTTGGGGCGTTAGTGCCTTCCAAGCGCACTACAATTGGTAGGGTTAAGCCAACTGTTTGGATGGCTTGTAATATGCCGTGTGCGATTAAATCACAGCGCACAATACCGCCAAAAATATTCACAAAAATACCTTTAACATTTGCCTCAGTTTGAATCAGTTCAAAGGCTTTAGCGACTCTATCAGCAGTTGTGCCGCCACCAACATCTAAAAAATTAGCAGGCGAGCCACCAAAATGCTCGATTAAATCCATTGTTGCCATTGCCAATCCTGCGCCATTCACCATGCAACCAATTGTGCCATCAAGTGAAATATAGTTAAATTGATATTCACTGGCAATTCTTTCTTTTGCGTCCTCTTGTGAAATATCACGTAATTTGGCAATATCTTCATGGCGATACAGTGCATTATCATCAAAATCAATCTTGCCATCAAGCGCCAATAATTGGTTTTCTTGAGTGACAATCAGCGGATTAATTTCAATCAAATTGACATCTTTTTGAGTAAAAATTTCATACAAGCCCAAAAGAGTACTGTTAAATTGTTTAGTGAGTTCAGTATTAAGTCCTAGTTTTTGTGCCATCAAGATGCAATCTTGCACAGATACAGATAAACTGCCCAGTGGATCAATGCCAAATTTAATGATTTTATCAGGCGTTTCACTGGCAACTTTTTCAATATCCATACCACCCTCAGTAGAGGTCAAAACTGTGATTTTTTGCGTTTGCTTGTCAATTAACAAACCAAGATACAATTCACGCTCAATATTTTGCCCTGCTTCAATTAATAATTGACCCACTGGTAATCCTTTAGTATCTGTTTGTGGCGTAATCAGTTGCGAGCCTAATAATTGACTACACGTACGCCCAACCTCTTCAACGCTACGACACAAAACAACACCACCACCCTTGCCACGCCCCCCAGCATGAACTTGGGCTTTAACAACCCAAATATCACCCCCTAAAACTTTGCAAGCATCACTAGCCTTGGCAGTACTATCAATAAGAATGCCTTTGGGAATTTGAATGTGTCTACGGCTAAATAATGTTTTAGCTTGGTATTCGTGTATGTGCATGGGCTTTTTTTCGTTATATATTTTATAAATATATTTCTTTAAATGTTTCGTAATTACCGATTTTTGAAAAATTTATCTCAAACTATAAGTTATTTATTTTGCCAATTCGCACAGAGTCTATGCCTAAAATTTGTAATTTTGTGTAAAGTAACAGTTCACCCTCCTCATTCAATCCTAAGACATCCATCAAAAGCCATTGCCCTAATGCTCTATTAGAATATGACATTAAAGCTTTACCACCATCTTGGCAAATTTTACTTTGCATTGTTTTGTTATTTAGCAGTTTTAGTATAAAAAAGTTTTTATCCGCACAATATATAATCATCAAAAATATCATCTATTGGGACGTTGTTCTCGTGCATTATAATTCTATTTTTAAGCTTCTTAACCCGGTCTTCTATTTCTATTTTTGAATGTAAATTATTTAAAAAACTAAAATTTGTATTTTCTGAGCACAGAAGAATTAACCCATTAAAACTATCTGCGTAAGATTTTTCATCTTGCCTTAGTATTGAAGTAAAGGTTTTTAATTTAATTTTAAAATCTAACATATTGCATTGCTCAAATGATATTCTTTAGTTGGCTTAGAATTAATAATTTTTTCATCAAAGTACAAATTCTTAACAGGATTTTCTATTGTAAGAATTTTTTGGGTTTGGTTAAGATTAAGAATTAAACTAACAATATAATCATCTTTATAATCCAGGTCTTTCTTGATATTCCATATTTTTAACGGCAAAATTATCTCTGATATACATTTTGATAATATTTGCATACTCTTCAACATTTTCATTGCCAAATAAGTTATCAATCAATATTTTTCTATGAATATAAGCATCGCTTTTATGCCACCATCCCTTTCTACTATTATTTGGAAAAAAAGGGTCAAACAAATCCATTCTATTGCTAATAGTTCCATTTGTTCCAGCAATTTTGTTACTTACATAAAATTGATAAAAACTACTCTTAGTTGAAAAACCAAACTGTTTTATAAAATCGTTATTGAATTTAGATAAGCCGTATCCTACTAATTTCATAATTCTCATGTCTATTATTTTTGATTATTTTCATAGGATTATTTTACAAAAATAATCTAGCATAATTTAAGTAAAATAGAATGTTTTATTTATTGTATCTAACTAATGGAAAATTATTCTACCAACCAATTCAAAAACGGCTTAAAGCTCATGTTAGATGGCAATCCTTGTTCGATTGTGAATAACGAAATTGTTCAACCGGGCAAAGGTCAAGCGTTCAATCGAGTTAAATTTAAAGACTTAATTACTGGCAAAACACTGATTAAAACTTTTAAGTCTGGTGAGTCTTTAGAGGGCGCTGATGTGATGGAGTTGGATTTACAATATCTTTATAATGATGGTAGTGTGTGGAATTTTATGGATCCAGGCTCATTTGAGCAATATGCCATTGATGGCACTGCTATGAGTGATGCTAAGGGTTATTTGGTTGAACAGGACATGTGCACGGTGACGCTTTGGAATGACAATCCTATTTCATTGACCCCGCCTAATCATGTTATTCTTGAAGTGCTTGATACTGACCCAGGTTTAAAAGGCGATACGGCGGGTACAGGCGGTAAACCAGCCACCATGAACACAGGTGTTGTGGTGCAAGTACCTCTTTTTGTTAGTATTGGTGATAAGGTTAAAGTAGATACGCGCACTAATGAATATGCAGGACGTGCATAGTATTATCTTAGTTATTCACTACCTATTTTTTGGAATGAGTCTTGCTTGTTTCTTTGCTTATGATGCAGAATGCACTTATTAAAAGACAGCGAGTTATGCAAAAAATTATACAGCTCTTTGAGCAACAAGCAGTCTTAGAAGTTCAAACACCAACACTGCTAGACACACCGACAAGTTATGTTTATATTGACAGTATTTCATTGAGTGTGAACGCTGATATCAGCGTAGTGGAGATATTTATCAAATTTGCCAAGTGTTTCTTGATAACGAATACGGTGAGCGCAATTCTAATGAATTTACTTTGCTTGAATATTATCGCTTGGGTTTTGATATTCATCAGTTAATGGCTGATATGGTTAATTTGTTGCAATCATTAGGCGTTCAAGACAAAGTGCATCAATTATCCTATGCTCAAGTTTTTAGTCAATACGCAGATATTGATGAGCTGTAAATGTTACTGTTTGTACATTTAGTTGAGCCGAAGTTAACAAATCTACCACTGTGTTTTATTTTTGATTATCCCAAATCACAATCTGTACTTGCCAAAGTTAAAACCAAGTGGCACATCGTTTTGAATTGTATTTAAATGACATTGAAGTGGCAAATGGCTATGATGAGTTGCAAACTAAGGGTGAATACCAGCAAGTTTTTACATGTGAAATCGTCAAACGCAAGTAGCTTGGCAAGCCTATACCGCAGATTGATAGCTCATTTTAATGTGCGGGTGTGGCGATAGGCATTAAGCGATTTTTGACACAAATTATCTGAACTCAGATTAAAATAGGGATGATTTTAATTAGCCAAAAACAAAAAACTCGTGATTAAATTTATCTACCTTGTTCTTTTATTCTCTTTGCCAATACAGGCATTGCAAATTCTACAACCTATTGATGATCATCAAGCTGTCCAACAGCAATTAGACACGCCTCAATTAGACACGCCATTGTTCGCTAAACAATTACTAACCAAATTAAAAAAATTAGCCAAGCGTGGTGATGCTAGATCGCAATTTAGTTTGGCTAATATGTATCATAATGGTATTAATGTAACAAAAGATGATAAACTGGCTTTTTATTGGTACTTTCAGGTGGCTGAACAGGGTTATGCAAGTGCGCAATTTAGTTTGGCTAATAGTTATTATTATGGCCTAGGGGCTGGTAAAGATTTAGAACAAGCATTACATTGGTATGAAAAATCAGCCACACAAGATTTTGTGAATGCACAGTATAATTTAGCGGTGATGTATCGTCTTGGTAAGGGTGCATCCATTGATAATGTTAAGGCCTTGTATTGGTATAAAAAAGCAGCTAAAAATGGCCATGCACAAGCGCAATACAACTTAGCAACTTTATATCTAAATGGTGATGGCGTTGAAAAAGACACTCATCAAGCTCTTGATTTATACACACAATCTGCTCAGCAAGGGTTTGTAAACGCACAATACTCGTTAGCACTTAGATATTTACTTGGTGAAGGTGTTGAGAAAAATTATCAAGTGGCGGTAAAGTGGCTATTAAAAGCCGCTCAAGCAGGGCATAAGTTGGCACAGTATTCATTAGCACTACGTTATCAATTGGCTCAAGGTGTTAAAGAAGACAGTAAACAGGCTGCTTATTGGTATCAAAAAGCGGCTGAACAAGGTCATCCAGATGCGCGTTATCATTTAGCATTATTGCAATTGATGGGCAATGGTATTGATAAAGATGTTAAAAAAGCCTTAGTTTCGTTGCTTGATTTATCAACGAAAGGTCATCAATTGTCGCAGTATCAATTATATTTGATTTATAATAATGGTAGCGTTGTGGCTAAGAATAAGATGTTAGCCAAAACTTATTTACTTAAAGCGGCCAAAGTAGGATATGCTAAAGCTCAATATCAATTAGGCAAAAGTTTTCTTAATCAAGGCATGGTTAAAGAGGCGACTTATTATCTAGAATTGGCTGCTAATCAAAATAATGCATCAGCGGTTAAATTGTTGAAAAGATTACCATCTAAACCGCAACAAGTAGTGCAGAATAAGCAACAAAAGAATGTCGTTCAAAGCATTGCCAAGTCAGTAGTTACTATTGAGCCAATCATGACACAAATACCCCAACAATCGATTACACCCTTACCTGTTATTGATTTTAACTTAAATAAGCAATTATTTGACAATACAGCCCATCTTATTCCCAATCAAAATGAGATTGCTAAGTCGCTTAGCTACAATACCAATTCAGGTACTAATTTGGAAGCATTACTTGTTAGTGTCGAACAAGGCAATCCTATTGCTCAATATAATTTGAGTGTGATTTATGGCACAGGTGAGGTTGTGCGCAAAGATAATAGGGCGGCATTTATACTCATGCGTCAGTCTGCCAACCAAGGCATTACTCAATCACAAAACGCTTTGGCCATTATGTATATGAAGGGTATTGGTGTACAGACAGATTACAATAAGGCTTATTATTGGGCAAGCATAACAACGCGAAAGGGCAATCAACAAGGCAGACGTATTTTGTTATATTTAATAGCTAATTTATAAATTTTTAATGACAATCAATGTTTCAAGTTTTTGGGAAAATACAGCATTAGAAGATATGACGCACCCACAATGGGAGTCCTTGTGCGATAATTGTTATTGTTTGCACAAACTGGAAGATGAAGACACGGGTGATATTTATTTTACTGATGTGGTTTGTCATTATATAGACGAGCAAAGTTGCCAATGTTCACATTATGAGACGCGTCAACAACTGGTGCCAGATTGTTTAACCATTAGCCCGGATTGGGGTCATAAATTTAATTGGCTACCAAGCACATGTGCTTATCGACTTTTGCATGAGAAAAGCCATTGTTTGATTGGCATCCATTGGTTAGTGGCGATGTAGAAACCGTTAGCAGGTATTTCTGTACGTGGGCGCACTTTTTTAGATAATGAGTTGTATGAAGATGAAATTGATTTACATATAATTAACTGGATGAAATGATGAAAAAATATACATTATTACTATTAGGGTTTTTGGCTAATGCTACTTTGGCAAGCTGGCCGCATGAACATATATCAAATGCTGTTTTTGCAAAATCAATTAAGGATAGAGTGCCCATTGAGTTAATTACAGAAGCCGATGATACTTTAGGTAAAATTTACTTCTTCACTAATATTAGCAATTTAACAGGAGATAAAATCACACATCGTTGGCGCTATAAGGACAAAATTAAAGCTGAGATTGACTTTAACATTAAAGGAAAACGTTGGCGTGTGTGGTCAAGTAAAAATATTTGGCACACATGGACAGGAGAGTGGAAAGTTGAAGTGCTCAACCAAAAAAATGAAATTTTATTAACTAAAACATTTATATATAAAAAGAAAGACGAGTAAAGTCGTATTTGCTTTAAAATAAAACATGGACAAAACAAACATAAATAAAGTGGTACTTGCCTATTCGGGCGGGCTAGATACAAGCATTATTGTCAAATGGTTACAAGACACTTATCAGTGTGAAGTGGTTACTTTTACAGCTGATATTGGCCAAGGTGAGGAGGTAGAGCCTGCACGTGCTAAGGCAAAAGCTGCAGGTGTTAAAGAGGTTTACATTGAAGATTTGCGTGAAGAATTTGCACGTGATTTTGTATTCCCGATGTTTCGTGCTAATGCTATTTATGAAGGTGAATATTTATTAGGCACCTCCATTGCTCGTCCGCTTATCTCTAAGCGCTTAGTAGAAATAGCTCATCAGGTAGGTGCAGATGCAATCAGCCACGGCGCAACAGGCAAAGGTAATGATCAGGTTCGTTTTGAGTTAAATGCTTATGCATTGGACGCAGATATCCAAATGATTGCTCCGTGGCGTGAGTGGGATTTGTCCTCGCGTGAAAGTTTAATGGATTATGCTCAAAAGCACGGTATTGAGACTGACTACAAAAAACAATCAAAAAAATCCCCTTATTCAATGGATGCAAATTTATTGCACATTTCTTATGAAGGTGATATTTTAGAAGACCCTTGGGCAGAGCCTGAAGAAGATATGTGGCGCTGGACAGTTTCACCTGAAAATGCACCTGATAAGGTAGAATACGTTGAAATTACTTTTAAAAAAGGCGATATTGTAGCCATTAATGGCGAAGCAATGAGCCCTGCCTTAGTGATGGAAGACTTAAACAAACGTGCAGGTGCACACGGTATTGGACGTGATGATATTGTGGAAAATCGTTTTGTGGGTATGAAATCTCGTGGTTGTTATGAAACACCTGCAGGTACTATTATGCTAAAGGCGCATCGTGCTATAGAATCACTCACCCTTGATCGCGCAGCAGCACATCTTAAGGATGAACTCATGCCCAAGTACGCCGAAATGGTTTATAACGGTTTTTGGTTTGCGCCAGAACGTGAAATGCTACAAGCCGCCATTGACAACACTCAAGAAACAGTTAATGGTATTGTTCGCCTTAAATTCTACAAAGGTAATGTCACTGTTGTAGGTCGACAATCTAAGGAGAGTTTATTCAGCGAAAAAATTGCCACTTTTGAGGATGATGAAGGCGCATACAATCAAAAAGATGCTACTGGATTTATCAAGCTCAATGCATTGCGCTTGCGCCTTAAGGCATTAAAGTAATTCTTTCTTTAAAGTAATTCTTTCTTTCTTGAGGCTAAGCAGAATTAGATTGTAATATTTGATTTAGAATAAAAAAATTAAATGAGTTATGTGGAGGCTGGGACCGGAGTCGAACCGGTCTGTAAGGCTTTGCAGGCCCCTGCATAACCGCTTTGCTACCCAGCCATGTGAAAAACTGCAAAGGCGATAATAAAAAGACCTGTATTCATCTTTTTTTGGAAAAACCAGGCCTTTGAATTTGGAGCGGGAAACGAGATTCGAACTCGCGACATTCACGTTGGCAACGTGATGCTCTACCAGCTGAGCTATTCCCGCATAGGTGATGAATTATAGTGTTTTTTAGATAATAGTCAAGTCAGATTTGGCATTAATTATTAAAAGTTTTGCACCCTTCTTTTAGATAGATAAACCCAGACCATAAGGTTAAGAAAGTTGCTACTAATAATAAAACAACACCAATTTCAAAACTTGGTAGGCTAAAAAAAGGTTGCTGATATAACAAAAACAAAATGGCAAATATTTGTACAAAAGTTTTCACTTTGCCCATCCAAGAAACACTGACACTTGATCTTTGTCCAATAGTCCCCATCCATTCTCTAAGTGCTGAGACTAGAATCTCGCGTGAAATAATAATAAGTGCACAAACACTAATATACCAATGTGTGTCAGTTGGGTAGAAGTCCACTAAAAGGATGAGCGCAGTGGAAACCATAAATTTATCCGCAACAGGGTCTAAAAAAGCACCAAGTTGTGAGGTCATATTAAGCTTTCTTGCTAGATAGCCATCAAAATAATCCGTTGCACTAATGAGTGCATAAGTGCCTGTGAGTAGGAAATTAATCCAAGTAAACTCAGGAGTTATAGAGTAGGCAGGCTGAAAATAATACAAACTTACAAACACTGGAATTAGAAAAATTCTTGACAGGGTTAGAATGTTTGGAATTGTGGTCATAGGTTGGTTGTTATGACAAGTGTTGAAAAATATATATGGTGCGCTCGGCGGGAGTCGAACCTGCAACCGCTCGGTTCGTAGCCGAGTACTCTATCCAATTGAGCCACGAGCGCATCAAGGGCGTTATTATCGCTATATTTGCATTAAAGGTCAAGGTCAATTGGGTTTATTTTTTTAGTAAATCAACCAATTCATCCAGCTTTACCATTCTAGATCCTTTTATTAGTACAGTAGCATTGGCATGGTTAGCTAAAAGGTGGTTAGCTAATTGCTGCTTGCTGTCAAAGTGAATGCCACAGTAGCGCTTCGCTGTTTTGCCACAGCTATAAAAAGTATCGGCAGATTTTTTGGCTAATTGGCCGATTTTAAGGTGTAGTGTTTTCGAGTCGCTGCCCAATTCTCCCATAGCACCGAGTACGACAATTTTTTCTCCAGAAAAATCTTGTAACGCTTTAATGGCTGCAGTCGTAGAATGTGGACTGGCATTGTAAGTGTCATTAATGATTTTAAATTTTTTGGTGTTGATAATTTCTAATCTGCCATGTTCTGTCTTCGTCGCTTCCAAACCTTGCTTGATTAGATTAATATCAATACCTAGTGCATAAGCACAGGCGCTAGCTGCCAAGGCATTTTCAATGTTATGCGTACCAATCAGGTTAAGTGTGACTGATATTTTTTGCTGATGAATATTTAAATCAAATTTGTTATTAACACATTTGCTAGCAAAAATATCACCACCTTTACCAAAACTAACATCACTCGTAAAAGTGTTTTGAGTATTAACAATGTTTTGCGAGTTATTCGAGTAAATTTCACTTTTGGCTTTGACTAAATTATCAAACCCGTCAAACTCACCAATATGCGCATCAAGCGTATTGGTTACAAGGGCAATATCAGGATTAACCAAGGAGCAAAGATGTGCAATTTCTCCCAAATGGTTAGCCCCCATTTCAATCACTGCATATTGGTGCTGCTCTTCCAGTGCTAATAAGGTCATTGGCACACCCAGATGGTTATTCAAATTACCCTGAGTTTTTAGCGTTGGTGCTTGCAAATTTAAGATATTTGCTAGCATGTTTTTGGTGGTAGTTTTACCGTTACTACCTGTAATAGCAACCACAATAGGTTTGATGTTTTGAAGATGCCAAGTGGCAATCTCGCTGAGTGCATTTTGCGTATTTTTCACCAACAAAGTGGGTAAATTTGAATTAACTTTTTTACTAACAACCAGCGCCACCGCACCCATTTCTTGTGCCTGACTAACATAGTTATGCGCATCAAAATTATCTCCCACCAAAGCCACAAACAAAGCACCATCCATACACTTTCTGGTATCTGTGCAAACATCACTAAAGGTTATATTGTTTATGTGAATTGTATCAACACTCAATACCTGAGCGATGGTATGTGTATTAGATAATAACATTATTATTTTAATTGTAAGATTTCATCAACTCCTGTAAACAATTCTAGAATTGAAATATCTAGAATTTTAGCAATACTAATCAAATGTATCAAATTATAGCGTCTATTGTTTATTCCCGCTTCAACAAAAGAAATCAAACCAACAGACTCATGCCCCATTGCTATGGCTAAATTAAGTTGTGACATTTTCTGTTTTTTCTTTCACGTTTTATATTGTCAACGATTTTTCTGAGTGCTAAATCGGTTATTTCCTGCTCTACTACCTCTATTGTATTTTTCATTTTTATGACAATAAAATGAAAAATTAATGATAATTTTAGCGCTAAATAGTGCTTCTTATGCTAGGTATGTAAATGGATACACTAGAAGTAATGGCACATATGTGAAGTGACATTATCGTAGTAATCCTAATAGTTCAAAGTATGATAATTATTCATATCGTGGAAATATCAATCCATATACTGTCAAGGTAGGTGCTCGTTGGTAAAAATCTTATTATTGATACTGGTATTTAGCGGCATTTCTTGTGCTGAATATATAGACAATTGCTACTCTAATAAAGTTATTCTGGATAATCAATCTTATACTAATATTGAAAATAATGATACGAATGGTGTAAAGTTAGATACAGATAGATACTATCATAAACCGCCATCTGACTGATATATTAAACTTTGATTAAACAAAAAACAACTTTTATTAAAAGCCCTGTGAAAACTAGGCTTTTTATGGGTGTTCCTATAATATTGTCAAACTGATAAGCGCAGTTTACTGGTTGTTTTCGTCAGCAATTTTCCATTTACTTTTTTCTGAAAAGGCTTCGATGGTTTGGTGTTTGGCTGTGTTGATAAGATTAGAGTATGATGGTTTGTATTTTTTGCCGTAATCTACTAGGGGTACAATTTCTTTGCCTTATAAATATGCCAAGCGTTTATGGTAACTATTGCTAGTGATTTGCCGATAGTGCCTTCCATGATCTTGGTTTGTACTGTGTCATTAAATTCGCTAAAAGCAGTGTAATAATTGTCTATGTCAACCCGACCATTATCGTCAATAAAGGGATGAATTTGTTCTAAATTTAAGTGAAACAGAGTAATGCGCTTAATAATATGTTCGTTATTTATGGAAAAATAAGCAACATAACAGCTAAATAAAAAAGATTAGTGTTATTTGTTTGTCTTTATTGCTTGTTTTTTAACTTTTTTAATCTTATGCCTTCAATAATTGCAGCAAGAACGATGTCTTTATCGTTTGATTCAATGGTTTTGTCTTTGAATGTTTGGGTAGTTTCATGCCCTTTTCCAGCAATGAGTAGACATTCATTTTCATCCAAAGTGATAACAGCTGTTTCAATGGCGAGTTGTCTATCTATGGTAATATCTACTTCATAACTGTCATCAATACCGGTGAGGATATCATTAATAATAGTCTGATGGTATTCATCTCTTGGGTTGTCGTTGGTCAAGATAAGTGTGTTGGCGTGTTTGGATGCAATCTTACCCATTTTTGCGCGTTTGTCTTGGTCACGATTGCCACCACAGCCAAATACCACGCGAATGTTGTGTGTTGGGTAATGTTGTTGTAAGGTGCTAATGGCATTCTCAATAGCGTCCGGTGTGTGCGCGTAATCTATCCATATTAAATGATTGTCAATTTTTTGCATTCTGCCAGGTGGTGGCGATAGTTGATAAAGTAGCGGAATAATATCATCACGTTTAAATCCAAGCGTTTCAACACTGCTTAATGCTGCTAAAACGTTCAGCAAATTAAATTCACCCAAAAATGGGATTTCAAAAACATAATGGTCTAATTGTACTAAAAAGCCTTGTTCAATGGTTTTGACTGAGTCAAAATATCTTAGAGAGTAGCTGATTTGTTTTTTGCCTTTAGTAGCATTTAGAAAATATTTGTAATGACTATCATCTTGGTTAAGAATAACGGATTCAACACAATCAAGAGTGAATAGTTTTTGCTTGCTTGCTTGATATTCATCAAGCGTGTGATGATAGTCAAGATGATCTTGAGTAAGATTGGTAAATATTGTTTGTTTAATACTCAGTCCAGCAATTCTATCTTGAACGAGTGCGTGTGAAGAGACTTCAAGTACGGCGTGGTGGATATTGTTCTGATAGTAATTATCTAATGTTCGGTAAAGCGTTAAAATATCTGGAGTTGTATTAAGAGACGATTGCTGATTATGAGTGATACCTAAAGTGCCAATTAAACCATTTTTAATTCCAAGTTTGGTTAGTAATTGCGAGACAAAGTGGGCGACAGAAGTTTTGCCATTTGTGCCTGTAATACCTGTGATATTAACTTTTGTGGCATTGCTATAAAAAGTGCTGGCCAGTGTTTGTAAATATTGAGATAAGCTGTCAATGCAAATAGATGGGATAGCACATTCTATCTCTTTTGAGTCAACTAATATAACAACGCAGCCTTTGTCAATCGCGTGGTTGATATAATCAGCGCCGTGTGCTGACTCCCCTTGAAGAGCAATAAACAAATCGCCAGGTTGTGCACTTTGAGTATTAAGACACAGACCTTTTATCTCTATGTCTATTTTAGTTTGTACAATGTTAGCTAAAAGTTGGGCAATATTCATATCGATATTATAAGATTTTTTACAAGTTATACAGCGACACTGTAAATATTTTTTATAAAACTATCTTTAAATTGTCCATTTTTAGTTATACTCCACACTAACTGGTGTTGTTTCTTGATTTTGAGCAAAGGTGTTATTTTTTAGTACATCTTTTTGGGCGAAAAAATTCAGTTATAATTTTGGTTATTTGTTTAACAAATAGTTTTCTGGGGAGAGAGTATGGCGTTAACACGTAGAGATTTTATTAAAGTATTGGGTGCTGGTTCGGCAGCAGGTTTGATTAGTGGTTGTGGGAACGATGCAGATAAGTTGTCTTCTCAAGACAATAGATACGAGGTGGCAAAAACAGGCAATGCCCGTATTTTGCACATCACTGATACTCATGGTAACTTACTCCCTAATTATTTTCGTGAGCCAAACGTTAATCTAGGTTTTGGCCCTACTTTTGGGCAATTGCCACATGTTGTAGGCAACAAGCTGCTTAAGCAAATTGGCGTTAAGGCGGGTTCGGCTGATGCTTATGCTTTTATTTACAACAACTTCGAAGATTTGGCGGCTAAATATGGCAAGACGGGCGGTTTTGGTCAAATTAAAACTGTGCTAGACTCACTGCGTGAAAGTGCAGGTGGCATACAAAATACACTCACCTTAGATGGTGGCGACACCTGGCAAGGCTCAGGCACGTCACTTTGGACGCGTGGTGCTGATATGGTTGAGGCTTGTAATATTCTTGGGGTGGATGTCATGGTTGGGCATTGGGAATTTACTTATAAAGAAGAAGAAACACTAAAAAACATTGGCTTTTTTAAAGGCGACTTTTTAGGTCAAAATGTGCGCATTATAGAAGATGCATTAATGGGAGATGAATACATCACCATGACTGAAAAATATGGTGGTAACGGTCTGTTTGATGAGGATGAAGGGCTGCCATTCAAGCCTTATGTGATTAAAAATGTTGGTGGTCATCGTATTGTAGTGATTGGTCAAGCTTTTCCAAGAACATCAAACGCCAACCCACAAAAATATTTCTTTCCAGATTGGTCGTTTGGTTTACGTGAGGATGAAATGAGCGAGTTGGTCGCTGATATTCGTAACAATGAAAAACCAGATGCCGTTATTATAATTTCGCATAATGGCATGGATGTTGATATCAAAATGGCATCACGCATTAGCGGTATTGATGCAATTTTTGGTGGTCACACGCATGATGGTATGCCTACGCCAGTTGAGGTTAAAAATGCAGGTGGCGTTACTGTTGTTACTAACGCAGGCTGTTCGGGTAAGTATATTGGTGTGATGGATTTGAACATTAAAGACCATAAGGTTATGAGTTACGAATACAAAATGCTGCCTATTTTGACTGACTTTATTAAGCCTGATGCAGTCATGGTGTCATTTTTTAATAAAATGCGCACTACTAAATATGACAAAGGTGTGGTTGAAGCACGTAGTGCTAAGATGTCAAACAACCCTGATCGCGTTGGTAAAACCTATGATGCAATTTTGACAGAAAAACTGTGCACGACCGAGAAAACACTTTATCGCCGTGGTAATTTTATGGGTACTTGGGATCAAGTATTGGTTAACTCATTACGTGAGGAGCACAATGCAGACTTTGCCATGTCAGCAGGTGTGCGGTGGGGTACAAGCGTGCCAGCAGGGCACGATGTAACGATGGAAGATTTAATGACCAACACTTCAATGACTTATGGTGAAACTTACGTGAGTGAGTTAAAAGGTTCGCAACTTAAAGAAATTTTAGAGGGTATTGCTGAAAACTTATTTGTACAAGACCCATATTTACAGTCAGGTGGCGATATGGTGCGCATGGGTGGTATGGATTATACGATTGACCCAGCTTTAGGCCTTGGTCAGCGTATTAGCAATATGAAAGATGATGAGGGTACACCTATTGATCCGAATAAATCTTATAAAGTATCAGGTTGGGCGCAAGTAGGCAGCGTTGGCAATGGTCGTTTAATGTGGGATGTGGCAGCAGATTATTTGCGCAAACAAAAGCATCTTAACTTGACTAAAGTTAACCATCCAACCATTAAGGGCGTGAACAACAATCCTGGTATTGAAAACTATGATGGCAATCTGATTTAAATTTTCAATAAATATTATTTTGGTCTTCATGTGTTATATAAACTAAAAAATACCATTAAAAATCTTTTGTTTCTCAACATAGGCGAGAGGACCCTATACATATTAATGATACTGTTGTATGTGTTAGTGCAGGTATTTTGTTGATTATCCCAATTTATATGATCTTCACTTTGCTTGAAATGCTACTAGGTATGTCAATTATTGGCGCACGATTTCCCCACAATTTTATTGGACAGTTTGTTGATGATTGGCAGAAAGCTCGAATGGAAGCCTATCGATCCTAAGCGTTGTGTTTGGATAATAGGGGCGAGTTTCATCTCTGTGTGTATTGTCTTTTTTAATCCAGACGCAGTTGCGCTTTGGGTTAACAATCTATTAGACACTAGTATTACTGTTGATTAAAATTATGTACCTTCTTGGTTGGCGCTTAACTTGGTGTGGATATGTTTGTTATTTATGTGGCTAGAGAGAGGCAATTGTGGGTTTTTGTGCAGGTTGTAAAATCTACGCACTGTTAGTCAAAATAGGCATTGTCAATAGTCATTGTGAGGCTTGTGAGAACATTGATTGGGATGATATTAAGCGCAAAAAACAACAGCGCCTATATAAGAAAAATAAAAAATAAATGCCAAATTTGATTAATGTCATCGCCTTATTTTGGCTGTTAATCGGCGTGTCAATAGCAGATGTGGTCAAGCCTGCCTTGGTGGAAATCTCAATTTATTCTGATAAAAAAGTCAACATTGTGATTGATTTAAGTCTTGAAGCTTTAATGACTGGCATTGGCACTCAATATAAAAATACCACAGACGCACCAAACTCAGCACAATACGACACACTTCGTTCATTAACAGCATATGATTTGAGAGAGCAATTCAAGGCTTTTGAAACTGAGTTTTTGAGTTATATTTTATTAACAATTAATGGAAGACCTCAACAGCTAACACTCACTTCAGCAAAGGTTGATATTGTGGGTTATAAGAAAAGACCTAGAAAAACCCTATTAACTTACTCAACCCAACTGAGAAAATGGCCAAGGACCCTGTCATGGCAATACAATAAAGCCTATGGAGATAGCGCATTGCGTTATCAAGTATATAAAGAGGGTGAATATAATTGGAGTCAGTGGCGTTGGTTACGTAATGATGCGACAAGTGGTGTGATTGATATTAACCATCCAGAACCAATAACAACCATGCAAAGGATGCTACAATTTGTAAGTATTGGTTTTGACCATGTTATTCCATTAGGATGGGATCATATTCTATTTATTATTGGCATGGCATTGTCTTCATTGATGTGGCGACGATTGTTATTATTGGTCAGCGTTTTTACGCTAGCACACACTTTAACATTGGGCCTGGCAATGCTTGGCATCGTAGCAATATCAGGGCGAATTATTGAACCACTGATTGCCTTTTCAATTGCTTATGTGGCAATTGAAAATTTATTATCCAACCAGTCTATCAAACGAAAAAGTATTATCGTATTCTTATTTGGACTTGTGCATGGTCTAGGTTTTGCCAGTATGTTAAAAAGTTTTAAAATGTCATCAGACAATTTTTTAACCACACTAATCAGTTTTAATGTCGGCGTTGAGTTGGCACAAATTGTGATTGTAATAAGCGTGGTATCAACCTTATTTTTTATAAAATCACTCAATTTAAATTATAAAAAAATAGTCATTATCCCAACCTCAATTGTTATTTCTTTAATTGGAATTTGGTGGGGTATAGAGCGAATTACTGTCTAATATTTCTACCACTGCTTCTATTTCTATAATTCTTTTACCATGATAATTTTTTGTTTAGATAAAGAATTCAACTCAAAATTAAAACGTTAAATCAAGGCCGTAGCGGTCGTCTTCGTTGTTATCTTTATCAATTTGATAATTCAAACTAATACCACTATATTTTGTTTTGATGGAATTTTCATTATATACAAAGGTCAAAATATTAAATGTAGTATTATTTTCTGTTGTATACCAAGCCGTTATACCCTTTTCATTGCTTTTTGCGCTTTTGCCACCTCCAAGTGAAAACCCATAATTTTTATCAGCATATTTAACTACAAGTAATTTGTGCGTATTGTTAATATCATCTTTCGAATTATTTGAGAAACCAATAATAATATTAAAATTATTAAATGTAGGAGTTTTATATTGTATTTGGTTGTTTTTAGAAGGGATTGTGCTTGCTTCACTTACACTCAAAAACATTGATCCGCTAAATCCAAAATCAACGCCAAAGAAACGTACTGTTTTGGGACGTTTAAACATGAAAATGCAGAAGTGGTCATTGCTAAGCATGGGCATATCGTGGTTTATTTAGGCGATGATGAGCGTGGTTAATATTTATACAAATTTGTATCTGCAGGTAAATATAGTAAGTATGACGATAATTCAAATTTACTTGAAGATGGGTATTTATTTGTTGCTAAGTTTAATGACAACAACACTGGTATGTGGTTGACATTAACGCCAGCAAGCACTGGATGAGTAAATCAGAAGTTTGTATTCATACACGCCGCTGGGTCTAAAGTGGGTGCAACTACAATGGATAGGCCAGAATGGGGTGGCTGCCAATCATAATAAAGTCGAAGTATATTGTGCATTGATCAATAATAAAAATAGAGGAATAAAACCAAATAAAGGTGACGATGCAACGCCAATTAATGCAGTCAATCCAATAGTGGCTAATAAATATGGTCAAATTGTTCGATGGACGCCTAAAAATAGCGACCCCAGTGATATTAATTTTAGTTGGAATTTGTTTGCATTATCTGGCAACCCTGCAGTTCATAAGAATAATTTAAAATCAGGCCTTGAAAATATTACCAAGCATAATATGTTTAATTCGCCAGGTGGCTTAAATTTTGACTCTAAGGGAGGTTCTTTGGATTCAAACTGATAGTAAAGGGTGATTTGGCTGGTATGGGTAATAACCAAATGCTTTTAGGCAATCCAAAAACTGGTGAAATTAAACGTTTTTTGGTAGGCCCAAAAGAATGTGAAATTATTGGGCTTACTTGGAGCGCTGATAAAGAGACAATGTTTGTAGGTATACAACACCCTGATGAGAAAAGAGGCTCTATTTTTCCTAATAAATATAGCGGCATACCAAGATTAAGCGTTATTGCTATTTATCGTAACGATGGTGGTGTAATTGAATAGCATTTAACTTTTAATATTTATGGTGATTAATGATGGTATTAAGATGGTTGAACTTAAGATTTAAATAATTTTTGCTTGCATGAGAGTGTGGGTATTGATAGCGCCAACGACTTGGTTGTGATTATCAACAACAGGCAATGAGTTTAGGTTAAATTCATCCATCATTTGTACTGCCGCTATGGCAGGCTTGTCTTTTGAGATTGATTGGCAATTAGACGTCATAACCTCGCCAATGGTTAAACTTTGAATATTAGAATGTGTTTCAAGTACGCGCCTTAAATCACCATCTGTAAAAATACCTTTTAAAATGTTGTTATCGGTAATTAATACCATGCCTAAGGCTTTTTGGCTCATTACTAATAAGGCATCTAGCAATTTAGTATCAGCACTGACGATAGGTATATCACCCCCTATTTTCATAATGGTACTGACAAAGGTTAACAAGCGACGACCTAGTGCACCTGATGGGTGTGAGCGGGCAAAGTCACCCACACTAAAACCTTTATTGGTTAATAAGCTGATTGCTAGTGCATCGCCCATGACTAAAGCTACTGTGGTTGATGAAGTGGGGGCTAAGTTGTGTGGGCAAGCTTCTTTTTCAACGCTGACATCAAGATGCACATCGCTAATCCTGCCAATTGAGGAGTTTGCATTTTTTGTCATACCAATGATTAAGACACCAAGGCGTTTAATGATTGGTATTAAGATCATAATTTCGTCAGATTCGCCAGAGTAGGAAATAGCAATCACCACATCTTCTTGTGTAATCATTCCTAAATCGCCATGCCCTGCTTCACCAGGATGAACAGCAAAGGCAGGGGTGCCAGTAGAAGCAAGTGTTGCAGCAATCTTGCCCGCAATGTGTCCAGATTTACCCATGCCAATTAAAACGACTTTGCCAGTGCAATTTTGGATTAATTGACAAGCATCAACAAAGTTTTGATCAAGTCCATCGGCCAGCATCATTACCGCTTGTGCTTCAGTTAAAATTACTGTTTTTGCAGAATGTAATAGTGAGTTGGACATGGCTAATAAACACATTGGTATAATAAGTGTTGATTTTATCAACACATTAAGACGGGTGAGTAAAGAAAAAATAAAAATTTTATTTGTATGTATGGGTAATATTTGTCGCTCGCCAACGGCAGAAGGTGCTTTTAGGTCACAAGTGGAAAAACATGATGCTAAACACTTGTTTGAAATAGATTCTGCAGGTACTCATGCTTATCATATAGGTAAGCAGCCAGATTCACGCTCGCAATTATCCGCTAATAAATGTCATGTTGATTTATCCTATCAGCGGGCAAGGCAAGTGCATGAGAGCGACTTTTATCATTATGATTATATTTTTGCTATGGATATCTCAAACTTGAGTATTTTGAAGTCTATTTGTCCACGTGAGCACCAAACTAAACTGTCATTAATGCTGGATAATATTCCTAACAACCAAGGCAAAAGTGTACCCGACCCTTACTTTGAAGGACGCTTTGACGAGGTGTTTGAAATGCTAGATTGTGCCAGTGGTTTTTTATTGCACAGCTTGTTAAAAAAATCTCTGTAAATCTTGTTGACATAGGCACTCCTAACAAAGTATAATGCCTCGCTTTATTGTCTTTAAAGAAAAACCACAAGACGATTTAATAACTTAAATATACATTATAAACTTTAGAGAAATTGGGAGAAATTGCAATATGTCAACGATTAATCAATTGGTACGTAATCCACGTAAAAAGAAAGTCGTCAAAAGTGGTGTGCCAGCATTAGACAGCTGCCCTCAAAAACGTGGTGTTTGTACCCGTGTGTACACCACAACTCCTAAAAAGCCTAACTCGGCACTTAGAAAAGTCGCCCGTGTTCGACTGACCAATGCTAATGAAGTAACGACCTATATTGGTGGTGAAGGCCACAACTTACAAGAACATTCAGTAATTCTTATTCGTGGCGGTCGTGTGAAGGATTTACCTGGTGTTCGTTACCATACAGTTCGTGGTGCATTGGATACAACAGGAGTTGATGGTAGAATGCAAGGCCGTTCTAAATATGGCACTAAAAAGCCAAAGAAATAAGTAATTACAATAATTAAAACAAGAGAAATACAATGAGAAGAAGATCCGCACCTAAAAGAGAAATTTTGCCAGATCCTAAGTTTGGTGATTTGGTATTGGCTAAGTTTGTTAATATTTTAATGCTTGATGGTAAAAAATCAGTGGCAGCAAAAATTGTATACGAAGCCTTAGACACTATTGAAGCTAAGGGCAATGCACAACCAATTGAAGTATTTAAGCAAGCCTTGGATAATATTGGTCCTCAAGTTGAAATTAAATCTCGTCGTGTTGGTGGCTCTACTTATCAAGTGCCAATTGAAGTCAGATCTGAACGCAAAATTGCCTTAGCAATGCGTTGGATTATTGAAGCGTCACGCAAGCGTGGTGAAAAAGGCATGAAACTTAGACTGGCAGGTGAAGTTTTAGATGCTGTACAAAATCGTGGTAGCGCATTTAAAAAGAAAGAAGACACCCACAGAATTGCAGAAGCAAATAAAGCATTTGCTCACTTTCGCTGGTAAGTAACACACAGGACACAAGAAAAATGGCAAGAACAACCCCACTTGATCGTTATCGTAATGTTGGCATTATGGCACACATTGATGCCGGCAAAACAACCACAACAGAGCGTATTTTATTGTATACGGGCCGTACTCACAAAATTGGTGAGGTGCATGATGGTGGCGCAACTATGGACTGGATGGAGCAAGAGCAAGAGCGTGGTATTACCATTACTTCTGCAGCAACCACTTGTTTTTGGCAGGGTATGGACAAGCAGTTTGAAGACCACCGTATTAATATTATTGATACACCGGGTCACGTTGACTTTACCATTGAGGTTGAGCGTTCATTAAAAGTATTAGATGGTGCTTGTGCTGTATTTTGCGCAGTTGGTGGGGTAGAGCCTCAGTCAGAAACGGTTTGGCGTCAAGCGAATAAATATAACGTACCAAGAATTGGTTTTGTTAATAAAATGGATCGCGCTGGCGCGGACTTTTTACGTGTTTGCGAGCAAATTAAAACACGCTTAGGTGGCAATCCAGTACCCATGCAAATTGCCATTGGTGCAGAAGAAGGTTTTGAAGGTGTTGTAGATTTAATCAGCATGAAAGCTATTTTTTGGAACGAAGATGATCAGGGTGCAACTTACGAAACAAGGGATATCCCTGCAGAATTACAAGAATTGGCAGAGGAAAAACGTGAGTTCATGATTGAATCTGCTGCTGAGGCAAATGATGAGCTAATGAAAAAATACCTTGAAGAAGGCGAGCTTAGTCATGATGAAATTAAAGAAGGCATTCGCTCTCAAACCATTAAAAGTGAAATTATCCCAATGTTTTGTGGCTCTGCCTTTAAAAATAAAGGTGTACAAGCTGTGTTAGATGCCATGATTATGTATATGCCATCACCATTAGATGTAGATGCCATTACAGGTATATTGGACGACAAGGATGAGACGGTCGCTCCTAGAAAAGCGGATGATGATGAACCATTTGCCGCACTAGCATTTAAAATTGCAACTGATCCATTTGTGGGTAATTTGACTTTTTTCCGCGTATATTCGGGCGTATTAAAAGCAGGTGATTTTGTATATAATTCATCTAAAGGTAAGAAAGAACGAATTGGTCGTATGGTGCAAATGCATGCCAATGAGCGTGAAGAAATTAAAGAAGTACGTGCAGGTGATATTGCTGCAGCAATCGGTCTTAAAGATGTCACGACAGGTGATACTTTATGCGATCTTAAACAGAAGATTGTTTTAGAAAGAATGGAATTTCCTGAGCCGGTGATTGCTTTGGCAGTGGAGCCTAAAACCAAAGCAGACCAAGAAAAAATGGGCATTGCGCTTGGCAAATTGGCGGCTGAAGATCCCTCTTTTCGTGTATCAACCGATGAAGAATCAGGTCAAACCATTATTGCAGGCATGGGCGAGCTTCACTTAGATATTATTGTTGATCGCATGGTTCGCGAATTTGATGTTGAGTGTAATGTTGGTGTGCCACAAGTTTCTTATCGTGAAGCCATTACAACTATGGTTGAGCATCAACATAAATTTGCTAAGCAATCTGGTGGCCGTGGTCAATACGGTCATGTATATTTACGAATTGAGCCTCAAGAGCCAGGTGC
Source organism: Candidatus Ruthia sp. Plio_17_S18 (assembly GCA_021730105.1). Classification (GTDB taxonomy): domain Bacteria; phylum Pseudomonadota; class Gammaproteobacteria; order PS1; family Pseudothioglobaceae; genus Ruthia. The sequence continues at coordinate 195,846 of CP072538.1, forward strand.
TGGCTATGAATTTGTTGATGAAATTAAAGGTGGTGTCATTCCTAAAGAATATGTACCTGCAGTAAACAAAGGTATTCAGGAGCACATGGAAAATGGCGTATTAGCTGGCTTCCCTATAGTTGATATTAAAGTAACTGTTTATGATGGTTCTTATCATGATGTTGACTCGAATGAAATGGCATTTAAAATTGCAGCCGGTAAATGTTTGAGTGAAGGTGTTAGAATGGCCAATCCTCAATTACTTGAGCCAATGATGGCGGTAGAAGTTTCAACACCTGAAGATTATATGGGTGATGTGATGGGTGATATTAATAGACGTCGTGGTATTGTTGGTGCGATGGAAGACACACCTGTAGGTAAGCAAGTTAAGGCAGAAGTTCCTTTAGCAGAAATGTTTGGTTATGCTAATGATTTGCGCTCAATGACACAAGGTCGAGCAAGCTATTCAATGGAATTTGCAAAATATACAGCAGCGCCAAAAAAAGTGGCTTATGAAGTGATTGAAAAATTAAATAAGTAAGGAGCATCAAATGTCAAAAGAAAAATTCGAAAGAACCAAACCACACGTCAACGTCGGCACAATCGGTCACGTTGACCACGGCAAAACCACACTCACAGCCGCCATCACTAAAGTTATGGCAGAAGCGCGCGGTGGCGAATTCAAAGATTATGCAGATATTGATAATGCCCCTGAAGAAAGAGAACGCGGTATTACCATCTCAACAGCCCACGTCGAGTATGAAAGTGAAGCCCGCCATTATGCACACGTTGATTGCCCAGGACATGCCGACTACGTTAAGAACATGATCACAGGTGCTGCTCAAATGGACGGTGCTATTATTGTTATTGCTGCCACAGATGGTCCAATGGCTCAAACCCGTGAGCACATTCTATTATCTAAGCAAGTAGGCGTCCCTTACATCGTTGTTTACATGAACAAAGCCGATATGGTTGACGATGAAGAATTGGTTGAATTGGTTGAATTGGAAATCCGTGAGTTACTAGACGAATATGATTTCCCAGGTGATGACACGCCAGTCATCTTCGGTTCAGCACTTAAAGCTTTAGAAGGCGACATATCAGACATGGGCGTACCTTCAATCATTAAGTTAGTAGAAGCACTAGACACTTACATCCCAACTCCTAAGCGTGACACAGACAAGTCATTCTTAATGCCAATTGAGGATGTATTCTCAATCTCAGGTCGTGGCACTGTAGTGACAGGCCGTATTGAAGCAGGCATTGTTAATGTTGGTGACGAATTAGAAATCGTTGGTATTAAAGACACACAAACCACTACTTGTACCGGTGTTGAAATGTTTAGAAAGTTACTTGATTCAGGCGAAGCAGGCGATAACGTGGGTGTTTTACTTCGTGGTACCAAGCGTGAAGAAGTTGAACGTGGTCAAGTATTGGCCAAGCCAGGCTCAATCAATCCACATTCAAAATTTGAAGCAGAAGTTTATATTTTAAGCAAAGATGAGGGCGGCCGTCATACCCCATTCTTTAACAACTACCGTCCACAGTTCTATTTTAGAACAACGGACGTGACAGGCGCTTGTCAGCTACCTGATGGTGTAGAGATGGTAATGCCAGGTGATAATGTGAAAATGCAAGTAGCGCTATTGTCACCAATCGCTATGGAAGATGGCTTAAGGTTTGCTATTAGAGAAGGTGGTCGCACGGTGGGTGCGGGTGTGGTTTCTAAGGTGACGGATTAAATTAGTTAATTAAGGTGCAAGGTTTATTGTATAATCTTGCGTTTTTCGTTTGAGAAATTTACAACGCAAATAGACAGGATATAAAGGCACATGAGCAATCAAAATATTAGAATTAAATTAAAAGCATTTGATCATCGTTTAATCGACAAGTCAGCGCTTGAAATTGTAGAAACAGCTAAGCGCACAGGTGCCAGTGTTAGAGGTCCAATTCCTCTACCTACTAAGAAGGAGCGTTTCACTGTATTGACCTCTCCTCACGTTAATAAGAAGGCAAGAGACCAATACGAATTAAGAACTTACGTTAGGTTAATGGATGTTATTAGTCCAACAGACAAAACAGTAGATGCACTCATGAAGCTAGATTTAGCAGCCGGTGTTGATGTTGCAATTAAGCTGAATTAAGCAAGTAAATAATTTAGGAATAAGATCATGGCAATGGGTTTAGTGGGACAAAAAATAGGAATGACGCGCCTGATAAGCGATGACGGTTCTATTACACCAGTGAGTGTAATTAAAATTGAGCCCAATCGTATTGTTCAAACAAGAACAATTGATATAGACGGCTATAGTGCTGTCCAAGTAACAACAGGGGTGAAAGTAAATAAAAAAAGCGAAGCCAAAGTACGTCGCGTACCTGCTGCCATTAAAGGTCATTACGCTAAAGCCTCTCAAGAAATTGGCTTGGGGCTTTGGGAGTTTAGAGTAGAAGCTGATGACATAACCGATGTAACAAGTGTTGATATTTCATTATTTAGTGCTGGTCATTATGTTGATGTTATTGGCAAATCTAAAGGTAAGGGTTTTCAAGGTGGTGTAAAGCGTCATAATTTCCAAATGCAAGACGCCACTCATGGTAACTCAATTTCTCACCGTGCTATTGGTTCTACAGGGCAATGTCAAGAGCCTGGTCGTGTCTTTAAAGGTAAGAAAATGGCTGGTCATATGGGTGATGAGCAAGTAACCCAAGAGTGTCTAAAAGTTGTTAAAGTGGACAATGAAAGAAATATCATTCTTGTTAAGGGTTCAATTCCTGGTGCAACTAAAGGCTTTGTTAAAGTTTCTTTATCACCTAAGAAAAACAAGATTAATCAAGAAGTTAGCAAAAATATTCAAAATCAAGTAACTGATGAAGTGGCCCAAACTGAACAAGCGTAAGAGTTTAAGATGAAATTAAAAGTATTAAATATAAGCACAAACAAGTCAAGCACCATTGAGGTGGCTGATGCTGTTTTTGCAAGAGATTTTAACCAATCACTGGTTCACCAAGTGACCACAGCTTATATGTCTGGCGGTCGTCAAGGTTCCAAAGCACAAAAAAATCGTTCTGCTGTTAGTGGTGGCGGCAAGAGACCTTGGGCGCAAAAAGGCACAGGTCGTGCCCGTGCTGGCACTACTCGTGGCCCTATTTGGCGTTCAGGTGGTGTGACATTTGCAGCTGCGCCAAAAAGTTATGCGCAAAAGGTTAATAAGAAAATGTATAAGGGTGCAATCAGTGTTATTTTTTCTGAACTCGCTCGCTCTGAACGTTTAAAAGTGGTGTCAGAGTTTGACATTAAAGAGATTAAAACTAAGAATGTCATCGCATTACTCAAGACACTTAATGTGAAATATGCCTTATTAATGACTGATGAGTTAAATGAGAATTTATATTTATCTTCTCGTAATTTATATCATGTTGGTGTTTGTGATACACAAAGTATTGACCCGGTTAGCTTGATTGGTTATGACAATGTTGTGGTAACCGAGGCAGCATTGAAAAAAATTGAGGCAATGTTATGAATCAAGAAAAAGTATTAAAAACCTTATTGGCGCCAATCGTTTCTGAAAAAACGAACATGCTGTCAGCACACAATCAATACGCGTTTAAAGTTCGTGTTGATAGTTCTAAAAGAGAGATTAAAGCTGCAGTTGAAATGTTGTTGAGCGTTAATGTTGAAAAGGTGACAACCTCAATTGTTAAAGGTAAGAAAAAAATATTTAAAGGTAAGGTTGGATCGCGTGCAAATTGGAAAAAAGCAATGGTAAAAGTGTCTGAAGGCCAAATGATTGATGTGAGCAACACTTAAAGAGATTATTATGGCACAAGTAATTAAAAGAAAACCAACCTCACCAGGTAGAAGATTTGTTGTTAGTATTGTAGACAAAGAGTTACATAAAGGTGCACCTTACGCACCATTAACACAAAGCAAAAATAGAATCAGCGGTCGTAATAACGCAGGCCGTATTACCACACGTCATAAGGGTGGTGGGCATAAACGTCGTTATCGTATTATTGATTTTAAACGTAATAAAGATGATATTACTGCACGTGTTGAACGTTTGGAATATGATCCAAACCGTAGCGCTAATATTGCCTTAGTTTTATATGCTGACGGTGAGCGTCGCTATATTATTGCGCCTCGTGGTTTGAGTGCTGGTGATACCATTGTGTCAGGCAATTCTGTTGCCATTCAAGCAGGCAATGTAATGCCATTAAGCAACATCCCATTAGGTAGTGTGGTTCATTGTATTGAATTAAAACCCATGAAAGGCGCACAAATTGCCCGTAGTGCTGGCACCTCTGCACAGTTGATTGCTAAAGAAGGCAATTATGTTACTTTAAGGCTTCGCTCTGGTGAGGTACGCAAAATTTTGGCAGATTGTCGCGCAACGATTGGTGAAGTTTCTAGGTCTGAACATAGTTTAAGAAAATTAGGTAAAGCAGGTGCCACTCGTTGGCGAGGTGTTCGTCCAACTGTCCGTGGTGTTGTTATGAACCCGGTTGACCATCCACATGGTGGTGGTGAGGGTAAAACCAGCGGTGGTAGACACCCGGTTTCTCCTTGGGGTACACCGACAAAGGGTTATAAAACACGTAGTAATAAACGCACAGATAAGCTCATCGTGCGTCATAGGAATAAGGGTTAATCATGGCTAGATCATTAAGAAAAGGACCGTTTGTAGACGAGCACTTAATCAAAAAAGTATTAGTGGCTCAAGAAAAAAATGACAGAAAACCAATTAAAACATGGTCGCGTCGCAGTGTTGTCGTGCCTGAAATGATTGGTCTTACGATTGCAGTTCATAACGGTAGGGCGCATGTTCCTGTGTCTATCAATGAAAACATGATTGGTCATAAATTGGGCGAATTTGCCATTACTAGAACTTTCAAAGGTCACTCTGGTGATCGCAAAGCTTAAATAGGTAGATGACAATGAAAGAAGTTAAAGCAGTACACAAATATGCAAAAACATCCGCTTTTAAAGCAAGACTGGTGGCGGATCAGATTCGTCTTAAATCGGTAGAGGAGGCCTTAAATATTTTATCATTCAGTAATAAAAAAGCAGCAATTTTAGTTAAAAAAGTGTTGAACTCAGCCATTTCTAATGCTGAGCATAATGATGGACTAGACATTGATGAATTATGCGTTACCAGTATTTATATTGACGAAGGTTCAACCATGAAAAGAATTCGTCCAAGAGCAAAAGGTAGGGCGAATAGAATTTTAAAAAGAACAAGCCACATTACAGTTGGCGTAAGCAAGTAGGTTTAATATGGGTCAAAAAGTCAATCCAAAAGGTATTAGATTAGGTATTGTCAAAGATTGGGATTCTAAATGGTATGCCAATAGTCAAGATTATTCTAGGTATTTATTATCTGATATTGAAGTTAGAGATTATATGTTCGATAAATTAACGAATGCTTCTGTTAGTCGCATTCAGATTGAACGTTTGGCAAATAGTGCTAAGGTTGCTATTCATACGGCACGTCCAGGTATTGTTATTGGCAAAAAAGGTGCTGATATTGAGCAGTTAAAGTCAACTGTTTCAAAAATGATGGGTATTCCTGTTCATATTAACATTGAAGAAATTAAAAAACCTGAGCTTGATGCTCGTTTGGTGGCTGAAAATATTGCTCAACAATTGGAAAAACGTGTGATGTATCGTCGTGCTGTTAAGCGTGTGCTAGGCAATGCAATTCGTTTGGGCGCTCAAGGTATTAAAGTGATGGTCAGTGGTCGTTTAAATGGTGCAGAAATTGCTCGTTCCGAGTGGTATCGTGAAGGTCGAGTACCATTACATACTTTTAGAGCTGATGTTGATTATTCCTCTTATGGTGCAAACACACAGTACGGTGTTATTGGTATTAAGGTTTGGATTTTCAAAGGTGAGATTCTAGATCACAAAAAAGGCACACTAGATGAGGTTGCTCGCCGTGGTGCAACGAATAAATTGCCAAAAAATAAAGCGAAGGATTGATCAATGTTACAACCTAAGAGAACAAAATTTAGAAAAATGATGAAAGGTCGTAATCGCGGTCTTGCAACGGGTCATAAGGTTAGTTTTGGTGAAATCGGACTTCAAGCTGTGGGCAGATGTCGCATGACCGCCAGACAAATTGAATCTGCACGTCGTGCAATGACACGTCATGTTAAGCGTCAAGGAAAAATTTGGATTCGTGTGTTTCCAGACAAGCCTATTACTAAAAAACCATTAGAAGTTAGAATGGGTAAAGGTAAGGGTAGTGTTGAATATTGGGTTGCACAAATTAAACCTGGTCAGATGTTATTTGAAATGCAAGGTGTTGATGAAACAATTGCTAGAGAAGCATTTGCATTAGCGGCAGCAAAGTTGCCAGTCAAAACTACAGTTATTAAACGGATGGTAATGTAATGGATGTTAAAGAGTTAAGAAATCAAGACGTTTCAGCACTTAATGAAACGTTGATTAAACTTCTAAAGAAGCATTTTGAGTTGCGCATGCAGCATAAAAGCGCACAATTGGATGATGCTTCAAAGTTGGGAAAAACTAAAAGGTCTATTGCACAAGTTAAAACTATTATTAGGCAGAAACAAGCATGAGTGACACAAAAGTAGAACGCGTATTAACAGGCACGGTTGTGAGTAGCAATCGTAACAAGACCATTGCTGTTTTAATTGAACGCAAAGTAAGACATCCTATTTACAAAAAATACATCAAACGTAGCACCAAAGTGCATGCACACGATGAAAAGAATGAATGCACACGTGGTGATTTAGTTCGAGTGGTTGAATCAAAGCCATTTTCAAAAACTAAACATTGGGCATTACTGGAAGTGGTTGAAAAATCAGTTTCTGTTGATTAATATTAAGTTTATTTAAAAAGAGTAATTCATGATTCAAATGCAAACAAAACTTAAGGTCACAGATAATAGTGGTGGCGTTAAAGCAATGTGTATTAAAGTACTGGGTGGTTCTAAGCGTCGTTATGCTAACATCGGCGATGTCATTAAGGTCAGTATTAAAGAAGCCGCACCGCGTGGCAAAGTTAAAAAAGGCGATGTGTATGATGCAGTTGTTGTACGTACTGCTCATGGTGTTCGTCGTAGCGATGGGTCTCGTATTCGTTTTGATAATAATGCAATTGTACTTCTAAGTACAAAACTTGAGCCAATCGGTACTCGTATTTTTGGCCCAGTGACTCGCGAATTACGCAATGCACAATTTATGAAAATTGTCTCACTTGCACCAGAGGTTTTATAATGCAAAAGATTAAATTAAACGACGAAGTTATTATTATTGCCGGCAAAGACAAAGGCTCTACAGGTACAGTAACCAAGGTATTAGATTCTAAGGTGCTGGTTGAGGGTTTAAATCTTGCCAAAAAACATGTAAGACCCAACCCAAATGCAGGTGTTACGGGTGGTATTACAGAGATAGAAATGCCTCTAGCAGTTTCTAATGTTGCTATTTATAATCCAGCAACTAAAAAAGCTGATAGGGTTGGTGTCCGCACTAATAAAGACGGCATTAAAGAAAGATTTTTTAAATCAAATGATGAAGCAATCGTTTGATTAAGTATAAGGAAATATAAGCGTGTCTAGATTACAAGAACAATACATAAACGAAATTTTACCAGCTTTACAAAAAGAGCTAGGTATGTCTAATCCTATGCAAGTGCCTAAGATTGAAAAAATTACAATCAATATGGGATTGGGTAGTGCATTGGGTGATAAAAAGGTACTGCAAAGTGCATTGGAAGAAATTAGCCTTATTTCTGGTCAGAAACCATTAACTTGTAATGCGCGTAAATCAGTGGCAAGTTTTAAGTTAAGAGAAGGAAGCCCAATTGGTTGTAAGGTTACTTTACGCAAGGAAAGAATGTATGAATTTCTTGATCGCTTGGTTAATATTGCCATTCCTCGTATTCGTGATTTTCGTGGCTTAAAGGCCACTGCATTTGACGGTCGTGGTAATTACAACATGGGTATTACTGAGCAGATTACATTTGCTGAGATTGATTTTGAAAAAGTAACAAGAGTGCGTGGGATGGATATTGCCATTACCACCACTGCAAAAAGTGATGAAGACGCTAAGAAACTATTGGCAATGTTTAAATTTCCATTTAAAGGATAAGAAAAATGGCTAAAAAGTCTATGATAAATAGAGACATCAAGCGCACAAAGCTGGTTGAAAAATACAAAGTAAAACGCCTTGAGCTTAAGAAAATTATTAAGAGTATTAACACATCTGATGAAGAGCGTTTTCAAGCAACCATTAAGTTACAGGCTCTGCCACGTGATGCTTCGCCAACACGTCAGCGTAGTCGTTGCGCTTTGACAGGTCGCCCACATGGTTTTTACCGTAAGTTTGGCCTTGCTAGAACCAAACTTAGAGAGCGCACTATGAATGGTGAAGTTCCAGGTTTATCTAAAGCAAGCTGGTAAGGAGAAATAATATGAGTATGTCTGATCCTATTGCTGATATGTTAACGCGCATTCGCAACGCACAAATGGTTGAGAGAAAAAAAGTTAATGTTACAGCGTCAAATTTAAAATCTGCCATTGCAAGTGTGATGCAACAAGAAGGCTATATTGAATCTTTTAGTGTTGATGGTGTTTCTGCTAGTAAAACATTAAACATTAAATTAAAATATTATGACAACAAGCCAGTTATTGAAAAATTACAGCGTATATCAAAGCCAAGTTTAAGAGTTTATGTGGGCAGTTCACAAATGCCAAGTGTTATGAATGGCTTAGGTATTGTTATTGTTTCTACGCCTAAAGGCGTGATGACTGGACAAGCAGCACATGAGCACAATGTAGGCGGCGAAGTTTTGTGTAGCGTTTACTAATATTGGAGAGTTAGAATGTCTAGAGTTGCAAAATCACCCATTACCATACCAACTGGTGTTGAAGTTACCATTACTGATCATTTAATGTATGCCAAGGGTAAGTTGGGTAAGTTGAATATGAATGTTCATCCTTGCGTTGTAATTACAAATACTGATGATAAACTTAGTTTTGATATTACTATTGCTGAAAAGAAAGAGCAAAAGAAAGCTTGGGCTCAAGCTGGCACAGCAAGAGCCAATACTGCAAATCTTATTCAGGGTGTAACAGAAGGCTGGGAAAAGAAGTTAACCTTAATTGGTGTTGGTTATCGTGCCAAAGCAATGGAAAAAGTACTGGATCTTACATTAGGTTTTTCGCACCCAATTAATTACAAACTCCCAGAAGGCGTTACAGTTGAAACACCTTCTCAAACTGAAATTGTCATTAAAGGTATGGACAAGCAAAAAGTAGGTCAGGTGGCCGCTGAAATTAGAGCTTATCGTCCACCAGAGCCTTACAAAGGTAAGGGCGTTCGTTACACTGATGAACAAGTTGTTCGTAAAGAAGCTAAGAAGAAATAATTGACCAAGGTATTAATATGAAACTTTCTAAAAAACAAGCTCGTTTAAGAAGAGCAACCAAATTTAGAGCCAAGCACGCACAAAGAAGTGTTGAGCGCTTATGCGTTCACAAAACTGCACAGCATATTTATGCTCAGATTATTAGTCCTTGTGGTACTAAAGTGTTGGCTTCTGCTTCGACATTAGTAGCCAAACTTAAAAATGGTGGTAATGTAGATGCAGCAACTAAAGTTGGTGAAGCAATCGCTAAAGCTGCTACTAGTGCAAAAGTAACAAAAGTCGCTTTTGACCGCTCTGGATTTAAATATCATGGTCGTATTAAAGCGTTGGCTGATGCGGCAAGAGAAGGTGGTTTGGACTTCTAAGTTATTAATAAGATTAATTAAAAAAAATTAAAAAGGCGTAAATAATGGCTGAATACAAGAAAAATAACAACGATGATAACGATTATATTGAAAAATTGGTTAATATCCGTCGTGTTGTAAAAGTAGTGAAAGGTGGTCGTATTTTTGGTTTTTCAGCACTGGTTGTTGTTGGCGATGGTAACGGTAAAGTGGGTTATGGTACAGGAAAAGCGCGTGAAGTACCTGCCGCTATTCAAAAAGCAATGGATAAAGCGCGTAAGGCAATGAAGTCTGTGCCATTGGTAAACGGCACGCTTCATTATCCAATTACCTCAAGTGTTGGCGCGGCTAAAGTTTATATGCAGCCAGCTTCAGAAGGCACGGGTGTTATTGCTGGTGGTCCAATGCGTAGCGTATTAGAGGCGGTTGGTGTGCATAATATTTTGGCGAAATGCAACGGTACTCGTAATCCAATTAGTGTGGTGCGTGCAACGGTTGAAGGTTTAACTTCTATGTCGCCTCCACAATTGGTTGCTTCCAAGCGTGGTAAGACTGTTGATCAAATTACTGGGGAAGGATAATGGCTGAAGAGAACAAAGTAGTTAAAAAAGTAACAGCAACTAAAAAAGCACCTGCCAAAAAAGCACAAACGCCAGTTAAGGTTGCGCTTAAAAAAGTGTCAGTGGCTAAAAATCCTACAGCAATTAAAACAACACAAACATCTAGTAAGCACAACACAGTTAGTGTTATCCTGATTAAAAGTTTCAATGGTCGTTTACCATCTCACCGTGCAACCATTGCAGGGCTAGGTTTAAAGCGTATTAACCATACAAAAGAGCTTAAAGATACGCCTGAAATCAGGGGTATGATTAATAAAGTGGCTTACTTACTAAAAGTAGAGGATTAAGAAAATGAATGTTATGCAATTAAATACGTTGTCACCCGCCGAAGGCGAGAAGCAATCAAGAAAACGTGTGGGCCGTGGTATTGGTAGTGGCTTTGGGAAGACTTGTGGTCGTGGCCATAAGGGTCAAAAAGCACGCTCTGGCGGTTTCAGCAAGATTGGTTTTGAAGGTGGTCAAATGCCTTTGCAACGTCGTCTTCCAAAGGTTGGATTTTCATCAAGAGTGTCCATTATTACCTCACAAGTAACATTATCTGAAATTGATAAACTGACTGAGACCGATATGACCATCGATGTTTTAAAGGTACACAATTTAGTGACTAAAAATATCAAGCGTGTTAAAGTCATTCTTTCTGGTGAAATTACCAGAGCAGTTACATTGACTGGCATCAAAGCAACTAAAGGAGCAAAGTTGGCGATTGAAGCTGTTAAAGGCTCAGTGAACGAGTAAGTTATGAACCAACCCTTAGGCCGCTCTCAGGATTTATCAAAGCGCATCCTTTTTTTATTGGGTGCGTTAATAGTTTTTAGGCTGGGTACGCATATTACCATTCCATTCATCTCAAGTGTAGCACTTGCCTCACTCGTACAAGATCAACAAGGCACGATTTTGGATATGTTTAATATGTTTTCAGGTGGTGCATTAGAAAGATTATCTATTTTTACTTTGGGCATTATGCCTTATATTTCGGCATCAATTATTATTCAGTTGATGACCTCTGTTGTACCAAAGTTAGAGCAATTGAAGAAAGAGGGTGAAACAGGCAAACGTAAAATTACACAATATACACGTATAGGTACAGTGGTATTAGCAGTATTTCAATCTTATGGTATTTCTATTGCCTTGCAATCACAAAGTGCTGGTGGTGTTGCTTTGGTCACTCAAGGTGGCTTTACTTTTAGTATGGTGACTGTCGTGACATTAACCACAGGTACTTTATTTTTAATGTGGTTAGGTGAGCAAATTACAGAAAAAGGCATTGGCAATGGTATTTCAATGATTATTTTTGCTGGTATCGTTTCAGGCTTGCCTTCGGCGTTGGGCTCAACTTTATCCTTGGTATCCACAGGCGAGTTAACCATTATTTTGGTGGCAATTTTATTAATTATGACACTGCTAGTGACAGCTTTTGTGGTCTTTATTGAACGAGGGCAACGTCGTATCACGGTTAATTATGCCAAGCGTCAACAGGGTCGTAAAATGGTTGGTGGTCAAAGTTCATATTTACCATTAAAAATCAATATGGCAGGTGTCATTCCACCAATTTTTGCCTCATCAATTATTTTATTTCCGGCAACTTTAGGAGGTTGGTTTTCGCAAAGCGAGGGCATGAGCTGGTTGGCAGATTTAACTGCTAGCATTTCTCCAGGACAGCCTTTATATGTGTTGTTTTATGGGCTGGCCATTGTATTTTTTACCTTCTTCTATACAGCACTAACATTTGATTCAAAAGACACAGCTGATAATTTACGTAAGTCAGGTGGTTTTATTCCAGGTATTCGACCAGGAAAGCACTCGGCAGATTATATTGATTCGGTTATGTTGAGGTTAACAGCATCTGGCGCGATTTATATTACTGCTGTTTGTTTACTGCCAGAGTTTTTAATTTTATATTGGAATGTGCCATTTTACTTTGGTGGTACTAGTTTGTTAATCATCGTTGTTGTGGTGATGGATTTTATTGCACAAGCCCAATCTCACTTAATGTCTAATCAGTATGAGTCATTAATGAAGAAGGCAGGTTTAAACTAAAAAAGGTCATTTTTATGAAAGTAAGAGCATCGGTTAAGAAAATTTGTAACAATTGTAAAATTATCAAGCGCCATGGAGTGGTTCGTGTTATTTGTAAAGAGCCTCGTCATAAGCAAAGACAAGGTTAATTAGGATTGACATTGTAAAGCTGTAAGAGTAAAATTACGGGTTTTTAAAATTTAGTATTGCACGCTTTTTGTTAAGCTAAAAGTTGCGTAATGATAGAGAGAAGCAGAAAGAATATAAGGAAAATAAGGCTATGAAACAGAGACACGTTAGAGGTATAAGATAAATGGCTAGAATAGCAGGCATAAACATCCCGACACATAAACATATTGTGATTGGCTTACAGTCAATTTTTGGTATTGGTGATACAAGAGCAAAAGCGATTTGCACAACGCTTAAATTAAACCAAGCTACCAAAGTTGTTGATATTTCTGAAGATCAGTTGGAATTAATTCGTGTTGAAGTTGCTAAGTATGAAGTTGAAGGTGATCTTCGTCGTCAAGCTGCTATGGACATTAAACGCCTTAAAGACTTAGGTTGTTACCGTGGTGTTCGTCATAGAAAAGCACTACCACTACGTGGTCAAAGAACAAAAACAAACGCAAGAACTCGTAAGGGTCCTCGTCGTTTAATTAAATCATCATAGGTAGATATTATGGCTAAAACACCCACAAAAAAGAAGTCCAAAAAAGTAATTACTGATGGCATTGCACACATTCATGCAACGTTTAATAATACCATTGTTATGATTACAGATCGTCATGGTAATGCAGTTTGTTGGGCGACATCAGGCGGTTCTGGTTTTAGAGGCTCAAGAAAATCCACACCGTTTGCTGCACAAGTAGCTGCAGGTAGTTGTGGTGAGAAAGCATTGGCTTTTGGCATGAAAAACTTAGAAGTTCGTGTTAAAGGTCCAGGCCCTGGTAGAGACTCAGCAATTCGTGGTCTTAATGCACAAGGTTTAAAAATTCAATCAATCACAGATGTGACACCAATCCCTCATAATGGTTGTCGTCCTTCTAAGAAACGTAGAGTATAAGGATAAATTATGGCTAGATATACTGGACCTACTTGTAAATTAGCACGTCGCGAAGGCACGGACTTATTTCTTAAAAGTGGTATTAGATCACTGGATTCTAAATGTCAGGTGAGTCAACTTCCTGGCATGCACGGCGCTAATGCACGTCGTCAAAAGGGCACAGAGTATGGTTTACAACTACGTGAAAAGCAAAAAGTAAGGCGTATTTATGGCATTTTAGAAAAACAATTTCGCCTATATTATAAAAAGGCGTCGCAAAAGAAAGGTTCTACAGGTGAAAATTTATTATCACTGCTTGAGTGTCGTTTGGATAATGTCGTTTATCGCATGGGTTTTGGTTCCACGCGTGCCGAGGCGAGACAACTGGTTTCGCATAAGTCTATTTTGGTGAATGGCTTGGTTGTTAATATTTCTTCTTACCAAGTGAGTGTTAATGATGAAATCTCAATTAGAGAAAAAGCTAAAAAGCAAAGCCGTATTCAATTAGCACTTGAGTTGGCTGAGCAATCAACTCAACCACAGTGGCTTGATATTGATAACAAGGCATTGAAAGGTGTGTTTAAAAATGCTCCTGCTCGTGATGAGTTACCATCAGACATTCAAGAACATTTAATTGTTGAACTGTACTCTAAATAAGGAATTAATTATGCAAGGTAGTGCAAGAGATTTTTTAAAGCCAAAACTAGTTGAGTCTTCTCAAACTGGTGTTAATGAATTCAAGGTCATCCTTGAGCCTCTTGAGCGAGGTTTTGGTCATACTTTGGGCAACGCCCTAAGAAGAACGCTGTTATCTTCTATGACAGGCTCTGCTGTGACTGAAGTGGCCATTGATGGGGTTATGCATGAGTTTTCTACAATTGACGGTGTTCAAGAAGATGTATTAGATATATTACTTAATCTTAAAGAAGTGTCAGTTGCATTAAATACAGCTGAAACTGCACAAGTCGTTATTGACAAGAAAGGCCCGTGTGAAATCACAGTGGCTGATATTGAAGCTAATGGTGTTGATATTACGGCATTTAATTCTGATAAGGTGATTGCAACAATTAATGATGAAGGTCATATGCGTATGACACTTAAGATTAGTACTGGTATTGGCTATGATACTGCTACGTCACGTACTGGCGAAGCATCAAGTATCGGCGGTATGCAGTTAGATGCCAGTTTTTCGCCCATTAGGCGTGTTAGTTTCACAGTGGATGCAGCGCGCGTTAAGCAAAAAGTTAATCTTGACAAGTTAAACATTACGATTGAGACTAATGGCTCGGTTAATGCAGAAGTTGCCATTAAACGTGCAGCAACAATCCTACAAGACCAATTATCTTCATTTGTTGAATTAGAGTTGGTAGAAGAAGAGGCGGCATTGCCAACATCAGAAGATTTTGATCCGCAGTTGTTGGCAGCAGTGGATGAGTTGGAATTAACTGTACGTAGTGCAAACTGTTTAAAGGCAGAGCAAATTTACTATATTGGTGATTTGATTCAAAAATCTGAGCAAGATTTACTAAGAACGCCTAATTTAGGCCGTAAATCACTCAATGAAATTAAAGAAGTGTTAACTGATAAAGAGCTTGACTTAGGTACAAGTATTGAAAATTGGCCGCCAGTTGATTTAATGAGTGAATAAGGAATAAGACATGAGACATAGAAAGTCAGGTAGACAATTAAATCGTAACTCATCTAACCGTAAGGCGATGTTTAAAAATATGGCAAACTCATTATTTTTACATGGGGCCATTCGAACAATCTTGCCTAAAGCAAAAGAACTTAGACGTGTGGTTGAGCCATTAATTACTAAAGCCAAAGTTGACAGTGTTGCTAATCGTCGTAATGCATTTTCAAAATTACGTGATGACGCAATGGTTGCCAAATTATTCACTGAATTAGCGCCATTTTATAAAGATCGTCCTGGTGGTTACATTCGTATTTTAAAGGCTGGTTTTCGTACTGGCGATAAAGCCCCAATGGCAATTGTCCAATTAGTTGGCTTTGAAACAACGACAGATATAGTTGCTGAAACTGCTGCTTCATAAAGGAAAAATATATGCCTTCAATTAAAGTAAGAGAAAACGAGCCTTTTGATATTGCACTTAGACGCTTTCGTCGTACCTGTGACAGAGCTGGTGTTATCACTGATGTAAGAAAGAAAGAATTCTATGAAAAGCCAACTTGGGTTAACAAGCGCATGAAAGCAGCCGCTGTTAAAAGAACACACAAAGAAAGGGCTAAAAATCGCGTTCATCGTAAACGCATGTACTAGATACATTCTAAGTATTATAATTCACTATTATGTCTGAGTTAAAGGCGCGCATGACTGATGATATGAAATCAGCTATGAAAGCCAAAGACAAACCCACCCTTAAAGCGATACGCATGATTTTAGGGGCAATCAAACAAAGAGAAGTTGACGAACGTATTGAACTGGATGATATGCAGGTGCTTAGTGTTGTGCAAAAAATGGTTAAGCAACGTAAAGATTCAATTTCACAATTTAAAGAAGCAAACCGTATTGATTTAGTTGATGTTGAAGAGGCAGAATTGGTTGTTATTAACAATTATATGCCAGAGCAATTATCAGATGCTGAAGTAAGCACTGCTATTGACAAAGCGATTGCTGATACTGGTGCGTTTTCTATGCAAGACATGGGCAAACTCATGGGTTTGCTAAAAAGTAAATTAGATGGCAAAACTGATATGGGCGTTGTATCTGGTCTGATTCGATCTAAATTCTCTTAAAATAAATTCTCGCCACATATTTTGTGTGGTTGAAATATCTAATTGATACAAATTGGTAATAATTTGTATCAATGCGCCTTATAATTCTTTGCGGGTGTATTAGAACATAATAAAATTATTTTTATTTTAAATAAATAAGTAATACCTCTATATCGACAGGTGCATATCGTCATTATAATTCATCACTGTTCAACACTAGAATTGCTAATATGGCAAAGGGTTTGATCTTAATCTCCATATTTAACCAAGCTTTCATTATTCTCAAAATTGCTGTAGTGTTGGCATTTATATAATTAATAATACGATATTGTCAATATTCTTTAAGTATTATTTTTTCTGAGTTTAATTATTTTGGGGGCAAGGCGGAACTGACTAGTTCGGTTATTTGTAAAACAATCTTTGTGGTTGTTGAAGATAAACAAGACCAAGAATTTATATTTTCTTTATTTACTTCTAAGAAATTTTCCGTTAAATTTTTTTCTTCATGTGAGGACTACATTAGCCAAGTTGATGACACTCAAGACTGTTTGACTGTAGATATTGCAATGCCCGACATTGATGATCCTACTATTTGAAATAGGCTTAACAAAATAGAACACTTTATTCCAGTTGTATTTATTGCCAATATCAGCCCAATTGCCATTATGGTTGATGCAATTAAATTAGGAGCACTTGATTTTATTGAAAAGCCATTAGTATAATAGGCGCTTTTACAAAAAATGGTTGGTGCCATGAATGAGTTTCAAAAGAGTATTGATGTTATTACTCGTTATAAATTATTAACCGATAAAGAAAAGCAAATATTTGCCTGTATTGTACTTGGTGCTACTAATCAGCAGATGAAAGATATATATTTCACGATTAACCGTTGAAAAACACAGAGCTTCAGTGATGAAAAAGATGGAAGCTGGCACCTTGCCATGTTTGGTTAAAATGCTGCCAATGTTAAACCCTTTAAGTATTGACTTTCATCCATTATGGTGTGATTTATATATCAATTACCAAATTTGTCAATAAGTACGGAATGCCACTATATTAATCAATTGTTAAATTTAATATAATGCGTCGTCCTGCATTCATTATATTTTCTTCCCAAGATAATATTCTAATGTCATTGCACTTGTTGTAACATTTTTCAAATGTTGTGATAAGTGTACATCAATCACGTTTTATAACTGCTTACTTATTCTTAAAAGCATTACTGTGATTTTTTGCTTTATAATAGCAAGCATATTTGAGTAGGGTTTATGAAATTATTATTGATACTATCTATTGTGATTGTTCAGGTTGCATTTGCACAAACGACACCTGATTACGCTAAAGAAACATGCTGGGCAGTACAAGTTGAAGACGTGTTCATGGATGACTATTCGGTTTGGTTAAGTGATAATAATCATGAGTTTATATCAATCTTTACACCGAGTGCCTGTGTTGGTAAATGGGGTTGATGCCGATTAATATAAGCCTGTATTTAATAAAGCTGATCATCGTATCACTACTACCACTAATTATTTAAAAGCACAAGGCTTTGAGGCAAATACATTAATTGCACCTAGTTTAGGTAGTGTCATGAGTGCGCATTATTTGATCAACAATCAACATCCATTTAAAAAATTTGCTGCCATAGGCATGCCAGGTTTAGCAGTTGAATATTTGACAAAGATTGATATTCACATGCTTGATTTGTATGGTATGGATGATATTGAGCCAGTATTAAGTCCTGTAAAGGCGCGCGCTAAAGCATCAAGTAAGAATAAAAACTACCATCAAAAAATGGTGAATGCAGATCACTTTTTTAATGAAAAAGATGACTTGTTAATTGATACGGTTAGTGTTTGGTTGAATTAGTTCAACTATTATTACTTGGGGTATTTTCTGGTTTTGTAGCGGGATTGCTAGGTGTTGGTGGTGGTTTAATTATCGTGCCAGCTCTACTATATGTATTAGCAGCTGAAGTTCATGATGTGATTTTGATGCAAACAGCAATTGGCACTGCACTTTTTGTGATTGTTTTTACTTCTATTTCCAGTGTTTGGGCACACCATCAAAATGGGTCAGTCCATTGGCATAACTTTATAAAACTCACGCCCACTATTTTACTAGGGGCATTCTGTGGTGCGATTATCACTCAATACTTGAGTTTTGATTTTTTGAGAATTTTCTTCGCATTTTTTGAAATAACGGTTGCACTGATTATGTGGTTTCGCATCAGCACCTCTGGACATGCGGATAATTTAAGTAGATGGGTTTGGAATTGGTAACGAGCTATATTATTGGCTTGGTTTCAGCCATTGTTGGTATTGTTGACATTGGTGGCGGTACGATGACAACCCCATTTTTAGTTTATAACAATATTAATATCAAAAACGCCATTGCTACTTCAGCTACAGTGGGCATGCCAATTGCAATTGCAGGTAGTGTGGGTTTTATAATAACAGGTATTGGGGCTGAAGATGTTACTAGTGGTTTAGGTTTTATCCATACTAAAGCGCTACTAAGTATTGTTATTACCAGTGTCCTATTTGCACCACTTGGTGCCAAGGTTGCACATAGTGTTGATGGTAGAAAACTTAAAAAAAGCTTTGCTTTGTTTTTGGCTTTTTAGTGATTGCTTTGTAATCTTTAGGATTTTTTTGTAATCTTATTGTTAACTAATCTTGCCATGGCGGTGCTAGATTATGCGTTACTGCTAAATGATCAAGTATTCTAGCCACAACAAAATTTACCAAATCTTGAATTGAGTTAGGATGTTGATAAAACGCAGGATTGGCATCCATAATCACCACACCAAGGCGTGAAAGTTTAAGCATATTTTCCAAATGGATGGCGGAATAAGGCGTTTCCCTAGGCACTAAAATAAGTTTTTTCTGCTCTTTAATCACCACATCAGCAGCGCGGTGCATTAGATTATCTGCATAACCATTAGCAATAGCACTCAGCGTGCTCATGGTGCATGGGCAAATGATCATAGCGCGTGGTGGGTTAGAGCCTGAGGCAACTGGCGTGGTCCATTGGTTTTTTGAAAAAACCTTAATTTGACCATTTTTTGCATTTAAATATTCAGTTAGGTTTTTTTCCATTGCACCAGTACCAGCACCCAAATTAAGATCAGTTTCCATGGAAATGACGGTATTGGCAGCACGAGAAACCATGACATAAATTAATGATTGGGTTTTGACCAATTCTTTAAGTAAGGTGATGGCATATGGCATGCCTGAAGCACCTGTTAATGCAATGGAAATAGGTTTCATAAATTAGGTATTATTTTGTTAAAAATATCATCAAAACCACCATTTGATATCACCACAAAGTGGCCATGATTAATAGCACTAAGGTGATTTACAATGTCTTCAACAGAGTCAAACAAATATGCTGAGTGATTGTTTTTAAACAAAGTATCAATGCCCCAATTACAATGCTTGGGTCGTAGTATTAAGGATTGATTGGCGTTTTTAAGCGCATCCACTAAAGTTTGTTGGTGTACGCCAGATTGCATGGTATTAGATCTTAGTTCCAAAATAGCAATAATAGGCTCATCAGCCACCTTTGCACGCAAACCCTCAATTGTTGTTTTAATGGCGCTAGGATGATGAGCAAAGTCATCATACAAAGTAATGGACTCAGTTTGATGCTTGACTTCTAAGCGACGCTTCACCCCTTTAAAATTACTTAATGCTTTGCAAGCAACATCAAATGGCACGCCAACGTGGTGCGCACTATAAATAGCGCATAGCCCATTTTCCATGTTATGCTCACCTAATAAATGCCACGATACCTGACTGTTCTCAACATTAAATTTTGTACCCATTTTTGTATTTATCAGAGTTTGAGTTGGTAAAGCTTGCTCCTCAGACCAAATGCCCTGTTTAAGTAGCGCATTAATATTTGCATTATTTTTTGGGTAAATAACCAAGCCATTACTAGGTATGGTGCGAATTAAATGATGGAATTGTTTTTGAATGTCTTTGAGTGAGTCAAAAATATCCGCGTGATCAAACTCTAAATTATTAATCACTAATGTTCTGGGGTGGTAATGAACAAACTTAGAGCGTTTGTCAAAAAAAGCCGTATCGTACTCATCAGCCTCAATCACAAAAAAGTTAGCATCAGTTAAACGTGACGATACCCCAAAATTTTGTGCAACCCCACCAATTAAAAAACTGGGATTGTAGCCAGAAAACTCCAGTATCCAAGTTAGCATACTGGCTGTGGTGGTTTTGCCATGAGTACCTGACACGCCAAGCACCCATTTATCATGCAATATGTTTTCGCTTAGCCATTGTGCACCTGAGGTATACGGATATTGCTGTGTGAGGACTTCCTCCACGCACGCATTACCACGAGACAGAGTATTGCCAATAATAAATAAATCAGCCTTGGGTAAATCTTTAGCTTTGTAGTTTTGCGTATAACTAATATTTTGCTCGTCAAGCTGGGTGCTCATTGGCGGATATACACCTTGATCCATTCCAGTAATTTGATGCCCCATTTGTTTAGCAATCAAGGCAAGTGAGCCCATAAACGTACCAGCAATACCAAGAATATGAATGTGCATTATGAGGGTTTAAAATCAAGTGAAGCAGAATTAATGCAATAGCGATTGCCACTTGAGGTATGATCATCAGGAAAAACATGCCCAAGGTGGGCATTGCAATTAGCACACCTTGCTTCAACTCGGCTCATGCCGTGTGAATTATCAGTGATTAATTTAACATGATCAGCATTTGAAACATCAGAAAAACTAGGCCATCCCGTGCCTGAGTCAAATTTAGTATTAGATGAAAATAAAGCCTGATTGCAACACACACAAAGATAATATCCTTGTTTATGATGGTTGTAATATTTGCCAGTAAACGGTGTTTCAGTACCTGCTTGTTGCGTGATTCTAAACTGCTCTGGGGTTAGTTTATTTAAATCCATTCGTGTATTATATGAGAATTAATAAAATTTTCCCCATTAAGTATGAAAGTTTATTTAGTTGGTGGTGCAGTACGTGACCGTTTGTTGGGCGTTGCAGATGACAACACTGAAAAAGATTGGGTTGTGGTTGGTTCATCCAGTGCTGAAATGTTGGATTTAGGTTATCGACAAGTTGGTAAATATTTTCCTGTTTTTCTACACCCAGGCACACAAGAAGAGTACGCCCTGGCAAGGTTAGAGCGCAAAATAAGTGTTGGATATAAAGGGTTTGAGTTTGACACATCAAGCCAAGTTACGTTAGAGCAAGACTTATCACGCCGTGACTTAACCATCAATGCAATAGCACAAAAAGCGGATGAATTATTTGACCCATTTAATGGCCAAGAAGACCTAAACAATGGCATTTTACGCCACGTATCTGATGCCTTTAGCGAAGACCCAGTGCGTGTATTACGTGTGGCTAGATTTGCAGCACGCTTTAAAAAGTTTGGCTTTAAAGTAGCACGCCAAACCCACGAACTAATGAGCCAAATGGTTACCTCAGGCGAGGTAGATGCCCTCACTCCTGAACGTGTATTTAAAGAACTCAACAAGGCTTTATCGTATGAAACACCATCAGCTTTTTTTAAAGTATTAACCGCTTGTGGCGCCTATCAAAAAGATTTCCCCAGTCTTGATAATCAAGCACACCAAAATCATAGCAATTCATTTGAGTTTTTGGATAATCTTAATACTGATAAGGCGTATATTAAATTCTCCATTTGGCTTAAAGATGAGCATAGACACAATATTAAAGCCTTATGCAACACTATTAAATGCCCTAAACAATATCAGCAATTATCCGAACTGGTTAGTCAGTTTTACCAATTTGCACAGAATTTCACCGATCAATCAAGCAATGAAATATTTGATTTTTTTACCAAAATTGATGCGCTTAGACGCAAAGATAGATTTGAAGATTTGCTCACTACATTTCAACTACTAGAGATTGATATTACGCCTATTGAACACCTAAGAGATTTACTTAAAGATATTGATATATCTCAACTGGATAAGTCAGATATTGGCAAAGCCATTCAAATAGAAAAAAAGTTAATCATTAACTTGTTTCTTAAAACAATAAAGAAGTAATATCAAGAGAACTAAATTCATTTTGAATGAGTTACAATAGCCATGCGATTATCAAAAAAATAAAAATTGATCAATGTTATAGGCAACAAATAGCCGTTCTTTTTTTTAGGCATACGATAGAAAATAGCTTGTAATATTCTTGGCTCTATTAAAGTGTAACCAAGTTCTTTAATAACAGATTTAATGGTTTCTAATGTTTTTCCATTATCATGGGTTAATAGTCCTCGTACATTTTCACCTAAAAATACTTTAGGCTCTATTTCTTTAACTGCTCTTGCAAATTCAAAAAACAAAGTTCCTCTTGTATCTTCAAAACCTAATTTATTTCCTACATAAGAGAATGCTTGGCATTGAAATCTACCAGATAAAAATCTATATTCTTATATACGGTGAAATCTACATTGCTTATATCTCCTTCAATGACATTTCAAACAGGACGATTTTTTCTTAGTGTTGCATAAGCATTCTGATCTATTTTATTCAATGCTATAGCATTGAAACCAGATTTTTATAAACCAATTGCTAATCCACCTGTACCCGCAAATAATTCAATAGAGTGATAGTTTCGGATAGGTTTTATTTTTTGCTCTTCTTCCCAGCTAGATTCAAGCATTGCCTTTACTTGAGGGAATACATCTAAATCAGATAAAGAGTAACGTCCATTTTTTAGCGGCTTTACTTTTCCATTTTACATCCAACTGCTATTTTAGATATAGACATAATATCTGCCCAATAATGATTCAGAAACAGTTTCTCTAGATATTAAAATCACTGAACCCTTAATATTTTTCAAAAGACAATAAATATAGGCTTTTAAGTAAATTAGATGATTTTTTTCTAATTCTATCAAAACAGTATTAGTTTCAGCATCTAATTCATAACTGTTGGTGATTTTTCACTTTCAATCACATTCTGTATATTTTTCAACTGTAACTTTGGTATGTTTATACAAATTTTAATTAATTACCATTTATGATTTTAAGGTTAACGATTAAAGGCATAAAAACACCCAAATTCAGGCAAAGAATTAACGAACGACTTGGTTTAATTAGCAAAATCAAAACGCCTGTTATTTGGGTGCCTAATAAAGCTAAGACAGTAGTTTCTCAAAATTTACTCCTATCTGATTTTTCACACATAACATTATTATTTCAGTACATATTTCCTTATACTGCAATATTAAGCATATAAGACATATTTATGCACAACCCAATTTAAACTTTACATATTTTAACAGATGGAATCTTGTTATTTAGTGAGTGCATGATTTTAAGAGATTGAGTGATTATTTTTCAACACGACAAAGCAAATCAAATTCACAATAATCACAGGCACTTTTGTTAGGCAAGACAGTGGCGATGCCATGTTGAAAATCAAGACTAGCGGTATTTAAAGTTTTCTGCCAGATTTGAAGCTGTTCGTCCCATTCTTGGCATTTGCCTTTGTATTTGGATTGTTTGGGTAGAGAGTTTGGGTCTTTTGATAGTCCTTTGAAGTTGGTTTTGTTTGAGACCAGTTCAATAAGAGCCGCGCCTTGAACGTTGTTGGTGATGGCGTAAATGGGGAGTTGTGGCTCACTGATAGCGCTACCACACCAGCTGGAGATTGAGGTAGTGCCTGTTTTGTAATCAAAGATTATTTTGTCGCCATTATTCATTTGGTCGAGTCTATCTAGTCGGGTTTCAAATTCTAAATTGGCAATATTAGCGGTGATGTTTTGTTCGATTGCCAGTATGCAAAAATATTCTCTAAGTTTGTCAGCTTCAATGAAAATGTGAATAAGACGAGAGAGCCTGAGTTTTTCTATTTTTTTAAAACCAGAGTTTGGGTGGTATTTGAGAGCGGCGTTTATTTTATTAAGAATAAGGCTGTCAAGTTCTTTGATGCTAAGGGCTAGGAGTTGTTCTTTTGAGGTAATTTCTTGATAAATATATTGCAAGGCGTTGTGGATAATGCTGCCTTGTTCTAATCGGTTGATGCCAATATGTGGCGCATCAAAACTTGGGGTATTGAGTCGATGTGCAAAGCCTTTAAAAGCGCAAGCCATTTGGTCTTTTAAAATGCGAACACCTGATTTTATTTTGGGTTTTTCTAAATGGGTTGTGTGAGTGTCAACAATAGACTCTAGCGTAATGGGCGATATTTTTTGAATATGGCTTGTGTTAATGGCTGGGTCAAACTCTACCAGTGGTGAAGGTAATTGCTCATTTTCAAGGTGTGTTAGTGCATAGGAAAACACGACTTTGTCGGCAAGTGAGCTTAAATTTTCCAGTGTGTTTGTAGCGTCAGTTGCAATCAGCCCGTAATCTGTGTGTGGGATTCGGTGTGTTACGCTGATATCATGTGTAATAAAACGAGTTGAGTTGAGTCGCGCGGGTAAGAATTGGTTAGTCATGCCTAGTACCCAAGCCTCGTCAAAATATAAGCCTTGTGCTTCTAAAGCGCCTAGAATGTGGATATTGGTTTTACTTGCTTGCGCCTGGAAAATAACTTGAGTGGTTAAATTGTCTAACTGTTTGATGGCAGATTGGGCGCTAACTTTAGTATGATAAAGTGAAAGTCGATTAAGCTCTAAACTGGTTTTTAAGTATTTGTTAAATAGTTGATATTCGGTGCTGCTTAGGCTCCTATCAGTAGCAAACCCCCAAATTTTAAGCGTGTCATTAAAGGTTAAAAGGTGGGATTCAAGTGTGTTATTGGTTGATTTTTCACGCTTAATATTTTTGATAATGGCCTCTAGTATTGGGCATTTTGACAAAGCTTTGTCAATTTTATCCAAACTAAATTCATCAACAGATAAGGACAAAACTTGGTTTATTAATAGGCTTCTGGATGATCTTTCTTGTTGGTAGCCAGAGACATAAACGCAAGTGGCAATTTGGTTGAATAATACACTTTGGATTTTGTTGCATTGTAATTGGGTGGATAATGTCAAAATTGATAATAAACCTTGAATCAGTGGGTATTGATTTAAGCGTAAGCCTAAGGATATATTATAGGATTTTTGCCCAATTTCAGTAAGCAAATTATCAAACACTTGGTCAAAAATAGAGCTTAACTGATGTTGTATATCATGAAGTTGTGGGATAACAATAACGACTGATTTATCAGGATTATTATCAAAGTGTGCTTTTGCCCATTGAGCGGCTTTGAGGATTTCGCTTGTGGTGGTATCAAAAGTGAGGGCTGATATATAGTGAGTTTTGTTAGCGTTAATTTGTTGATATCCGATTGTATCGAACAAAAGTTGTTGTTGAGGCGTTAGGGTTTTAAAACCGTATATATGAGGTTTGGTGACTGATACATTGGCTTTAATAATTAAACTTGGCAGGTCGTGTAAATCAACCAAACCTAGGGTTAATTTGGTGTTTTTATAGGCGTTAATCCAAGTACTAAACAATTCTGATGAGCGTATTTTTGAGCAAGCTAACTCGTTCAAATCAATTAAATGATTGGCGCAATAATCATTATTTTTAACCACTTCATCCAATAGGCGTTGGTCTGTGCTTTGCCTTAGTTTTTGCATGGATTGTTTGATAAGGTGTCTTGATTCAATTTGGTCAATAAAACGTAAGTTTGAATTAGGGTTGATTTGGCGCCAAGTATGGCGCAAATATTGCCCCCAAGATAAGGCCTTTGGTAGTTGGGTATTGCTATGTTGAATGGCGAAGGTTTTTTTAAAAGCCAGTACTTGTCGATTATTGGCTAAAACAATGGTGTCTTTAGCGTTAAGATTGGTTAGTTCAGCATTAATCAACATAGTCAAAAAAGGTATCTAATCGAGCCCACAATGTTTCTAAACCCTGTTTTTTTAGGCTGGAAAATAACTGCACATCAACATAAGGGTGCTTTTTAATTTGATTACGAACTTTAAGGTAGGTATTGCTGGCGACACCTTTTTTAAGTTTATCAGATTTGGTGAGTATGATTTGTGTGGGTAAATTAATACTATGACACCAGTTAAGCATCATTTGGTCAAAAGGTTTGAGTGGATGGCGAACATCCATAACCAGCACTGCACCGCGAAGGCAATCGCGTTTGTTAAAGTATTCATTCATGTCTTCGTTCCATTTGGCTTTGACACGTTCTGGTACTTTGGCATAGCCATAGCCAGGTAAATCAACTAGACGACGGTTTTTATCAAGCTCAAAAAAAACCAAATGTTGAGTTCTACCAGGCGTGCGCGATACTTTGGCAAGTTTGTTTTGTAGCGTGAGTGTATTAATGGCACTTGACTTGCCCGCATTTGACCGACCAGCAAAAATAACCTCATACCCCTCGTCTGACGGACAGCCTTTTAAAGAGGGGCAAGATAGCAGAAATTTGGCTTGGTGGTAGTGTTTGCGCATTGTTAAAAACGGTGTATAATCGAAGACTCGTGGTCATTTATTGACCACTAATTTTAATGATAAGGAGAGAGCGTAATGAAGAGAATTTTATTAGTAGCAACTGTCGCTACATTTACAATGGGTTTTGCTCAAGCAGATGGCGCAGCAGATTATGCTGGCGGTGGTTGTGCTAGTTGTCATGGTGCTACAGGTGTATCAGCCATTCCAATTTATCCTAACCTTGCTGGACAAAAGGCGGATTATACTGTTAAGCAACTAAAAGATTTTCAAACAGGCGCACGTAAAGACCCAACTATGAATGCAATGGCGGCAATAATTGCTGGTAAAGAACAATCAATTGCTGATTTCTTGGCAGCACAAAAATAGTCCTTGTTTTTGTGCTGACAAATCCCTAATTTATTAGGGATTTTTTTAACAACATAATAATGAAAAAAATACTACACTACATATTAGCCATGATGACACTAAGCACTACTTTTGGTGTGCAAGCCTCTGGTAAATCTGTGGATGATTTATTAGGCTGTTCGTCTTTTCATGGTATTGATGTTAAACCCGCCACATCTGCCTATCCTGCTTTGGCTGGCAAAGGTGCTATGTGGCTTGTTAAGCAATTAAAAGATTTTCAATCTGGCGTGCGTAAAGACCCAGCTATGAATGCAATGGCACCAATAGTTGCTGGCCATGAGCAAGCAATTACTGATTATTTATCCAAGCAATAAAAAAACCATCCTTCATTTCACTATTTTAGTAGACCAAGGCTAATGTATAATGTTGACTTATTTTTTTTCAAAAAAACGCATATCTTATGAATAAATTAGCCTCAATTTTTATTATTGCAATCGCTTTTACTTCAATTAATGTTTCTGCATCTGGTGATGTTGCCAAAGGTAAGGTTACTTCAGCAACTTGTGTCGCTTGTCATGGTGTTCAGGGTAATTCAGTGGTGACTACCTTTCCTAAATTAGCCGGGCAGGGCGAAG
Organism: Candidatus Ruthia sp. Plio_17_S18; assembly: GCA_021730105.1. Lineage (GTDB taxonomy): Bacteria > Pseudomonadota > Gammaproteobacteria > PS1 > Pseudothioglobaceae > Ruthia. Next base: position 223,381 of record CP072538.1, read on the forward strand.
GTTATTTACTAAAGCAGTTACAAGATTTTAAATCAAATGCCCGTCAAGATGCGATTATGAAAGGCACTGTTGCACCATTAACTAAGGACGATATGGCGAATTTAGCCGCTTATTTTTCCAAGCAAACCATCACCCAAAGTGTTGCCAGTACAAGTACAAGTGCCAATATTGCTTTGGGTGAACAACTTTATAGAGGCGGTAATAAGGACAAAGGCGTAACGGCTTGTATTGCTTGTCATGGTCCTACAGGAGCGGGCATTCCTTCTGCTAAGTTTCCAGCTTTGGCCTCTCAGCATGCGACTTATATAATCAAACAACTCATCGCTTTCCGTCAAGATGCGCATAATGTACAAATGGGTGCCAATGCACCTGAGCGTAATAATGATTATGAAGGCATGATGAGAAACATCACCAAACATTTAAGCAATAAAGAGATTGAAGCGGTTTCTCAATATATTTCTGGTTTGCATTAAATTAAAAGATGAGTCAAAGCTAAAAGTCTCAATTAATAAAAGAGGCGGTTATGCTGCCTTTTTATTACCTGTATTTTAGGTATAATTGGCTTTTTTTTCAAGTATAACAACGGATTGAACGCAATGAAAACTTCATTAGAAACATTAAAAGGTTTAACCAGATCATTAAAAGTAGACCTGCCTATTGATACTTTTAACCAAAAAACTGATAAAATTTTACAAAAAATGGCATCGCAAGTGAATATTGACGGTTTTAGAAAAGGCAAAGTCCCTGTTTCTGTTGTGCGTAAGCGCTTTGGTGGTAATGCCAAGTCAGATGCTATTAATGAAATTGTGAACGAAACCTTGACTGATGCATTAGCGCAAGTCAAAATAACACCTGTTAAACAACCAGTTATTAGCAAAGTTGACTCAGAAGATGAGAAGAATTTTTCTTATATGGTGACGTTTGAAGTGTTTCCTGAGATTAAAGTGGCTGATTTTTCAAAGCTTACTATTGGGCAGACCAAGGTAGAGATTACTAAAGCTGATGAGCAAAAAACACTGGACGGATTAAAAGAACAATTGACCGAATATAAAGTTGTTAAACGCAAATCTGAAATAGGCGATAGATTGTCGATTGATTTTAAAGGTTTGATTGACGGAGAAACCTTTGATGGCGGTGAAGCCAAAGACTTCAAAATAGTGCTTGGCAAAGGCTCAATGATTAAAGGTTTTGAACAAGGTTTAATGGACACAACTGCTAACAGTGTGCTGGCATTAGATTTGACATTCCATAAAGACTATCACATGGACAAATTAGCAGGTAAAGCCGTTACTTTTGAGATTAATATTAATGAAGTGGCCTCACCCAAAGAGCCAAAATTAGATGAAGCATTTGCTAAGAAGTTTGGCGAAAAAGATATGGATGCTTTAAAAGTCAGTATGAAGGCACAAATGAAGGTTGAAATTGATGGACGTATTAGCCGTTTAAATAAAAATGCTATTTTTGATGCACTTTCTGAAGCCAATCAATTTGACGTTCCACAATCTAGCATCGACAATGAAGCGCACAATTTACTTAAAGAGATGAAAGAGCGTATGCAACAGCAAGGCTTGCCAGCACAAGGCGAAATGCCTGCTTCTGCCTTTAATGATGAAGCACAACGTCGTGTTAAATTAGGTTTGTTGGTTAATCAAATTTCTAGTGATAGCAAATTAAGTGCCAGCATGGCACAAATTGATGCAAAACTACAAGAAATGTCTCAAGCGTATGGTGAAGATGCCCAGAAAATGATTGATTTTTACAATCAAGACCCTGCGAGAAAATCAAGTATTGAGTTATTGGTAGTAGAAAAAATGGTTCAAGATTTAATTTTAGACAAAGCCAAAGTGTCTTTCAAGCAGAAACAATTTCAAGAAATTACACAGTAGCTAAATGGACATCGAAAATTTAAATCAAATCCCGATGGTGGTGGAGCAATCTGCCCGAGGTGAAAGAGCTTATGATATTTATTCTCGTCTTTTAAAAGAACGTATTATTTTTTTAGTGGGCCCCGTTGAAGACTACATGGCAAATGTGGTTGTGGCACAATTACTTTTTTTAGAATCTGAAAATCCTAATAAAGACATTCACCTATATATTAACTCTCCTGGTGGATCGGTTTCTGCTGGTTTGGCGATTTATGACACCATGCAATTTATCAAGCCTGATGTGTCTACCTTGTGTATTGGTCAATCGGCAAGTATGGGCGCTTTATTATTAACAGCAGGAGCTAAAGACAAACGTTTTGCACTGCCTAATGTTCGGTGTATGATTCATCAGCCTTTAGGTGGGTTTTCTGGTCAGGCGAGTGATATTGATATCCACGCACAAGAAATTTTAAAAGTGAGAGAAAAACTCAATCAAATTTTAAAACTGCATACAGGTCAAACAATTAAAACCATCCAAAAGGATACCGATAGAGATAATTTTATGTCAGCAGAGGAAGCCGCTAAATACGGCTTAATTGACAAAGTATTGGCAAAACGTTAAATTTATGAAAGATGATAATCAAGAATTGGTTTGTTCATTTTGTGGCAAGGGTAAATCTGAGATTGAACGTTTAATTAAAGGCCCTGGTGTTTATATTTGCAACGAATGTATTGAATCGTGCCATGATTTAATTGAAGCGCAGGCTTCACAAGAAGAGTCTAATGAGTTTGAGGATTGGAATTATACACCCAAACAATTAAACAACTTTTTAAACGATTATGTGATTGGTCAAGACCATGCTAAGAAAGTATTGTCTGTTGCAGTTTACAACCATTACAAACGTCTTCAAAGTGACTATGTATCTAATAAAGTAGAGCTAGATAAGTCTAATATTTTAATGATTGGTCCTACAGGCTCAGGCAAAACATTATTGGCACAAACATTAGCACGTATTTTAGATGTTCCTTTCACAGTGGCCGATGCAACGACATTAACTGAGGCAGGTTATGTGGGCGATGATGTTGAAAATGTGATTAAAAATTTATTATCAAAATGTAATTTTGATCCAAAACGTGCTCAACGCGGTATTATTTTTATTGATGAAATTGATAAAATTTCTCGTCGTTCTGACTCACCTTCTATTACTCGTGACGTCTCGGGCGAGGGTGTACAGCAAGCCATGCTTAAACTGATTGAAGGCACGGTGGCAAGTGTGCCACCTCAAGGTGGGCGTAAGCATCCTAATCAAGAAACCATTGATGTGGACACTTCAAAGATTTTATTTATTTGTGGTGGGGCTTTTGATGGTTTGGATAAAATTATCAACAGGCGTGTTGAAAAAGTAACAGGCATTGGTTTTGCTGCGAATGTAAAAGACCAAAAAGAAGAAAAAACATTGAGCGATTTATTTGCACTAATCCAACCAGAAGATTTAATTAAATTTGGCTTAATTCCAGAGCTCGTCGGGCGCTTGCCAGTACAAACAGCACTGAGTGAGTTAGACGAAACTGCTTTGGTGAAAATTTTAACGCAGCCTAAAAATTCAGTCATAAAACAGTTTCAAGAAATATTTTCTATGGAAGGTGTTAAACTTATTTTTAGAAATCCATCTTTGCTGGCAATTGCAAAATTGGCCATTAAACGCAAAACAGGCGCTAGGGGTTTGCGTTCTATTTTAGAAGATTTGTTATTAGATACGATGTTTGAATTGCCATCACTCTCTGATGTGACCGAGGTGGTTATTGACAAAGCAGTTGTGGACAAGAAAAAAGTACCACTGATTGTTTGTCAATCCCAAAAACACCCCAACAAGTCTAAAAAAGTTGGCTAACATGAAGGCTTTAATTGGCATTATTTGAACAACAAAAAGACGCTGTTGGCAAAGGCGAAAGAACGCTTTTGATGTATGTTGAGTTGCCAAGTAATAGACAATCGCACAATGCCCAAGCTTGAAGGCTGGGCCATCAGGTCTGGATATCGTTAGAACCATTAAAGTGAATCGCAACTCGGCCTTATCTCGGTTTTTTATTGGCACAGGTAAGGTTGAAGAAATTGCAATAATGGTAGATGGTTTAGTATTGGATTTGGTGATTTTTTTCCTGAATTATCATCCTCGCAAGAACGCAATTTATAAAAATCTCTAAAGTGTTAATTGATGGATAGAACGGGGCTAATTTGAGATATTTTTGCCTTGAGTGCCAGCTATTTTGAAGGTAAGTTGCAAGTAGAGTTGGCGCAACTTAGGCATTTATCAACACGCTTGGTTCGTGGTTGGACGCATCTTGAGCGTTAAAAAGGCGGCATCGGTCTTACCATGGCCCTGGTGAAACTCAGTTAGAAACCGATAAGCGACTGATTGCTGTGCGCATTAAAATATTACCAAGCGATTGGACAAAGTGCACAAACAGCGTGATTTGGGCATAAAATCACGTACTAAAAATGAATTGCCTATAATTGCTTTAGCGGGTTATACCAATGCAGGCAAATCAACTTTGTTTAACACCTTAACCAATGCACAAGTCTTTGCTAATGATCAACTTTCTGCAACCCTTGATTCAACCATTAGACGTGTGATACTGCCTGCGTCTGGAGAGGCGGTAATTGCTGACACCGTGGGTTTTATTCAAGATTTACCTCCATGTACCTTGTTGATGCGTTTAAATCCACATTAGAGGCAACTAAGAGCGCTAATGTTTTATTGCATATTGTTGATGCAGCTGATGAGTACAATATTGAAAAAATTGCTCAAGTTGAATATATTATTTTTGAGATTGGTGTAAGTAACATCCCAAGTATATTGGTTATGAACAAAATTGATTGTTTGGATAATTTTACGCCACGTATGGATCGTGATGAAAATAGGCATATTTATCGAGTTTGGCTTTCAGCGCAAACAGGAAAAAGCATTGATTTTCTTCATCAAGCTTTAGCAGAGCAGCTGAGTGGTATGATGACTCGTGCAAAGATTCGCCTAGACGTTAATAGTATCTATATGCGTAGTAATATTCATGATATTGGGCATATCCATCATGAAAAAGTGGATGATTTTGGGTCTTGGGTACTTGAAATCTTTGTTACTAAGCACTATCTATCTAAATTACTAAACTTCAAAGGCGTTACATTGCTATGGGAACAGAGCTCACCAACGAACAAATTGATTTAAGTAAGGGTAATATTCCACTATTGCCTTTAAGAGATGTAGTGGTTTTTCCACATACCGTTATGCCATTATTTGTTGGTAGAAAGACTTCTGTTAATGCAATAACGCAAGCAATGGGTACCAATAAATACATTTTTTTGGTGACTCAAAAAAATGATAAGGTAGAAGATCCTTTAGGCGATGATTTACATCAAGTGGGTACGTTAGCTACTATTTTGCAAATGTTAAAATTACCAGATGGCACTATCAAAGTTTTAGTGGAAGGGGTCAGGCGCGCTAAGATTGAACAAATTGTACAAGTTGATGGCTTTTATGAGGTGAGTTTAAGTTCATTTAGCTTAAAGTCAAATGATGACGCTGAAACAAAAGCAATGATGCGCTTGGCGTTAGATGGTTTTGAGAATTATATTAAGTTAAATAAAAGAGTGCCAGAAGAGGTACTCAAAGTGTTACAAGAAGTGAGCGATGTTGAACGTTTTAGTGATGTGATTATTGCCAATCTAAACCTCAAGGTATCTGAGAAACAAGCCTTGTTAGGGGGTGATAATGCCCAAGATAGGCTTAATAAAATCTTATCGGTCATTCAAGGTGAGATTGATGTATTAGGTACTGAGAAGAAAATTCAATCACGCGTGCGCAAGCAAATGGAGTCTAATCAGCGTGATTATTATTTGAACGAACAAATGAAGTCCATTCAAAAAGAGCTGGGTCAAGCTGAAGATGAAAATGAAATTGAAGAATTACAAGCCAGTATTAATAAGGCTAAGATGCCAAAAGAGGCTAAGGAAAAAGCACAAAGTGAGCTAAAAAAACTTTCGCGTATGTCATCACACTCATCTGATGCCTCTATTATTCGCACTTATATTGAAAACTTGTGCGATACGCCATGGAAAAAGAAAACCGTTATTAACAAGGATCTTAATAAGGCGCAAAAAATTCTTGATGATGATCACTATGGCTTGGATAAAGTTAAAGAGCGTATCTTGGAGCATTTAGCAGTGCAAACACGTGTGACTCATAACAAAGCTAATATTTTGTGCTTGGTGGGCCCTCCGGGTGTGGGTAAAACTTCTTTAGGCGAATCCATTGCTAAAGCGGTTAATCGTAAATACGTTCGCATGGCACTTGGTGGTGTTCGAGATGAGGCAGAAATTCGTGGCCATAGGCGTACCTATATTGGCGCTATGCCAGGTTCAATCATACAAAAAATGCAAAAAGTGAAGGTTAAAAACCCACTTTTCTTGTTAGATGAGATTGAAAAAATGGCAAGTGACTATCGTGGCGACCCTTCTTCGGCGATGTTAGAGGTACTAGACCCAGAACAAAACCACACTTTTAATGATCATTATTTAGAAGTCGATTATGACTTATCACAAGTGATGTTTGTAGCAACTGCCAACTCACTTGATTTGCCACAGCCGCTTTTAGACAGAATGGAAATTATTGAATTGGCTGGCTATACCGAAGATGAAAAAGTTGAAATTGCCAAGCGTCATTTAATTAAAAAAGCAATGAATGGCAATGGCATTAAGGGCAGTGAAATTAAGTTCCAAGATGACGCTATTTTAGACATGATTCGCTATTACACGCGTGAAGCAGGTGTGCGCGGTTTGAGTAGGACTATTAGCACTATTTGTAGAAAGGTGGTTAAAGAAGTAGTGTTAAAAAAACGCAAAACCAAAGCCAATATTGATGTTAAAAGCTTGAAAAAATATTTAGGCGTGAGGAAGTTTCGTTTTGGATTGGCTGAGCAAAATAATCAAGTGGGTGAAGTAACAGGGCTTGCTTGGACCTCGGTGGGCGGAGATTTATTAACCATTGAGGCGGCGGCTTATAAAGGCAAAGGCAAACTCAACTACACAGGTCAATTAGGTGATGTCATGCAAGAATCAATTCAGGCAGCAAAATCTGTGGTTAGAAGCAGAGCCAAGAAATTTGGTATTTATGAGAATTTTGATGAGAAACTAGATATTCATATCCATGTGCCTGATGGCGCAACGCCAAAGGATGGACCTAGTGCAGGTGCGGCGATGACAACAGCATTGGTATCAGTGCTTACAGGTAGAAAGGTCAAAGCCGATGTTGCCATGACAGGAGAAATCACACTTCGAGGCGAAGTTACCCCAATTGGTGGGTTAAAGGAGAAAATGTTAGCCGCATTGCGTGGTGGTATTAAAACAGTTATTATCCCTGATGATAACGAGCGTGAATTGTCTGAAGTGCCTGAGAAAATCAAAGGTAAACTGAAGATTATTCAAGTGAAGTGGATTGATGAAGTGTTGGATATTGCTTTAGAAAAATAATAGTTAATCTATAAAAAAGTACTCAATGAGTACTTTTTTAAAATTTAAGGGCGAATGTAAGAGTAGCCTTGTTGTTGCAATTCCCCAATACGAACCAAACCAGAAGACACGATGTTAACCCCATCTGTTAGGGTTGTAAATTTGCCTGTTTTGCGCTTAACGGCTTTCATAGTATTGTGACAAGCGCTAAAGATAATGTTATTCATTGCCATAGATTCAACGCGATCAGCATTTTTATTGATTTGGGTTAACAGGCTTAAACCAGGACCGTAAGCCACAATTTCAACATCAACATTGTCAATACCGTAGTGTTTTTGTAAATTAGTGGCGTTATTTAAAACAATGTTTTGTGTTCTATCATCATCTGTGCTAATTTGAATCACATATTTCTGATTTGCTGCTTGGGCGTTTAGTGTTAATAGCATAAGTGTTACAACGCTGAGTAATATTTTTTTCATTTTTCCTTCACTATGGTAAAAATTAAGTATATTTTACTTGAATTTACATTATAAGTAAAATACAGCTGTAGCTGTCAGAAATAATATCCTATTTTTATTAATGACAATCCTTGCCAAACCCAACACAAATCAGTATAATCCGCCACTAGTTTTAAAAACACTTTCAATCAAAGGAGCACCCAATGCCACAAAATCTAGCAACAATCACATTCAAAAACACCCACCCCAGTTCTTTATTTGCTAAACCGCTTTTAAGCACCCCCCCGAGTTTTCTCTAAGTTTTAAACCCCTCAAACCCAGCGCCTTTGCACTTGCTCTTTTTAGTCTTTCATTCGCCATTGGCGCACAAGCCATTGATACTTTTGATAAAACTACCTACCTTAATCTTAATCAAGAATACAATTGGAACAACCCCCAAGGCTATTACAAAAAAGACAGCAAAACAACCACTTTACTCAAAGAGGTCAGCAGCACACTACGCAACGCCCTAGTCTCTACAAACTCAGACAATACTAGTGAGTTAAGCCATAAAATCACCTCAGGCCTAAAAACCCAAGCCATTAATAAAGCCGAAGGCTTAATTAATGACAAAGCCAATCAGTTTTTTAATCAGTTTGTCTCTGGTCGTACTGAAATAAGCATTCATGGCTTTAACTCAAAAGAGCTAGATTACAGCATTAAAACCATTCAACCCATCTCTGAGCTAAACGACCACAGCAAAGACCTAAGCTTCTTCCAAGCTCAAATCACCTCTGGTGACAACCAAGGCAATCGTCGTGAGACTATTAACTTAGGTATAGGACAACGTTACTTAATCCAAGACGACATGGCAATCGCAGGCATTAACCTATTCACCGACTATGAAACCAAATCTGCACACAAGCGCCTAAGCCTTGGCTTAGAATACCGGCGTACAAACTTTGGCATTAGTGCAAATGCCTATCACCCACTCTCAGACAAAAAGACAATTGCTGGTACTACTGAAGAAGCCTTATCAGGTTATGACATTCAACTCACTGGACAAGCCCCTTACTTACCTTGGGCAACCATCAAAGGTACCCATTACTTTTGGGATGCTAAAGTCGTTGATAACATCAAAGGCAATGTTCTTGGTATAGAAGTTAAACTCACCCCCTCAATCAGTTTTGAGTTTGGACAAGAGGACAACACCACCACAAGCAGTAAAAGCTATGGCAAATTAAGCTTTAAGTTGCCATTTGATGATAACGAGCAACTTACTAATTTTGCCATTGCTGATACCCCTTTTAAAGCTAGTAGTAAGATGGACTTAGGTGCATTTAATTGGGTAGAACGTAGCAACAAAATCCGCACTGAAAAGGTAGATAACAGTGGCAATGTTGTTGATACTATGGTTGCAGGTGGCATTACCTACAGTACCGTCACCATTGGCAGTCAAACTTGGACTGCTGAAAACATGAAACATGCAGTCACTACTGGCAATGCTTGGAGTTATGACAATGATGTTTTTTTATTAAGCCCTATCGAACTTATGTTGATAAAAGAGTGAAGCAGAGTTTTTATAAAGCCATTAAAACAGAGTACAATTCGTTAGATGAGTTTATATCAGTCATAAATTCTTATTTGGGATATGTGGAACATTACGACAGTTTTAAACTTAGAAAGAAGATACTTATTTTCTACACCTAAAATGAAAACGCGAGTAAATAGCGTGATGATTGACTTTTCTTTATGTTAGTTTTATGATTTTTGCGTAATAAAAACCATCAAAATTATAAGCGGGTAGTTGTTGCCTTCCTATTGTGGCATCAATCCCCCAATCTAGTTTTATTTTTACTTCTTTGGCATCATAACGAGCGTTTAAAAAATGGCTGATTTGTTGTTCATTTTCAATCTTTAAAATTGAACAAGTGGCATATAGCAGTATGCCACCTGGTTTTAGCATTTGCCATAAATTTTCAAGGATATTTTTTTGTAAAGCAACTAAAGCAGTAATGTCTTTAGGCTTGCGCAGAAGTTTAATATCAGGATGGCGGCGGATAACGCCTGTGGCTGAGCAAGGTGCATCAAGTAAAATTTTGTCAAACAGTTGACCATTCCACCAATCTTGGTTCTGCGCATTGCCCAGTTTTGTTTGGATGTTCGTTATTTTAAGGCGTTGTGCATTTTGGCTGACTTTTTCGAGCCGCTTATCATCATTATCAAGTGCAATAACTTTGCATTGTGGTGCTAGCTCGCACAGGTGTGTGACTTTACCACCTGGCGCACTGCAAGCATCTAAAATTAAGTCAGTATTTTTTGGATTTAATAGTGATACAGATAATTGGGCTGAGGCATCTTGGACGTAACAAGCCCCTTGTTCAAACTTTGTTAGGTTGAATACTGCAGTAGCTTTATCCAGTACTAAAGCTTGTGGCGCTATGGTGAGTTTTTGAGACGAGATGCCTTCTTCCTGTAGTTGTTGTTGATAATGGTCTAAATTAAGCGAGGCGTGCACGCGAATGGCCATAGGTGCTTGAGTGTTGTTGTGTTTAAAAATTGTTTTAAAGTCATTTGGATAATCGTGCTTAACCTTTTTAACCAACCAGCTTGGGTGCGAGTAATGCACCTGTTGTTGCAGTATTTTCTTGTCTCGCTCAATTTGCCTGAGTATGGCGTTCACTAAAGCTTTTGCCCAAGGTTTATTGAGTGTATTAACAACATTAACAGTTTCAAAAACACTGGCATGTGTGGTAATCTTTGAATAAAGCAATTGGTAAGCGCCTAAGAGCATTAGGCAGTGAATATCAAGGTCTTCTTTTTTGAGTGAGTGTTTCAGTTGTTTGGAGACAATATCGTTCAGTTGATGATAAAAGCGAATTGTGCCAAAAACTAAAGATTTGATTAAGGCTGTGTTGCTGTCTTCTGGATAGTTAAAAGCACTGAGCGATTTTTTGTTGATAATGACCGAATAAATCGCCTCTAGTGCAACAGTTCTAGTGGTGTTATTTGCCAATCGTTGCTTTAATTGTTTGTAACAAAATAGCAGGTGTAACATAACCAGGTAAGTGCGTACCATCACTCAAGAAGATAGCAGGTGTGCCATTCACACCAAGTTTTTTAGACATTGTTAATTGGTCAGTCACTGGATTATTGCAAGTTTTTGAGTTGGGCACAATGTTATTTTTCTTATAATCGTCCATCGTTTTAGCTGGATCATCAGCACACCAAATTTTTTCCATTTTTACTTGCGCTGTTGGATGCAAGGATGCAAGTGGTGAAGCGAGGTATTTAACGGTAATACCCAAATCATTCATCTGCTTCATGCCATAATGAAGTTTTTTACAAAATGGACAGTCAACATCGGTAAATACATGAATGATGTATTTTTCATTTTTTGCTGGGTAAATGATTTTATCAATATCCTTAATTGTATTAATTAAGGTTTGTTTAATCAATTTAACCTTACCACTCATTGGCATAAGCTGTCTAGTGCTTAAATCAACAACATCGCCTTGGATTAAATAACGGCCATCTTCAGATACTAAAAGAGAATCAATAGGATCGTGGACAATGATTTCAAAAATACCATTTAATGGTGTTTGGGCAATATCTTGTTTATCAATTGTTCCAAAAAATGGATACAGACTGTTAATAATTGCGTCCTTGTCTGCAAAAGCACTACTAGAAAGTAAGGCAGTTGTGATGAATAGTAATTTAAGCATGATGAATAACTGACTGAATAAAACTCCATGATTATACCTTTTTGGGTAGAATACTGGCATTATATTTTTTATGAGGTTTTAAGATGGAATTTTCACTGATTAATGAAACCATTCAACACTTTGAGGGTGATAGTGTGATAGTGTTTTGTAATTCTAATACGGTTTTTGATGATAAAAATATTCAAACATTAATTGAGCTTAATCACTTTGAGTCTAAATCTGGAAAGGTGTTATCATTAAGTTTGGTTGCTGGTTTTAAATCTAGGCAGGTGATTGTTGCTGGGCTTGGTGACGCACCTGTAAATGCCAAGGACTATGTTAAAGCGTTGAACTCTGTGAGTGTTGTGCTTGCTGAAATTAAGGCTAAAAATTTAATGATTCAAAGTGTTGAAATTAAAGGTTTTGATGAATCGTGGGTGCATAAAACAACTGCTAAAGTAATGCATAATGCAACTTATGAAGTTCAAAAAATAGGTGACGATAAAAAGAATAGTAGTATTGAGCACATTACCATCCAGTCTACTATGGATCATACACAGGCCTTAATACAAGGACAAGCAATTGCTGATGGTATGTCTTTAACACGTCATTTAGGAGATTTACCGCCTAATGTCTGTACACCCAGCTATTTAGCAGATGCGGCTATGTCCTTAGCTGAAGAGTTTAACCTGGAATGTGAAGTTTTAGAAGAAGCAGATATGGATAAACTTGGCATGGGGTCGTTATTATCAGTTTCTAAAGGCTCGATTGAGTTGCCAAAGCTCATTAGTTTGAGTTACCAAGGCAATGGTAATGAAAAGCCGATTGTACTCGTGGGTAAAGGTGTTACTTTTGATAGTGGCGGTATCTCGCTTAAACCTGGTGCAGGCATGGATGAGATGAAATATGACATGTGTGGTGCAGCTTGCGTATTAGGCACAATGCGTGCTATTGCACAAATTAAGCCAAACATTAATTTAGTTGTTGTGGTGCCAGCGGTTGAGAATATGCCAGCACACAATGCCTCTAAGCCTGGCGATGTTGTTAAGTCTATGTCAGGGCAAACAATTGAAATTTTGAATACAGATGCAGAAGGGCGCTTGATTTTGTGCGATGCACTGACTTATGTTAAGAAGTTTAACCCAAAAGTGGTGATTGACGTTGCCACGCTCACAGGTGCGGTGATTATTGCACTAGGTAAGCATAATTCTGGGCTTATGAGTAATGACCAAGATTTGGCTGATGATATCATCAACGCTTCTAAAACTGCGCTTGATGGCGTGTGGCAATTACCCATTGAAGATGAGTATGATGAATTGCTGAAATCAAATTTTGCCGATATGGCAAATATTGGCGGGCGTGAAGCAGGTTCTATTACTGCCGGGTGTTTTTTATCCAGATTTACCCAAGATTATCGCTGGGCACATTTAGACATTGCAGGTACAGCGTGGCTAAGTGGTGATAAAAAAGGTGCAACAGGTCGTCCAGTATCGCTATTAACGCAATTTATTTTGGATAAAATCAGTGTTTAATGCTTACATTTTCACAAATGGTTGCTTATTGTAAGTGCTTTTTTTAGTGTGTTTGTGTAAATATTTCTGGTTTTTGTTCGGCAATTCTGAGTAAGGATTTTGCGACCTTGTTGGGTTTCTTTTTCCTCGCTCACAATCTTGTATGGTACGAACACTAACACCGATTACATTAGCAAAATTAAATTGAGGTAGGTTTAGCTTTTTCGAATAATATGCACAGGTGGCACTTCTTTAAATTCGCTGGTTTGAAGCGTCTTTTTTCCTTGGTTGAAATCTTTAATACCTTGCAAAATTTCTAAACCTATATCACGATTTTTCATTGTTTATCTCCTGTTTGATTTTTTTGAGCACATTGGTACTAATACTCGCTTGTCTATTTTTAGCATACACTGTCAAAAGCCAAATTTGATCATGAGTATATTTAAAATAATAAATAACCCGAGCACCGCTACTTTTACCTTTGTTACTCCAACCCCCAGCGCAATTTTTGCACCACCACCACTGCCAACTATTATTTTCCCATCTTTGAGGTTTAGCATTAGATGTTTTTGTAATAGTTGAGACTCATCATCATTTAGATGTTCTCCCAATAGTTTGCTAAATATTGTTGTTTCTATCAAAACCATTGGATATATTATACGGAAAAATTATTTTTTCTAATTTAGTTTTGACGCTCAAGCCAAACATTAAGACCTTGGGAGCAAATTTCTAAATCACCCTTAAAGAGTTTGATTTGTTGTTTATCAAGCGTTACACCCTGTTTTCTAAGTGCTAATAGATAATTAAGAAGGGCTTTTTTAATAGCTTTAACACGATTAGGTTGTGTTTTTAAGGTGTTGGCAATATTAACAAATCCATTAATATGTTCAATGAGCATATTGGCTGAATTTTGGTTAAAATCAATGCGGTTAAAGTGTGTTAAATAAGCGTATTTTGGCTTAAGACTCATGAGTTGATTGATGGTTTTTTTCCACACTTCTGGGTCAAATTGTATGGGAGTAGTGGGTGGAAAAATGAGCTTACCTTGACTGGTGTCAAGTTCTCGATAACTCACACCAAGTGTATCACCAGAAAAAATGCCACGTGATTTTTCATCCCAAATACAGACGTGGTGGCGCGCATGTCCTGGTGTGTCGATAAATCTTAATATTCGTTTGCCTAGCGTTATTTCATCACTATCTTTGGCAATGATGATGCGTTGTTTTGATATGGGGATTAAATCGCCTAAAAATTGCTTAAAAAATAATTCTCCATAAACCTGTACAACGCCTGCGCGTAATTTTGACGGGTCAATTAAATGCTTGTAGCCATATTCGTGCACATAAACCATGGCATTAGGTAAGTGCTTGATAAGTTCACCTGCACCACCTGCATGGTCTAGGTGAATGTGAGTTAATAGAATATAGTCGACACTTTCACGGCTAATATTTTTTGCATCTAGTGTGGCCAAAAGGCTTGGCACTGAAAGGTAACAGCCTGTATCAATAAAAGCAGCTCGTCCATTGTCTTCGATTAAATAACTAGCAACAAAGTCTTTGCGTATGTGCTGTGTGTCAATGCAAGTGGTATTAAAATCTAATTCGTGATAAATGGAGTTCATTTTTTATATGTTTAAGTCAGTTTAAGTTTTTATTCTGACTTAAACAAACCGTCTAAAAGACGGTTTTTTAAGTATTGCAATAGTTTTTAAAAATCTCCCTCTGCACCGCCATTTTGAATAGCACTCATAGTTTCTTGAACTGCTAGTGCTTTTTCAAGTAAGTGCTCTGGTAATGGCGCACCACCATAAATCATGGCATTCATGTTTAGCGTATAGAGCCATTTTTGTCCAGATTTGTCTTCAATAAGTGCGATACGACAAGGTAGATAGGCTGAAAATGCATCTGAGTGATCAACCATAGTCATGGCTGTGCGCGGTGAACAATATTGGTAAATTTTTAAGAAACGTTGTCTTTTAAAATCTGGATGACCTTTGGTGACGCCTTCTGAATTGGTTTGAATTTCAACCATTTCTGATAGTGGCAACATGCCAACAGAGCGAATACTTTCAGCAGTTGCAATACTTTCCATTGCCTCTTCTACATCCTCATTTGAAACGTCATCAGCCACTTTAACACGCACAACAGATGCCATGGTAATATCACCTGTATCTAATAAAGTATTTGCCATTGGCATATAGACTTTAGCCATCGAATCGGGGTGTAGTTTTGGTGAAATCATTTCACTAATAATCTTTCCAGTCACGCCATCATATTTGATTTGCAGTGACACAGCATAATAAGTTGCAATAGCGCCGATGATAATTAATAGCCATTTGACTAGATTGACAATTCCACTCATTTCTATTTCCTTTTGTTAAAATTAAAATAATTCAGTATTTTAGCAGGTTGAAATAAAATAGTGAATATATCACTATATGCTAATTTGCTAATATTTTTTTGTACTATACAATCCGTAAACCATTAAAGACAATACTGGTTAAACTAACCACGCCAACAATTTTACCATTATCTAAAACTGGGCAACGAGACAAGCCAAAATTTGTCAATAGTTTTGCGCAATAACGCATGTCCATATCGGGTCGAACTGAGATGGCAGGTTTGTTCATAATTTCATACACATTTACTCGGTCAAGAGCTCGGTCTTTGGCAATGACTTTAGAGGCAATGTCAGCAATCAGCACTACACCGTATTCGTCATGTTCATGAGATTTATCAACCAAAAGCATTTTAGTTTTCTTGTGTTGCATGTCATTAAGTGCATTTTGCACGGTGCATTTTGAATCAACAATATCGACCTGTGTCCACATAACATCTTTTACTAGGGTTGGTGTTGTATTATTCGTCATTATATTTTCTCCTCTATAGTGTGTTCTAGTGCATGAATTTGATGCATGATGCCAACAGCATCTTCGACATCGATTTGAAACGCAATCCCTTCTTGTGGGTTGGATTCAAAGTGTCCTGTATCAGCAATTGTTTCTAGTATATCTCTAGAAAGGTGTTGCTCTACGAGTAATAACAAGACATCTCTAGGTGTTTCAATGTTGAGCCCTAGAAATGTTTTGTGGTGCTTAAGGCCTTCCCCTCGTGCTTGAGAAATAATGGTTGAACCTGTGGCACCTTTTGTTCTGGCTGCCTCAAGTATTTTGTTAGTTTTGTCAGAATCAACAAAAGCGATAATTAGTTTAAAGTGCATAACGTCTCCTATTTTTTACCTTGTTTTAAAAATTCCATAATTTGTACGTAAGCCATCACGCTCATAATCGGAAACAGCGAGGCAAAGGAGATTAAACCAAAACCATCAATAAGTGTAGAACGCCCATCAATTGTACTCGCAAGTCCAAGTCCAAGGGCTGCAACCAGTGGTACAGTTACGGTAGATGTGGTGACACCGCCAGAATCATAGGCAAGTGCAATAATATTTTTAGGTGCAAAATAGGTTTGTATGAGTACAACAACGTAGCCAGTAATAATAAAATAGTGTAGTGGCAATCCAGCCACAATGCGAAAACTCCCTATGGCAATACCCATAGCCACACCAATGGCAACTGCAATTCGTAAAGGCCATACTTTGATAAAACCACCAGAGACTTGGTTAGACTTAATAGCAACCGCTAATAAGGATGGTTCAGCAATGGTTGTAGCAAAGCCAATACTGGCTGCAAAGATATAAACCCAGTAATAATCACCCCAACCAAGTGTGCCACTACCGATAAAACTACTTGATGTAAGTTGATTTGCCATTAATTTTCCTAAAGGAAATAGTGCTTTTTCTAAGCCAACAATAAATAAAGTCAGCCCAATCCACACTAAAATAAAACCTGTGATAATTTTCTTTAAGTGTGGTATTTTTTCTTTCAGGATGATGGTTTGAAAACCAAACAACACTATTGCAATAGGAGCTACATCCCAAAACATGCTGATAAAGTTACCCACTAGACTCATAGCAATATTCCAAATAACATCACTGCAATAATGGGTAGCAGTGCGGTGATGGCAATCATGCCAAAGCCATCGGTTAATGGGTTTCTGCCACTAATTGAACTTGCCAAGCCAACACCAAGTGCGGTGAGTAGTGGTACAGTAATAGTGCTGGTAGTCACACCACCCGAATCATAAGCGATGCCAATGATAAAGTCTGGTGCGAAAAAAGTGGTGGTAATTACCAGAAGATAACCACCAATAATTAAGTATTGTATTGGCCAGCCTTTTAAAATTCTAAGCACGCCGATCACCACAGCTAAACCTGCAGAAATAGCCACAGTAAAACGCAATGTTTGTGCGTAATTATTGAGTTCTATTTGTGTATTGACAAGGCCACCCAGTTGAGCAACTTTAGCCGCTTCATTGGCCACTGCTATAAGAGCAGGTTCTGCCATTGTGGTGCCAAACCCCAAGGCAAAGGCGAATAACAGCAACCAAAAAATTGAACCCTTTTTGACAAAGCCATAAGCCAATGTTTCACCAATGGGAAACAGCCCTAATTTGAGTCCGTAGATGAATAAAGTCAAGCCTAATACAACAAACCCTGTTCCAATTATAATATCCATTAAGTTAGGAATGTTTTGTTGAAGCACAACGATTTGGAAAAAAGCAATCACGCCTATAATGGGAGCTAAATCTTTAGCGCTATCAGTTAGATTGTTAATAAACTGTCGAGCAGTTTTTTTCATGAAGACCTTGAGATTGCGTTATTTTTTTTGATGAGAAGATTGAGATATCAATCTCATACATTGAATTATAATGTTATCTTATGGATAGCATCTTATTAATTAACGGGAAAAAACAAACCAAGATCAGTGTGCTTAATCGTCTTGTACAATTCGGTGATGGCTTGTTTGAAACTTGTTTAATTGAAGATGTTAGAGTGTTGTTTTGGTCCAAGCACTTTTCAAGGCTGAAAAAAGGTTGCGATAAGTTAAAAATTCATCCAGTGAGTGAGGCCATCTGGCTTAAGGAAATTGCTAAAGCGTTCGCTATTTCTAAGTTAGACCGAGCCGTGGTTAAAATTATACTTTCTCGTGGCGAGAGTGCAAGAGGCTATGGCTATGAGAAAAACATCAAGACAACCCGTATTGTCATTATTTCTCCTATGCCTGATTTGCCATGGCAATATGAGTTGGGTGTGTGTTCTAGTGGCTACGTAAGTAATCAATTGTTGTCTGAGATTAAGCATTGTAATCGCTTGGAGCAAATTCTTGCAAGGTCAGAATTGCAAGAGCAAGAGTGCATTATGTTGGATGAAAATGCTCAGGTTATTTCAGTGACTCAAGGTAATATTTTTTCCATTCGCAATCAGGTGATTTTTACACCTAGTTTGACTGATTGTGGTATTGATGGCACTCGAAGATCCGTGGTTTTTGATTTGGTACAAGTACTAGGATTGCAACTTGAGATTTGTTCTTTGTCATTGACTAAACTACTTGAAGCAGATGAAGTGTTTATCACTAATAGTGTGATAGGTATTAAGCCCGTGGCTAAAATTAATCAAACATTATTTAACCATCATCAAATCACAAATCAATTAATCAGTGCCTTTGCTCGTTCTAAAAATAACCACCCATCATCAGTTTTGCTTAAATCAAAACAGTCTTATTTGAAATTTATTGTTGTATTTTTAGCGATTTTTTTGCTATTTTGGATGTATTGGGTAAATACTATCAAAGCAAATAATTCAGTTGTGTATCAAATATCTCAAGGAGCCAGCCTTAGCGCTAAAATCTAGCTAAACTTTAGCAGCAATTATGACTGAAATTAAGCAAAGCCGTCCGTATGATGGCTATTTTGGGCCAGATACTTATCAAATTAATTATGGTGATAGTGTGTTTAAAAGAGCCCATCACATTATGGGTCAAAAACTTGCACTTGCTTGGCGTAATAGGGCTGACGCTCTTCCCTTGGAAAACGCTGAACAAGCATTAGTACTTGCCTCTTTAATTGAAAAAGAAACGGCCAATGCACAAGAAAAACCCAAAATTGCAGGTGTGTTCATTCGTCGCTTGCAAAAAAGCATGCGCCTACAAACCGACCCAAGTGTGGTTTATGCACTGGGTGAACATTACCAAACACCACTCAAAAAACAAGATTTAAAATTTAAAAGTCCTGACAATACCTATAGAAATAAAGGGCTGCCACCAGGGCCCATCTCCTCAGTAGGTGCAGATTCGTTATATGCAGCTATGCATCCACACATGAGTGATGCGCTTTATTTTGTTGTTAAAAAGGACGGCACTCACGCTTTTGCAAATACCTATCAACAGTATAAAGATAATATCAACAAGTACCTAAAAAATCAATAAATATCCATATAAAATATTATAAAATATTTGACATGCAAAGAGGAAAATTTATCACCATTGATGGCGTTGAGGGTGCTGGGAAAAGCACACAAATTGATTTTATTTGTGACTATTTAGCCAAAAAAAACATAAATGTTATTTTAACGCGCGAGCCAGGCGGCACTGAGTTAGGTGAAAAAATCAGGACATTATTACTAAGCACTGAAACCCAATCAATACATGCTGATACTGAATTATTATTAATGTTTGCTGCTAGAAATGAGCATATGAAGACTAAAATTATTCCAGCGCTTGAAAAAGGCGACTGGGTGTTGAGCGATCGTTTTACGGACGCTTCGTATGCTTATCAAGGTGGCGGTAGAGGTTTGAGTATTGAACGCATCACACAGTTGGAAAAATGGGTGTTACAAGATTTTACCCCTGACGTTACTTTATTATTAGATGTGCCAGTTGCGCTAGGCATGTCACGGGTTGAATCTAGAGGCTGTAAGGATAGAATTGAACTTGAAACAAATGACTTTTTTAATCGTGTGAGAAATGGCTATATTGAGAGGTCTAAGCAATTTCCTAAGCGAATTAAGCTTATTGATGCTTCAAAAACATTTAAGCAGATCACCCAACAAATCAAAACCATTTTACAAACATTATGAATCTTCCTTGGCACGCAAATGCATGGTCTAAACTACAAAAGATGATTGATCAAGATCATCTGCCTCATGCATTATTAATGACGGGTGCTGAAAAAATTGGCAAATTTGAACTCATGCAGCAATTAGTAGGTGTGTTATTAAAAGATGACGTTATTATTAGAAAAGACAACATCAGAGAGGATTTGGATTACCCTGTATTAATCAGGCGTTCAAATTATCCTAATATGGTCTATTGTCGCTCAGGAGAGATGGTTGAAAAAAGCAAAAACAGGTCTAAAGATATCCGTATTGACCAAGTGCGTGTTTTTTGTGATGCTTTGAACAAAACCGCTGATCAATTGCAGATTGGGGTTATTTTTTATGGCGACCAAATGAACATGAACGCCGCCAATGGTTTGTTAAAAAACCTTGAAGAGCCTAGAAAAAATACGCTTATTATTATCTTGGCACACCACATTGAAAATTTGCCATCCACGATTGTATCAAGATGTCAAAATATACACATTGCACCAGCGTATAGCCAACAAACTTGCCAGTGGTTAATTGAACATATTGGCAAAACTCAAAATGCAGATTTTGATATTCCACAGTTATTAGAAAATACACACGGCGTTCCATTTAAGGTGTTGTCTGAGTTGTCTGATGGTAGTTTTATCCATTATCAAAATTACCAAAACCAGTTGCTTAATATTGCCATCAATCCATTAATGGTGACACAAATTAAAGAATTTGAGTGTAATGAGCTGGTGGTTTTAAATTGTTTGCAAAATATTGTTATTGAAGGTATTAGGTTAAAGGCCACTCATCAAGAGAGTGGGTTGATTGAGCTTAATCAAGTTATCAAAACAGTAAAATTTGAGTTTTTATTTAAACTACTTGATGATATTTATCATGCCATTAAACTGTCACAAACCACCGTTAATATTAAGCTATTATTGGATAATATTTTAATTGTATGGTCGCATATCGATCATTTAAAACAATATCCACAAATTATCCAAAACGTATAAGGCTCGTTTATTAACAAACAGGAGAAGACATGAATCAATCAGAAGCGTTATTTGCACAAGCAAAAACTGTAATTCCTGGTGGGGTAAACTCGCCAGTTAGGGCGTTTAATGGTGTGGGTGGCAGTCCTATTTTTTTTGCTCGCGGAAAGGGCGCTTATCTTTTTGATGCGGATGGTAAAAAATATATCGACTATGTTTCCTCTTGGGGATCGATGATTTTAGGTCACGCCAATCAAGCGGTTATTGACGCTGTTAAAGCTACTTTGGAAAATGGTCTTGGTTTTGGCGCACCTACTCAAATTGAAACAATACTGGCAGAAAAAGTATGCGAGCTAATGCCTTCAATTGAGCTGGTTCGTATGGTTAGTTCAGGTACAGAAGCAACCATGAGCGCCATTCGTTTGGCGCGTGGTCATACGGGCAGAGATAAAATCATTAAATTTGAGGGTTGTTATCATGGCCATTCTGACTCATTACTGGTTAAAGCAGGTTCTGGCGCTTTGACATTGGGCGTACCAACTTCACCTGGCGTACCTAAAGATTTTGCAAAGCACACACTGACTTTAGAATACAACAATATCGACCGAGTACGTGAAGTACTAAGTAAAACTGGTACTGAAGTGGCTTGTATTATTGTTGAACCTGTGGCAGGTAATATGAACTGCATTCCACCCACTGACGGTTTTTTGCAAGGATTACGCAAATTGTGTGACGAGTACGGGGTTATTTTAATTTTTGACGAAGTAATGACAGGCTTTCGCGTCGCACTTGGCGGCGCACAAGCACTTTATAACGTAACACCTGATTTAACAACATTGGGCAAGGTGATTGGCGGTGGTTTGCCAGTGGGCGCATTTGGTGGCAAGCGCGACATTATGCAATCAATCGCGCCATTAGGACCTGTTTATCAAGCAGGAACGCTTTCAGGCAATCCAATATCAATATCAGCAGGCTTGGTAATATTAAACGCATTATCAAAAGATGAGAACTTGTATACTGCCTTAAATGTCAAAGTTCAGAAATTAACAAAGGGTATTTTGGCTAAAGCTAAGGAAAACAATATCGGCATGACTGCTAATGTTGTGGGCGGTATGTTTGGCCTATTTTTTACCGATTCTCAATCAGTGACTAACTTTAAAGAGACTTCACAATGTGATGTTGAATTGTTTAAAAAATTCTACCACATAATGTTGGCAGATGGTGTGTATATGGCACCTTCTGCTTATGAGGCGGGTTTTGTTTCCAATGCTCATAGCGATGCAGACATTCAAAATACCATTGATGCAGCTGGGCGTGCATTTACAAAACTAGCATAAATTTTTATGAAGGATGATGTGGTTAAATCAGAGCTGATTAATGCTGCTAAGTTGTTGGATAATTTTAGCAAAAATATCACTATTTTTGGCTCTGCAAGAATTAACCAAGAGCATGATTTAGCAAAAAAAGCATATCAATTGGGTAAATTATTATCTGATAGTGGGTTGAATATACTAACTGGTGCTGGTCTTGGCATTATGCAAGCTGCAAATCAAGGCGCATTTGATGGCAAATCAAGCAGTATCGGGCTTAATATTAAACTACCCAAGGAGCAGATGGAAATATTAACTTTGTTACAAACTAGAAAAGGCAAGCGCATTAAAATCTTCTTGCTTTGTGTGTCATTTTGGTCACCTATCATTATTTGGTTTGAAACACTTGCACAGCAAGGTTATATTAGTCAACAAGATTTAAATTTATTTTGCATTGTTGATGAGATAGAGCAAATACTAGCCAGTATTAAGGGTGCGTAATGGCACTTGCAATTTTTGATTTAGACAAAACACTTATTAAAGGAGACAGTGATTTTCTTTGGGGAGAATTTTTAAGTGAAATTGGTGCTGTTGATGCGGGCACTTATCAAAGCAAAAATCAGTATTTTTTTGACCAATACGCACTTGGAAAGTTAGACATTAATGAGTATTTAGAATTTTGTCTAATGCCTTTGTCTCAACATTCTATACAGACATTAAATCAATGGCATCAGCAGTTTATGAGCCAGAAGATTGAGCAAATCTTATTGCCTAAAGCCCAAGCAGTGGTTAACGCGCATAAATCAAAAGGTGATATTGTAATAGTGATTACTTCTACCAATCGCTTTGTCACTGCACCAATTGTAGCTAGATATGGGATTGAGCATTTATTAGCCACTAATCCTGAGATTAAAGAAGGTCAATATACAGGTAAAGTTGAGGGTGAGCCATGCTTTCAATCCGGCAAAATTAATCATCTTAATAAATGGCTGAAAGAGACTGGCGAAAACATCAAAGGCGCAAGTTTTTATTCAGATTCGCATAATGATTTACCCATGTTAGAATTGATAGATTATCCAGTTGTTGTTCATGGCAATGACAAGCTAAATGCCCTTGCAATTGAGCTAGGTTGGAAATGCCTAGATTGGAGATAATACCGTTTATTTTTTTTCAAATGGTATAAAACACCTCTCCCTATGGAGGTGTTTTATTGATAGATAATAAAAACTTATTACATATAAAGGTTATGATTTGAGCCATCACATTCTTCAAAGTAAGTTGCTGCCCCTGCAAATTCAACACCATCAATGAAGTCGTCTTTACTATAGCCAAATAAAGCAACGGTCATTTCACAAGCGATAAATTTAACATCAAATTCCTGACACATAGAACGTAATTCATCAAGCGTTGCAACACCATTTTTCTTCATGGTTTTTTTCATTAAAAAAGTAGCCAAGTATTCTGTGAATGGCAAAGACCAAAATATATTGGGAATTTTTGGACCGAAATCAATTTTTTGTAGCCATTCAGGACCAAAAGGTAATTTCATTGGCATGCCAGAATTTCCAAGGGGAGAAACACGCAATTTAGAAGTGTCTTTTAATAAAAGGTTAAGTCCGTAAAAGGTAAAAAAGATGGTGACTTCTTTATCCATTGCAACGCCAGTAGAGGCAATAATGAAAGGCGGAAAAGCCCAATCAAAAGTTCCTTTAGTGGCAATAATAGTCATTTTTTTATTGTCTGACATAATGATTCTCCTATGAAATAATTAGTACTTAAGCCTTTTCAATGGTAAAGATGTATTTACCACTTTCTTCAACAGTGGATATCAGTTTGTTACCTGTTTGATTACAAAAAGCCTCAACGTCTTTTATTGAACCAGCATCAGTTGAAATGACCTCTAAGATTTTACCAGTATCCATTTTGGATAATGCTTTCTTAGTTTTTAAAATTGGTAATGGGCAGTTTAAGCCTGATGCGTCTAAAGTTTCGTCAGCCATTTGTGGACTCCTTATATTTTTTTAAAGTTTAAATAATAAACATATTAGAAATAACTAATAAGTTTAAGTTCAACTATTTTAGTCTACCATTGGTAAAGAGTCAAATATAATAAGTACATGATTAAACTTTTAGTAATGTGGATATTGATTGTTTTACCTACGTTTGCATTAGAGGTGCCTGAGCTGGTCTTGTCCGAGTCGTTACAGGAGCAAAAACAAGGTAATGAATTTTTACAAATTATTTGGGAGTCCAGTTCTGTGGTAGCAGATATTGAAACCCAAGTTTATTTAAAAAAATTAGGCCAAGAATTGTCTGTTTATAGTGAAAATCCATCTAAGCATTTTGATTTTTTTATGCTGAATGATGATAGTATTAATGCTTTTGCAGGTCCATATGGTTATATTGGTGTGCATACTGGCATGTTGCTCAGTTCTGACTCTGAAGCTGAACTTGCAGGCGTTCTTTCTCATGAAATATCGCATGTTACTCAAAACCATCTGGTTCGTTTTAGTGAGAAAACAGGCAAACAAACTTATATAATGCTGGCCAGTATGTTAGCTGCAGTATTGGCGAATAATTCCACCATTGCAGTTTCTGGCGTTGCAGCAATTGCGCAACAAAGTATTAATTTCACCCGTGCACATGAATGGGAGGCGGATCGGATAGGGACTAAAATGCTATTAAAATCTGGCTTTAACCCCAAAGGCATGACGGACTTTTTAAAAAAACTTAAAGATAATCCAGGTGCAAATGAATTTTTACGCACTCATCCGTTTAGTATCAATAGAATTTCTGATTCTATACAGCGCTCTGCTAGAGAGCATGGTGATTATCGAGTTGATTCATTTGAGTATTTAACCATTAAGGCTAAGTTGTATTACCATCAACATAAGCGCATTAAATTGGAAACAAACAAAGCGCTCAATTTGTATATGTATGCTTACGATGCTTTAGATAGCCAAAAGTATCGACAAGCTAAAACTCACATTAATCAACTTTTGAAGTTGAATCATGACAACCCAACTTATATTCTTGCAGGTAAAATTTATTCAAAACTTGCGAAAATAGATAAGGCACAAGCATATTTCTCCAAAGTGAATGACAGCGAAACTAGCGTATATTATGCAGCTAAAGCCTATACAGATAACAATAAAATCAATAAGGGTGTTAGTATATTAAGACGTTATTTAAAACTTAATGTGGGCACTTATCGTTCTCACAAGCTTCTTTCATCCTTATATGTAAGTGCTGGTAAGTTAGATCGCGCACATATGCACAACGCCAAGGCATTGGTATTGCAAGGTAAGTTAAGTGAAAGTGTTACTCGTTACCAGCGAGCAAAATCTATCACTCAGTCGCGAGATTTATTTGATGTCTTAACAGTCAGAATTGAGCGCTTAGAGCAGCTGATAGATTTGTACCAGAATTTACCCAATTAGACAGTTACGACTTTCACGCCATTAGGTGTGCCTAATAACAAAACATCTGCGCCACGATTGGCAAAAAGCCCATTGGTTACTACGCCAGTAATGCTGTTTAGTACTGTTTCCATTGCTTTGGGGTTGTTGATTTTTAAATTTTTAATATCAAGGATTAAATTGCCATTGTCAGTGATAAAGTTTTCTCTAACTGTAGGTGTTCCACCAATTCTTTGGCTGATTTGCTGTTTGACATAGTTAGATGCCATGGGGATAACCTCAACAGGCAGTGGAAAGTCACCCATCATTGTTACTAGCTTTGATTCATCAGCAATACAAATAAATTGATCAGCCACTGCTGCCACAATTTTTTCGCGCGTGAGCGCACCACCACCACCTTTGATAAGATGTAGACCATCGTCTGATTCATCTGCACCATCAATATAAACCGAAATAGCTTCTACCTCATTAAGGTCAAATACTTTAATACCATGACTCTCTAGTCGTTGTGCAGTTGCTTTAGAGCTTGCAACAGCGCCCTTGATGTCGTTTTTAATTTTTGCCAATGCATCAATGAAAAAATTAGCAGTAGAACCCGTGCCTACGCCTATAATAGTATCTTTTACTACGTACTTGAGTGCGGCTTGTGCAACAGCAAATTTCATCTCGCCTTGAGTCATAATCAGTTCCATACAATCTAGATATTAGGCTAAATTATACACGATGAAAAAAATCATTCTTGCCAGCAATAATCAAGGCAAAATCAAAGAGTTTAACGCCATGTTAAGCGGTATTTACCAAGTTGTATCTATGCAAGATATGCAAATTGAAGAAGCACCAGAAATAGGGTTAACCTTTGTTGAAAATGCATTGATTAAAGCCAGAAACGCATCCATGGTATCAGGCTTGCCTGCTTTAGCAGATGATTCAGGTATTGTGGTTGATGCATTAGGTGGCAGGCCTGGTATTTATTCTGCTCGTTATGCAAATCACCATGGTGATGATAAAGCGAATACACAAAAATTGCTGGATGAAATGGCGATGGTGGCTAGTAGGGGTGCACGTAGTGCTCGTTTTTGGTGCGCAATTGTTTTTGTTAAGCATAAACACGACCCAACACCCATTATCATTCAACGTGGTTGGGAGGGTGAAATATTGCGTGAAAAAATGGGCGATAATGGCTTTGGTTATGACACAATTTTTTATCTGCCGACCCATAACTGCACCTCTGCTGAGCTTTCATCCACAGAAAAAAACAAAATTTCTCATCGAGGCAGGGCTTTATCAGCACTACTTACAATACTAAAAAAAAATCAGTGAATTGCGCGCTAGAATTACCGCCATTGGCGTTGTATATTCATTATCCGTGGTGTGTTAAAAAGTGCCCTTATTGTGATTTCAATTCACATGAGGGCGAGCAACAAAGTGGCTATATTACGGCGTTGTTAAAAGACCTTGATGGAGATTTGGATTATGTTCAAGGTCGTTTTATCCAGTCTATTTTCTTAGGTGGTGGCACACCTAGTTTGATGAGTGAGCAGACGCTTTCTGAGTTGTTTGCTGGTTTAAATATAAGGCTTAAATTTGCAAATGATATTGAAATTACCTTAGAAACTAATCCAAGTACTTTTGAGATTGAAAAGTTCAAAGCATTTAAACGCATTGGTATTAATCGACTCTCAATTGGCGTGCAGTCTTTTAATGAACAACATCTCAAGTCATTGGGTCGTATTCATAATGCCAATGAAGCAATTTATGCTTGTGAGCAAGCCAAGCAAGTAGGCTGTAAGCATTTTAATATTGATATTATGTATGGATTGGAAAACCAAACATTAGACGACTGCCTGTCTGACATCAATCAAGCTGTGAATTTAAACCCTGACCATATTTCTTTTTATCAATTAACCATTGAACCTAATACTTATTTTGCCAAATTTCCACCAGTTTTACCAAATGATGATGATATTTGGCAGATGGGTAACCAGGGTATGAATTTATTAGAGAAAAACGGTTATATTCGCTACGAAGTATCTGCTTTTGGAAAGACACCATCAAAGCACAATCTAAATTATTGGCAATTTGGTGATTATATTGGTATAGGCGCTGGCGCTCATGGCAAAATCACCTGCTCAAACAAGCCTTATTCATTTAGAACGACCAAGGCGCGCTCACCAAAGGATTATCTAAAAAATAGGCAAAAGCAAGTCAAACCCATTGAAAATTTAAGCTTTGATTTTATGCTCAATGCGCTGAGGCTAAAGCGTGGATTTGATTTTACTCTATTTACATTAAGAACAGGGCAGTCAATACAAACAATTGAGTATCAATTAAATAAGGCTCAAGTATTGGGACTGCTTGAATTGAGTGATGAGTACATTCAACCTAGTGAAAAGGGCTTTGATTTTCTGAATGATTTACAAGCTATTTTTTTATGATACAATTTCAATTATGAAAATTTTATTGGTATTAACATTTTTAGCAAAAAAGGGCAAACTGTTTTGGGTAAAAGCAAAGAAACCATTATTGCGCTTGCGTCTATTGAATGGCTCTAATGCCAGAACCTATCATTTGAGTTAATACCGTACTCATTATTGCTTGCTCATGTGCATTGGAACTGACAACGCCTATTGCTATCATGGTTGGCGTTTGCAAGGCGACAGAGCATGGAGTATTAATTCGTAATGGCGATGCCTTGCAACAAGCGGGTAAGATAAGTGTTATTGTCATAGATAAAACAGGCACCATAACTCAAAGCCAGCCAAGCGTTACAAATATTATGACATTAGCGCATATTTCTGATCAAGAGTGTTTGAGTATTGCAGCGTCGATAGAGTAATCATCTGAGCATCCATGTTGAATATACAAAATCTCAAAAATCTGTCTGTCAAACCTTGTAAGAACTTTGATTCAATAACAGGGCAAGGGTTAATGCAGAAATAGACAATCAAATAGTTTTGTTTGGCAATAGTCATTTAATGCATAATATAGTATTAATGAATTGCGAGAAGAATCAGTCCTTCACTCTCAAGAGGCTAAAACGCCTGTTTATTTAGCTATTAATGGTGCAAGGCTGCTGGCTATTGAAAGTGATGATGTGTTCTTAATGCGTGGATCTTTGTCTGCTGTGGTAGATGCTATTTATATTTCTAAAATGACCACAAGGAATATTAAACAAAATTTATTTGGTGCCTTTATTTATAATGCTTTAGGCATTCCAGTGGCTGCCGGTATTTTGTATCCGCTGTTTGGCATATTGCTTAATCCAATGATTGCAGGCGCGGCAATGGCAATGTCGTCACTCACTGTGGTGAGTCATGCCAACCGATTAAGGCGCATTAAAATTGGTATTGATTCATGATAATATTTTTAAATATAACAGGACTGGTATTAATTTTTGGCATTATTTGGTGGTTTTGGTTGTCAAAGAAATAATCAAATTAATTGTATAAGCATTAAGTAAAATAGTTCTTATAATGAACTTTTATGTTAAACAACATGTCTAATAACACACACAATATTGCAAGCGTCTTAACAGAAAGCTTACCTTATATTCAAAAGTTCCAAGGCAAAACCATCGTTATTAAATATGGCGGTAATGCCATGGTTGATGAGATCTTAAAATCCAGTTTTGCACGTGATATTGTGCTGATGAAATCAGTAGGTATGAATCCAATTGTGGTGCATGGTGGTGGCCCACAAATTGGCAAGATACTGGAGAAAATTGGTAAACAAAGTCAATTCATTGATGGTATGCGCGTCACAGATGCAGAAACCATGGACGTGGTTGAAATGGTGCTAGGTGGACTAGTTAATAAAGAAATTGTCAATCTCATTCATCAACATGGTGGTCATTCAATTGGTTTGACTGGCAAAGATGGCAGCCTAATTTCTGCTAAAAAATTAAAACATGATATTGAACCAACCTCTGAAATTATTGATCTTGGTCATGTGGGCGAGGTGGATAAAATTGACACTTCAGTAATTAATTTATTATTAAAAGGGGATTTTATTCCAGTCATAGCTCCTATTGGCGTGGGCAAAGATGGTTTTTCTTATAATATAAATGCAGATTTGGTTGCAAGTGCAATTGCACAAGCACTGAATGCTGAAAAGTTAATATTATTAACCAATACGTCTGGTTTATTAGATGCCAATGGTGAATTATTAACCGGGCTTGATGCCAATATTATTAATGAATTGACTAAGTATGGTACGATTCATAGTGGCATGTTGCCAAAAATTAATTGCGCTTTATCAGCCGTTAAAAATGGTGTTAAATCTACGCATATTATTGATGGACGGGTTGCGCACGCGGTATTGCTAGAAGTCTTTACGGATAGTGGTGTAGGCACCTTGGTTACTTGCAATGAATAAAGCCAGTATTAGGGTGTGTGATTGTCAAATTTTGGCACATTATCAATTTGAAGGCGAGCAATATATTTTAACTTTGGCATCAGATATCATTGCCAAACAAACCAAGCCAGGACAGTTTGTACATCTTGCTGTCTCTAGTGCTTTAGCCATGAGGCGACCCATCTCAATTATGTCAGTTGATCTTGAAAATGGCACTTTTGATTTGCTTTATAAGGTTGTGGGCGAAGGCACTCGTCAATTATCACAGCGTAAAGTGGGCGATGTGTTATCAGTGATTGGTCCTATTGGTAATGGCTTTAAGCTCACTGATAAAAAACTACCACTACTGATTGGCGGCGGTGTGGGCATGCCACCGATGATTGCCATTGCACAACAAGCAAAAGACCTTGATTATGAATCTTTTGCAATCCTAGGTTCTGAAGTGCCTTTTCCATTTGTTGACAAGTTGGCCGATAATAACAAGTATTATCAAGGTGCAATACGCACCATGCCTGAATTAGAAGCTTGGGGTATTGAATGTCGCTTAGCTAGTCTGCAAGGTTTTGATGGTGTATTTAAGGGCTTTGTAACCGATTTAGCTAAAGTATATTTAGATAATCTAACAGCTGATGAAAAAATGCAAGTTGAAGTATATGCTTGTGGTCCACATCCAATGTTAGCAGCAGTGGCCAATTTGGCTAAAGAATATAACCTACCTTGTCAAGTCTCATTAGAGGAAAACATGGCTTGTGCTGTGGGAGGTTGTTCAGGGTGTGTGGTTGAAGTACAAACTAATCAAGGCATTGCCATGAAGCGCGTTTGTGTTGACGGTCCAGTGTTTGATGCTTATCAAGTATTTTGATTAAAGATAACTTACAACAAGCTATTAATGCATGGCAACCACATTGTGCTGAAAATTATCTACAAGAAGCGTTGATAAAAATTAACCTCTTAAAGAGTCAAAACCTAATTTGGTATTTTATTGGCCCTATTCAGTCAAATAAAACCTTAAAAATTGCCAAAAGACTCAATGACCAGTGTTCAAAAAACTTACCCAAACTGAAGGTTCTTTTGCAGATTAATATTGATAATGAACCTACTAAATTAGGTGTATTGGTTGAACACATTGATGGACTAGTTACTCATTTTGAAATTTTAAAAAATCTCACTTTAAGGGGTTTTATGTGTATACCAAACTCTTCTAATTCAGCACAAAGTTTCACAATAATGACGAACATTATTACAACTTAGATGTTTTATCAATGGGCATGAGTCAAGATTTAGAATCAGCCATTGTTAGTGGTGCTACTTTTGTACGTATTGGTACGGATATTTTTGGCAATAGAATTTAAATATAATCATTTTTTATTTTTAAAGTAATGCTTTATGGACAATTTTAAAAAAAATAAGAATCAGAAATTTAATGCTTTAGCTTTTTATAAAATTTTTCATGCACACCAATAAGTAGTAATAAACAATAATCTTTGCTTCTATTGGTAGGCTAGTAAGTATTGTTAATTGATACAATCAAATTTATAAACAAATACACCTGACAAATAGCCTTGTTTCTCTTGGCCTAAAAGTGGGTTTTAATAATGGCGTGAATTGCCTCATTAACCTTTTTGCGCTGATTTGTATGTAATTTTTTGTAAACCTTTTTAAAAATTGATATACTCATTATTTTTCCCCTAGCATTTGATTAATATTATTTAAGTAATGTGAATATTTAGTATAAAATTTATTTCATTTTTGATTATTTGTAAGGAGAGCCAATGTTGACATTGAACAAGAGATTTTTATAGTGGTATTGGTAGTAACTATTTTCACAACAGGTTGTGCTAATAGACCAAAAAGTAATACCAAGTTGGAGAGTATCAAGAGTTGTGTTATGGATATTATGAAACAGATGTGATACTTTGGCTTAGTAAGAAAAAAGAATTTACGGTGCTAAGATATAAAGCATTTAATGAGAAGTTTAAAAAATCTACCTAACACTAAACACAAGCCATATAAGATATTTTAGAAAACTAATAGCAGTATATTTGGTTCTTATATTGGAAAACTGCTAAAGATTTAGGCTATGATTTAGATATTTATAAGAATGGTGATTACTTTGTTACACCGTATGATTTATTAAATTCTAAATATTTTGACAAAGTATTGTTTACACCATGACAATTAAATTATTAATTACTGGTGGCACAATTGATAAGGTTTATAACGAGCTGACTGGTCAGTTAGTATTTAAACAAACTCATCTTATTGATATACTTAATCAGTCTAGGTCAATGGTTGATACTTTACCTGAAGTGTTGTTTTTAAAGGACAGTTTGGATATGAGAGATGTTGATCGAGCATTGATTTTGCAAAAGTGTCAGACAAGTAATATAAACCATATTTTAATTACTCATGGTACTGACACCATGGTTGAAACTGCAAAACTATTAGGTCAAGAAGTTAACAATAAAACCATTGTTTTGTTTGGCGCTATGATGCCTTACTCTATCAACAGCTCTGATGCCTTGTTTAATTTAGGTGTGGCTTTGAGTGCAGTGCAAACCAAAGAGTGTGGTGTCTATATTGCTATGAATGGGCAAGTGTTTGATTTTGACAAGGTAGAGAAAAATAAAGGGCAGGGTATTTTTACATCCGCCTAGCCCTTTGAGTGAGATTGACAGATTGTATTTTGTCATATGTTCAATGGCTGCCTTTAGCTCCTAATCTGAACAAGTCATACAAGTACCTTTTGGTGGCTTGCACCTATGCCTGAGATTGACATTTTGACTAAATCTTCTATACCACGTTTAATCTTGGTGCCCAGTGTGTCAGCCTTAACACCAAACATTAGACGCGCCAGCAACGCCAATAATAATCATAAAAATAGCAATAATAGCCGCAACTGAATTTTTAAAGTACATAGTATGTTTACTTGTTTTTAAGGTAGCTTTGTGTCAATATCGCTAGATAACCCATTCGTAAAAATAAGTTATAATGCCCGAAGGGCAATATTATACTGCCAAGTTAGCAACAAGTATCAAAAATGATTAAAAAAACACGCTTAAGTGGTATTAAAGTATTAAAAATAAGCACTTGGGTTAGTGTTATTTTTGCGTTCATGATTGTATTGGTAGTGGGATTTTTTGTCACTTTTCCAATGTTACTAAAAGCACCAATTGAGACTCAATTATCAAGTTTAACTGGGCTTGATGTTCAGCTGTCTAAAATCACATTTGATTTTGAAAATAAAGGCATTGCTTTAAAATTGCATGATATTTCCATCACATCTGGCAAGGCTCAGCAAATGGCTATGATTAAAAACTTATCTTGGTATATTAATCTACTAAGTTTGTTTGATGATATTTATCATCCTAGTCAAATTTATATTGACACCTTAATGCTTTATTCTAACCTTGATGACTTTAATATAAACGGCATTAAAAATATAGCCTCACTTGATATGTTAGAAGAACTATCGTTTTTTGAATCTTTGCATATTAATAAAACAATTATTAAAGATACAGTTGAAATTGCGCCATTAACGCTTAAAAGAGATGGGATGCAATTTTTGTTAACAATACCTAATCAGAGTATTGGCACTAAACATCTTAACATTACAATTGCTCTATCTAGCACTAAGTCTAATCAAAATGGCTTGTTAACGTTGCCAATTACTTTAAGTGGCGATGATTTTGAGTTGTTATCAATCCTTAAACTGTATAATCAGCAAGGTGATGATTTTATCCAATTTAGTGGCCTTATCCAGCGTATGAACGTGATTAATATTAGTGATTATTTACCTATAGCATTGATAGGTGGTGCCACTCATCAATGGATTAAGCATGTATTTCAATCAGGTGAATTGGATAATATCAATATCAATATCAAGAAAAATCTTTCAACGCAGCTACTAGCAAAGATAAAATTTGATGCACACTTAAGTAATGCCGAATTACTGTTTAATACTGATTGGCAAAGTCTTAAGCAATTAGATGCAAATATTGCAATTGATGGTAAAAAAATCACAGTTATGGTTAATCATACTACGTTAAACGACATGCCTTTGCAAGGTGTGAAAGTTCAAATGCTGGACATGGGTAAGGACAAGTTAGAGATTAGCGTCGTTGGTAAAATTAATACCAGAAGTGAAATATTAACTCAGTTTTTAAAAGATGCGCCACTGAATGATAGTGTGAATGATGTGCTTGGGCAATTTAGCTTATTTGGAAAGGTGGCAGGCAAACTAGATTTAATAATACCACTGGATGAAACAGAGCCGGTATTGGATATTGATTTGAGCATTCAAGACAACCGTTTGACAACATTGGATGATGCCATTGTGGTTAAGAACTATGATGCACAATTGGCATTGCATAATAATCAAATTACCTCAAAGGGTGTGGGTAATATTCGAGGCGAGTCATTTAATATTCGCATCAATTCTAACCATCAAGATAGTGGCTCAGATGCATTATTTGAAGTAGAGCTTACCAACAGTATGGATAATTTTGAGTTTTACTTGGCTAAATATTCGGAATCATGGCAAGCAAATGTTAAGTCCGATGCGTTAAAAACTGATGTAAAAATTATACTACATGAGGGCGTTTTGCCTGAGGTGAAACTGACAAACCTCCAAGTAACCGCATTAGATAAAATAAAAGGCAACTGGAATATTCAGGCAAAGGATTTTCCCAGTATGCATTTAAGTGTACAGAGTATTCAAGTGGGTGAAAGCCAACTGCCTGATTTTAAAGTCACGCTTGGATCACAGGACAAGGTGCTTAAAATCATTAATTTAGAATTTTTAGGCATAGGTGTGGGTAGTCAAAACCTTAGTTTTGATGGTGCTTGGGTTGATGGTAGAACTATACTCACTGCTAAAGCAAAAGGCAGTAAATTGAGTGAATTTCTTGATAAATTAAACATCAAAGAAAAGGTTCGTGGTGGTCAATTTGAATTTGATATACGCTTATTTTGTAATTGCGCCCCGTGGAATATGAGTTTTAAAGATACCAGTGGCTTGATTAAAATGAAAGTTAAAGAAGGTGTATTTACCAACAAAGACCCTAATATTGGTCGGGTTTTATCATTACTTAATATTAAATCCATCGCCAAGCGTTTAGAATTAAATGTCACTGATTTGGTTAGCAAAGGGTTTGCTTATGATACGATTGATGCACAAGTTTATATTCATAATTCTATGGCAACCGTTAGCCATTTTGAACTTGACTCAAGCTCAAGCACGATTAACTTAACAGGCTCAAGTGACATCGTTAAACAAACTTATCATTTGGAAGCAAAAGTATTGCCTGCGATTAGCGATGCCGTGCCGATTGCCACTTATTTGGCTGGTGGTGGATTGGCAGGCTTGGGGGTCTGGTTGGCGGATAAGGTGCTGTTTAAAGGCAGGTTGATTAATAATATTGTTGATAAAGTTGTTGAATTTAAATATAAAATAACAGGTCCATGGCATGAGCCTATTATTGAAAATATATCAACCATATTATGATTGAACAGTTATTGGATGATCATCATCTAAATCAAGAACAAATAACCACTTTACTGTCTTCTTTGGCAGTGAAGGGTACTGATTATGCAGATTTGTATTTCCAGCATTCGGCAATTGAATCCTGGTTTTTAGAAGAAAGTATTGTTAAATCTGGCACTTATCACATCAGTCATGGTGTGGGTGCTAGAGCTGTCAGTTCTGACCAAACTGGCTTTGCTTATTCAGATGATTTAAATCTCAAGGCGATTGAAAAAGCCATTGGTTTTGCCAAGGGAATATCGACTCAAACTGGCGTACGAAAAATTCAAGCTTTTCAGTCTATTCCACAAGTGGCTAGATATAATGGCCTGAATCCACTCAGTAGTTTCAGCTCGCAAGAAAAGGTTGATTTTTTAAATAGAATTGATATGCTTGCCAGAAAAGAGCCTAAAGTTAAGCAAGTCAGCGCCTCGATTTCTGGTGGATTTAGCGAAGTACTAATTGCTTCAACTGATGGTGTATTTGCAAAAGATTATCGTCCAATGGTGCGTGTCAGTGTGAGTATCATTGTTGAGCATAATGGTAGAACTGAATCAGCCTCAAGTGGTGGCGGTGGTCGGTATGATTATCGATATTTTGTTGACCATGCTTTAGATGAAATTTATGTTAATGAAGCTATTAGACAGGCGTTAGTAGCGCTGGAGTCAAAAAATGCACCTGCTGGAAATATGCCAGTCATACTAGGTTCTGGCTGGCCTGGGATATTATTACACGAGGCCATTGGCCATGGTTTGGAGGGTGATTTTAATCGTAAAAAATCATCCGTATTCACCAATAGAATTGGTGAACAAGTGGCTAGTGATAAATGCACCATTGTTGATAATAGCACCTTGGAAAATAGGCGTGGCAGTTTAACCATTGATGATGAAGGCACGCCAACACAAAACACTTTGTTGATTGAAAATGGCATCTTAAAAGGCTACTTATTTGACAAAATGAATGCCAAACTAATGGATACATTGTCAACAGGCAATGGCAGACGCGAGTCTTATGCCCATATTCCCATGCCAAGAATGACCAACACTTATATGTTAAATGGGGAAGATTCTTTAGATGATATGATTGCTTCTGTTGATGATGGCATTTATGCGCTTAATTTTGATGGTGGTCAAGTTGATATTACTTCAGGTAAGTTTGTTTTTAGTGCTAACGAGGCCTACCTTATTAAGAATGGAAAAATGATGCATCCTGTTAAAGGCGTGACCTTAATAGGCTCTGGTGATGAAGTATTAAAAAAAATATCCATGGTAGCGAATGATTTAAAACTTGATAGTGGCGTTGGCGTATGCGGTAAATATGGACAAAGTGTGCCCGTAGGTGTTGGACAACCCAGTTTAAAAATCGACCAACTAACAGTAGGTGGTACTGAAGTTAATGCGTAATTTAGCCTCTAAAGATGTATTTGTTGGTTATAGGTGAATTGATTGATTAAATTAGATATAATGTTCAGAATTCTATTTTGAGGTTAGGAGAAATTAGGTGTTAGAAAACTATCTACCTATCATTGTTTTTATTTTCTTAGGGCTTACCTTTGGTGTTGGACCAATGTTAATTGGTTATTTACTAGGACCAAGTAAACCATATGAAGAAAAAAATACTCAATTTGAGTGTGGTTTTCCTGCCTTTGATGATTCGCGTATGTATTTCAATGTACGTTACTATCTAGTAGCTATTTTATTTATCTTGTTTGATTTAGAGGTTGCCTTTGTTTTTCCATGGGCGGTGGTTCAGTCTCAACTTGGTTGGTTCGGTTTTATTGCGATTAGTATTTTTTTATTTTTATTGGTGGTGGGTTTTGTTTTTGAGTGGAAAAACGGGGCGCTTGAGTGGGAATAGCTAATGGCAATTGAAGGCTTAATGAAACAAGGTTTTGTAACCACATCACTTGACAGTATTATTAACTGGGCAAGAACAGGCTCACTTTGGCCCATGACTTTTGGCTTGGCGTGTTGCGCAGTGGAGATGATGGAAGCAGGCTCTTCTCGTTATGATTTAGACCGTTTTGGTATTGTTTTTAGACCCACACCACGCCAGTCAGATTTGATGATTGTAGCGGGCACACTCACCAACAAAATGGCACCAGCTTTACGCAAAGTTTATGACCAAATGCCTGAGCCAAGATGGGTAATTTCTATGGGTTCGTGTGCGAATGGTGGAGGTTATTATCATTACTCTTATGCAGTCGTTAGAGGTTGTGATCGCATTGTTCCCGTTGATATTTATGTCCCAGGCTGTCCACCAACGGCAGAAGCATTGCTATACGGTATCATGCAATTGCAAGATAAAATTAGTAGTACTAACACCATTGCAAGAACTTAATGCAAGATTTAAAAGCATCATTAATTGAGGTTTTTGGCGAGCGTCATTTGCTTGAATCTTTCGGCGAGCTGACTTTAACAGTTGATTCTCAAGATATTATTAAAACCTGTTTGAAATTAAGAGATTTTTTCTTTTTTGATACATTAATAGATTTGTGTGGTGTTGATTATTTAACTTATGGACAATCAGACTGGAATGGCAATGCCAGTGCTTCTGGTTTTTCCAGAGGGCGCAATCATCAAGGCTCAGAAGATAGACATGAGCAGCGTTTCTCTGTGGTATATCATTTATTATCTGTCAGTAAAAATAAACGCATTAGAGTGAAATCATTTGTTGATGAAGCTGAACCTATTATCAAGTCAGTTACTGATATCTGGGCATCTGCTGATTGGTATGAACGTGAGGCCTTTGATTTAATGGGCATTTTATTTGAAAATCATACAGACTTACGTCGAATTTTGACTGATTATGGCTTTACAGGACATCCATTACGTAAAGACTTCCCAATGATTGGCGAAGTTGAAATGTGTTATGATGAAGACTTAGGTCGAGTGGTTTATGAAAAAGTGAGTATTGAACCAAATATTAATGTACCAAGGGTAATCAGAAAATAAAATGGCTGAAATTCGCAACTATACCCTTAATTTTGGCCCTCAACATCCTGCAGCGCATGGCGTTTTACGCCTTATTTTAGAAATTGATGGAGAGGTGATTGAGCGCGCTGATCCGCATATTGGCTTATTGCATCGTGGTACAGAAAAATTAGTA
The DNA here is from genome assembly GCA_021730105.1 of Candidatus Ruthia sp. Plio_17_S18. Taxonomy (GTDB): domain Bacteria; phylum Pseudomonadota; class Gammaproteobacteria; order PS1; family Pseudothioglobaceae; genus Ruthia. The sequence goes on from CP072538.1 coordinate 262,076, forward strand.
GAATCAAAGCCATACAATCAATCAATTGGTTATATGGACAGGCTTGATTATGTTTCAATGATGTGTAACGAACACGCTTATGTCATGGCAATTGAAACCATGTTGGGCATCGAAGTGCCTGAACGTGCTCAGTATATTCGAGTAATGTTTGACGAAATTACCCGAATTCTTAACCATTTAATGTGGTTAGGCACGCACGGACTTGATGTGGGTGCTATGAGTATTTTCTTATATGCATTTCGTGAACGTGAAAAATTGATTGATTGTTATGAGGCAGTATCAGGCTCACGCATGCATGCAACTTATTATCGTCCAGGCGGTGTTTATCGAGATTTGCCAGATAAAATGCCACAATATTTAGCCTCAGGCTTTCGCACGGATAAAGAATTAAAGGCCATGAATGAAAATCGCCAAGGCTCATTGTTAGATTTTATTGCTGATTTTGTTAAAGAGTTCCCTAAAAGTATCAAGCAGTATGATGACTTATTAACAGACAATCGTATTTGGAAACAACGCCTAGTAAATATTGGCATTGTTTCTGCTAATCGTGCCAAGCAACTAGGATTTACAGGTCCTATGCTTAGAGGCTCTGGTGTGGCGTGGGATTTGAGAAAAAACCAGCCTTATGCAGTTTACGATCAATTAGAGTTTGATATTCCAGTGGGCGTAACAGGCGACAGTTATGATCGTTATTTAGTGCGTATGGAAGAAATGCGCCAATCAAACCATATTATTAAACAATGCGTGAAATGGCTACAAGAAAACCCAGGGGTAGTGATGAGTGATAATCACAAAGTATCACCCCCAAAACGCACTGATATGAAAGATGGCATGGAGTCTTTAATTCATCACTTTAAATTGTTTACTGAAGGTTACTGCTTGCCAGAAGGTGAAGTGTATCGCGCTGTCGAACATCCAAAGGGTGAGTTTGGTATATATTTGATTTCTGATGGTGCTAATAAGCCTTACAGAGTCAAAATTAGAGCACCTGGTTTTGCGCATTTGGCCGCTATGGATGAAATGGTAAGAGGACATATGTTGTCAGACGTTGTGACTATTATTGGTACGCAAGATGTTGTATTTGGTGAGATAGACCGATGATTTCAATTGACGCAAAAAAACAAATTGACGCTTGGATTGCAAAATATCCAAAAGACAGGAAAAGCTCCGCTGTTATGCAAGCTTTAAAAATTGTTCAAGCAGAAAATGAAAACAATTTAAGTGCTGATACGATTCAAGCAGTGGCTGATTATTTAGATATGCCAGGCATTGCCGCCCAAGAAGTGGCAACTTTTTATGAAAATTATAATCATAAAAAAGTCGGTAAACATGTGATTCGTTTTTGCCATAATATTTCATGTATGTTGAATGGTGCAGATGATTTAATCGCGCATTTGGAAAATAAATTGGGCGTTCAAACAGGTAAAGTAACACCTAATGGCTTTATTAGTGTTAAAAAAGTTGAATGCTTGGGTGCTTGTGTGGGCGCGCCAATGTTTCAAATTAATGATGACTATTTTGAAAATTTAACGGCCGATAAAATTGATCAAATTGTGGACAACCTCAAATGAACGAAGCTTGCTTTAAAAATTTGACCAAAGACCAGTGCTACTCGCTCAAGACTTATGAAGCCAGTGGTGGCTATTCAGTCTGGCGCAAAATCCTAAAAGGTGAACTAACACCTGAACACATTATTGATGAGCTTAAAGCCTCAGGATTGCGTGGTCGTGGTGGTGCTGGGTTTCCCACTGGACTGAAGTGGAGCTTTATGCCACGTCATTCTGATGGGCAAAAATACGTGGTTTGTAATTCAGACGAGGGTGAGCCAGGCACTTGTAAAGACAGAGATATTTTAAGGTTTAATCCACACGCCGTGATTGAAGGTATGGCAATTGGTGGCTTTGTCATGAACGCGAGTGTTGGTTATAATTATATTCGCGGTGAATTTATGGAACCGTTTTATCGCTTTGAAGATGCGTTAAAAGAGGCGTATGAGGCAGAGTTACTAGGTCAAAATATTAATAAAAGTTCAGTTAATTTTGATTTATACACACACCTAGGCGCAGGCTCTTATATTTGTGGTGAAGAAACTGCTTTGTTAGAATCTATTGAAGGTAAGAAAGGTCATCCTAGATTTAAGCCGCCATTCCCTGCCAATGTAGGATTGTTTGGCAAACCCACTACGATTAACAATACTGAGAGTTTTGCAAGTGTGCCTGAAATTCTAAGCCGTGGCGGGCAGTGGTTTGCAGATATCGGCGTTGAAAACTCTGGTGGTTGTAAGTTATTTTCAGTTTCAGGCCATGTTAAAAGCCCAGCAAATTTTGAAGTACCTATGGGCACACCTTTTAAAGATTTACTCAAGATGGCAGGTGGCATGCGTGACGGTGCTAAGTTAAAAGCCGTGATTCCAGGCGGTTCATCAACCCCAGTACTCACCGCAGAAGTTGCTATGACCATGACCATGGATTATGATGGCATTGAAAAAGCAGGCTCAATGCTCGGTGCAGGCTCAGTTATTATTATGGATGAGTCAACTTGCATGGTAAAAGTACTAACAAGATTAGCGCATTTTTATTATGATGAGTCTTGTGGACAATGCACCCCTTGTCGTGAAGGTACAGGTTGGCTATATCGCATATTAAAACGCATGATTGATGGCAATGGTAAACAGTGCGATATTGACTTATTATTAGGGGTGCAAGGTAAAATTATGGGCAATACTATTTGCGCACTGGGCGACGCTGCAGCAACACCAGTGGAAAGTTTTTTACGCAATTTTAGACCAGAATTCGAATATTATATTGAGTATGGCAAGTCAATGGTGAAAGGATAATTTTATGGCTGATATTGAAATTGAAATTGATGGCAAGATGGTTGGTGCCAAAGCAGGTGAAATGCTAATCACAGTCACTGATAGAGAGGGTGTTAGCGTACCAAGATTTTGTTATCATAAAAAACTCTCAGTAGCTGCCTCTTGTCGTATGTGTTTGGTAGATGTGGAAGGCGCACCCAAGCCACAGCCTGCGTGCTCTACGCCTGTAAATGAGGGCATGAAAGTCTACACACAGAATGGCAAAGCCAAAGCCAGTCAAAAGGCAGTGATGGAATTTTTACTCATTAATCATCCGCTTGATTGCCCAATTTGTGACCAAGGTGGTGAATGTGAGTTGCAAGATGTGGCTGTTGAATATGGATCAGATGTTTCTCGTTTTTCAGAAGGCAAACGCATTGTGCCAGATAGTGATATTGGCGCACTCATTCAAACGGATATGACACGTTGTATTCATTGCACGCGTTGCGTGCGTTTTGGTTTAGAAATTGCCGGCATGATGGAGATGGGCGGTACTGGACGAGGTGAGCATTTAAAGATTGAGCCGTTTTTGAAAGACGGCATTCAATCTGAATTGTCAGGTAATATGATTGATGTTTGTCCAGTCGGCGCACTTACCTCTAAGCCATTTAGATATGAGTTAAGGTCGTGGCAGATGCATTCAATGCCTAGTGTTGCAAGGCATGATTTAGTGGGTTCAAATTTGTTTGTGCAAACTTATAAAGGCAAGGTTAAACGGGTTGTGTCTGCTGATAATGATTGGGTTAATGAAACTTGGATTTCTGATCGTGATCGCTTTTCATATGAGGGCTTAACGCACGAAAATAGATTGTTAGAGCCTCAAATTAAAGTACAAGGACAGTGGAAGCAAGTGAGCTGGAAAGTGGCATTGAATTATGCTATTAAGGGACTTAATAGCCATGTTCTAAAGCATCAAAAAGCCAATCAATTAGGTGGTTTAGCATCAAGCACAGCAACCATGGAAGAGCTGTATTTATTGAAAAAAATCCTAACAGAAGTTGGTTGTGATAATATTGACCATCGTCTAAATGTTAAAAACTTAAACAACACTATTGCGTTTGATTCAAACATAAAATTGGATGCATTGGAAAAGATAGATTACGCCCTTATTGTCGGCGCTAACATTCGATTAGAACAACCCATGATTAATCATCGTTTGCGCAAAGCCACAAAAAAAGGTGCTGATGTTGATGCATTAAATGTAATGACATTTGATTTTAACTACCCGCTTAATACGCAAAATATTACCGCACCAAACAAAATAGCGTCTACGTTGGCAGGTGTGCTTAAGTCAATTATGACCAGTAATGTCCAAGAGTTACCTGATTATTTGGCAAATGTTGAGGTTGATGAAGTGGCTAATAATATAGCTTCTAAGTTGTTAAATTCTAACAGTTCGGTTATTATTTTAGGTGAACATATTGTCAATAATGAAGACGCTTCAACCATTGCTAGCTTAATCACCCAAATTGCTCACAATGCCAATAGTAAAACACTTAATTTAAGCATAACAGCAAACACTATAGCGGCTAATTTGGTTGGGTTTGTGCCGCAAAACTCTGGCATGGATGTTAATACGATGCTTGCGTTTGATATGCGTGGCTTTATTTTGTTAGACATTTATCCGCAGTACGATTTTCATGATTTAGACGCAGCTGTTAAAGCCTTCACGCCAGAGGATACTTTTGTCATTTCTTTAAATAGTTTTAAAGACGACATCGTTGCTGGCTATTCAGATGTTATTTTGCCGATTGCCAGTATTTATGAAACCTCAGGAACGCAGCTTAATATTAACAACGATATGCAATCCTACATGGCAGCAGTTAAAGCACCAGATGAAGTTAAACCTGCTTGGAAAGTCTTAAAAGTCATGGCTGATTTATTAGAATTACCAGGCTTTCATTATGCAGACTCTACTCAGGTTGTGGCTGAAATATCTCATCAATCATATGTAAAACATATCCATGATGAGTGCATCAATCTGACTAGTAAACATAATGGTGTTAGCACAATTTGGCAAAGTTCACCTTACAGTATTGATGTTGTATTAAGACACAGTAGTGCATTGCAAAAAACTAAAATCGGACAAATTAACAGCGCTTGTATGAATCCAGCAAGTGCTGAAACATTAGGCTTATCAGCCAATGATAAATATTTAGGGGTTCCTGTGGTGATCACTAGTACAGTGGCAGATGATTGTGTATTTATCAATGCCAATCATGCAACCCACATTCAGGAGCAGGTGTAATGGAACTTTGGCAAGCCTTTGTGCAAATAGTGTATACGCTGATTCCTTGGCTTGATGGCACAGTGGCTAGTATTTTAATTATTTTAATTAAGGCAATTGCTTTGGTGATGCCACTGATGTTAGTGGTGGCTTATTTCACTTACGCTGAACGCAAAGTGATTGGCTATATGCAATTACGTATCGGGCCTAATCGTGTTGGTCCAAAAGGATGGTTGCAGCCTATTGCTGATGCTTTAAAGCTAATGACCAAGGAAATTATTTTTCCGACTAAAGCAAATATTTATCTATTTTTACTAGCACCTGTATTGGCCATTGCACCTGCAATTGCAGTATGGGCAGTGATTCCATTTGATGAAGGTATTTATGTTACCAATCTAGATATTAGCTTGTTGTATGTTTTGGCGATTGGCTCTATTGGGGTTTATGGCATTATTTTGGCAGGCTGGGCGTCTAATTCAAAATACCCATTATTAGGCGCACTTAGAAGTGCATCTTTGTTGGTCTCGTATGAAATTGTTATTGGTTTTGCATTGGTAACAGTTGTGATGATTGCTGGCAGTGTCAACTTAAACACCATTGTTCAGGCACAACAAGGTGGTATTATTCATTGGTACTTTATTCCTTTGTTTCCGATGATGATTATCTTTTTTATCTCAGCTTTGGTAGAAACCAACCGCGCACCTTTTGATGTTGTGGAAGGTGAGTCAGAAATTGTGGGTGGCACGCACGTTGAATACTCAGGCATGACGTTTGCAGTATTTTTCTTAGCAGAATATGCCAATATGATTTTAATGGCAGTACTTGCTGTAGTGATGTTCTTTGGTGGCTGGCATTCTCCTTTTGAAGCCATTCCTTATCTTGAAAGCGCATTTGCTTGGGTACCAGGCATTATGTGGCTTTTGGCAAAAACGACCTTTTTTATGTTTTTATACCTATGGGTGCGCGCCACTTTTCCACGTTTTAGATACGATCAAATTATGCACTTGTCTTGGAAAGTGTTTTTACCAATTACCATTATTTGGATATTTGTTGTGGCGTTAATGACCCAATTAAAATTAGGACCATGGTTTTAAGGGAACACATCTTATGATTAAAAAATTAAGTAAATTGGTTAAAGATTTCACCCTAAGCGAGTTACGCACTGGGCTGAAAATTACGGCAAAAGAACTGGTCAATAAAAAAATTACCGTCCAATTCCCAGAAGAAAGAACCCCGATATCACCACGTTTTAGAGGCTTGCATGCACTACGTCGTTATCCTAATGGTGAAGAGCGCTGCATTGCTTGTAAATTGTGCGAAGCCGTTTGCCCAGCGAACGCCATTACCATTGAATCTGAAATGCGCGATGATGGCACACGTCGCACTACTGTGTATGATATTGATTTATTTAAGTGCATTTTTTGCGGATTTTGCGAAGAGGCTTGTCCTGTTGATGCAATTGTTGAGACACAAATTTTTGATTATGCATTTGAGTCAAGACAAGGTAGTATTATGACTAAGGAGCGCCTTTTGGAAGTTGGCAGTCAAAATGAACAAGCCATTAGCCAAGCCAGGCTTGTAGACGCTAAGTATAAATAAAGGTAGAGAATGAACTCCGAACAAATAATATTTTATATTCTTTCATTTTGGTTTGTCGCCAGTTCCTTGGCGATGATTTTTTCACGTAATGCAGCAAAGGCAGTTTTATTTTTGGTGCTGGCATTTTTTAGCGCTGCCAGTATTTGGATTTTACTGGAGGCTGAATTTTTAGCCATTACTTTGATTTTGGTTTATGTTGGTGCGGTCATGGTGTTGTTTTTATTCGTGATTAAAATGCTTAATATCGACAAATCAACACTCAGAGCAAAATTTACAGGATATTTGCCGTTAGGGCTTATTGTTGCTGCTATTATTGTGGCCGAGATGAGCTTAGTATTAGGCGATAATCAATTTGGGCTAGACGTGTTTAGGTTTAGTAGTCCAACTCGTCACGGTGCGGATTATAGCAATATTACAGTATTGGCAATGCAGCTTTACACCACCTATGTTTATCCATTTGAACTTGCCGCAGTATTGTTATTAATTGCAATTATTGCCGCTATTATCTTGGTGTACAGAAACGACACAAGTCGTAAAAAACAATCTATTTCTGAACAAGTAAATGTTCAAGCCAAAGACAGAGTGAGGCTTGTTTCAATCACTTCGCCTAGCAAGAAGGGTAAATAAATGGTCAGTTTGAGTGATTATTTAATACTAAGCAGTATTATTTTTTGCATTGGCTTGGTGGGTATTTTTGTTAATCGTACCAATATTATCACCTTGTTAATGTGTGTAGAGTTAATTTTGGTTGCTGTTAATACTAATTTTGTTGCCTTTTCACATTTTTTAGGCAATGAAGCAGGGCAAATTTTTGTGTTTTTTATTTTGACGGTAGCAGCAGCTGAGGTTGCCATTGGTTTGGCGATTTTAACCTTGTTGTTTAGAAACTGCGGCTCTATTAATGTTGATGTTACTAACAGCTTAAAGTGGTAAATATGTTAGTAATATTAATACTGTATGGAATTATCATTCGCCTATATTTTTACGATAAAGGCAAACATAATGTTGCTCATATTCACGCAGAATACAGCGCATTTGAGGCCATCTTTGAAATTGGAACTAGGAAATTTTTAAGTGGCTCAATTCTTAATAAAAAGATAAAATTGGTCCACCTTTGGATGGAAATTCATCAAGAAGAATTAATAGCAGATTGGAATTTAGCATCCAAAGGTGATGACGTCTTTAAAATTAAACTACTTAGATAAAAATGGAACAAGCATTAAATATCAAACTATTAGATAACTATTGTATTAAAATCCAAACGCAAGTCATCCATGGTGTGTTTGATGTAAAGCCCTATTTAAATGGGCGTGCATTTAAAGAGCTTAAAAACAAAGGCTATTTTAGTACTGTGTATGCCACTAAGTATGGCATAGAATGAAAAAATGGACAAGAGTTTAGCTCTGATTATTTATGATATTAACAATCAATAAAGCATGGAAAATATTTATTTAACAATTGCACTTTCACCTTTAGTAGGCGCAATTCTTGCAGGATTTTTTGGCACCATGCTAGGCAAAACAGCCACACATGTTCTGACTATTTTAGGCGTGTTGATTTCAACTGTATTGTCTTTGTATGTGTTTAATTATCACGTTTTAGAGCAGGGTGAAGTTTTTAATCAAAACCTCTACACCTGGATGCAAATTAATAATCTAAACGTCAGTGTTGGTTTTTTAATTGATAATTTAACATCCGTGATGTTGGTGGTGGTGTCCTTTGTCTCACTCATGGTGCATATTTATACCATTGGCTATATGCATGACGACACAGGTTATACAAGGTTCTTTAGTTATATTTCGCTGTTCACGTTCTCAATGTTTATGTTGGTGATGAGCAATAACTTTATGCAGCTTTTCTTTGGCTGGGAGGCGGTTGGATTGGTTTCATATTTATTGATTGGTTTTTGGCACCATAAAGAAAGCGCAGTACAAGCAAATCTTAAAGCCTTTTTGGTTAATCGTGTGGGTGATTTTGGCTTTTTACTAGGTATTGGCTTGGTATTAGCATTTAGTGGATCATTAGATTACATGGAAGTGTTTTCAAGTCTTTATAAAACAATAAACCAACAGCTTTGGGGTTTAGATCTTATTACTATTATTTGCCTATTATTATTTGTTGGTGCAATGGGAAAATCTGCACAAGTGCCACTACATGTTTGGCTACCAGGATCAATGGAAGGTCCTACGCCAATTTCAGCCCTAATTCACGCAGCAACCATGGTAACGGCAGGTATCTTTATGGTATCGCGTATGTCACCCATGTTTGAACTAAGTGATATTGCTCTAACGGTCGTTATGATTGTAGGTGCGATTACTGCTTTGTTTATGGGGCTGCTCGGCATTGTGCAAAATGATATTAAAAAAGTGGTGGCTTACTCAACCTTGTCACAATTGGGTTATATGACTGTTGCGTTAGGTGTGAGCGCTTATTCGGTTGCCATTTTTCATCTGATGACACATGCATTTTTTAAAGCATTATTATTTTTAGGCGCAGGTTCAGTTATTGTTGCCATGCATCATCAGCAAGACATTCGCAAAATGGGCGGATTGCGAAAAAAAATGCCAATTACTTATTGGACTGCATTGATTGGCACGTTGGCTCTAATCGGCTTTCCAGGTTTTGCAGGCTTTTACTCAAAAGACATGATTATTGAAGCCGTGCACTTTTCATCATTACCATACGCAAGTTGGGTTTATGTTACGGTGGTAGCGGGCGTGTTCATTACTGCTTTTTATTCATTAAGAATGTTCTTTTTGGTGTTTCATGGCGAATCTATGGTGGATACACATACTGCTAAACATTTGCATGAGTCCGCACCTTCAATGACATTTCCACTAATTGCTTTAGCCATTCCATCTTTGGTGATTGGATATTGGACGATTGAACCCATGTTGTTTAATGGTTGGTTAGATAATGCGATTACCGTCGCTTCAAGCCATATCTCTATGGCTGAACTCAAGCATGAGTTTCATGGTGCAGCCTCAATGATTCCTCATGCAATACAAACCTTGCCATTTTGGATGATGATAGGTGGTATTGCCACCGCTTGGGTCTTTTCAATTTATAGAACACAATGGGCTGATTGGATACAAAAGAAATGCCACCGCACCAACTACGTGCTTGAATCCTTGTACGGTTTTGACCGTTTTAATGACATTGTTTTTGTCAACGGTGTTAAGAAACTAGGCAACTTTTTATACAAAGTGTCTGATGTTGGTTTGATTGATAAGATACTGGTTAATGGCAGTGCAAAACTCATTGTCTTGGTTGGCAAAATTGTACGCCCCATTCAAACAGGCTATGTTTATCACTACGCTTTTTTTATGATTTTTAGTTTATTAATTATTTTAACTTGGGTGCTATTTGCAGGCGATAACCCATTACTTGAGCTTTAATTATGGAAAATTCGCTACTTAGTTTGCTAATTTGGTTACCGATTTTCTCTGGCGTATTGGTGATTTTCATTGGTAACAATCGCGCCAATACAGCTCGTTGGGTGAGTGTCATCATTTCAATACTTGTTTTTATGATGTCACTAAGCCTTTACACAGGCTTTGATTCATCAACACATTTAATGCAGTTTGTTGAAAAAGCCTCTTGGATATCACAATTTAACATTCATTATCATATTGGTGTAGACGGCATTTCTATGCCACTGATTATCCTCACAACCTTCTCAACGATTTTGGTGATTATGGCAGGTTGGGAGATAATCACCAAAAGATGCGCCCATTATATGGCAGCTTTTTTGATGATGGAAGGTTTGATTATTGGCGTGTTTTCCTCATTAGATGCCATTCTATTTTATGCATTTTGGGAGGCATCATTAATTCCTATGTTGTTGATTATTGGTATTTGGGGCGGGGACAATCGCGTGTATGCCTCTATTAAGTTTTTTTTGTACACTTTTTTAGGTTCGGTGTTTATGCTGGTGTCGTTTATCTATATGTATAACAAAGGCGGCTCGTTTTCAATCCTTGATATGCACAATTTAGAATTAATCCTTGCGGAGCAAAACTATATTTTTTGGGCATTTTTTATGGCATTTGCGGTTAAAGTGCCCATGTTTCCAGTGCACACTTGGCTACCAGATGCACACGTGCAAGCGCCAACAGGTGGCTCTGTTATTCTAGCGGCAATCATGCTAAAAATGGGCGGCTATGGTTTTTTCCGTTTTTCACTACCCATCACGCCTGATGCCTCATTAGAATTTTCAGAAATTATCATTGTGTTATCACTCATTGCTATTGTTTATATTGGTTTTGTGGCACTGGTGCAACGCGATATGAAAAAACTCATCGCCTATTCCTCAATTTCACACATGGGTTTTGTAACATTGGGTGTATTCACCTTATTTTTAGCTTACGAGCCAGATGCAATAGAAGGTGCGTTATTGGGTCTTGAAGGCGCCATGGTACAAATGATTTCACATGGTTTTATCTCAATCGCTCTGTTCTTAGCGGTAGGCGTATTATATGATCGTCTGCATTCAAGAGAAATATCAACTTATGGTGGTGTGATTAACTCTATGCCTAAATTCACAGGCTTCGCTGTGTTATTTGCAATGGCCAATGCAGGACTGCCAGGCACCTCAGGTTTTGTGGGAGAGTTTATGGTCATTCTAGGCGCTATTCAGGCAAATATTTGGTACGGAGTATTAGCAGCAAGTACACTTATTGTAGGTGCGACGTACACATTATGGATGGTAAAACGAGTGTTTTGGGGCGCTGTTACCAATCCTGCTGTAACAACCCTAAAAGATATTAACGCTCGTGAATTATCAATCCTTGCTATTTTGGCAGTAGCAGTATTGGTCATGGGCTTGTATCCACAACCAGTGATTGAGTTAATGCACGCCTCAATTGAGTATTTATTACATCAAGCCTTAACGTCTAAACTTTAACTTATGAATAATATCATCGAATTTGACACTTCATCTTTATGGATTGCACTACCAGAGATTTTTTTACTCAGTGCAATTGTGGTCATTTTATTGCTAGATTTATTCCTAGACAAACGCTTTAAGCAAATTACCTATTATTTAACCTGGCTCAGTTTATTAATCACTGGGATACTGGCATTTAATTTAATTAACCACCCTCAAACAATCATTTTTGGTGGCTCATTCGTGTTGGACAACATGGCATCCGTGTTTAAAGTATTTATGATGGGTGCTACCATGGTTGCCATGGTTTACTCACGTCATTATTTAAGAGCGCATTCCCTTTTTAGGGGAGAGTATTTTGTTTTAGTTTTGTTGTCAGTACTAGGCATGATGGTGATGATATCGGGCTACAGTCTACTAACCTTATATTTAGGTCTAGAAATTTTATCTTTGTCATTGTACGCGCTCATCGCCATTGCACGTGAAAGAGCAGATGCCATTGAGGCAGCGCTTAAATACTTTGTTTTAGGTGCAATTGCATCGGGTTTATTGTTATACGGCATGAGTATGATTTATGGCATCAGTGGCAGTCTTAATATTAGTGATATTGCTAGTTTTGCATCCAATTCCAATCTTGCCCCAAGAGAAACACTGATTATTAATTTTGGCTTGGTGTTTTTGGTTATTGGCATCGCCTTTAAATTAGGCGCTGTGCCTTTTCATATGTGGGTGCCAGATGTTTATCAAGGTGCACCAACCTCAGTCACACTGTTTATCTCAACCGTGCCTAAAATTGCAGCAGTTGCGATGTTGGTACGCATCTTGGTTGATGGCTTGGGCAGTATGCATGCCTATTGGTCAGATTTATTCATGGTGCTGTCTATTTTATCCATTGCACTAGGCTCTGTTGTTGCACTCATGCAAACCAATATCAAGCGTATGTTGGCCTATTCAACCATTTCGCACGTTGGTTTTATCATGCTTGGTTTTGTCACTGGAACGCTAACAGGTTATGGTGCAGCCACGTTTTATATGTTGGTTTATGTACTGATGAGTTTAGCAGCGTTTGGTATGATTATTCTACTCAACAAGCAAGGCTTTGAAGTTGATCAAATTTCTGACTTTAAGGGGCTTAGTAAACATGCCCCATGGTTTGCACTGATGATGCTAATCATCATGCTGTCTATGGCAGGTGTGCCGCCATTGGCTGGTTTTTATTCTAAATTTTTCATCCTTCAACAAGTCATATCAGCAGGATTTATAACGGTTGCAGTCATTGCTGTTATCTTTGCTGTTATTAGTGCTTATTATTATTTACAAATTATTAAATCCATGTATTTTGATGAAACTGACAAAGACATAACCATTCACGCCTCAATAGACATGCAGTTAGTTTTGTCAATCAACGCCCTCTTAATACTAGCAGTTGGTTTGTTCCCAGATTTTTGGATGAAATTAGCACTGTCACTATTCTAAGCCAGTTCTTATCTTAAGATTTTAAGCACTGAGACCCTCAATACTTGACTAAGAGTACTTGTTTAAATTTATACTCAATAAAGCATAAATACAAAAAAGTTAAAAATAAACTTGAACAAATAACTTTTGTCTATATAATAGCTAACTATGAAAAAAGAATTATTAGAAAATTTTCCCAAAACGATTGCCCCGATGGTGAATATGGGGCTAGAGTTAGGCATCACCTATAAAGAGTTTGATGTTGCAATAAAACAAGTGTTTGTTGAGCAAGCCAATGAAATTATTAAAAACAAGGGCGGCAAAGTAACGGATGCTGCCGTTAGTATTGTTAGCGGGCTATCAAGAACTTATGTAACTCAACTAATTAACAACAAAACCAAAACCAGTCGTGAGTGGATTAGTATTCCTGCAAGAATCCTTGCCACTTGGGTAGCACAAGACTTAGCGTCAGTCATTCCTTATTCTTCTGAAGACAACACACCTGATTTTGTTACATTAGCCAAAGGCGTTACTTTAGACAAATCTCCCAAAGTCATTTTAGATGAATTAGTGCGCTTAAAGCAAGTCAGCATAACTGGTAACAAGGTGACGTTCATCCCTGTTAGTATTGATGCCAATCAAACAACTGACAAGAAAACTTTATTGCTTGATTTTACTGACAATCTTCAAGCACACGCATTAGCAGGTATCGGCTATTTAACAAATAACCCCGATGCACCTTTTTTAGAACAAGCCGTCAAAGTTGATGGCATTCACAAAGACAGCGCTAAATATTTGTCTAAATTTAGTGTTGATATTTGGAAAGAAGTTTATAACAAAATTATTGATGAGGCGCAGCCCATTTCTGACAAAGAAGAGAAAGAAGGTGGAAAACATAAAATAACCTTTGGTGTTTACTGTTATTATGAGTAAAACACCGAAAAAATTAAGTACAATAAAATAAATAAGTAAAAAAACAACAGTAAAAGATAATGAAAACTAACAGCACAAAAACAACCGCACAACTAAAAGCATTGCAAACTCAAGTGCAAGCCCTTTCCCCAACACTAAATAAAGAAGTTGCTGTTGTTGTCACCAAAACATTAGGATCATGTACCTCCAATGCTTATTGGTAACGCTTTAGCGGCATTATCTGGTGTAGATTCAAGCAAAAACTCAGGCAATATAGCTGCAACTATTCCGATCCCACTCTATTATGATGCAATAACCATTGACTATATAGCCCCTATTGTCACCTTCATTCACCTCAACTACAGTTAGTGGTTCTCATGGTGTAGGTAGCAAGGTTAATATCACTGTCACAGTGAGTGCAGAAATTGATTCAGGTACAATGACAGTGACACTAAACAACAGGTGAAACAGTAACCCTAACAGTGTCATCAGATGATAAAACCTTTCTTACAGGAGATTACACAGTAAATACAGGCAACACTACAACAAATTTAAAAGTAGTCGATTTTACTGTCAGTTCAATTATTGATATTACAGGCAATGCAATGACTAGCGATACATTAACCTTCTGGTAGTAACATTGCAGATATAAGCGTTATCGTTGTTGACACAACCGCACCAACAGCAACACTTACTAGCAATATAGTGCCAGCAGCAAACTTAATCATGACATTTGATGCAGACGTTACCAAGATTGACGGCAAAGAGATCAAGATTTATAAAGTTGGTGAAACAACAGCTGTTCACATTATTATTGGCAATGATGCTACTGTAATTGTTAGCATTACTGGCAACACAGTAACAATTGATCCAATTGCTGACTTAGAACCTAATACAAATTATGATGTAACAATAGCAGCTGGCACTTTTAAAGACACAACTGGTAATGAATATTCTGGTATTACTATGGGGACCCCCCCAAATGATTCAGATTGGGTTAGCCTTTCCATGGCAAATGACAAAAGCGTACTAGATTTATTAACAGGTTTGGATTATTTACTACTAAAGATTCTTTATGACAATAGACTTCATGCAGGTATGAGTGTGAAAACAAGTTGATCCTATAGTAGATAAAATATTAATTGATTTTGAACGTCAAGATATGATTGAATCTTCTGTATTAAAAGCACAGAAGCTTAATATTAGTAAATACTTTAATTAATTTTTTTATTGATTTGCAAGTGTAATATTGCCAACATTAGTTGTTTTTTTCCACGCATGTCCATAAATAACTTCGTAAGTGGCTGGTAATTTCCCATTACTTTTGTAAGAGTCATACATTTTAATCATCAGTTGGAACTTGTTTTTACCAGTTAGGGGCTTTGAACGTTTAGCAACTGTTTGAGCGCCAATGGCTTTAAGATCGCGTAATAAATCAATGACTGTTTGATAAGTAAGTGTTAAAGTTTCCATTTCCATTACAGGATTTTGAAACCCATTTTTTAGCATTTGATCGCCAATATTATGCATGTCAATAAAAGTATTGACATGTATTTTATCATCCACAATTGACCAGCTTTTTTTTAATTCTTTTAGCGTATCTGGACCAAAAGTAGAGAACAAAAATAACCCATTGTTTTTAAGCACGCGAAAACATTCTGAGAACAAAGTGTTAAGGTCTGGACACCACTGCATCATCAAGTTAGAAGTAATCATATCAACACTATTGTTCAGTAGTGGCAAGTAATTAGCATTGGCACAAATTTTGCTACTAGATGAGTTGTGTTTTAAGGATTGTTGCGCAAAATCTAGACAAATAATTTTTGAGTTTGAAAAACGCTTAGTTAGTTGTTGGCTAAGTAAACCGGTGCCTGCGCCAAGATCAAGAATTATATCAGTTTTGGATGAAATAGCATTAAGTTTTTGATCTAACCTAACAGCAATTTCTTTTTGTAAAAACGCATGATCATCATAATTATTTGAGGCTTTATTAAAGGCAAATCTTACCTGAGACATTGGGCAATTTTATTGGTAATATTGTGCATTAGTTTAAAATAATGACCAGACCCTTGCTGAGTATTAAAATCTATAATGTCAATATTTGCTGAATTTATACCCAGACCTTCAGTCAGTGAATTGGTGCGTTTTTTAGGTACTTCTATGGTAGTGAGCAAACATTTTGTTTGTGTATTTTTCATTATTTTTTTAGCTTCAAGCATTTTAAATATACTCAACCTTTCACCATGGTAATTCGTAATATTGGTTGATTTTTTTAATTGATTGGCATTGGTAAAATAATCAAAAGTATTGGAATAACTTGCAAGTACTTTAGATTCATAAACTGATAATTTTTGATTAATATCTTGTTTGAGTTTGTCTAAATTTTTGTTAAGTTTATCTAAATTAGTTGTGTAATGCGATTGGTTATTAGGATCAATTTCAGTCAATTTTTCAGTCAATTTTTTTGCAAATATTTGCATATTATTGACATCTAGCCAAAGGTGATAGTTGACTACTTCCTCATGCTTTTCATTGTGAATAAGATGAATATTTTCCACATTGCCAATAATTAGTTTTTTATTAGCATCAAAATTAGCCAATACTTTTGTAAGCCCGCTTTCAAAAGTAGGGTGAATAAAAATAGCTAAGTCCGCATGGTTTAATAAAGATAATTGAGAAGGTTTTAGATGGGTGTGGTGTGCTGATTGATTGGTTTTTAGTAATAATTTAGGATCTGTTATTCCTTGGGTTAGGCTACTAACAATAGAGTGAATAGGTTTAATACTAACCACAATATTGGGTGCTGCAAAAATATTGACAGAGAGTGACAGGGTTATTATTGTTAAGAGTGAACGTAAAATCATAATAATTTTTTCTAAAAAAATGATTATACTACTTAATTTATTTTTGACAAATAAAAATTGCACGTTTAGGTGCTGGTAACCCTTCGATGGTTAGGTTGCTATTATTTGGGTCAAGAAAGTCTTTAAGAGACTGTGTGTTATTACCAATCCAATGGGTTGCTCGTTGTTCTTTTGATGTGGTTTTGGTAATGTCCAACAACTTAATGTTTTTAAATGCTTCATCTTCAAGCCAAGTGCGCAGTGTATTTTCTGATGGTAAGCAGTAAACGTTTCGCATTTTAGCGTAACGTCCTTTGGGAATGATTTTGTCAACTTTTTCCAAATCAATAATGAGCGTTTCTAAGATGAGTTCTCCACCTGGTCTCATAACATCCTTTAGTTGTTTTAAATGCAACCTATGGTCTTGTTGGTGATACAAAACACCCATGGAAAATACCGTGTCAAACAAAGGTTTTTTGGGTATTTCTTCTAGGCGTAATGGCAACACAAATGCATTTGGTGGCTTGTTAATTAAGGTGCGAATGGCTTGGAACTGATAATTAAATAATAAAAACGGCTCAATGCCTAGTGCAATTTCAGCACCTGAAATGGCCATAAGATAGGTAAAGTAGCCATTGCCAGAGCCGACATCAAGTACAACTTTATCTTTAAGTGGCTTGATATGGGAAGTGAGTCTATGCCATTTCATATCACCACGCCATTCGCTATCAAGTTGCAGATCATCAATTTTATAAGGGCCTTTACGCCAGGGCATAAGCTGTTTTAAAGATTTTTCCAAAATGAGATTGTTAATATTATGAGTGCTAATGTTTAAATAAGGTGTTATAAAATCAAGACTGCCAGTATTTTGAATTTTAATCTGCTCAATGGCTTGTTCCCATTTGGGTACATTGCCGTTATTTGCATTAAATGCATGGGTTGATAAGTTGATAAGTTGTGCGCATATCAAGTCTAGTTGTGTTGATGTGGCGCATTTATAAAATTCACTAATCATAAATTTATGTAAAGATGGCTATCCTATAATAAGTAGTATAAAATATAGAATCAAAAAAGGGGGGGGTAAGTCAACTTTTTGAATAATTTGGAGATAGAAAAATGATAAATAAAACACTAGGTCTTGTCATAACATTTGCATTAGTGGGTAGTGTAATGGCTGGTGGGGATGATCGTGACATGGGGCCTGTTGAGCCAATTTTTGATAAAGTTGTGGTGAAGAGTGAGCACAATATTGATACAATGACATTGACTGACACTTCCAAGGTGATTGGCCAAACTACAACTGGCGCTACAGCGACAATAGCAGCACATGAAGCTTGCAAAGATATGTTTAATTTATCTGATGCCAACATAGAAAGATTCAAACAGGCACTTGCGAGTAGGTTCTTGTACAATACAGGCCCACTTGATGGAATGGGTACATTATTCTCACCAAAGAGATGGGAAGATTATTTTTCCTGTGTAAAAAATCATCAAGAGTAGTACTCATTAAGTTATAAAAAGCCCGATACAAAGCGGGCTTTTTTATTAATTGTGATTGTTTCAAGATTGGATTAAATTTCTAACAGAGAGTTTTCTTTTTCGCCAAGTTTGGCCTCTATTTCCTTAATATGTGCATCAGTAATTTTTTGAATATCATATTCTGCTTTTCTAGCCTCATCTTCTGAAATTTCTTTTTCTTTTAACAGTTCTTTAAAATCAGAATTGGCATCGCGACGAATATTGCGAATAGCAACTTTAGCTGTCTCTGTTTCATCTTTGACGACTTTTACCAATTCGCCTCGACGCTCTTGGGTAAGTGGTGGTAAAGGAATGCGCATGACTTGCCCCATGGTTTGTGGGTTAAGTCCTAAATCTGATGTCATAATGGCTTTTTCAATCACAGCCACCATGTCCTTTTCCCATGGAGACACTTTAAGTGTGCGTGAATCCTCTGCACTGATATTGGCCACTTGGGACAGCGGTACCATAGAGCCATAATAATCCACATGAATTTGTTCAAGTAGTGATGGGTGAGCACGACCTGCTCTAATTTTACTAAAAGCATTCTCAAGTGAGGTGACACTTTTATTCATTCTGTTTTGCGCGTCTTGTTGTATTTCATTTAACATAATTTATTTCCTTACGATAGTGCCCAAAGGCTCGCCTTTTAAAATATCTAACAATGTATTTGTGTTTTCTAGCATGCTGAATACACAAATTTCCAAATTATGTTCACGACATAGTGCAAATGCAGACACGTCCATAATTTGAATATTTTTCTCAATTGCTTCATCAAAACTTAATGAATCATAACGTTTTGCATCGGAATTTTTAATAGGGTCGCTAGTATAAATGCCATCTACTTTGGTAGCTTTAAATACAATATCTGCATCAATTTCAATAGCGCGTAATGCTGCGCCAGTGTCAGTGGTAAAACATGGGCTGCCTGTGCCTGCACAAAAAATGACGACCCTGCCCTTATTTAAAGCTTGTTTAGCACGCACGTGGTTAATCGAATCACACACACCACCACCAATTGAAAAACCAGACATGACCAGCGCATCAACCTTATTTTTTTGACAAACATCTGCAATAGCAAGTGCATTTATAACTGTTGCTAACATACCCATATGATCACCAGTAATACGATTCATGCCAGCTTGTGCGAGTGCTGCACCTCTAAAAATATTACCCCCGCCAACAACAATTGCTATTTCAATATTTTGACTAAGTACTGATTTGATAATATCAACAACTTTGTTTAGCGTTACTGGGTCAATTGTATGTTCAGTGCTGGCCAAGGCTTCACCACTGAGTTTTAATAAGATACGTTTGTATTTACTCATTAACATGCGCTAAAAGTCATAATATTGTGGTTATTTTACCTGTCTTGGTGGTTATAATTGATCCTTTGTACGACATATTTTATATGGATCAAATTAGTATTCGTGGTGCCAGAGTCCACAATTTAAAAAATATCGACATTGACATCCCTAGAAACAAGTTAGTTGTGATTACTGGTTTGTCTGGTTCGGGTAAATCTTCACTGGCTTTTGACACCATTTATGCAGAAGGGCAACGTCGTTATGTAGAATCTTTATCGGCTTATGCTCGTCAGTTTTTATCACTCATGGAGAAACCTGATGTTGACCATATTAAAGGACTCTCTCCAGCCATCTCTATTGAGCAAAAGCCACCTCACACAATCCACGCTCAACGGTCGGTACAATTACAGAAATTTATGATTATTTAAGGTTGTTATTTGCTCGTGCAGGCATTCCTAAGTGTCCAAAACACCAAATTAATCTTGAAGCTCAAACCATTTCTCAAATGGTGGATGGTATTGTCAAACTACCAACGGGTGAGAAAATCATGTTGCTATCACCCATTGTACAAAATCGCAAAGGCAACCATGCAAAACTATTGGAAGAATTAAATCACCAAGGTTTTTTAAAAGCTAGAGTTGATGGCGTAGTTGTGTATATAGATGAAATGGAGGTGCTTAATGGCAAAGTTAACCATACTATTGAAATTATTATTGATCGTTTGAAAATACGAGAAGACATGACTTCGCGCTTGTCTGAATCGTTAGAAACTGCGCTTAATTTGAGCGCTGGTTTGGTACGAGTTGCATCTATGGAAGATGAACCATCTTGGCAAGAAAAGGTATTTTCTGCTAAATTTTCTTGTGTTGAGTGTGGATACTCATTAAGTGAATTGGAGCCTAGACTTTTTTCATTTAACAATCCAGTTGGCGCTTGCCAAACTTGTGATGGATTGGGTGTAAAAGATACATTTGATGAGCAAAAAGTCGTGGCCAATCCTAGCATGAGTTTGGCAGATGGCGCTGTTTATGGTTGGGGACGCTCAAATGCTTATTTTTATCAAATGCTAATATTGGTAGGCAAGTATTATGGTTTTAGTATTGAAACCCCTTATGAGCAATTAAGTGAGAAGCACAAAAAAATTGTTCTTTATGGTGGTGGTGCAGATGATATGGACTTTTCCAAAATAAAAGGACGTAAGGGTTGGTTTAACAAAGCCAAGCCATTTGAAGGCATTATTCCAAGGATGATGCGTCGTTATGAAGACAGTGAGATTCGCAGTGTTAGAGAAGAGCTTTCTAGTTATGTGGTGAGCAAGGATTGTGGTCAATGCCACGGTGATAGGTTAAATGAATCGGCTAGAAATGTATTCATTGATGGGCAAAACTTATCAAGCATCACCAAACTTTCCATTGCTTATATTTATGATTTTTTCAAAGGATTAAAGCTGGAAGGGGCTAAGGGTAATAATCTTAATAAGGTTGACTTGTCTATCCCTGTGGGTGTATTAACTTGTGTGACAGGTGTATCTGGCTCTGGAAAGTCAACCTTAATTAACGACACTTTGTATGCTTTAGCGGCTAGGGAGCTTAATCGCGCACAAACAATGCCCGCTGAATATGAGTCAGTTAAAGGTTTGGATTATTTTGACAAAATTGTCAATATTGATCAAAGTCCAATTGGACGCACACCACGCTCTAATCCAGCCACTTATACAGGCGTATTCTCATTAGTTCGTGATTTATTTTCACAAACTTTAGAAGCAAGAACGCGTGGTTATAAAGCAGGGCGTTTTAGTTTTAATGTTAAAGGCGGTAGATGTGAAGCGTGCAAGGATGATGGGCTAATTAAGGTAGAAATGCATTTTCTACCAGATGTTTATGTGTCATGCGATGTGTGTAAAGGCCAGCGTTACAATCAGCAAACTTTAGAAGTGCTTTACAAGGGGAAAAGTATTGCACAAGTGCTTGACATGACCGTAAAACAGGCTTGTGAATTTTTTCAACCCATGCCTAAAATTAAACAAAAATTACAAACTTTAATGGATGTTGGGCTTTCTTATATCACCCTTGGACAAAATGCAACCACTTTATCTGGTGGTGAGGCGCAACGCATTAAATTAGCAAAAGAATTGTCAAAAATGGATACTGGACAAACGCTCTATATTCTTGATGAACCAACAACAGGCTTGCATTTTCATGATATTAAACTTTTTCTGTCAGTTATTAATAGGTTACGTGAGCGCAACAACACCATTGTGATTATTGAGCACAACCTTGATGTTATTAAAACTGCAGATTGGATTGTTGATTTAGGTCCTGAAGGGGGTAATAAAGGAGGGCAGATTGTTACATTCGGCACACCAGAAGAAGTGGCTCAAGTGAAAGGGTCGTACACAGGTGAATATTTAAAAGCTTACTTGTAGTTTATCTTTAACTTCATTTTTAATCTGCAAATCAGTTAATGTGTAGGTGTATTTTTTGTTGCCTTTATTTTGTTCTATCAATACAGGTAAATATTGATATTTGGGTAAAAAGTAAGCTTTTATACTGTTATTATTAGTATTTATTCTGTTAACTTTAATGGCTTTAACAGATTGGTTGTTGATTTTAAGCAAGTGTCCATTGGTTCTTTTGTATTTATGTTGCTCGATTGATTTTCCATTGGCCACTTGGTAGGTAAATATAGATTGCTTAGGGTTGTGCTCTAAATCGAATGACAAAGCTAAAAACAAACTTAGCGGATCGACGATGTTACCACCTTTAGAGTGCCAAGTGTTAATTTTTGGTTGGGTTTTAGTGAGAATAGACACAACAGTATGATTTTTTGAGTGGATATCAATGGCATAATTTTTAATCAATTCTCCGTCTTCTTGTTCTATGATTTGGTAATGTATGGCATCAACACCTTGGCGATTAGCAGACAAAGTAGAACTTGCTGCTATGGAATAGTCTTTTATAAAGGCTGCAAGCCCTGAGGTTCTGGCATTTGCAGTATAAAAATAATGTTTATCTAGTTTTTGTAATGTTTTCACTTCCTCGGCTACTTTAAAACCGTTAATTGATAATTTATAATTGGCAGTATGTGCTTTTAAGGCATACGTTGTGTGGTTAATTAAGATTGTGAATATAATTAAAGCAAGCACTCTCATAAGACTTTTCCATCTAGTGTGGCGTGATTTTTTTCAAGTTTTAGCCTGCCTTGTGTAAACCAATGAATGACTTTGGGGAATAATTTATGCTCTTCAAGCAGAACACGCTTTGCCA
Organism: Candidatus Ruthia sp. Plio_17_S18; assembly: GCA_021730105.1. Classification (GTDB taxonomy): domain Bacteria; phylum Pseudomonadota; class Gammaproteobacteria; order PS1; family Pseudothioglobaceae; genus Ruthia. The sequence goes on from CP072538.1 coordinate 284,945, forward strand.
AAGATTCTATTGTATCTGTATCAATGACATCAACACTAGTTTGGGCAATAATCGGACCTCCGTCAAGTTGTTCAGTCACAAAGTGAATACTAACACCATGCTGACTTTCTTTAGCTTCTATGACTCTTTGATGGGTATTAAGCCCTTGAAATTTTGGCAATAATGAGGGATGAATGTTGAGCATTTTGCCTGAATATTGGTGCGTAAATTTAGCGCTTAATATGCGCATAAAGCCAGCAAGAATAACAATCTCAGGATTGTATTGATTAATAATGTTGCTTAACGCTTGGTCAAACTTTTCTCTGGATGAAAATTGTTTATGGCTTAGTGTGTGGATAGGAATGTTTGCACGTTCAGCACGTTTAAGCCCATAGGCATTGTTTTGATTGCTAATAACTGCTTTGATGTCTAGGTCAATAGCAGTAGAATGATCAATAATTGATTGTAGATTTGAGCCAATACCAGAAATTAAAACAACGCCATTCATGCTCAATATGCAATCTAAATAATAACTTGATTGCCTTGATTGTTTGTAATTTCACCCACTAGCCAAGCGTGTTCGCCTAATTCGTTTAAGTGTTGAATAGCACCAGTGCTTTGGTCCGTTGGCACAATAATAACCATGCCTATGCCACAATTAAATACTCGATACATCTCCATCATATCAATATTGCCATTGTTTTGTAAATATTGAAAAATACTGGGTAGTTGCCAAGAGTTGGTGTCAAGTTTTGCGCTCAAGTTTTCAGGCAATACTCTAGGAATGTTTTCCAACAAGCCACCACCTGTAATGTGTGAAATAGCATGTACTGAGAACTTTTCAATCAATGATAATACTGATTTTACATAGATTTTAGTCGGTTCAATTAGTGCGTTTAATTGCGCATCAGTCGGGTCTGATTGCGCTAGAACTTTACGTATTAGTGAATAACCGTTAGAGTGCGGGCCTGAAGATGCCAAGGCAATGATATGATTGCCTTTAGTGACTTTGGTGCCATCAATTATTTTATCTTTATCAGCAATACCCACACAAAAACCAGCAAGGTCATACTCTTTACCTTGGTACATGCCCGGCATTTCAGCTGTTTCGCCACCAATTAAAGCACATCCTGATTGCTTGCAGCCTTTGCCAATGCCATAAATAACAGATGTGGCTAGCTTGATATTTAATTTGCCTGTTGCATAATAATCTAGGAAAAATAACGGCTCAGCGCCTTGAACAATTAAGTCATTCACGCACATGGCAACTAAATCGATACCAATCGTATCATGCTTATTTAACATTTGTGCCACTTTAAGTTTAGTGCCAACTCCATCTGTACCTGAAATTAGAACTGGGTTTTTATATTTACGAATGGGTAATTCAAACATCGCACCAAAGCCACCAAGACCAGCCAACACCCCAGGTCTGGTGGTTGATTTAGCAATTGGTTTAATTTGTTCAATCAGCACATTACCTTTGGTAATGTCAACGCCTGAGTCAAGGTATGAGAGTGATGACATGACAGTTTTTCCGTATAATTAATTTCTTTTGAATGATTTTTAGCAAATAAAAAAATGAGTTTTTCTTCATTGCCTAATGCGCTTTCAATTTTACGCATTATTTTAACAGTGCCAGTTGTTATGACTTTGTTAAATCATCAATATTTTTTGGCAATGGTGCTGTTTTTTATTGCAGGCATTACTGATGCACTGGATGGATGGATTGCTAAGCGCTACTCCTTCCAAAGTAGATTAGGTTCTATTTTAGATCCAATAGCAGATAAGTTGCTACTGGTCAGTAGTTTTGTGGCTTTATACGTGATTGGATTATTGCCACTGTGGTTATTATTGTTGGTTTTTTTACGTGATTTTATGATTGTTTCAGGTACAGTTGGATGTTTTATCGGTTCAGGCACATCTAAAAATGATTTATTATCACCCTCAAAACTTTCAAAAATTAATACTGTATTGCAAATTGCACTGGTTTTATTTTTGGTGATGGTGCAAATGTATCCAGTCTCACCACAATATAGCACTATTTTCTTTATTATTATAGCCACCTCAACCGTGCTTAGCGGTGCAGATTATGTGTGGATTTGGGTTGAAAAAGTTATTTTGCAAGAAAAAAAAAACTTGTAATGAATCAACTTGGATTACCACTTTCATTAAATTCAAAAATGTTATTATCCAATTTTGTTGGCAAGAAAAATCAACAAGCCCTAGATTTTGTTAATCAATTATTGACTCAAAAAGTCTCAGATGTTGTCTTTATTTTAGGTGCTAAATCTAGTGGTAAAACCCACTTATTGCAAGGTTGCGCTTTTAGTGCACTAGATGAACAACTAGATGTTATTTATATTGATATAAAGCAAGAGTTGCCAGAGGGAGTAGTAAGTGATTTAGTGCCTGTTGATTGGATTTGTATTGACAATGTTGATTATTTAAGCACCACCCAACAACAAGCGTTATTCGATTTATATAACAGAATTAAACCAACCAACACCAAGTTGATTATTTCTGCAAGCGGTTTGCCTAGTGAGTTAAATCTATTTCAAGATTTAAAAACACGCCTGTCTTTGGCAGTTACTTTCACACTGGAAACACTCAATGATGAGCAAAAAATTCTTATTATTGAGCGCAAAATGGCGAATATCAATATCAATATAAATAGTAAAGTGTATCATTATTTGTTCAAAGTTTTTTCACGTGATTTGAACGATGTTTTGAGCGCAATTAGTATTTTAGATAAAGTATCACTACAGAGAAAAAGTAATATTTCCATTCCCTTTGTTAAACAAATATTGGGTGTTTAAGGTTTTTTCCTAAATTTGAATTGTGTAATTCTAGGCATGAGTTTTGAGAAGGGAATGTTTTTAAAATCCATATATGTTTCTTCTATAATTTTTACCAGATTAGATATGTCTTCAATTTGATTATTGTTTTCAGTGTTAAGAATTTCTTGCAAAGCCAACAAACCACCCATTTTAATTTTTGATTGCTGCCCGACTGATAAATTATTTTGATGGTGTGTATTTAAGACAAAATCGCTATTATCGCGCAAATGAGCATACAACGATTGGCATTGCTTGGAAGACAAGCCATCCAAACAAGCGCCAAATTCTTTTTCTGCAATGCAATCTTTTGAGCCAAATTTACAGCCGCATCTACCACTAAGTATTAGGTGGGAAAAAGGGCATGTATAGTGTTTACTAGGCATAACAATAAGTGTTTTGTGTCTTTATAGATGATAAAGATATTATAATCTAAACTTTTATTTTACTTGTGCTGGTTTGTTAGTAGCATCAAACATTCTATGAATTACTTGCCTATTTTTATTGAGATTAAACAAAGACCTTGTCTGGTTGTTGGTGGCGGTGATATTGCTTATCGCAAAATCAATCTTTTGTTAAAAGCTCATGGGCAAGTAACTTGTATTGCAAAAAGTAGTTGTAAAAATGTGGATAAATTAGCCAATGACAACAAAATTACTTATCTTGAAAAGAGCTTTGATCCATCTGATATTAAGAGGCAAGTTTTGATTGTCTCAGCGACAGATAACACCAGTCTTAATAAGCAAGTGTCTGAGCTAGCCAGTCAAAATAATATTCCCGTTAATGTGGTTGATTCTCCAGACTTATGTACGTTTATTATGCCTTCAATTGTGGACAGATCGCCAATTGTAATTGCTATTTCATCAGCAGGAAAAGCGCCAGTTTTAGCACGTTTAATCCGTGCAAAACTAGAAAGCACATTGCCACATGCGTATGGTAAATTGGCAGAATTAGCGGGCGATTTTAGAGACAAAGTTAAAGCAAAATTTAACAACATTGAAGATAGGAGATACTTTTGGGAAAAAGCCTTTTCTGGCATTATTGCTGAAAAAGTATTCTCAGGTAAAGTATCGGAAGCCAAGGTAGATTTACAAGCACAACTTGATAGCACTATTAAATCCCAAGTGGGTGAAGTGTACTTGGTAGGTGGTGGCCCTGGTGACCCTGATTTGTTAACCTTCAGAGCTTTGCGCCTTATGCAACAGGCAGATGTTGTTTTGTATGACCGTTTGGTTTCAGAAGGTGTGATGGAGTTGGTTAGGCGCGATGCACAATTGATTTATGTTGGCAAAGAGTGCGATAACCATGCTGTGCCACAAGGAGACATTAATCAATTGTTGGTAGATTTGGCTAAACAGGGCAGAAGAGTTTGTCGTCTTAAAGGGGGGGATCCTTTTATTTTTGGCCGTGGTGGTGAAGAGATTGAAACATTGGCTGAAAATGACATACCTTTTCAAGTAGTGCCTGGTATTACAGCAGCTTCTGGCTGTTCTACTTATTCAGGCATTCCATTAACGCATAGAGATTATTCACAATCTTGTCGCTTTGTAACGGGGCACTTAAAAGATGGTAGTATGAATCTGCCTTGGCACGAACTAGCGCTTGAACAACAAACCATTGTATTTTATATGGCACTTAATGGTGCTAGACATTTATCAGAACAATTAATCATACATGGTATGCGCCCAGATATGCCAGTGGCATTGATTGAAAAAGGCACAACACCTGAGCAAAAGGTTTACACCGCAACCCTAAAAGAATTACCAGATTTGGTAGAAAATGAAACCATTCATGCCCCCACTTTGATTATTATTGGTGAGGTGGTGACATTAAGGGAAAAACTGAATTGGTTTGATGCTAAGTCGACATCGTCTAAAAAATAATAGTAACTACAAACCTTACTTATTTGGCAGGTAAGGTTTGCGCGTAAGTGTGGTTATTTAGCACCCAATTTTTTTTGCAATAATTGCTGCACCTAATAGTAGTGAAATCATAATAATAACACCAGTCCATTGCTGGTACGACGTTATTAACTGTCATGCGTACCCATTCATGTTTTTAAAGTCGTTACTATAACATTAATTAGGTATAATTTCAAATCTTCAAATTCCCTGAGAGGGAGTTAGATTCACATGCGGGAGTGGTGGAATTGGTAGACACGCTGGATTTAGGTTCCAGTGTTGAAAGACGTGAGAGTTCGAGCCTCTCCTTCCGCACCAATATTAGGTTGTTAATTTGAGCATGCAAATTACTATTCAACACAGTCTAGATGAAAATATTGCTAAGCAAATTTCAAGCAAATTTCAAGTTTTCAACACTCATATCCGATATCAAATGGCACTGGCTAATCTTGATGATTTAAGACAACAATATCAAACTGATTTTAACTATTTACCCAAGGTTGATACTTCTAACATGAAGTTGTTTGTCAGTGACATGGATTCAACCTTGGTTAATATTGAATGCATTGATGAAATTGCTAATTTTGCCAATATTAAACCACAAGTAGCTGCCATTACCGAGCTTGCTATGCAAGGTAAATTGGATTTTGATGACTCTTTAATCAAGCGTGTTGCCTTGTTAAAAGGGCTTAGTGTTGATGTGTTAGATAAAGTTTACACTCAACGTTTATCGGTCAATCCTGGTGGTAGGGCACTTATCTCATTTTTTAAAACCAAGTCCATCCAAACGGCAGTTGTATCAGGAGGATTTACTTATTTTACCAATCGTTTGGCTCAAGATTTAGCACTAGATTATGCACGTGCTAATGTGTTAGCAGTTGAAAATAACCAATTAACTGGTGTTACAGAAGGCCTGATGATTAATGCACAGGCTAAGGCAGATTTCATTAAGGAATTGTGCGATAAACAAGACTTGTCGTATAATCAGGTTATTGTAGTGGGTGATGGTGCTAATGACTTAAGCATGATGCGTATTGCTGGATTAAGTGTAGCTTATCATGCCAAGCCTAGCGTTATAAAGCATGCCAATATTGTCATTAACTTCGGTGGACTGAATAAAATAATAGATTTATTCAGTCCATAACCATCTATGTTAATTGACATTAGACATTTTGCATTATAATGGGTTTATTTTAACCTAAATCAGCTATGTTAATTGAAATTGGACATTTTGCATTAGTGCTTGCCTTGGTATTTGCGTTGTTACAAGTTGTTTTGCCTACTATAGGCATGATTAAACACGACGGCATACTCTCTGACTTATCCAGACCCTTGTTATGGATGCAATTTTTCTGGATTTTAATTGCTTTTTTCATTCTCATTAATGCCTTTTTGGTTGATGACTTTTCTGTTAAATATGTGGCAAATAATTCAAATACACAACTACCCAGTATCTTTAAGATGTCAGCCGTTTGGGGTGCACACGAAGGCTCTTTATTACTGTGGGCTTTGATTTTAGCCGCTTGGAGCGTAGCAGTATCTATCTTCTCTAAACGCTTACCTGCTGAAGTGTTAAACCATATTCTTATTATTCTTGGTTTAATTAGTATCGGTTTTTTGTTGTTTTTGCTATTAACTTCTAATCCTTTTGAGCGTTTAGATATCGTGCCAATACAAGGGCTAGAGCTTAATCCATTGTTACAAGATTTTGGCTTAATTATTCATCCACCTATGTTGTATATGGGGTACGTAGGAATGGCAGTTCCCTTTGCCTTTGTCTTGTCATCACTCATTCGTGGACAACTAGATTCTACTTGGCTCAGGTGGTCACGTCCTTGGACGTTAGTCGCATGGGCATTTTTAACATTTGGCATCACACTTGGTTCTTGGTGGGCGTATTACGAGCTTGGCTGGGGCGGTTGGTGGTTTTGGGATCCAGTAGAAAATGCCTCGTTTATGCCATGGTTAGCGGCAACAGCATTAGTACATTCTTTAAGCGTGAGTGAAAAGCGCGGTGCATTTAAACATTGGACTGTACTATTAGCCATTTCTGGTTTTTCGTTAAGTTTATTAGGCACATTTTTGGTCAGATCAGGCATTCTTACTTCAGTACACTCATTTGCTGCTGATCCTGCTAGAGGTTTGTTTATTTTGATATTTTTAGTGATTGTGATTGGTGGCTCGTTGGCATTATATGCTTGGCGTGCCTCACTCATGCAAAGCAATAATACCCTTTCTCTTTTGTCAAGAGAAAGCGGTTTATTGGTTAACAATGTCTTATTAATGGCAGCAATGTTAAGTGTCTTTTTAGGCACGCTCTATCCACTACTGTTGGATGCATTAGGTCTAGGTAAACTCTCAGTAGGCGCGCCTTATTTTAGTGCAGTGTTTGTGCCTATTATGATTCCAGCAGTATTAGCCATGGTGATTGTCCCCTTTTTGCGTTGGAAGAAAGATGCTACACAAAGGATAACGGGTTTACTAAAGTGGGTGTGGGTAGGTGTTGGTTTGTTGTTTGTTATTAGTACGTTATTGACTGATAATGTCTCAGTTTTATTAGCTGTCTTTTTGTTTATTTGGATAGTTACACATTCACTGGTGCTTTTTTTTCAAAGGTTAAGCCAAAAAGGCAGTATGAATCTTGCTTTTATTGGCATGATTTTTGCTCATATTGGTATTGCTGTATTCTTGTTAGGCGCTACCGTGACAACTCAGTACGGTGTTGAAAAAGATATAAAAATGGACATTGATAAACCAATCACCATAGCAGGTTATGACTTTATTTTTAAAGGCGTGACACGCCTATCTGGTAAAAACTATCAAGGCAATAAAGGTCATGTAGAAGTCTATTTTGAGGATGATAAAATATCAGATTTGAGACCTGAAAAACGCCAATACGTCACTGGCATGCCTATGACCGAAGCGGCTATTGACCCATCACTATATCGTGATATTTATATTGCATTGGGCGAGTCTTTAGAAGGTGATTCATGGAGTTTAAGAATTTATTACAAGCCACTCATACGCTGGATTTGGCTAGGGGGATTATTGATTGCATTGGGTGCATTATTAGCCGCATTTGACAGAAGATATCGATTGAGGGTGAAAGTATGAGTTTATATCTATGGTTTGCTTTGATGGTAATTACCTCTTCTATTTGGATAATTTGGTTTTTATATCGACCCCTTAAATCCAATGCAATGAATCTTGAGGGTTCTAATATCGCCTTAGGCAAGCAAAAATTGCTAGAACTGGAACAAGATTTACACCAAAATTTGATTGATGAAAAACAATTTAACCAAGCCAAAGAAGAGATTGCAACAACACTGGCTATTGAGCTGCAACAAGTAAGTAACATTCAAAATAATGCCAATGATAACACATGGGTTTTGATATTAATATTGGCATTATTACCTGTCATGTCCATTGGTGTTTATCAATATTTGACACCAAAAAGCAACATGAGTCAGCCACTTAAAAGTACAGAAAAGCCACTAAGTTTAGAACAAAGTGCTAACAAAATTGTGCAGTATTTACAAACTAACAAATATGATTATGAAGCTTGGAAAATGCTCGGACTTACGTATTTTGAGTTGGGAAATTTAGATTTATCAATAGAGGCTTATGAGAAGGCTTATCAAATTAACCCCAAAAACCCAAGATTGTTAGTTGAGTATGCCTCTATGATGATTAGTGCTAGTGATAATCAATTTTCAGATAAATCTGTTAAGCTAATCAAACAAGCCCTAGAGGTTGAGCCAAATGCGCCAGACGTCTTGTATTTAGCAGGCATGTTTGCCGTGAGTCAGCGAGATTTTAATTTAGCCAAAGGACTTTGGCAACGTGCACTGAATGCTCTGCCAGAGGGTAGCATTGGCCGAGTGGCCTTAGTGAATATTCTATCTGAGTTAGAAGCAGTTGAAGGGGGTCAGGATATGCCTGAGCATTCTATTAGTGTGCGCGTTGATGTATCTAACGAGGTGCTAAAGTCAAGATCTAGAGAAGGTTTTATCATGATTTATGTCAAATCTGCCAAGGGCAGTCCGATGCCAATTGCTATTAAAAAAATCAAGTTAAAAGATTTCACAGGTCAGGTAGTTTTGACTGACCAAGATTCTGTGATACAAGGTAATCAACTATCACGCCATGACCAAGTGATTGCGGTAGTACGTATTAGTGCAACTGGATCTGCCCTGCTAGGTGTGGGAGATATACAAGTGTTTAGCAAGATTATTAATGTGGCTGACAATCCATCCATTCATTTGGAAGTAAAATAACTCCATGAGTAAAACCTTAGAATTAGCAAAAAAGCTAGTTAGTATAGACTCGTTCACCCCACAAGACAAGGGTTGCCAGTCTATTATGACCAATCATTTGAGCCGTCTTAATTTTAAAATCACTGATTTAAAATTTAGCGAGGTTGATAATTTTTGGGCAGTTCGTGGTCATCAATCTCCTGTGTTTGTGTTTGCAGGGCACACTGATGTTGTACCTGTGGGCGATGAGTCAAAATGGCACGTGCCGCCTTTTTCTGCCCAAGTTAAAGAAGGTATGTTGCATGGTCGTGGAACAGCTGACATGAAAGGCTCTTTGGCAGCTATGCTCAGTGCAACCGATAGATTTGTTACAGATTGTCCTAATCATAAAGGCTCAATTGGCTATTTAATCACCTCTGACGAAGAAGGTCCTGCTGCCGATGGCACTGTTAAAGTTGCTCAGTATTTAAAAGAGATTAATCAGACCGTTGATTATTGCTTAGTGGGTGAACCATCAGCTACTAGTGAGTTAGGAGATGTGATTAAAAATGGTCGTCGTGGTTCTTTAAATGGCACTTTAAAAGTCATTGGTAAACAAGGGCACATTGCCTATCCACATTTGGCAAACAACCCTATTCACCTAGCCATACCAGCGCTGAATGATTTGTGCAATGCAGTTTGGGATGAGGGCAATGAGTATTTTCCATCCACTAGTTTTCAAATCTCTAATATCCATTCAGGCACAGGGGTTACTAATGTTATTCCGGGTGAAGGCGATGTTGTTTTTAACTTTCGTTATTCCACACAAAACACTCACGAGCAATTGCAAAGCAGAGTTTGCGTTATTTTAGACAAGCACAATTTTGAATATCAAATCACTTGGGAGCATTCTGGCTATCCATTTTTAACCCCAAAGGGCGAACTGGTTAATGCCTGTGTTGATGCAATTAAAACCGTAAAAAATATTAATACCCAATTATCCACCTCAGGTGGCACTTCTGATGGACGTTTCATTGCTCCAATTTTAGAGGCTCAAGTGGTAGAACTCGGTCCTTTAAATGCCACCATTCATCAAGTTGATGAATGCGTGTCCATACAGGATTTAGAAGATTTGAGCGATATCTATTACCACGTTTTAAAAAACATACTCACCTAGCTTATGCGCTTTGACGTTATCACTCTGTTTCCTGATATGTTTAATGCCATTAAGGATGAAGGTGTTATCGCGCGTGCTATCAAAAAATCACACCTCTCAATTCACACTTGGCAACTCAGAGATTTTAGTAACAACAAATACAAAAATATTGACGATAAACCCTATGGCGGTGGTGCTGGCATGGTGATGCAAGTCAAGCCCATTCGTGATTGCATTCACAAAATCAAACAATCAAACCCAAAAACTAAGGTCATTTATATATCACCACAAGGCCAACCACTCAAACATAAACTGGCTAAAGAGTTATCTACGCTTGGATCAATCACTCTATTATGCGGACGCTACGAAGGCGTAGACGAGCGCATTATTGAGCACGATATTGATATGGAAGTCTCCATTGGCGATTACGTTATTAGCGGCGGTGAGTTGGCAGCTATGGTACTTATTGATACAATTAGCCGGCAAATTCCAAACGTACTTAGTAATGCCGATTCATTAAACGACTCCTTTGCCAATAATTTACTAGACCATCCGCACTACACACGCCCTGAAGTTCTTGACAACCAAGCAGTGCCTGAAGTATTACTAAGTGGACATCAGGCTAATATTGACACTTGGCGAAAAGAGCAATCCATTAAAAAAACCCAAGAAAAACGCAAGGATTTGTTGGCTTTAATGCAACGCAAATAGCTGTTGGTTTACAAGCAGATGTAACAATTTTTGATACGGTGGAAAAGCTTAGTCATTATTTTGGTACCAAGGCACGTGTCTTGCATTCTAATGATAGTATATTAAAAGCGTATATTGTCAGAGCCGATCTTATGATTGGTGGTGTGTTAATTGCTGGGGCTAAAGCACCAAAGATAATTAATAAAACCATGCTATCTTCTATGAAACGAGGCAATGTTTTGGTTGATGTTGCCATTGACCAAGGCGGTTGTTTTGAAACCTCTCATGCGACCACGCACACCGAACTTATGTTATAGATGGCGCGTTGTGCACTATTGTGTTGATAATATGCCAGGCACCGTTCCAATTACCTCTACTTATGCACTTAATAACGCAATCCTTTCAGGACTTCTTGCTATTGCCAATCAGGGTTGGAAAAAAGCACTAAGCAATGATAATCATTTGTTACATGGATTGAATGTTTGCCAAGGAAAAGTTACTTACAAAGCTGTTGCTGATGATTTGGGATACAAATATACCGAAACAAACACATTGCTCAAGAAATAACAGACGATGGAATAGGCGAATCTATCTTATTCTTTCTCTCTTGTTCCTGTTTCTCTTTATATCTTTTTAGTATCTCATTTTTAAATATTTAACGGTATTATGTAGCAATTACATCTAGAAGTTAATCAAAATTTCCATAAAATAACCTCACTAATAACAATCATTTTGAGGTACCTATGTCCACATACCCAGTTGCAAATTCACTAATCAACAAATGCTCATAACTACAAGGCTAAGTGTCCGTTTTACTCTCTGCACTGAATCAAAAGAACACTGAAATTGATGCAATTAAAACCAGTTTAAAAGTATTGGGCTATAACGACTTGCTTCATCTTGTGAAAACCCTTCATACTTCATTAATACGCCTTCAGGAGAAAGAAACTCCGCACCAGGTGGTAAATGCCATTACTTCTTTAGCCGTTGATAAGGTTGGTGGTAGTCCTAAATGATCTAAATAGTTATTAACACCATTGAGTACATACAATTCTTGTCTTCTTTTTTTTGCTGAAACATTACCACTGGATATTATTGTTTTTATTGCATCCTTTTGGCGGTCTTTTAAAGTACTAACAAGACCGATAAGACTTTGGCTATATCTATCTGGTCTGTCCCAGAAACTACCACCCAAATCAAATTAATCTAATATGTTTTGAAGTTTAACTGATGAATGTCTGCCACTGCTTTTTTGTAAAATAGCTGCTAAACTTCTTGAAACTTGGATAACATACGATTTGAATGTGTTTAGGGTTGCTATCTTGCTCAAATCATCCCACTTGCTACTATCCCTACTATCAGCGGTTTCAAATTGGCTAAAATCATCAGTTGATAAAGTAGCCTGTGCCATTACCAATAGTGTGACTATGGCTAGCAATTGATTTTTTTCATAATCCAATCCTATTAATTGTATAAAGAGCAACAAACGAGGTTGCACAAACGCTTATTACTGAAATTACTAATGAAGCAATAGTAATACAAAATTTCGTTGTTTCTCGCTTTTGTTCAAGTTGATAATCTTCTTTAATCCTCCATGGGTCTTCTATTGGTGGATTGATTAGCATACACGCAAGTTTCTTTCTTTTTCCTGACATGTCAGAGTAAAATGCTTTTTCAAAATTACTCTTACTGTTCATAATTGCACCTAATTATTGTCATAAGGACATATTTACTTTATGCTTTATTAAAACAAATTTATGTAAAAAACTTGTTTTTTGAAAATTAGTATTTATTTGGTATAAGTTATTGTAGTAACATGCAATAACTAACTCAATCCACGATTCCAATTTAGCAAACATACATAACAGAATAGTTGAAAATTTCAATTGATATTCTTTGAATTTTAATAGTGTCAAGGTTGAACTTTAGAAGTTACAAGATGGCGACGCCCTTTGCTAAAGACCTTTTTTCTAATTTCGGGACAGGTGCACTTTATCTGCGTTTGTATTCGTTGTTAAGTAATGCGTTCAACGGATGCTTTTGTTGCGCGCCAGTATTGCATGTGTTCGTTATAAGGGGTTTGGGTGATACGTAAAGCTCCGGTGTTTTTAATGGTTGATGGATCTACTTTAGGCGAGGCTAAAGCTTTTTGGCAACAAGAGATTGAGTTAGATACTAATCAGCAATATCAATTTGATTATTGGGTTAAGCTAATCGTAAAGTTGAAACATAACTTTATATTGATGGAGAAAAGGCAGGCGCAGTTTATTCAGCACAGGCAGGTGCAGGATGGCTTCAAGAAAGTGTTGATTTTGTGAGTGAATCTAGTGGCGCACATATTTTTGAGCTAAAAAGCTTAGTAGTTAGTGCAGGGCAAAATGATTTTGAGATTGATGGTATTGTATTAAATTAGATAGTTTTTAATAGTAATACTAATAGCCATGCAAACTATGGTTTTTTAACTACACTCTTAGTGTTGACAAATAAAGGCAATGATTACATATCAGCTACAAATGGTTTAACTGTGTTTTTAATATTAGCTAATGCTTGTTTTCAAATGTCTATAAAAGCCTGCTACAGGCTATTGCTTTTTTCTCAATAATTTCTATAATCAAGCGATGTATGGAAATGAAAATTGCATGATTATTTAGATGAATGACAAAAATAGGAGAGAGATATGAAGTTTGTGACAGCAATTTTAAGACCGCATAAATTAGACGATGTTAGAGAGGCGCTGTCTGAGGTTGATGTGTCTGGCATAACGGTCACTGAGGTGAAAGGTTTTGGTCGTCAAAAAGGACACACTGAGTTGTATAGAGGGGCGGAGTATCAAATTGATTTTTTGCCTAAAATTAAATTAGAAATTGCAATTGAGGCCTCAAGACTTGATGAAGTGATTAAGGTTATTAGTAATGTGGCTAATTCTGGTAAGGTGGGTGATGGCAAAATTTTTGTGACCAATTTAGACAAAGTGGTTCGTATTCGTACAGGCGAAACTGATAGAGACGCGCTTTAAGAAGTTAGCAGTGAAGAAAATATTAGCAATATGGGTGTGTTTGCACTAAAAAGATTTGATCAATATTAATGCAGTGTTTTGCCATTGCGGGCATTGTCAGTATCTTGTGGTTTGTAGTTGGTTATTCTATTGCTTGTTCAGGCGATAATCCTTACTTTGGTGATTTTTCTAATGTGCTTTTGGCGCAAGTCAGTATAAATACGGTCAATGGCTCAATTCCAGAATCTTTGTTTGCCATGTTTCAAATGAAATTTGCCATTATTACCCCAGCTTTGATTATTGGAGGATATGCAGAAAGAATGAAATTTTCAACTGTGTTATTATTTAGCTCTATTTGGTTGTTAGTGGTTTATGCACCTATTACGCATTGGGTGTAGGGTGACCGACTGGATAGGCAATGTGCTTGACTATGCTGGTGGTACAGTTGTTCATATTACTGCGGGTATTGCAGCATTAGTGGCGGCTATTGTTTTAGGTTCTAGAAAAGGTTTTTTTAAAAAACCATGCCACCGCATAATATTACCATTACGGGCGCGGCAATGTTGTGGGATGTCATAACGGGCTTAAGAGTGAGTGAAAAGGAAGAGCAGCAAGGTTTGGACATTGTTTCTCATGAAGAAAAAGGCTACGATTTGTAAACCAAACTAAGTTTAATTGAACCTGATTATTGTTAGACCATTAGCAGGTTTTTATACTAGTAAAACGGATTCGTATATAATTCACAATAATTAGTTTTATTAAGTAATCAAAGTGCGTATAAATCATCCACTAACTGGCTCAATGGTCGCCCTAATCACCCCAATGTTTGATGATGGGTCTATAGATTTTAGTGCGCTAAAATCATTGGTGGCGTTTCATATTGATGCTGGTACTAAAGCAATCGTCTCGATGGGCACCACAGGCGAGAACGCAACGCTTAATCAGAATGAACATATTGAGGTAATGCGGGCAACGGTTGAATTTGCTAATTCGCGCATTCCAGTCATTGCTGGCACTGGTGCAAATTCGACTTCTGAAGCTATTGAGCTTACTAAAGCTGCCAAAGCAATTGGTGCGGATGCTTGTCTTTTGGTCACGCCGTATTACAATAAGCCGACCCAAGAGGGGTTGTATCAGCATTATAAGTTGATTGCTGAAGCAGTAGATATTGACCAAATTTTATATAATGTGCCTAGTCGAACGGCGGTTGATCTATGCGTAGAAACAGCATTTCGTTTGTCCAGCATTGATAATATTATTGGTATTAAAGATGCAACAGGTGATTTAAATGGTGCAAAGGCGTTGATTGAGCAATGTGCAGATGACTTTTTTCTTTATAGTGGCGATGATGCAACAGCAGTTGAATTTATTTTAATGGGCGGGCATGGCGGCATTTCTGTGACGGCTAATATTGCACCAAAGCATGTAGCTTGTGCTTATCAATTCGCGCTTGAGAATGACAGAGAATTAGCAGAATCAACCAATGCACCACTGGCTGATTTACATCAACATTTGTTCATTGAGTCCAATCCAATCCCTGTTAAATGGGCAATGTTTAAAATGGGCAAGTGCAATCATGGCATTCGCTTACCCTTAACGATACTATCACAACAAGCTCAAGCAATGCTAGAGCAAGATTTATCCAATTTAGGAATTATATAATAATGGTAATCAGAAAATTAACAACATTGCTTTTGGTGTTGTCTTTAGGGGGTTGTGTTTCTTTAGGTGGTAAAGAACAACAAAAACAAAATGGGCTTGGTGAAAGAGACATTAAATATTATTCAAATAAAACATTAACTTCTTTAGAGGTTCCGCCAGATTTAACCAAACCTAGCGCCCAAAATGCTTTAAAGTTAAGCAAGTATGTTGCTAACATTCAAGAGGACTTGATTAGTTTTTCTGAAAAAGACAGTATCATCAAGGAGGTTTCAAATGTTTTAAGAACACCTTCTAATGTTGAGGTGATGAAATCTGGCAGTCTTCGTTGGCTGGTGGTTGATAAAAAATCAGATGCAGTATGGAGTTTGGCTAAAGGTTTCTTTAAATCTCATGGCTTTGTTATCAAGAAAGCTAATAAAAAAATTGGGGTGATGGAGACTGATTTTTTAGAAAATCACCCAGAAACCCCTGACCAATCTTTGGGTCTTATTCGCTCTATTCTTAGAAAGGCGACAAGAACTAGATACACACTACCGATTGCTGATAAATATCGACTTCGTATCGAACCCGTTGACAATGGTAATAAGACCGAGGTTTATTTATCACTTACTTCAATGCAAGAAGTATTAACCAACAAGGGTAGCGATGATGAAAACACCATTTGGCAATCTCAAGCAAAAGATTACACGCTTGAAACAGAAATGTTATACCGATTAATGATCTTTTTAGGTAGTGACAATGCACTTGCTAGGGAGAAAATTATGGCCGCTAGAGAGCAACAAGAGTTAACGATGAAGGTTGCTAAAAGTGTTGGTGGTTATGCCAAGCTGGTGTTCCCATTAACGCAATACGAAACTTGGAATAATATCGGCTGGGCATTGGACCAACTTGGTATTGATGTTGAGGATAAAGACGTTAAAGAAGGTAGTTTTTATATCAATATTGCTAAAGAAGAAGATAAGGGTATATTCTCAAGAGTGTTTGGCGATGATGCGATTAAACAATCTTTTCAAATTGTTGTTAGGCAGGTTGATAGTAATATAACAGAAGTTTACTTTAATGATTTATCCGAAGAGAATACACAAGCAACAATTGACTTTAGTTATCAATTCTTAGGCGATATTGCCAAACAGTTTTAGTTACATAAAGAGTGGCGCTGTCACAAGATATTGTTGATAAACTCACTCGCCAAGAGGTGTTGGCGGGTGAGTTATCAGATGAAGAGTTAGCACAATTTTGCCAAATAGCCAATCTGACTTATCGAGCTGGAAAACCTATTATTAGCGACCAAGATTATGATTTTATTTATCTTGCTACACTTAAAGATAGAGATCCTAACAATCCGCTACTCAAATCTATAGAGCCAGAAAGACAAATCTTTTCTGAGGAAAAAGTCTTATTACCAGAGGCAATGCTTTCTATTGATAAGGCATACTCATGGGATGAAGTGAATAAATGGATAGAGCGCTTAGAAAAATCAGCTATGCAAATTGGACTAGATTTGAGTAATATTCAAATCAAAGCCACGCCTAAATTAGACGGCTTTGCCGGATTTGATGATGGCAACCGGCTTTATACGCGAGGTGATGGCAAAAAAGGCAGCGATATTTCTCGAGCATTCGAGCGAGGTTTGTGTGTTTTTAACGATGCTGAGCGTGGACTTGGAGCAGGTGAAATTGTGATTAAAAAAAGCTATTTTGAAAAATATTTAGCACACAGTTTTGAATATCCACGTAATTTTCAAGCCAGCCTTATTAAAGAAAAAGCCTTAGATGAGCAGGCCCAAAAGGCTATTACAGATAAAGCTGCTTTGTTTGTTCCGTTTGTTCAATTACCCATTTGGTCAGGTTTTGTAGCTGAATTAGTTGCTAAATTCAACCAAATTGTTGCTCAGGTATTGGTGATGGTAGATTTTGATGTAGATGGCGTGGTTTTTGAGGTCATTAATGCTGATTTAAAAACCCAAATGGGTGCTAATCGAAAATTCCACCGCTGGCAAATTGCTTTTAAAGAAAACAAAGACAAAGCACAAGTAAAAGTGCTCAGAGTGATATCTCAAGTAGGGCGTAGTGGAAAAATAACCCCAGTAGCAGAGCTAGAACCTACTTTGTTAAGTGGCGCAACCATTGCACGTGCAACAGGGCATCATTACGGGTTAGTGAAAGAGCAAGGCTTGGGTGCGGGCAGCGTGGTCGAGTTAACTCGTTCTGGATTGGTTATTCCTAAAATTATATCTGTGCTAAAACCTATGTCTGTTGATATTCCTGATAATTGTCCAAGTTGCGACAAGCTACTTGTCTGGGAGTCAGATTTTCTAATGTGCATTAATCATAAAAATTGCCCCGCTCAAATTATTGGAAAAATAGCCTATTTTTTTAAGATATTGGCTAATAATGATGGTTTTGGTATTGCTACTATTGAAAAGCTATATGCGCATGATATTAGGTCAGTTTCACAAATTTATGCTCTAAATATAGAGCATTTAGTGGCAATGGGGTTTGGCGAAAAAACCAGTATGAAACTTATTAGCCAATTAAACCGCTCTGTTAATGAGCAGGTTGAAGACTGGCGTTTTTTATCAGCATTTGGCGTACATCGAATGGGTTTAGGTAATTGTGAAAACCTTTTAAAGTCCTATCATTTGAATGATATTTTTGATTTAAATTTAGAACAAATAGTCAATATTGACGGCTTTGCTGAATTAACAGCGCAAATAATTGTACAAGGGTTGACCTCTATTACTGATGAATTTAATCAATTATATCAATATGGTTTTAATTTAGAAACAACCATACTAATCAAAGATTTGCAAACATTAACACATGAACTATTTAATAAAAATGTTGTTTTTACTGGCAAAATGAACCATTCAAGAGACGACATGAAAAAACATGCTAAGTCAATTGGCATTAACGTTTCAACTGCCATTAGTGCCAAAATAGATTACTTAGTTATTGGCGATAAGGTGGGGCAAAATAAAACGCAAGATGCTGAAAAGTTTGGAGTAGCAGTGATGACTGAAGCTGATTATTTGTCTAAGATTTAACCATGCAATAAATAGTACTCATGATGCAATTTTGTTTTTTTTAATAAAAAAAATAGCATAGCCTTGTTTTTATGGTTATAATTACTAGCAGTTAATACCCAAAGGCGGGTATTTAGCAAAGAACATAGACGTTTATTTAGATAAACGTCTTTTTTTTCAGTTCCATCATGAAACTGAAAATAAGGTATTGAAGCCAGTCGTTAAGTTTGTATTTTTTTACAAGCACAACGACTGGCTTTTTTTGTTTTTAAAAAGGAGAAGTTAAATGAAAATGGTAACAGCAATTATTAAGCCGTTTAAGCTTGATGATGTTAGAGAGGCACTTTCTGAGATTGGTGTTTCAGGCATTACAGCCACAGAAGTCAAAGGCTTTGGTCGTCAAAAAGGGCATACAGAGCTTTATCGTGGTGCAGAATATACGGTGGATTTTTTACCCAAAGTTAAACTAGAAATTGCCATTATAGCAGATCAGGTTAATAGTGTGGTTGAGGCTATTAGCACCGCTGCTAAATCAGAAGGCGAGGGCAAGATTGGCGATGGAAAAATATTTGTTTCATCATTAGAGCAAGTACTTCGTATTCGTACGGGTGAAACTGGCTCAGTAGCACTATAACTATAAGGATGCAACATGGAAAATACATTAATTGAAATGCAATTCGCTCTAGATACTTTTTACTTTTTAGTAATGGGTGCATTAGTTATGTGGATGGCTGCTGGTTTTTCGATGCTAGAAGCGGGGTTGGTTCGTAGTAAAAACACAGCTGAAATTTTGACCAAAAATATTGGTTTGTTTGCAATTGCTTGCACAATGTATATGGTGGTTGGGTATGACATTATGTATGGTGGCGGTATTTTATTAGACGGCATTAGTGGCACTGGCGATAAATATTCAAATGCAGCAGACTTTTACTTTCAAGTCGTATTTGTTGCAACAGCAATGTCAATTGTTTCAGGTGCAATAGCAGAAAGAATGAAGTTATTTGCTTTTTTTGCTTTTGCTGTTGTATTCACAGCAGTAATTTATCCAATGGAAGGCGCTTGGACTTGGAATGGTGATGCAGTCTTTGGTTTGTTTAAATTGGCTGATTTGGGTTTTGCTGATTTTGCAGGTTCGGGTATTGTACATATGGCAGGTGCAGTAGCAGCTTTGGCTGGTGTATTGGTGTTAGGTGCTCGTAATGGTAAATATGATGCTCAAGGTAATTCTAGAGCAATTCCTGGTGCTAATATGCCAATGGCAACCTTAGGGACGTTTATTTTGTGGATGGGTTGGTTTGGATTTAATGGCGGTTCAGTGCTAGCAATGGCAAGCAAGGAAAGTGCTAACGCAGTAGCAATGGTATTTTTAAATACCAATGCAGCAGCAGCAGGTGGAGTAATCGCAGCATTGTTATTGGTTAAATTACTATGGGGTAAGGCAGATTTAACCATGGCACTTAATGGTGCATTGGCTGGATTGGTGGCAATTACCGCGGGTCCAGATACGCCGAGCGCTTTAGAAGCGGCATTAATTGGTGCTGTTGGTGGTGTTTTGGTGGTATTTTCGATTAATGTTCTAGATAAAGTATTCAAAATTGACGATCCAGTGGGTGCAATTTCTGTCCATGGTGTGGTTGGCTTATGGGGTTTGTTAGCAGTGCCATTAACCAATAGTGGCGCGTCATTTAGTGGCCAGTTGGCAGGTGCAGGAACAATCTTTATTTGGGTATTTGGCACTTCAATGGTGTTGTGGCTGGTGCTTAAGGCAGTGATGGGTATTCGAGTTTCTGAAGAGGAAGAATTCTCAGGTGTTGATATTTCAGAATGTGGCTTGGAGGCTTACCCTGAATTTACCAAATAAAAGATAATGACTACGTGTGGAGAGGACTAGCGCAACATGTTGATAGTGCAAGCAATCATGAGAAAGAAGTGACTATCTCATGTGGATTGGATTATGATTTTAACAATGGATTTGCACTTGGGGTGTGTGGGATTCAAATATTAGTTTTAAAGACGCTAATGGAAAATATGCTTCTATTGAAATGGATTGATACGGTTCATATGTTATGAATTATAAACAGGTTGATTATGAAGTTAGCTATATCAGTTATCAATATCCGAATGCAACCGCTGCTAATTTTGAAGAAGTTTATGTGAGTGCATCTTACAAGGGCTTTGGATTGACTCAGTACAAGGGTATTGATGGCGCAAATGATAATTTAGAATTGTCAGGTATAGATACCACATTAGTATATGGCGATTATAAAGATAGTAACAAATACCATCCTATAATACTAGCCAAATCTATGGGTGAATTTGATTATGCTATTGCTTGGAATAAATCCAAACCAACAGAGGGTGATAACGAGAGCCAAGTTTGGTTTGATTGATAAAAATTGTTATAACTTTTATCAATCAAACATAAGGCATTCTGCCGTATGTTTTTTTTGAATTTAGGAAAAATAAGGTAGAATGAAAGTTTTAATAAAAGATACTGAGGTATAAACATGCAAGTTCAAGACATTATGTCAACCAATGTAAAAACATTCACCCCTGATCAGCTGGTTAAAGAAGTTGCTATTATTATGGTGATGGATCACATTAGTGGCGCACCAGTGGTGGATGATAATAATAATTTAGTCGGCATTATCTCTGAAAAAGATATTCTACAACATATGTTTCCAAAGTTAGATGAAGTGATGAGTGATACCCATTTTGATTTTGAAAATATGGAGCATAATTACACAGATACCATGAATGTTAAAGTGGGCGAATTGATGACTAAGGCTGTTGCCAGCATTGATTTAAGCATGCCATGCCTTAAAGCAGCATCCACTATGTGGCTTAGAAATTTCAGAAGAATCCCCGTGACTCATAACAATAAATTAGTAGGTATTGTGAGTATTGGTGATGTGCATAGAGCTATTTTTAAATCATGCATTAAGTGAATACTGCTTTAAAAATTATCTTAGTTGATAAAAATACAGGGCGCTCAGCCATGTTGCGTAGAGCCTTGCAAGACAAGGGCCATGAAGTGATTTGTCGCATGAGTGATAGCTTAAACTTACAAGATAGTAATGAAATGACGCATGCGGATGTGGTGATTGTTAATGCAGATATTCCTGATGAACAAGTGTTTGCAAATTTGACATATATTAACAAAACCAAACCTAAGCCTATTGTTATATTTACTGAAGAATCAGGCCCTGGAATGGCAAGCTCTGCTATTAAATCTGGCGTTCATGCTTATATTGTTGACGGGCTTGAAGAGAATAGAGTGCAACCTATTATTGACGTAGCAATTGCTAGATTTAGAGAGTTTCAAGCGCTTAAAGACGAGCTGGATGCGACACGTAATCAGCTTTCAGAGCGTAAAGCAGTTGAAAAAGCCAAAGGCTTGTTAATGCAACACAAGGGTGTTAATGAAGATGAGGCCTACCAGTCGTTACGTAAAATGGCTATGAATAAAAATAAGCGCATTGTTGATGTGGCTGAAAGTGTGATTAATGCTTTTGAATTGTTAGAGTAAGATTGTTACTCTTTATCCAGTTTTTCCATTTCATTGTCAATTTTTTTCATCTCCGCTTCCATTTCATCATCACTCCAATCATCATTATCTGAAGTTGCTTCTTTTTCTGAATATTTTTTGCTAGGGTTTGGAGAAGACTCATCAGGAGTTTCTTGTTTGTTTTGCTTGAATAAGGGAGCAAAAATCAGACCCGTTTCAAATAACAACCACATTGGAATTGCGATTAAAGTTTGAGAGATGATATCAGGTGGCGTTAATAACATACCCAGAACAAAAGCACCAATAATGACATAAGGGCGATTGCTTTTTAATTTTTCAACCGTTGTTATACCAAACATAATCATCAAAATTGTAGCAATCGGCACTTCAAAAGCCACACCAAAAGCGAAAGAAACTTTAAGCACAAAGTCTAAGTAGTATTGAATATCTGGGGTAAAGTCTACAACATTGGGACCAATACTAGACAGAAAACCAAATATAACAGGAAAAACCACATAAAAAGAAAACAACAATCCTGCATAAAATAAAATAGTTGAGGAAACAACCAATGGCAAAATCATTTGCCTTTCGTGCTTATAAAGTGCAGGCGCAACAAACGACCAGATTTGGTATAAAAGATAAGGCATGGCTGCGTAGACAGCAATAATAAGTGCCATTTTTAAGGGTGTTAAAAACGGTGATATAACACCGATTGCAATAATGTTGGTATCTTCAGGCAGTACGTTGATAATGGGCGCTGCAATAAAACCATAAACTTCATTAGCAAAAGGGAAGATGCCAATAAAAATAATCAAAATAGCAATAACTGAGTGCAATAAAATATTGCGAAGTTCAACCAAATGCTGAACAAACGTCATTTCTTTATTGGTCATTATTTTTGGTCAGTATTGTTTTTAATATCACTTAAAGTATTTTTCGTGTCATCAAAAATCTCTAAAATATTAGATTTGTTATCCACAGTATTTAGATGCTCTTTGAGTTTTTCAATCTCAAGTTCATCACTAATATCATCTTGAATATTGTCAATAAAACGCTTGGCTTTGCCAACATAAGTGCCTGCTTTTCTAGCAATTGCGGGCATGCGTTCTGGTCCAACTATAATGAGTGCAATAATGCCAATTAAGGCAAATTCCCAAAAGCCAACATCAAACATGTTTTATTTTTCTTGTTTTGTATCTTCTTTAATGATTTTGGCTTCAACAATATCATCTTTTGTGTCAATTTGGTTGTCTTGCTCTTCTTTCATAGATTTTTTAAAGCCTTTAATGGTATTACCCAAATCACCACCAATATTTTTTAACCGCTTTCCGCCAAAAAGAAGTAGTACGATTACTAAAATGATAATCAGCTCAAATGGTCCTGGCATCATGGTTTTTTCCTATTGTTTAGTTGTCTCTATCGGCTTTTTCTTGTAAACCAGACAAGCCAAATCGACTGGATAATTCATTCGTTATTTGTTCTACTTTTATCTCTTTAAAACGAAGCAGCACTAGAGTATGAAACCAAAGGTCTGCTACCTCATAGATGATTTGATCATTGGCACCATCTTTAGCTGCCATAATCACCTCGGCAGACTCTTCATTAATTTTTTTTAAAATTTCATCCATGCCTTTGCTATACAAAGATGAGACATAAGATTCATTTGCCTTGGCAGATTTCCTTAGCTCTAAAACTTGCTCCAATTTGTTTAGTATATCATCCATAAATATTTTTCGGATCTTTTAATATGTTAGAAATGGTTTTCCAGTTATTTTCATCTAACTTTTGGAAAAAACAAGATTTTCTGCCTGTATGGCAAGCAATACCACCAACCTGTTCTACCTTGAGTAGGATAACGTCATTATCGCAATCTGTAAAGATTTTTTTAATGAGTTGTGTGTGTCCTGATTGCTCACCTTTAACCCAAAGCTTTTGACGTGATCGTGAGTAATATACCGCCTGTTGCTTTTCAATACTCAGTGCTAAAGATTCTTTATTCATCCAAGCAAACATCAGAATCTCCTCTGTTTCAAAATCTTGTGTGATTGTTGGAATTAAACCATTATCATCAAACCTAACTTGTTCCAATGCATTCATTGCAGTATTAAAATGCTATAAAACAATTAATTTTACCGCTTTAATTCTATTAAATTAGTTATTTTCTATTTGTTGCTAATAGGCAAAGTCTTTGCTATTGATGACTTTGTACTAAATAGTGAAAAAACCTTATATATTGTTGATGGTGATAGTGTCAGTTTGCAAATGCGCATTAAAGGTATTGACACACCAGAAATTACACAAACCTGAGAAAAAATACAACACCAAACTATTGATTATGGTCAATTATCCAAAGGGTATTTAAAAAGACTTTTAAGAAAAATATCTGGGAAATTATTAATTACCCCTATCGCGATTGACCATTATCATCGTATTTTAGTGCGTGTTTATAAAGGAGATATTAACATTGGCAAGTTAATGGTTGAGCTGGGGATGTCGTATTCTTACAAAAATACCTACCGCAAAGAAGAAGAATTGACCAAATCTAAAAAAAGTGGGATTTTGTGGCTTTTACAAACCATCTATCAAGTCTTATTAAGTGACTTAAGTCTAATCTCTATTAATTGCTTATTTGAAACCGTTATATTAGCAGGATTTTATTTTTTTCCTTTTTTTGGATTAGGAAATAAGTATGGTAAATTAATTTATTTTTGATATCAATAGTAGTGTCATAACGATGTTAAAAAAGTTAATGACACTTTAAAGAAAATGAGAAACAATCCTGCCAATATAGGGCTTTCTGATTTATTTAAGGTTTGTGAGTTTTATTTTGGTAATCCAAGAAACAAAGTCACAAGCTATTGTGTTTTTAAAACACCGTGGCAAGGGCGACCCAAGAATAAATATTAAAAATGCCAAAGGCAAGGCAAAAGCCTACCAAATAAAATAAGTATTATGAGCAATTAAAAAACTGGAGTATAAAATATATGGATAAATATACTTATAGAGTGACCTACTCGAAAGACGATAGCGAATATGTTGGGCTGTGTGCTGAATTTCCATTGCTGAGTTGTTTAGAGCCAAACCAAAGTATTTACTGGTATTCAAAAACTGATTAAAGAAGTTGTTGCGGACATGAAAAAAGAAAATGAAGCAATTCCTGAGCCTTTATCAACTAAACAGTACAGTCCCCAATAAACTGTACATTCGCCTCCTATTATAAAATACTTTTTCAAAATTTAAACACGAATGCAATCTAACCTTGTTATAAAAAATTCAATATATTCAAAGATATCACTTTTTGCTTGTTCTCTAGTGTGATAGGTTTGTTGATTAATTAACTCAGTTTTCAAAGTATTAAAGAAGCTCTCAGCCACAGCATTATCATGACACTTACCTTTCCTGCTCATGCTTTGAATAATATTGTTTGTTTTGAATAGTGCTAAGTACTCATAAGCTCGATCGGTATGAATAAAGGTAGTATCGCTAACCTACTTAGTATTCTTAGTATTTGGCGCTTCTGAGCTGAATTCTCTATTTAGAATATTATGAGTAAAATTTACATTGTTTCTAGGAGTTGTGGCTGGTCTATGATGAGCATGAATATCATCTTTACACATTAATCTTGCAATTCTATTTAACCAGACTTTAACACCTTGTGCTTTTAACTCTGCATAAATCCTAGGCGTACCATAGGTTTTTATACTGCACTTAAAGGCTTATTATTTGCAATAAAATTTGATCATTTTGCCTACTTCTAGGGCTTTGTGATGCATTCTTCCAATGGTAATAACCACTTTTAGATACTTTCATACATCGGCATAAAACAACAACTGGATAGTTTATTGCTTCAATGGTAATAAACTTAAATCTTAGAAGTTTTGGCTTTTGAAGTAGGTCTTGGCCTGTTTTAGGATCTCTACTTCCATTCGGGATAGTCTCAAGTCTTTGTCTAATTGTTTATTTTTCTTTCAAAGTTCAGAATGTGTTGCTTTGTGGTGAGTTGTTTCAGTATTATCAGCGATTCTCTTAAAGGCTTTATCTTGTTTTTGATTCAATTGCTTACTCCATTTATAAATCATATTACGACGAATGTCCAAATCGCGGGCAAGGCTTGCGATACAGGTGTTTGGTTGATTTGCTAATTGCAAAGTTTCTAGTTTAAACGCTTTGGTGAACTTGGTTTTTCTAATGGTCATTTTGGACTCCTAAATGGTTGAGTTTAGTATCCAGTTTATTGGGGGAACCTAATTACCCTTTTATTGTAAGAAGAGCCCACACCCAACTCCAAAGCGCACCACTTAAAACCAAAAAGATGATATCTTAGTGAAGGGTAACGAGTTCCTCAGCACTAGTCGGATGAATCGCCACGGTATCATCAAACTGTTTTTTAGTCGCCCCCATTTTGATGGCTACTGCAAAGCCTTGCAACATTTCATCAGCACCGTGTCCCATAATATGACAGCCGACGACTTTTTCATCATCACCTGCACAGACTAATTTAAGTGCTGTGGTGGTTTTGTTGTTAAGTAAAGCATCTGCCATTGGGGTGAATTCTGATTTATAAATTTTGACTTTATCAAATTTTTTATTGGCTTCAATTTCCGTCAGGCCGATAGTGCCAATTGGTGGATGTGAGAAAACCACAGTGGAAATATTGCTATAATCTAAATGCCTATCGCTCATATTGTTATACAGCCTATCAGATAATCTTCTTCCTGCTGCAATCGCCACAGGTGTGAGCGGTGTTCTGCCTGTGGCATCTCCGAGTGCAAAAATATTATCCACATTGGTCACTTGAAATTTATCTGTTGGGATAAACCCGTGTTGGTCGCATGCAACACCTACATTTTTCAAACCAAGATGTTGCGTCATTGGGCCTCTGCCAACTGCCCAAATGATTTGGTCAAAACCACTAAACTCACCATGATTAGTAAATATCGTTTTAGCGGCTGAAACTTTATCAATCGTAGTGCCATGATGAAGAGTGATACCGTGAGCAGTGTAGTCTTTATCCAAGGTTTGTTGAATCATGGTGTCAAAACCACGCAATAAGGTATCAGCTCTACCAAAAATCTCAACTTTGCTGCCGAGTGCATTCAATACTCCAGCCAGTTCCACACCGGTATAGCCACCACCAATAACCGCTACTTTTTTGGGTAGTGCTTCTAATTCAAAAAAACCATCTGAAGTAATGCCATATTCAGCACCTTCAATATTCGGAATAGATGGCTCACCACCTGGAGAAAGCACGATACGGTCAGCGGTATATTCTTCATCATTGACAGACACTGTGTTTTTATCCACTAATTTGCCAAAGCCATGAATATAATCAATGCCTAATTTTTCTAAATAGCCGTCATACCAGTTGGTAATACCTTTGATATAGTTATCGCGGCCTTGTTTGAGTTTTTTCCATGAGAAGTTTTTAACCTCAATATCAAAACCAAAACCTTGTGCATTGTTAATCTGTGTGGCAGTATTGGCAGCAAACCACATGACTTTTTTAGGCACACAACCGACATTCACACAAGTGCCACCAATAGTTTTTACTTCAATGACTAAGCATTTTTTGCCGTATTCGCTGGCGCGTTCAACGGCTGAAAGCCCGCCGGAGCCTGCACCAATTGCAATCATATCATAATGTTTTGTCATTTTTTTTCTCCAATAAATAAAAAGGGGTTCATGTCCATAACCTCTAACTTTTTGGGTTTAGTGTGCAATTGGTTTGCCAGTAAAAAGATAGTCTTTGAGTTCTTTATCAAAAGTCTTATCCTTGCGTCTAATCCACTCTAACACCATTGCTGCGTGTTCTTTCTTCATAACGATTATGTGCCAAAATCTCTGATAATTCGCTGTCTTGACATGCATCAATGCGCTGATTATACCAATCAATGGCTTCTAATTCCTCCATCAAAGACACAATTGCCTTATGCATGTCCACTTGGTCGCTTGGGTTAAATTTTCTTCTTCTTAGTGGTAGCCTTCATTTGCCATATTTACTCCTTGTTTGAAAATAAAAAAAAGACTGTTGTATGCTTAGTAAACAATACAACAGTCTTTTAACATTACACAACATTGTGATTGTTTAGTTTACTACTTAACCATTTGCAGGCTAAGCGATAGACATTTGCACCTTGTTTTGAAGGAGATCTTTTTAGTCCAGCAAATGTTGCGAAAGAGGTGCATAGAATTATATTGGTAATTAAAGTTTTTTTGATTGTATTTTTCATGATATTTTCCTATAAAGTATAAAGTTAAAAAAATTATTTTTTAGACCCTCCTCAGTCTATTTTAGTTTTGATTGAATCAGCTGACCATATTGAGTGTCTGCTTTAGTAAATTGCGCTAACATTTTGTCTTGTGATTTTTGACTGACACAAGACAGTCCTTCGGCTATTGTGTTGGTGAGTTGTTGCCTCTTCACTCATCATTTGCACTTTTGCTGTCCAACTTGGAAAATTACCTTTCAAAAACTAAAGGTATGAGAACTAAATCAGTGCATATGACGATAATTGGCTGAAATGCCTCTATCGGACATCAAAATTGTAACTTGATGCAATGATTGAGGATGATTCGCCCACAATTCAAACATTGCTGCTGGGTCAGGAAAGTTAGTTTTTGGATGTTTCTTTTGCGAATGAATAAAATCAGGAAAATTCATGCCACCACGCAACAAGAATACAGGCGTATTATTACCTACCATGTCATAATTGTCTTCATCGGTATAAAGCTTCAATGCAAATACACGAGGATCACTTGAATCTTGATCGCTACCGACTGTTGAAAATCTAGCAAAGGTTTGTGTTTCTTGTTCGACTATTTGTAAAAAATTGGCAATGGTTTTATCTTTTAAAGATTTTGTAACCGTAAATGCGCCATAAGCACCTGTATCACTAGTTATGGAATACGCTCACGATTAAAATGTGCTAACTTTTCAAAAAAATAATAATTATCAAAAGTCAAAGCACCTCTCACCTACAGTAATACTGTTGTTGCCATCCACTACTGGCGTACCTGTTGCATTTGTTAAGATTTTTTTTCATTATTATTCTCTTCTTATTTAAAATATTGTTCTAATTCGTTGGCACCACCAATATACTGCCTGCCAATGAAAATTTGTGGCGTGCTACTTTTGCTACTCACCATTCTTAATGAAATGAGCGAGTCTGATGATTGTTGTGGATTGTAAAAGTCATTGACGGGATATTTTCCCCGGTTTTATTTGCTAACATAGGTTGTTCCTTGATTAAAAAGTTACCATCTTGCGTAATATTAATCATAATAATTGATAAAAACGATTATAAATATTATGACACCTTCACTTAAGGATTTAAAATACTTACTAGCACTTGAATAACACTTGCACTTTTCCAAGGCAGCAAAAGCATGCTTTGTTAGTCAATCCAATTGGTGTCACCTGCAATCACATTATCTGCATGAAAAGTCGGGACTTGTTTGCGAATGCTTAAATAATAGTTGGTCATTATTAGAGGTTGTAATAAGTCATCAATATGCTGGGCATTTTTTAGTACAAAGCCTTTACCCAAATCACTACTTTTAATATTAGAAGTGGTTACAATCATAAATTTATTAGCTGGAACTTTACCGCCCGCCATATTCATCTGTAATAATAAATGTTTTTTGATATAAAAGAGCTTCACTCAGCCATTTGATCATAGGTTGTTGGCATATTAAACCACATAATTGGTGTAATATAAATAATCACATCTGCCCACAAAAGCTTATCAACTTCTCTATCTACATTTCAAGTGTCTTTAGTTACATTTGAAACTTTAACTTTATGGCCTTTTTTGCTAAGATGGTTATCAGTTAAATCACTTAAAAAACCATTTAGTTGCCCTTTTGCATCAAAAATTGAATAGCCTGCTTGTTACTAGTAATATTTTCATTTTCTCTCCTATAAATTAGATAATAAAATCAATTTCAACTATTATATTTTCTGGACCTTTTAAAAATACTTGCTTGGTATTTGAAGCGGGTATAAAATTTTCATTAAAGTCAATTTTTAGTTTGTTGATATGTTTGATGAAAATTGGATAATCATCTCTAACAAAAGCAATATGGTCAAGTAAGTCATTGCTATTATTAGTTTTTAGTGAGAACTCGTTAAACTTAGCCTCTTTGCCAAAAATATGAATAATTGCCTCTTGCTTGTTCTTTGGTGAATATATCCAATAACCTGGAAAGACAAAGGGAGGCCTAAAGCCTTTTTTTAGACCAATAACTTCTGTAAAAAACATAGCAATAACATTAATGTTTTCACACTTTAGGGCGATGTGGTTAAACCTTATGTTCATTTTTTGCTCTCTATTTCTAATAATAAAACCATGTTATAATTAAAGTATATTATTGTCAAGTAGGCACATAATTGGTATATAATATCACTTAATATCCTAATAGGAGATTAAGGCAATGATAAAAAAAGAGAAACGAGGGGATAACTGCCCTGTAGAACTAACGCTTAGTCTGATTGGCGGTAAATGGAAGGGGATTATTCTTTATCATTTAATAGGTGATAAAAAACGCTTTGGAGAATTAAAAAAATTTATGCCAAATATCACACAAAGAATGCTTACCAAGCAATTAAGAGAACTTGAGGGTGATGACTTAATTCATAGAAAAGTATATAAAGTTGTACCACCTAAGGTTGAGTATAGTCTTACAGAACAGGGCGAATCACTTAAAAGTATGATTTTTTCATTAGAAAAATGGGGTAAAAATTACCAAAAACAAAAAAGTTATAATCCGGCTTTTAAGCTCGCGTCAATAAATTGATCTAAATTACCATTTAAAACATCTCCAGTATTGGTACTTTCAACACCAGTACGTAAATCTTTAATCCTTGATTGGTCAAGCACATAGGATCGAATTTGGTGTCCCCAGCCGATGCCAGATTTGGTGTCTTCTAGGCTTTGCTTTTCAGCATTACGTTTTTGCATTTCTAACTCATAAAGTCTGGATTTTAATTGTTTCATGGCTTGGTCTTTGTTTGTGTGTTGTGAGCGACCATCTTGGCATTGCACAACGGTATTGGTGGGTAGATGGGTGATGCGTACGGCTGATTCGGTTTTATTGACGTGCTGGCCGCCGGCACCACTGGCACGATAAGTGTCAATGCGTAAGTCTGATGGGTTGATGTCAATATCAATATCATCATCCACTTCTGGGGAGACAAACACAGAGCAAAATGAAGTATGGCGTTTGCCATTGGCATTAAAGGGGGATTTTCTAACCAGGCGATGGATGCCAATTTCTGTGCGTAACCAGCCAAATGCGTATTCACCATCAAAGTGAATGGTTGCAGATTTAACACCAGCCACTTCTCCTGCTGAGACCTCCATAAGTCTAACTTTAAAATTGTGTTTTTCGCCCCAGCGTAAGTACATGCGTAGCACCATTTCTGCCCAATCTTGAGCTTCTGTGCCACCTGAGCCAGATTGGATGTCTAAATAAGCAGAGTTGGAATCTAAATCACCACTAAACATGCGCTCAAATTCAAGTTTTTCAATGGCAGATTGGGTGGTATCTAAATCATCAATTACACCATTTGCTGTGTCTTCATCATTTTCTGTTTGAGCCATGTTTAACAGCTCTTGCGCATCTTCTAAAACAGCATTCACCTGCTCAAAGGTTTGGCAAATTGATGTTAGTTTTGATTTTTCTTGCCCCAAGGCTTGTGCTTGGTCAGGGTTTGCCCAGATGTCTGGGTTCTCCATTTCCAATAAAACCTCTTCTAGGCGGGCTTGTTTTTCTTTTAAACTAATGTGTGTTGATAGAGCAATTTTGCGTTTCTTTAAATCTTGGATTTTTTGATAAGTGGGTGAGAGTTCCATGGCGTTATTTTAGGTATAAAAAAAGCCCCAAATGGGGCTTTATAAAAATGATTTAACTTATTTTCTAAGCCCTAGACTAGCAATCAAGTCTGAATAGGCGGTTGTATTAGTGCCTTTAAGATAGGTTAGTAATTTTTTGCGCTGAGAGACTAGATGTAGAAGACCTCTTCTTGAGTGGTGGTCTTTTTTATGAGTTTTAAAATGCTCAGTTAAGTGTTTAATGCGAGCTGTTAATAAGGCAACTTGTACATTGGTTGAACCAGTATCACCAATTTTGCTCTGATATTCTTTAATAATTTCTTGGGTATCAATCGACATAATAAATCTATAATCAAAAGGATGAATTATACGCCAATTGCTTTATTGTTCTTAAAAAGTTAATAAAAAGATGGATCATTATTTGGTCTAGTTTTAAAGCGCCTGTGAATCCATAAATATTGTTCTGGCGCTTTTAAAATTTGCTGTTGTAATATTTGGTTGGTTAGTTGTGTATTTTGTTGGGATTTGTTATTAGGGTAACCCTCCAAAGCAGGAGAAAATTCTAGTGTGTAAGTTGTATGTTGACGGGTAAAGGACAAGGGAATAACGACCGTATTGTCAATGCGAGCTAGTTTTTCTGTGGCTTTTATGGTGGCAGTTTGTATATTAAAAAAAGGTGAAAACGTGCTGATTCTTGCACCCAAATCTTGGTCGTGTGTGTACCAAATGGGTAGGCCTGATTTTAGGGTTCGGATTAAGGCTCTGGTGTCTTTCGACTTAATCATCAAACTACCATGTTGGGTGAATATTTTTTGCATTTGATTGTCAAACAAGGCATTGTTTTGTGGACGGTAGACATCAGCAAAATCAAAGTTTTGTAGTAGCATCCTGCCAGCAAGCATCATGGTTGTAAAATGCCCAACGAGCAAAATGATGTTTTGTTGCTTGTCTAAGGCGCTTTGTAAAATTTCAGCACCTTCAATGTGATAGTGTTGCTTGAGTTTTTTGTTGCTTAAATAAAAGCAATTTGATATTTCAAATAGTCCAATGCCTAGTGCTTCAAAATGTTGTTTAACTAAACGAGTGACTTGGGCTTTATTTTTATTAGGAAAGCATTTAGAGATATTCACAAAAGCAATTTTTCTAAATCTACTTAATAGTGGATAAAGTATTCTGCCGATTATTTTGCCCGTCATTAACTGGGTTTTCAGCGGTAATTTAGAGCTTAGTTTCATCAAGCACATTAAAGCCCAAGTGGGTATAAATTTAGGATGATAGAACTTTGTTTTTATCATTAAAATATAATTTTAAATGTCTTAAATATTGATTACAGAAAATGCCGTTTGTTAATACAGATTTTAAAGATGATTTGCCTAATCGTGTAGATATTGTTGACATAATTAATCGGCGTGTGCCACTTAAAAAGGCAGGCACAAATTACAAAGCATGTTGCCCGTTCCATCATGAAAAAACCCCATCGTTTAGTGTTTCAGCTGAAAAGCAAATGTATAAATGCTTTGGTTGTGGCGAGGGTGGCGGTGTGATTAACTTTGTTATGCAGTTTGACAACCTAGGCTTGGTTGAATCGATAGAGACCATTGCTGGTGAATCAGGCATCAGTGTGGTGTATGATGAAAATACCAAACCTGTAGACTCAAGATTAGCCCGTTATCGAGACTTAATGCAACGAGTTGGTCAGTTCTATATTCAGCAATTAAAGCAATCTCCTGCCAAAGATAAAGCGGTTAATTATGCTAAAAACAGAGGAATTAGTGGTGTCATTGCCAAGCGTTTTGAGCTGGGCTTTGCACCACCTAGTAGTAATTTGCTGTCTGAATTTGAACAAAATGACCAAAATATGGCTGATTTAAAAGCGATGGGATTGCTGTGTGATGATCAATATCGTTCAGGACAATATTACGATTTTTTTAAAGACCGTCTTATGTTTCCCATTCATAATGCCAAAGGCAATATTATTGCTTTTGGCGGTCGGGCGTTTGATAATAATGCCAAAGCAAAATATTTAAACTCACCTGAAACGCCTATTTTTTCAAAATCAAAAGAGCTTTATGGCTTGTATCATGCACGTAAATATTCACGCTCGATTGATTATATATTGGTGGTAGAAGGTTATATGGATGTGGTTGCTCTTCATCAAGCGGGCATTTCACAAGTGGTTGCTGCGTTAGGCACAGCAACTACAATAGAACATTTAAATATTTTATCACGTACAACAAACACCATTATTTTTTGTTTTGATGGAGATAAGGCAGGAAAAAAAGCCGCTTGGTGGGCGTTAAATATCACTTTGCCAGTGATTAAGGCTGGCATGATTGTTAAATTTTTATTTTTGCCAGATGGTGAAGATCCAGACACTTTGGTTAAAAAAGAATCAAGCCAAGTGTTTGTAAAACGTGTTGAAAATGCACAACCCTTGAGTCAATTTTTATTTAGCCATATCAAGGAAGAGATAGATTTTAGCACTATTGAAGGTAAAACTTTATTTTTAGAAAAAGTATCAGCGTTACTGGGAAAAATAAATTATGAAACTTACCAGCAACAGCTATTAGAAGGGTTAGCAGACGAAGTCAAGCAAAGCGTTGAACAGGTTAAATCCATATTAGACCTGCAGGATGCACCAGTTCAAACCAATACATTTGATATACCGCCAAATTATGAAGAGCCGCCCATGCCTGATTTCTATGATAGTGATGACAATTATCAAACATCAACATCAGCACCTACCAAGAGTAGTAATTCATTAATTGATCAAATGATTGGCTTGTTGTTAAACCATCCTTCTATGGTTGATGAAACGATAGAACTCAGGGTGAGAGAAATTAATGATGCAGACGTGTTGCAAGAGTTGGCTAATTCGGCCTTATTGCAAGAAGATATTATTTTGGAAGATATGATGAAACTATTCCCTAATAAAAAACAACAATTGCTTGATTTATACAACAAGAAAAAAGTACTAAAAAATTACGACTATAAAGTCGAGTTTTTGGATGCTTTGTTAAAGATTGAAGAAAAACAAAAAGAGAAAAGTGCTTTATTAATCACAAATGAAGCAGAATATACAAAAAGCTTACAGGCAAGAAAGGGTAAACTTAAAAGCTAGTTTTTCATGCTTAATTTGATTGAAGTGTCATTGGTTAAAATATGTACCATTGCCTCTTTAAATACTATTGTTGCTGAGTTTGACCCTTCGCATTTACTGCGAAGATTAGGATTCCAAGAGGTGTAGCATTTTTTGGGATAATCAAGTCTCACTGCCATAATATACTTAGGTTTTTTAACAGGCACAAAGCCTGTAAAGAAAGTACGTTTAGCGCCTTTTTTATTATATGAGCCATTAACCACCATCTCTGCTGTCCCTGTTTTTCCAGCCACGTTGTAGCCTTTGATTTGTGCTCGATATCCAGACCCTTGATTTGAAGTGACTGCGCTTAATAGTTTAGCAATTTTTGCAATAGATTGTTTGTTAAATATTTGAGTTGTATCCTCATAAGTACTGGTATTTTTAACCAGTTTTAATGGCGGCATCGCACCTTCCATTGGCAAATACCAAATAAGCTCTAGCCAATTGCGCCAGATTAGTCTCCATTGGCCCATGACTAAATGATAAGGTGCGTTTGTCACTTAATGCCCATGAACTAAAATGTCTCAATGAGCCAGAACTTTCAATGCTTGGTATAAGTCCTAGTTGATGGCCAAATCCTAGCTTGTGCCAAGTGTTGTACATGGTTTCTGGCTTAAGCCTTTCGGAGACATTAACAGTGCCAAGATTGTGAGATTTTTGCAATATTTTTTTAATAGTCATTTTTTTGTATTTGCCATCTGGCTTGATATGGCCAATGCGTTTTGAAACATCAATAAGTTCATCTTCAGTGGCTGTTATTTGATTTTTATCCAATGCTAAAAGCATGGTGAATGGTTTCATGGTTGAGCCTGGCTCTACTTTATCAGACAGCACTCTATTGCGATAATGTTCAGCATTATAAATGCTATTATCATTTGGATTATCAGCAGGGTAATTGACCATTGCCAGCACTTCACCGTTTGGTGCAAGAATAATGGCTGAGCCTGAATCTGCCTCATGCTTTTGAACCGATTTTTTAATAGCTTCGTAAGCATGATACTGAATATCAGCATCAATGGTTAGTACTATATTTTGCCCTTGTTGTCGTTGGGTGATTGTTTTGGAATTGAAATACGCTTCATCGGTGTTGACTTTAAAATTAGTCAGCGTTTGTCCATTATGCCCAGCAAGGCTATTTTCAAATTCTCCCTCAATACCAGAAGTGCCTTTTTTGTTGGCATTAACTCGACCTAATAGTGGTGCTAGCGAGGCAGATTTTGGATAGTATCTTTTCGTGTCTTGTTGTAATGCTACGCCAGCAATTCTTGCTTTTTTGCATTGTCTAACAAGGGTGTAGGTTGTTTTTGTCTTTTGTAGGTTTAAGGTGTTTAAGGTGCGTTCAATGAAGCTTAATTTATTAGCTATATTTTTGTGTGTACATACTGAAATTCTCATTAATTTTAATTGCTTTAATTTGTTAATAATAGGGTTAGTGAGTGTGATATTTTTTTTAATAATCAAATATCTTGAGCCAATTTTTCTCTTTGATGCAAGCAACTTACTAAGCGTTTGAACCTTCATATCTAGCACATGTGCCAATTTGGGAATAAATTCTACCTGAATCAGTGTTGGGTCTAAATTAAGACGTTTTAACATCAAATTACTGGCAAGAATATGTCCATTCCTATCTAGAATATCACCTCGTTAGGCGATTTTGTCTCTAAACTAGTGGCTTGATGATAAGCCCTGTTTAGTATTGATAAACCTATGACATTAGATTGTGATATAGAAGTGGTTTGATAAGAAAAAATACCAAAAAATACTTAACCAAACCTTGTCTGCGCCAATAATTTTGCACCCGTACTGGTATCAATGCTTTTGAGATGGTTGATATTTTTCCACTCATAATAACAATTCTCTTTGTCTTTTAGGTACTTGCATTTTTAATATTTTTAGAGCTTTGGATTTAATTTCACTACCGCTGATTACTTGTGATTGTTTGATTAACCATTGCTTATGCAAAGCAACTAATTGGTGGTTTTGTGCCTCTATACGTTTTGACTGAGTATATAAAAGATACATTTGATGATGCCAAGAGATGGTTAGAATACTCAACATAACCACACCTAGTATTAGGATAATATTAAGCTCGGTTTTATTGATGTTTAAGCGCATTTAATTTTTGCTTGCTACTCGTAAAATTGCACTACGAGCACGTTTGTTGCTACTAATTTCTGCCTTATTAGCAAAGTGCTTGCCTAAATCTTTCAGGCAAGTTTTTTCAATTTTATAATCAATAATAGGCAAGCCTTTTGGTAAGATGTTTTGTCGTGAATTTTTTTGAATAAAGCGCTTAACAATACGATCTTCAATCGAGTGAAAACTAATAATAGACAGTCTGCCATGCTTGCTTAAAATATCTTTGGATTGCTCCAATACATCTTCAAGTTGTTTAAGTTCTTGGTTGATAAAGATGCGTATGGCTTGAAAGGTTCGTGTGGCAGGGTGTTTGTTTTTTTGCCTTTTTACCACTTCACTAACAATATTGGCAAGTGCTAAAGTGGTTTCTAATGTGTGGTTTTGTTGGTATTTTTTGATTCTAGTAGCGATATGTCGTGATTTTTTTTCATCACCAAACTGATAAATAACATTGGCAATTTCTTCCTCATCGGCTGAGTTTAGCCATTGCGTGGCACTCATGCCTGTGGTTTGGTTCATACGCATATCTAGTGGGCCATCAGCTTTAAAGCTAAAACCACGTTGTGCATTGTCCAGCTGAGGTGATGAGACGCCAAGATCCATCAAAATGCCACCAATCTTACCTATTAATTCTTGCTCAGTTATGATACTTAGCATATTGGAAAATGCGCTATGAATAAGAGTTAAACGATTATCAGTAAAATTTTTATGGGCGTATTCAATCGCACTGATATCTTGATCAAAGGCGATCAATTTACCTTGCTCACCCAACTTATTTAGTATGCCTTGTGCATGACCACCACGACCAAAAGTCGCATCAATATAGATGCCATCAGTTTTTATATTAAGTGCTTCAATTGACTTATTAAACATCACAGATTGGTGATGATTAGACATCATAGCGATAATTGGGCAATTTCTATTGGGATTTGGGTTTGTTTGTTGAATGTGTCAAGACTGTCAAATTGTTTATGCCAAATATCCTCATCCCATAATTCAAAATTATGCCCTTGGCCACTCATGATTTTATCTATATGGGTATAATGTTTAAGTGTTGACGGAATTAGAATGCGCGTTGCCTTATCCAATTCACAATCAGTGACATGACCAATGAGTTTGCGTTTTAATTGCTTTGTGTGAATGTTTAACGAAGGCAAAGCACTGATTTTTTCTTCCAATATTTGCTAATCTTTTAAAGGACATAATAATAAGCATTCATCATCTGGATGAATGCTCAGTACCATCTTGCCTACTTGGTGGCGCATTGGCTTTAACCCTTCCCCTGGTATCAACGTTTAAATTGTGCACTCCTCTAAACATTAGCGATGTTGCTGATATTTTTGCATATAGGCCATCACACCTAATATTAAAGCCACAATATTGATAATTAAAAACTGTTTGGCGTTGTTGTTATGTACCCATCAGAGCTAAAACACTAAGTATAAACTTCAATTTAATTTTTTTCATACAAGCACTTCTTTTAAATTTAGTTTTAAG
The DNA here is from genome assembly GCA_021730105.1 of Candidatus Ruthia sp. Plio_17_S18. GTDB lineage: Bacteria > Pseudomonadota > Gammaproteobacteria > PS1 > Pseudothioglobaceae > Ruthia. Next base: position 323,541 of record CP072538.1, read on the forward strand.
GAAAATTTTATACCACTTTTAGACACTTTAGTCCACTTTTATTTAAAACAATTTAAAAATCTAGCGCATAATGGAAAAAGTTGTTAGTAATGGTTTTGGTTTGGAATTTTTTGTCTAAGTAAAAAGTTTAGAAATTCATCACTTCTTGCAGTGTGATTGTATTGTGTTGCTATGAAAATATTTCACACCTTTTAAAATTATACTAACTAGCCACCGATGACTTCTGGACCCATTAGCAAGGTGGATAAATAGATAAATATTTGTGGAACAAAGGTAATCATCATTAAAAACAGTAACATTAATAATAGCCATGGCAATGTTGATTTTTTGTTCAGAGGTTGGAATGTGGATATTGGTTTTGCCAGAATCTGCAATATTTTTCATATCCTTTATTGCAGTGTCAAGTGCAAATTTGGTGACTTTAGCAGTCACTTATTTGATGATTTTTTCTAGTTCAAGGCGTCAGATACGGTTGTATCTTTTTTCACCTCAAAGAATTTTTTTGATCGAATATTTGACCAATTATTTTCTTGACCATCAATAACGCCTGTTGCTAAAGCATTGTAAACTTCAGAAAAAGACATATTTTGTGGGTTTGCATCAATGGTCTCGAACTGTGCTTTGAGTACATCAGAACTCATGATGTGAAATTTTAAACCTTGTGCATCTTTAAATGTCATCAGTGGATGATTGGCAGAAATTTGTTTCATGCCGTTAAGCCAGTAACCCAACCTTTAATCCCTTTTCTATCGATAGCGTTTAATAATTCTTGTCCTTTTTTTGAATCTGTAAAACAATTTAATGCTTGTGCATTTTTGAATAAGAAGGGTAAATCAAACAGTGCCCATTTTTTAGTGTATTTGCTAAATTTAGACAGTGAAGGTACTTCCAACTGTATATCATTCAATAGTAGTGCCTTAAGTACTACCTTGTCGCCATATAGTTTTGAGCTTGGATAAACCTCAATACGCACTTTACCATTTAAGCGCTCATCTACCATTTTTTTCAAAGTATTACGCCTTTACCTTTAGGAGTGTCTTCAGTAGTAACGTGAGAAAATTTAATCACAAGTTCTTTGGCCAAGGTTATGGATGGCATTGTCAGCCCAACTGAAATCATGATTGGCACTACTAATTTGATACTTGTTCTCATCTTTCTCTCCTTTAAAGTGTTTAATTTATTAACCACTGTTTGTGCATGGGCTGATAGGCATAATAGTCTTAAAATAACCAAGTGTCAATTGTCTTTAGATATGATCAATAGTAATACACCATATAAAACTGCTTTTAATTTTCTCTTTTTTGTTATTAAGAGTTGAATTAAAATACAGTCTAATTTTAGCCATTCTTAACATCATAAATGAATCAGATTAGTCTTGAACAACAAAGTGTTGCCGAGTTCAGTGAGCGTGCTTATCTTGATTATTCAATGTATGTTATTCTTGATCGCGCATTGCCTTTTGTTGGCGATGGCTTAAAACCAGTTCAAAGACGTATTGTTTATGCAATGAGTGAACTTGGTTTGAAATCTACAGCAAAGTTTAAAAAATCAGCCCGTACGGTGGGCGATGTGCTTGGTAAATTCCATCCACATGGCGATAGTGCTTGCTATGAGGCGATGGTACTGATGGCACAGCCATTTTCTTACCGTTATCCATTTATTGACGGGCAAGGGAACTGGGGTGCTCCAGACGATCCTAAGTCATTTGCAGCAATGCGTTATACCGAAAGTAAACTTTCTCGTTATGCAGATTTATTGCTCAGCGAAATTAATCAAGGCACGGTTAATTGGGTAGATAATTTTGACGGATCACTTCAAGAACCTAAAAATCTACCTGCACAAGTACCCAACTTATTACTAAATGGTACCTCAGGTATTGCTGTGGGCATGGCAACGGATGTGCCACCGCATAATTTGACCGAAGTGGTGAGCGCTTGTATTGCGCTATTGGACAGGCCGTCTATGAATTTAGACGACATCATGCAAATTATTAGAGCACCTGATTATCCTACCAATGCTGATATTGTATCCTCACCTGCAGATCTTAGGCAAATTTATGAAACAGGTCATGGGTCGGTGAAGATGCGTGCTATTTATCAAAAAGAAAAAAGTAATATTGTAATTGAGGCACTGCCTTTCCAAACTTCTGGTGCCAAGGCAATCACCCAAATTGCAGCGCAAATGCGCGCAAAAAAACTACCTTTGGTGGATGATATTAGAGATGAGTCGGATCATGAAAATCCAACACGTATTGTTATTGTTCCACGCTCTAATAGAGTTGATGCAGACGCATTAATGCTACACTTATTTGCCACAACCGAGCTTGAAAAAAGCTACCGTGTTAATATGAATGTGATTGGTTTAAACGGCAAGCCAAGTGTTTTGCCACTCATTCCAATGCTTAAAGAATGGCTAAGCTACAGAATGCAAGTTGTGACCAATCGTTTAACCTATCGCCTTGATAAAATTCTTGCGCGTTTGCATATTTTAGAAGGCTTGTTCATCGCTTTTTTAAACATTGATGAAGTGATTGTCATTATTCGTGAGCATGATAAGCCTAAGCCAGTATTGATTAGTCATTTTAAATTGAGCGATATTCAAGCAGAGGCAATTTTAGAGTTAAAATTGCGCCATCTTGCAAAATTAGAAGAGGTTAAAATTCAAGCCGAGCAACAAGACTTAGCATTAGAGAAAGAAAAATTAGAACTGCTACTTTCAAGTAACTTGCGCCTTAAAGCCTTGATTAAAAAAGAGCTAAAAACCATTATTAAAGAGTTTGGTGATGAGCGTAGATCTAACATTAAAAGCAATGTAAATACGGCTCAAGCTTTTAGTGAGAATGATTTGGTACCTGCTGAACATGTCACTGTCGTGCTTAGCGATAAAGGTTGGGTGCGCAGTGCTAAAGGCCATGATATTGATCCAGCAACACTTAATTATAAAGCAGGTGATGGTTATTTAACCAGTGTGAAAGGCAAAAGCAACAAACCTGCAATTTTTATTGACTCAACAGGTAGGTCATATTCACTACTGGCTAATTCATTGTCCAGTGCGCGAGGACAAGGTGAGCCATTAACAGGTAAACTAAGTCCACCTTCAGAGGCACGATTTGTTGATGTGGTGATGGGCAAGGCGAGTCAAAACATTCTATTGGCTTCTGATGCAGGGTATGGTTTTATTGCCACTATTGGTGATTTGTTATCTTCAAGACAAGCAGGAAAAGCAACACTTTCTCTGCCTAAGGGCGCACAAGTGATGAAGATTATTAATGTGGATGATTCAGATAATCAATTTATTGCACTGGCAACAAATCGTGGGCGTTTATTGGTATTCCCAATATCTGAATTGCCAATATTATCTAAAGGTAAAGGCAATAAACTTATTCAAATCCCCACTAAAGATGTCAAGGCTAGACAAGAGTTTGTGAAGAGTGTTTGTATTTTGCTAGAAACTCAACATTTGAAAGTCATTGCAGGCAAGCGTCATTTGACCATCAAGTTCCAAGATTTGAGTAATTACATAAGTGCCAGAGCGCGTCGTGGCAACCTTTTACCTAAAGGCTATCAACATGTCTCTTCCATTAAAGCAATTGATTAAATCAAAATCTTTTAGATAAGCCAATAATCTACCCATCAATTCAGGGTGTAATTTTTAGCAGGTCATAGGTATAATCAATGTTTTTACCAATTTTTCCGAAAATGTTCGTCCTAAAAATTGTTACCGATTTCGCATCAGCTCATTCACTCAGGGATTATCCAGGTGATTGTTCACGCCTGCATGGCCATAACTGGCAAGTTGAAATGATGGTTGTTGCTAGAAAATTAAACAGTAATGGTATGGCTATTGATTTGCGAGAAATTAAAAAACAAACCAAGGTTGTTGTAAAGCGCCTAGATCATCAATATTTGAATGAGATAGCGCCTTTTGATAAACTCAATCCTACCACAGAAAATATTGCTAAGTATTTTTTTAATGAAGTGGGACAACTAATTAATACTAATGATGTCAAGGTCAAAGCAGTGACCATTTGGGAAACACCTAGGGCATCTGTGACTTATTCCCAAGGAGACTTATGAGCGCGACTCATTTACCTGACACACAAAATAGTGCCGATACTCGTCAAATTATCATTGATAAAGTAGGTATTAAAGACATTACCCATCCTATTACTTATATTGATTGCGATGGCAATAAAATGCCTACAATAGGTATTTTTACCATGACAGTATCTTTACCAGAGCATGTTAAAGGTACGCACATGTCGCGCTTTATTGAGATTTTAAACGAAGGCCCTTGTGAATTTAGTGCGCACAATTTCGATAAAATTATTAATAAAGTAAAAGAAAGACTTGAATCAGATACTGCACACATTACGCTTAATTTTACTTTCTTTAGGAAGAAAAAAGCCCCATCTTCAGGCGTTGAGTCAATTATGGATTATCAAGTGACTTTATATGGCACGCTCAATAAAGGCGGGACACAAGTGATTATGAAAGTCGTGGTACCTGTGACTAGTCTATGCCCTTGTTCAAAAAGTATTTCTAAATATGGGGCGCATAATCAACGCTCGCACATTACCATTAAGGCTAAAGCGGCTAAAGATAAAACGTTGCATATTGAAAATTTGATTGATTTGGCTGAACGCAAAGCTTCGTGCGAACTTTATGCCATTCTTAAGCGCGATGATGAAAAAGTGGTGACTGAAAGAGCGTATGATAACCCTGCATTTGTGGAGGACTTAGTACGTGATATTGCAGTCGATTTAAATGCAGATGATAAAATTAGTTATTATCGTCTTGAATCGGAAAATTTTGAATCGATTCATAACCATTCAGCTTATGCACTTATTGAAAATCAAAAATGCTAAAAAAAATCTTAAATAAAATTAGTAACATTCGCATAACCAAGGCAGAATCCATTACCCCGCCAATAGGCTTTATTAAAAAATATCCAGTCAAAAAGCCACAGTCTGATTTTATTATCCGCTCAAGAAAAACCATTGCCGATATCATTTCTGGCAAGGGTAAGCGTTTATTAGTTGTGGTTGGACCTTGTTCCATTCATGATCCAAAAGCTGCTAGAGATTATGCACAACGATTGTTAAAAATAAAGCAAGAATTAGATCAAGATTTATTTATTGTTATGCGTGTTTATTTTGAAAAACCACGCACCACAATTGGCTGGAAAGGGCTAATTTATGACCCTGATTTAGATAACAGTTTTGATATGGAAAAAGGCTTTGATTTGGCTAGAAGTTTGTTGCTAGAGTTGTCAAAAATGGGTATGCCAAGTGCAACAGAATATCTTGATTTAATCACCCCGCAATACATCTCTGATTTGATTTCATGGGGGGCGATTGGTGCACGAACAACCGAAAGCCAAACGCACCGAGAATTAGCATCCGGACTGTCTTGCCCAGTGGGTTTTAAAAATGGTACAAATGGCAACATCCAAATTGCCATTGATGCGATTGTATCGGCTTCAAATTCACACATGTTTTGGTCAATTAGCAAAAAAGGCGTGGCAAATCGTTATACCACAACTGGCAATCCAAATTGCCACATTATTCTTCGTGGCGCTGCTGATGGACCTAACTATAGCAAAGAAAATGTTGACAATGCCGCTAAAAAATTAATAAAAGATGGTTTATTAGGTAGAGTTATGGTTGATTTTTCCCATGCCAATAGTGAGAAAAATTTTAAAAACCAGTTGTTAGTAGGCGATGAGATTGCCAAGCAAGTGAGTTCGGGCTCAGATGAGATTTTTGGAGTGATGATTGAGTCCAATATCAATGAAGGCGCTCAAGCGGTAGATGAGTTAAAATCGTTAGAATACGGTATTAGTATTACTGACGCTTGTCTTGGCTGGCAAGATACTGAAAATCTACTTAAAATACTAGCATCATCAGTTCAAGCAAGAAATACATAGTTTTAAACTAAAAAGCCTATGCTTCCTCATAGAGAGTTTATAAAAAAGAAAGGTTTTAGCTTGAAACAAAATCAATACCTGCACTCAAATTAGGTAAAATAAAAGACAATTTAAATCAAGTCTTTTGATCATGTCTGAGCGTACTGAAAATCCCAATCATTTCGAGCCACATTTCCCGATAGTTACCATTGAAGACGAGATGCGCAATTCCTATTTGGAATACGCAATGAGTGTTATTGTTGGGCGTGCATTGCCTGATGTTCGAGATGGACTTAAGCCTGTGCATCGTCGTGTACTTTACGCCATGGAGGTCTTGGGTAATGATTACAATAAATCTTATAAAAAATCAGCCCGTATTGTTGGTGATGTGATTGGTAAATATCATCCACATGGTGATACTGCTGTGTATGACACTATTGTACGTATGGCGCAACCATTCTCAATGCGTAATATTTTAATTGATGGTCAAGGTAACTTTGGCTCGGTTGATGGTGATTCGGCTGCTGCTATGCGTTATACGGAAATCCGTATGGCCAAACTTTCGCATGAGTTATTGCGAGATTTAGAAAAAGACACCGTTGACTTTATTGAAAATTACGACGGCTCAGAATCAGAACCTTCAGTATTGCCAACTCGTGTACCTAATCTTTTGGCTAATGGCTCATCAGGCATTGCAGTAGGCATGGCGACTAACATTCCGCCTCACAACTTGGGCGAAGTGATTGAGGCCTGTTTGAAAACCATTGATAATGAAGACATTACTATTGATGAATTGTTGGAAATTATGCCAGGCCCTGATTTTCCAACGGCAGGTATTATTAATGGTGCAAGTGGCATTCGCCAGGCCTATGAGACTGGCAAAGGCAAAATTTACTTGCGTTCAGTATCCCATACTGAAGGTGAAGACAAGCAAAGTATTGTTGTGACCGAACTGCCTTATCAAGTTAATAAAGCCAAATTGATTGGTAAAATTGCAGAGCTTGTTAAAGATAAGCGCATTGATGGTATCACTGGGCTTCGTGATGAGTCTGATAAAGATGGTATGCGCATGGTGATTGAGTTGCGTCGTGGTGAAGTGCCAGAAGTGATACTTAATAATTTGTATCAACTGACCGAAATGCAAACCGTGTTCGGTATTAACATGGTGGCAATTGACAAGGGCATGCCAAAGTTAATGACACTAAAGGGCATTCTGGAGGAATTCATTGCTCATAGACGTGATGTTGTGACTCGTCGCTCTATTTTTGATTTAAACAAAGCCAGAAATCGTGCGCACTTATTGGAAAGTTTATCAGTTGCGTTACATAATATTGATGACATTATTGAACTGATTAAATCTGCCTCAAACTCGGCAGATGCAAAAGAAGCATTAATGGCTAAAACTTGGCAAGGTTCAGTGATTAAAGAGTTGATTGACGATCGTGACATGGCAATGTTTAAGCCAGAAGATTTGCCAGTAGAGTTGGGTTTGCAAATGAATAGCGATTATCAATTATCACAAAAACAAGCGCAAGCCATATTAGATTTAAAACTTCATCGCTTAACAGGGCTTGAAAAAGACAATATTTTTGATGAATTTAATGAACTGTTAGAGCGCATTAAACATCTATTAGATATTTTACAAACACCTGAAAGACTTATGCAAGTTATCAGTGAGGAGTTAATGGACATTCAAAATAACTATGCTAATGCCCGTATGACGAAAATTTTAGAGCACAAGATTGATTTAACGCTTGAGAATTTAATTGCCCAAGAAGAGCGCGTGGTCACCTTGTCTCATGGTGGCTATGTGAAATCACAATCTTTAAGTGATTATAAATCTCAGCGCCGTGGCGGTAAAGGCAAAGCAGCCACTAAAGTAAAAGATGAAGATTTTGTTGATCAATTATTTATCGCCAATTCTCATGATACAGTTTTGTGTTTTTCATCCTCAGGAAAAGTATACTGGCTTAAGGTTTATGAGTTGCCAATGGCATCACGCATAGCACGTGGTAAGCCAATCGTTAACTTATTACCATTAGAAAAAGAAGAGGTTATTAATACTATTTTGCCAATTGCAGAGTTTAATGAAAATCATTTTGTTTTTATGACAACCAGTAGTGGTACATGTAAAAAAACAGCACTTACCCACTTCTCAACACCACGCAAAGGCGGCATTATTGCCATCGAATTAAGATATAATGATCAACTTGTCGGTGTAGAAATCACCTCAGGTGAGCATGATATTATGCTATTTTCGGCCAATGGTAAATCCATTCGATTTAAAGAATCGGATGTACGTGTCGTAGGACGTACAGCCATTGGTGTACGTGGCATTAAATTAGCAGATGCTGATAAAGTGGTTTCTCTTATTGTTGCCAATCAAGACAGTCCAATTCTCACAGCAACTGAAAAAGGCTTCGGCAAACGTACACACCTTAATGAATATCGTGCTCAAGCACGAGGTGGCTCAGGTGTTATCTCTATTAAAACCTCAGATAGAAATGGCAAAGTTGTTGGTGCTATTCAGGCCACTGATGAAGATGAGATGATGTTAATTTCTAATAAAGGCACTTTGGTTCGCGCTAGAGCGGTTGATGTTTCTATCATTGGTCGCAATACCCAAGGTGTCACCTTGATTAATATCGTTAAAAATGAAAAATTAGTCTCTATTGCAAAAATTGCTGAAGCAGAAGATGAGAAATCTGAAAGTGAAAATGATGGAGAACAATAATAAAATAACCTCATAGAGGTTTTTTTGGAAAAGGGATAACAGGAAAAGAATTTGACTGTTGCATTTTCAATTCTTGTAATTTTAGTGATGCGATATTTAAAAATGAAGTGTTTGCACTTTATCCTATTCATAAGTCAATTGGTATTTTGAGTTTTTCCGTGATTGTCATTAGAATTTATTGGAGTTTTGTTAATGGCTGGTTACAACTTGCGGATAATTACACAAAGATTGAATATAATTTATCAAAAATTGTACACTGGATGTTAATTATTATAACGATTGTGATGCTAATTTCAGGATTTATTATGTCAGGTGCAGTCGGTCATGGCGTCTCAGTGTTTGGCCTAGAAATTGTTGCGGCTAATTTTGATCCAGTGGCTAAAAATTAATTGCACATAATGCTGTCATTGCTGGCTTTGTGCACGACACTCATGTCAATGGCTGGGCTATAATTTAGCAGGTGCTATATTTTATGGACAAAGACAGTACTTTAAAAAGGATGTTTGGTAAAAGTATAAATAGCATGATGAATGCCTTATATTGTTCAAACTAATTTTTTAATTAATGCTCACGGGTTGCTGAAAAAACCAAGTTAGGATGGCGTTCTATGGTTAATTGCAAGTTAACACTAGATGGAGCAAGATAAGTGAGCATTCCCTTTGCATCAATCGCAACATTATTGCCCACTTTGACTTTAAGTTGTTCGATGTCCTTGTCACTACCTGTCACCCATCGCGCTGTTGCGATATTAATAGTTTCAAATTGACAATCAACGCCGTATTCATATTTTAAACGATGTGCCACCACATCAAATTGCAAAATACCAACTGCACCTAAAATTTGCGATGAGTTGATAATTGGGCTAAATACTTGGGTTGCACCTTCTTCAGAAAGTTGGTTTAAGCCTTTTTGCAAGGCTTTGGCTTTGAGTGGGTCTTTAAGTTGAGCGCGACGGAATAGCTCCGGTGCAAAATTTGGAATGCCTTGAAAAGTGAGTTTTTCGCCTTGGGTAAAGGTATCGCCAATACTAATACCACCATGGTTGTGAATACCAATGACATCGCCAGCGTAAGCCACCTCTGCAAAGGTGCGTTCGCGCGACATAAAAGTTACTGCATTACTAATTTTAATTTGTTTGTTGGTTGATACTTGCAGAACTTTCATGCCCTTTTTGTACTGCCCGCTAACGATGCGCATAAAAGCAAGACGATCATGGTGTTTTGGATCCATATTGGCTTGAATTTTGAAAACAAAGCCAGTCAGTTTGTCTTCATCAGGCTTGACTTTTCGCGTATCTGATTCACGATTTTTTGGCATTGGTGCGTACTGGATAAAGCCATCAAGCAGATTTTGAATTCCAAAGTTTGAAATGGCTGAGCCAAAAAATACTGGGGTTTGTTTTCCAGCTAGAAACGCATCTAAACTAAATGGTGTGGTTGTCTCGAGAATAAGCTCAACTTCTTCACGCATTTCAAGAATGACATCTTCACCTAAAATTTCATCAAGTAGAGAATTGTTCACGCCGTCAATAATAATATGCTCACCAATTTCAGAATTCTTCCCAGTTTCATATAAATAAACTTTATCTTCAAGCAGGTGAACAACGCCTTTGAAACGTTTACCCATGCCAATTGGCCAAGTAATGGGCGCACATTCAATATTAAGCATGGTTTCTACTTCATCTAGTAAATCAATTGGCTCTTTGCCTTCACGATCTAGTTTATTGATAAAAGTTAAAATTGGTGTGTCACGCAAACGACACACCTCAATAAGTTTAACAGTCCGCATTTCTACGCCTTTAGCAACGTCAATAACCATAAGCGCTGAATCTACTGCCGTGAGGGTGCGATAAGTATCCTCAGAAAAATCCTCATGTCCTGGTGTGTCTAATAAATTAATCACATGATTGTCATATTCAAATTGCATGATGGATGAAGTGATGGAAATCCCTCTTTCTTTTTCCATTTCCATCCAATCAGATGTCGCGTGCGTGTTGGCTTTGCGCGCTTTAACACTACCCGCTGTTTTAATCGCACCTGCATACAATAGTAGTTTTTCGGTGACTGTGGTTTTGCCAGCATCAGGGTGAGAAATAATCGCAAAAGTGCGGCGTTTGGATATCTCGTTCATTGGTCTTTAATTACCAATTCAACACCAGCCTCAATAAACATTTCTTGTGAGAATCTAACGCTTTGGTTCCAATTGTCCAATTCTTTTGATTTTTCTATCACCACTCTTTTAATACCAACTTGAATAATACCTTTGGCACATTCTGAGCAAATAGGCAGCCCGTAAACATACAAAGTTGCACCATCAAGAGAAGTGCCAGAATAAGTGGCATTATAAATGGCGTTCATTTCTGCATGGACCACAAGTTGATATTTGTTTTTCCGATGATTATAACGCTCATCAGTATCATGAATCCCTCTTGGGAAGCCATTAAATCCTTGGGATAAAACCTCTTTTTTGCTACCTACGGTAATGGCACCCACTTGTGTAGAAGGGTCTTTTGACCAAGTAGAAACCTCTTTTGCTAGTGATAAGTAGCGCTCATCCCATTTGTCTAATATGCTCATAATTAGCGTATTTTTATAGATGCCAAACTAACCAGTACTAAGATTAAAGTCACCATCCAAAAACGCACGATAATTTTTGGCTCAGACATGCCTTTTTTTTCAAAGTGGTGGTGAAGAGGCGCCATTAGGAAAATACGTTTTTTATATCGCTTGTAATAGCTCACTTGAATAATCACAGATAAAGTCTCAGCCACAAACACACCACCCATAATAAATAATAAAATTTCTTGGCGGATTAAAATAGCAATGACTGCCAACATAGCACCTAAAGACAATGAACCCACATCACCCATAAAAATTTCAGCAGGATAGGTGTTAAACCATAAAAACCCTAATCCAGCGCCAATAAGTGTTGCACAAATAACAAATAATTCGCCAGTGCCTGGCATGAATGTCATATGAAGATAACTTGAAAAATTATAATGACCACTAAGATAGGCAAAAATAGCCAATGCACCTGATATAAGTATGACAGGTATAATGGCAAGACCGTCTAAACCATCAGTTAAATTAACCGCATTAGAACTCCCAACAATGACAAAATATGACAGTATTAAAAAACCAACAACACCTAATGGCAGCATTACATTTTTAAAAAATGGGATAAGTAACTGCGTTTGAATAGAATCTTGAGAGATTAGCACAATCCAAGTGCTGATTACAATAGCGCCCAATGATTGAGTTAGAAATTTTATTGAAGAACTTAAACCGTTTGATGATTTATGTTTGATTTTGAGGTAATCATCAGTAAAACCAATAGCGCCAAATATAATAGAAGTAACAATAACAATCCATAGATAGATATTAGACCAATCGCCCCAAATTAAAATACTAACCATAAATGCAAATAAAATCAGAATGCCACCCATAGTTGGCGTGCCTGATTTGATTAGATGTGATTCAGGACCATCAGTTCTAATAACTTGGCCAATTTGGTATTGTTGCAATCGATTAATAAAAACACGCCCTAGCATAAGGCTAATAAACAAGGCACTTAGCATAGCCAGTACAGCTCGAACAGTTAAGTAGTTTAAAACACTAAATCCAGCGTCAAACTGAGCAAGAAAGTTGATTAATTCTAAAAACATAGAGTTTAGCGAATGTTGTTAATTGATAACAATTCTAACTTAAAAATTAAAATAGATTCTTGCGAGAGATTGCAACGCTTGCTGTTGTCATAAATTTGGTTAAAAGGGGCGATGATGATGCGCTTTTCACCAGGTGTCATTTGCAGCACTTCATTATCAATAAGTTTGATAATAATGTCAGAACCTGCAGCGAACGACAATGGTTTTTCAGCTTTTAGCATACTTGTTCCATCACCTAAATCAATGGATAAATTAATCTTAACTAAATCCCCTTTTTGGGGTTGGTTGCCTTTGCTTGTTTGGTTGATTTCAACAAAATGTCCTGCTGGCATCAGTTTAGCATTTGGATAGTTTTGGTTGACAAATTTGACTAATCTCTGTCTTTTCTGAATCAGTTGTTGCTCTTCTTTGCTTGTGTATTTTGCATTAGTTGCTTGAAATGCTGCTTCGTCAGTTTGAAAGTTTTTCGCCTTGTCACCAATACGAATAATACTAACTTTGCGAATAAAGTCATCTTGTTTAATACGATTAACCACATTCATACCTTTAACAACACGACCAAAGACAGTGTGCTTGCCGTCTAGCCAAGGCGTGGCTTTATGAGTGATAAAAAATTGCGATCTATTAGTGTTAGGGCCAGAATTTGCCATGGATAAAACACCGCCATCATCATGTTTAAGGTCGGTAATTTCATCCATAAATTGATAACCTGGACCACCAGCACCATTGCCTTTTGGGTCGCCCCCTTGAACCATAAAATTATCAATCACTCGATGAAATTTTAAACCATTGTAAAAAGGTTTTCCGATTTGAATGTTTGAGTGCTTTTTGCCTTGCGCTAAACCCACAAAATTAATCACGGTTAATGGTGTTTTTTCAAACTCAAGTTTGACAATAATATCCCCTTGATTGGTATGTAAATTAGCATACAAACCCTCTTCTAATTTGGCTTGTGACGGTAGTGAAATAATCAATGTTAATAGTAAGGATAAACGATATATCATATCAATAATATGGTTGATGAAAAACAAGTATGATACCTAAAAACTGATTAGAAAAGATACCAACAATACGGTAAAATATGGCTTAAATTTATTGTTACACAGTCTAGGAGAAGACCATGTCCTTATTGATTACAGACGAATGCATTAATTGTGATGTTTGTGAGCCAGAATGCCCCAATGATGCTATTTATATGGGTGATGAAATTTATGAGATTGATGGCGATAAGTGTACCGAATGCAAAGGTCATTTTGACGAGCCACAATGTGTTGAAGTCTGTCCAGTTGATTGCTGCTTGTCTGATCCTGATCGTGTTGAAACTGAAGAGGAGTTATTGGCGAAGATAAAGTAGTCAAAATAACCTATGCTTGATTTATTTATCATGAAAACTTGATACACGAGTTAATCAAACGACTTAATCTTTTCTTCACAAAGCCGCTTGGTTAAAGTTTGCAAGTAAGCCACTCTTTCACTTAAATAGTTTAATTCTTCTTCTGTGATTTTATAATGTTCCGAGTAAAACGTGCTTTAACATAGGCTTGTTTAAGTAGTTGAAAACAACGGCGTTTAATTGTGGGAAGACATCAATTAATACTTCATTTTGATGGACTGCCATTGAGCCAAGTTGTTGTAAATTATGAGTATAGGGTTTGTATTGAGTCAGCACTAAAGATGAGCAAGAGTAATAGTATTCAGTAGCTTGGTGGAGTTCAAAGGCTGCTTTTTTATAATCCTCTCTATCCATGCAATGAACACAATCAATTACAAATGAGTTGGCGCTATCAAACCATTCATCATAATCTCTAATCTCCATTTTCTTACATGCTTTTTGGGTTAAGCTCCCCGGTACAGCCAACTCCTTCCTATTAAACTTTCATATCAGTAAAGAAGTATTGCCCTTCTTTAAGTGCGCTGAAGGCGGTGGTAAGAAGATTTTAACTTTATCCTCAAGGGGCAATCCCACAAATCATAATTTGTAACTAAGTCAAATTGGTTAACAATCACTAAAATATCATAATCACTGATATAACCAGTCTGTGGGTTTGTTCACCCACTTGCCTGTAGCATGTGAGCCATAAAGAATGACATTAATGAGTTTGCCTGTTTTCCTTTTGCCTTATGCTGCACTTACAACCGAATCAAGCTCTTCACGGATGACTTGGAGAATTCGCCTTAAATGGGTTTGTTTGTTGTTGGTATGAATTATACAGGGACAATGAAGGATGTATGGTGCGGGATTGGTTTTAGCTTTAGGCGATGACGCGGTTGAATTCAACCGATGCCGTTAGTACTCAGTTGGGATGATGCTAACTATTTTTTATGTTCTTCACACCGCACAAAGAGTTAGTGTGAAGAAATACAACTGTTATTTACTTGCTAAAATTTCCTTAAGTGCTGATAAGCATAAAACAATATTTTCTTTTCTTGAAGTATAACCCATTAAACCAATACGCCACACTTTGCCAGCATAAGCACCAAGACCTGCACCAATTTCCAGGTTGTAATCATTAAGTAGGGTGGTTCGAACTTGTGCGTCATCAACACCTTCAGGGATAAACACGGAATTTAATTGTGGCAAGCGGTCTTTTTTATTTACTAAAAAGTTAATACCCATTGCCTCTAAACCATCTCTTAATAGCTCGTGGTTTTTTTGATGACGTGTCCAAGAGTTTTCAATACCCTCTTCTAATATCATCACCAATGATTCGTGTAAACCGTATAGTGTATTCACAGGTGCGGTGTGGTGATAGGTACGTTTAGCGCCTTCACCCCAGTACCCCATGACTAAATTAAGGTCTAAAAACCAACTGCTAACAGAAGTTTTTCGTGTGCTGAGTTTTTTAATAGCACGATCGCTAAAGCTAATGGGAGAAATACCTGGCATAGCAGATAAACATTTTTGTGTGCCTGAATAAATCGCATCAATTTCCCATTCGTCAACACGTAATTCAGTACCACCCAAAGAAGTAACCGCGTCAACAATAGTAATACAATCATACTGGTGTGCAAGTTTGCATAAGGTTTTTGCATCAGATTGCGCACCTGTTGAAGTCTCAGCATGCACAAAAGCAACAATACTAGCATCTGGGTTATTTTTTAAAGCTTCTTCTAGCTTGTCAGCACTGACCGCTTTGCCCCAATTATCTTCAACAATAATTGCCTCACCTCCCAAACGAGTCACATTTGCTTTCATGCGCATACCAAATACGCCATTAATACACACAATAACCTTATCACCAGGTTCAACTAAGTTAGCAAAACAAGTCTCCATACCCGCAGAACCAGGTGCTGATACAGGCATGGTTAACTCGTTTTCAGTTTTAAAAATAGTTTTTAAACCTTCTTTAGTTTCATCCATCATGCCCACAAAAGCAGGATCTAGATGGCCAATAGTAGGCCTTGCCATGGCAGATAAAATTCTTGGATGTACATCAGAAGGACCTGGCCCCATTAACGTTCTTACTGGCGGGTTAAATGATTGCATAATATTATAAAATTAAAATAAATAAACAAACCATTATAATGGTTCAGATGTCAATTATTTATAAAATATCGCTTGCTTTGTCTGAGGGCATTGCGGATGGTTATTGTGCGAACGTCATCAATCACCTTTAAGAAATAGGAATAATGAGTCATATTTATGTCAAAATATAATTAACAATGATTTTTACAGTTAATTTGGGAAATAACATGATTATAATATCGCCTAAAGATATGACAACGGCAGGGAAGTTATCTACCCTGGAGATACTTTGTAATGACTTGTGCCAGCACAGCTTGTTTGAATCGTCCAATTGGCATGAGTCTGTTTTAAATTCACGCGAACAACAATGTGCAGGCGCGGCACTCAGTTTTCTATGGACTGGGAGAAGACTAAGCAACAAATACGCAATAAGATTGAATGAACATAAAAATATTGCCGATAGCTAATAGCGATTTTATTATTTGGACAAAAGGCAGATTTGATTCATGAAAGTCATACAGAGGCTTTTAACACAACTACCTCAGGGTATTGTACTTACGGGCAAGGAAAACACTCGTCCGTTTGAGTGCGACGGTTTGAGTGTGTACAGGCAAAAGCCTTTAGCGGTGGTGTTGACAGAAAATATTGCGCAAATTAAGCAAGTATTGAAAATTTGCAAAGACAATAACACGCCAGTGGTAACACGAGGTGCGGGGACGGGTTTGGCGGGTGGGGCTATGCCGCTTAAAAATTCAGTTGTGCTGGGATTGTCTAAGTTAAATCAAGTTAAATCAATTGATGTGAAAAATCGACTGGCTGTGGTTGATCCAGGTGTAAGAAATATTGCCATTAGTGAGGCAGTAACGCAGCATGGCCTTTATTATGCACCTGATCCATCCAGCCAAATTGCTTGTACGATTGGTGGTAATGTGGCTGAAAATTCTGGCGGGGTGCATTGCTTAAAATATGGATTAACCGTGCATAATGTTGAGGCAATTAAAATGCTAACTATTGATGGTGAGGAGTTAATACTGTCTCGTCAGGATGATGGATTGGGGTTGTTAGCACTTATGAATGGATCGGAGGGTTTGCTGGGCATTATTATTGAAATTACAGTTAAACTTACACCAACACCTATCCTTGCTAGAGTGGTGATGGCAGGGTTTGATTCTGTTCGAGAGTGTGCCAACGTAGTGGCTGATATTATTAAGGCGGGCATTATTCCTGCTGGGCTAGAAATGATGGACAGTTTTGCCATGGAAGCGGCTGAAGGGTTTGCTCAAGTTGGCTATCCACTAGATGCTAAAGCGTTATTACTTTGCGAGCTTGATGGCACGCAGACGCAAGTGCAAGCAGAACTTGACAGCGTTTTAAAAATCTTATCAGATGCATCGACTGTGAAAGTATCTGAAAGTGAAGAAGAGCGACTCAATTTTTGGAAAGGACGCAAGTCCGCTTTTCCTGCAGTAGGCAGATTGTCTCCTGATTATTACTGCATGGATGGCACAATTCCAAGGCGACATTTGGCAGATATGTTGGAAAAAATTAACGAGTTAAGCCAAAAATATCAGCTTAGAGTCGCCAATGTGTTCCATGCAGGTGATGGCAATTTGCACCCGCTTATTTTGTACGATGCAAATATAGAGGGCGAATTAGAAAAAGTGGAAGAATTTGGTACTGAAATTTTAAAACTCAGCGTAGATATGGGTGGCACGATTACAGGGGAGCATGGCGTGGGTGTTGAGAAATTAAACGCTATGTGTCATCAATTCAATGCAAAAGAATTGGCAATTTTTCACAAAATTAAAGCTGTATTTGACCCTAAATCTTTACTCAATCCTGGCAAAGCCGTACCAGAATTACACCGCTGTGCAGAATTAGGGGCAATGCATGTACATCATGGTAAATTGCCTCATCCTGAATTGGAGCGCTTTTAATGCCAGATCGCATCAATCAATTACAACAACTGATTAAAGATGCTAACAATTTACACATTAATAGTGAATGGCTCGCACATGCAGGTGTGATTGAATATTTTCCAGAAGAGTTGGTTATTACAATCAAAGCTGGCACCAAAATTAGTAATATTCAGACGGAACTGGCTAAGCATAACCAAATGTTGCCATTTTTTATAAAAACGGCTGATATGAGTATTGGCGCTGCTTATGCGCAAGGTGCTCAGGATTTATCAGATTGCGTACTAGGTGTAAAAATTATTGATGGCACTGGGGCGTATCTAAATTTTGGTGGCCAAGTGATGAAAAATGTATCAGGTTATGATGTGGCACGTTTATTGTCTGGCTCAAAAGGTAAGTTGGCTGTCATTACACAAATTAGTTTTAAGGTCATGCCAATTTCTTATATGACCCAATTATCAGCACCCATTAAACGAGCAACTACCTCGCAGTTGCACCAACATATTGAGCAAAAATTAAAACAAGTGTTTGATCCCAGAGGTATTTTTAACTAATGCAAACCATCGATATTCAAAATCTCAAAGCTAATGACATTATTAGAAAATGTGTCCATTGTGGATTTTGTCTAGCCACTTGTCCGACTTATCAATTATTAGGTGATGAATTAGATTCACCTCGCGGGCGAATTTATTTGATTAAATCGGCTTTAGAAAACCATCATTTTTCCAAGAAAAGTATTATTCATTTGGATCGCTGTTTAACATGCAGGTCATGTGAAACTACTTGTCCATCAGGTGTTGAATATGGTCAATTGATAGATATTGGGCGTGAATTTATAGAACAAAAACGTCCACTTTGGCAAAAGGTATATCGATATTTTGTTCGTCAATTTTTAACCACACCTATTTTATTTAATACAATTGGGCTTATTTTTAGGCATTCTAAAATCAAAGGAAAGCCTATTAAGCCCATTGTAAAAATTGGCAAAGTTTTGTTATTAGGGGGCTGTGTACAACCTGTACTTGCGCCTAATATTAACCATAGTATTAAAAACATTCTGGCAAAATTAGGCTATGAAACTGTAGAAACACCACAAAAACAATGCTGCGGTGCAGTTGACCAACATTTAAGCGCTGGTCACGATGCCTTGGCTAAAATTAAGCGAAATATTGACACTTGGCTTAAAATTGAGGTCGAGGTAATTATTTCTAGCGCCAGTGGCTGCGGATTAATGGTTAAAGACTACGCATCTATGTTTAAAGTATCAGATCCTTATTATCAAAAAGCGCAACTCATTGTTAATAAAACTAAAGATATTGCTGAGTTTTTAGCTGACCAAGATTTAAGCCAGCTTAATTTAGAGAAAATTGATATTTCTTATCATGAACCTTGTACATTACAACATGGACAACAACTAGGCGGCTTGGTTGATTCTATTTTGAGCTCACTAGGTTATCAACAAACGCCTGTTGTTGATTCACATTTATGTTGCGGTTCTGCAGGCACGTATTCTATTTTTCATCCAAAATTATCACAGAAATTAAGAGTCAACAAACTCAAACATTTACAAGCAAGCAACCCACAAATGATAGTCACTGCAAATATTGGTTGTTTAATGCATTTGCAAAAACAGGCAAAAATACCTGTCAAGCATTGGGTTGAATTATTGGATAATCAGGCTTAATTAATTTATATAAACATTCATGGGCAGAAAAAGAAAATCAAAAACCAAAACTTACGAGTTAAACATAGAGTCACTTTCCCATGAAGGGCGAGGAATTGCACGTTTTGAAAATAAGGTTATTTTTGTAAGTGGTGCGTTACCAGGTGAGTTGGTGGTTGCTGATCGAACGTTTTCACGTGCTAACTTTGCAGAGGCTGATGTTAAGGAGGTATTAAAGCCAGCGGATAATCGAATCACGCCCAAATGTGACGTATTTGGTATTTGTGGTGGTTGTTCGTTTCAGCATTTATCCAGTGAAGATCAAATACAGGCTAAGGGTAATTGGCTAAAAGATGTGTTTGCTAATCAAGAAAAAATTGAGCCCAAGACTTGGTTAAAGCCACTTCAAGTTCAAAGTTGGGGTTATCGGCGCAAAGCTAGATTGGGTATTCGATATGTGGCTAAAAAAAACAAGATATTGGTTGGATTTAGAGAAAAAAAATCTTCATTTATCACCAATATGAGTCGCTGTGAAGTTTTGCATCCATCTATAGGTAAACATATTGAAGTGCTTGCTAATTGTATTGAAAGGCTTAGTATTAAGTCCAGTATTCCACAGTTGGAAGTGGCGATTGCTGAGAATAATACGGTGCTTATTCTAAGACACCTTGAGCCTTTGAGTATAAAAGATGAGCAAATATTAGTAGATTGTGCTCAACAATTAAACATCACTTTTTATACCCAAGGCGGTAGTTTAGACAGTGTTAAGCCGTTAGAAAAGCCTGTTGTGCTAACGTATTCACATCCTAATCATGATATTATCATGGAATTTTTACCCACTGATTTTGTTCAAGTGCATTTTAAAATGAATCAGAAAATGGTTGATTTGGCATTAGAATTACTTGAACTTAATGAGTCTGATGAGGTGATTGATTTGTTTTGCGGATTGGGTAACTTTACCCTGCCAATTGCAAGACATGCTAAACATGTGGTAGGTATTGAGGGTGATTTAGGATTGGTTGAAAGGGCAAGGCACAATGCACAAAAAAACAGCATTACCAATGTTGATTTTTACAAGGCAGATTTATTTAAAGAAGTGTCAGATTTTGAGTGGTTTAGAGGCAAGACTTACAACAAGGCACTCATTGACCCAGTCAGATCTGGTGCAATTGAAATTGTAGGATTACTGCCTAAATTAGGAGTCACAAGATTGGTGTATGTGTCATGCAATCCTGCAACTTTGGCTCGTGATACACTCAAGTTAATTGAGCTTGGGTTTACGCTTGAAACTGCGGGGGTGATGGACATGTTCCCCCAAACTGCCCATGTGGAATCTATTGCTTTATTCACTATATGATAAACATCAATACCAACACCCAAACTTTAGATTATTATCAAGGCAATATCTTGCAAAAATCTTACTCAATTTCAAGTTCAATCAACGGTGTAGGCGAGGTAGAGGATTCATTTTGCACACCAACTGGACGATTTAAAATCAGTGAAAAAATTGGCGATAATGTAAAATTAGGCACTGTATTTATTGCTAGAATACCAACAGGTGAGATTTATTCAAAACAATTATTTAATGAACAAGCTGATAAAGATTGGATATTAACTCGAATTTTATGGCTTGATGGGGTTGAAGAGCGTAATAAAAACACGCATGAGCGTTATATTTATATTCACGGCTCACCTAATGAATTTATGATGGGTGTTCCTAAGTCAAAAGGCTGTATTCGTATGCTCAATCAAGATATTGTTGAATTATTTGAAAGGGTTCACATAGGTGAAGATGTTGCTATAATTGAACGGTGAATCAGTTAATACAATACCTGCCAAAAAAAAGCCTTTGAACGCCTACAAACCAATCAAGACGCCATTTTGATTGACGTGCGTTGCGAGGCAGAAAATAAATTTGTTGGTAGACCTATTGAATGTATTTTTGTGTCTTGGCTTGACGATCCTGATTGGGAGCCCAATGAAGATGAGTTTATTGTCGCTATTAAGCTTTTTATTGGCAAGTAAAATAACTTCTTAGAACGTGAAATTATTTTAATTTGTCGCAGTGGTTACCGTTCAAATGATGCGGAAAAATGCTTGATCGAACATGGTTTTACCAATGTGGCACATGTTGTTAGTGGCTTTGAATGGTATCTTGATGAAAGTGACCAACGAGGCAATTTAAATGGTTGACGTCATAATGGTATGCCTTGGTTGCAATGTTAGATGAGTAAAATACTAAATATCTATTTGGATAAACGCATGTTGTTTATCTTTTTGAATGGCGTTGCTAGTGGTTTTCCGTGGGTGATTATCGGTTCAGCAATGACTTTGTGGCTTAAAGATGCTGGACTAACACGTACGGCAATCGGTTTTTTCGGCTCCATTTTTTTTGTTTATTCCATCAATTGGCTGTGGGCACCATTACTTGATAGAGTTAAAATCCCATTTTTAAAAATACTTGGTTTTAGGCGTAGTTGGTTGCTACTTTTACAATCCTTGCTGTTTTTTTTAATCATTTCCATATCATGGACAGACCCTAAAATAAGCATTGTTTGGGTGTCGTTACTCGCACTATTAATCGCCATCACCTCAGCCACTCAAGACATTGTGATTGATGCTTATCGCATTGAAATAATTATCGAAAGCGAGGATGGAAAAATTGCTGCTGCTGCTGCTGCTTCAACAAGTGGCTGGTGGTTTGGCTTTGGATTTTTAGGTGCGTTTGTGCTTTATTTGGCAGATTATTCTAACAATTGGTCAATGGTGTATTTTGTGATGAGTTTTTTTGTGCTAGGCTTTATGCTCACAACGCTACTCATGCCAAAGGAGAAGCATTCAAATCAAACAACCACTGACACACCAGAACAATGGCTAGGAGAGACTTTCTTTAGCCCGCTTAAAGACTTCTTTAAGCGCTTTGGCACAACGGCCATTTTAATTTTATTGTTTATTATGTTTTTTAAAATTGGCGAGGCATTTCTTGGAAAAATGTCGTTGGTTTTTTATGATGATATCGGTTTTTCTAAGACTGATATAGCCATTTACTCAAAACTTCTAGGCTCAACTTTGACCATTATTTTTTCAATCATTGCAAGCTTTGTTAGCATTCGTTTTGGACTTCTTAAGGGTTTGGTTATTGGTGGCGTCTCAATGGCACTGACTAATTTAATGTATAGTTATCTAGCAACAATTGGTGCAGATAAGGAGTTTCTGGCATTAACCATATTTTTAGATAATTTCACTTCCGCCTTTTCAACTGTGGCATTTGTGGCGTTCATTTCCTATTTGGTTAATAAAACTTACACCGCCACACAATACGCCTTAATGTCTTCTATGGGTAATTTGGGCAAAATTTTATTTGCCAGTAGTAGTGGATTGTTGGTAGACAGCTTAGAAGGTAGGGATTGGGTTATTGCTTTTGGTGGTGAATGGGCGGTATTTTTTGCCATTACGGCACTCATGGTAATCCCTAGCCTTGTTATGCTTTTTTGGATTGGTAAAAAATTTAAACATTTATTTATATGATGGGTCCTATTATGATGGATGTGTCAGGATTGACACTAACCACACAAGAAAAACAACAATTGATTAAACCTTCTATTGGCGGTGTTATTTTGTTTGGGCGTAATTTTGAATCTATTGAGCAAGTGACTTTATTAATTAAAGATATTCGTCAAGTTAACCAAAACTTACTGGTTGCTGTTGATCACGAAGGTGGGCGAGTGCAACGTTTTCAAACTGGATTTACCCACCTACCAGCCATGGCAAAATTAGGTGCGTTGTATGATAAAAATCCAAATATGGCGATGGATAAAGCCTTTTCTTGTGGTTTTGTATTGGCATATGAATTGTTGGATATTGGCATGGATTTTTCTTTTGCACCTGTATTGGATGTTAATTATGACACTTCTCAAGTAATTGGTGACAGAGCTTTTCATTCTAATCCTGATGTGATTGTAAAATTAGCAGGTGGTTTAATTAATGGCATGCACAAAGCGGGTATGAAGTGTGTTGGTAAGCATTTTCCAGGGCATGGGTTTGTTACGGCGGATTCACACCTTGACCTGCCAATAGATGATAGATCAATGAGTGATTTATTACAAGATATGAAAGCCTTTAAGGGGTTAATTAATCATGGACTTGATGCGCTCATGCCCGCCCATGTTGTTTATACTCAAGTAGATGATAAACTAGCAGGGTTCTCCTCTAAGTGGATTAAAGATATTTTGCAAAACCAACTCAAATTTAAAGGTGTTATTTTTAGTGATGATTTATCTATGCAAGGCGCACGTTTCATTAAAGACATAACCAGTAGAGTGAAAGCATCATTAGATAGCGGCTGTGATATGGTGCTTATATGTAATCATCCTAAATTAGTTGCGCAAATCATTGATAAAGATTGGGATATGAGTGAAAAATTAAAATCAATGCAAGGTTTTTATAAATTTAAATCCGATAAAATTAACCATCAGCAACATTTAGCAACCATTAGAGATTTATTATGAACAATGACAACACACAAAATTTTGAAACTAGGCTTCTAGGCGCAGTTAGAAAAACCCTTATTGCCGTTGCCAAAGACACCATGACCCAGCCAGGATTAAAGCATCCACTTAGTCAAACAACGCAAAAAATGATTGCCGATTGTTTAGATATCGTAACCAGTAGGCAAATCGCCATTGAAAAATCCTCAGGTGCGCATACTAGGATGAAGCCTGTTTATACTGATGAACAAACCGTGCAAAGTTTTTCAATTGATGATTTAAAGAAAACTTTGAATTAAAAAAAGCTTATATTGGGATATTAATATAAGCTTTGCCTTGTTAAACCATATAACCGTGCTAAAGTTTTTTTTAGAAAAAACCAAGAGGACTTGTGCTATAACTAACCAGTAAGTTTTTGGTTTACTGATAGTGATTTAACATCATTACATTTGTCTAAATAGTCGTCTTCATAATCAAAAATACATTAGGAGGCCCTCCTCCTAGCTCTACCGTTGCAAGAATCATACTAAAAGCCGCATTTTTAATACAATTTCACCCACTGCACTTGGAGCCTGTAAATGCAAGTTTAGCAATTCTATCAGATTGTGACAAGGCTGCACCTGCCTCAGACCATAGCCATGAACAACGTTTAAAACGCCAGGAGGCAGCAAACCTCCTACCAATTCTAAAAATAAACAAATCGATAATGGTGTTTGTTCTGCAGGTTTTAATACAACGCAGTTGCCAGTTGCTAAAGCGGGCTGTATTTTCCAATCTGACATGAGCAGTGGAAAGTTCCAAGGAATAATTTGTACAACCACGCGCCCAAAGGTTCATTAAATGATAAGCAACAGTAGTATTGTCAATTTCGCTATGAGTGCTTTCTTGGGCGCGAATACAACCTGCAAAGTAGCGATAATGGTCAGCAACCAGTGGCAAATCAGCAGCTAAAGTTTCACGTATTGGTTTGCCGTTATCCCATGTTTCAGCCAAGGCTAGCATTTCTAAATTTTGTTCAACAACATCAGCAATTTTTAGTAAGATGTTTGAACGTTCAGCAACCGAAGTTTTACTTCAGCCCTCGGTTGTTGCTTGAGCGGCATCAATGGCTAAATTAATATCTTCTTCAGTTGATCTTGGAGTTTTACAAAAAGCCTTCCCGTTGACTGGTGATATATTGTCAAAATATCTCCCTTTAATAGGTGCTACCCATTTTACGTTAATATAGTTTTCGTATTGAAGGCTAAATGTCGGTCTTTAGTAAATCATAATTTACTTCTTGTTATTATTTTATGTGTTTAATTTGTGAGATTTTCATGGTTGATTTTAAACAGGCAATACCAAATATGCTTGTCTTACAATCCACAACATTTGACTTATAGTGTATAAATCTATAAAACCAATAATTATCTTGAATACTTTTTTGTGATTCGTTATGAGGCAAAATTAACATATTTACTTTAGCAAGACGAAAAAATAGGCGACTGCTTATTGAGAATAAAACCGCATTTTTGGGTCCAGAAAGTGCGCTAAGTATTTACGATACTTACAAAAAAGCCAGTAAAGTTGGTTTGGCTGCTGATCAAATGATGTATTGTGGCATGATAACGGATAAAAAAATTATGCATGATGCTGATGGTAAAAGGTCAAAAATCTTTTTGCCACATCAGTCTTATATAATAAAACCAAAGGGTTATGTTGAAATTGACTGTACAGAGGCGAAAACAAACCAACCACTTATTTGATCATAGAAATTTCCAAATAACATGTTAATTAAATATTGACTAAAATGGAAAATTTAGGACGCATACAAAGCATGGATCAAAATTGGGAGTGTTGCAACCAAAATATTCCTTTTCATCATTCAGCTGGCACACAAATGTTGCTAGGTAAATTGGTGGGCTTTGTTTACGCACAACCATCCTGATAAAAAAGTGTTGTTAAATTTGGGTATTTCTGAACTTGTTGTACGTTTACTAAGAAAACAAGGCAGATACTTACTGATTGATTATGCATGTAAAGAGCCAGATGCAAGTGGTATTAATGTTGTGATTGATTATCTTAAAAACAATATTGACCAACCTTGTGATATAGACAAACTTACTCAAAAAGCTTGTATGGGGTCGGCAGCTTGTTATATACAGAATTTAAAAATAAATTAGGTTGCACGCCTTGTGAGTTTTATTGGAAGTTGCGTTTGCGTTTGGCAGAAAAAATACTACAAAGCGGCAGAACTGTTACTTATGCTTGCTACAGCGTTGACTTTAAAGATTCTGGGCATTTTAGTCAGTTGTTTGGTTTGTGGTCCTAGAGAGTATCAAAAGAGTTACCGCGCAAAACCTACTGCCATATAAATTCTAAGTTTGCATACGAGCTAATCAGCCATTTTGTGCCTGTTTGTTTAAATTTTATTTGCACCCTAGCAGAATCGCCTCGCCCTTCAAAATTTAACACTGTGCCCACGCCAAATTTAGCGTGTTTAACCAAAGCGCCAATGGATAATTGACCATCGGATTTGGGTGTAATACTTTGATCAAAAGTCTTATCATTATTGTCATGTTGTATTGTTGTACCAAATTTAGCCTTAATCTTATTTAAATATTCACTTGGAATTTCGTCTAAAAAACGTGAAGGATAAGCGTATAAAGATTGTCCGTGCAAAAAGCGTTTAATAGCATAAGAGAGCGATAGTTTTTTCATAGCACGGGTCATACCCACGTAGCATAATCGTCTTTCTTCATCCATTAAATGTGGTTCCTCCTTGCTTTGTCTAGAGGGGAATAAGTCCTCTTCCATACCAACCAAAAATACATAGGGAAA
This sequence comes from Candidatus Ruthia sp. Plio_17_S18, assembly GCA_021730105.1. Classification (GTDB taxonomy): domain Bacteria; phylum Pseudomonadota; class Gammaproteobacteria; order PS1; family Pseudothioglobaceae; genus Ruthia. The sequence goes on from CP072538.1 coordinate 350,198, forward strand.
CTCTAATCCTTTGGCTGAATGCATGGTCATGAGTTGTACGTTTTGATTAATAGGTTCATTGGTATCACCACTAGAACCCAACGATGCTAAAGAGATAAATCCCATCACTTCATTCATCTCAATATCTTGCTCATGGTTGTATTGTTGCGCTGCAGTGATTAACTCTTCTAGATTTTCTTTCTTGCTACCAATTTTATCAGTTTTGTCATTAGAATAATGAGCCATTAATCCTGACGTGTTAAGCAAGTTGGATACTTTTTCAGATAAATCTAGGTGCTTTGTGTCGTCTGTCATTTGCTCAATTAGGCTGGTAAATCCATTTAATGCGTTGGCAGCACGAGTTGGCAGGGTGGATGACATTTGTATGGCTGCTTGAAAAAGACTGGTGTGGTTGTCTTGTGCAAATGTGCGTATTTTTTCAACCGTTGCATTGCCAATACCGCGAGTTGGGAAATTAACCACACGCTCAAAGGCAACATTGTCAGCAGAACTTTCTATCAAACGCAGATAGCCTAAAGCGTCTTTAATCTCAGCACGCTCGAAAAACCTTAAACCACTATAGATAATATAAAGAATGCTGTATTTTATGAGTGCCTTTTCAAAGTTACGAGATTGGGCATTGGAACGATATAAAATAGCGCAATCACTAGGTGATGCACCATCAATGATTAATTTTTGAATACTGCTGGTGACATAGTCTGCCTCATCTGTTTCAGTTCGCGCTTCATAGAAATCAATCAATTCACCATTGTCAGCATCAGTCCAAAGAGATTTACCCATGCGATTAGTGTTATGGGCAATTAAGGCATTAGACGCGTTTAGAATATTACCCGTTGAACGATAATTTTGTTCTAAGCGTATGGTTTCAATAGGGTAAAAATCTGTACATAGTTTGGTAATATTTTCAATTTTTGCACCGCGCCAGCCATAAATAGATTGGTCCTCATCACCCATGCAAAATACTTTATTATTACCACTAAACAATAATTTAATCCATTTGTATTGCACCATATTGGTGTCTTGAAACTCATCCACTAAAATATGCTCAAAGCGCGCTTGATAATGATTAAGCAAGTCTGTGTTATTTTTTAATAGCTCATAACTACGTATCAGTAGTTCTGCAAAATCAATCAAATCATTTGTTCGACAATGTGCCTCATAAAGCTCAAACACTTCAAGACTTTTTTTCACAAAATAGTTATAACCAGGGTCAACGTCTTGCGGGCGCACACCTTCGTCTTTTTGATTGTTAATAAACCACTGCACTTTTCTAATGGGAAACTTAGATTCATCAATGTTATTTTCTTTCATTAGACGTTTGACAATACGAAACTGGTCTTGTGCATCTAAAATTTGAAAGACAGAAGTCAACTTAGCTTTTTCATAATGAGTACGTAATAATCGGTGTGCCAAGCCATGAAATGTTCCCACCCACATGCTTTGAATAGGACGTCTTAATAGAGTGCTTAGCATTTCACGCATTTCAGCGGCAGCTTTATTGGTAAAAGTAACCGCTAAAATAGCATCAATGCTAATGTCTTTTTGTGTGATTAAATAAGCAATTCTATGAATTAAAACCCTAGTCTTACCACTGCCTGCACCTGCTAGTATTAAAGCATTTTTTTCATTATTTAATGTGACTATTTGGCATTGTTTGTCGTTTAGACCGCTTGTTATTTCAGATAAATTCATTTTTTTTTCTTGTCTTGGAATTAAATGGTTATAATATTATCTTTCTCTTATGTCGGTTAAAAGATGGGTTGACATAAGTAAATAAAATTATAAACACTATTAAGGAGTATCGGTAATGACTTACTATGAAGGCGTTAAAAAAATGGAAGAAATGGGTGTAAACGATAACTATATTCAAGGCTGGGTTGCAGGTTTTTTAAATAATCCTGAAATTGAAGAGCAAAGAATTACTGACGAATGGGAGTCAGGCTATGAAGATGGTAAAGAGCACACAGACACTCATTTTACTAACTTCTGCTAGATATTTGAAGTTATTTGATTTAGGTATATTGCCCTATTATTTACATATGTTGGTAAAGTGCAGGATGCACAAGATTTTTTAGTTAAAGATGATTATGAGATTCAACTACATCAACAATTTAAAAATAACTTAAGTGGGTAGGTATTTAGTGCCTAAATTGGTGCGTGATAATGACAACCATTCTAAAGATTGGTTACTTTGAAATGGCCTGTTCTAAAGCCATCATGTCCATTTCGCCCATTTGATAATCAACCAAATTGCCATTTGGTCCATAGATATAAGTCGTTGGCATGCCAGACACTTCGCCAAATTTTGTGAATTGAGCACCGTTTTTATCATCAAAAAAGATGATGGGATAATTCACCATAAATGTATCAGTAAACTCAATAATGGCCACTTTGTCAGCTTGTTCATAGTTAAGCCCTAGAATAAGAATTTTGTCCTTATTTTTTTCATAAAACTCAACAAAAGCTGGAATTTCTTTTAAACAAGGCGGACACCAAGTTGCCCAAAAATTAACCACTAAGTATTTACCTTGAGTAGATTTATTAGTATGCACATTACCATTAAGGTCGGTTAGAGAAAAATTAGGTACTTTGATTTTTCTCTCTTCTTGCCATATATCATTAGCAGATTTGACAATGTCATCAATGTTGATTGCTTGAGCAACATTCAAAACTAAAAATAGCGAACACATAAAGCCAAATTTGGCAATTTTATTACCTAATTTAAATGCGTGCCTTGTAGGTATAATGGGATTTTTTGTCATATTTATTTAGTCATGAGTACAATCATTTATCACAATCCAAGATGTTCTAAATCAAGAACAACGTTAGCTATTTTAGAACAAAAAAATGTTAATTTTGAGATAATTAAATATTTAGAAAATCCACCCAACAGTAGCGAAATCAAGCAATTATTAACTGATTTGAACCTTGAGGCTAGATTGCTTATGCGAAAAGGCGAGTCTGAATACAAAGAACAAGGCTTGGACAATGAGGCTTTAACTGAAGAGCAATTAATTAATGCCATGGTCAAAACACCCCAATTAATTGAACGCCCTATTGTAAGGACAAGCAAAGGTGTTGTTATTGGCCGCCCACCTGAAAATGTTTTGTCTATTCTTTAAAATAAATCCTACTCATTTAGAAATCTTTAGTCAATAAGCAGAGTTGATAAATAACCTTCACGTGCTTCAATGTTGGAATAATAAGCATCATCCAACCCTTCAACCACTGAATTTTTAACCACATTCACTTGTAACAGCTCTTTACTCCACGTGCTTAGATGTTTAAACTCATCAAGTGATAAAGCATTGTTGGTAAATTCATTAATCCAGCTTAGACGCATAAATATAGGTGCAAAGGCAGCATCAATCATGTTGAAATCGTTTCCATTAAAAAACTTAGCTGCACTTTTAATTGTTTCAATTTTTTCCAATTTAGTAAATAATGCTATTTTTGATTGATTAAATTTTTCCTCATCGCCTGTGATAATGCCAAATAAATCACTAAGAATGTCTGATGAAAATAAAATCCAAGAGCGATTATTGGCTCTTTGAATGGAGCTGCTAGGGTGAAAGCTATCATTGCTTATTTCATTAATAAATTCAGTAATAACCAAAGACTCAAACACTACTTGGTCGTCCACTCTTAATAAAGGGACTTGTCCAGTGGGGGAAATGTCTTTAAACCAATCTGGTGGATTCATGGGATTGATATAAGTCATTTTAAAATCAAGTTTGTGCGTATTAAGAGAAATAATAGCACGCTGTGCAAATGGACAAAGTTTAAAGCTGATCAGTTCTAGTTTCATAATTCCTCGATTGATTGTTGTATTATTTTCTATGATAAGAGTGATTAGTAAGCAATGAATGAGCACGATAAATTTGCTCCACTGCCATCAGTCTTGCAAATGCGTGTGGCAATGTTAAATTTGACAACCCCCCATAATTGATGTGCAGTGTTGTTGACTGACTTGCTTAATCCATCAGCACCACCAATTAGCAAAGCAATGTTATCGCCATTTTTTTGCCAATTTGATAAAAAATGAGTCATAGATTTGGTACTATGTGTTGCTTGCCACGTTCATCAAATGCAATGATTAAATTAGAACCTGTTGTGGCTTTAATGAGCAACTCGCCTTCTAATTCTTTAATGTGCTCGATATTTTTTCCCTTGCGTTTTTGAACCTCAAGAGCGATCAAGTTAAAGTTAAGTGAGGCAGGTAATTGCTTTTGATAATGATGAATGCCTGTTTGTATCCAGTCTGGCATTTTTTTACCAATGACAATCAGGTTTATTTTCATATTAAGTGTTTTCTAATTCTGACCAAAGTTTTTCTAATTTGTAAAATTCTCTGGTTTTTTCCGTCATCACATGCACCACAACTTCTGCTAAGTCTACCAACACCCAATGCCCAGTTTCAGTGCCTTCAATGCCCAGCATTTTCATATTAAGACGCTTAGCCTCAATTTTAAGATTATTAGCGATACCGCGCACATGTTGAATGGATCGACCTGTGGCAATAACAATGGCCTCAATATCAGCACTTTGTTCTAAAATTTTTAATGTGACAATGTCTTCACCTTTTAATTCTTCAATGGTGTCAGTAACGGTCTTTAATTGTTGTTCTAAATTCATAAGGCATTAATATAATTAATAATAGATTCTGGCAATAGTCCAGATAAGTTTTTATGGTTGCGTATTTTACCGTGAATAGCACTTGAAGAAATATCAAGCATTTGATTATTTGCAAAAAAGACAAATCCAGTCTTTTGTTTTGCTAAATCATTAACCGTATTGGTTAATTTAAAACCATATTTTTCTTGATGTGTTAAAGCACCAGGTCTGGCAATGACTACCAAGTGGCAATATTGGTAAAAAGTTTGATATGCTTTCCAACTGTTTAGCGTGTTAAAACTATCCATCCCCATGATTAAACAAATAGAGTCATTCAGACAGTCTGATTGAATGTGTTTGAGTGAGTAAATGATGTAGGAGTCTCTATTTTGTTCAATTTCTCTAGTATCTATTGAGAGCGTGTTAAATTCTTCAACAGCCAAGTGCAACATATCCAGACGCTGATTAACACTAAAATTAAGTTGCTTTTTATGCACAGGCTCAGCACAAGGCATTAAAAATAATGTTGATAATCCGAGCCCGGTTTTAAGTTTAGCAGCATTTTTTAAATGCCCATAATGAACGGGGTCAAACGAGCCACCAAAAAAGCCAATCATTTTAAACAATTTAAAACTTAGACTCTTTTGCAATGCTCATAACATGGCCTTAATTTCTGCTTGGGTGACAGCATCTTCAGGGTAAGGGATTTTTCCTTGTTGCATACCGTTAACATAATTAACAAAATCGGCCTCGTTATCAAGCAATAAAAAAGCATTCCCTTGTTTTTGTTCACCCATTGTTGTGTTAACTTTTGCGCCGTAGTCATGCCCACAATGTAGCATTACGTCATTATCAATACGTTTGAGTTTTTGCATAGAATGAAACAATTCGTTAATATTACCACCAGGCAATGAACAATGTCCCGCCCCATAAACAAACAAAGTATCACCAGCAATAATATGCCCATTTAACAAATAACAAATACCACCAGCGCTGTGTCCGGGTGTGTTGATAATTTTAGCTGGTGTGTTGCCGATAAAAACAGTGTCGTTGTTTTCAACAGTTTCAGGCAGGCTGTCAATTTGCAAATAAGGCACTTCATTAACACCCACTGTTATTTTAGCGTCTGTTGCCTCTACAATTTCATCAACGGCATTTGTATGGTCAAAGTGCCAATGCGTTAGCCAAATATCAGTGAGCGTGTAGCCTTTATCGCGTATTCGTTGAATAAACAAGGGTGCGTCCCATGCTGGATCAACAATGACACAGGTTTTTGTGACATGGTCAAAAATAAAGTGAATAGAGTCTTCCAAAGCACCGATGTGGTAGAGGATTTCTAGTGTGTAAGTTTTTTCTTTAAAAGTTCGTATGTCCATGTCATTATTTTACCAATTATGTCTTGACTAATTCAACTTAGAGATTATAATTTACATTCTTTTGCTGACAAGTCAGTAATTTGGTGGCGTTTTGGGGCTATAGCTCAGCTGGGAGAGCACGACACTGGCAGTGTCGGGGTCAGCGGTTCGATCCCGCTTAGCTCCACCATAAGCAAAAGAAAAGTTATGTCGCCTTCGTCTATCGGTTAGGACCCCAGGTTTTCATCCTGGTAAGAGGAGTTCGATTCTCCTAGGCGATGCCATATTGATAAATGGCTTGGTTTTTGAAATGAAAGCCAAGCCATGTTTTTGTTTGCTTGCAAAGTATTTAGTTTATTTGTCTAAAGTTCTCAATTAAAATATCCTTGTCGCGTTCGTCTAGTCTGGCCCAGGACCCTAGGATTTCATTCTAGTAACAGGAGTTCAAATCTCTTACGCGACGCCATTTTATATTCACATGATGAGTGCTAAATTAATATGAGTCTGTTAAGTATTATTATCCCAAATCGCCTCATTGGTCAGCGTATTGATGCTGCAATGGCACAAATGTTGCCTAATTATTCACGTGCTAAAATTACCCACTGGATAAGATCTGGTGATGCCTTAATTCATCATAAAACTTTCAAACCTAAAGAAAAAATTTTAGGTGGTGAGGTGGTTGCCTTGTCAATAAAAACTGAAAAAACCAATGCGTGGTTGGCAGAAGATATTGCCATTGACGTGGTGTATGAAGATGAGGCAATTATTGTTATTAATAAACTAGTAGGCTTAGTCACACATCCTGGTGCAGGTAATTGGACAGGAACGCTTGCCAATGCATTATTACATTATGATTCATCTTTAGCCACTCTTGACCGAGTTGGCATTGTTCACCGTTTGGATAAAAATACCTCAGGATTAATGGTTGTTGCGCGCAGTGAGTATGCACAAAAATATTTAACCGAGCAACTACAAACCCATAGCATTTCACGAGAATATTCAGCCATTGTTTATGGTCATATGATTTCTGGTGGTATGGTTGACGAGCCAATAGGGCGTGACCCTAAAGACAGAATCAAACAAGCAGTGGTTGAGAATGGCAAAAATGCACTGACTCATTATCGCGTTCTTGAGCGTTTCGCACACCACACCCACGTTAAGGCAATTTTAGAAACAGGCCGCACTCATCAAATTCGAGTACACCTATCATTTATTGGACATCCACTGATTGCTGACCCGATGTATGGTGGCAAAATGCGTTTCCACAAAAAAGCAGACGAGCAATTAAAAAATACACTTAAAAATTTTAATCGTCAGACTCTTCATGCCAAAAAACTCACCTTCACGCACCCAACATCTGGTGAGTTAATGTCATTCAAAACGCCACTACCGCAAGACATGCAAGATTTATTGCAAGTATTGGCAAAATTTGATGCAAATTAAGCCAAATTTTCCAAGTAATGTTAAGTTGTTTTCAACTTCGCGATACTTAGAAGGCGGCGTGAGTGTTGGTAATTATGATAATTTTAATCTTGCAACGCACACAGGTGATATCCCCGATACTGTTATCCATAATCGTAAACTATTGATGACGCATTTTGATTTACCCAGTGAGCCAAAATGGCTGAATCAAACACACTCTAATATTTGCCTAGATGCTCAATCTAATGATTGTGAGGCAGACGCTGTTATTACTCGTGAAAAAGGCGTGGTTTGCGTGGTGGTGACAGCAGATTGCTTGCCTGTTTTTGCCACTAATCAATCAGGCACACAAATTGGCGTTGCTCATGCAGGTTGGCAAGGGATTTTAAATAGCGTGATTGAGTCGTTTATTACACAGTTTGATGAACGTGATTTATTAATACATTTTGGTGCAGCGGTTTCATCAAAAAACCTTGAAGTGGGTCAGGAAGTATTTGAACAATTTATTGCTAAGGATGAAAAATTGAGTGTAGCATTCACCCAAACGGATGAAAAATATCATTTGGACATCTATCAAGCTGCGCGCATTATCCTTAATGATTTAGGTATTAAGACAATCAGTGGTGGCAATCAATGCACTGTTGAGCAGGCAAAAGATTATTTCTCATATCGACGAGACGGCGTAAACTCAGGCAGAATGGCGCACCTTATTTGGATAAAGATTTAATAATAATTTTTTTAAATATTGGCGAAAAAATATACAACAGTGGAAAGGCAACAACCCAAGCAATAGCAAAACTAGATAGTCACTTGTCAATAGTTTGCTCAGTCCATACAATATTAAGATAAGCCACCATAAAAAACATAATACTAACCATAAACAGTGACATAACAATGTTAAATGTATTTGCTTGTTCATGGTTATTATTCCTTGTTATCTTTAAGCTTGCCACTTGCGTAAAAATCCATCTCTTTTGTGAATGGATTGAGGTGGTAATAATGCCTTGGTTTTTGTTTGCGTTGTTTTTGTTGCACAACACAGCCCACAACTTCAAACTCACCTTTGAGTTCAAGATCATCATGTTGGGTATTTAAGCAGACCAAAAATTTATTTGAGCCACGCTCAATATACTGGCGAAAATATAGCTCACCATTAAAACGTACAACAGCGTAAGCACGATTATGAATTTGCATACCAGGGTCAATAATAACAATACAATTTTCACTAAATTCTGGCGTCATATAATTGCCTAAATTTTGCAGTGCGAATGGCTCAGAGTTGGTTGAGCAATTTGTTTGAAACAGTTCTTGTGGCGTATCTAAGTCTGACATTTTTTACAATAGAATGTGGATCGTTGGTTTTGTATAATTCTAACTATTTTACCCTTGCAAAGATGGCACGTCTTATTTTCACAGCCATACACAGACAAAGTCTGGGTGAAATACCCAGGATTGCCATCAACTTGAGAAAAATCTTGCAAGGTTGTACCGCCTGCATTAATAGCTTGAGTCAAAATATCTTTAATACACTTAGTTAAAGTGTCATACCGAGCCTTAGATATACTGCCAGCCTTACGTTGCGGATTAATACCAGCCATAAACAAACTCTCACAAGCATAGATATTACCCGCACCAACCACGATTTTGCTATCCATAATAAAAGCCTTGATGTTTTGCTGTTTATGTCGTGATTTTTGATATAAATACCCATCATTAAATGATTTTTCCAAAGGTTCAACTCCTAACGAATCCAGTAGTTTGTGTGAGCCATCTTTTGAAAACAGCACTGCACCAAAACGCCTTGGGTCATTCAGGCGCATACTTGTGCCATTGTTAAATTGTAATTCAAAATGCTCATGTTTGAGTAGTTGCGTTTCAATATCAACCACCTTAATTGAACCACTCATGCCTAAATGAATAATTAACGTACCCACCTTAAACCTAATCAATAAGTATTTACCACGACGTTCAATTGTATTAATTTTTTGATTAACCAATGTTGTTATTAAGTGTTTAGGCATATCCCAACGCAAATTTTCTCGATGTAGTATTACTCGACTGACTTGTTGATTAATAATTAAAGGCATAAGCCCACGCTTAGTAGTTTCGACTTCTGGAAGTTCAGGCATATAAAAAGGTTAAAAATTAACACACATCAAGAAAAATACCTTATTATAATAATCAACTTTAACAACGACGGAGAAAAATATGTTTAATCGCATCAATTTAGTTCAGTGCAAAATAGCACTTGGTTTTGTTACTACTGCAATTATGGTTTATTTGGTAGGCATGGACGTTATCATTAATCAGCATTATGCTTTTAGTGTCTGGCTACATGTATTGTCAGGTATCGTTTGGATTGGTTTGCTTTATTACTTTAACTTTGTTCAAGTACCAGGCATGGCTCAAGCACTAGCCGACACTGGCGGCTCTGGCCCAGCAGCCATTGGTAAATATATTGCCCCTCGCGCATTATTATGGTTTCGTATGGCAGCAGTAACCACTTGGATTTTAGGTTTGGTATTGTTAGCACTACAATCTCGCGGTATGGACGGTATTATTGGTGCATTTACCCTTGCACAAGGCTATCAAGTGATTGGTATTGGCTCATGGATGGGCACCATCATGGCATTTAACGTTTGGTTTATCATTTGGCCAAATCAGCAAAAGATTTTAGGCATGAAAGAGGCAACTGCAGAAGAAATTGTAACAGCAAAGAAAAATGCAGCATTGGCATCAAGTGTTAATGTTATTTTATCCATTCCAATGTTATTAACCATGCTTGCATGGCACTAAAGTAAGCTGTAATATCCTATCCACAAACAACCGAGGCTTTTGCCTCGGTTGTTTGTGTAGCCTTTTTTAATAAGTTGTTCATTTGTTGTATTTTTCATAAAATAAGTTTAATCCTAACTACAAAAGGATTGCACACATTTTAAAATAAATAAAATTCACATTTTTGTAGTATTGTTACACTTTTTGTATCTTTTTTACAAAAAAACTTGACTATTTAAAACAGATACGTATAATTCACCACATCTTTGTAGTAATACAAAGTAACGAAAGCTAAAAGGATTGGAAGTTTCTTTTGGCATAACTTTTAAATTTTTGGAGACAAAAAATGAAAAAACAATTATTAATTGCTGCAGTTGCAGCAACAATGTCAGTAGCTGCTACAGCTGACATTTCAATTACAGGTGATGCGATTGTATCATTTTCTAGCAATGACGGTGGCGCACCTGAAAATTCTAACCAAGACTATCAGCGTGTTCGTCTAAAGGTAGTTGGTTCTGCGGGTGATACTAAGGTAGTTGCTGTTATTCATAACAGCGGTTCTACCCGTGTTGATAAAGACAGCACAGCTCAGAAAGATTTACATATGGATAGTTTGTATATGACTACTAAAGCAGGACCCGTTAGTATTAAAGCAGGTGACTACTGGGGTACAATTGGTTTAGGTGCGCGTTCTTTAGGTGCTGCCAAGAAAAATGCATTTTCTGCATCAACTAAAGTAGGTGGCTGGAAGTTAGGCTTATTTACTGCTAATGGTTCTGCTGCTGATGGTTCTGGTACAACTAATGTGAGCGCTTCTGGTAAAATAGGCTCTGTTACAGTTGGTTTAACGCATAATCCTGATAACTTTACAGACCTTATTGTTAAAGGTAAGTTTGGTGGTGTTTCAGTTGCTGCTGAGCAATGGAAAGACAAAACTGATGCTGATAACGACACAACTTTAATTCACATTGGCGGTAAAGTAAATAACTTTAAGTGGGACGTGGCACAAATTAAAAATGACGTAGCTGACGCTGGTGTTTCTGGTTTTAATAGTAAGCTTGCGCCGTTAGGCTCTATGTTGATTGGTAAGGGTGTTCATGGTGTTACATCTACAGCTATTGCTAACGTTGGTAACTTTAGTAAAATCTTAGGTGTTGCAGTTAGTGCTAAATTAGCAGGGAATACAGTTAAAGCTATTTACACTAAGAATACTTATGGTGCTAATGATAAGATGACAGGTGTAGAGTTAATCGTTAGCCGTCCTCTAGGTGGCGCTACTTTAACAGCTAACATTGCTAAGTCTTCTGGTCTTGATAATTCTGATTACAATGTTATTAACCAAGGTCTTAGACTTGATGTTAAATTCTAAACTTAAAGCTGTAAAAAATCTAGCTTAGACTTTTGTAAAGTATAAGTTAAGTTTAGAACCCCTAGTCTTATTTTAAGGCTAGGGGTTTTTTATTTCCTTCTGTAAAAGGAGGTCTAGTTTCTTGATAACTTCCTGATAAAATGCAAGCAATCAGAAAGCAAGACTTTTTAGTTTACAAAACAATATAACGATTATGAAAGATAGAATAACTTTACAAATAAGTGGTGCAGATGCACAAAATTTTTTACAAGGACAGTTGAGCAATGATATTACTGCTATTGAAAAGAATGAGTGGCAGTTAAATGCTTATTGTCAGCATCAGGGTAAGATAATTGCTTTGTTTTGGGTTGCTAAAGTTAAAGGTGATTTTTATCTGAACTTTCCTAACAGTTTGCAAGATAAGGCGCTAAAACGTCTTAATATGTTTGTATTGATGGCGAATGTTGACATAAAACAAGCCACCTTAAATGTCAACCCGCCTATTGATGTAATGAAACATCCTGAGGTTTATTTAATAACCAGTGAAAAGTTTGTACCGCAAGAGCTAAATTTAGATATTGATGAAGTTGGGGTTAGTTTTTCAAAGGGCTGTTATCCTGGGCAAGAAGTGGTTGCACGTTTGCATTACTTGGGCAAGCCAAAGCGTCGCATGCGGTTATTTGAATGTGATCAAGCACTTAATGTAGGCGACAAATTGATTGCACTTGGTTCAAAATCAGCAAAAGCATCAGGCATTGTAGTGCGTTGTGTAAAATCAGTTGGCAAATTAAAGTATTTGGCAACGATTGAGGTTGAACACCAAGATGGTGATATTACATGTAATGATGCTAAATTAATAAGGGTTAAGAATGATTAAGTTATTAAAACTATTAGCACTTTTACCCATGAGTGCTGTTGCAACTAGCGAACCACTCACAACCTTAGACTTAACCGAGCATTGGGTGGGTTATACAGCACTTGTTTTGTTTGTGTTGGCTTATATTTTTGTAATGATAGAGGAATTTACTCATTTTAGAAAATCCAAGCCTGTTATTTTAGTGGCAGGTGTTATTTGGGGACTAATTGGCTGGGTCTATGCCAGTCAAGGTTTGCCACATTCTGCTGAAGTGGCGCTTAGGCATAATATACTGGAATATTCAGAGTTGTTTTTATTCTTATTAGTGGCAATGACTTACATTGAGGCTATGCGTGAAAGGCAAATATTTGCAGCACTTAAAGTTTGGTTGGTTAATAAAGGTTTAACGTTTAGACAGCTTTTTTGGCTCACAGGGTTTTTGGCTTTCTTTATCTCACCAATTGCTGATAATTTAACCACAGCGCTTATTATGGGCGCAGTCGTGCTGGCAGTCGGTGCGGGTAACCCTCGTTTTGTATCCATTGCTTTTGTTAATATCGTTGTGGCTGCCAATGCAGGCGGTGCGTTTAGTCCATTTGGTGATATTACCACGCTCATGGTATGGCAAAAGGGTATTGTTGAGTTTTCGCAATTTTTTGGTTTGCTAGGGCCGTCATTGATTAATTTTATCGTGCCAGCCGCTATTATGCATTTTTATATTAAAGACGAAGTGGCTACAGGTGGTAAAAGTAAGGTTGACATTAAATTGGGTGGTATTACCATTGTTGTTCTCTTTATTACGACCATTGCCACTGCAGTTAGTTTTCATAATTTTCTACATTTACCACCAGCAATGGGCATGATGACGGGTTTGAGTTATCTTATGATTGCCGCTTACTTTATTCGCAAATCTGAGCGCAAACTACAAAAAGAAGGGTTTGATGTGTTTAGAAAAGTGGCAAATGCAGAATGGGATACTTTGTTATTTTTCTTTGGGGTGATTGTGAGTGTTGGTGGATTAGGTTTTATGGGTTACTTAGCACTCACTTCTGAGGCAATGTACATATCTATAGGGGCGACTTATGCCAATATTTTGGTGGGTGTGTTGTCTGCTATTGTTGATAATATTCCAGTAATGTTTGCAGTATTAAGCATGAACCCTGATATGTCATTAGGTCAGTGGTTATTAGTAACACTGACAACAGGTGTGGGTGGTAGTTTGCTTTCAGTGGGCTCTGCTGCAGGTGTGGCACTCATGGGCCAATCAAAAGGGCTTTATACGTTTGGTTCGCACCTTAGATGGACGGGCGTGATTGCACTGGGTTATGGTGCAAGTATTGGTGCGCATCTATTAATGAACAGTGCTTTATTTGATGTGCCAGTCTGAGTTGTGCTTATTGGTTGATGTTGGCAATACCGCCATCAAATGGCGCTTGGATGATGAAACTAATTCAGCCATTATTAAAGAATTCAATATAACTCAATTACCAAAAGCAGATAAAATTTTTGTTAGTTGTGTGGGTGATTGCCATATATTAGATGGGCTTAATAATACGCATGTTGTTAAGACTGAACGTACGTTTAAATCTTTAGAATGTGGCTATCAAACTCCGTCTACATTGGGCGCTGATCGTTGGTTGGCAATGCTGGCTAGTATTGAACATTACCCTAAACAAAATTTGCTAATTATTGATACAGGCAGTGCTCTGACTTTTGACTTAGTACTTGCTAATGGTAAACATCAAGGTGGGCTTATTATGCCTGGATTGAGTGTATTAAGACGTAGCTTTGCTCAATTTTCTAATAGTGCTCAACAGTTGTCTTTGGGCTTAACTGCAAACAACACCCAAGAAGGCTGGCTAATTGGTACAAGTCAGATGTTGATGAGCGTTATTAATACACAAATTGAACAACATTTAGATAATGACGGTGATTTAATTGTTGTGCTGACAGGCGGTGATGCCAAGGTGGTTGCATTAAAACTTCATTATCAGGTTGAGCTTCATCAAAATTTAGTTCTAGAGGGCTTGTCTAGCTACGCGCAAACATATAAAGCATTGCATTCAGCCTTGGTATAATCCACTCATTTAATTTTAAATCAAGATCATAATGCAAGACAGACGAGTTTTATCAGGCATGCGACCTACGGGTCAGCTTCATTTGGGTCATTATCACGGCGTTTTAAAAAATTGGCTAGTGTTACAAAATGAGTATGATTCTTACTTTTTTGTGGCTGATTGGCACGCATTTACCACGCATTATTCAGATAAGATAGATTTAAATACTAACGTCATGGAAATGGTGGTTGACTGGTTGGCTGTCGGTATCAATCCAAATACTTCAACAATTTTTGTACAATCCAAAGTGCCTGAGCATGCAGAATTGCACTTGTTGCTTTCAATGTCAACGCCTTTAAGTTGGTTGGAGCGCGTGCCTTCATATAAGGATCAACAACTTAAGTTAAACACTAAAGATTTAGCAACTTATGGATTTTTGGGTTACCCTTTATTACAAAGTGCAGACATTTTAATTTATAAAGCAGGACTGGTGCCAGTCGGTGAAGACCAGGTTGCACACATTGAACTGACACGTGAAGTAGCTAGGCGTTTTAATTATCTTTATGGTCGTGAAGTTGATTTTGAAGAAAAGGCTGAAATTGCCATTAGTAAAATGGGTAAAAAACAAGCTCAATCGTACCGCTCATTGCGTAAAACCTACCAAGAAACAGGTGATGATGAATCTTTAATAAAGGCGCAAGCC
Source organism: Candidatus Ruthia sp. Plio_17_S18 (assembly GCA_021730105.1). Classification (GTDB taxonomy): domain Bacteria; phylum Pseudomonadota; class Gammaproteobacteria; order PS1; family Pseudothioglobaceae; genus Ruthia. Next base: position 365,328 of record CP072538.1, read on the forward strand.
TTGTTACAACAACAAAATATTACTTTGGGTGACAGAGAGCGGCTTTCAGGTTATATCGAAGGCGTGGGTAAGATTATCTTGCCTGAGCCTGAATCATTGTTAACCAAAGCTTCAAAAATGCCAGGGATGGATGGTCAAAAAATGAGTAAATCTTATGGTAATACGATTTCCTTGCGAGACACTGCCGAGCAAATACAAGCTAAAATTAAGCGTATGCCAACTGATCCTTCTAGAATTAAGAAGACTGATGTAGGCAATCCACAAAAATGCCCAGTATGGCAACTGCATGAAATATATTCAAATAAATCAACCTGTGATTGGGTGGTGGAAGGCTGTTCTAAGGCGAAAATAGGTTGTTTAGAATGTAAACAGCCTATTATTAATGCCATTGAAGAGGAGTTGTTCCCTATGCAAGAGCGTATTGCTAAATACCAAGCAGATTCGGGGCTTATCAAGCAAATTATTTTTGAAGGTTCTGAAAAGGCCAGAAGTGTCGCTAAAGAAACTATGATAGAGGTTAGAGAAGCGATGGGCATTAATTATTAATCATGGCTGATAGATTACAAAAACTTATTGCCAATGCTGGTTATGGTTCTCGTCGTTGGGCAGAGCGATTAATTGAACAAGGGCGTATTGAGGTTAATAATAAAACTGCCAGTATTGGTGATAAGGCTGAAATAACGGATCGTGTTAAGATTGATGGGCGGGAAATTGATTCAAGTCGCTATCTTGAACAAGAAACAAAAGTGATTATTTTGAATAAGCAAGCAGGGGTTATTTGTTCAAACAAAGACAATGAAGGACGAAAAAGTGTTTATAGTTTATTATCTAAAGAGTCACGTTGGGTTATGGTGGGGCGTCTTGATTTGAACACTTCTGGCTTGTTGCTTTTTACGAATAATGGCGATTTGGCTAACAAACTCATGCATCCCAGCTCTCAAATTGATAGAGAATATGCTGTTAGGGTGTTGGGTCAGGTTGAGAATGAGGATTTAAAAAAATTGACTCAAGGTGTTGAGTTTGATGATGGCTTTGCTAAATTTAACCAAATAACATTTGGTGGAGGTCAGGGCGCTAATCGTTGGTATAAGGTCGTACTTAAAGAGGGGAAAAAGCGTGAGGTGAGGCGTTTATGGGAGGCATTAGGGTTTAAAGTATCACGCCTTATACGTATTCGTTTTGGCAAGATTCGCCTGCCTGATAATCTTAAGGCCAATCAATATGATTATTTAAAACCCGAGCAAGTGAAGTTATTACTTGATGCTGTAGAACGATAACAACCCTATTTTTTGTAAAAAACTTGATGCAGGTCAATTACTGACATAAATTTTATTGATAGCATACCCTGAACTTCAACTTGGATAAGATAGATAAAATATTAATGAATTAATTAAACGCAGATCCAGTTTTGTATATGAATTTATTAATGGTTGGCTTAGCATGGTTGGCTTAGCAATGGCCTCATTTTTATTGTTCTTTTTTATGAAAAATTTTAAAACCAAACCTTAGTTTTAAACAAACCATTCAAATATTTTTGTATTGTTAAGGTTGTGGTAGAATGGGTTCTTTGTTCAATTAAAAAGAATTCATATGCCAATCAATGAACTAAATACAGACGGTGTTTTTTGGAGTGCTATGATTTTCACCGTGTTTAGTGTTGTTTTATTCGTGTACTTGAAGTTTTTCTATCGGTTTAAAAAATAGCTATTTTTATCTTTTAGCTATGGATTATCGTTTTCAAAATCCAGCGCCATCAAGTATAATTGCGCTTTTAATCTTTATTTCTTTAAGTATTAATGTCTGATTATAAATTAAGTTTAAATCTTCCAGTCACTCAATTCGCCATGAAGGCAAATCTTGCCAATCGTGAATGTGGGTTTTTGAAAAGATGGCAAGATGATGGGCTTTATAAACAAATTCGTAATCAAAACAAAAGCAAACCAAAATTTGTTTTACACGACGGTCCACCTTATGCAAATGGCTATATTCATATTGGTCATGCGGTCAATAAAATTTTAAAAGATATGATTGTTAAATCAAAATCTTTGTCAGGTTTTGATGCACCGTACATTCCAGGTTGGGATTGTCATGGCTTGCCTATTGAGCTTAATGTTGAAAAAAAACACGGCAAAGTAGGCATTAAAATTGATGCTACTATGTTTAGGGCAGAATGTAGAAAATATGCCGACCAACAAGTAACCAAGCAAAAGCAAGATTTTCAGCGCTTAGGTATTCTGAGTGATTGGGACAATCCATATTTAACCAAAGATTTTCAATATGAGGCTGATATTGTTCGCGCCTTGGGTCAAATTGTTGAAAATGGTCATGTGTCTAAAGGCTATAAGCCCGTACATTGGTGTACTGAGTGTGGTTCTGCCTTAGCAGAGGCGGAAGTTGAGTATAAAGATAAGCAATCAGAGGCAATTGACGTTAAATTTAGAATCATTGATGATTCAGTTTTTAATACGAATAAGCCAGTTTCAGTGGTTATTTGGACAACAACACCTTGGACATTACCTGCTAATGAAGCCGTAGCACTTCATCCAGAGCTAAATTATGTGTTGGTTGACATTGGTGATGAGTACTTATTACTTGCCCAAGCCTTGGCAGAGGATTCAATTAGTCGTTATGGTATTGAAGCCACTATCGGTGAGCAGATTTTTTCTGGTAGTGAGTTAGAAGGATTAAAAGTAAAACACCCATTTTACGATAAGCAGGTGTCCATTATTTTGGGTGAGCATGTAACCATTGATGCTGGCACAGGTGCAGTACACACAGCACCTGCCCACGGTCAAGAAGATTTTATTGTGGGGTTAAAATACAATCTAGCTGTTGAGTGTCCAGTAGATGCCAAAGGTGTGTTTTTCAAAGAGACTGAGCTTTTAGGCGGTCAGTTTATTTTTAAAGCCAATGCCAGTGTGATTGAAATTCTTAAACAAGCCAACACATTGATTAAGCACGAACCACTAATACACTCTTATCCACATTGTTGGCGACACAAAACACCTATTATTTTTAGAGCAACCCATCAGTGGTTTATCTCTATGCAGCAAAATGGTCTTAGAGATGTAGTCAATAGTGAAATTTCAAAAGTACAGTGGATGCCAGATTGGGGCAAAAAACGCATTGAACTGATGGTGGGCAACCGCCCTGATTGGTGTATTTCTCGTCAAAGATTTTGGGGTGTGCCGATTACTTTTTTTGTACATAAACAAACAGGTGAGTTACACCCAAATACTCAAGCGTTGTTTGTTAGTATTGCAAATAGAATCGAAAAAAAAGGTATTGAGGCTTGGTTTGAGTCTGATGACCAAGATTTTATTGGCAATGATGCAAAGGATTATGACAAAACCACAGATACACTTGATGTTTGGCTTGATTCAGGTGTGAGTCATTTTGCTGTACTAAAGGCAAGAAAAGAACTGTCTAATGTGGCAGATTTGTATTTAGAGGGTTCAGACCAACACCGCGGTTGGTTTCAGTCATCACTTATTTCTTCAGTTGCTATTAATGGTAAAGCACCTTACAAAAACGTATTAACTCATGGTTTTGTTGTTGACAAAGACGGCAAGAAAATGTCTAAGTCGCTTGGCAATGTGATTAGCCCCCAAAAAGTAGTCAATAACTTAGGTGCTGATGTTCTACGCTTATGGATTGCAAGTACCGATTACACAGGTGAAATGACGATTAGTGATGAGATTTTAAAACGTTCCGCTGATTCGTATCGCCGTATTCGTAATACTGTGCGTTTTATGCTGGCAAATATGCAAGGTTTTGACCCTGTTGAACATTTGCTTGAGAATAAACAGATGCTAGATTTAGACAAATGGATTATTGCTAAAACTGCTAATTTACAAACTCAAATTATCACAGCGTATGAACAATATAATTTTCATCACGTGGTTCAATTGATTTTAAATTTTTGTAGCAATGAGCTCGGTGGTTTTTATCTTGATGTTATTAAAGATAGACAATACACCACACAAGCGAACTCTTTAGCCAGAAGAAGTGCACAAAGTGCATTACATCATATTACTGAGGCAATGGTGCGCTGGCTAGCCCCAGTTTTATCATTCACAGCTGAAGAGATTTGGCAAAATATGCCGAGTGAAAAAAATGCCAGCATTTTTTTAGCATCTTGGTATCAAGATTTAACATTTGGCTATGAAAATAAAGCTATTGACATCACGCGTGAAATTAGTCCATTTATTCGCAAGCAAATGGAAGTCATGCGTAGTGAAAAGATAATTGGCTCTTCGCTTGAGGCAGAGATTGATATTTATTGTGAGATTGATATTTTTAGTGCACTTAGTCAATTGGATGATGAACTAAGATTTATTTTTATTACTTCTTATGTTAGGATTCATACACTTAATGAGAAAAAGAATAATTGCATTAAGGCGATAGAAGGTGTATTTATTAACGTAAGTAAATCAAAACATGGAAAATGTATACGTTGTTGGCATCATAGAAAAGATGTGGGTAATAATGCCAAGCATCCAGAACTTTGTGGACGTTGTGTTGAAAATGTGGACGGTAAAGGAGAAACAAGGAAATTTGCTTAAATGAAAACACTTAACCTTGATTTGCAAGAAAAATCTTATCCCATATATATTGGTCAAGATTTATTGTCAGAAGGTGGGTTATTAACAAAACATATTAGTGACAAGCAAGTCATGATTGTTACTAATACTACAGTAGCACCCTTGTATCTTCAGAGGGTGCAAAACTTACTTTCATCGTTTGAACTTGCACAAGTGGTTTTACCAGATGGTGAAAAATATAAGACACTTGGGACGCTTAATTGTATTTTCAGTGCACTGCTTGAGAATAGGTTTGATCGTAGTTGCACATTAATCGCCCTTGGCGGTGGTGTGGTAGGTGACATGACTGGATTTGCAGCGGCTAGCTATCAGCGTGGCGTTAATTTTATTCAAATTCCCACCACGTTATTGTCCCAAGTTGATTCTAGTGTGGGTGGAAAGACAGGCGTTAATCACGTGCTTGGTAAGAACATGATTGGGGCTTTTCATCAGCCAAAATGCGTACTGATTGATATAGATACACTTGATACTTTGGATAATCAACAATATTCAGCAGGCATGGCTGAGGTGATTAAATATGGTTTATTAGGTCATTCAAATTTTTTTAATTTTTTGCAAAAAAATATTAAAGATTTAATGGATAGAAACAAGCCTTTAGTGGCTGAAATAATTTATCAATCTTGTCAACATAAAGCCAACATTGTTGCTCAAGATGAGTTAGAAGTGGGCAAGCGCGCTTTGTTGAACTTCGGACACACTTTTGGCCATGCGATTGAAAACACACTTGGTTATGGCACCTTTTTGCATGGTGAGGCAATTTCAGTGGGCATGCTAATGGCAGTAAAACTATCTCAACTTGAGGGATATTTGTCTAGCAATCAAGTTGCTCAAGTTCAATATTTATTAGAAAAAGCCAATTTACCTATCTCTATTATCGGTAAAATTAGTGTTTCTGATTTTATGAAAGCAATATCAGTTGATAAGAAAGTGATTAATGGCAATATTCGCCTAATTTTATTAAAAAAATTAGGCCATGCTTTTGTTTGTGATCATTATAAAAATCAACTTTTAAATCAAGTGATTAATGAATTTTGCCAGTAGGATACTATGACGGATAAAAATAAAAAAACCCTAAAGTTGAAGATGATGAAGTAATGATTACTTCTAGTATTTCTGATTTGGAAAAAATGCTTGAAAGTGTTGAAAAACATGCAGATCGACGTACCGACACTAAGTTTGAAAAGTTTTTCCTACCGGCTCTTGCAGTGTTTGGTGCTATTATCATGGGATTTTTTGTTGTTATTTATTCAATCACCTCGGATATGACGCGTTTGGCTAACTCAATGGACCCAGAGATGGGTGGTCATATGTCATCTATGGTCAAAAGTATTGATAGCTTGTCAAATAATGTTGGGCAAATGACTGTTTCTGTGGCTTATATGCAAAAAGACTTTCAGCGAGTTAGTAAAAAGATGAATATTATTGCCAGCAAACTTGATAATTTAAATTCTATTGCAGCAGATTTAACGCAAGTGAGCCTCAAAATGGATTCTTTAGAACCAATGCTCATTAATATGAAGCAGATGAACAACAACATGTCAAACATGCAAGAGTCTATGCAATGGATGCGGCGTGATTTAAACATTTTGCGCTCTTCATTTTCTAAGCCGCTTAGGATGTTTAATCACATTCCAATGTTGTAGTTGTGTCATTATCTGAAAATCAAGTCAGTCAAATTGCTTATCTCGCGCGTTTGTCACTCAATGAAGCGCAACTCAAGGACACCACACAAGATTTAAATGCTATTTTTAGTTTAGTTGAACAATTGGCTAATATTGAGACTGATGGTATTGAGCCAATTTCACATCCACTGCACATGTCTCAACGTCTTAGAGAAGACATTGTTGCTGAGCAAGACCAATCAGCACTGTTTCAGTCGGTTGCGCCAAAAACCAGCAATGGCTATTATTTAGTGCCTACCGTTATTGAATAATATGCATACCAAAACCATTGTTGAACTGGCACAAGGCCTTAAAGATAAAGATTTTTCTTGTGTTGAATTAACGCAGCACTATTTAAATCGCATTAATCAATCAAACCTGAATGCTTTTATTACAGTAACTGACGAATTAGCATTAGTTCAAGCCAAAGCAGCAGATAACAAAATTGCTTCAGGTAATGCAAATATATTAACAGGTATGCCGTACGCCCATAAAGACATCTTTTGTACCAAGGGTGTTAAAACCTCAGCAGGTTCTAAAATGCTAGATACTTTTGTATCACCTTATGATGCAACCGTAAGTCAAAAACTTAATCAAGCAGGTTTAGTGATGTTGGGCAAGACTAATATGGATGAATTTGCTATGGGTTCTAGCAATGAAAATTCGTTTTATGGCGCAGTTAAAAATCCGTGGAACCGTTTAAAAATACCAGGTGGCTCATCAGGTGGTTCAGCGGCGAGTGTTGCGGGCGGATTAAGCTGTTTTTCCACAGGTACAGATACAGGTGGATCTATTCGTCAGCCTGCAAGTTTATGCGGTATTACAGGCCTTAAACCTACTTATGGACGAATATCAAGATATGGCATGATTGCTTATGCATCAAGTCTTGATCAAGCAGGGCCGATGACCAAAACAGCACAAGATGCAGCCATTGTGTTAAATGTTATGGCTGGATTTGACGAGAAAGATTCAACCAGCGCTGAACAAAAAGTGCCAGATTATACAACCCATCTTAATGATTCGATTAAGGGGCTAACTATTGGACTGCCAAAAGAATTTTTTTCATATGGCTTGGATAACGAAGTGGCTAGTAATATTATGACTGCTGTTAAAGAGTTTGAAGCTATGGGTGCGATTGTTAAAGAGGTGTCGCTACCTAATTCAGCTTATGCCATTCCTGCCTATTATATTGTCGCACCTTGTGAATGTTCCTCAAATTTATCGCGCCTAGATGGTGTTAGATATGGGTATCGTGCTAAAGATGTGAAAAATTTAGAAGATTTATATTTGCGTTCGCGCTCAGAAGGCTTTGGTGAAGAGGTTAAGCGTCGTATTATGATTGGTGCTTATGCTTTATCAGCAGGTTATTATGATGCTTATTATCTTAAAGCACAGCAAGTACGTCATTTGATTAGCGATGATTTTAAAAAAGTATTTGAGCGGGTTGATGTGATTATGGGGCCAGTTTCCCCCACAACTGCATTTGATTTAGGCTCAGTCAAAGACCCAGTTTCTATGTATTTGGCAGATATTTATACACTCAGTGCCAACTTAGCAGGCTTGCCAGGTATGAGTATTCAGGCAGGTTTTGCGCAAAAATTACCAATAGGGTTGCAACTCATTGGTAACTACTGGTCAGAATCTAAGTTGCTTAATATCGCACACCAATTCCAATTACAAACTGACTGGCATTTAAAAACGCCACAGGAGTGTTAGCATGGAATGGGAAACAGTCATTGGTTTGGAAATTCATGCGCAATTAAACACCAAATCTAAGATTTTTTCAGCTGCCTCAACTGAGTATGGTCAAAAGCCTAATTCACAGTCTTGCGCTGTTGATTTGGGATTACCAGGTGTTTTGCCTGTGCTTAATGTTGAAGTGGTTAATAAGGCAATCAAATTTGGCGTGGCGATTAATGCACATATTAATCAGCGTAATATATTTGATAGAAAGAATTATTTTTACCCAGATTTACCAAAAGGCTACCAAATTTCACAAATGGACTGGCCTATTGTGGGTGAAGGCAAGATTGAAATCACGCTTGGTGAGAAAACCAAGGTAGTTGGTATTACGCGTGCGCACTTAGAAGAAGATGCAGGAAAGTCTATACATGATATGTTTGATGACGATACTGCAATTGACTTAAACCGTGCAGGCACACCATTACTTGAAATTGTCTCCGAGCCTGATATGCGCAGTGCTAAAGAGGCGGTAGTCTATGCTAAAAAAATTCATACCTTGGTGCAATATATTGATATTTGTGATGGCAATATGCAAGAAGGCTCATTTCGTTGTGATGCGAATGTCTCTATTCGCCCCAAAGGACAAAAAGAGCTTGGTACGCGTGCAGAATTAAAAAATATCAACTCATTTAAATTTTTAGAACGTGCGATTAATTTGGAAGTTGAACGCCAGCAAGACATTCTTGAAGAGTGTGGTAGTATTGTACAAGAAACTCGTTTGTATGATTCGGTGAAACATGAAACGCGTTCTATGCGCTCAAAAGAAGAAGCCAATGATTATCGTTATTTTCCAGACCCAGATTTACTACCTGTTGAGATTTCTGATGAATTATTAGAAAAAATAAGACAAACCTTACCAGAATTACCAGCCCAGAAAAAAGCAAGGTTTGTTGCAGAATTAGGCTTAAGTGACTATGATGCAGATGTGCTTACCTTGCAAAAACCTTTGGCTGACTATTTTGAGACCATGCTTGAGCATCATGCTAGCAATGCTAAGCTGTGTGCCAATTGGGTTATGGGTGAATTATCAGCCTCTTTGAACAAGCATCAAATTGACATTCAAAACTCTCCCATTACTGCGCAAGCCTTATCGCTATTAATCAGTCGTATTAATGATGGTACCATTTCTGGAAAAGCCGCTAAAGACGTGTTTAAAGCCATGTGGGATAGTAAGGGCAATGCAGATGCAATTATTCAAGCTAAATGCCTAAAGCAAATAACTGACATGGGTGCAATTGAAGCAATTGTAGAACAAGTGATTGCTAATAATGCGCCACAAGTAGCTCAGTTTAAATCGGGCAATGATAAGATTTTGGGATTTTTTGTTGGTCAAATTATGAAGCTTACTGCTGGCAAGGCCAATCCTAAACAAGTTAACGAACTGCTTAGAGATAAGTTGTCTTAAAAACGTGCTAAATTTTGCCACGCTAGGTCGTGATTTTTTCTCAGACATTGATGTTCAATCATTAAAACAACCTTTTTTAATTCATAAAAACCAAGCATTACAAGATAGACTTAAATTATCTATTAAGGATAATAAATTATTAAATATTGCTTCAGGCGAAAAGAAATTCCAACACACCCAACCCATTGCTAGTATTTATGCAGGGCATCAATTTGGTCATTTCGTGCCTCAATTAGGTGATGGTCGTTCTTGTTTAATAGGACAACTACAAGGCATTGAACTGTCACTTAAAGGTGCAGGACAAACGCCTTATTCACGTGGTGCAGATGGTCGTGCAGTATTACGCTCATCCATTCGTGAATACTTATGCTCAATCGCTATGAAAGGCTTAAATATTCCCACTACAGAAGCGCTAACATTGGTTGGTAGTCATAGCGAGGTTTATCGAGAAAGTATTGAAACAGGGGCGATTGTTATGCGTTGTGCACCTAGCCATATTCGTTTTGGTCATTTTGAACTGTTTGCTTCACGTGGTCAAACTTCTCAAGTGAAGCAATTGGCTGATTTTGTGATTGAACATCATTACCAATATTGTCAAGGTGAAAATCAATATGTTGCCTTTTTCAATGAAGTGGTACAGAAAACAGCAATTATGATTGCGCATTGGCAAGCGCAGGGTTTTGCACATGGGGTGATGAATACGGACAATATGTCAATTCTTGGATTGACGATTGATTATGGGCCATTTGGTTTTTTAGAAACTTATAATCCTAAGTTTATCTGCAATCATTCTGATTATGATGGTCGTTACGGCTTTGATCAACAGCCAAATATTGCTTTGTGGAATTTATCTCGTTTGGCGGATAGTTTGTCAAGTTTAATCCATGCCAAACAAGCAAAATCAGTGTTAAATAAATATCAAAACTACTTAGTTGAGTCGTATTCTACATTGATGAGGAAAAAATTTGGCTTGCGTGAAAAAGACAAGCAAGATCATGTATTAATTGCGCAATTTTTTGACGTGTTATATAAACATAAAAAAGACCATACCAAGTCATTAAGGCAGTTAGCTGATGTGGATAAATTAGCCATTGATACTGATTTTAATGATTGGATTGAGTTGTATGATAAGCGCATATCTCAAGAAAATAATCGCAATAGAATCAGCATGATGAATGGCGTAAACCCTAATTATATTTTACGTAATTATTTAGCAGAGGTGGCAATTCGAAAGGCAGAAGATGACAAAGACTATACTGAAATAGCAATTTTGTTTGATTTATTAAATAAACCCTTTGAAGTTCACCAAGACATGATATCTTATACTCATGAAGCGCCTGATTGGGCGCAAGGGCTTGCAGTAAGCTGTTCTTCTTAAATAAGACCAGTAACGCTAAACATAAATTGCTGGATGATTTTAACAATGGGAAAGACAACCCATTGAAATACACCTAAAAACAACAAACCTAACAAAATATACAAACCATAAGGCTCTAACTGGTCGTATTGATAAGATAGTTTTCTTGATAGTAATGAGCTTACAACGCGACCACCATCAAGCGGTGGCAAAGGCAATAGATTAAGTACGGCTAATATCAAGTTCATTTGAACACCCACTTGCCCCATATCAATTAGAAATTGGGAGTCAATATTAACTGCCAGTAAAATTATTATCAGCCATACAATTGCCATGATGAAATTTGACGCAGGCCCAGCAATCGCTACCCAAAGCATGTCTTTTTTAGGCGATCTAAGTGCATTAAAATTAACAGGCACAGGCTTGGCCCAGCCAAAAATAAACCCTGAGGTAAAGTATAAAAATGCAGGTACTAAAATAGTACCAACCGGGTCAATGTGCTTGATAGGGTTAAGGGTAAGTCTGCCCATCATTCTAGCGCTATGATCACCCAGTTTTGAGGCAACCCAGCCATGCGCTGTTTCATGCACAGTGATTGCAAATAGTACGGGAATTGTCCAAATTAAAAGTGTTTGAATATCGGGCATGGGTAAAATTGAGTATTTTTCTTGTTATTATAAATGAAAACAACGAAGCTTTTAATCCCGACTCAAAAAGAAGCGCCAAATGATGCGCAAATTATCTCGCATCAACTCATGATTCGAGCAGGTCTTATTTCTAAATTGGCATCGGGTTTGTACTCATATTTGCCAATGGGGGTAAGAGTATTGCATAAAGTTGAAAGTATTATTCGACAAGAAATGAATAAATCAGGTGCCCAAGAAGTGCTTATGCCTGTTGCTCAGCCTGCAGAACTTTGGCAAGCTTCTGGCAGATGGGATAAATATGGTGCTGAGTTATTGCGTTTTACTGATCGCCACCAGCGTGAATTTTGCCTAGGACCAACTCATGAAGAAGTCATTACGCATTTGGCAGCGCAATATTTGCGTAGTTATAAACAACTACCCATGAATTTTTATCAAATTCAAACCAAATTTAGAGATGAAATTCGTCCTCGTTTTGGGGTGATGCGTTTGCGTGAATTTATCATGAAAGATGCCTATTCATTCCATATTGACCAAGCTTCTTTACAACAAACTTATGAGCTGATGCATCAAACTTACTCAAATATTTTTGACCGATTGGGTCTTGATTATCGTGCAGTTTTGGCAGATTCTGGCTCAATTGGTGGAGATGCTTCGCATGAATTTCATGTGTTGGCAGAAAGTGGAGAGGACACCATTTGTTTCTCAGATGAGTCAGATTATGCGGCTAATATAGAAAAAGTCGCTTTTTCAAAACAGGAGAAAACTTGTAAATCTACACTTACTGAGGAAAAAGTTCTAACCAAGAAGAAAACCAGCATTGAAGAAGTTGCTGAATTTTTGAATGTTAAGAAATCAGATTGCGTTAAAACTTTAATTATTAAAACCAAAAGCGATTTTAAAGCTTTGGCATTGCGTGGCGACCATGAATTAAATGAAATAAAAGTGCATAATTTATTTGGCGATTTTGAGTTTGCAACAGAGGATGAAATTAAGAATTTAGATTTAAAGAAAGGTTTTATAGGTATTAAAAATTTAGACATTGATTTGATTGTTGATTATTCAGCTGGTGTATTGTGTGATTTTGTTTGTGGTGCAAATGAGTGGGATTATCATCTAACTAGTGTCAATTGGCAGGGTATTGAATTTGTTGATGCTGATTTACGCAACGCTGTAGAAGGAGACGATTCCCCAGAGGGAAAAGGAAAGTTGATGATTAAACGTGGTATTGAGGTGGGGCATATTTTTCAGCTGGGCACTAAATATTCTAGTGCTATGAAAGCCAATGTTATTGGAGAATCTGGCAAGGCAGTTACAACCACAATGGGCTGTTATGGTATTGGTGTGACACGTATTATTGCAGCTTCTATTGAACAAAATTATGACAGCAGGGGGATTATTTTCCCTCAAGCGATTGCGCCTTTTAAAATTGTTATTGTGCCCATTAATTATAATAAATCCACTCGTGTGAAAACATTGGCTGATAAGCTTTATCAGCAGTTTATTGAGGCAGATATTGAAGTCTTATTGGATGATAGAAAAGAGCGTGCTGGTATTATGTTTGCTGATTCCGAACTATTTGGTATTCCACACAGAATAGTGATTAGTGACACACATGCTGATAATGGCAATGTGGAGTACAAGGCTAGAGATAGGGCAGATAAAATAGAAGTGACATTTGATGATGCCTTGTCATTTATTCAATCTAAGCTGATATAAAAAAATATGATTTGGTGGCAGTACGTTATTCCTCAGCATTGGCTATCAAAGTTAATGTTTCGTTTTGCACGCATTAAAAATGTTTGGCTGAAAAATAGGTTTATTGCTTGGTTTGTGAAGTCTTACCAGGTCAATCTATCCGAAGCAGTGCGTGAAAATATTGAAGATTACCAGCACTTTAATGATTTTTTTACCAGAGCATTAAAACCAAATGCTAGAAAAATTGCTGACAGCTTGATTGTTTGCCCTGTTGATGGAAAAGTATCGAAAGTTGGCAATATTGATAACACTCAAATTATTCAAGCTAAAAACCATAGATATAGCGTTGGGCAGTTGCTGGGTAATGATGCTAGAAGTGTTGAATTTAAGTCTGGTTATTTTATTACTATTTATTTATCACCTAAAGATTATCATCGCATTCATATGCCTTATGACGGTACGCTAATCTCAATGAGCTATATTCCAGGCGATTTGTTTTCAGTGAATCAAAACACTGTTGAAAATGTGGATGGGTTGTTTGCTAGAAATGAGCGTGTTGTGTGCTATTTTGAGACTGAATTTGGTTTGTGTACGTTTGTTTTAGTGGGTGCTATTTTTGTAGGTTCAATGCAAACTGTGTGGCATGGTCAAATTAATCCGCCTTATCAAAAGCAAATTCAATATTTTGATTATTCAAATGAAAGCATAAGCCTTAAAAAAGGCCAAGAACTGGGTCGATTTAATATGGGCTCAACTGTGATTATGTTGATGCCAAATCAAACTAATAAATTTGCTTTAAAGGAGGCTGTGGTAGTTAGTATGGGGCAGGCTTTAGTCTAATTTGGTCAGCTTAACCAGCTTAATAGTTTGCTCAGAAGTTTGCATAATTTCAATCAATACATTGTCAATTTTTAAACTAATACCACGCTTAGGAATGCTTTGTAATGTTTCTAAAATTAAGCCATTTAGGGTTTTTGCTTTAGTGACGGATAAGTTTAATTGTAATAAACTTTTTAATTCTCTTATACTAATTCTGGGGTCAATCAAGTAACTACCATCTTTTTGCTTAGTAATCTCATCAATACTTTCATTTTGATTTGAGGTGAATTGCCCTACAATTTCTTCTAAGATGTCTTCTAATACAATCATGCCACGCACTTCTCCATATTCATCCACAATCAAACCCAGTCGTCTTTTTTGTTGTTGAAAATGTGCCAATTGGTGAGCAAGGCTGGTACCTTCTGGCACAAAATAAGGCGTGCGAACCAATGCCAATGCATTGTCAATGCTAAAATCACCTTTGGCGTATAAATTTACAATATCACGCATGTGTAATACGCCAGTAATATTATCACTTGATGTATCATAAGTGATTAATCTGGTGTGTTGTATGCGCTCAAATTGTTTTAAAATTTCATCAGGCTTGTTAATATCAACGCTTATTAACTTGTGTCTAGGAATCATAATATCTTCAACTTTAACTTTCTCTAAGTCAATAATATTAAGCAACATTTTTTGATAATTAGAAGCAATAATGGGCTTGGAATCACTCACCACCATTTTTAACTCTTCTGAGCTAATAAGGTTGTTGCGTGGTTCGTTTTTCATACCAAATAATGTTAATATTATCTTTGATAATTGGGCAATTAGCCAAACAAAAGGCTTAAACAACTTGATTAATGCTGCAACAATAATTGAGGCTGGTAGGGCAATCTTTTCAGGATTTTTAGCGGCAAATGTTTTAGGTGTTGTTTCTGCAAAAACCAAGATAATAAACGTTAACGCTAAAGAGGCCAATACAATTGAGCCCTCACCACATAGTTTAATGGCGAGTATAGTTGCAATACTAGAGGCAAAAATATTAACAAAGTTGTTGCCCAATAGAATTGTACCAATGAGATGGTCTAAGTCATTAAGTAAATGTTCGGTACGTTTTGCATTTTTATTATTTTTGCTTAAGACTTTCAGACGATAGCGATTAATTGCCATCATTGAAGTTTCAGCACTAGAGAAAAATGCGGAACTTAGTATCAGTCCAAAAAGGATGATACTAAGCCAAAAAGTTGACAGTGATTCCAATCAGTTGTGTTAACTTATTATATAAAGCGATGAGTTTAATTCAAATGATTAAAAGCATCAAGCCCTGGATAAACAGCCTTAATTCCTAATTCTTCTTCAATGCGAAGTAGGCGATTATATTTTGCTAAACGATCTGATCTTGATAATGAACCAGTTTTGATTTGACCACAGCCAGTGGCTACTGCTAAATCAGCAATTGTTGTATCTTCAGTTTCACCCGATCTGTGTGACATAACTGAGGTATAGCCAGCATCTGTTGCCATCTTCATGGCTTGAAAGGTTTCAGTTAAGGTGCCAATTTGATTGACTTTAATTAAAATAGAGTTGGCAATATTTTTTTCAATACCTTGTTTTAAAATCTTACTGTTGGTTACATATAGGTCGTCACCAACCAATTGTACTTTGTTACCGATTTTTTTGGTTAACAAGTCCCAGCCATCCCAATCATTTTCATCCATGCCATCTTCAATTGAAATAATTGGGTAGTTTGCCACCCAGTTGGATA
Source organism: Candidatus Ruthia sp. Plio_17_S18 (assembly GCA_021730105.1). Lineage (GTDB taxonomy): Bacteria > Pseudomonadota > Gammaproteobacteria > PS1 > Pseudothioglobaceae > Ruthia. Next base: position 381,024 of record CP072538.1, read on the forward strand.
AATAATCAACAAACTCTTCAGAACTGAGTGATTTGTTTTCAGATGCTAAATTGTAAGTGCCGTTCTCATAAAATTCTGAACTTGCCGCATCAATACCAATAAAAATATCTTTGCCTGCTTTGTAACCTGCATTGTTAATTGCTTCTAAAATAACTTTAATAGCATCTTCATTTGAAGCCAAATCAGGGGCAAAACCACCTTCATCACCCACAGAAGTATTCATGCCTTTGGTTTCTAACACTACTTTTAAATGATGAAACACTTCAGCACCATAACGTATCGCCTCTTTAAAACTTGGCGCACCAGCAGGGATGATCATAAATTCTTGAATATCAACACTATTGTTGGCGTGTTCACCCCCATTAATAATATTCATCATAGGCACAGGTAGTTTGTAATTTCCACCTTGATTTAATGACATGTATAATGGCTTGTGCTGTATATTAGCATTAGCATGGGCGGCAGCTAACGAGACTGCTAAAATTGCATTTGCACCTAATCTTGCTTTGGTTTCAGTACCATCTAAATCAATCATCGCTTGGTCAATCTTGTTTAAATCCTCAATACCAAAGCCAATCAAAGTATCACAAATTTCTGTGTTGACAAACTCAACAGCTTTTAAAACCCCTTTGCCTAAATAGCGCGATTTATCCCCATCGCGCAACTCCAGAGCCTCGAGTTGACCTGTTGATGCGCCAGATGGCACCATTGCACTACCAATTGTGCCATCATCAAGGATAACATCCGCCTCAACAGTTGGATTGCCTCTAGAATCAAGAATCTCTCTTGCTTTAATTTGTTTAATGTTCACTAAATATGTCCTGTTTTTTATTCAAAGAATGATTTCATTTTACCAAAAAATGAGTCTGATTCAGGATGATGTTTTTTGCCACATGAACTGGAAAACTCTTGTAATAGGTCTTGTTGTTTTTTATTAAGATTAACTGGCGTTTCAATCTTAACTTGACAGATTAAATCGCCAGAACCACCACGCTGAAGATGGGCGATGCCTTTGCCACGCAAGCGGAATAGTTTTCCGGTTTGTGTGCCTGCTGGAACCTTAATTTTTAATTTATTCTCAAGTGTAGGTACTTCAATTGAACCGCCTAGTGTTGCAATTGCAAAATCAATAGGCACTTCGCAATATAAATCGTTGTCTTCGCGTTCAAAAATGGCGTGTTTTCTAACGTGGACTTGTACGTATAAATCGCCACTAGGACCGCCTCTAGTACCCGCCTCCCCTTCGCCACTTAAGCGAATACGATTGCCTGTGTCTACGCCTGCAGGGATTTTGACTGATAGGGTTTTTTGCTTATGTACCAAGCCTTGTCCACGACAAGTGCCACAAGGAGATTCAATTCTTTGACCTGTGCCAGCACAAGTGCTACAATGGCGTTGCACGGCGAAAAACCCTTGTTGTATTTGCACTTGCCCTGCGCCACCACAAGTTGTGCAGGTTTTAACACTAGTGCCTGGTTTTGCACCAGTGCCTGAGCAGGTATCACAAGTTTCGTTTTTTGGAATGCGAACTTTAACAGTAGTGCCTTGCGCCGCTTCTTTTAAATCAATTTCTAAATCATAACGTAAATCTGAGCCACGATTGTTGGGTTTCTGAGAACCACCACCAAAAATATCACCAAAAATATCACCGAAACCACCACCGAATGGGTTGCCACCACCAGTGCCCGCATTGCCGTTGACGCCTGCATGACCAAATTGGTCATAGGATTGACGTTTTTGAGCGTCAGACAAAATGGCATACGCTTTTTGAATTTCTTTAAATTTTTTTTCAGCCGATGCTTTGTCATCTTTAACGCGATCAGGGTGGTGTTTCATTGCTAGGCGTTTGTAAGCTTTTTTAATTTGTTTAGCGTCTGCATTTTTTGCAACACCCAGTACTTCGTAATAATCTTTTTGTGACATGTTTTGCCTTATGATTAAAAAACCTTCCTTAAGTGCTATCTCTTAAGGAAGGTTTTAGTGGTTAGGTTTTTAACCTTTTATTTATCGTCTTTAACCTCTTCAAAATCAGCATCAACCACATCGTCATCAGCATTTGACTCTTTTTGCGAGGTATTTTTAGCACCTTCTTTGGTTTGTGCTTTTTCAGCTAATGGTTGTACTTTTTCACTTAAAGTTTGAACCTTGGCATCAATGGCTTCTTTATCATCGTCTTTAATGGCTTTTTCAAGCTCGGTAATGGCTATTTCAATCGCTGATTTTTCATCATCAGAAACTTCATTTTTTAGCTCTTCTAGCGTTTGCTTGGTTGAGTGTATTAAGGAATCTGCCATGTTCTTACTGGTGACTAATTCTTGGAATGTTTTATCCTCATCAGCATGTGCTTCAGCATCTTTAATCATTTTTTCAACTTCCTCATCACTCAAGCCAGATGAGGCTTTAATGGTGATTGATTGCTCTTTACCAGTATTTTTGTCTTTGGCAGAGACATTCAAGATACCATCAGAATCAATGTCAAATGTTACTTCGACTTGAGGCTGGCCTTTGGGTGCATTGGGAATGCCTTCAAGGTTGAATTGACCTAATGATTTGTTGACACTAGCCGTATCGCGTTCACCTTGTAATACATGTACAGTTACTGCAGATTGATTATCAGCCGCAGTTGAAAAAATTTGGCTTGCATTGGTAGGAATGGTTGTGTTTTTCTCAATTAGTTTAGTCATAATACCGCCCATGGTTTCAATGCCTAAAGATAATGGCGTTACATCTAATAACAATACGTCTTTAACATCACCATCTAATACACCTGCTTGAATTGCAGCGCCCATCGCTACTGCCTCGTCAGGGTTGACATCTTTTTTAGGTTCTTTACCAAAGAAGTCTTGCACCATTTTTGTTACTTTAGGCATGCGTGTTTGACCACCTACTAAGATAACCTCATCAATATCACTTGCAGATAAATCTGCATCTTTAAGTGCAGTTTTACATGGTTCAATAGTGCGCTTGAGTAGGTCTTCAACTAATGATTCTAACTTAGCACGAGTGACTTTAATATTAAGGTGCTTAGGGCCTGATGCATCTGCAGTCACGTAAGGCAAGTTGACGTCAGTTTGTTCAGAAGAAGATAATTCAATCTTGGCTTTTTCAGCTGCTTCCTTTAAGCGTTGCAACGCCATGGGATCATTGGTTAAATCAACACCTTGGTCTTTTTTGAATTCATCCACTAAATAGCCAATAATACGTTGATCAAAATCTTCGCCACCTAGGAAAGTATCACCATTGGTAGAGAGTACTTCAAAGTGTTTTTCACCATCAATGTCTTCCATTTCAATGATAGATACGTCAAATGTACCACCACCTAAGTCATAAACAGCAACGGTTTTATCACCTTTAACTTTATCAACGCCATAAGCCAGTGCAGCAGCAGTTGGCTCATTAATAATGCGTTTAACATTAAGACCTGCAATCTTACCGGCATCTTTAGTTGCTTGGCGTTGCGAGTCGTTAAAGTAAGCAGGAACTGTAATGACCGCTTCGGTGACTTCTTCGCCCAAATAATCTTCAGCAGTTTTTTTCATTTTACCAATGACTTTTGCTGAAATTTCAGGCGCGGCCATTTTTTTGCCTTTAACCTCAACCCAAGCATCACCATTGTCGGCTTTGACAATTTTATAAGGTACAAGATTGATGTCTTTTTGTACAGCATCTTCATCAAAACGACGACCGATTAAACGTTTAATTGCGTATAGTGTATTTTCAGGATTGGTGACCGCTTGGCGTTTTGCTGGCTGACCAACCAAAACTTCTTCAGAGTCTTTTGGATAAGCGATAATAGACGGAGTGGTACGATCGCCCTCAGAGTTTTCAATGATTTTAACATTGCCACCATCCATAATGGCTACACATGAATTGGTTGTACCTAAGTCAATACCGATAATTTTTGACATGTTTTATTCCTTAGTATTTTAATATACGTCCTATATAGGGGTGGGCATTTTTTTTTCAAGGATTAAGGCTAAAAATTTTATAAGCGTTGTTTGAATAACGCATCTACTGATGCAGGTACAAAAATACTAATATCACCCCCTAGTACTAGAATTTCTCTTACCAAGGAAGAAGAGATATTGGCATACTGTTCAGCAGGTGTCATAAATAGAGTTTCAATGTTAGGATTGAGGTGTTTGTTCATGCCTGAAAGCTGAAATTCGTATTCAAAGTCACTAACAGCACGCAGTCCGCGCAAAATCACTTGTGCGTTTTGCTTATCTGCAAAGTCAACCAATAGCGTATTAAAGCTTAATACTTTAATATTGCTAATATCTTTAAGTGCAGTATTGGTTGTGTTGATTCTATCGTCAATACTTAAAAAAGCTTTTTTTTTACTATTTTGAGTAATGCCAATAATAATTTCATCGAATAATTTACTGGCGCGTTTAATTAAGTCAATATGACCATTGGTAATTGGATCAAACGAGCCTGGGTAAATTGCGATTTTTTTCATCATAAGGTGATTTAGTTAAGGTTTTATAATAGAGTTATTACGCAATAATGTACTTGCCCTGTATGTTTTTGTTTATTAATTTGAATGTTTGTTGACAACCATTCAGTTGTTTCATTTTTTAAAATTTTAAATTCAGATTCTATATAGATTTTTGTATTTGAAGTCAAAAAATTACCTTTTGAAAGTGCTTTTAAAGTTTTTGGTAGGTAATTTTTATTAAAAGGTGGGTCTAAAAAAACAAAATCAAAAATTTGTGTGCTTTTTTCAGACAAGAAGTTTAACGCATCTTGATTAAAAATACTCATTTTGTTTGTTTTTAATAGCGTTTTATTTTTTTTTAAACTTTGATAGGCGTTGAAGTCTTTTTCAATACTAACAACTTGTTTAGCACCATTAGATAGTGCTTCAAAACTTAGACTTCCACTGCCAGTAAACAAATCTAGGTAGGTTTTGTTGTGTGATTCAAATTGAATCCAATTAAATAAGGTTTCTCGGATTTTGCCTGATGTAGGTCTTAAACTAGGCGCATCAGGAAAGTTAAATTTTCTGCCCCGATATTCACCTGACACGATTTGGAAAGAATTATTGATGATAAGCGTTAAAAGAGTATTGAAGCTCTTTTTTGGCTTCAACAGAGTCGCCCCAGCCATCAATTTTCACCCACTTGCCTTCTTCAAGGTCTTTATAGTAAGTAAAAAAGTGTTCGATTTGATTTTTAATGGTAACACCAACATCATCAATACATTTGATGTCATGATAAAATTTACATAATTTATCAATAGGCACGGCTAAAATTTTTGAATCTTTTCCAGCTTCATCAGTCATGCGTAAAACACCAATTGGGCGTACTGTAATAACACTATCATGGATTAGTGGATAAGGGGTAATCACCAAGACATCGGCTGGGTCACCGTCATCTGCTAATGTTTCTGGCACAAAACCGTAATTGCAAGGGTAGAACATAGGTGTTGAAATAAAGCGATCTACAAACATTGCTCCTGTTTCCTTGTCAATCTCATATTTAATGGGTGATGAATTTGCTGGGATTTCAATAATAACGTTAATTTCATCAGGAATATTGCCTGCTGAGACCGGTTTTAAACTATTTTGCATTTTTCTAATTCCTCTTTTAAAAGATTAAAGCGCCAACCTGTTAAGAAAATAACTGAGTGGTCACCACGAATAAAACTCAATAATGATTTGCTGTTGGCAATAATTTTATCGTCTAGATTATACTGATTTGCTATATTTTGTATCAGTTTTTGTAATTCATTTTTCTTTGCTTTTTCGGTTTTTGTTGGTAATGTATGCTTATTCACAATAATTTCAGCATCATGCAGTTGTTCATTGTTCACTAAAAATTCATTAAATGTAGTTTTTATACCAGAGGGCAGTGATTCTTTTTTGAGAGCATAGTTGATTAATTTATCATCACTTATTATCCATTTTCTAGGTGTGTTCTTATGAATCGCTTGATGTTCTCTAAACATGGCTAATTGTGCTACAAAACGATGTGTGTTTTTAGCTAAGCGTGAAAATCCTTTGACGTTTTTCCATGCGTTTTTGATATCAGGATTATAAAGTTTAATGTCTAATAATAATTGACCCTCTTGTTCAATCCAGTGTGATTTATGCTCAGTTTTTAATTGGCTTTTAAGTCGGTAGAAATTTTTAAGTAAATATCGTACATCATCTAATGCATACTCAAGTGCCTCATCTGGTAATGGACGTGTGGTCCAGTCTAGGCGGGTATAAGCTTTTTCTAAATAGACATTTTGCAATATTTGAGTCAGTGTTTGATAAGAAATTTGCATAGGATGACCAATTAAACTAGCTGCAATTTGAGTGTCAAACAAACGTTTAGGGAGTTGTTTAGACAAATAGTATATAGCCTCAATATCTTGGCGTGCTGAGTGCACAATCCACAAGCAATCTTTTTGATAAAGTTTTTCAAACAGTGGGTTTAAATCTTCAATTGCTAAGATATCGATACAATCAGTTGCACTTTTAGTGGATATTTGTACCAAACACAGTACTGGATAGTAAGTATTAACACGCTTAAATTCGGTATCAATGGCTAGTTCAGTTTCGTGTTTTATTAAATCTAGAAACTGACTTAGTTGTGTTTGTGTTTGAATCATTTGTCGTATTTTATACTGACCAAGTTACTTACTAGCCAAGTTATAAATTGGTTTTTTATGTGATTAATCTTAGACTATAATTTTTTTAACTGTATTAAAAAATGCTATATGGAATAATGGTTTTACTAATATTTCAAAGTCTTTGATGCAAATAGATATCATAATACTGTAATAATGTATCGTGCTGATTTGGTTAAAGCAGCTGGCATGAGAATACCTGAAAACCCTACTTGGGATGATGTCATTAAAGTCATCCCTAAAATCCATGATCCTGAGAATGGTGTTTATGGTATTTGTTTGCGTGGCAAACCAGAATGGGGCGATAATATGGCATTCATTACGACGATGGCAAATAGTTATGGCGCTCAATGGTTTGATATGGAATGAGAGCTTCAACTTGAGTCAAAAGAATGGAAAGATGCAGTTACTCAATATGTTGATTTGTTGAATAAATATGGACCTACAGGGTCGTCTGCTAATAGTTTCAATGAAATTTTAGAGTTATTTAACGAAGGCAAATGTGGCATTTGGATTGGTGTAACCATTGCTGCGTCGTTTATTACTAACCCTTATCAAAGTAAGGTTGCAGATAAAGTGGCTTTTGCACAATCGCCAACTAAGAAAACGGCCAAAGGTGCCAACTGGTTATGGGCATGAGTTTTAGCAGTGCCTGAGTCTTCTAAAAAATCAGCAGCAGCATTACAGTTTATTGAGTGGGCAACGTCAAAGAATTATATCAACTTGGTTGGGAATAAATTAGGCTAGGGTAAAGTGTCAACAGGTACGCGCAGTTCAACTTATCAAAATAAGAATTTTTTGGCAGCTGCTAAGTTTGCTGATGCAGAACTAAAAGTGCAAAGCAAGATGATAGCACATTTAATCAATCACCTTATACAGGTGTACAGTTTGCAGCTATTCCAGAGTTTTAGTCAATCGGTGTGATTGTTGGTCAACAAATGAGTGCTGAATTGGCAGGTAAGATTTCTATTGACAAAGCACTTGGTTCTTCTCAAGCTGCTGCACGCATAATGGGAAGAGCGGGTTATTATAAGTAATTAAGCCGCACTCCCACCCATATTATGAGTAATTTTTACCAATGAGTGTTCGAGCAACATGCAAGCCTCATTGGTATTTTTTAATGTAGGAGATTTTTAATGCCTTTAATGACACAGCCAAATCGCTGGATGCCTAGACTACTTTTAACACCAGCAGTAGCAACCTTATTACTGTGGATGATAGTTCCATTAGTAATGACGTTGTATTTTTCATTCATTCGCTACAATTTTATGCAGTCAGATATATCAGGGTTTGCAGGCTTGTCTAACTATGAATATTTTATTACCAATCCTGCCTTTATAGATGCAATATCAAACATGCTTTTACTACTTGGGCAGTGTCGTTGTTATTACCATTGTGTTCGGCCTTGACATTGCACACTATTGATTAACGATCCATTTCCAGGCCGTCCATTAGTGCGCATGTTAATGATTTCACCATTTTTTGTCATGCATACAGTCAATGCTTTGTTATGGAAACATATGATGATGAACCCAATTGAGGTATTGGCACAATTTTGGCAATGGATGAGACTTACGCCTATCAATTGGTTAACTGATATACCTTACCGGTTTAATTGAGGTGGTTATCAAGCCAAGCACACGAATCATCTCATTCACAGTAACAGAAGCGGGTTATTATTTTGACCAAAACGACCAATTAGATTTAGGTTTTTCAGAGCTTCGAGGTGATGGCGACCCAATCACTTTGTTAAATTGTGATAATTTGAGCCATAATAGCAGTCGATTTTTGTCTGGATTTTTGCAGTTTTTACCTCAACAAGGCAGTCAAGAATTGCTTGATTGGGTGAAGCAAAAAACCTCATCTCCAAATGGCATGGTTGATCGAATTACGCCATGACCAACAAAATAAGTTGAGCAGCGAGTGCTTGAAGCAACGGGTCGTGTTGATAAGGTCTCAGTTATGAGAGAGGCATTTATTCAATGTGCGGTAGAGGATGATTTTATTAATGGTCGTCCAGCATAGGAGATGGTTGGTGTTGAATTAGTAGAGGATGTTGAGCCTTATGAAGAGCCAAAAATACTCTACTAAATGGCAGTCATTGTTGTTTTGCATGGGCAGGTGTTTTAAAAGGATTTAATTATATTCATGAAGATGTGAGAGATAGTGAAATTTGGCAAATGGCCTATGATTATATGACTAATGATGTTATTCCTTGTCTTGAAATCAAATCAAATTCTACCCTTATCAATTTGAATACCTATAGAGATATACTGTGTTAGATAGACTTAGTAATATTTATATACAAGACACTAATCAAAGAGTTGCAATGGATGGATTTTCTAAAATTAAAGGGTTTATTTTGCTGATACTGGAAGAGGCGCTAAATAATGAACGTAGTATTGATGATACTTCAGTGTTATTAGCCTTTGTGTCTTCTTGCTTTTTAAAAACGCCAACAGCGCAATGAGATTGGATTTATCTACGAAGATCAAAGCGTGGATTTCATTGTTATTGAAAAAATTTGCTTGGCTGAAAACGTTGTTCTTGCCTATGGCTCTTGCATTTTGTTATTTGGTAAATTAGCAGGTGATGTGCGTCTTATAAACTCGTTGCGTCAAGCTTTATAAAAAAGTGAACAAATTTTGTATAAATTCTCATTAATCAACTAATCAATGCCTTTCTTGTTGGAAAATATTTTGTTGACGTTAATATCTTGATGTATTAGACTGATATTATGCCAATGTCTAAAATAAAATTAGTACGCAATTCAAAGATGAAGCACAGATTTCAACGCAATCCCAATCTTGGTTATGAACCTGAAGGCTCTTTTGGCTATGTGCGCTATTTAGAGCATGGTGTGCCAAGCCCTTTAATGCGTTGGCATTATCATGAAGAGTATGAGTTGCATTACATTGTTAACACTTGTGGCAAAGTATTTGTGGGTGATTATATTGATCGTTTTAAGCCAGGTAATTTAATCTTGACAGGGCCGAGATTACCACATAATTGGCTTTCAACTGATATGCCAAAAGAGGGCGTTAAAATTCGTGATAGAGTGATACAGTTTTCTGATGAGACTTTTCTTGGAGGCAAAAGCAGGGAGCTCGCCTTTTAATGTTGCTATAGGTTTGTCGAGGCTTGATAGGCGAAGTGCTCTTTTAACAGGCATTTCAAATGATTTTTTAGAAGAGCGCCTGATGGCAGTACTTGCTAAGGAGCGAGTGTTGGCCGAATTTATACAAAGAAAAAATGCGCCCACTACGACGGCATTGGTTCAGTTAGATGATAAAGGGTTTCCTGTTTATAGTTTTTATGGCTTAGGTGCTGCGGATAGGTTGTTAACTACTAGTGATGTTGATATTGTCTTAAATGAAAAGACAGTTCTGCATCTTGGCTCCTACTCTATTGTGGTTCAACCCACAGCAGATGCGTTGTTTTCATTAGTGAAGAAATATACTCAGCGTTGTTTAATCTCTCTAGATCCTAATATCCGCCCAATAATTGAACCTAATATGGATATATTGGAGAAAGCGACTCAACCTACTCATTCCATTGATTGACTTAAGTTGTCTTAAATTTATTAGTGTTATTGTAAAGGAGTTTATTTATTGAGTTATACCACATTGGAATGTAAGGAGAGAGTGTGACACGGTCTATAACTCAATAAATATCAAATATTTTTTTAAAGCAAAGTCTTGAAGCAAACTTATGGGTTAATTTCAAGACTTTGAAACTATTTTATAAAGGATTGCCATGTTACTAACATGCATTTTCTTTTAACAAGATTGCTACAGTTTTGTTAAAAACTATAAGAAACTTTTAGCGTATTAGTAGTCACTGACGATGCGTCTTTTAACTTATTGCTTTCAAGAGAGATTTTTACACCCTCTGTTGGCATAATACTATAAGTAATACCTGTTTGTTTTTTATTGCCTGTTGCTGCATTTTCCTTGCTATAAGCTAAGGTTATTGAAGCATCTGTTGCCATGATTTGGTGTGCATAACTTGCTTCAATATGTGAAGCAGATTTTTTAACGCTAGTATCTTTGTTAGTTTTAACGTTTTCATAAACAACACTCAAGCCATTACTTACCTTGTAATCCAAGCGAATGGCTTTTGAGGCGCCAGCATCTTTTGTGCCGTCACTAGAAGCACCATCAAAATAGTAAGCGCCTGCATTGAATGCCCCGTTAGTATAATTAGCTGATATGCCTTTACTTTTTCCTTGGTCTTTTTCGTTGGTATAAACTGAAACTTTAATATCACCCAATGTTTTGGATAATATAAGTCCATTTCTATTGCCTTTATCAGAGTCAATATCTTTGGTTAAAGGGTTTGTTACCATGCCTGTGGCATAAGAACCAAAAGGCGTGCCAATTTTGCCGATTGAGGCATCAAAGTTTGTATTATGGTAATTAATCGCTGCAGCATCTAAAATTATGTCATCTTCTGTCGCTTTATCATCCCCACCTTTTCTTTGAATTGTAAAAAAGCCATCGAATTGTTCATTAACTGCGTGTGAAATGTGAAGTTTGATATCGCCTGGGGCGGTGCCTACTCCTTTTGATGCGTGTTTAACCTGAACCACACCACCAATTTTTGTCGCTGCTCTGGCTGCTTCTAATGCAGTAACACGCTCTCTTAGAGTCTCTGCAAATGCTTGTGATGTGCCTATAAGTAATAAGCTTAGTGTTATAATTTCAATTTTTTTCATTATTATACCCCCCATATTTATTAGAAAATTAGTTTTTATTGAGTGAAAGATTAACCAGCAAAACTAATGGTACTATGTTATCTCAAAGTTTTATATAAAGTAATATGATATTGTTAAAAAGCGATACTACTTTGCTATGGCATAGTACCAACACTAGAAAAAATTAATTCTTAATACCTTATGACCTTTTTGACTATTGCTAAAAGATAACTTACATGCGTATGATACATGTTTTACATAAAAATAGAATAAATATTATTTATTTAGAATAAAGTAATTTTTCATTATAAATACAATCCTAGCAGCGACTTGAAAAACTTAAGTACAAAGATAATAAGCTACGTTATTTGGGTTATCTTTTAATGAAAAATTTGTGTAGTTGTATGCGATAATTACTCAAAAAGTATGATTGTTCGCACTATTTTATATGATTCTTAACCCATATTTGCATTTAAAAAAAAAACCACCTGCATGGGTTTGGGTGTTTGTTTTTTTACTGTCTATTTCTGGCACGTTTTATTTAGGACTTAACCCTGATTTTATTGCACACTGGTGGGGATATTTGGTTGGGTTTAATATCATCATGAGTCTGATTGCTATTTATTATGTTTATGTGGATGTATTACGCCTTAATCGCGATGTTAAGGGTGATATTGTAGGCTCTAAATTTACTTGGTCGTTTGTTAAAATTGTGCCGGTTTTGGTGATTGTGCCAGTGTTATCTTTTTATATATTCTCATTTCAAACGATTCAAAACAATGTTAAAGATTCAGAAAAAGCTTTTAATGTGTTCAGTCAAAATTTTATTCAACAAGTTAATGGCTTGTATAGCGGTGTGCAAAAAATTAGAGATGAGCGTTATACCGAACAAACAAAAAGATTACTAACTTTAATTACCTCTTTTGGCAGCTTTCAAAAAAATGCTGAAAATTATGCACAAAGTATGCAGATATTTCTTGATGGTTTGATTGATAAAGGCTGGGCTTGTCAAATTACATTGTTAAATGCTCAAGAAGAGGTGGTTGTCAAAACAGCAGATGTGATTAATTGCATGGCAATTGAAGAGCAGCCATTGCCAGGTGCACAGCCACGTATGATTAACGAAGACGAGACTGCAAACGTTATTCAAGTAAAAATGTCAACACATTATCTTTCAAATACATCAAACCAAGATTTATTTGTGGTTGATGTGGTGTATGCAACTGACCCAGGGCTTTTAGGGTTTTTGTCACAAGTTAGAGGGTTTGCTAATGCAGCACAAAACATTAAATTTGAAATCAACACTTCAATCACTCAAAAACGTTTTATGATTGATTTTTCATCCACCGTACTACTGGCAATACTGAGTGCGCTTATGGTGGTTTTTCGCATGATTGAACGGTTAATGAAGCCGCTGAATAACTTATCCATCGCCACGCAAGAAATTGCCAAAGGAAATTATGATGTACGTATTGCCCAACAAAAAGAAAGTGAAGATGTGCGTAGTTTGATTGAACAATTTAACACCATGTCTAGACAAATCAAGGCATCTCGTGAAGGTTTAGATACGCACAATTTGTATTTGGAAACGATTCTTAAATATTCTTATGGCGTGATTGCGCTTGATCAAAATAGGAAGATACGCCTCATTAATCCAGTGATTGGTACAATGTTGGGCATTAAAGATGAAAAGCTATTCATTGGTAAAAAATGCAACACTATTGTTGATCGCTATTCAAATTTAGAACCTCTGTTTTTAATGACACAAGATAAATTTAAACGAGATGAAAGTGAATGGAGTGAAGAGATTGAAATTACTTTGGCTAGTCAACATTTGTTATTATCGTGCCAAGGCGCGGCACTTAAAAATGACAATGAAACCTTGGGCTTTGTCATTGTGATTAAGGACATTTCGAAATTACACAGGGCTCAGAAAAAGGCTGCTTGGGGGGAAGTGGCAAAGCGCATGGCACACGAAATTAAAAATCCACTAACACCTATTTTATTATCTGCTCAGCGTCTTAGAAATAGATTGATGGGCTCTTTAGAGGGTAAAGATTTAGACATTATTGACAAAACTACAAATACCATTATTCACCAAGTTCAATCCATGGACACCATGGTAAGTGCATTTGCTGATTATGCTAACACGCCCCAAATTGAAAGGAAGTCTTGTGATTTGAATGCGTTAATTAAACAATCTATCGCACTTTATGATGCACAAAGTAATATGAATATTGATTTTGATTTGTCTGCTGATATTCCACTACTACTTTTAGATAGTCATAGTATTTCTAGAGTGTTAATTAATTTAGTGAAAAACGCCAGTGAAACAATGGTTGACGGGCGTGATTTAAACGTTAAAATTACGACAGAATATTTACCAAAACAAGCCATTGTGCGTTTAAGTATCATAGATGATGGCGATGGCTTTGATAAGTATGTACTTGATAGGGTGTTTGAGCCTTATGTGACGACCAAAATTAAAGGTAGTGGTTTAGGCATGGCAATTGTGCAAAATATTATTAAGCAGCATGCAGGTGAAATATTTGCTGGCAATGTTAAATCGCATGGTGCTATGATTACCATTGAGTTTAATTGTAAAAAATAAATAAAAGGAAGGGGTGATGGATGACACATTAGCCATTGGTAGAATTCTTATTATTGATGATGAGAGTATTAATGCAGAAACTATGATGGATACATTGGAAGATGTTAATTATCATGTGGTTATTGTAGCTAATGCCAGTCATGCTAAAACTATTATAAAAGATCAAATTTTTGACCTGGTTATGATGGATGTTTGGATGCCTGGTCAGGACGGTATGTCATTGTTAGAAGAATGGACTCAAGCTGGTTTTTCTACACCGATTGTGATGATGTCTGGGCATGCAGAACATCAAGATGTGGTCAAGGCAATTAAACTAGGTGCAGTTGATTTTTTGAAAAAACCACTACATGATATTTTGCCATTGGTACGTAAAATTCTATCTGAACAAGTACTAGATAAATCTGAACACACTATTAGTGGCATTGAATTTAATGCACCTCTTAAAGAGGCAAGAAATATTTTTGAGGTACAATATTTCAATCACCATCTGCAAGAGAACAACCATAATATTGCCAAGGTTGCAACCCTTGCAGGGTTAGAAAGAACCACTTTATATCGTAAGTTAAAAGATTTAGGCATTGATAAAAAATAAAATAGTATGAAAATCTTAATTTTAGGTGCAGGACAAGTTGGTGCAACATTAGCCAAATATTTGGGTTCAGATAATGATAATGACATTACCATTATTGATAAAGATGAGTCTAATTTATCAAACCTACAACGTCATTTAGATGTTAAAACTGTGTGTGGTCATGCTTCATATCCTAATGTTCTAGAGGAGGCCGACATTAAGAACATGGACATGGTCATTGCGGTAACGCGATCAGATGAAGGCAATATGTTGGCTTGTCAGATGGCACACACTTTGTATCAAGTAGGGAAAAAAGTAGCTCGCATACGCACCGCTGAGTATTTGCACAGAAAGGAGTTATTTGCACCTGATGCTATTCCAATTGATTTTATTATTACACCTGAAGAATTGGTGACCAACTATATTAAGCGTGTTGTTGAAGAGTCGGGTGCTGAGCAGGTGTTTGAGTTTGAAAATGGGTTGGTTCAATTGGTAGAAACTAAAGCTTATGCGGGCACACCAATTGTAGGTCATCCTATTAAAGATCTACATGAACATTTGCCAAAAACACGAGTGCGTATTGTTAGCTTGTATCGCAACGGTAAAGCTATTCCCGCATCAGGAGAGACGGTCATTCGTGATGGTGATCGGGTTTATTTCATGACCAAAAAAGACAGTATTTCTAAAGTGATAAAGCAATTCAGGCGTGAAGATAAAGCTTATAGAAATATTATTATTGCAGGCGGTGGGCGTATTGGTCTTAATTTGGCAAAGTTCTTAGAAAAGGATCACCATGTTCGCATTATTGAGATGAATAAAGAGCGTGTTAGTAAGATTGCTGATGAGCTTGATAATACATTAGTGCTTTTAGGCAACGCTTCTGACGAGGAATTGCTATTAGAAGAGGGTATTGAAAGTACAGATTTATTTTTAGCCCTAACGGATTCTGATGAAATTAACGTTATCGTTTCAATTTTAGCCAAACGCTTAGGCGCGCATAAGACGATTGCTTTGGTTAAACGTAATGTCTATGAAGATTTAGCCAAGCAAAGTGAAGATGTGGACATGGTCATATCGCCCGACCAAATTACAGTGAGTGGTATTTTAGCACATATTCGCAAGGGTGATACTATGATGGTGTACTCATTGCGCCAGGGTAAGTCAGAGGCAATTGAAGTTATTGTACATGGTGATAAACATCATTCGGATGTTGTGGGTAAAACCATTGAACAAATCAATTTGCCAGATGGTGTAGTCGTAGGTTCAGTTGTTAGAAATCATGAAGTTATTATGGGGTCGCGTACTTTAGTTATCAAGGAAGGAGACCATGTGTTATTAGTGTTAACTGATGTGAGTAAAATTCATGAAGTGGAAGAGTTGTTTGAAGGGTATTTTGATTAATTTTTATTAAACATGCAATTTAGTATTGTTTTTAAAACCATTGGCTTATTGCTAATGGTATTCAGTCTAACGCAATTACCACCCATTATTGTTGACTTTATTTATGCTCAAAACGAAGCCTCATCTTTTTTCGCCGCTTTTTCTTTAACATTGTTAAGTGGCTTTGTTTTATGGTTGCCTTTTAGAAAATCAACCAAAAATTTTAGGATTCGTGAAGGTGTGCTAGTAGTAGTGAGTTTTTGGTTTGTTTTATCCTTGTTTGCGACCACGCCATTTTTATTATCCACCTCTTTGGATATGTCTTTTAGTGATGCATTTTTTGAATCCATGTCAGGACTGACAACCACAGGTGCAACAGTACTTTCTGGGATAGATGATTTACCTAAAGCACTGTTGTATTATCGTCAGCAACTTCAATGGCTGGGGGGCATGGGTATTATTGTTTTAGCAGTTGCTATCTTACCCATGTTAGGGGTTGGTGGTGTGGAGCTTTACCATGCAGAATCAAGCGGTATTTCTAAAGAAAGACTCATGCCAAAATTAGCTCAAACCGCTAAAGCACTATGGAAAATTTATATTAGCTTGACCGTTGTTTGTGCGTTGGGTTATTACTTTGCAGGCATGAATGGGTTTGATGCAATTGGACATAGTTATGCAACTATTGCCATCGGTGGTTTTTCTACTCATGATGCGTCAATTGGCTATTTTAATTCTTATGCGATTGAGCTGGTAGCAATGATATTTATGCTTTTGGCAGGTATTAATTTTTCACTACATTTTCTTGTTTGGCGTAAGCGTAATATATTTATTTATTTGAAAGATTCTGAATTCAAAACCTATTTGTTAATTCTAAGTACATCAATTTTATTAGTACCAAGTTATTTGTTTGATAAGGGCTACTATCAAACCATTGAAGAGGCGATTAGACATGGCGTATTTCAGAGTATTTCCATTATGACCACCACAGGCTTTGTCAGTACAGATTTTTCATTATGGCCATCCGTGTTGCCCGTGTTTTTAATTTTTGGTAGTTTTGTTGGTGCTTGTGCTGGCTCTACGGGTGGTGGCATTAAAGTTGTTAGAATATTATTGATGTTTAAATTAGCCATGAAAGAGATTAAAAAATTTATTCATCATAATGCACAAATCAATATCAAGCTTAATCAGAAAAGTGTTCCTGAGAATACCCTAGTTTCAGTTTGGGGTTTTTTCTCTTTATACGTAATTTCCTTTGTTATGATTATGATTATGTTGATGTTTACTGGTCTTGAACAGGTGAATGCGTTTTCAGCAACTGCAGCATCTATTAATAACCTAGGTCCAGGTTTGGGTGATGTTGCTGCTAATTATGGCAATATTAGCGATACAGCAAAATGGATTCTAAGTTTTTCAATGTTATTAGGACGTCTAGAAATATTAACCTTAATGGCTTTGTTGCATAAGGCTTTTTGGCGTTTTTAAATCCACTGTAAAAGTTACTCTACTATAATATTGTAGTTTGGCAAAGCGTTTAACAGTTGTTTGCCATAAAATTTAGAAACCAAACGGTTATCAAAAATGGTGATTTTTCCTGTGTCAATTTCTGTACGAATCAAACGACCACAGGCTTGAATGAGTTTAAGCGATGCGTCGGGTAGGGATATTTCCATAAAAGGATTTCGGTTTTGTGATTTGAGATAAGTGGCTAATGTTTTATCAATGGGCAAAGTGGGTACACTAAAACGCAATTTGGCAATGACAACATGAGTAAGATTGTCTCTTTTTAAATCCACCCCTTCAGCAAAACTATCCAGTCCAAAAATAACACTACCTTTGCCTTGTTTGCGCAAGTCAATGTGTTTTTCTAAAATGTGCTTTTTAGGGTATTCGCCTTGAACAAACAAAGTGCAACCTAGCTTTTGTTCTACCAAGTCTGCCACTATTTGCATTTGTTTATTAGAGGCAAATAGCACTAATGAGCCTTCATTGCTATCAAGTCGCTTAAGTAATTGTGATGCTACTTCTTGTGTATGCTCATACACTTGAGTTGGGCTGGATTTAAGTTTAGCAATAATGAAATCTATCTGGTCAAATACAAAGGGTGAGGGTAGGCGCAAGTATTGGTTTTCATTCTTTAGCAAGCCTAATTGTTTGTTTAAGCGCTCAAAACTACCCATCGATGTTAGTGTGGCCGAAGTAAGAATGGCGCCTGAAACTTTTGACCAAATAAGTTGGTCTAAATTTTTTGAAACATCGGTTTGAGCACTATTAAGCAAGTAATTGGTTTTTTTATTTGCAAGTGTGCTTTTTTCAATCCAGCGTGCATGTGGTGCTTTATTTGTCTCGTCCGTTTGCAAGAAAGATGAAAATAAAGCAATAATACTAAGCAAATGCTGTTCACATTCGCCAGCTGCATTGCTAATAGGGTTGCTGATGCTTTTATCTATAGCTGTTATTTTTAAATAGTCGCCCCAAGATTCTTTTAAAAGTGTGAATTTGGTTTGAACAGCGCCAATAAGTGTTAGAATATTTTCACTTATTTGTTTGATAGATTTATCAACAACACCTTGACTGAACAAATAAATATTGTCATTAAATTCTAGATGTTTCACCAAGTGAATTAAATCAGCCAAATAATCATCAATTTGCTTGATGTTAATATCAGGTACATCTTGTTTGCTGATTTTGCATAATTGCTCACTAACTACCTTGGTTTGTCTCATTCTGGTTTTGATGAACTCAGTACTGGTGGTTAATGAAAAGTGCGACAGTGCCTTTGAATTTAAGTGGTGTGCCTCATCAAAGATAAAGATTGATTCGCTAGCATCAGGTAGTGCGGTATTTCCTGTGCTAAGGTCAGCTAAGACTAAATCATGATTAGCGACAATAACATCTGCTTGGGTAATTTGTCGTCTGGCTTTAAAAAAAGCACAATCTTGATAAAACTCACAGCTTTTTGCGGTGCAAGTGAAGCGATTGCAAGCTATTTTTTGCCAAATAGAATGATCTGGCGCGCGCATTAAATCATCAATTTCTCCATTCCATTTCTTAGTTGAGTAATCATTTCGCATCTCACTGAGTTGCTCTAATTGATATTTTCCTGGTGGCTTATCAAACAGTGGCATTGATTCAAATAAAGAATTGTCACTGGTGTTATCTTCACACACATTAATTAAATTGCGAATACAAAGGTAACGCGAGCGTCCCTTGACCAAGGCATACTCAAACTCAACTGAGCAATATTTTTGAGCTTGTTGCATGTCTTTAAAAAGCAATTGCTCTTGCAAGGCAACATTAGCACTAGAGATAATCAATTTCTTTTTATTGGCTTTGGCGATAGGAATACTGCCGAGCAAGTAAGCAAACGTTTTTCCTGTACCTGTAGGCGCTTCAACGCATAAAATATTATTACCCCTGTATTCTCCTGATAAAGTTTTAGATATTTCAGCAATCATTTTGTTTTGTGCTTGGCGTACTTTAAAGCCATCCATGTCTTTTTTTAAGCTCATAAATGACTGGCGAATTTGAGCTTTTAGCTCATTTGAAAGCATGATTTTATGACCGGCGTTGCAAGGAAAGGTCGCACAATAAAATCAATGCGTCTTTATAATCTGAGTCAGGTATTAGCTCGAGTGATTGCTTGGCAAGTTGGGCTGATTTGTGTGCTTGATTGCGAGTATAGTCAAAGGCTTTAACCGATTGTAGAATTTTAATCACTTGCGTTATTTTGGAATTATCTGCTTGGTTAATAGCATCTTCTAGAAGTTGCCTATCATCGCCATAAGTATGGGCAAGTGCATAAATCATAGGTAGTGTGGTTTTCCCTTCACTTAGATCATCGCCCACTTCTTTGCCCATGGTTTTTGCATCTGACTCATAATCAAGCACATCGTCAATAATCTGAAAAGCGTTGCCAAGGTGTAAGCCGTAGTCTTTTAATGCAGACTCTTGGGCTTTATCAACGTCTGATAGTAATCCGCCAATTTGAGTGGCGGCTTGGAATAAACACGCTGTTTTCCGCTCAATCACTGCGTAATATTCATCCTCGGTCAGTTCAGCATTTTGACAATTTAATAATTGCAATACTTCACCTTCAGCAATACTATTAGTGGTTTTAGAAAGAATACGCATGATGGGCATTGAATTAGGCTCAACCATCATTTCAAAAGCACGAGAATATAAAAAATCACCCACTAAAACACTGGGTGCATTGCCCCAAACTTCGTTGACAGTGTTTTTTCCTCGGCGCGTTACAGACTCATCAACAATGTCATCGTGTAGTAAAGTGGCAGTGTGAATTAATTCTATAACCACCGCCATAAGGTGATGATGCGTGCCTTGATATCCAGTTGCACGCGCACAAAGCAATAACAGCAATGGACGTAAGCGTTTGCCACCAGCGTAAATAATATAACGGCTCATTTGATTAATCAAAGCAACATTTGAACTTAAACGATTAATGAGTATGTCGTCTGTTTTTTGTAAATCTAATTTTAAGAGGGATTGAATATAGCTTAAACTTTTCATGGTAGTTATTTTACACGTGGGCGGTATGTGTTATTAAAAAAACCAATGCTTGTATCACCTCAGGTTGGCTTTAATTTATTTGTAAGCAAGTACACTTCTTTAGACCTTGCTCTTGAGGCTTTTGGCTTGCGAATAGTAACAGAAGAAAAAGAAGATCTACACGACTTAACAAACTCGTCAAATCCATCTCCTTGAAAGACTTTGACAAAAAAATAGCCTGAAGGTGTTAAAGTTTTAATTGCCATATCTAGTGCCAGTTCACATAAATACATAGATTTAGGGATATCAACTGAGAGTTGACCGCTCATATTAGGTGCCATATCGCTTAAAACAACATCAATTTTTTTACTCATAATGATATCTAAAAGCGCTTTATAAACACTATCTTCAGTGAAGTCACCATGTAAAAAATTAACCCCATCAATGATCTTTATGTCCAATATATCACTAGCAACAACTTGGCCAGATTTACCCACAGTTTTTATTGCCACTTGGCTCCAGCCACCAGGGGCAGCGCCAAGATCAAGTACTTTATCCCCTGATTTGATAAATTTATCTTTGTCAATCATTTCTATAAGTTTGTAAACGGCCCGAGAACGATAGCCTGCCTTTTGTGCCTTTTTAACAAACTCATCGCTTAGATGTTCACTCATCCAACGTCCTGAACTGCCTTTTTTTGCCATATCAATAATTCCTAATATTGGAAGGTATTTTACGGGATAATAGTGTCTTTTTTGCATTGACCTGCACCGCATGAATACTAAATTAAGAAACATTGCCATTATTGCTCACGTTGACCACGGTAAGACAACTTTAGTTGATAAATTGCTTGAGCAATCGCAAACGTTTGATGAGCGCTTTGAGTCAACCGATCGAATGATGGATTCAAATGATCTTGAAAAGGAGCGTGGTATTACCATTTCTAGTAAAAATACTGCTATTAAATGGCATGATTATCATATTAATATTGTAGACACACCAGGACATGCTGATTTTGGTGGTGAAGTAGAGCGTGTCTTGTCTATGGTTGATAGTGTGCTTTTGCTTGTAGATGCGCAAGAAGGCCCAATGCCGCAAACACGCTTTGTGACGAAAAAAGCTTTTGACCAAGGTCTAAATCCTATTGTCGTTATTCATAAAATTGATAAATATGCAGCGCGCCCTGATTGGGTAATTGACCAAGTGTTTGATTTATTTGACCAACTGGGTGCAACTGATGAACAATTAGATTTCCCAATTATTTACGCTTCAAGTATTAATGGCTACGCCTCGTTAGAAGATGATGTGCGTTCAGGCGATATGACACCCATGTTTGAAACCATTATAAAACACGTTAAAGCGCCAGAAGTTGATATTGATGCGCCTTTGCAAATTCAAGTCACCGCACTTGATTATTCCTCATTTGTTGGGGCAATTGCTATTGGTCGCATTACGCGTGGCACAATCAAGAAAAATATGCAAGTTGTAGTGGTTGACACACAAGGCAATGAGCACGAAGCCAAAATTGCAAACCTTCAAGGTTTTCTTGGTTTAGAAAAGATTGACACAGACAGTGCACAAGCAGGCAATATTATTGCCATTACTGGCATCGAAGGCATTTCAATTTCAGATACAATTTGCGACCCTGAGATTATTGAGGCATTACCACCTTTGAGTGTAGATGAGCCAACCGTTTCTATGGCATTTCGCGTGAATGACTCCCCATTTGCTGGGCAGGATGGCAAGTTTATTACCTCACGAAATATTCGCGATCGTCTAGATAAAGAGCTCATTTACAATGTTGCACTTCGAGTTGAGAACACAACCGATCCATCTGAATTTATTGTTTCAGGTCGTGGTGAATTACACTTGTCGATTTTAATTGAAACCATGCGTAGAGAGGGTTTTGAACTGGCAGTGGGTCGTCCACAAGTTATTTTAAGAGAAATTGATGGCGTGATTTGTGAGCCATTTGAAGACTTAAGCGTTGATGTAGAAACTCAACATCAAGGTACTGTGATGAAAAAGTTAGGCGAACGCAAGGCTGAACTAATCAATATGATGCTAGATGATAATGGCAGAGTAAAGTTGGACTTTAATATTCCTGCACGTGGCTTGATTGGCTTGAGAACAGAATTTTTAACAGCAACGACAGGCACAGGACTGATGAATTCAACTTTTGATGCTTACAAACCTCAAAAACAAGGGGAAATTGGTCAGCGTTCTAATGGCTCTTTGATTTCAATGAACCAAGGACAAGCAGTTGCTTATGCAATTTTTAATTTACAAAAAAGTGGTAAATTTTTTGTAGAACACAACACCGATATTTACGAAGGTATGGTGGTTGGCATTCATAAACGTGATAAAGATTTAGTGATTAATGTTATGAAGGGCAAGCAATTGACCAATGTACGTGCATCAGGTACTGACGAAGCCGTATCGCTAACACCTGCCATCAAGCTTGATTTAGAGCAAGCTCTAGAGTTTATTAATGATGATGAATTGGTAGAAGTAACGCCACATAATATCCGCATTCGCAAGCGTTTATTAACAGAGAATGAACGCAAAAGGGCGCGTGGAAAACCTAAATAAAAGCCAGCTTTTGCTTGTTTGTATTTGATTAATCATGAGTTTATCAGCTGGGTAAAAAACTTTGGTGCAGGTTGTTAAGACTTAGTCAATAGGTTGTTTTCAAGTAGTGTTTGGTTTAGTATAACATTCGCTCACCATTTTCGTATTTATTAACAAAAGATTGTGGCTGGTTTAGCTTTTGGGCTAATTGGTTTTGTTTGATGCCAGCATTTTTCTATGTTTGATTAGTAAATTCCTTAATATCTCTCGACGTTATGGATTTCGTTTGCTCATAATATAATGGCAGTAGGCTTGGTGGTGATGGATGCAGTTTCATCAACTACTTTGAAAAATAGTAAAGACTTTTGTGATGACAATAAAAAATACAATTTAGTGCCAACCGCTAATACGTACGTCTATGAGTCGTTAAACTTCGCCGCACTGAACAAAATACCTGCAAATGAGTATCTAAAATGTTTGCAACATGATTTCAGTAACAAAGAGTTACTGAGAATGGCAAAAGAACAGTTTATTATTAATCAGCAAGAATAAAACATAAAAAAAATGGCACGAATGAATAGAAAATTTATCACATCAAAGTATTTGTTTGTAATGCTCTCTGGTGTCTCAGTGTTGTTTGGATTTACCAATGCAAGTAGCAACAATAACAGAAGTAAAAATTGCGATAATTTAAAAGTTGATTTGATAAAAGCAAAAGACGATTTGTTCAGCTCAAAAGGTTATTATCGTCGAAAGGAGAAAAATCGATAAATGTGGTTAAACGCAGCAAGGAATTCAATTAATGTTTTGTACGGAGTGGAAACAGATAAAAGCAATATTTATGATGCAGAAGATCAATATGAAAGAGTTAAGTTTTAATGGTGGAATATTATTAGACGGAAAGTATTAACAACTATTCTAGTTAGGTTGTATGGTGACAGTTTTGGGTGCTAGACACACCTTGTCGCTACAAGCTTGTAGGGTTAATTGTAAAGTTGGTGGACGATATTGTTTTGCATTATTTGTAAGAGCGACTTTAATTTGTATTTTGTCTTTGTAAATAGAAATTTTTTCCTTTGAACAGCTTAAATCAACCAATTCACCTTGTGGATAAGTGATGTGATTTATCGTCCAATAATCGGTGTCAGTATTGACAATTTTAGTAGCAATTAAAGTATCTTGTAGAGGTTTATTAGAATTAATATGCCAAAGCGGTTGTAGTTCAAGGTTGATTAATAACTGATTATTATGAAAGCGAGAATGTACACGAATGCGCCCATTATAAATCGTTTGAATAGGGTTTAACTTTCCATGTAATTGGTTATTAATACCTAAAATAAATGAAGTGTGGCCGCTTGGATTTTGGTTGATTTGTTTAGCAAAAACGCTTAATAATTGAACTGCCTGTTGTTTAAAATCATCTGTATTAATTCTATTACTTAGCTTTGTCAATACCTCATAAGCTGTTGCGTTGGTGGCTGGAATTGCACCATCAAAACTCTCTTTTTGGTTTGTGTTTAAATATTTTGTGTTATTACTCATATTAAAGCCATGGTCTTGTTTATCCCAAAATTTTTCATTCATGATATTCACAAGGTTAACAGTTCTATCAAGCCATTTTTTATCATTGGTTTGGTCAAATACAGATAAATAAGCACTAGATAAATAAGCGTAGTCTTCAAATAGGGCGGAGAGGTTCCAAGTTCAGAGTTAATTAATACTCTATAAAGCTGATTGTTTTTATTGAAAATGAGTGTTTAAGTAGTTGGCTAAGTTTATGCCTAATTGGGTGTATTTTTTTTCATCAAATACTGCACCCGCCTCAAGCAAACTACGAACCATTAGTGCATTCCATGATAGCAATATCTTGTTATCAGTAAGAGGTGGCACTCTTTTGTTTCTAATTTGGTATAACTTACTTAATAAGACATTAATTGCTTTGGTGTCTTTTGGGTTAACATTATTGACATCTTTAAAGCGAATGATATGACCACTATCAAAATCGGTATTGCTTGATAAATCAAACCATTGTTTGAATTGCGCTAACATTTGTTGATTAAAAATAGTGTTTAGTTCATCAATTGACCAGACAAAAAACACGCCCTCTTCACCTTGGGAATCAGCATCAGTGGCAGAGAAAAATCCACCACTAGTATCTTGCAGCTCTGCTAATACGTAATTTACAGTTTGTTTAGAGATGCGTTTATACAAAGGTTTTTTGTTAGTGCATAGGCGCGAGTATAAACTAAAGAGAGTTGTGTTTGATTGTATAACATTTTTTCAAAGTGTGGCACAAGCCAGTCATTATCTGTTGAATACCGATGAAAACCACCACCAACAACATATAAACCACCGCTTGCCATTGCATCTAACGTTGTTGTAATAGTGTTTAATTTATCTACACCAGGGTTTCGTCTTTGTTCATCGATAAGCAGCAGTAACATGGACTCATGTGGAAATTTTGGCGCTTGTCCACCCTCCTTCAAGTTCATCAAAGTCCTCCAATATAGCCTTAATAGCCTTGATAACAAGATTATTATCAACAATTTGGTGTGGTGCTGCTTTTGGTTGATTAAACATTTGACTAATTTTATTAGCTTGTTCGCTTAACCCATTCACTTTGTTTTTCCATAAATTTTGCACTTGCATCAAGATGTTTAGTAATTGCTTTTTAGGAAAATAAGCTCCTGCAAAAAATGCTTTACCATTAGGCAGTACAATCGCATTGAGTGGCCAACCACCAGAGCCATTTAACAGTTGTGATACACTCATGTAAGTGCTATCAATATCAGGGCGAATCTCGCGATCTACTTTAATGGCAACAAAATATTGATTAAGAAATGCCGCAACTTCAATATCATCAAAACTTTCCTCTTCCATGACGTGACACCAATGGCAAGTGGCGTAACCAATAGAAATAAAAACAGGTTTATTTTCACGCTTTGCTTTGTCAAAAGCCTCCTCTGAAAACTCATACCAATTAACAGGGTTATGGGCATGTTGCAATAAATAAGGCGAAAATGCTAAAATTAGATGGTTGACAAATGAGCATGACCTTGCTCATTAAGATGTTGCGTTCTAGGCATATAGCTCTTGCCTTTGTCATGATAAGCTTGTTCTAATTCATTCATAGGATGTGCCCATATTAACATGGGTAAAAAAACAAAGCTATTAATAATCTAGACATGCTTTAAGATTTTTGGTGTTCATTCGAGTAAAATTAAGATCGTTTTAATTGTAACATATGTTTTATATTGGAGAGTGTATTGTCTACAATTGTGTTAATTCTTTCATTTCTAAAGTACACAACAAGCTTTATTTATTAATACTATAGCTAGTGATAGTTTGCTAGAGCAAGCCTATTCAAGTATTTTGCAGTACAAAACAGAGCTGGATATAAAAAATAAAGCTGATTTAGTTTTTATCAAATCTAGTGCAGATGATTTTGGCAATCAACATTTATTCAATGCATAAAATATTATTATTACTTTCTGTCTTCTTGCTTTCATCTTACGATGGTGGCGGTGGCCATGAAGATAGCGGCGTTAAAAAAGGTTATTTTAGAGATAGTGTGGCTAAGGATATAAGCTATGTTACTAATACCTATCAAGGAACTACCGATGTAAATCGATACTTACAAATATCAAAAATGTGAGCGTATTAAATTTTATTTAGGTGATATGCTGTTAGAAGAAGCAAAAGCCAAGTTAGCTCTCTATCCTATTGATATTGTTACACGTACAGATTATGCCGTTAAAACCTCCCAAATTCTGCAAACACTGGATGTGGGATGGTAATCCAGATAATGGTATTGATGTAGAAGGGCAATCTAAAGACACACAAAATAAAAAATTCTTGATGGTGATTTAACACAAGAATTAATTGATGAAATCAGCACAGGAAAAATGCTTGTTGATGCGAGCATAGCAACACAACATATGCAAGATACGATTGATAGTGATGCAAATAATATCATTGGCTTTAATCAATTGCGTACAAACGAATCTGAAATTCATACTTTATCTACTGTTGGCACAGGGTTTTTGAAATTAAAATGCAGACAGGTGCCTGTTTTGATGTGTCTTGTTGTCAGCTGTCCGTGAGTGGAGAGGGCAACATGCAAAAGGTTGTTGAGGATAAAGAAAGCTTTGTAAGATTAATTACATATACAAAGTAATGCTAGTGGTGATATTACATTGACAGTCAAACCCAAACTGTTAGTAGAGCGGTGTTATTATCTTGATCCTAGCATTATCAGAGCACGAGTGTTAGATGATTCTAAAACAAACATAATAGCAAAAGCTATGAGCATTTAGTAGTAATCAAAACAGACAGTCGTTTTTATTTGCACGATATTAGTCGTCGTGATAATGGTCTTGCTACAAGTGCAAATATACAAACCTTAAAATCTATTGGATTAGTAGAACTTACTAGGCATAGTGCCAAGTGGGCCTAAGGTTTAGATCAATGAGGGGTTGATGCACATGCAAATTCTATTGTGGTTTATGATTATCTTAAAAGCATTTTAGTGTTGAATAGTTATGATAATCAAGGCTCTTCTATGGTAGCTGTTACTGGTTATCTGTTTCCTCATCCTGAGACTGACCCTAACCCAGGATCTCAGTTTAATGCTCTTTATTCTGATAATAGTGTTTATTACACACCTTCCATACCTGCTAAAGGATATGATAAAAGCTAATCTTCAATTGTCAATATCGACGCTCATGAGTGGGGATATGCCATTACTAGCAAGTACTCTAATTTAATATATTCACGTGAATCTGGTGCATTACATGGGGCTTTTCAGATTGGTTAGGTATTGCTGTAGAACGCTCTACAGGAACAGATAATTGGCTCATTGGTTTCTCAGATAATCCTTTTCGATCAATGAAAAACCCAGAAAGTAAGTACTACATATATCAGAATTATCAAAGATGGTGCTGTGTATCAGCCAGTGGCAGAGGAAAGGATTTATTACCCGAATACTGACAAAAGCGATAATTTGCTTGTAACAGATGCGACTAATTGTACCACTCCAAGTGATTATAATGACCTGTGCGGCATTCTCATATCAATAGTTAGCGTGGCGAACAAAATGTTTTATTTGTTATCTGTAGGGGGCGTTATTGGTATTGGTATTACTAATGAAATCAGAATCGTTCTAAATGCTAATAAAAACCACTGGCTACGACATGGTACTTTTCACGTTGCCAAGACGGACATGATTAGTACTGCTTCTGGTTATGGCGATACTGAAGATGGGGTGGATATGCAAGAACAGGTTAGGACTGGCTTGAGAGGCAGTTGATGTGACTGATGATAATCAATAAAATTATTTATTTTTAAGTGCTAGGCGAATAATATCTTCGGTGGAAAGTGTTTTGTCATTGATGACAGCCAACATCCTTTCAGACTCTTTGGCTTTAAACCCAAGTGCTTGTAAAGCAGCTGATGCTTGTTTAGTATTGGAGTTTGTGTTAGGATTTGTTTTGATATTTTGATGATTTTGATTGCTCAATTCTAGTTTTTCTAAACGGTCTTTAAGTTCTACAATGAGTTTTTGTGCTGTTTTTTTACCAATTCCTGGCGTTTTGGCCAGTAACACATCATCTTCATTGGCAACAGCATTCATTAGTGAGACAATATCAAGGTGAGATAAAATAGCCAGCGCTACTTTGGGACCAATACCATTGACTCTGATTAGTTCTCTAAATAAGGTTTTTTCATCTTTAGAGACAAAGCCGTACAGGTCATGTGCATCTTCTTTAATTGATAAGTGAGTATATAGTGATAGCTGTTTTTCGTCGCTCATTGCATAAAAACTGGACATTGGACATAGAATTTCATAGCCAATACCACCCACCTCAAGCAATATTTCAGGTGGGTTTTTTTCTAAAATAATACCTGTGAGTTTACCAATCATAACCAGCTATATTTATTAAAATAGCCTTTCTCAAAGATTTTAATATCATCTGTATATTGCAAGGTTAAGTCAATATCATCAAGACCATTGAGTAGGCGTCTTTTTCGTTCTGTGTCTATTTCAAAAAGATAAGTTTTATTATTTACATGGATGCTTTGAGCATCAAGATTAATCGTTATTGCATCAGTTGAGGCAAACAATTCATCCATAACATTGTTATCTTGCACAATAGGCAACATTCCGTTTTTAAAACAATTGTTATAAAAAATATCTGCAAAACTAGGGGCAATAATTGCCTTAAAGCCATAATCTTCTAATGCCCAAGGCGCATGCTCACGACTTGAACCACAACCAAAATTCTCTCGTACCAGTAGTATTTTTGCACCTTGGTATTTTTTCTGATTCAGCACAAAATTCATATTGAGCGGACGTTTAGAGTTATCCATACCAACTTCACCATGGTCTAGGTAGCGCCACTCATCAAATAAATTAACACCAAAACCAGAGCGTTTAATAGATTTTAAAAACTGCTTGGGAATAATTGCATCAGTATCAACATTGGCACGCTCAAGTGGTGCGGCTATTGAAGTAAATGTGGTAAATTTTTGCATTATTCAACCTTTGAAAAATGACCAGTAAGAGCACTTGCAGCCGCAATAGCAGGGCTAACTAAGTGAGTAAATGAGCCTTGACCTTGACGACTTTCAAAGTTACGATTTGAAGTGCTTGCGCATCTCTCTCCGGCTTCTAGTTTATCAGCATTCATGGCTAAGCACATTGAACAACCTGCTTCACGCCATTCAAAGCCGCTGTTTATAAAAATTTTATCCAACCCTTCTTTTTCGGCTTGTTTTTTAATTAGTCCTGAGCCAGGCACAACCAAGGCAAGTTTGATATTATTGGCAATTTTTTTATCTTTTAAAACACTGGCTGCAATACGCAAGTCCTCAATTCGTGAGTTGGTGCATGAGCCAATAAAGACCTTATCAATTTTAATGTCTGATATTTTTGTATCAGCAGTGAGGTGAATATAATTAAGTGCATTTTCCCAGCTAACTTTTTCAGTCTGATTTTTAGCGTTAGTAGGGTTGGGTATATACCCATCAATTGCTACTACCATTTCTGGAGATGTACCCCAAGTAACTTGAGGTTTAATGTCTTGTGCATTAAAATGTACGATTTTGTCAAAGTATGCATCTTTATCAGAATGTAGTGTGTGCCAATATTCTACTGCTTTGTTCCATTTAACACCTGAAGGTGCTAGTGGGCGGCCTTTGACATAATCAATAGTTTTATCATCAACGGCAACCATGCCTACACGTGCACCTGCTTCAATTGCCATGTTGCATAAGGTCATACGACCTTCAATGGATAAATCTTGAATGGTGCTGCCACTAAATTCAATTGCGTAGCCTGTGCCACCCGCAGTGCCGATTTGACCAATAATGTAAAGGGCAATGTCTTTTGCACTGACGTGCTTATTAAGCTTGCCACTGACTTCAATATTAAGATTTTTAGATTTAGATTGCCACAAACAACCTGTGGCTAACACATGTTCAACCTCGCTAGTACCAATGCCAAATGCTAATGCACCTAGTGCACCGTGGGTTGAGGTGTGTGAATCACCGCAGACAATGCTCATACCTGGCAGGGTGGCGCCTTGTTCAGGGCCAATGACATGTACAATGCCTTGGCGCATGTCGTTCATGGGTATTTCATTAATACCAAAAGTTTTGCAGTTTTTGTCTAAGGTTTCAATTTGCAATTTTGAGATAGCATCGCTAATGCCACTAACGCCTGATGAACGATTGGTTGTTGGTACATTATGATCAGGCACTGCTAAGTTGGCACTTATGCGCCAAGGTTTTCTTCTTGCCATTGTCAAGCCTTCAAATGCTTGAGGTGAGGTTACTTCATGAATGAGTTGCCTGTCAATATAAATAAGTGTTGTTGAATCATCTTCGCGTACGACGTGTGCATCCATCAGTTTGTCATAGAGTGTTTGAGCCATTATTAATACACAATAATTGATAAAATAACCCATTTTACAGTTTCATTAAACTTTATGTGCGGACTTTGTGGACAGTTAAGATTTGATACTCAAATGGTGAGTGATGATGGACTTAAGGTAATGATGCAAAAAATTGCGCGTCGTGGTCCTGATTCTAGTGGCCTATGGGTTGATGGTAGTATTGGCTTTGGGCATCAAAGGCTTGCTATTATTGACTTATCTAATCACGCCCATCAGCCAATGATTGATAAAAATCTTGGTTTGGTTTTGGTTTTCAATGGCACGATTTATAATTATCAAGCTTTGCGTCAAGATTTAACAAAACAAGGTTATAAATTTTTCTCGCATTCTGATACTGAAGTAATTATCAAGGCTTATCATCATTGGGGTGAGGATTGTGTCACGCATTTAGATGGTATGTTTGCTTTTTGTATTTGGGATAAGACTCAAAACCAGTTGTTTGTTGCTCGTGACCGAATGGGGATTAAGCCACTTTATTTTAATTTAACAAATCAGGCGTTTAGTTTTGCCTCCAACGTACAAGCGCTAGTAACGCAAGACGTAGATAAAAGCATTAATCCTATCGCTTTGCAACAGCAACTTTCATTGCATGGTGTTGTGCCAGCGCCTAATACGATTATTAATGGCGTGAATAAAATTAAACCAGCAACCACGTTAACCATTAGCGTTAAGGGCAAGGTTGTTGAAAGAACCTATTGGCAGCCAAAGGCCATGCGCCCAAAAGAGATGTTGACAAATGAGCAGTTTATTCAACGCACGCACGAACTTTTAACAGACAGTGTTTTAAAACGTATGAATGCTGCAGATGTGCCAATTGGCGTACTGCTTTCTGGCGGGTTAGATTCATCACTTTTAGTTGCATTACTTAGAGAAGCAGGGCGTGAAGATGTGCGTACATTTTCAATTGGTTTTGAAGATATTGATGATGAGGCTGGATCTGAATTTGAATATTCTGACCAAATTGTTGCTCAGTTTAAAACCCAGCATGAAAAATATGTCATTAGTAATTCACAAGTACTACCACGCCTTGGTGAGGCAGTCGCAAATATGAGCGAGCCAATGGTGGCTCAAGATGCAGTGGCATTTTATTTATTATCCGAACAAGTCTCTAAGCATATTAAAGTGGTGCTTTCTGGTCAAGGTGCAGACGAAACTTTTGCAGGTTATTTTTGGTATGAGCGTATGCAAGCTCAGACAGGCTCTGAGATTGAGCGATTTACCAAGCATTATGTTGATAGACCACATGAAGAATATTTGCAAACGGTTAATCAGCAATATCACAGCGGTAATTATACCGAAACTTGGCTTCATCACGAATTTGCTAAGACAGGTGCAGATACGTTTATGGATAAAGTATTTCGCACTGATATTACCCGTTTAGTGGTAGATGACCCTGTGAAAAGAGTGGATAACATGACAATGGCTTGGGGCTTGGAGGCGCGTGTACCATTTATGGATTATAAACTAGTAGAGCATGCTTTGAGTATACCACCGAGTTTGAAAATGCTTAATAAAGGTAAGCATCCTCTTAAACAAATTTCCAGAGGCTTGCTGCCCCATAGTGTAATTGAGCGTAAAAAGGGCTACTTCCCAATGCCAGCACTTAAATATGTGCGTGGTGAATTTTTAGATTTTATGTCAGACATATTAACTTCAAGCAAATGCCTCAATCGTGGTGTGTTTAATCAGACATTTATTGCCAAAGTAATCAACAAACCACAAAATTATATGACCTCACTTAATGGCTCGCGTTTATGGCATTTGGCATTATTGGAATATTGGCTACAAATAAATATTGATGAATAAAATAATCATTTATACAGATGGTGGTTGCCGTGGTAATCCTGGTATTGGTGGTTGGGGCGTGTGGCTTAGATATGGCGATCATGATAAAAAACTTCAAGGTGCGCAACAAGATACCACCAACAATCGAATGGAGTTGACTGCAGCTATTAAAGCGCTGGAGGTAATTAAATCTAGCGACATTGCCATTGATTTATTTACCGATTCTAAATATGTAATAACAGGTATTAGTGAATGGATTAAAAACTGGAAAGCCAAAGATTGGAAAACTGCCAATAGAAAACCAGTGAAAAATATAGACTTATGGCGGCGCTTAGATGTGCTTAATAATCAGAACAATGTTGTTTGGCATTGGGTCAAGGGCCATAGTGGCGATAAAGGTAATGACATTGCGGATGCATTGGCTAATTTAGCCATGGATAAAATCAATAATTGAGTTTAAATGTTTAATTAACAGTTGCTGATTTGAGTGATTAATAAATTAGAATATTATAATATTTAAATAGTCTAAAAGAAACTTGCAATCAAAAATAGTTATGATATAACGGTAATTCTTGACTATTCAAATAGGAGATTGAGTGTGAGGAAATTAGTTGTATTGTTCGGATTTTTTTTAAGCTTTAACGCTTTTGCCGATGCAAAAGACGGGGTTCAAAACTATTAAATGCCAATCATACGGAAGCACAAAGACAAGTCATTCGCGACGCTGCAAAAGATTCTTGCGATTAATCATAAGAATTTTTAGTTTTCACTATTTGGAAGGCTATCAATAAAAACTCAATAAAGAGTTATCTTTTATAATAAAGAGGAGAGAAGTATGAAACTTCAAACATTAGTAATTAGCGCTGCATCAGTGGCATGGTTAGCATCAACAGCAGTTAGTGCCAAACAAGAAGATGAGTATGCTCAATTTAACGTTGCATCATTATTGTTAGAAAAAAACAAGGTCAAACAAGCGCATTATTGGTTTAATCAAGAAGCTAAGAACAATCATTCTGGTGCTCAAGAAGCGTTGAAAAAATTAGGAGAGGTGTATGTTAAATAAATATTTATTGGCTTTTATTGTGTTATTTTCTCAGGTGGGTATTGCGTTCATTCCCAATATATCACTATTACCAGAATTACCGATGTTTGGTGACTTTAACCCTAATCAGCTTAGAAGAAATTTCAATGAATTTGTAGGTGCTGAACCTGATTATGCGCGTGAAGCACGCACGGTTTCTCAAATTGAAGACGCTATTTTAGATGGGGAGGTTGAATACTTAAGTTTAAAAAATAAGCGTCAAGTTTTTAGTATTTACATGCAAAGCGAGTTAGATAAATTCAAGAGTGGTGGGGTGATTATTTTGCATAATCGTGGGCAACACGCGAATTGGGGTGATTTGATTAAGCCACTTAGAATTGGGCTTGCAGAAAAAGGCTGGGATACTTTATCAGTACAAATGCCAGTATTGGATAAGCAGGCAACATATTACGATTACGTCCCTATTTTTCCATATGCTCATGAGCGCATAAAAGCAGCGATTAACTTTTATAAACGGCTCGGCATTGATAATATTATTTTAATAGGACACGGTTGTGGCGCACATATGTCAATGAGTTATATTGATAAGTTTGGTGATGATAAATTTTCAGCTTATGTTGGTATTGGCATGGGTGCTACTGATTATAAGCAAAAAATGGTTAGGCCATTTCCATTGGATAAAATGCACATACCAGTATTAGATGTATTTGCTGAAAATGATTTTGCTGGTGTTATTCGTCTTGCAAAATCCAGGAAAGCTTTAATGGAGGCTGCTGGTAATACGCACAGTGCACAATTAGTTATTAAAAACGCAGGCCACTATTATCAAGAACAAGGCGCGGTTAAAAACCTAACTAATCAAGTGGGTATTTGGCTTGATACACTGTAAATTTTATTGGATGTTGACATCCAACCCTCTAGCTTCAAGCACTCTAGGTACCAATGCCATTCTTGCTAATACGTCATAGTCGGTATCTTTTGTCATTTTCAACAAGTCATTGTGTGCCTGAAAGTCACCATACTGATGTCCAATTTAATTAAATAATGATTAATCAAACTAAAGTGCTGAGATTCTTCAAAGGTGACTTATCCAGTC
This sequence comes from Candidatus Ruthia sp. Plio_17_S18, assembly GCA_021730105.1. Lineage (GTDB taxonomy): Bacteria > Pseudomonadota > Gammaproteobacteria > PS1 > Pseudothioglobaceae > Ruthia. The sequence continues at coordinate 415,858 of CP072538.1, forward strand.
TTGATAGAATTTATCTGGCATATATTTGAATCGATAAACCGCATCAAGTGCTAAATTAATGGCATTAAATTCAATATGGCAAATGGCATGAATGGTTTTAATAAACCCCATGTATGATTTATCTCGCTTAGGCACAGATTGAAATCTGACTAAAATGGGCTTTTTTGGCTTGCCAGGTATGGGTATGGATTGTTGATGAAAACTTGATTGATAATCTAAAACTCTGTTGTTTTTAAAACCATTTAGTTGATTGACAAAATTGATTTTTTCATCAATTTCTGTACTCATTCATACCTGATAAGCCAGTTCAAAAACGTTAATAAGCCCCTGGTTTTATATCTCCCAATTGCCAGTTTGAGATCTAATTAGTTGCAAAGCCAACATGGGCTGTCATACACCTAATTTGACGATTTTTACCTTCGGTAATGGTTAGCTCAATCCAAGAAGGGGATGTTCTTACGTATGCGTATGGGTGGCGTGAGATTCCACAGCCAATCTGGCTGGTTGATGGTTTTGACTTTCGCGGGTTTGGTTTTACCGTCTTTTAATACGATACCAAGCGTTAATCTATTGATAGCAGTATTAGTAATATTGCTATCAACTTGTACAATATAGGTTTTTTCCTTGTAAAATTTTGTATTAGAAATGTTATGTTGTAATTTGCAGTCATAAGTCAATATAACCAAACCTTCTGAGTCCTTATCTAGTCGTCCAGTAGGATAAATATCTTTAATGGAATATAATAAGGTATTAACCATCCCACTAAATTGGCATAAAACGCCAAATGGCTTGTTAAATAGATAGGTTTTAGCCATAGACTTGTTTGGCTCTTGCTACAAATGCATCCAGTTGAGAGTTGGCAATTGATGTAAAAATAGGTGATATGGCAATGTCTACCAGTTTTGATGAAAAGCTAAATTCTAAGTTGAGTTCAATTTTGCAGACGCTATTACTTAGTTTGGTGAACACCCAAGCACCACTTAGATGTTTAAATGGCCCTTTCTTAAGTTGCATATCAATTTTTTGATGTGGGGTTAACGTATTGATTGTTGTGAAAGTTTGATTAAAAACCCCTTTATTAATCTTAACTGAGGCTATGATTTGACAATCAGATTGCTTTAAAATATAAGCATCTGAACACCAATTAAGAAATTCATGGTATTGATTAACTTGATTAACCAATTGATACATTTGTTTACAAGAATAGGCAACAATGGCATTTTTAGAAATATGATGCATGGCTAAAAAAAATAAAAAAATAAAAACAAGTTCAAACACCATTGCACTTAATAAAAAGGCAAGACATGACTATTTTATCGAACAAACCTTAGAAGCTGGTTTAAGTTTAGAAGGTTGGGAGGTAAAAAGTTTGCGAGATTCTAAAGTCCAAATCAAAGAAAGTTATGTTATTTTAAAAAATAACGAACTGTTTTTGTTTGGCGCACATGTTTCGCCACTTAAAAGTGCGTCAACACATGTTAATGCTGACCCTACACGCACTCGAAAATTATTACTTAATCGTTTAGAAATTAATCGTATTAAAGACAAGATTAACCAAAAAGGCGCTACCGTCGTACCACTCAAGCTTTATTGGACTAGAGGCAAGGTGAAGTTAGAAATTGGTGTTGCTAAGGGTAAAAAATCTCATGACAAACGTCAAGACATTAAGTCAAGAGATTGGCAAAGAGACAAGCAAAGAGAGTTAAAAGAGACAAACAAATAAAGGTTTTAGTCTTGATTGGTGGTTGTTTATTTTTTTGTAAATTTGTAATTTATTAAGAAAAATATCTTTATAATTAAGAAGGTTAAATGTTGAAGGCTGGCAATATATAGTTTTTATTTGCTTTTCATTCTCTACCTCCTTTTAATAGTCGACCTTTAGCATTTAGTACTTTTACCAATTAATTTTTCGAGGATAAAAAATGAACAAATCAGAATTGATCGATGTAATTGCATCAGCAGTAAACTTATCTAAAGCAGATGCCTCTCGTGCATTAAATGCAACAACAGACGCTATTACTGGCGCTATGGCTAGTGGCGATGGTGTGCAACTTACTGGCTTTGGTAGTTTTGTTGTTAGAGATCGTGCAGCGCGTACAGGTCGCAATCCACAAACAGGTGCAACGATTCAAATCAAAGCATCAAAAGTGGCTGCTTTTAAAGCAGGCAAAGCATTAAAGGAGGCTGTGAATAAGTAAACTTATTAATCAGTCTAAAAAAGCACCTTTAGGTGCTTTTTTATGCCTGAAATCTGGTAAAATACTAGATTTATTTACGATTAGTAGAGATTTTATATGGAACGTACTTTATCAATTATCAAGCCAGATGCGGTTGCAAAAAACGTAATTGGTCAAATCTATTCTCGTTTTGAAAAGGCTGGTTTTAAAATTGTTGCCAGCAAAATGATTCATCTTGATAATGATTTGGCAAGTGGTTTTTATGCAGTGCATAAAGATCGTCCATTTTATGGTGAATTGGTTGAGTTTATGACTTCTGGTCCAGTAATGGTTCAGGTTTTAGAAGGTGAAAATACTGTTGCTAAGCATCGTGAAATTATGGGTGCTACTAATCCTAAAGATGCTGATGCTGGCACTATTCGTGCTGATTTTGCCAAGTCTTTAGATGAAAATGCAGTGCATGGCTCTGATTCTTTAGAAAATGCCGCTATTGAAATCGAGTATTTTTTTGGCAAAGATGGTGTGTGCCCAAGAACTAGTTAGAGTTAGCGCACTTTCGTCCTTGCGTTAAGCAAGGATTAATGCAAAAAATGCATGAATAAACAAAACCTTTTAAGTCTTAATCAAAATGCACTGAATGATTTTTTCGTGGGTTTGGGTGAAAAACCTTATCGTACCAAGCAAATCATGAGGTGGATTTATAAAGCGCATGAATTTGATTTTGATAAAATGCTTAATTTTAGCAACCCCTTAAGAGAGGAGCTAGGTAGAGTAGCTTGTATTGAGTTTCCTAAAGTTATTAAACAAAACTTTGCTCTAGATGGAGTCATTAAATGGGTATTGGCATTGGGTGAATACAACCATATTGAGATGGTTTATATTCCTGAGAAAGACCGTGGCACGCTTTGTATTTCTTCCCAAGTGGGTTGTGCTTTGGCTTGTACTTTTTGCTCAACTGGTATGCAAGGGTTTAATAAGAATCTCACAACAGCTGAGATTATTGCCCAAGTGTTGATTGCTAATCAATATCTCAATCCTAAAGCTAAGCGTATTTCCAATGTTGTGTTTATGGGTATGGGCGAGCCTTTGTTAAATGAACATGCAGTGTATAACGCTTGTGATTTACTACTTGATGATTTAGCGTTTGGCTTATCTAGACGCAAGGTTACTATTTCTACCTCTGGCGTGGTGTCAGCCATGCTCCGTATGAGTGAGCGAACGCCTGTGAGTTTGGCTGTTTCCTTGCATGCGCCTGATGATCACTTGCGAGATGAATTGGTGCCTATTAATCAAAAATATTCAATTGAAGAATTACTAAGAGCTTGCAAAGTATATTTGCATGCTGGCACTCAGGAGCGCCACATTTTGTTTGAATATGTCATGCTTAAGGGTGTGAATGATTCTACTGAACACGCTAATAAATTAGCAAAATTATTAAAAGGTATCTCGGCTAAAATAAACTTAATTCCCTTTAATTCATTTGAACACACTCAATATCAAACATCAAGTGCACAGACCATTGATAAGTTTCAAAATATTTTATATCAGCAAGGTATCCGCACCATGACGCGCCGTACCCGTGGTGAAGACATTGATGGTGCCTGCGGGCAATTGGCTGGAAAAGTGCTAGATAAAACCAAAAGAGTTCATGCTAGAAGGCATTGATTACTACCCTAAAAAAAGTAATAAAAAGCTTAAATTAAAATGGTGGATGCTACTTCTTTTGGCTTTTATTGCAGGTATGTTTTGGTATTTAAATCAAAAAGACAACACTCAAAAAGTAAAAGAAGCACCTGTTTTAATTATCATTAGCAAGGGTGAAAAAGAACAAAAAGAGATTGTGAACACCGTTATAATTGATAATCATCCACTGCTTGGTTCTTATTCTAATAAAAATATTATTAACCCAAAGGAACTAGATGAAGCAATTCATAACTATACCAATAAGCATCAATGAAGTCAATACACACAATTCAAAGAAGAAAATCTAGGCAAATCTTTGTTGATGATGTTGCCATTGGTGGCAATGCACCAATTTCTGTACAGAGTATGACTAATACTGATACGCATGATGTCAAAGCAACAGTTGCACAAATACAAGCCATTCAAAATGCAGGTGCTGATTTAGTGCGTGTCTCTGTACCAACAATGGATGCGGCAGAAGCTTTTAAAGAAATAAAAAAGCAGGTTAGTATTCCGCTCATTACCGACATTCATTTTGATTATAAAATTGCACTCAAAGTTGCCCAATATGGTGCTGATTGTCTACGTATCAACCCAGGTAATATTGGACGAGAAGATAGAGTAAAAGAAGTGGTAGCATCAGCATTGGATAATAATATCCCAATTCGTATTGGTGTTAATGCAGGCTCTTTGGAGAAAGATTTGCAAAAAAAATACACCGAGCCAACATCTGAGGCAATGGTTGAATCTGCCTTTCGACATATCGATATTTTAGATAAATTAAATTTTGATAATTTTAAGATTTCACTCAAAGCCAGTGAGGTTTTTATGACTGTGTTTGCTTATCAACAATTGGCCTCTCAAATTGACAATCCTCTACATTTAGGCATTACTGAGGCAGGATCGCTGCGTTCTGGTACGGTTAAGTCTTCGATTGGTTTGGGTTTGTTATTATCAGAAGGCATTGGTGATACAATTAGAGTTTCTTTAGCCTCTGATCCAGTTGATGAAGTGCATGTTGGTTTTGATATCTTAAAATCTTTAAACTTACGCCAAAAGGGCGTTAATTTAATTGCCTGCCCGTCCTGTTCTAGACAAAAATTTGATGTGATTAAGGTGGTTAATGAGTTGGAATCTCGTCTTGAAGACATTACCGCACCAATTGATGTGGCAGTGATTGGTTGTGTGGTTAATGGGCCTGGTGAAGCAAAAGCAGTGTCAGTTGGCTTAACAGGTGGTGAACCTAATCTTTTGTATCTTGATGGCAAAACTCATTCTAAAATAACCAATGAAAACTTAGTAGATGAATTTGAAGCTCAGGTTAGAAACAGTCTTAAAAACCTTTAACCCTTTTGTAAATTTTGTAGCGGTAAATAAATTGTATCAATAAATAGCCAAGTACTGAGCTAGTGATAGAAACAACCAAGCATCCAAGTAAAAAAGGCTGCCAAATAACATCAAACACTTGCCAAACATATTCAAGTGACATCACAAAGTCCTTCTCGATGCCAACATCCAAAATCCAAGCACCAAGTTTATAGCAGCCATAAAAAATAACTGGCATGGTAATGGGGTTGGTGATCCAAACCAGGGCAATAGATAGTGGTAAGTTTGCACTAGATATAACCGCAATTGGTGCAGCCAATAGCATTTGGAAGGGCATGGGGATAAACGCACAAAACAATCCAACTGCAAATGCTTTAGAGATAGACTTTCTATTAAGGTTCCACAAGCTTGAGTGGTTTAAATGCTTGTTAAGCCAACCTAAGTGCTTGTGATTTTTTAATTCATCTAGGTTAGGGCTGTAGCGTTTTAATAATTTTTTCATGAACGTGCAGCATTGATAATGCCCGTTTCATTTAATCCATACAAATCATACAATTCTTGTTGCTGGCCTTGCTCGCTGAACTTATCTGGCAAGCCTAAGATATTTAAAGGTGTGTTGATTTTTTTTTGATGTAGAAGTTCACTGATTGCACTGCCTGCACCACCTGTGATGGCATTATCTTCAATGGAGATAAGTTTGGCGTGTGAACTGGCTAATTTAATAATTAATGCTTCATCAAGTGGCTTAACAAAGCGCATATCAACCACCGTTGCACCTAGTTTTTTACCTGCTACAAGTGCGCTTTTAACCATGATGCCAAAAGCAAAAATTGCTACACTAGAGCCTTTAAGTATGACTTTTGCCTTGCCCAGTGAAATTTTCTCATCAGTGATGTAATTTTGAATGTCTGATGTGCCTCTAGGGTAGCGTATACAAATAGTGCTGTTGGTTTCAAATGCAGTATTAAACATTTGATACATTTGCATTGCATTACTTGGCGTCATAATGGTTAAGTTAGGGATACACCTTAAGAAACTCAAATCAAAACTACCTGCATGAGTTGCACCATCGCTACCCACTAACCCAGCTCGGTCAATTGCAAAAATAACACCTAGATTTTGCAGTGCAATGTCATGAATAAGCTGGTCATAACCACGCTGTAAAAAAGTAGAATAGATAGCCACTATTGGTTTTAAGCCTTGAGTAGCAAGCCCACCTGCAAAAGTGATGGCGTGTTGTTCTGCAATACCCACATCAAAATATTGCTTGGGATAATTTTGTTCAAATTCACTCATACCAGATCCAGTACACATGGCGGGTGTAATGGCAATTAAATTTCTATGATGAAGTGCGGTGTTATTTAGCCAAGTACCAAATACAGCACTGTAACTGGGTAGATTGGAAGCATTTAATGAAGCGGGTGCTACACCATGAAACTTGCACGGGTCGTTTTCTGCTGCTTCAAGCCCGTAACCTTTTTTGGTAATAATGTGTAAAAGTCTTGGTTTTGTTTGCTGTTTTAGGTTTTGTAGCGTTTGTATTAAGGTCGGTAAATCACGCCCATCAATAGGTCCAAAATAATCAAGCCCCAACTCCTCAAATAAAGTACTAGGCAGAACCATGCCTTTAAGGTGCTCTTCTGAGCGTTTGGCGAATTCATGGATTTTAGGAATTTTTTCTAAAAACCCTAATGACTTTGATTTCATGGTTGAATAAACCTTGCTAGAGATAAGTTTGGTAAGGTATGTATTCATAGCACCCACATTTTTTGATATTGACATATCATTGTCATTTAGGATAATAAGCAGGTCTGCATCACTATCACCTGCATGGTTAAGCGCTTCAAATGACATGCCACCTGTGAGTGCGCCATCGCCAATTACAGCAATAGATTTACCATTGATATTATTAATACTATTACCAATAGCAATGCCTAGAGCGGCACTGATTGAAGTTGATGAATGCCCAGCACCAAAGCTATCGTGCTCGCTTTCGCTACGTTTTGTAAAACCAGATAAGCCGCCTTTTTGACGCAACGTGTGCATTTTGTTAAGACGACCTGTGAGGATTTTATGGGTATAGGCCTGATGCCCAACATCAAAGACAAAACTATCATAAGGTGTGTCAAACACATAATGCATGGCAATAGTCGTCTCTATTATACCAAGATTGGGCGCTAAGTGGCCACCTGTTTTTTGAATATTCTCAATTAAAAATGTACGCACCTCTTCAGCTAAAGACTGCAATTGTACAATGTCAAGTTGTTTAATATCTGCAGGGGACGTTATTGAATTTAACATCAAATCAAGACTTAACTTAAAAAGACATCATTATACTGGTAATAATAAGGCTATTTTAAAACTACCAAGAAGGGCGACGAATTTTTAGCGAAGGGTCTTTTTGAATATTTTTGTTTTTAATTTTAATCTTTTCGTCAAAATTTCTAGCAATAAAGCCAAGTTCTGGTTTAATTTTTTGCATAGGAATCAACACTCGATAACCGCTACCCTTAGCAACATCCAACACTTCGTTATGCTCAGTTAGCATGGACTCAACCGTAGTATTAAAACACCCATCAGGCAAGATAACTTCAATAGAATCACCCACACTAAATTTATTTTTGGCTTCGATAAACGCCTTGCCATCTTTATAATCTAGAATTTCCCCTACCACTTGTTGTTTGTGTGAGCGTGAATAATTATCAAAATAAGTTTGCAATTCTTCTGGTTGGTGTCTTTGATAAAAGCCATCGGTATACCCTCGATTGGCAAGGTTTTCTAGCACACCGAAGGCATCTTTATCAAACTCACGACCAGCAACAGCATCATCAATGGCTCGTCGATATACTTGTGCTGTACGTGCAACGTAGTAATGTGATTTGGTTCTGCCTTCAATTTTGAGTGAATCAATCCCCATGGCTGTGAGTGTATGTACGTGTTCAACGGCGCGTAAGTCTTTGGAATTCATGATATAAGTGCCATGTTCATCCTCCAAAGCGGGCATTAATTCACCAGGGCGACCTTGCTCTTCAAGTAACACAACTTGATTTTCAGGGGTTTTAATTTCAACTGCTTTGATATCTCCTTCAATGGTTTCTTCGGCTTTTTTAATGTCATACTTCCAACGACAAGAATTGGTGCACGAACCTTGGTTTGGATCACGATGATTAAAATAGCCTGACAATAAACAACGACCAGAATAGGCAATACACAGCGCACCATGTACAAATACTTCTAATTCAATATCTGGGCATTCTTGGCGAATTTCTTTAACTTCATCTAACGACAATTCACGCGAAAGAATAATGCGACTAATGCCCGCATTTTTCCAAAATTTCACCGTTGCATAGTTAATCGCATTTGCCTGAACTGATAAATGAATCACTTGATTGGGGAATTTTTCTTTCACCATCATAATTAAGCCAGGATCTGCCATAATCAAAGCATCAGGATTAAGATTAACAATAGGCTCAATATCCTTCATGTAAGTTTTAATCTTGCTATTGTGTGGAATGATGTTTGAGGCAACAAAGAATTTTTTATTGTTTGCATGTGCCTCAAGTATGCCTTGCTCTAAAGTTTTGGCATCAAATGAGTTATTACGCACCCTAAGGCTGTATCTTGGTTGCCCTGCATAGATAGCATCTGCACCATAAGCATAAGCGTATTGCATATGTTTAAGGCTGCCAGCAGGGGAAAGTAGTTCTGGTCTATTCATGCTAGTTTATTTTATCATCAGCAGTTTATTAAATACCCTTATGTATAATAGGGCGCTATATGTTTACAAAACAAGACATTCCAAGATTAAAGCAAGATTTAACCATTCAAACAAATCTACTTGGGGCTAATTTAACCATAAAAACGCGATGTGGTATATTTAGCCCTAGCTCTATTGATGATGGCACTATATTATTCATAAAGCACTTAAAAATTGCTAATGATGACAAGTATCTTGATTTAGGTTGTGGTTATGGCCCTATTGGTTTGGCAGTTGCTAGATCTTGTCAACAGGGAGAAGGACACATGGTGGATAAAGATTTTGTTGTCGTTGAGTTGTCAAACATCAATGCTGAACTTAACCATATTGGTAATGCTCAGGATTATTTGTCAGATGCATTTTTAAGTGTTAACAAAACAAATTATTTTGATCAAATATTATCAAATGTACCTGCGAAAGTAGGCAAAGAGCAACTCAGTATTATTTTGTATGATGCGTTAAAACCAGGCGGTAAAATAACGTTTGTAACCATCAACGGTTAAAGACAATTTTAAATTCGTATTTGGTCATTATAAAAAACTCAAACAAGGGCAAAAATACACCATTTATCAGGCGGTTAAATAGAAATATGTGTAAAATAATAATATATGAGTAAAATACTCAGCAATTAAACATTAAAGGAGTAATGCAATGGACGTAATGGACAGAATTCAACAGCAAGTAGACAGTGCAGCAGTTGTGCTTTATATGAAGGGCACACCACAATTTCCACAATGTGGCTTTTCTGCTACAGCAGCGAAAACGCTTACCTCAACAGGAGTTGAGTTTGTCTATGTTAATATTTTTGAAGACCAAGAAGTGTTTCAAAACTTACCTGCATTTGCAGATTGGCCAACATTCCCTCAAATTTATTTCAACTCAGAGTTAGTGGGTGGTGGTGATATTATTGTTGAAATGGCTGAGATGGGTACTTTAAAAGGCGAAATGGAAAAAGCCAGCGACAAGTTCGAAGCCAAGTAGTGTTTTTAATGCATTGATACAATTACTATTTAATCAATACATGTAGTATCACTTTCAAAGGGTTTTATCTCTTTATTCTTAAAGTAGTGGAAGCTGCGTTTTTACTACTTTTATCATAACAATAATCAAGTCTCATCCTCCACCTCACCTCTATCATTGTATCTGTATAACTCTTGCCAACAATAACATTAACACCTAACCAATAAACACCCTTGACCAAACTAAATGCAAGACTCCCTAGAGCACTTACATAGTAACAAACAAACCCATTTAAGGCGAATTCTCCAAGTCATCCGTGAAGAGCTTGATTCGGTTGTAAGTGCAGCATAAGGCAAAAGGAAAACAGGCAAACTCATTAATGTCATTCTTTATGGCTCACATGCTACAGGCAAGTGGGTGAACAAACCCACAGACTGGTTATATCAGTGATTATGATATTTTAGTGATTGTTAACCAATTTGACTTAGTTACAAATTATGATTTGTGGGATTGCCCCTTGAGGATAAAGTTAAAATCTTCTTACCACCGCCTTCAGCGCACTTAAAGAAGGGCAATACTTCTTTACTGATATGAAAGTTTAATAGGAAGGAGTTGGCTGTACCGGGGAGCTTAACCCAAAAAGCATGTAAGAAAATGGAGATTAGAGATTATGATGAATGGTTTGATAGCGCCAACTCATTTGTAATTGATTGTGTTCATTGCATGGATAGAGAGGATTATAAAAAAGCAGCCTTTGAACTCCACCAAGCTACTGAATACTATTACTCTTGCTCATCTTTAGTGCTGACTCAATACAAACCCTATACTCATAATTTACAACAACTTGGCTCAATGGCAGTCCATCAAAATGAAGTATTAATTGATGTCTTCCCACAATTAAACGCCGTTGTTTTCAACTACTTAAACAAGCCTATGTTAAAGCACGTTTTACTCGGAACATTATAAAATCACAGAAGAAGAATTAAACTATTTAAGTGAAAGAGTGGCTTACTTGCAAACTTTAACCAAGCGGCTTTGTGAAGAAAAGATTAAGTCGTTTGATTAAAAAACAAAATTCAGTTTATTCTTACAATCTTCTTAATTGATAGCCTTGTTCTTTGAGCCAGTGCTTGGCTTGATGATAGTTAGGTAAAATAGACTCAACCAATTGCCAAAACTCACTTTGATGGTGCTTATGTTTGATATGGGCAAGCTCATGCACAATGACATAATCAATCACACTCATTGGTGCCATGATGAGTAGATAATTTAAGTTAATATTGTTAACGTGACTACAAGAACCCCATCGAGTTTTTTGTGCTTTAAGATACACCTTGTTATAATTCAGTTGGTGTAAGTTGGCATAATAATCAAGTCTAGGTAGGGCAATGTTTTTAAATGAGTTTTTATACCACGTGTGAAAATGAGTTTCACCATCGCCACTTAGATAAAAATACGCACCATCAAAATGTATTTGTGGTTTTTGCATGTGTATGAGTTTAAGTGTGTAGGTGTTGCCTAAATACAAAAACGCTTCATCCTCATGATAGTGCATTTTTAGTTTGGTATTTTTAATCAGTGCTTGTTTTTTTTCAATCCAATATTGCTTTTCATGAATAAAACTTTCAATTTTTTTGATACTTAGCCTGTTTGGTGCACGCACCAATAGTTCTGCATTGTCAGAAATTTGTAAGCTTAGCGTTTTTCGCTTAGAACGAATGAGTTGATACTTCATGAGTTGAGCCATTTATTAATAGTGTTATTTTAATTTGTATATGAATGGGTAATGAGGTTTGATTTGACTTTACAATAGAACACATAAATTTTTTTAACTAAAATATAGTGGAGTAACCCACATTGCAACAAATAATAAAAAGGCAGATAATACTAATATTCAAAATTATGAACCAATGAAACTAGAACATGAAATATATGTTGATGGTGCAATGAGTGTTAGTTTGCGTTCTGGTGTGGCTAAGATTGATTTTTATCAAGCACTTGGCATGATTGATGGTGATGTAAAAAGAGATGCGTAAAGTATCCCAACGCCTTGTAATGTCAGTTACTGGTTTGTTTGAGTTAAATGGCATTTTTGAAAAAATACTTAAAGCAATTAAAGACAGCGATACAAACCAAAAACCAAGCACTAATTAATCACAACTTTATTAAATAATTGCCATAGTTTGTATTAATCAACCCAAGCTCTAACGTTTTCAAACATTCTCATCCACGGGCTACGCTCATGCCAATTTTTTGGATGGTGTGAATTTTGTATTGTTCTGAACACCCTTTCTGGATGTGGCATCATAATGGTGACTTGCCCAGATTCACTGGTAACGCTTGCTGTGGCAAAATCTGAGCCATTTGGATTGTGTGGATAGTTTTGTGTTGGCTTGCCATCATGATCAACATACTGCATGATTGAATGGTTTTTATCTATTTGAGGTGCAAAGCTTGCACGACCTTCGCCATGAGCAATGGCAATTGGCATGATTGAGCCTGCCATGTCTTTTAAGAAAATTGAGTTTGATTGTCTGATCTGAACTGAGGAAAAACGCGCTTCAAACTGTTCTGAAGTGTTGCGATGAAAACTTGGCCAGTGCGATGAGCCAGGGATAATATTTGTTAAGTTAGACATCATTTGACAGCCATTACATACGCCGAGTGCAAAGCTGTCATTACGATTGAAAAAAGCCTCAAATTCGTCTTTAGCACGTGCATTATAAAGAATATAGCTTGCCCAGCCTCTACCAGCACCAAGCACATCACCATAGGAAAAACCACCACAAGCCACCAAGCCTTTAAAGTCAGTCAAAGATACTTTGCCAGATAAAATATCACTCATGTGTACGTCAATGGCATCAAATGCAGCTTTGGTGAATGCAGCACCCATTTCTATCTGTCCGTTAATGCCTTGTTCTCTTAGAATGGCAATTTTTGGTTTGGTTGAGGTTTTGATATAAGGTGCTGATATAGATTGATTTATATCGAAACTTAAATCAATTTTTATGCCTGATGTGTTATCACTAATGTTATTAAATTCTTCTTTGGCGCAATCTGGGTTGTCTCTTAACTTGGCGATCTCAAATGAGGTGGTTGACCATAAGGATTGTAGTTCAGCCCTTGATTTAGTGTAAATAATTTTATTATTTGCAATGATTTCAATTGTATCAGTGCGATTAATCGAGGCAATTTTGTGTGTGCAGCTTGACAATCCAGCGTTGTTTAAGACATCAGCAACTACCTGTTTGTTTTGTGCTTTAACTTGAATAACACAACCTAATTCCTCATTAAATAAATCTTCAACTCCACCATTAGAAGTAATGCACAAGCCACAATGTGAGGCAAACGCCATTTCCATTAAAGTGATGATAACACCGCCATCACTTCTGTCATGATAAGCACTGATTAAGCCATTTTTATTAAGTTGATTGATGACTGTAAAGAAGTTTTTAAATACAGAAGCGTCATCAAGATTAGGTGCATTTTTACCGATTTGGTTATAAACTTGTGCCAAGCAAGAGCCACCCATTCTGTTTTTTCCAAAGCCAAGATCAATCAACAACAACTCGTTATCTTGGTCTGTTTCAAGTAGTGGTGTAAGTTGCAAGCGAACATCAGGAGTTTTAGAAAAAGCAGTCATGATGAGCGAAAGCGGGGCAGTGACTGATTTATTCTCGCCTTGTTCCTTCCATGAAGTTTTCATGCTCATTGAGTCTTTACCCACAGGGACTGTCAAGCCTAATTCTGGACATAAATCCATGCCCACAGCCTTAACGGCTGAGAATAATTTTGCATCTTCAAATGCATGTCCATTGGCACTCATCCAGTTGGCACTTAAACTAATGTGGTGAATGTCTTCTACAAAGCCACCTAGCATATTGGTCAAAGCCTCGCCAATCGTCATTCTGGCTGCAGACTCAGCATTGCACAATGCCAAAGGTGTTTTTTCACCCAAAGACATAATTTCACCTTGATAACCTGTGTAATCTGCTAATGATATGGCACAATTAGCAACAGGCACTTGCCACGGCCCTACAAATTGGTCGCGTGCGACCAAGCCAGTGACACTTCTATCGCCAATGGTAATTAAGAAATTTTTACTGGCAATGGTTGGAAGTTGTAATAGTCTATAAATAGCGTCATCAATAGTGATATGACTAGTATCCAGATCATTAAGATGATCACTTGTTGAGCGTGCATTAATACTGGTTTTTGGTGGATTGCCAAGCAGTACGCTCATGGGCATATTAACGGGCTTGTTGTCAAATAATTCATCATTTAAGATAAGTATTTGTTCCTTAGTTGACTCGCCTAATACCGCAAAAGGTGTCCGCTCACGAGTACAGATGTCTGTAAATGTTTTAAGGTTCTTTTCTTCAACTGCTAACACGTAACGTTCTTGTGATTCATTACACCAAACTTCAAGTGGTGACATTTTAAAATCATCATTGGGAATGGCGCGTAATTGGAATTGCCCACCTCTGCCAGAATCATTCATTAATTCAGGCAGACCATTAGATAAACCACCTGCACCAATATCGTGAATAGAAATAATCGGATTGTCTTTGCCCATATTGGTGCAACTATCAATCACTTCTTGGGCGCGCCTTTGCATTTCAGGATTGGCACGTTGCACTGAAGCAAAATCTAAATCCTCACTTTGCTCACCACTTTTAACACTTGATGCTGCACCACCACCCAAGCCGATTAACATTGCTGGGCCACCTAAAACGATAATCTTACTGCCCACTGGAATGTTACCTTTTTTAATGTGTTGTTCTTGAATGTGTCCCAAACCACCTGCCAACATGATTGGTTTGTGATATCCACGTACGTCGCCATTTGGCATTTTTTGCTCAAACGTTCTAAAGTAGCCCAAGGTGTTTGGACGGCCAAATTCATTATTAAAACTAGCTGCCCCAATTGGCCCTTCAAGCATAATATCAAGTGCTGATTTAATTTGATTAGGCTTGCCATAATCAACTTCCCAAGGTTGTTGGGCATTGTTAATGTTTAAATTAGAAACACTAAATCCACACAAGCCTACTTTAGGCTTAGAGCCTTGACCTGTTGCACCCTCATCACGAATTTCCCCACCAGAGCCTGTCGCTGCCCCTGGATGAGGTGCAATGGCAGTAGGGTGGTTGTGGGTTTCAACTTTCATTAAAATCGCTCGGTGTTCTTTTGAAGTGGTGTATTTATCCTTGGTGTCTGCATAAAAACGCTCACCTTGATAGCCCTCCATTACCGCTGAATTGTCTGAATAAACACTTAACAATCCTTCTGGATGCTGATGGTAAGTATTGCGAATCATAGAAAATAGACTTTTTGCTTGGTGCTCACCATCAATCATCCAATCAGCATTAAAGATTTTATGTCGACAATGTTCTGAGTTTGCTTGTGCAAACATCATCAATTCAATATCTGTAGGATTACGCTTTAACTCGGTAAAACTGGCTACTAAATAGTCAATTTCCCCACTCGATAATGCCAAACCCAATTCTGCGTTCGTGAGTTCTAGCGCAGATTTTCCTTCAGCTAAAATATCAATACTT
This sequence comes from Candidatus Ruthia sp. Plio_17_S18, assembly GCA_021730105.1. Lineage (GTDB taxonomy): Bacteria > Pseudomonadota > Gammaproteobacteria > PS1 > Pseudothioglobaceae > Ruthia. Next base: position 431,319 of record CP072538.1, read on the forward strand.
GTTAGCGGTTGAGGCTCAAAATTGTCAAAAATTAAATGTGCATTATTCATTGAGACAAGTTCTGATTCAGTCATTTTGTCCATAATAATAGACAAAATTGCTTTTTTATCTGTGATTATTTTATCAAAATGATAAATAATTCCCCGTTCAATACGACGCACTTTTTCAAGCCCGCACAAACGCAAAATATCACTCGCCTTTGACGACCAAGGCGAGATGGTGCCAAGACGTGGAATGACAATAACTTGCGCACTGTTCGTTATCTCAAGACGTGTACTATAACTTAAAAGCCTTTCAAGTGTGGCTACTTCACTACTAGTTAGTATATTTTCACAATCTGTAAAATGCACAAATTCAGTGCTGATTAATTTAACGCCAAGGCGAGTTACTTTCTTACTAAGCAAATCTTGTTTAAAACTACTTAATGCTTGAATATATTGAATGGTTTTAATCATGATCTTTTAATGGTTTTGACTATCAATCTCGTCTAATAATTTAATAATAATTACTTGGATTTCTTTATTGTTTTCTAAGATGCCAAGAATACAACCATTTGGCGTGGCATAATTTGGCTCTATATTTTTATTATCTTTAATAATTTTCTGCATCTTTTGATACCAATGATGAGGCAAATAAGGTTTCAATTGCGTATTCGTTAATTTTGCCTTTAACTATTACGCATAGTTCAGTGTTTTTGCCCAGCCTATTTTTTAAAGGTTTGTCCCTAGTATGGTCATAGGCGCCTTGGCGCTGCACCTCAATAAATTCAGCTCTTTGACAGTGCGCTCTATTAAACCAGGTTCCCTGGCATTATTGTTGCCCTAATAAAATCTGCGCCTACTAAATAGGCGTGAGATAAATCAGCCTTAGTAAAACTACTTTTTTTTGCGAAACTTTGAGCATATAAGCTTTTTTCTTTTGCAAATAAAAGATTAATTGTGGTTTGTATTTCATTTGATGGACGGTCTTTGTGTTGTGCTGATAGGTATATTCATCTTGTTCATTTTTTTACTGTGTTTTTGATCGAATATGTGAGCATAAGATTTGTGCAATTTGTGAGCGATATTTTTCCTTATCCATTGACAACTCATGTAATGCATAAATTGCCCCTGTGCGTGCTGCAGTTCTGCTCGCTGTTCAATTTGTTTTTTTAGACGTATAGAAAACAAAATTAAACCAATAATTGCGATTACGCCTGCACCAACATTGCTTAGTTTTATTTCTTTGTCTGAATTAAGTATCCAATGGTAAATATCAGGAATTAAAGAATAAGCATAATAGCCAATAACCCAGCCAAGTGATAATCCAATGATATAAAAAGGAATATGATAACTTCGATTGTAGCATTTTATGTGGTTTTTGCTTGTCTTTATTAGGTTTTTTATTTTGATTTATAGGGCTATATCTTGTAGCCAGCTTTCAAGTTTAGAAAATTGATTTTTCATCTGCACATCACCTTTATATTGCAAAAAACTACTTTAGAACTGCGCCATCACCTCATCATCAATATCAGCATTGTGATAGACCTCTTGGGTGTCATCTAAATCTTCTAAGCGGTCAACGAGTTTCATGAATTTTTCTGCATCACCCAAATTAAGTGCAACACGGTTGGCAGGTTCCATTGTTACTTCAGCGTGGCTTGGCTTGAGTCCTGCACTTGTGAGTGCATCTTTAACTATGAAAAAATCTTCAGGTGTGGTAATCACATCGATAGAGCCGTCGTCATTGGTGATGATGTCTTGTGCGCCTGCATCAAGTGCAACTTCCATGATTTGGTCTTCATCACCCGCATCAAAGCTAATAAAACCTTGCTTAGTAAACAGATAAGATACTGAGCCATCTGTGCCTAAATTACCGCCGTGTTTTGAAAAAGCGTGGCGTACGTCAGATACTGTGCGATTACGATTATCACTCAAACAATCAACCATAATAGCAGTACCACCTAAGCCGTAACCTTCATAACGGATTTCTTCATAATTATCTCCATCAAGATCGCCACTGCCACGTTTGACGGCATTTTTTATAGTGTCGCGTTTCATGTTTGCTGCCAAAGCTTTGTCAATCACCATTCTAAGAGAGGGGTTGTTTTCAATCACACCACCACCTGTTTTGGCAGCTATGACGATTTCTTTAATTAGTTTGGTGAATATTTTACCACGCTTGGCATCTTGCGCACCTTTTCGGTGTTGAATATTGTGCCATTTACTATGTCCTGCCATAATGATACTCCGTTAGTGTTGGTATAAATTTTACCTTTTATGCGGTAAAGTCAAGTAATTTTTGAATTGCATTTTTTGCTTTTTTTCGAATATCGGTATTAATAAATATTTCGTTATTACCTGTTTTTAAGGTACTCAAACAATTTTCCAGTGTGTTCATTGACATCCACTCACAATGTGCACATGATTCACAATCTGCACCTTCACCCATGGTGGGGGCTTCTATTAATTTTTTATTGGGGGCAACTTCATGCATTTTATGAAAAATGCCATTATCAGTTGCAATGATAAAAGTTTGTTCCTTTCTGTTTTTGACTGCATTAATCAGTGCAGTGGTTGAACCGACTACATCTGCCAAAGCAACCACCTCTTGTGGCGATTCTGGATGAACTAAAACAGCAGCCTCAGGGTGTAATACTTTTAAGACTTTTAGCGCATCTGCTTTAAAACGTTCATGCACCACGCAAGCACCTTGCCACAAGAGCATATCAGCATTTGTTTGGGTTTGCACGTAGTGCCCTAGGTGCTTATCAGGTGCCCATAAGATTTTTTTGCCATTGTCTTTAAGGTGTTTAACGACATTAAGTGCACTACCTGAGGTAACAACCCAATCAGCACGTGCTTTGACTTGTGCTGAGGTATTTGCATAAACCACCACAGTTCTATCGGGGTACTGGTCACAAAATGTTGAGAATTGATCAATCGGACAGTATTCATCAAGTGAGCAAGTTGCATGAGTGTCTAGGACTAATACTCTTTTTTCAGGCGAGAGAATTTTGGCAGTTTCTCCCATAAATTTAACCCCTGCAACAATAATAGTATCTACATCACAGTTTTGACCAAAGCGTGCCATTTCTAATGAGTCAGATACGATACCACCCGTTGTTTCTGCCAAGATTTGCAATTTAGCCTCTACATAATAGTGCGCAACTAAAACTGCATTTTTTTGTTTTAACAACTGTTTAATTTTTCCAATCATTTTTTTAAATTAGTATTGGCAAGTGTAGCTATTAGTATTAAAAAAATTAAAAATGGTTATCACTAACATATAAGTTTTATTGTCAGCTAAAAATATAACTATTGAATTAATACCAACAGCATTTCTTTTTGCATACCTTTGTAAATATTTTTGGTTTTCAATAGAGTTCAATACTTCAATTTTCATATCTTGATAAGGTTTTTCTAGTTAGATATTGATAATCAGTACTGTTATTACTCACCCTAAATAAAGTTTTAAAAAGAAACAAAGAACGCTGGCAATAAAATTCTTGATGCTGAATTTTTTCAAGACACGTATTTAAATATTGCAATGTGTGATTTGTTTGATTGAAATAGGCTTGTGTTTTGCTGTCGATAATTTCATTGTCATGATCTATATGGAATTTTGCGTATAACGAAACAAGTGTTATCAATATGAACATAACCATACCAAAAGAAGCGATAGATAGGATTCTATTTCGTTCATTTTGAAGAATTTTTTGCAATACTAAAAACACAATCTTATTGCTTAGTACTTTTCCTAAGTTCGATATTTAACTCTCTTAGAGATTTTTTAGGCACACTAGCAGGTGCGTCGGTTAAAAGGCAAGCAGCAGTTTGAGTTTTAGGAAAGGCAATAACATCACGAATAGAATCTGCACCTGTCATAATCATTACCAAGCGGTCAAGACCAAATGCCATGCCACCATGAGGTGGACATCCATATTCTAGTGCATTCAGTAAAAAGCCAAATTTATCTTGCGCCTCTTGGTCGGAGATGCTTAGTAGTTTTAGGACGGTTTTTTGCATGTCAACTTGATGAATACGAATAGAGCCACCACCCACCTCAGAGCTATTAATGACTAAGTCATAAGCTTTAGATAGGGCGGTTGTGGCAGTTTTTTCTAAGGTTTTAACGTCAACACTAGGGGCAGTGAATGGGTGATGGATTGCATTCAATGAGCCGTCGTCACTTGCTTCAAACATTGGAAAATCAACCACCCATACGGCTGCCCATTGTTTGTCAAATAAGTCTAAATCTTTGGCAAGTTGTTCGCGTAAATTACCCAAAGCTTCATTAACAATTTTGCTTTTATCAGCGCCAAAGAAAATGATATCCCCTGTTTTTGCATCGGTCATTTCGATAACTTTAGCGATTACTTCATCACCTAAGAATTTTAAAATAGGGGAGGCTGGGCCATCCTCAGTAAGTTTGATATAAGCCAAGCCTTTTGCACCATAAATACTCACGTATTTTGTGTATTTATCAATATTTTTACGACTAATACTAGCGCCACCTGGCACTTTTAAAGCAGCAACACGAGAGTTATCATTGTTAGCAGGACCTGAAAATACTTTAAAATCAACATCTTGCATTAGCTTATCCATGCTGACTATTTGCATTGAAATGCGCATATCTGGGCGGTCTAGACCGTATTTTTCCATAGCATCTGCATAAGTAATGGTGGGAAAATTACCACCCAAGTCAACGTTAATGACTGATTTAAACAAGCCTCTAGTCATTTTTTCCATCATGGCCATGATTTCATTTTCGTTCATAAATGACGTTTCAACATCAAGCTGGGTAAATTCAGGTTGACGATCAGCACGTAAGTCTTCATCTCTAAAGCACTTAACAATTTGATAATAACGCTCAAATCCTGACATCATTAACAGTTGTTTGAATAATTGTGGCGATTGTGGCAAGGCAAAGAACTCGCCCGGATGAGTACGCGAAGGCACTAAATAATCGCGAGCCCCTTCTGGGGTGGCCTTGGTTAAAAACGGGGTTTCTATATCTAAAAAATCATGCTCATCCATAAATTCACGCATGTAACGAGTAACGCGAGAACGTAAACGCAATCGATTTTGCATGGTATCACTACGTAAGTCTAGATATCTATATTTAAGTCGCACTTCTTCTGAGGTGTCAGTTGCATCAATTTGGAATGGCGCGGGTTTGGCGGTGTTAAGAATTTCAATATTTTGTGCTTTAATTTCAATTTCACCAGTGCTTAGTTTTGGGTTGGTTAAACTCTCGACTCTGGCAATCACTGTGCCTGTAATTTTTAATACGAATTCGTTACGAATGGTTTCAGCCAAAGAAAAGTCTGCATTGTCAGGATTAATCACCACTTGAGCAATGCCGCGTTTGTCACGCATATCTAAAAAGATAACACCCCCATGATCACGCCTACGATTAACCCAACCACAAATTTCTACTGTTTGGTCTATATTGTTTTTGTTTAGTTCGCCACAATAATGTGTTCTCATAGTTTGTTCTGTGTTTGTGCTGGCGTTACCACGCCAGTAGAAATAATCAATTTGAATGCTTCATCAACACTCATGTCAAGCTCAATCACATCCTCTTTTGCGAGCATAATGAAAAAGCCAGAAGTGGGGTTGGGTGTGGTGGGTACGTAAATATTAATCATTGCTTGCCCAATTTTTTTTGCCACTTCACCGCCATAGTTGCCTGTTTGAAAAGCAATGGTCCACATGCCTTTACGTGGGTATTCAACCAATAATGCTTTTTTGAAACTTTCGCCAGATGGACTAAGTACGGTATCTGAAAGTTGTTTAAGCGCACTATAAATGCCTCTAAAGCCTGGAATTTTATTGAGTAGTTTTTCCCAAAGTTGGATGAGTTTACGGCCAATAAAGTTACTAACCAAAGCGCCTGTTATCAGCATGATTAAAATAACCAAAACAATTCCAGACCCAGGAATGGTCTTGTCTAAATCAAATAAAGCTTCTGGTAGGTATTGGGCGGGAACAATGTTATTGACTAATTCTAAAAAGAATTTAATAACAATAATACTCAACCCTAAAGGTATCCAGAACAATAGGCCAGAGATAAAATAATTTCGTAAACGTTTCAACGGTTCAAAATAATAGCGATAAAAAAGGCGATTTTAGCATAAGCATATTACTATTTTTATACCTACTCTTCATCTCTGAGTGTTAAGATTTCGCAACCATTTTGCGTGACTAAAATAGTGTGTTCCCATTGTGCAGAAAGCGTACGGTCTTTTGTGGTGACTGTCCAGTTATCGACTTTGGAAGTAATAACCTCAAACCCACCTAGATTAATCATAGGCTCAATTGTAAAAGTCATACCCGCTTCAAGAATTGGGCTAATGTCTGATTTTCCATCATCATAATGAACCACTTGGGGTTCAGAGTGAAACTCAGTCCCAATGCCATGTCCACAATAATCACGCACAACGGTGCAATTATTTGTATTCGCATGAGCGCCAATTGCCTTGCCAATTTCACCCAAATGAACACCAGGCTTTACTTGTTTAATGCCGATATATAAACATTCTTGTGCAATTCTACAAATACGTTGTGCTTTTACACTAGAGTTACCAATGATGAACATTTTTGAAGTGTCACCATGAAACCCATCTTTAATAATGGTGATATCAATGTTAACAATATCCCCTTTTTTAAGCCTCCTATCTCCAGGGATGCCGTGGCAAACTACATGATTAATACTGGTACAAATAGATTTTGGAAAGCCGTGATAATTAAGTGGTGCAGCAATTGCACCTTGCTGATTAACAATATAATCATGGCAAATTTTATCCAACTCATCAGTACTAATGCCAGCCTTAACATAAGGTGATATCATATCAATGACACCAGCTGCTAAGTTCCCAGCCACACGCATTTTTTCAATATCGTCTTTTGATTTAATGGCTATTGACATCAGATTCTGTTTTGAATTCTTTTAATGCGCTTATCTAGCGGTGGATGGGTGGCAAATAATTCACCACCCATACCAAACAGCATGGCATGGGCGTACTCTTTGGCATTAGGATTCTCAAGTGTGGTTTTACCACCATTTTGCATAACCTCAAACGCCTCAACTAGGCCATTAGGATAACGAGTAAATTGAACAGCAGAAGCATCAGCCAAGTATTCGCGTTGGCGTGACATTGCTGCTTGTAAAATACGCCCGAACCAAACCGTCATCACCCCAATTAATGCGATGATAGCAGCGATTGCAAATAATACTAATTTTGCCCGACCATCCATACGACGATTATAAGCGGCTTGGTAAAATATCATCCTAGCGAGGAAAAATAGTGCAGTAAAACCAAACACAAAGGCGCTGATTTGAATATTAAGTTTGATGTCATGGTTGACAATATGTCCAATTTCATGAGCAATGACACCAGATAATTGAGTGCGATTAAAACTGACCATTGAACCTTGAGTAATGGCAACAATCGCTTCTTGAGTGGTTTTTCCTGCAGCAAAGGCGTTAATGGCATTATCCGGGATGATGTATAAGGCGGGGGTAGAAATATTAGCCGACAAAGCTTGTTCGGCGACTATATTAAGTGTTTGTTTTTCCTCAGTTGACAACTCATTTTCATTACTAATTAGTTTGCCACCAAAGGCAAGTGCGACTTTATGTCCATTTGATTTTTGAAAAAAACCAAATGCAGTGGCACTAAGCATTGCTAATAATGCCACCAGTGAAAATCCTAAAACACCAAACAACTGCTCTTGATTTTGAAAGACGATTTGATTAGCAGCAATAAACTTTTCACCAAAGCTGTATTGTTGATATTCAGGCTGATAAAACTGTGCTACATTAAGCCCAACAAACAAAGTGTAGCCAATTAATGTAGACGAAATTAATAATAAAATAAGGTATAAAAACCAAATGATTAGTGTGTTCTTTTTGGCTTTGTCCTGATGCTCCCTAAAATCCATTGTTAAGGACACCTCCAGAAACTCCAGTGTAATTTAGGGAGTGTACTCTTTTTAGCACCCCTTTGAGGGATGGAAAAAAGCACTGTTTTGTATATTTCAGTACGAAGTCTGCCATAGGTATAAATTGTATTAGAGTTTCTTGATACGCCCTTAAGCAAACAAGTCTTTAGGCGCTTGGTTTAATTGTTCCATACTTTCGCTAAATTCTAAATTTTGCGCATCCACACCAAAGCCAAACACATCAGCAAACAATACATTAGGAAATGATTTTTTGTACTCATTAAACTTTTGAACTAAGTCGTTATACCCCTGTCTAGCACTGGCAATGCGATTTTCTGTGGTGGTCATTTCCTCACTTAGTTGCATCATGTTTTCGCTTGCTTTTAAATCAGGATAGGCTTCCATTTTTAAGTTAAAACCACCCATTGCACTATCCAATGCTATCTGAGAACTGGCTAAATTTGCCATGGCACTTGCCTCGCCTGGATTTTTTTTTGCCACTTTATTGGATTGTGTTAATCCTGCTCTAGCTTCAGTAACAGCAGTTAACGTTTCTCTTTCATGTCCCATGTATTTTTTAGCAACATCAACTAAATTGCCAATCAAGTCTAAGCGTCGCTTAAGTTGTACTGAAATTTGCTCAAAGCCATTTTGATACTGAGTTTTGTAAGAAACCAAGTTGTTATAAATGCTGACAATCCAAATAAGTAAAACAATCACAATTGTAATTAACAACCAGTTTTGTGTTAAAAATTCCACCTTAAACCTCCTAAAAGTTAATCAATATCGATGTTAATTATATAAGGCTATTGCTATTTAAATTCAAGTCTTTCATTTCCTTTTAATTCAATTTAGAACGTTTTACATTTAGTAGGTAAATAAATTCAAGTGAAATTGCTTATAGTTGTATGTACTTTCTTAGTTTTGTTATACAGTCCATCACTAATGATTGGGTATCCATAACCACTGAAATGTTTTCTGATTTGGTGCTTTCTGCCAGTTTTAAATGGTTTGTTTAATGTACCTCATTCAGTTGATTTTTTGTCAGTTTTTAGATATACAACCTTTACCCAGTGTTTATTTTAAGGTGTATTTTGGCAAGATAGTGGTAGTTAATAAAGCATTAAGTAGTAATTAATTATCATTTTTAATGATGGTTTTTCTCAATCGTGATGTTCATAATTTTTATTTTAACTAAAATACCCTTTATGAACAGTATTAGAAGATTTTTATTCAAGGAGTTAGACATCCGTGGGCAGTATTTATCAATCAGTAGGCTCTGTCAGCAGATGATTGAGAGTCGTGGTTATTCTAAAGTGGTTCAGCAACTATTTGGTGAATTGAATGTACTAGCAATCATATTGGTAAATGGTATGAAGCACACAGGCAAAATTACCATGCAGCTTCAATAGGGGAGGGGGTGGTACAATTAGTTTGCTACTGGTTGAGGTGAGCGATGATTTGAAGATACGTGGCATGGTTAAAGTGTGTGGTGTTATTGACGAGCATGATAACTTTGGTCAAATTTTAGGCAAAGGAAAAATCGTTGTCATCTTATATAATGCACAAACTAAGCGTAATTTTCAGCAATTAGCATCCAAAATTTGGATCTCATCAAATCAAGATAATTTATCAGCCATGTTGGTTCAAAAAATGCCAGATAGCAATCAAAATAGTCAACAAGACTGGGATAGAATATTGTTATTAGCAAACACCATTACCCATGCAGAATTATGCTAACTATCTGCACAATCTCTATTGCATAAGCTGTTTAATGAAGCAATGATGACATTATTTGAAGAAGATACAATTGAATACGAATGCCAGCAAGATAGGGAAAAATTTGAAAAAATTATCTTCAATTTAGGCGAAAAAAACGCTAGAGATTTGCTGAAAGAACATGGTGAAATTGCCATTCATAATTAAACATGTAAAAAATATTGCACAAGCAAGATGGGGCGAGAAACGGGGTTTGAACCCGCGACAACCGGAATCACAATCCGGGGCTCTACCAACTGAGCTATTCCCGCCATAAACTATTACTTCAGGCTTTTTTTGCCTTGAAGTGGTACGCCCAACACGATTCGAACGTGTGACCTACGGCTTAGAAGGCCGTTGCTCTATCCATCTGAGCTATGGGCGCATATACCAAAAAGTTGTTGTTAAAGCGCTCTAATATAAGGTATGTTTTTGGTCGGAGTGGAGGGATTTGAACCCCCGACCACCTGGTCCCAAACCAGATACGCTACCAAACTGCGCTACACTCCGAAAAAACGATGATTATACTGTGTTAAATTGAAATGTAAATGGTTAAATTGTTGATGATTTGTAATTAGTCAATCCCTAACTCATGCCAAATGGCATCAATTTTTTGTATGACACCTTTGTCCATTTCAATGGGCTCTCCCCATTCTCGATTGGTTTCACCAGCAAGTTTATTAGTCGCATCAATGCCCATTTTTGAACCAAGACCAGAAACTGGTGAGGCAAAATCAAGATAATCAATGGGCGTATTATCAATCAAAGTAGTGTCACGACTTGGGTCAACGCGCGTGCTTAATGCCCAAATCACTTCTTGCCAATTTTTAACGTCAATATCATCATCAACGACAATCACAAATTTGGTGTACATAAATTGACGTAAGAACGACCAAACCCCCATCATTACACGCTTGGCATGACCTGGGTATTGCTTTTTGATGCTAACAATCGCCATTCTATATGAGCAAGCTTCGGGCGGTAAATAAAAGTCTATAATTTCTGGAAACTGCTGTTGTAAAAGTGGCACAAACACTTCATTGAGTGCCACACCCAACACAGCAGGCTCATCAATGGGTTTGCCTGTATAGGTGGAGTGATAAATGGGATTAATTCTGGTGGTTATTCTTTGCACCGTAAAAACAGGGAATTTTTCTACTTCGTTATAATAACCAGTGTGGTCGCCAAAAGGGCCTTCGTTTTCCATCTCATTTGGATGGATGACACCTTCTAAGATAATCTCAGCATTTTCAGGGACTTGTAAATTATTACCTATACACGTACAAACTTTGGTTTTTTTGCCTCGCAAAAGTCCAGCAAAGCCATATTCACTTAATGTATCAGGAATCGGGGTAACTGCTGCCAATGTTGTAGCAGGGTCAGCCCCAAGCGCCACAGCAACTGGAAAAGGCTTGTTGGGATTTTCTTCACACCAGTCTTTAAAATCAAGCGCACCGCCACGATGTGATAGCCAACGCATAATGAGTTTATTTTTTCCAAGAACTTGTTGGCGATAAATGCCTAAATTTTGCCGTTTTTTACAGGGTCCTTTGGTGATGGTTAGTCCCCAAGTAAGCAATGGTGCGGCGTCTTTAGGCCAACAAGTTTGAATGGGTAATTTAGATAAATCAACCTCATCTCCCTCGATAATCACCGCTTGGCACTGACCTTTTGTAACCAATTTAACAGGCATATTGAGTACTTTTTTTAGCGTGGGTAGCTTTTCAATTGCATCTTTAAGCCCTTTGGGTGGCTCAGGTTGTCTTAATTCAGCCAATAGTTTTCCTAATTCTCTTAATGCGATTAAATTTTTTTGTCCCATGGCAGCAGCAACACGCTTTGTTGTGCCAAATAAGTTTGCCAATACTGGCATGTTTGAGTTTTTAACATTTTCAAACAAAAGTGCAGGACCTTGTTTATTTAGTGTTCGACGACAAATCTCAGTAATTTCTAAATGGGCATCAACTTGTGTTTGAATGCGTTTGATCTCGCCTTGTTTTTCTAACTCAGTGATAAACCCACGTAAATCTTGATATTGCATTGGTATTTGCCTTAAATTAATTAAATTTTTTCAAAGTAACTGGCATGTGCTGTCAGTTCTTGTTTCTTTGCATAAACAACTTTGATTTTGCCAATATTGCGCTTTACTCGAACAATATTATTAGTATTATTGGCTTGCTCGTTGGCGGCTTGCTCGTTGCCAAATAAAGTCGATTGTCCACCAGTCATTGCCAGATAAACTTGTGCTAGAATTTTCGCATCTAGTAGTGCGCCATGTACGGTTCTTGCACTTGAGTCGATTTCAAATCGTCGGCACAAAGAGTCGAGATTGTGCAATGTGCCAGGTCGTTGCTGTTTAGACAACTCTAGCGAGTCAATAATGGTGCATTTATCTTCAATACGTTCATCAATACCCATAAGTTTAAGTTCATGGTTTAGAAATCCAAGGTCAAACGGGGCGTTGTGAATAATGAGTGTAGCACCTTCAATGTAGGTTAAAAAGGTTTTAACAATGGCTTCAAATTTAGGCTTATCTGTTAAGAATTTGTCAGTAATACCATGGATTCGCACCGAATCACCAACATTGCGACTGGGTTGTATGTACTCATGATATTCATTGTTTTCAGTGATTTGCCTATCTACAATTTCCGTACAACCAATTTCAATAATGCGATGACCCTCAGAAGGCTCAATGCCTGTGGTTTCAGTATCTAGTACAATTAGTTTTTCCATCGAATATTCCTTGAACTTATTTTTCGTGTAGAATTATTTGATTTTATCATAAGTAAAATTTATAAATATTATGGCAAGAGTAACAGTTGAAGAATGTTTAGAATATGTGGAAAATCGCTTTGAGTTAGTATTAGTTGCAGCAAAGCGTGCACACCAATTAAGTTCTGGTGGTTATAAGCCACTATTAGATGCAGACAAAGACAAGCCAACAGTAGTGGCATTAAGAGAGATTGAGGCAGGACTTATTGACGCTTCAATTTTAAGCGAAATTTATGAAATGCAAGAGCAATTATCAGCACAGCAAAAAGTGGCAGATAGCGCAAAGATGTCTAAAATTGAGCAGTAATTAATGCTTAATTACTTAAAAATGACGTACTTGCGTCATTTTTTTTGTCTAAAAAAACTTGCTATCTATATTAGTAATATGTGATAGTTAACAATTTAGGCTTTTGGTTTGCGCAACAAGGCTCTATTTACACCTTTGTCGTTTTGATTTTTTATTATGCTAAGAAAATGAATCAAATTGACGAGCAATTCAACGTGCATGAGAAAAAGGATTAAAGGGAGAATATTATGGATTTACAAACACTAACTTTTTTATTTGTAGGGGGCGACTTTTGTCCTCTATATCGGTATTTCTTTTTGGGCAAAGGCAGGTACTACGGCTGAGTTCTATGTAGCTGGTAGCGATATTCATCCGATTGCTAATGGTATGGCGACAGCGGCAGACTGGATGAGTGCTGCATCATTCATATCTATGGCAGGTTTGATTGCTTTTTATGGTTACGGCGGTTCGGTATTTTTAATGGGCTGGACAGGTGGTTATGTCTTATTAGCAATGTTACTTGCCCCTTATTTAAGAAAACATGTCTCATTCACAGTGCCAGCATTTATTGCTGATCGTTATTATTCTAAACACGTTCAGTTTTAGAATAACTGAACGTGTTGTTGCGGTGATTTGTTTAATTATTGCCTACACTATTCCAACAATTTTTATCTAGTTTATGTTAACAGGCAATACTATTCTTCAGTTAGGTTTAGGTAGTAAAATGACGCGTCTGAACGTATTTTTCTAGGTATGATTAACTTTTTTACTTCTTAAATCAACCACTATGTATCAAATTATCAAACCCAGTAAGCCACCCATATGTGATGAAGCAACTTATGAATCAATGTATCAGCATTCAATTGATAATAGTGACTCATTTTGGGCGCAGCAAGCCAAAGTATTCCTAGATTGGGATAAGGACTGGACACAAGTCTCCAATGTTGATTATACAACAGGTCAAATTGAGTGGTTTAAGGGCGGTGAGTTAAATGTTGCTTACAATTGTATTGATAGACACTTACCAAAACGCGCAAATCAAACAGCTATTATTTGGGAAAGCGACGACCCTGAGGTAAATCAACATATTACTTATCAACAACTTCATGATGAAGTGGCAAAACTTAGCAATGGCTTTAAAGCATTAGGAGTTGAAAAAGGTGATCGAGTTTGTATTTATATGCCGATGATTTTACAAGCAAGTTATGCTATGTTGGCTTGTGCTCGTATTGGTGCTATTCACTCTGTGGTATTTGGCGGCTTTTCACCAGAGGCATTAAAAGATAGAATCCTAGACTCTGAATGTAGGATTGTTATCACTGCTGATGAAGGCATGCGTGGCGGTAAAGCTACTGCGTTAAAGGCAAATGTTGATCAAGCAGTTAGTGAGTGCGATTGTGTTGATAAAGTGATTGTGGTAAAGCGAACAGGTGGTGATGTTAATTGGAACGATAGAGATGTTTGGTATCATGATTTAGTTGCTGATGTTTCAGCTGAATGTCCGTGTGAATCATTTGATGCTGAAACGCCGTTGTTTATTCTTTATACTTCTGGTTCTACTGGAAAGCCCAAAGGTGTGCTACATACCTCAGGTGGCTATTTGCTTTATGCTGCGATGACGCATCAATATGTTTTCGATTACCAAGAGGGTGATGTGTATTGGTGTACAGCAGATGTTGGTTGGATAACAGGGCATTCCTACATTGTTTATGGACCACTTGCAAATGGCGCAATCACATTAATGTTTGAAGGCATTCCAACTTATCCTGACGCCTCACGTTTTTGGCAAGTCATTGACAAATGTCAGGTCAATATTTTTTACACTGCGCCGACAGCAATTCGCGCACTAATGGGTGCTGGTAATGAATATGTCACCAATACTTCGCGTTCAAGCTTACGTATTTTAGGCACGGTTGGCGAGCCTATTAATCCTGAAGCGTGGGAGTGGTATTATCACACTATTGGAAAAGGCAAGTGTCCTGTTGTTGATACTTGGTGGCAAACAGAAACAGGTGGTCATATGATTACGCCTTTGCCTTATGCAACTGCGCTTAAGCCAGGATCAGCCAGCAAGCCATTTTTTGGTATTGAGCCACAAGTTGTGAATGAGAAAGGTGACATATTAACAGGCGAAGTTGAGGGTATTTTAGTATTAGCAAGGTCTTGGCCAGGGCAAATGCGCACTTTGTATAACAATCATCAGCGTTTTATGGAGGCTTATTTTTCCACTTTTCCAGGCAAGTACTTTACAGGCGATGGTGTTAGGTGCGATGCTGATGGTTATTATTGGATTACTGGACGTGTAGATGATGTGCTTAATATTTCCGGACATCGCCTAGGTACAGCAGAGATTGAATCTGCACTGGTTTTGCATGGTTGTGTTTCAGAGGCTGCAGTGGTGGGTTATCCTCACGATATTAAGGGTCAGGGTATTTATGCTTATGTGTCAATTATGAATGGTGTTGAACCAACGGATGAGCTTAAAATTGAACTGGTTCAGTTGGTACGTCGTGAAATTGGACCTATTGCCACTGTTGATAAAATTCAATTTGCACCTGGTTTGCCAAAAACTCGTAGTGGTAAGATTATGCGCAGAATTTTAAGAAAAATCGCACAAAATGATTATGATAATTTGGGTGATACTTCAACCTTGGCAGAACCAAAAGTTGTTAAAGGTTTGATTAAAAATAGAGTGGTTTAAGACAATCTAAAACAGATAATTATCAGTATTTTTTAGTGTTGTTATTTTTTGTAAATGGCGTTACTCAGTAATTAGCACTTTTTGAAAACTTTGCTTGATTTTATCTTTAAAACTTAGCATGCATTGTTGATGGTAGCTAGTTTGCGTGTCATTATCTAATGAAATAACTTTGCCAAATACTTTGTATTCTAAGTCCATGGTGTTTTTAATATTATCACAGTAGTTTTGTATTTCTTCAGCAGTATAAGAGATTAAGGTTGCAATACCAATAGCAGGCACAATAAGCCCTGTTATAGCAATGCCTGCTAAGGTTTCTTTTAATTTTTTAATGCGGGCAATGTTTTTTGTGACTGTATTTTTATTTTGCTCTTCAAAGATACTTTTTAAATATTTAAGTCTTTCATCAGAAATTTGTAATGTTTCTTGAACTGAAGTTAGTGAATTTTTTAAGGTTTTTACTTTGGTTCTTGCATCATTTATTTGTAAAATTTCATCATTCAAAACATAGCCTTTACTGGTTGCTAATGAAAGCTTATCTTGTGTTTTTTTTAATGCTGAACGCGTTTTAATTAGCTGGTTATTGAGATCTTCCAATGCATTTGTATTATCTATAGTGGCAGAAGATTTGGCAACCTGTTTAGCATTATTAGGTTGAAGTGCTATAAGCTTAGTGTTGTATTCTTGTGTAAGACTGCTGATTTCATTGTTAAGTTTAATGACTTGGCTGTTGTGGATAAAATAACCAACAACCAGAGCTATGGTTAAAACAATTGAGCTAAATAATGATTTATTTTCCATAATAACACCTCAAAATTAAGATATATAATATTCTTACTTTAGCCATTTAGCAGCTTGCTTGGCATAATAAGTTAAAATACCATCAGCACCAGCGCGCTTGAATGCTAACAAAGTTTCTAACACCACTTGCTCTTCCTTGAGCCAATTATTTTGTACAGCCGCTTTTAACATGGCATATTCACCACTCACATGATAAGCAAAGGTGGGCATGCAAAATGTTTGCTTAACTCGATAAACAATATCCAAGTAAGGTAATCCAGGTTTAATCATAACCATATCCGCACCTTCATCAATATCTAAACCCACTTCACGAATGGCTTCATTAGAATTAGCGGGGTCCATTTGGTAAGTCTCTTTGCTAGACGTGCCTAAATTAGCTGAAGAGCCAACGGCATCCCTAAAAGGACTGTAATAATGGGAGGCGTATTTTGCAGAATAAGCCAAAATATTCGTATAAATAAATCCATTTTCTTCAAGTGCTTTACGAATGGCACCTATACGCCCATCCATCATATCACTTGGTGCCACGATATCGCTACCAGCTTGCGCATGGGATAAGGCTTGTTTGACTAAGACTTCAATGGTTTCATCGTTGATCACATAGCCATCATCATCAATCAAGCCATCTTGGCCATGCGTGGTAAATGGATCAAGTGCGACATCGGTAATTACTGCTAAGTTTGAATATTTTTGTTTGACGGCGCGTATAGAACGTTGTACCAAACCGTCTGAATTAAATGCTTCTTGTGCATCTAATGATTTTTTTTCTAATGGAACAACAGGGAAAAGTGCGATGGCTTGAATGCCTAGTTCAATCAATTCAGCCACTTCAATTAGTAATTGATCAGTACTTAAACGTTCAATATCCGGCATTGAATCAATACTTTGTCGTTTATTCTGACCCTCAATGATAAAAATTGGAAAGATTAAATCGTTGGCTGTTAGGCTGTTTTCACGCATTAATTTACGGGTATGTGCGTGTTTTCTCATACGACGTGGTCTATGGGTTAAAATTGTCATTTTTTAAATTTCAATTTAATATTTTCATTAATTATACGTCAATGAGCCAATCAAGCAAAACTTTAAAAAATATGTCAAACGTTAATGATGCGTTTATCAAACCATTTCCTAACTCTAATAAGATTTATGTGCAAGGGTCACGTAAGGATATTCAAGTACCTATGCGCGAGATTACACTTACAGATACCATTGGTGAGTTAGCAGAAAAAAATACCCCTATTCATGTTTATGACACCTCAGGTGTTTACACCGATTCTAATGTAGAGATTGATTTACGTAAAGGCCTTGGCAATATTAGAGCCACTTGGATTGAACAGCGAAATGACACTGAAATATTAACCAAACTGAGCTCTAATTTTTCTAATGAACGCCGAGATGATGCACAGTTAGATACGCTACGCTTTGAGCATTTACAAGTGCCACGTCGTGCCAAAAATGTCAAAAATGTATCACAGATGCATTATGCTAAACAGGGCATTATTACGCCTGAGATGGAATACATCGCCATTCGTGAAAACTGTAAGTGGCAAGAATACAAAGATCAAATTGGCCAGCATAAAGGCGAAAGTTTTGGCGCTAATATTCCTGATGTAATCACACCTGAGTTTGTGCGCGACGAAGTTGCCAGAGGACGTGCGGTAATTCCTGCTAATATTAACCATCCAGAAACAGAGCCGATGATTATTGGTCGTAATTTTATAGTTAAAATTAATGGCAATATCGGTAATTCTGCACTGGGCTCAAGTATTGAACAAGAGGTTGATAAAATGGTGTGGGGTATTCGCTGGGGTGCAGATACCATTATGGATCTTTCAACAGGTAAAAATATTCATGAAACTCGTGAATGGATTATCCGTAACTCACCTGTACCTATTGGTACTGTACCTATTTATCAAGCATTAGAGAAGGTTAATGGTGTTGCTGAAGATTTAACTTGGGAAGTGTTTCGTGACACCTTAATTGAGCAAGCTGAGCAGGGGGTAGACTATTTCACCATTCATGCAGGTGTGCGCTTACAACATGTGCCGCTAACTATTAATCGTATCACAGGCATTGTCTCTCGTGGTGGCTCAATTATGGCAAAGTGGTGTTTGGCACACCACACAGAGAGTTTCATTTATGCGCACTTTGAAGATATTTGTGAAATTATGAAACAATATGATGTTACCTTTTCACTAGGCGATGGTTTACGTCCTGGCTGTATTGCTGATGCCAATGATGCGGCTCAATTCGGTGAATTAGAAACCTTGGGTGAGCTTACCAAAATTGCTTGGAAACATGATGTACAAACTTTTATTGAAGGCCCTGGTCATGTTCCTATGCATATGATTAAAGAAAATATGGACAAGCAACTAGCAGAATGTGGTGAAGCGCCATTTTACACACTTGGTCCATTAACGACTGATATTGCTCCAGGTTATGATCACATTACCAGTGCCATAGGTGCGGCACAAATTGGTTGGTATGGTTGCGCCATGCTTTGTTACGTAACACCGAAAGAGCATCTAGGCTTGCCCAATCAAGACGATGTGAAACAAGGCATTATTGCTTATAAAATTGCAGCACATGCAGCAGATTTAGCCAAAGGGCATCCAGGTGCGCAAATTCGTGATAACGCCCTTTCCAAAGCGCGTTTTGAATTCAGATGGGAAGACCAGTTTAATTTAGGCCTAGATCCAGATACAGCACGTAAATACCATGATGAAACCATGCCTAAACAAGCTGCAAAAACCTCGCATTTTTGTTCTATGTGTGGTCCTAAATTTTGTTCTATGAAAATTACTCAAGAGATTAAAACTATGGATGCAGAAGAGATTGCTAAGATTAATGCCATTCAAGTAGAAATGGATAAAAAATCAGCAGAATTTTTAAATAATGACAGTGAAATGTATATGAAAGCAGGTGCTTAAATTTTTTGTCAATTTAATTAACAAGTGGCCCTTAATTTATTCAACTATTGTCTAAACTCTTTATAAACAGCATGACCTAAAGGGTTCATTCAGGTTTTTGAATTGTATTTGGTTTGAAATACAACAAACTCTTTTAAGGCATTCTCTCCACCTTGTTTTATAGCCTCTATACAGACCTTTTAGTAATGTTAAAACAGTAGCATAACTACTTTTCATTGTTTTTTTGGTATCACAACAACTCATTTTTTATATTGTAAATGTAAAATTACAAGGCAAGAACTTCTTAATTAAGTGCAACGTATTTTTAACTGCACCTTGCTTACTACAAAGATATTGTTGAGCGTTGCTACCTAATACTTTACATTGCTTTTCATCATTTAATAACATTATTATTTTTTTAAATAAACTTACCGAACTCTGAATTTGAATGGCTGCGCTTTGTTCTAGTAGGTCTGATGATATTTCGGCAAAGTTAAATACATTAGGGCCAAATATAATGGGCTTAGCAAGGGCAGCAGGTTCAAGCATATTATGTCCGCCAGTGTTGTTTAAACTACCCCCCATGAAAACAATATCAGCAATATAAAAGTAAGGCATCATTTCACCCATAGAGTCACCTAAAAGAATTTGAGCATTTTTAGCAAGTTGGTTTTCTGAGCGACGAACAACATTAAGATTGGCATTTTGAGCTAATTTATAAACTGCATCAAAACGTTCTGGGTGTCTTGGAATAATAACAAGTAAGGCATCAATGGTGTGCCTATGTTCTAAATATTCATTAATAATTTGCGTCTCTTCGCCTTCATGAGTGCTAGCAAAAATAACAGTTTTACGTTTGCCAATTATTGCTTGTAACTCATTGATTATCGTTGTATTGGGTTTTGTATTTTGATCAAATTTAATATTGCCAGTCATAATTACATTGTTATTCTGGACGCCTAATTCAATAAAATGACTAGCAGAATTTTGATTTTGAGCAGCAATCAAGGTGAGTTTGTTTAAGGCTTGTTTGATTAAATTAGACGTAAATTTTTGGTATTTTTCTTGTGATTGTTGTGATAATCTAGCATTGATAAGTAATGTTGGAATGTTGTTTTTGCTGAGTTCGTGGATTAGATTAGGCCAAATTTCTGTTTCTAGCAGTAGACATATTTTTGGGTTAATTTTTTTAATATAGCACCTAACAATTAGTGGTAAATCATAAGGAAAATAAAGGTGCAATACTTTGTTCTGATAATGATTAATTACTGCATCAGAGCCTGTAGATGTGGTCGTGGTAATTAATAATTGATGATTAGGATATTGTTTAATAAGCTGATCAATAATAACAATGGCTGCTTTAAATTCACCCATAGAAACACAATGCACCCAAATAACAGGCGTTTTGATTTTGCTAATTAAACCAAGTCGTTCGTTAATTCTTTGCCTGAATTTGGGTGTTTTTATGCCTTTAATCGTTAACCTTAAAATCATAAATGGTAATAAAAAATATCCTATAGTGCTGTAGAGACTTCGGTTCATTTTGGCAGTGGTATAATACGGTTCATTGTATTTTAGCGGTTTTGAAGTCCTTTATGAAATTTGTTGATTCTGCCAGTATTCGCATCGAAGCTGGTAAAGGTGGGGCAGGGTGTTTAGGCTTTCGTAGAGAGAAATATATTCCTGATGGTGGTCCTGACGGCGGTGACGGCGGTGATGGTGGCCATGTGTATTTTCAAGGACAAGAGGGGTTAAACACGCTTAGTGAATTTCGTTTTAAGCGTTTGTTTAGGGCGAAAAATGGGCAACCTGGGTCGGGTCAAAACAAGCGTGGAAAGTCAGCACAACATTTAACAGTTGAAATTCCATTGGGTACTAAGGTTTATGATCTTGAAACCGATGAGTTAATTGGTGAGATGGTTGAGCATGAACAAATCATGCTGGTTGCTAAAGGTGGCTTTCATGGCTTAGGTAATACACGGTTTAAATCTAGCATTAATCGTGCACCACGTAAAACCACACCAGGCGCGCCAGGCGAAGTACGTGAGATAGGTTTAGAGTTAAGTATTATGGCTGATATTGGTCTTTTGGGTATGCCTAATGCGGGCAAATCAAGCTTGATTAGACAAATCTCAAATGCAAGACCCAAAGTGGATGATTATCCATTTACCACGTTACACCCCTCGCTAGGTGTGGTGTCTTATTATGATGAGCATATTGTCACAGCAGACATTCCAGGGTTGATTGAGAATGCCAGCGAAGGTGTGGGCTTGGGGTTTGAGTTTTTAAAGCATTTGTCGCGTGCAAAAGCTTTGTTACATGTTGTGGATATATTACCAGCTGATGGATCTGATCCAGTTGAGAATTTTTTAACCATTGAAAAAGAGTTAAAAAAATACGGCCAAGATCTGGCCAGCAAGCCAAGATTATTAGCGATTAACAAAATGGATTTGTTGCCAAAGGGGGATAGAGAGACTGTGGTGCACAGTTTATTAAAAGGCACTCGTTATAAGGGAAGGGTTTACAGTATTTCTGCTTTCAATGGCCTAGGCTGTAAAGATTTAGTGGCTGGATTGTTTAAATTAGTGAAGGAAAAATGAGTAAGCAAAGATGGGTCATTAAAATTGGATCTGCACTTTTAACCAATGACGGTAAGGGCTTAGATAAAATTTCTATTACCTCATGGGTAAAGCAAATTGTTAAATTAACCCAACAAAATATTGACATTATTTTGGTGTCAAGCGGTGCAATTGCTGAGGGTATGAAACGCCTAGGATGGAACAAACGACCTGAGAATATACACAAACTGCAAGTTGCTGCAGCAGTTGGGCAAATGGGATTGGTACAAACTTACGAGTCTTTGTTTGCTAAACATGATATTCATACCGCACAAGTATTGTTAATTCATGATAATTTTGCCAAGCACAAACAAAGTGAAAACGTTCGCGCAACTTTAAATAATTTATTGGCATTAGGTATTGTGCCGATTGTTAATGAAAACGACACAGTTGTCACAGATGAAATTAAATTAGGAGATAACGATACTTTGTCAGCATTAGTGGCTAATTTAGTGAAAGCGACCCAGTTGGTTATCTTGACAGATCAAGGTGGTGTTTATGATGCCGATCCACGCCAAAATGTTAATGCTAAATTGATTGACAAAATCCATGTGAATGATGAAAGATTAACACAAGTTGCTGGCAGGGCAAGCGGCTCGCTAGGCTCTGGTGGCATGTACACTAAAGTATTAGCAGCCAAAACAGCCGCTGAATCAAACACCATTACTATCATCGCCTCAGGCAGACAGACTGACGTTTTGTCTAAACTGGGTGCAGGTGAGCATATTGGGACATTGATTCATTGCTAGCATATATTGGATTAGGGTCAAATCTTAACCATCCTAAAGAACAAATTAAAAATGCGCTGATTGCGCTTAATTCTACTAAAAATGTTAAGGTGGTGGGTTTGTCAAGTTTGTATCAATCCAAGCCGATTGACGATTCAAAGCAGCCTGATTATATCAATGCCATGTGTCAGGTTGATACGCATTTAACTGCATTAGAATTGCTGTATGTTTGTCAAGATATTGAAACTACACAGCATCGCTTGCGCGAGAAAAAATGGGGCGCAAGAACCATCGACTTGGACATTATTATGTATGGTGTGCAAGTGATTGCTTCTAAGCAATTGATTGTTCCACATCCGCAAATGATGAATAGGACATTTGTATTAGTACCATTAGCAGAATTAGAGCCTAATTTGAAAGTGCCAGTTTTAGGACACATTCAAGATTTGATTGCTAAACTAGACATTACTAAATTGGTTAAATTATGAACATTGAAGCGCTAAAGAGTTTTAAACAATCTGGCGAGAAAATTGCTTGCTTAACTGCTTATGACGCTTCATTTGCATCAGTTTTTGACGCGTGTGCTATTGATATTATTTTAATAGGAGACTCACTTGGTAACGTTATCAAAGGTGGTGAAAATACATTGGATGTAAGTATGGATGATATGGTTTATCACACACAAGCAGCTACCAAAGGTGCGCAAAATGCATTAAGGATTGCAGACATGCCTTATCACAGTTATACCAATGCTGAACAAACTTTAACAAACGCCAAACGCTTAATAATGGCGGGTGCACAAATGGTAAAATTTGAAGGTGGGTGTGAACATGAGGCGTCTTTTAAAATCTTGCAATGCAATGGCATTCCCATTTGTGGTCACTTAGGTTTGCAACCGCAATCGGTAATAGAAATGGGCGGTTATAAGGTGCAAGGTAGGGATAAGCAAAGCGCTGATAAAATTATTGAAGATGCTTTGGCTTTGGCATCTTGGGGTGTTCAAGCAATTGTGCTAGAATGCGTTCCTGCTAATCTGGCTAAACAAGTATCACAATCTTTAAGTATTCCTACTATTGGTATTGGTGCTGGCGTGAATTGTGATGGGCAAGTATTGGCAAGCTATGATATGTTAGGCATTCATGTAGGACACGTGCCAAAATTTGTTAAAAATTTCTTGATTGATAGTGGTGATGTTAAGTCTGCTGTTAATGCTTTTATCAAGGCGGTAAAAGATAAATCTTTTCCAGGTGAAGAGCATAGTTATTAATGCAGTTGTGTTATCAAAATAATCAAATCACCAAGCTGGTTAACGACTGGCACAAGCAAGGCAAAACCGTTGCATTTGTGCCTACAATGGGTGGATTGCACCAAGGACATTTGTCATTAATTGACATTGCTAAACAAAAAGCCGATAAAGTCATTGTTAGTATTTTTGTTAATCCCACTCAATTCGGTAAAAATGAAGATTTAGACAGTTATCCACGTACACTTAATGCTGATTTGACAGCATTAGAGGCAAATGTTGATGGTGTTTTTATTCCAGATGTTAAACAAATTTATCCCAAGGGTATCAGCCAACATATTGATGTTGGTAAGACTGGACAGATTTTATGCGGCAAAACACGCCCGCATTTTTTTAATGGGGTGGCTCAGGTTGTTGAAATATTGTTTGGAATTGTACATCCTGATGTTGCAGTTTTTGGTCAAAAAGACTATCAGCAATTGTTGGTCATTAAGCAAATGGTCAAGAATTTATCACTGAATATATACATAGAATCTGGTGAAATCATTAGAGAAAAAAGTGGTTTAGCGATGAGTACTAGAAATCAGTATTTATCTGAAAATGAGGCTAAAATTGCCACTAATTTGTACAGAATTTTGTCTTATTTTAAGCATGGAATTTTACAAAATAAAAAAGTTGATGTGTTAAAGGCATCGGCAAAGTTGGACTTA
This sequence comes from Candidatus Ruthia sp. Plio_17_S18, assembly GCA_021730105.1. Classification (GTDB taxonomy): domain Bacteria; phylum Pseudomonadota; class Gammaproteobacteria; order PS1; family Pseudothioglobaceae; genus Ruthia. The sequence continues at coordinate 455,770 of CP072538.1, forward strand.
AAGCAACACTTCAAATTGGACTATATTGAGGTGTTAGATGCAAATACCCTTAGACAAATCACTGATAATACACATCAAATTGTTATATTATCTGCAGTGTTTTTAGGTTCTGTGCGACTCATTGACAATATAATTTTTAAAAAAGGATAATCATGTTTGATATTACTGATGAAGCAAAGGCTTATGTGGCTGATTTATTTGCTCAACAAGATGAACAAGATCTTGGCTTAAAGGTGGATGTTGAAAAAGCCGGCACACCTGCAGCTGCAGTTACTTTTAATTTTTGCTTTCCTAAAGAGTTAAGTAAAACGTACCAAAAATTTGAATATGAAGGATTCTATGCATATATTGATGAGTTCAATTTTGAATATTTGAAAGATTCAGAGGTGGCATTAAAAGATGCTGGCACTGGCAAGAAATTAACCATTACTGCACCTAATGCTAAAGGCGAAGAGCCAAAAGAAGACGCACCTCTTGAAGAAAAAATCAAATACGTTATTGCTGCTGACATCAGTCCTGGACTTGCCACCCATGGTGGTTTTGTTGAACTGGTCGAGATTACTAAGCATATGGACGTTATTCTTAATTTTGGTGGCGGTTGTCAGGGCTGTTCATCGGTTAAATCCACTTTAGAGCAGGGTGTTGAAGCACAGCTTAAAGCACGTTTTCCAGAGATTAAATCAGTGCGTGATGTAACAGACCATTCCAATACTAATAACGCCTATATGTAAGTAACACTCTGCTGGGTTTGGGATAATATGGTGTAAACTTAGCGGCTATGATTATTACTATTGATGCCAGTGCCAAAGAGCGTAGAGACGCTAAAGTAGCGCACGAATTGTTCACCATTAATACAGTTATTGTCCATTTATTTCTTACCTTGGGTTTGATTAAATTGCTAAATACTGACATGAGTAACGCAATTGGTTTGTCTATTTTAGTTTCCTTCATAATCATCATTTATACTTATTTTCGGACTAAAAAAGCCAAAAACAATGACCCGTATCTGGTTTATTTGCACTGGCAACTTTCACTTAATCGTTATAAATTACTGATTGGTGCTTATATTTTTTATTTTTTAGTCACTTCGTTAACGTTGATTATTTCAAATGATGCACCTGCAAGCATGTATGGTACAAGAATTATTGACTCAATTTTGAGTTTGTTAGGTCTGGTGCCATTATTTTTCTGTATTTTAGTATCTGTCGTGCTAGGCTCTGGTTCAATGTTTAATGCGGGTCGTGGAGAGGTTGATCAAAAACTGGCACAAAAATACCCACAAAGTTAGTGAATGAGTTTTCTCTAATTGAAACCTATTTTCATTGGAATAGTTCAAATTTAGTCAATTTGGGTATCGGTGATGATTGTGCTGTTATTGATATAGATGCTAATTACCAATTAGTAACCAGTGTTGATACTTTGATTGAAAGCGTACATTTTCCCTCAAATACCAGTGCCAGTGATATTGCTTATAAATCTCTGGCGGTTAATTTAAGTGATTTAGCAGCAATGGGCGCACGTGCAAAATATTTTACACTTGCGTTAACATTGCCACATACTAACAAAAAATGGCTTAGTCAGTTTGCTACCTCACTTAAATCTTTAGCAGATGAATTTGGCATTGTGCTGGTTGGTGGTGATACCACAAGAGGTGCACTTATTAGCATCACCATCAATGTTACTGGTGTGGTGGAAAAGAACAAAGCTTTATTGCGTTCATCTGCCCAAGTAGGAGATTTTATTTTTGTGTCTAATACGATTGGTGACGCGGCCTATGCTTGGAAGCAATTACAAAACAACCAAGCGCCTTCTGAGTACGTTATTAATAAATTTAATAGACCAAAACCACAACTCTTTTTAGGGCAACAACTATCAGACATTGCCAATGCCTGTATTGATATTTCTGATGGCTTAGAGCAAGATTTAACACACATTTTGACTCGTTCAAACGTAGGTGCAAGTATTAATCTTAACGATATTCCATTGATCAATGAAGTCAAAACCTATATTAAAAAGACCAGCGATTGGTGTTTGGTACTTGCAGGTGGCGATGATTATGAATTGTGTTTTACTGTGCCAGTTAAAAATATGAACTTACTCAAAGCGTTACAAAATAAAAACAATACTAAAGTCACTCAAATTGGCGTTATTAATGATTCTATGGTGTTAACCAAAATTGGGTCTTTTGATAAGCCGTGTTGTTCTTATCAACATTTCTAATTGACGGGCAGATATTTTCTGCACGTCAAATATATTTTTAAACTTCTTTTTTCTCTGCAATGGTTTTGCAATCAATACATTCATCAGCAGTGGGGCGCGCCTCTAGTCGTACCAAGGAAATTTCAGCACCACAGGTTTTACAAAAGCCATAACCTCCCAGTTCAATAATGTGCAAAGTTGTGTCAATTTTGCCAATCAGTTTTCTTTCACGGTCGCGTGTTCTTAACTCTAAAGCAAACTCTTCTTCAAGGGTGGCTCTATCGTTAATATCAGCAACTTGATTTGAATCTTCTTGGATATGGTTAATGGTTGATTCAGCATCATCAACCAATTGTTCCCTCCATGAATTTAATTTATTTTTAAAATGCTCAAGCTGAGTAGCATTCATAAATTCTTCATTGTTTTTAGGCTGGTAATTAGGAATTTCTTGGTAGTTTGGTTGTGACATAATAACTAGATTAATTAAAAAAAATTATGTTTATACCTAAACTGCCTTAAAATAGCAATTTATTTTTTACATTTTTAATTATAAATTTTTTATGGCATTAGAAGCATTAATTTTTGACGTTGATGGAACTTTGGCAAATACTGAGCGTGACGGGCATTTAAAGGCCTTTAATTTGGCATTTAAAGCATTGGGTCTAGATTGGCATTGGTCAAATGAGATTTACCACAAACTACTCAATGTGACAGGAGGACGGTTGCGGATTAAATATTATTTAAAAAAATACAACCCAGCGTTTGAACATCAACATTTGGATGATTTTGTTGCCTCTATCCATCAGTTAAAAACTAAAATTTATGTGCGTTTAATGGACGAAGGTGCAGTGCCTTTGAGAACAGGAATTAAACGCTTGTTTAATGAGGCAAGAAAGGTCAATCTTAGGTTGGCAATTGCCACAACCACAACCACTGCCAATGTTGATGCCTTGATTGCAAATACATTAGGATCTGAAGCACTAGATTGGTTTGAAGTGATTGGTGCTGGTAATATTGTGCCAAAGTTAAAGCCAGCTGGTGATATTTATACCTATGTACTAGAGCAAATGAACTTAGACCCTATTCAATGCTTGGCCTTTGAAGATTCTCATAATGGCATTACTTCAGCAACAAAAGCTGGACTTAAGACCATTATTACGGTTAATGAATATACAGATAAGCATGAATTTGATGGTGCGTTGGTCGTGCTTGACCATTTAGGTGATAAAGACAAGCCTTTTGACTTAATCAAAGGTGATACGACTAATGCAACTTGTGTTGATGTGGCGTATCTACGAGGACTGCATGCAACGCATTGTTGATTTAGCAAACGATACACGTGTTTATGATGTGGCAAGTGTTACGCCATTGTCTTTTGCGCCTCAATTGTCTAAGCACGTTTGCAATAGAATTTATCTTAAAAGAGAAGATAAACTAGCCATTCACACTTTCAAACTTCGAGGTGCGTATCAGAAAATTTCAAACCTATCTGTCGAACAAGCTTCTAAAGGTGTCATAGCGTCTAGTGCAGGTAACCACGCGCAAGGTGTTGCCCTGTCTGCTAAAAAATTAGACATTAACGCTATTATTGTTATGCCGTTTTCAACACCTAGGATTAAAGTTAACGCTGTTGAGCAATTAGGTGCACAAGTCGTCCTACATGGTGATGTGTATGATGATGCTTACCAATATGCCAAACAATTAGAAAAAAGCCAAGATTTGGTCTTTATTCACGCCTTTGATGATGTTGAAGTCATGGCAGGACAGGCAACCATTGCTAAGGAACTATTAGAGCAGCTGCCAAGCATGGATAAGGTTTTTATTCCTGTTGGTGGTGGTGGCTTAATTGCTGGAATGGCAACTTATATCAAGCATTATGCGCCTAATATTAAAGTAATTGGTGTTGAGCCACAAGACTCGCCCACACTTTACCAAGCATTGAAAAACAACAAGCGCGTGGTATTAAAAGACGTAGGACGCTTTGCTGATGGCGTGGCGGTTAGACAAATCGGTGAGCAAACTTATCCTATTGTCAAGCAGGTGGTTGATGAGGTAATTTTGGTTAGTAATGATGAGATTTGCGCTGCTATTAAAGATATTTATGAAGATGTGCGTTCAATCGCTGAACCTGCAGGCGCATTGGCAACTGCTGGGATGAAACAATATATTGAAAACAACAACATCAAAAATGAAAATATTGTCTCAATTGTGTCAGGTGCAAATGTTAATTTTGACCGTTTGCGTTATATTTCAGAACGTGCTGATTTATGCGAGCATAAGGAAGCTATTATTGCCGTTACCATTGATGAAAAACCAGGGAGTTTTTTAACATTCTGCCAGATGCTGGAAAACCACGCAATTACTGAGTTTAATTATCGTTTTGGGTCAAATGTTCAAGCACGTATTTTTGTTGGTGTAACTTTGAATGAGGGGTTAAGCGAAAAGAAAGCCTTGTTGGATAAGCTATCAAAGTCATACGATGTGCTAGATATGAGTGACAATTCAATCGCAAAAACGCATGTTCGCTACATGGTAGGTGGTCGTGCAAATTGTAAAAATGAAGTTATTTATCGTTTTGAATTTCCTGAACGACCGGGTGCTTTACTTAATTTTCTAAAAAAAATTGGCAGTCATTGGAATATTTCATTATTCCACTATCGTAATCATGGTGCTGACTTTGGTCGTGTACTAATTGGTTTACAATCCATTGATGCATCCAAACTTGAGCAAAAGTTTTATGAACTGGGCTATTTCTATCAAAATGAAACCAACAATAAAGCTTATCAATACTTTCTTTAAATGTGGTGAATACTGCCCAGATCTCTTTTAAAAAGCTTTGTCAACTCGATCGATTTAGTGATGAAAATTATCACTGGAAGCTAGCTTTTTTGCATCATCAAGATTTAATAAAAATTACAATAATTGCCAATCAAATTGTTGATTTTGTGGTGTATCAAACGACTGATGTGGTCGAAATTTTTCGCATTACAACACACCATGATTTTAAAAATCAAAGTGTGGCCAATTTGCGTTGATTGAAGCTCTAAAACAATTAAATAAATCAATTATTTTAGAGCTTCTAGAGGGTAAATTTTAAGGCCTGTCAATTATATCAAAAACTTGGATTTGAACAAGTTTCTAAGCGAGAAAAATACTATTCAAATGGGGAAGATGCTAAAATAATGCAGTTTACAACTGCAAACTAAAGTATGAGTTATCAACACATTCAAGTACCCAAAAATGGTGAAAAAATTAGCCTTGAAAAGGGTGTTATCAAAGTGCCAAACTATCCAATTATTACTTATATTGAAGGGGATGGCATTGGTGCAGATGTGTCGCCAGTGATGAAAAAAGTGATTGATGCCATTGTTGCTAAAGCCTACAACGGCTCAAAAGCAATTCAATGGATGGATGTTTATGCGGGCGAAAGAGCAAATGATATTTATGGTGAATCTTTACCACAAGAAACCTTGGATGCTATAGAAGAATTTTCAGTGTCTATTAAAGGTCCGCTAACCACACCAGTGGGCGGTGGTATGTGTTCTTTGAATGTGGCTATTCGTCAAACGTTGGATTTGTTTATTTGTCAGCGTCCAGTTAAGTATTTTAAAGGCACACCTTCACCAGTCAAAGCGCCTGAAAAGATTGATATGGTTATTTTTAGAGAAAATTCTGAAGATATTTATGCAGGCATCGAATATCAGGCAGGCACTGCTGAGGTAAAAAAGATCATTGATTTTTTGCAAGATGAAATGGGTACAACAAAAATTCGTTTTCCTGATACTTCAGGAATTGGCATTAAACCAGTTTCTAAAGAGGGTACAGATCGTTTAGTGCGCAGTGCCATTCAATATGCCATTGACAATGATAAAGATTCAGTAACTTTGGTGCACAAAGGCAATATTATGAAGTTCACTGAAGGTGGATTTAGAGATTGGGGTTATCAGTTAGCACATGATGAATTTGGTGCAACTATTCTTGGTGACGGGCCGTGGAAGTCGTTTAAAAATCCAAACACAGGCACAGTGATTATAATTAAAGATGTCATTGCAGATGCTTTTTTACAACAAATTCTTTTGCGTCCTGAAGAATATTCGGTCATTGCTACGCTTAATTTAAATGGTGATTATATTTCAGATGCATTAGCTGCTCAAGTTGGTGGTATTGGTATTGCACCAGGTGCGAATCTTTCAGGCACAACAGCTGTATTTGAAGCAACACATGGCACAGCGCCAAAGTATGCAGGGCTTAATAAAGTCAATCCAGGTTCAATGATCCTTTCAGCAGAAATGATGCTTAGGCATATGGGCTGGATACAGGCGGCTGATATGGTTTTAGAGGCGATGTCTAAAGTTATTCAAAACAAAACTGTCACCTATGATTTAGAAAGACTTATGGATGATGCGACCTTATTGTCATGTTCTGAGTTTGGTGATGCAATCATTGATTCTATATTATAAAATTATTGTCTACTAATAGTGTTGCACTCTATTTTCTAGTTGTGTATTATACTTTCGTGTAGATATTAATTTTCTTACTTATACTACATAATTTTAATTAGGAGATAACATGAAAAACGCAATAAAACTAGTGGCAATTGCTACAATCGTAGCTACATCATCTGCATCAGCATTTTGGAACAACAACGGTTATGGTAATAATAATGGCCGGGGTACTGGTAATGGTGGCTCTAACTGGGGTCCATTTGATGGCGGTTCTAACTTTGGTCCAATGAATGGTGGTTCTAACTGGGGTCCTTTCTCAGGTGGTAATAACATGGGTCCAATGAATGGTGGCTCTAACTGGGGTCCATTTAACGGTGCTCAGAACTGGGGTCCAATGTCAAACAATAACAATATGAACAACGATTCTGATTGGGGTTTCCATTACAACAACAAAAACACCACTAAGAACGTTTCTAATGCCACTGCTGATGGCAATGCAACCGGTGTAGTTTCTGCAAATGCCAAGGCACAGGCTGATGCTTATGTTAAAGGTGCAGCTGATGGTTTTGCTAAAGGTCAAGCCGATGCTTACGCTAAAGGTTATGCAGATGGAAAATATGCAGGAAATATCGACAGTAGAAGTCAATAACATTTAGACAGTATTAAGTTAAAGCCACCTTTAGGGGTGGCTTTTTTGTTCCGGCTATATTTATATGCAGGTTAATGATTAAATATTAGCTAAATTTCTTTATTTTAATTTTAGTAAAATGTTTTAATAGAAAGAGTTATGGAAGGTTTTTATGGTTTCATTGTTATCATTGACTTCTAATATATATACCATATAATACCCCCATCAAGACCACAAAGTCTGATACTTAAAAACCCGCTTAACAATAAGAGCGTTAATACTTTTTAATTTGGAGATCAATATGAAAAAAATAATTGCAATTGCTACTTTAGTAGCTGCCACATCAGCATCAGCTGGTTTCTTTAACAATGGTTCAAACAACAACGGTTACGGTAACGGTTACGGTAACGGTAACGGTTACGGTTCAAACAACTGGGGTCCTTTTGACGGTGGTTCTAACCTTGGACCAATGCATGGTGGCAACAACATGGGTCCTTTCAGTGGTGGTTCAAACATGGGTCCTTTCAATGGCGCTAACAACTGGGGTCCTTTTTCCAACAACAACGACATGAACAACGATTCTGATTGGGGTTTCCATTACAACAACAAAAACACCACTAAGAACGTTTCTAATGCCACTGCTGATGGCAAATATGCAGGTACTGTTGATGCTAACGCTAAAGGTGTTGCTGATGCTTATGCCAAAGGCCAAGCTGATGCATTCGCTAAGGCACAAGCTGATGCTTATGCCAAAGGTTATGCAGATGCTAAAGCTAACGCAACTGCTGACAGTCTTGATCAAGTGATTGCTAAGTAAGACACCTAGTTAACTGCTAGATTAATCTAGCGGCAAGGTTAAATAAAAAAAGTATGGAGGCAGATGTGCAAACATTAATACAAACAACGGCAATTGCCACAGTAGTTGTAGCGGCTTCAGTATTAGCCGTTTGGTTTAACACCTGATAAAATAATTAGTTAAGGGTACAATCTCATCCTTTTTTGTTCAAAATAAATTAGCGTATATAATACATATCAATGTAGTTTTTGACATATTTAAGATAAATGAGTATAAAAAAACGATGATAACAATATTTTTGAGTTTAATTTTATTGGCTTCAGTCGTTGCAAATGCCACTTCTTGAAATCTATTTAACTCAAAGCCTAACTTTTCTGTGTTTGATAACCTCTCTAGCTGGAGGCCTTTTATATCCAATTCTAACTTTGAACCAATGGGCGTTAATTCTGATTGGGGTTTTTATTATAATAATAAAAACTCAAACAGTAATAAGGGCTACGCTAGAGCGAATGGGCAATATGCAGATGAGTTAAAAAAATGCATTACGGGGTATACAAATGGCTACACTAGAAACATGCAAATACTTATTACAATGGTCAATTTGAAAATTATGGCAAGGTTAGAAGCAAATGGTATTATGAGAATTATGACAAAAAGGCTACTCAAGTTTACACCCCTAGCAATAATGTTTTAGTACCATTGTACTAATTTAAAAAAACTATAAAAATAACTGATTTTTAGATTGCTTTAACACGCATATATCATTATAATTTCATCTTCGTTCCTCGATAGCTCAGTTGGTAGAGCAATGGACTGTTAATCCATTTGTCGCTGGTTCGAGCCCAGCTCGAGGAGCCATTAATGCAAAAAAATCCTATTTACATGATAGGATTTTTTTATTTTAAAATACTGAAGACTAGCTTAGCATGGTGGTTTTTATACCTTGCTAAGTTTTTCAATGGCTTGTTTTATGTTGTCCATACTCGTGGCAAACGAAAAACGCAGATAGCCTGGTGCACCAAAGGCTGAACCTGGAACTAATGCAATGTTTAACACTTCTAAGCAGTAAGTAGAAAGCTCAATATCGTTTTTTAAACCAAGGCGACTAATTAAACCTTTAACTCTTGGGAAGGCATAAAAGGCACCTTGTGATTTAGGACATTCAATGCCATCAATTGAATTTAATGCATCAACAATAAAATTATGCCTTTTCTCAAAAGCGCAAACCATTGTATTAATAATGTTTTGATCGCCGCCTAGAGCCTCCACAGCAGCGGCCTGGGCAATTGAACAAGGATTAGAAGTTGATTGACCTTGTATTTTTTTCATGGCTTTAATAATGTATTCTGGACCTGCGCCATAGCCAATACGCCAGCCGGTCATAGCATAAGCTTTGGAGACGCCGTTAAGAATAATAGTGCGGTCTTTCAATGTTTTATCAGCCATAACAATATTAACAAAGCTATCATCATTGCCCCAACGAATATGCTCGTAAATGTCATCGGTGATGATTAATATTTTTTGGTGTTTTTTTAATACATTTGCTAGTGCTTGTAACTCGGCTTGAGAATAAACAGTACCTGTAGGATTAGAAGGGCTGTTAATAACAAATAATTTAGTGTTGCTGGTAATGCTTGCCTCTAGTTGCTCTGGTGTGATTTTAAAGTCTTGCTCCAGTCCTGTTTCAATAATGACTGGTGTTGCATCAGCTAAAAGAGCCATATCTGGATAGCTTACCCAAAAAGGTGAAGGGATAATCACTTCATCACCTTGATTTAGCACAGCTTGGCATAGATTATAAAATACTTGTTTGCCACCTGATGAAACCATGACCTCAGTATTGGTGTAAGTTAAGTTATTTTCTCGTTTAAATTTGTCAATAATCGCTTGTTTTAATATAGGCGTGCCATCTACTGCTGTGTAGCGAGTTTGACCGTTTTTAATGGCTTGTATGGCTGCTTTTTGAATATTTTCAGGAGTATCAAAGTCTGGATCGCCTGAGCCCATGGATATAATTTGAATGCCTTGAGATTTTAATTCATTGGCTTTTGCAGTGACTGCAAGTGTAGCTGAAGGTTTAACTTTTTGAACTCTATCGGAAAGATATGCTGACATGGTTATTAATAATAAAATAGATTAAAATTGAGTGTTTATGTTAATGAAAAAATCTTGCGTGTGGACAATAAATTTCAACTGATATCGAAATTTTCCCCTAGTGGTGATCAGCCAGAAGCGATTAAAACTTTGGTTGATGGTGTGAATGCTGGTGTTAAGTTTCAAACTTTGCTTGGCGTAACTGGCTCGGGTAAAACCTTTACATTGGCTAATGTTATTCAACAGACCAAGCGCCCTAGTTTGATTATGGTACCCAATAAAACATTAGCAGCACAATTGTATAGTGAAATGCAGGGGTTGTTTCCACACAATTCAGTGGAATATTTTGTTTCTTATTATGATTATTATCAGCCAGAAGCTTATGTGCCTGCCTCTGATACCTATATCGAAAAAGACTCTTCTATTAATGAGCAAATTGAGCAAATGCGACTATCTGCCACTAAGGCGCTATTAGAACGTGATGATGTTATTATTATTGCTAGTGTGTCTGCTATTTATGGCTTGGGTAACCCTGAAAGTTATATGGCCATGTTGCTGCATTTGAGTATCGGGGAAATTACTAATCAACGTGAGATACTTTCACGTTTGTCGCAAATGCAATATTCGCGTAATGATGTTACTTTAATACGTGGTCATTTTCGAGTTAAAGGCGAAGTGATTGATATTTTTCCTGCTGATTCTGAAGAGCAAGCCATACGCATTGAAATGTTTTATGAAGAAATTGAACAGCTTTATTGGTTTGATCCTTTAACAGGGGAAAAACTAAAGTCTTTGCAAAGAATTACTATTTATCCACAAACGCACTACGTTACACCAAAATATAAAATTTTGAATATGTTAGATGATATTAAAACAGAACTAAAAGATCGTAGAAGTGAGTTATTATCTGTTAATAAATTAGTTGAAGAGCAGCGCTTAACACAACGCGTACATATGGATATCGAAATGATGAGCGAGTTAGGATATTGCACAGGTATTGAGAATTACTCGCGCTATTTATCCAATCAAAATCCTGGCGAGCCACCTTCAACATTGTTGGATTATTTGCCAGATAATGCATTGGTAATTTTAGACGAATCGCATGTGATTGTTAGCCAGATTGGTGGTATGTATAAAGGCGATAGAGCGCGCAAAAAAACACTTGTTGAGTTTGGGTTTCGCCTGCCAAGTGCGTTGGACAATCGACCACTTAAATTTTCAGAATTTGAAGACAGGGTTCATCAATGTATCTTGGTGTCTGCCACGCCTGCACAATATGAGTTGGAAGTTTCTAGGGTGATTGCTGAACAAGTAGTAAGGCCAACAGGATTGTTAGACCCTGAGATTGACATTCGACCTGTGGATACGCAGGTGGATGATTTACTGAGTGAAATACGTATGCGCGTTAAAGCAGGCGAACGCGTATTGGTGACAACTTTGACCAAAAAAATGAGTGAACAGTTAAGTGATTACTTAAACGACCATCATGTTAAAGTTCGCTATCTACATTCTGATATTGATACGGTTGAAAGAGTGGCAATTATTCGCGATTTGCGCTTAGGTATATTTGATGTTCTGGTTGGTATTAATCTATTACGTGAAGGTTTGGATATTCCTGAGGTATCTTTGGTGGCTATTTTAGATGCGGATAAAGAAGGTTTTTTACGTTCTGAACGTGCGCTGATTCAAACCATGGGGCGAGCGGCTAGAAATATAAATGGGCACGTAATTTTATACGCTGCTCGCATAACTAAATCGATGCAAAAAGCGATGGATGAAACCAAAAGACGTCGAATTAAACAGCAAGCTTATAATTTGAAAAACAACATCACTCCTAAAGGTATTGCCAAGCCTATTATCAATATCCTTGATACAGATTTAACCAGTAATCAGATAGAGGAAGATAGTATTCAGAAAGGATTTACCCAACTTTCACCCGTGCAATTAGCAAAAGAAATTAAAATATTAGAAAAGCAAATGTATAGTTTTGCTAGCGATTTGGCGTTTGAGCGTGCAGCAGATGTGCGTAATCAGATTACACGGCTCAAAGACACTCAATTTAAAAAAGCATTATGATTAACACCAAATTAAACATTAATGAAATATTTTATTCCCTTCAAGGTGAAGCGCGTGAGGTTGGCTTGCCTAGCGTATTTATTCGTTTAACAGGCTGCCCACTTAGATGTACATATTGTGATACTGAATATGCATTTAAGGGCAATAACTTAATGACAGTTGATGAAATTATTAAAAAAATTAAGCGATACGACGTCCTTTACGTCTGTGTGACAGGTGGTGAACCATTAGCACAAAAAAACTGCTATTTATTGTTAGATGAATTGGTTAAAAATAATTATCAAGTCTCTTTAGAGACCAGTGGTAGCATTAACATACAAGATGTTAATGTTTCAGTGTCAATAGTTATGGATATTAAAACCCCAAGTTCTGGCGAATCTGAGCAAAATAAATACGCTAATATTAAAAAATTAACCACCAAAGACCAGCTTAAATTTGTCATCGGGTCACGTGCTGATTTTGATTGGAGTGTGGCTATTTTGAGACAATATCCCACCACTGCAGGCGTATTATTCTCACCCGTATTTGGCTATATTACGCCAACGCAATTGGCAGATTGGATTTTAGATCAGCAACTAAATGTACGACTGCAATTACAATTGCATAAACTACTTTGGGGTGATGAAAAAGGCAAGTAACTATTGAGTCGTAATTTTTCTTACTTGTGGTTTTGGCTGTTTAAGTTTTGGAATAGAGATAGTTAAGATATTATTATTAAAACTTGTATTGATATTGTCAGTATCAGCATTATATGGCAACGTAAATGATTGGTAAAAACTGCCAAACGAAGTGCTTGAACTGTGAGCGGTGTTTTGAATTTTTTTAACACCCCCTTTGATAAAAATATGACCATTGTTGGTAGAAATATCAAGGTTCTCTTTATTAAGCCCATTAACTTTTATTTGAATAATGTAGTTGTTTGTTTGATTATCAAAGTACCTTCTACTTTTTGTGCCAAAGTTACTAGATCTCTGTATTTGACTCATTTTATAATTGAACAGTTGGAACTGTTGTTCAAAATCGTGCCAAACATTGTGGTTAAAACCATTATTAAAGAGATCGTCATTCAATGAATTGGCGTTATTTACACTGATCACACTAGAAATTAGTAATATGGGTAGTAATTTATACATTATTTTTTTAAACAGTTATTATTAAGTGTATTGTACTAATTAATAGCAATGTTTTCAAGGTTTAAATTAAGCCAATTTATCATCAGCAACATGATACTTTGTCCCACCATTGCGCAAACCACCCATGCCACCAAACAATCCTGTGACTGTGTTGATAATACCTTGATCAACACTTTCTTTATTAAGCTTGCCAGTTGTCTCAGTCAATTCGTCAACCATAAGGTAAGTAAGCTTTCAATTAAGCCAATGAGCGCCAAAATCAGACTATAAGGCAAAATAATGTATAAAGTCTCCAATGTCCATGGTATGTTAGGAATGAAAAAAGTGGGTAAACTGCCAGAAATGGATGCCATGTCACCCACTGTTTTGGTGTCAAGATTAAAAAATAATCGATACTGCAGAACCTGCAACAATAGCTACTAAAGTTGAAGGTATAGTTTTGGTAAATAATGAATAATTGTCATGGTGAGTAGAATTAATCTACTCATAATCAATAGTGCGTCATTAGCAATCCAGGCACCATTAGTCGTTTTAAAATGACTAATTTGTGCAAGAAAGATCACCATTGACAAAGCCTAAAAAAAACAGGGTGTGGCACTAGACGAATGAATTTACCCAGTTTAAACAAACCAAATGCAACCATCACCACAGCAAGCGCACCTGTTGCACCTGAAATCATTCCTGGGCGAGACCACCTAGTATTGAAGTAATTATACTAACCATAAAGGCGGCGTACAAACTCACCAAAGGGTGAACTTGAGCAACCAGTGCACAAGCAACTGCCTTTGGCACCAAGGCAAGTGCCACGGTTAAGCCTGATAAAAAATCATTTTTCACATTATTGGTGGAGTACTTATTAATCAATGAAAACATGTGTTCCTTATTTTGAGTTTGGGTGAATAAATCTATATTGAGGCTGGAATAATAGGCGTGATTGATGCAACATTTGAGTTTTGAGCTCGGTGACGCATGACATGATCCATGATGGTTATTGCCAACATGGCTTCAGCAATGGGCGTTGCACGAATACCCACGCAAGGGTCATGACGACCTTTGGTCACTACTTCAACGGGTTCTCCATTTTTATCAATACTTTCAATTGGCAGGCGCAAGCTTGAAGTTGGCTTTAGTGCAATAGACACCAAAATATCTTGACCTGAACTAATCCCGCCCAAAACGCCACCAGCATGATTGGACTTAAAGCCTGCTGTGGTAATGGCATCACGATGTTCAGTGCCTTTTTGGGTGACTGCTTCAAATCCAGCACCAATTTCAACACCTTTTACGGCATTAATACTCATCATACCGTGGGCAATATCTGCTTCTAATCGATCAAAAATTGGCTCCCCCAACCCGACAGGCATATTATTTGCTGTGATGTTAATTCTAGCACCTACTGAATCGCCTGATTTTCGCAAAGCGTCCATATACTCTTCTAATGCCTTAACTTTGCTAGCATCAGGACAGAAAAATGGGTTGTTGTGTACTTCAAGCCAATCAAAATTTTCAGCCTTAATAGAGCACAGTTGAGATAAATAGCCTTTAATTTCAATACCGTACTCTTGTTTTAAATATTTCTTAGCAATGCCACCACAAGCAACGCGCATAGCAGTTTCTCTTGCAGAAGCGCGTCCACCACCACGATAATCTCTAAAGCCGTATTTTTGATCATAGGTGTAATCAGCATGACCAGGACGAAAGGTGTTTTTAATATTGCTATAGTCTTTAGAGCGTTGGTCGGTATTTTGAATGATGAGTGCAATTGGTGTGCCTGTGGTTTTTCCTTCAAACGTGCCAGATAATATTTTCACCAAATCCTCTTCACGGCGTTGGGTGGTATGGCGAGAAGTACCTGGTTTCCTAAGGTCTAAATCCACTTGTAAATCAGCCTCAGTCAGTGCCAATCCTGGTGGACAACCATCTACAATGCCAATTAATGCCTCGCCATGAGATTCTCCTGCTGTGGTGATTGTGAATAATTTTCCAATCGTATTACCACTCATCTACCACTCCCTGTGTTGAGTAACATTGTCACAAATACAATCCCAGTTTGTTTTTGAGTTTGTAAAAATATGCTTCTCAATAGGTTCTTTAATATCATTCGTAATTGTGCCTAGTCTAATTCTTGGGTGGTCTGGGGGATTGTTTGTTATCTTTGCCATAATGGGCGAGCCACAAGTTTTACAAAAAATCGACTTTTATTGGTATTTTATTTAAATTCAGTTAGGTTGTTTTCACCACTTATAAACTCAAAGTTTTCATTTTTTACATTACCATTCGTTGCAAATGCTGTACCTTGAACTTTTAGACATTCAGAACAATGACACATGACAATATCGGTAATTTTTTGATGTAGCTTAAATTGTACCGACCCACATAATCATTGACCTTGATGCATAATAATCTCAAAAAAAATTCTAATTATACCTGTCTATTGAGCCAGTTGGTTATACAGCCAAGTAATCACAAAGATACCAATGACTGCGTTAAAACCATGCCAATGATAATACCAATTAAATTTGTCACAATTGAAATCAATAACAACCTAATAGAGCATATAGTGCCTAGTGCTATTGTCAGAGCTTTCGTGTTAGCTTTGTTATATTTTATATGGTGCCCTCGACGCGATTTGAACGCATGACCTACCGCTTAGGAGGCGGCCGCTCTATCCAGCTGAGCTACGAAGGCAATGTGATTATTATCCACAATATGACTATCTACTGAACTTTTTGCATTATTTTTTATCCGCTCTTATTAGCTAGGTGTGTTGGGTAGATATTTCTTTAATTAGGCTTATGTTTTACAAATCTTCGTAATTTAAATCATAGTATAATTCAGGTATTTTTTTACGTAGTATTTATTTCAAAATTACATGAAAGATATTAGAGTTGAAGACAGGCTTATTTTTGCCCTAGATGTACCAGAAGTTGAACAAGCTAAAGATTTAGTTATCCAACTGGATAACAGTGTTAATTTTTATAAAATTGGCATGGAGCTATTAATGACAGGTCAATACTTTAACTTGCTTGATTGGCTATTAGAAAAAGACAAGAAGGTCTTTGTGGATTTGAAGTTTTTTGATGTGCCAGAAACTGTTGGCAGAACCATTAAACGTTTAAGTCAATATGGCACTACTTTTGCTACTATTCACGGCAATCAAGCACTTATGGAAAAAGCTGCTGAAAACAAAGGCGAACTTAAAATTTTAGCAGTAACCGCACTTACCAGTCTTGATAGGGGCGATTTAGATGATTTAGGCTTTGATTGCGATGTGCAAAAATTGGTTATGTCTCGTGCCAAGCGCGCTTTTGAAGCAGGCTGTGATGGTGTGGTATCTTCAGGACTTGAAGTGCCATTTTTGCGTGAATACGTTGATAACAAATTAATCGCTGTTACCCCAGGCATTCGCCCCGTGGCTAATGATGATGATCAAAAACGCGTGGTTGATGTAGCAACCGCATTTAACTCAGGGTCAGACTATATTGTCGTTGGTCGTCCGATTAAAAATGCCACTAGCCCGTACCAAACAGCACAAGACATTCAAACAATTATCAAAGATTGTTTTTAAGTATAATATCCACTTCTTCAGTCGCGTAGCTCAGTTGGTTAGAGCACTACCTTGACATGGTAGGGGTCGGTGATTCGAATTCACTCGCGACTACCACCAAAGCGCTTGTTTTTTTGAGCATAAGTTTATTAAAATGATTTGCATTGCTCTTATTGAGCTCTCTAGTAGTTATTTGTATGATAGAGGTATGCAGTATTATTATGGTGATGGTGTGTAGCAAGATTACACTAAAGCACTCAGTACGTTTGAACATGTGCTAAATTTGATTTAAGTATTAAATCAATAATAAGAATTAGCATTACTAATTGAAAAGTTGGGTGAGGTATTGCTCAGCATTAAGCCTGAAAATAATAATAACACACTAGTATACATGGGATGGCGAATGAATCGATAAATGCCGTGGGTTGTTAGTTTGTGTTGCAGGGGTGATATTAAGGTTATCTAGACGCGCATATTAATAAGTGCAAGTAATACAATAATAAGCGACAAACTCAATAGCAATAAAGGTACAAGGCTACAGCTACTAATATTTGTGAGTTAATGATTAAATAGATAATACAGCTAAATTAAAGAACAACATAAATCATAGTAAGTGCTCATGGTTATAATAAGCCTATTATCTCAAATTTTTTGTTGAATGAAAGTTGATATTGTAATTATTGGTGGCGGTCCAGTAGGTTTAAGTTTTGCTAATACTATGCTTGATTCTAATGTTAAAGTGTTGTTGATTGAAAGATCAAGCCTTGATTCTATTGCCAATCCTCAAGCAGATGGTAGAGAAATTGCATTAACGCATTTATCATTAAAGATTTTAAAGAAATTTGGTGTTTGGGATTTAATTAATCAGGCAGAAGTCTCTCCCTTACAAGAAGCGAAAGTGTTTGATGGTGATTCACCTTCTTTGTTGAATTTTACAACAAAGAATGCTTCAATAGATGCCTTGGGTTATTTGGTGCCTAATTATCAAATCAGAAAAGCGCTTTATACAAAGGTTCAACAGGCAAAAAATATTGATATTGTCACCGACATGAGTGTTGAAAATGTAGTACAATTGGACGGTTGTTCGCAAGTTGTTTTATCTAATGGTGATAAGGTTAAGGCTAAATTAGTAATTGCTGCTGATAGTCGTTTTTCAGACATTCGTCGCAAGGTCGGCATTCCAACCTTAATGAAGGATTTTTCTAAGGTTATGATTGTTACTCAAATGAGTCATGAAATATCGCATAATAAAGTTGCTTTAGAACGCTTTGATTATGGGCGAACATTGGCATTATTACCAATGGTAGGCAAGGTTTCGTCTGTTGTGTTAACGGTTAAAACTGACCAATCTCAGTCAATGCTTGAGATGAATGAGGCTGATTTTAATCAAATGATGACACAATCATTTAAAGGTGAATTGGGGCAGATGATGCAAGTGGGAGAACGGCATTCCTATCCCTTGGTTGCAACGCATGCACAAACTTTTATTGCTAAGCGCTTTGCGCTGATTGGCGATGCCTCGGTGGGTATGCACCCTGTGACTGCGCATGGGTTTAATTTAGGTTTAAGAGGCCAAGATATATTAGCAAAATTGGTTAATGAGGCGTTGAATAATGGACAAGACATTGGCTCTGAATCATTACTAAAATTGTATGAGAAAAAGCATATTCATTTAACTAGACTGATGTTTTTTGGTACTAACGGCATTGTGGCATTATTTACTAATGATGCGCCAGTGATTAAACAAGTAAGGCGATTTGTGCTTAAGTTTGCTGAGCATTTTCCACCCATTAAGTATCTAATTTCTCACCATTTAATACAAGATAAAAATCACAAATTTTTACCATTTTGATGAAAGTTGATTTAACCAGTATTAGGCATGGATTTACTCAAAGTGGCTTAAATCGAGCTGATTTGAGTAGCAATCCTTTTGAGCAGTTTAAATTGTGGTTTGAACAAGCCCAAGAAGCAGGCGTGATTGAACCAAGTGCTATGAGTTTAGCAACAAGTGATGATAGTGAAATAAGCATTAGAACCGTATTACTCAAATACTTTGACAGCCATGGTTTTGTATTTTTTACAAACTACAACTCTCAAAAATCCAAACAACTCCAAACTAATCCAAATGTGGCTTTATTGTTTCCTTGGCTAGTTTTAGAAAGACAAGTTAAGATTTCTGGCCATGTGGAAAAACTAAGCACGCTTGAATCTTTAAAGTATTTTTCCTCTAGACCAAAAGCATCTCAATTAGGCGCCTGGGCATCACAACAGTCGTCAAATTTATCTTCAAGACAGATGTTGTTATCTCAATTTGAATCAATGAAGGCTAAATTTAGTAAAGGTGAGATACCGTTACCTGATTTTTGGGGCGGCTATTGCGTTATACCATTAAAGATTGAGTTTTGGCAGGGTAGAGAAAATCGATTGCATGATCGATTTATATACCATCTAAGCGAAGATAAGTGGAAAATTGAGCGTTTAGCGCCTTAAATTACTTAGAACTTGTTTAGCATTAGGTTTCACACCTGTCCAAAACTCAAAAGATGTTGCTGCCTGTTCAACTAACATACCTAAGCCGTCGCTAATCATTGAGCTGTGATTGGTTGTTGCCCAATCCATAAATGGCGTTTGTTTACCATACATTAAATCATAACAAATTGCATCATTGGCAACACCATAGGCGATATCAGGCATTTTTCCATCAAGTGATGCACTGGTGGCATTGATAATAATATCAACAGAGTTATGTTTAACTTTATCCAACCCAAAACCGCAAGTCTTGCCCAATTCAGCAAAGTCTTTAGCCAATTTAATTGCTTTAGCAGTGGTTCTATTGGCAATCATAACACGATTGGGTTGCTGCTTTAAAAGGGACAATAAGATACCTTGTGTTGTGCCACCTGCACCTAAAATTAGAATAACTTTATCTTTTAATTCAATGCCAAGATTGTGAGTTAAATCATTGACCAGTCCAATACCGTCGGTATTTTCACCAATGATTTTATCTTGTTCTATTTTGATGGTATTAACCGCACCTGCTGTTTTGGCATTTAGCGTGAATTCGTTTGCAAATTTAAACGCATCTAGTTTAAAAGGCACGGTAATGTTAAAACCATTTGCACCTTGATTAATGAATTCTTGTGCCGAGGATGAAAAATCATCAATAGGTGCTAAGATTTTATCATAACTAACTTCAAACCCAGTCTGCTGAGCAAATTGAGTATGAATATTTGGCGACAAACTGTGTTTAATCGGATTGCCAAAAACAGCAAATTTATACATCATTAATCTTGTTTTTTATTCGCCTCAGTTTGATTATTTTGCTTTTGTTGAGGTTTTGGCTTTTGCTGTTTAGCAGTATTATTTTGATTGTTGTTTCTATTTCTGCTTCTATTGCGGTTCCTATTGTTAGTATTTGTTCTATGTTTATTAAGTTGTTTGTTCTTATGCCCAAATAAAGCATTTTTTATTTTTTCAAACAAGGAAATTTTCTTTTCAGGAGCACGTGTGCTGGGTCTATTTACATTAATAGCAGGAATTTCAGTTTGGTCTGAAAGACCATTTTCGGCCAATACATGTTGTGGCTTTGAAATGCCTTGGTAGCTTTTATGTTGTGACTTCTTATCTCCTTTTTGTTTATTAATGGTGAAATTAGGAAACTGCATATATGGATTAGGCAGTAAGGTGATTTTAATGCCATGTTTGTTTTCTAATTCTGTGACTTCTTGACGTTTTTCATTCAAAATATAAGTAATGACTTCTACACTTGATTGAATGGTTAAGCGTGCTGTTTGCTTAGCAGCATTACAACCATCTTCAAGTTGTCTTAAAATGGTTAAGGCTAATGTTGGAATGGTTGGTGTAGTGCCACTACCATGACAAGCAGAACAAGGTTTTTCAACCGATTCAGAGACTGAATTCATCAAGCGTTGTCTTGACATTTCAAGCAAACCAAATTGAGAAATGGTGCCGATTTGGATGCGTGCTCGATCTGCATTGGCGGCTTTTTCCATGGCTTTTTCGATTGACACTCTATGCTCTTCAGAAGTCATATCGATAAAATCAATCACGACCAACCCACCAATATCTCTTAATTGCAGTTGTAGAGCAATTTCTTTGGTTGCTTCTAGGTTGGTGTTGTAAGCAGTTTCTTCAATGTCAGCGCCTTTAGTAGCGCGAGCAGAGTTGATATCAATGGCAGTAAGTGCTTCAGTTGGGTCAAAGACGATGGTAGCACCTGTTCGTAGCGATACTTCGCGGTTAAATACGCTTTTAACCTGAGTTTCAACACCCATATGGTTAAATAAAGAGTGCTCAGAAACATCAAAAAATTTGATGCGATCCAGGTAGTGTGGCAATACAAAACTGACAAATTCTTTGGCATTTTGAAAAGCCTCTAATTCGTCAATAATAACGCTGTCAGTATCAGAGCGAAGATGATCGCGCAATGTGCGAATAATAATATCACTTTCTTGGTAAATTAAGAAAGGCGCACTGTGCGCTAAGGCCGCTGTATTAATTGATTTCCATAAGTCAGAAAGATAATCCACTTCCCATTGCAACTCCTCAGAGCTTTTGCCAGCACCTGCAGTGCGAATAATTAAGCCTGAATGATCAGGTAGAATAATTTTACCAATAATTTCTTTTAAAGATTGTCGGTCTGAGGCGACTATTTGTCTTGATATGCCATGACTTTTCGGATTATTTGGCATTAAAATCATATATGCACCAGCAAGGTTGATGTAAGTGCTGAGTGCTGCACCTTTATTGCCACGCTCTTCTTTTTCAATTTGGACAATAATTTCTTGCCCTTCTTTTAAAACATCAGAAATGGTTAGTTTTTCACCCTTGGCTTTGGCATCATTATATAGCGTTTCTGCAACTTCTTTAAAAGGTAAAAAACCTTGTTTTTCTTTGCCGTAGTCAACAAATGCTGCTTCTAGTGATTGCTCTACTCGAGAGATTTTTCCACGGTAGATATTGCCTTTGGTTTTTTTATTAAGGCTAGTTTCTATATTAAGGCCAGTTAGTTTTTTGTTTTTGACAATACCCACTCTGATTTCTTCGGAATGAGTTGCATTGATTAAAATATGATTCATGGTTAAGTCCTGGTGTGAATGGACTTTATTGCGTACATAAAGGTTCAACACTGGTGTGTTGATTTGGTGTTAAAGTGTGATTTATTCTTATCATAAAATGATTAAAAACTTATTCCTTAAGGGCTCTAAACCCTTTTTTTATTTAGCCACTCAAAAGCGGTTAAATAATTAATTTACTTTATATGGCAACAAAAAGCCCAAAATATTAACAGTATTTTTTGTGGTATTTATTTTTGGCACAAAAAACATTTGAAAAATCTTTAGTTGATGGAAATTTAAACATCAATTTTTGGGATTATATCACAAAAATAGTATGATATTTATCAAAAACCCTTATTGATTAAGTGTGCGACCACCATCAACATTGATAATTTGCCCAGTAATATAGATAGAATTAGCTAAAAATAAAACAGTATCAGCAATGTCTTGTGCATTGCCTTGTTTTTTAAGTGCAATTTTTTTAAGCATGTTATCTTTTTGAGCTTGGTCAAGTTCGACTGTTTGCTCTGGCCACAAAATTGACCCAGGGGACACCCCGCAAACACGAACATTAGGCGCTAATTCTTTAGCCAGTGTTTTGGTTGTCATAGCAATGGCTGCCTTAGAAATGTTATAAATTGCATGATTTTTTAAAGGGCGCTCGCTGTGAATATCTACAATATTGACAATACAACCTTGGTTTTGAGATAATTTTTTACTTAAAGTGCTGGATAAAAATAAAGGTGCCATAACGTTGATGTTCATAATGGACTTATAGTCATGTTGATTTAATTGACTGATAGGTGTTGGGTAAAACACTGATGCATTGTTAACTAAAATATTAAGCGACTTGATGGTATCGCAAAGTTTACTCACTTCTTGGCTATTGGATAATTCAGCTTGCAAAGTACTGGCAGAATTTTGGCGAATGTTGTTAAGCTTATTTGCTAAGTTTTGAGCGGCTTGGGATGAATTTCTGTAATGAATAATCACATGATAATTATTCTTGTGCAAAGTATGGCAAATTTGCGCGCCAATTCTATGCGCTCCGCCTGTGACTAATGCTGTTTTCATATAAAATACGCCAAGTGAGTCTTGAACAAATTATTAAAAACACTATTATACAAAATGCTGGCCCTATAAGTTTCGATGAATTTATGGATTTGGTACTTTATCACCCTACATTAGGCTATTATCGATCGGGTTTGGAAAAATTTGGTGAAAAGGGCGATTTTATTACCGCGCCAGAAACTTCAGACTTGTTTGGGTTCTGCTTAGCCCGTCAATGTGCACAGGTGCTAAATGGCACTAACGATATTTTAGAGCTTGGTGCGGGTAGTGGTATTCTTGCTACTCAGATACTTTTTGAGCTAGGAAGGTTGAACAGCCTACCCAATAAGTACTATATTTTAGAGTTAAGTGGCGAGCTTAAACACAGACAAGCGCAAACCATTAATAAAATACTACCAGAATTAATGGATAGAGTGGTTTGGCTTGATGAGTTGCCAGCAGATTTTTATGGTGTGGTAATTGCTAATGAAGTGTTAGATGCCATGCCAGCAAAACGTGTTGTTTGTAAAAATAATCAATTTTATGAATTGGGTGTTGACTATCGTGGCAATAAGTTTTGTTGGAAAATATTTGATTTACCTTATCAAAGTGACAAGGTGCTTTTGCCTAATAATGTGGATGAAGATTATAAAACTGAAGTCAATCTTCGTGCCACGGCGTGGATTGATTCATTATACAGGGTTACTAATAAGGTACTAGTATTGTTGATTGATTATGGCATGGGCAGAGATGAGTATTTTCATCCACAAAGGTTAGATGGTACTTTAAGGTGTTATTACCAACATAAGGCGAGTGAAAATCCGTTTGTCAATATAGGCGAGCAAGACATTACCACATCGGTTAATTTTTCTGATATTGCTGATCAGGCAAGTGTGAGTGGTTTTAAAATTAGTGGTTATGCGACACAGGCGTTGTTTTTAATTTCATTGGGTATTGATGAATATTTACTTGAACAGCCAGATGAAGATAAACGTATCAATTTGGCACAACAGGTTAAACAATTGGTTTTACCCAGTGCAATGGGCGAGAGTTTTAAGGTGCTGGCTTTAAGTAAAAAACTATCGGTAAAATTAACAGGATTTGTTGAGCAAGACTTAAGTGGTAAATTGTAAGAGGATTTTATAAAATATGGATATTTTTCAAATAATCGTTTTGGCATTAGCTCAAGGTTTAAGTGAATTTTTACCCATTTCCTCTTCATCGCATTTAATTTTAATACCAAAATTAACCAATTGGGTTGACCAAGGTTTGGCGTTTGATGTAGTAGTGCATATGGGCACTTTAAGTGCGGTGATATTTTATTATCAAGCCATGATTAAGCGTTTGTCTTTTGATTTTTATCACTCAATAATTAAACGCCAAAGTATTGGCCAATCAAAGTTAGCATGGGGCATATTATTAGGCACCATTCCAGTAGGACTGGCTGGTGTGATATTTCAAGATTCTATTGCAACTGATTTACGTTCAGTAGAGATTATTGCTTATGCAACACTAGTATTTGGCGTACTTTTAGGATGTGCCAGTTGGTTTAATCATAGGAACAAAAATCCAAAAAGTACAATTAGTTGGGTAGACATTGGCTTTGTCGGCATGATGCAGACCTTGGCATTAATTCCAGGAACTTCTAGGTCAGGAATAACAATCACAGCTTGTATGTTGGTGGGGCTGTCTAGGAAACTATCAATACAATTTGCATTTTTATTATCCATTCCTGTGATTAGTCTGTCATTAATACTGATATTGATTGATTTATACCATCAAGCGCAATTATTGAATGTTAGTTTATTAGCCATGGGATTTGTGGTTTCAGCAGTTAGTGCTTATGTAACCATTGTTTTTTTTATCAAGTTGATAGACGCAGTTGGCATGATGCCATTTGTTATCTATAGATTAACTTTAGGCATATTTTTATTTTTATTCATCTTATGAAAACATATCAATTCCAATCTAAACTTTTTTATCCTTAATGTTGTTATTTAGTTGGAGTAATGCTACCACTCTAGAATATTGGGATTATTTAGATCATCAGGAGTTTGTTGCACGTAATCAATCACTTGTAGAATTTCACTCAATATGGCGTGGCTTTTGGGCAAAATTCAGTGTTCGGGTTGTTGACCTCATTCCGCTATTTTTAATTATCTTGTTTTTTCTTTTATGATGTTTTATAATGGGACTGAGTGGGCTTTGTTACTTTACTAATTTTGATGCTACTGATGCGTGAGATGATGAATCTATATGTGGAGTATGCAAATTTAGGTAGAAAAAGACCTACATTGGTTGTAAAGTCAGCATTTCTTTTGTCTTTGATGTATCACAATTTAGGCTTAAAAGACATGTCTGCACATAGCTTCCCAGGAGACCATGCTGCGGTTTTGTTTACTTGACTTGGGTATTGCTTATTTTTTGCTAGCAACCGATGGAGTTGGCTCGTTTTTATTATTGTTTTGGTTTTTTCCATGCCAAAGTTGATGGATGGTGTTCATTGGTTTAGTGATGTTAGCATTGCCACAATGACTTTAGCGTTTGGGTTATATACGCCGCTACTTAATTGTATTAATAAAATACTTGGCAATGTAGTCTCTAAATTTTTAACAAAATGAACAAACCACAGCCTATTTATCGTAAAGACTACACACCTAGTGAGTATTTAATTCGCACCACAGAGCTTGAGTTTGATTTAACTGAAACACAAACCTTCGTTACTTCTAAAATTAGTTTTTATAAAAATCCGAAGTCTATTAAAAAAACTAATATCTTGTTTTTAGATGGTATTGATCTTGAATTGATTTCTATTTTAGTTGATAAGACCAAGCCTGATTGTAAGCTGGTTGAACAAGGGCTCGAGATTAAGAATCTTGCTGATGAGTTTATTTTGCAGATTAAAAATAGCATTCACCCAGAAAAAAACACCAGTCTCAATGGCTTGTATCAATCTAGTGGTAATTTTTGCACACAGTGCGAGGCACATGGCTTTAGGCAAATTACTTATTATCTAGATAGACCTGATGTGTTAAGTGTGTTTACTACGCACATCAGAGCTGATAAACAAAAATATCCAGTACTGCTCAGTAATGGCAATTTAATCGAGCAAATAAATGGCAGTGCAACTTGGCATGACCCTACGCCAAAGCCTTGTTACTTATTTGCTTTAGTAGCAGGTGATTTTGCGCTCAAAGAGGACACTTACACCACATTATCAGGCAACGAAGTGACATTAAGGATTTATGTTAAAGCACATAATATTCATAAAACTCAATTTGCTATGGCGGCACTAAAGCGTGCATTTGTTTGGGAAGAGAAACGTTTTGGGCTTGAATACGATTTAGACATTTATATGATTGTAGCCGTTGATGATTTCAACATGGGGGCAATGGAAAATAAGGGGCTAAATATTTTTAATACCACTTACGTATTAGCCAGCTCAAACACAGCAACGGATAAAGATTTTATTGCTATCGAGGCAGTGATTGGTCATGAGTATTTTCATAATTGGACAGGCAACAGAGTTACTTGCAGAGATTGGTTTCAGCTTAGTTTGAAAGAAGGCTTAACAGTTTTTAGAGATCAAGAATTTACCTCAGATTTACATGCACACTCCATCAAACGTATTGAGGATGTGAATGCTCTGCGCACCTTGCAATTTGCAGAAGACATGGGTCCAATGCAGCATCCAGTCAGGCCAGAGCACTATATTGAGGTGAATAATTTTTACACTCTAACTGTTTATGAAAAAGGTGCAGAAATTATTCGCATGGTTCATACATTTCTAGGAGAGACAAGGTTCCAAAAAGGCATGCAATTATATTTTCAAAGGTTTGATGGCGATGCCGTCACTATTGATGATTTTATTCAAAGTATGAGCGATGCGAATAATTTTGATTTTAGTCAATTTATGCATTGGTATTCGCAATCTGGCACGCCTAAAGTTAGCATTACCTCTGAGTATAGTCAAAATGACAAAACATTTAAAGTGTCCATTAGACAACATTCACAATGTGACTATTTTTTCCCGCTTAAATTTGCACTGCTTGATGATACTGGTACTGAGCTTGAAAGTGGCGTATTAACAGTCAAAGATAAGGAACAAGTATTTACCTTTAACAATATAAATGTAGAGCCAACACCATCATGGTTGCGAGGTTTTAGTGCACCCATTAAATTGACATCTAATTTAACTTTCAAACAAAAAATATTTTTAGTTGGACATGATTCTGATGCTTTTAACCAGTGGGACAATGCGCAGAAATTATGGTTGTCTTTAATCCTAACACCCTTAAGCATTGACCAAGATTTGTTTTTCAATGCCATTGAAAAGGTTCTAAAAAATACCATAGAAGATGAATCCTTAATATGTGAAATTTTAACCTTGCCCTCTGAACGGTTTTTACATCAGCAACAAGAGATGATTGACGTATTTGAAATTCATGACAAGCGTGAACAAGTCATTAATAAGGTTATTAAGCGGTTTAAGCCGTTATTTAGCAAAATTTATGCAAACCTTAACACCTATCAAGCTTATGAGTTAACGCCTAAAGCTGTGGGAAATAGAGCATTAAAAAATATTTGCTTATATTATCTAGCAATCAGTGGTGAATTTAAATTAGCCTTCGAGCAATTTAAATCAGCCAATTGTATGAGCGATAAAATGGCTAGTTTAAAAGCGTTAACGGTTAGCGATAATCCGCATAAAAACATCGCACTTGATGAGTTTTATCATGAATTTAAAAATGATACACAAGTTATGGATAAGTATTTCTCCATTCAATCGTCTGCACCAACAGCTAATGTTGAAAGCATTAAATCTCTCATGCAGCATAAACTATTTTCATTTAATACGCCAAATCGTTTGCGCAGTGTGATAGGTGGTTTTTCACAAAATCATGCTAATTTTCACAACCAACAAGGCTATGAGCTTTTAACTGATATTATCATTAAGCTTAACCAATCAAATCCACAAATAGGCGCAAAATTCACTTCAGTCTATAATCATTGGCAGCGATTTAGCCCAGAATTAAAAGCCTTACAAAAACAGCAATTAGAGAAAATTTTAGCCATTGATGACTTATCCAGTGATGTTTTTGAAATTATTCAAGCAACGCTAAAGTGAACACATTAACCGCCTTATTAAAACAAAAGTCACTCACCATTGCCGTATCTGAATCTTGCACAGGTGGTAATTTATCTGCATTACTCACTAGTCAAAGCGGCTCATCAGCCTATTTTGACAGAGGATTTATCACCTACACCAACCAAGCCAAAGCCGACATGCTAGGTGTTAAGCCTACAACCCTAGACAAATTTGGCTCAGTTAGCAAGCAAGTTGCATTAGAGATGGCACATGGCGTAATTAAAAACTCATCTGCTGATATTAGCGTAGCAATCACAGGCATTGCAGGCCCTACTGGTGGCACAAAAAACAAACCCGTAGGTATGGTTTGTTTTGGTTTTTGTATCAACAGCGAATGTACAACCACAACACAATGCTTTGGTGATATTGGCAGATCAAATGTGATGGAAAAAAGCGTTGAGTTTGTGGTTAATTTTTTATTAAAAAAGTTATAAAATAATAGAATGAGTATAGAGCAAAAACAATTAGAAAACTTGATTCTAGAATTAAATCTTAAAACAAACCTACCTAATGCAAAGCCAAACAAAGGTGAGCGATATCCAATTAGTAGAGTGGATAAAAATATTGAAATATTATGAGTTACTGTTCAACATAAAAAATATGTTGTGATTATGTGCGTGAGGATAGAAATATAGGCGTATCAAAAATAATTCATGATTTTATAAATAGGGATTATGATAGAACAAATGGGCCAAATTATATTTGGGATTTTTATAATTTCAACGAAGTGAAAGATATTATTTATAAATATGTTGAAGTGGTAACGGCTAAAGCAATACTTTATGGGAATAAAAACCGTCTGTTAGATTTTAATGTGTGTGAGCATCCTCTAGTGTTGCAACTAGGTGGCAGTGAACCAAAAGAGATAGCAAAAATAGCGTAAGATTGGGGTTATTATGGGGTTATTATTAATGTAGGTTGTTCTTCCGATAGAGTGAAATCAGGCAGTTTTGGGGCATGTTTAATGCAAACGCCGCAGGTTGTGGAGCATGCGTTTATGCAATGAGGCATGCCAATTACGGTTAATTCACGTATTGGTGTGGATGATATGGATAGCTACGGTGAATTGGTTAATTTTGTTGTAACAGTTGAAAGTGCAGGTTGTGATAATTTTGTGATTCATGCCAGAAAGGCTTGGCTAAAAGGTTTGAGTCATAAGGAAAATCGTAGTGTGCCAAAGTTTAATTACGACTGGGTGTATCAAATTAAGCGAGACTTCCTTCATCTTGCCATTGTTATAAATGGTGGCATTATGTACATGGAAAGTTCATTGCAGCATTTAGAACATGTGGATGGCGTTATGTTGGGCAAGGCGGTGTATCATCAACCTTATTTGTTAAGTGAGGTTTATGGTTTGATTTACCAGCAAAAACCATCAATATTAAGCCGTGCACAAGTAGTATTAGCATTTAGTATTAGCATTCATTGAATATATGAACGTTCAACATGCTAATTCTGTACCAATTAGATCCATGACACGGCATATTTTGGGTTTGTATCATATGCAAACATGCTAAAAAATTAAGTGGTAAAACAGTTGAGTTTGAACACTTGTATGAATGGTTAGAATATATGGATAAAAACAATGGCCGGTAGTGATAATTTTTTTGCAAGTGTTGATATAGGCACAAGCAAGATTGTAGTGTTAATTGCTGATGAGGAAGATGGCAAAATAGAGGTATTTGGTCATGGCATTGGTTTGTCAGATGGGGTGAAAAATGCGATGATTGTTGATATGGACAAAGCTGCAAAAGCAATATTAAAGGTGGTAGAAACTGTTTATCTTAGCTGTAATACCAGAATCCATAATGTATCTACCAATATTTGCGATGTGCATCTAAGCACGATTAATCAAGACAGGAAAATATCAGTTAGTGGTAAAAAAATCACCAAAGAGCATGTTATTGCGGCAATTAATTCAGAATCAGCTACACCTACGCCTGTTAATAAACAAACTCTAAGTGCGAGCATTAATAGTTTTACCATTGATCAAGATACAACAGCAGTTGACCAACCAATTGGACTTGAGGCGACTATTTTAGGTGCTCAAGTGCATGTGAGCATCGTTTCAAACCAAGCCATGAGTAGCATCCATCAAGCGGTTGAAAAAAGTGGACTAGGGCTTAGTGAGGTTGTTTTGGATTCTATAGCCAGTAGCAGGGCTTGCATTACTCAGGATGAGAAAGACAACGGTGTTTGCTTGCTTGATATGGGGACTGGTGTGAGTAATATTTCTGTGTTTATGGATGGCGTCATTACTTATAGTCATGTTTTTAAAATGGGCGGTAATCAAATTACCCAAAATATTGCCAATGCCTTTAATACCTCATTTTAAAGATAGCACCAGCGGATCAATTAATTCAGTTTAAACAGTTGAATTCTATTGAAAATCGCTATTTATCATTACACAATCTGGTTGAAGTTATAGAAAATTCTTATTTAGATATTTGTCGTCTGGTTAAGCAAAATCTAAAAACTAAAAAGTTAGATAGGTCGCTGAAATCAGGATTTGTGTTAACAGGTGGCGTGTCCTTAATAGAGGGTTGTGAAGGGTTGTTTGTTAATACTTTTAGAATAAGAACCAAGCTGGCTAAAGTTGATGTGAATAAAATTACAGGTAAAGATATGATTATTTCCAACCCTATTTATACCTGTGCATTAGGTTTATTGATGCATGCTGATAATAACGCTTATTTAGAAACTGTGCAAATGCACCAGCAAACTAACTTTGTGAGTAAAATAAAATCATTATTGGAATTATAGATATTATGATTAAACAAAGAACCATTAAAAAAGAAGTGAAAGCCAGAGGTGTTGGCATTCATAGTGGCAGTGTTGTAAATATAACTTTAATTCCCGCCAAAGAAGATCATGGAGTGGTGTTTAGGCGCATGGATGTGGGTGGTAAATTGGTACGTGCACACAATGCGTTTGTTAACGAAGTGGTGCTTTCTACTGGACTTGAAAATCAAGGTGTTAAAGTGTCAACGGTTGAGCATTTGATGAGCGCATTTTCAGCCCTTGGGATTGATAATGTTTTGGTGGAGCTTGATTCGTTTGAAGTGCCAATTATGGACGGCTCATCTGCTCCTTTTATTTTTCTAGTTCAATCTGCTGGTATTGAAGAGCAAGACGTCCATAAAAAGTTTTTTGTCATTAAAGATACCATACGGGTAGAAAATGGCGATTCATGGGCACAAGTGTCTAAATATGAGGGGTTTAAGGTATCACTTGAGATTGATTTTGATCACAAAAAAGTTAAAGAAAGTGGACAGAAATTAAGTATTGATTTTTCCAAACAGTCCTATTTAAAAGAAATCTCACGTGCCAGAACTTTTGGTTACATGAAAGATGTAGAAATGATGCAAAGGCAAAATTTGGCACTAGGTGCCAGTACGGATAATGCAATTGCCTTGAGTGATGATGATGTTTTAAACGAAGATGGCATGCGTTATCAAAATGAATTTGTTAAGCATAAAATTTTGGATATTGTTGGTGACTTGTATTTATTAGGTGGCAATCTAATTGGGCATTATGAAGGGTACAAGACAGGACATCTGCTTAACGATCAATTATTATCGGCCATTTTAGCAAAACCAGATACATGGTCTATTGAAACCTTTGAAGAAGAAGGCTCGCCCATTCAATTTTATTCTGAAGATTGGCAAAATTCCTTGTAATAGTAGGTTTATATGGACATTTAGTTAGGTATAATTAGTAGGTTTTTTACGCTCATACTGAAAATAATGAAGTTAAATGGTGCTCAAATATTAATCAACAGTCTTAAAAGTGAAGGGATTAAGCACATCTTTGGCTATCCTGGCGGTGCAGTTTTACACATTTATGACGCACTAAATGCGTGTAATGAGATTAAACATATTCTTGTTCGCCATGAGCAAGGTGCAGTGCATGCAGCAGATGGTTATGCACGTGCCAGTGGCAAGTGTGGTGTAGCGCTTGTTACCTCAGGACCGGGGCTTACTAATGCGGTAACAGGTATTGCCACAGCCTACATGGATTCTATTCCTATGGTCATTGTTTCGGGTCAAGTTTCTTCTGCTGTTATTGGCAATGATGCATTTCAAGAGGTTGATGCGGTTGGTATTACTCGTTCGTGTGTTAAGCATAATTTCTTAGTAACAGATATTAATGATTTGGCAAATGTTGTTAAAAAAGCATTTTATATCGCGACTACAGGCCGTCCTGGTCCTGTTCTTATTGATATTACCAAAGACACAACGATTGCTGAGACTGAGTTCATTGGTTATCCTGAGTCAATTGATATGCGTTCTTATCAGCCTGAGATAAAGATTGAAGCAAATAAAATCACCAAGGCAATTGCGTTAATCGTTCAAGCAAAAAAACCTATTATTTATTCAGGTGGTGGAAGTGTGATTGGCAATGCTGATAAAACACTGAGTATTTTTACTCGTCATACAGGCTTTCCAATTACCCAAACTTTAATGGGGTTGGGTGCTTACCCTGCAAGTGATAAACAATCATTGGGCATGTTAGGCATGCACGGCACTTATGAGGCTAATATGGCAATGCACGATTCGGATTGTATTATTGCTGTAGGTGCGCGTTTTGATGACCGTATTACTGGCAACTTAGACAAATTTTGCCCTTATGCAAAAATTATTCACATTGATATTGACCCATCTTCTGTAGGCAAAAATGTGAGTGTCGATGTGTCGATTATCGGGCAAGTTAATGACGCCTTGAGTGCATTAATACAAGCACTTAAAGACAAGCAATTGGCCGATATTACTCAATGGTGGGCGCAAATTGAGACGTGGCGTGGTGTTGATTCATTGGCATATCAAACCAAAACAGGTGTGATTAAGCCACAAAGTGTGATTGAAGCCTTGTATGAAGTAACCAAAGGCGAGTCGATTGTTACCAGTGATGTTGGACAACACCAAATGTGGGTAGCACAATACTACCCATTTGATAAGCCACGCCGTTGGATTAACTCTGGTGGCTTAGGCACAATGGGCTTTGGACTACCTGCAGCGATGGGTGCAAAATTAGCAGCACCTGAAATGGACGTCGCTTGCGTAACAGGCGAGGGCAGTATTCAAATGATGTTACAAGAACTTTCTACTATGTTGCAATACAACACTCCGGTAAAGATTATCAATTTGAATAATGGTTATTTAGGCATGGTGCGCCAATGGCAAGAGTTTTTTTATGATAAACGTTATTCAATGTCATATATGGATGCGTTGCCTGATTTTGTAAAGCTGGCAAAAAGTTATGGGCACATAGGTATTAAAGTCGAAAAAGAGCTAGATTTAAAACCGGCATTGGTTGAAGCATTCAAGCAAAAAAATAGAACGGTATTTTTAGATATTTTGACCGATTCTACAGAAAATGTATTTCCAATGATTCCATCAGGCGCAGGACATCACGAAATGTTGTTAGCAGGTCGTGATAATATGGCGTCAATTAATGACAAAGGCTTGAATTTAGTATGAGATACATTATTTCAGTATTGTTAGAAAATGAAGCAGGTGCACTTTCTAGAGTAGCAGGATTGTTTTCTGCTCGCGGATTTAACATTGAGTCACTCACAGTTGCAGCAACTAACGATTCAACTCTATCACGTATGACCATTGTCAGCATTGGTGATGATAACATTATTGAACAAATTGTTAAGCAGCTTAACAAGTTGATTGACGTGGTCACAGTAACAGATTTGACCGCAACTGAGCACATTGAACGTGAATTATTACTGGTTAAAGTGGATGTTAATCAACAAACGCAAGCTGATATTGACAAACAAATTGATATTTTTTCGTGCAAAATAGTTGATTTATCAGAAGATACTTATACAATTGAGCTGGCAGGAAAAAGTCAAAAAATTAATGACTTTTTAGCAAGTTTAGATGTGTCAAAAATTTTAGAGGTTTCTAGAACAGGCGTGACTGGCGTTTGCATGAAAATAACAAGTTAATAAAGGCGCATTAAGCGTTAAAAAAATAGAGGAAACAAATGAACAGATATTACGATAAAGATGCAGATTTAAACATTATTAAAAGCATGAAAGTTGCTATTGTTGGCTATGGCTCGCAAGGTCATGCACATGCAAACAACTTAAAAGATTCTGGCATTGAAGTGGTTGTTGCACTTCGGGCTGGTTCTGCATCTGCTGAAAAAGCATCTGCTGTTGGATTGAATGTTAAGTCCATTGGAGAGGCGACTGCTTGGGCAGATTTGGTTATGGTTCTAGCACCTGATGAATTTCAAGCTCAAATTTATACAGATAGTATTGAGCCCCATCTTAAACAAGGTGCAGCCTTAGCATTTGCCCATGGTTTTAATATCCATTACAAAAGAATTACACCACGTGCTGATTTAGACGTTATCATGATTGCCCCAAAAGCACCAGGACATACAGTGCGCTCAGAATTTGTTAAAGGTGGTGGTATTCCAGACCTTATTGCAATATCCCAAGATGCCTCAGGCAATGCTAAAGCCATTGCACTGTCTTATGCCTCAGCCATTGGCGGCGGTCGTACTGGCATTTTAGAGACTTCATTTAAAGATGAAACTGAAACGGACTTATTTGGCGAGCAAGTAGTGTTGTGTGGTGGCACAACTGCTTTGGTTCAAGCAGGTTTTGAAACCTTGGTAGAAGCTGGTTATGAGCCAGAAATGGCATACTTTGAGTGTCTTCATGAATTAAAGTTAATTGTTGATTTAATGTATGAAGGTGGCATTGCTAATATGCGTTATTCAATCTCAAATACGGCTGAATATGGTGATGTGACTCGTGGTCCTCGTATTGTGACTGCTGATACTAAAGTTGAAATGAGAAAGATTTTGAGTGAAATTCAAGACGGTACTTTTGCTAAAGAATTTGTGGCTAATGTGGGTGAGCTTCCTGCACGTCGTGATGTCCAGCGTCAGCATCAAATTGAACAAATAGGCGAGTCACTCCGCTCTATGATGCCTTGGATTAACAAAAATAAGATTGTTGACCAATCCAAAAACTAGTCATTCTTTAATCAATATCCAATTTGATTGGGCATTGTAGCGAATAATATATAATGGAAAGAAAAGCAAAAAGAGGTATTTACTTACTGCCCAATATTCTCACAACATTTGGGCTATTCTCTGGTTTTTTTGCTATTATTCTTGCTACTAAGGGCCAGTATACTGATGCTGCTATTGCAATATTTGTTGCCATGTTGTGGGATGGGCTTGATGGTCGCGTGGCTCGCTTAACCAACACTCAAAGTGAATTTGGTGCACAGTACGATTCTATGGCAGATATGATTTCATTTGGCGTGGCACCTGCGCTATTGATGTATTTTTGGCTGTTGTCTGATTTAGGAAAAATTGGCTGGCTGGCTGCTTTTGTCTATGTGGCAGCAGGTGCACTTCGTTTGGCACGCTTTAATACTCAAATTGGTGTTGAGGATAAGCGTTATTTTCAAGGATTGCCTTCTCCTGCTGCTGCAGCATTAATTGCAGGTTTAGTTTGGACCTTTGATGTGATTGGCGTGACTAATTATGATCAATATTTAATTTTAACCAGTTGGATTATTCTGGTTGGCTCTGGCGTGTTAATGGTTAGCAACGTTCGTTATAACAGTTTTAAGGAGATTAATCTAAAAGGCAGATCTTCATTTAAACTATTGTTATTTGCCACCTTAATTATTATTGTTGTCACTTTAGAGCCTAGCGCCATTTTGTTTGTTTTCTGTTTTGTTTACGCATTGTCAGGTCTATTAACCACAATGATTGAAGTAAGAAAAAGGCGTAATTTAAAAAAAAAACTAAAAATAGTTGAATTTCCTTTATAATTCTCCCTAGTATGACTAATCAATTTAAATTTTATTCTCCTATAGGAAGCATTTCTTTGTTTTCACTACGATTATTGCCCTAGGGCAATCATTACTTGTGCACGATTGAAAAATCGTGCTTCTCACAATTTGTAAACTTGAACAAACCAATAGGAGACTTAAATGTCTAATAAACTAATTATTTTTGATACAACCCTTCGTGATGGTGAGCAATCACCTGGTGCGTCCATGACTAAGGATGAAAAAGTACGAATTGCTAAAGTGCTGGAAAAAATGCAAGTAGACATCATTGAGGCAGGCTTTGCCATTGCATCAGTGGGAGATTTTGAAGCCGTACAAGCTGTGGCTAATGTGGTGCAAGATTCGGTTATTTGCTCATTGGCAAGAGCGCTTGATAAGGACATTGATCGTGCAGGAGAGGCGTTAAAAGGTGCTAATGCATCACGCATTCATACTTTTATTGCCACATCTGATATCCACATGAAGATGAAATTGCAAATGACCCCAAATCAGGTGGTAGAGCAAGCAGTTCGTGCTGTTAAGCGAGCCAAGCAATACACGGATGATGTTGAGTTTTCGCCAGAAGATGCGGGTCGATCAGATGAGGATTTTTTGTGTCGTATTATTGAGGAGACGATTAACGCAGGTGCGACAACCATTAATATTCCTGATACGGTGGGTTACAACATTCCACATCAATTTGGTGCAACCATTAAATCTTTGATTGAGCGTGTGCCAAATTCTGATAGGGCTGTTTTTTCAGCGCACTGTCATAATGACTTGGGTTTGGCGGTGGCCAATTCATTGTCTGCTGTACTAAATGGTGCAAGGCAAGTTGAATGTACCATTAACGGTCTGGGCGAGCGCGCAGGTAACACTTCACTAGAAGAGCTGGTTATGGCAGTGCGAACTCGCCAAGATATTTTTGATTGTGATAGCAATATTAATGCCACGCATATTTTGTCAGCCTCACGCTTGGTTTCAAGTGTGACAGGTTTTATTGTACAACCCAATAAAGCAATTGTTGGCGCAAATGCTTTTGCCCATGAGGCAGGTATTCATCAAGATGGCGTGCTTAAACACCGCGAGACTTACGAAATCATGCGTGCTGAATATGTTGGCTGTAATGCAAATCAATTGGTGTTAGGCAAACATTCAGGTCGCAATGCATTTAAAGTAAGATTGGCTGAACTTGGTACTGAATTTGATAATGAAGAAAGTCTTAATGATGCTTTTAGGCGCTTTAAAGAATTGGCAGATAAAAAACACGAAATTTTTGATGAAGATTTGCAAGCGCTGGCTTCTGAAACTCAAACAGAGGTTTCTGAAATCATCAAACTAGTGTCTTTGAAAGTGTGCACAGAAACAGGTGAAGAAAATACAGCAACTGTTGTGCTGTCAATTAATGATAAAGAACAAACAGCAACGGCGCATACCTCAGGCGCAGTTGATGCTACCTTTAGTGCGATTGATTCATTGTCGGGCATTAAAATAAATCTTCAATTGTATTCTGTTTCAAATGTTACTCAAGGCACAGATGCACTGGGCGAGGTCAATGTGCGTTTAGAGTATAATGGTTGTATTGTTAATGGGCAAGGGGTTGATACTGATATTATCACTGCCAGCGCAAAAGCCTATATTCATGGTTTAAATAAAGTGCTGGTTGCAACGAATAAGGCGCATCCACAAATATGAACACATCACTACGGTCTCATTATTTAGAGACTCTTGGCATCCCTGAATTTTTGCACATTCAAGTAAAAGTACAGGATTTAAGTGTCCCGATAATTGACACACAATGCTTAGTGATTGAAACTAAAAATGCCCATTCATTTTGTCAAATGGGAGAAACACAAGATTTTTTGTTTAAAATGTTAGGCGCTATTGGGCTTGAAAAGTCTGATATTAAATGTCTCAGTATCAATGATGATAATTTAAATCAAACACTTGAGCAATATAATGCAAAAGCAATATTGTTAATGAGTGTAGGCTTAAAGCCATCTTCACATAAGCATTTTTCCACCCATCATCCAAGTGAGGTTCTGACAAGCGAACAACTCAAGCGTGAAACTTGGGAAGTGTTAAAAAAGGTTAAGCAATGTCTCAAGTAGATTACAGCTTATTGGACTACAAACGACCTAAATTAACCACACCAAATGGCGAAACCAAACTACTCATGCATTCTTGCTGTGCGCCTTGTGCTGGGGAAATTATGGAAGCTTTAGCAATATCAAATATCGACACCACCATCTTTTTTTATAACCCAAACATTCATCCAACAGAAGAATATGAATTGCGTAAAGAAGAAAATATTCGCTTTTCACAAAAGCTCAACATGCCATTTATTGATGCAGATTATGACCGTGATAATTGGTTTGATCGCATCAAGGGTCAAGAAAACGAACCAGAACGTGGCAATCGTTGCACTACCTGCTTTGATATGCGCTTTGAAGTAACTGCCCAATACGCCCAAGATCATGGGTTTGATTTAATTTCCTCAACCCTTGGTATTTCCCGTTGGAAAGACATGAATCAAATTAACAACTGCGGTATACGTGCAACACAGTCATTTGAGGGTATTTCTTATTGGGATTTTAATTGGCGTAAGCAGGGCGGGTCAAGCAGAATGTTAGAATTGTCTAAACGTGAAGCGTTTTATCAACAAGAATACTGTGGTTGTGTCTATTCACTGCGTGATACCAATCGTTGGCGCGTATCACGCAATCGAGAAATAGTAGAGCGGGGTGTTAAGTTTTACCAACAAGCGATGGACAGCCTTAAAAGCGATTAGCTCAATAAATATAACAACAATGCTTTTTGCACGTGCAAACGGTTTTCAGCTGCAAACCAAACCAAACTTTGACTGCCATCAATCACATTGGCAGACACTTCTTCGCCACGGTGTGCGGGCAAGCAGTGCATAAATACAGCACTAGGTTTGGCTTTTGACATTAAGGCTGTATTGACAGAAAAGTCTTTAAAAGCCATTTCACGCTTTGTTTGTTCAGCCTCTTGTCCCATACTTGCCCAGACATCAGTTACCACCAAATCAACCTCTTGGCAAGCTTTTTGTGCATCGGTGAATAAATGAATATGGTTGGCATATCTTTCAATAAAACTTTGATCTGGTTGGTAATTTTGAGGCGTTGCAATATTAAGTTTAAAGTTAAAGATTTTTGCTGCTTGCATATAAGTGTGGCACATATTATTGCCATCGCCAATCCAAGCCACGGTTTTATTGGCAATTGTACCGTTGTGTTCTTGGTAAGTCATCATGTCGGACAGTAGTTGGCAAGGATGGGATTCATCGGATAAGGCATTAATAATCGGTACAGAGGAGTTTTCAGCAAAAATGTGAATATCTTTATGAGAAGAGACGCGCATCATGATGGCATCAACAATTGAGCTAATCACAATTGCACTGTCAATAATTGGCTCGCCACGACCCAGTTGAATGTCTTTATCGGATAAAAATAGAGCGCTACCACCTAATTGAGTCATGCCTGCTTCAAAGGAAACTCGCGTGCGTGTGGAGGACTTGTCAAAAATCATAGCCAATGTTTTGTGCTCTAATGTTTTGTTGATTTCACCAGATTTATATTGCTTTTTGAGTGCAATTGCTTGTTTGATGATTTGAGTTAAATCATGATTTGATAAATCATCCAGATTAATAAAGTGTTTTATCATGGGTATCCCCTGCTTATAAAGCATTGACTAAATCGCTAACTTTGTTAATAAGAATATCAGCGTCAGATTTGTCAATAATCAAGGGCGGCAGTAAGCGTATTGATTGCCCAGTGATGTTAATTAAGAGTTGATTGTCTAGTGCTTTTTGTAAAAATGTAGAACAATCTTGGTTTAGTTCAATGGCAATCATTAGACCTTTTGAGCGAATTTCGAGCACCTTGTTGTCTGAGTCTTTAAGTTTATTTTTCAAGCCTGATGTGATATATTCACCCATCATGACAACATTATCTAAAATGTTGTCTTTTTCAATAACATCTAATACTGTTAGTGCTGTTTTGCAAACTAATGGATTGCCACCAAAAGTAGAGCCATGTGTGCCAGGTGTGAATAATTTTGAGGCCTTGCCTTTTGCAAGACAAGCGCCGATTGGCACACCATTGCCAAGCCCTTTTGCTAGAGTGAGTAAATCTGGCGTTATGTTATTATAAAAATGTGCAAATAGCTTGCCAGTACGGCCTATGCCTGTTTGTACTTCGTCAAGAATTAACAACCAATTGTTATTATTACAAATTTCTTGAACTTGATTTAAGTAATGACTATCTGGAATAATAATGCCACTCTCACCTTGGATAGGCTCAAGCATAACCGCAACAACGTTATTGTTATTTTCATGGGCTTTAATGGCGTTAATGTCATTAAAGTCAATATAAATAAATTCGCTAACTAATGGTGCAAAACCTGCTTGTACTTTAGTATTGCCAGTGGCTGAGAGTGTTGCCATGGTGCGTCCATGAAAGCTTTGATTAAATGTAAGTATGGTTGGGTTATTAATGTGTTGAGAGTGACCATGCAAACGTGCAATTTTAATGGCCGCCTCATTGGCTTCAGCGCCAGAATTAGCAAAAAAAGCGGTGTCCATATTAGACAATTGACATAATTTTTCAGCTAAGTCTTCTTGATGTTGAATGTGATACCAATTGCTGGTATGTAGTAAATTCTCAGCTTGTATTTGAATGGCTTTTGTAATATCTTGATGGCAATGCCCAAGACCAACAACGCCAACACCACAAAGTGCATCTAGGTATTGCCTACCTTTGTCATCTGTCAGGTAGCAACCCCTGCCTTTAACGAAGGTAACTTCAAGTGGTGCATAGTTTGACATTAAATAGGACATTGTGTTTATCTCAAAAAGCAAAAAGCCCCGAAACGGGGCTTTTATTACCAATCAGCAAGTTATTATGACTGGTAGGTTAATGGTGGTGCCATTTCATCGTTGAGTTCATCTAATTCTTTTTTGTAGCCTTCATAAAAAGAACCAGCTGTTGGATTAATCCACTCTTCATAAGAAAAGCCATTGGCTTGTGTATGAGCTTTGAACGTATTTTGTAATGCAATTCTTTTTGCACTTAATTCATTAGAATGTTGATTTGTTGCGTCCATTTAATCTCCTAAATATTTAAGTAAGTAAAAACCGCTATTATATACCTTAAATAGTATTTAAGGAGGTTTTATTTGCTTTAAACACGTACAAATACCTTATAATTTGGTTGGAGTTATGCTTTAATATAAGTGATTTTTCAATAACATTTAAGGAGTGTGTATGCAGTTAAATATTTCTGGCCATCATCTTGATATTACAGAAGCAATTAAACAACATTCACTTGCAAAATTATCCAAAATAAAACATCATTTTGATCAAGTAATTAATATTAATATGATTTTAGAGGTTGAAAAAGATGTAAAAAAAGCCGAGGCAACAATCCATGTTAGTGGTGCAGATTTATTTGCAAAAGCAGAAAGTAGCGATATGTACAACTCTATTGATCAAATGGTTAATAAGTTAGATGCTCAAATTAGAAAGCATAAAGAAAAATTAAACGACCATAGAAAAAACTAATAATAATTTAAGCAATATTGAAATATGCATATCGCTTAATAGATAAGAATAACGCCCATGTCAGAAGTTGAAAACACTTCTTTTAAAGATTGCCTTCACAGATTAATGACATCTTTGGAGGACTTGAAGTATGAAGAATCCACCTCCCAGCTTGCCGCTTTGCATCCGGCTGAAATTGCTCGTCTATTAGAAAGTGTACCGCCTAAAGGCAGAACTCAGCTTTGGTTGAATATTGATTCTGAAACTCAAGGCGACATTCTTAAATATTTAAGTGAAAATATCCAATCTCAATTATTAAATGAAATGGATGTTGACGGCATTGTAAAAGCCGCAGAAAGCTTGGATATGGATGATTTGGCTGATATTGTGCCTGTATTACCTGAATCGGCATTGCACAATTTGTTATTAACACTGGACTATAAACATAAAGACCATCTAAAACGAGTTCTGTCTTATCCTGAGGATTCTGCCGGTGGTTTGATGAATATTGATATCATCACTGTGCGTAGTGATGTGACAGTGCGTACAGTTATTCGTTACTTGCGCTTGTTAAAAGAAATGCCAATTGATATTGATCAGGTGTTTGTGGTTGATAGAACTTATCAATATTTGGGATCTATTTACATTTCTACTTTGTTAACCAATGAAGCTGAGCAAAATATTGACCCACTTATTAACAAGGATTTAAAGCCCATTTTAGCCACTACTGCTGATAATGAGGTCGCTAGCCTTTTTGAAAAACGCAATTTAATATCTGCTCCTGTTGTTGATGAAAATAATCAACTAATTGGTCGCATTACTATTGATGATGTGGTTGATGTTATTCGTGATGAAGCTGAACATTCGGTGATGTCCATGGCAGGCTTGAATGAAGAGGAAGATATATTTGCGCCTGTTATGCAAAGTACTAAGCGTCGTAGTATCTGGCTTGGTGTTAATTTGATTACGGTCTTTATCGCTGTCTTTTTTATTGGCCTTTTTGAAGCAACTTTGCAAGCAAAAATTGCACTGGCAATTTTGATGCCAGTCGTGGCTTCAATGGGCGGTATTGCTGGTACGCAAACGCTTATCTTGGTAACGCGTGGTATTGCAACAGGTAGAGTGACCACATCTAATCTTAAAGTATTAATGAACAAAGAAGTGGCAATCGGCTTTTTAAATGGCATTGTCTGGTCTTTGGTTATCAGTGTGGCAACTTATGTTTGGTTTACAGATTTTATTCTAAGTTTAGTGATTGCATTAGCAGTTATTGTTAACCTAATTTTTGCTGCTTTTTCAGGCGCATTTTTACCCTTACTATTAATTAAATTCAAAATTGATCCTGCACTGGCTGGCGGCGTTATTTTGACGACAATTACTGATGTGATTGGCTTTGTGGCTTTTTTAGGTTTGGCGGCATTAGTTATTTAAGATTGGTGTATGTTGTTAACCAAAAGTCTTAGATAAAAATATTGCTGTTGTTTTTAAGCAAAGTTTAAATTTTTCTTGAATTTGATTTAACACTTATAGATTATCTGCTTCCAGTCTAAGGACTAAGTCCCAGCCGTTGTCATAACACATAAAGATCATTTCAGCAATGTTGGGTATGAACTTTAAGTGTGGAATAACAATGCATTATGTGCATAACATAAACTTGGTTGAATATTTTTTTAACTAATTTTGTTGCTACATCAGGTTTGTCTAAAGCAATATATTCAGTGATTTCGTTAAATTCTAATAGTGTTGTATTGGTCCAAATTACTTGAGCTATTTTTGCATTTTGCAAGTATTTTCTAAAAGTTAGTAGCAATATCATTACCCTTTAGCCATACTTTGAACTTGTCTTGAATTTCATTTAGGGTTTTTTCATCATCTGCCTCAAAGCGCAACACCAAGCATGGTGTCGTGTTAGAAGGACGGGCCAGGCCCCAGCCGTTATCGTAATCTATGCGCACACCGTCAATGGTGATGATTTTTGCATTAGGAAAGTCAATATTTTTAGCTAATTTATCCATAGCGTCAAATTGCTGGCCTTGTTTTTCAAAATAAATGTTAATTTCAGGTGTGTTAATACTGTTTGGCAAGTCATCAAATACTTGCGCACAAGTTTTATCAGTTTTTGATAAGATTTCTAGTAGACGCGAGCCTGTATATAAAGCGTCATCAAATCCATACCAACGTTCTTTAAAAAAGATATGTCCACTCATTTCGCCACCAAGTACTGCGCCAGTTTCTTTTAATTTGGCTTTAATAAAACTATGCCCTGTGCGTGACATAATTGCTATGCCACCATGCTGAACAATGTCTTTGGGCAATAGTGATGAGCATTTAACATCAAAGACAATTTTAGCGCCTTGATTGCGTTTGAGGATGTCTCTTGAATACAATATCATTTGTTTATCAGCCCAAATTACGTTACCTTTGTTGTCAATCAAACTTAGTCGGTCGCCATCGCCATCAAAAGCAAAACCCATATCTGCACCTGTGTTTTTAACTTCTTTGATAATATCTTCAAGGTTGTGAAGTTTGGAAGGGTCAGGGTGATGGTTGGGGAAGTTGCCATCAATCAAGCAAAATAATTTTGTGACTTTAATGCCCAGTTGTTCAAATAGTTTTGGTGCAATATTACCTGCAACACCATTGCCTGCATCAACAACAATATGCAGTGGCTTGTCTAATTTAACATCACGAGTGATACGCTCAATATAATCTTGTTCAATGTCCACCTTAGTTGAAGTGCCATGACCTGAAGAAAAATCACTCATTTGAATACGCCGATAAAGTGCTTGAATGCGTTCACCTAAGAGCGTCTCGCCCGCAATCATGATTTTAAAGCCATTATATTCTGGTGGATTGTGTGAGCCTGTAATCATCA
This sequence comes from Candidatus Ruthia sp. Plio_17_S18, assembly GCA_021730105.1. GTDB lineage: Bacteria > Pseudomonadota > Gammaproteobacteria > PS1 > Pseudothioglobaceae > Ruthia. Next base: position 500,217 of record CP072538.1, read on the forward strand.
CACCTGAGGTGCTGGCTTTAGTATGTGTTGCAAAATATACCAAAGGGGTTGGCACCATGCCAATATCCACAACATGACAGCCGCTTTCTTGAAGACCAGCTTTTAAAGCTTGCATCAAATCCATACCACTTAGACGACCATCACGACCAACAACAACACCACGCTCACCATGGGCAATGGATTCACTACCAATTGCCAAACCGATGAGTTTGACATTTTTAGGGGATAAATCTTGCTTAACAATGCCACGAATGTCGTAAGCTTTAAAGATTGACTGCGAAATACTCATAATTTGATAAAATAACGTAAAATGAAAAGACTCATTTTAAACACAAAGGTTAATTAAGTGAAAAAACAGTTTGAAGTTATTGAAATTGATAATGAAATAATGGCACTTAAAGTTAATCATTCAGGTAGTTGCCATAGTTGTGAAGCGAGTAGTGGCTGTGGTACAGGTATATTGGCTAATTATTTTAATCATTATTCTGTTTTTAACAAGCCATATCAAAGTGGTGTATCGGTGGGTGATTTTGTGACATTAGAAATTTCCTCAAGTAAATTATTTTTGCGTGCATTTATGCTTTATATTGCCCCGATATTAGCCTTATTTTTAGGAGGTGCTATTGGTGTGGTGCTTTTTCCTCAACAAGAGTTTTGGCATATTTTGTTCTCAAGTATTGGCTTTATTGCAGCGTTATTGGGTTGTCGATTGTTTTTTAAGTAGATATTTTTACATAATTAAAATGGTTATTTTCTTTTCTATAAAAATGCTTATGTTTCGTTAATGTATGGATAATTAACCCATTTATTTAATATAAATTCTTAAATTATGCTAGGTCAAGATGTCGATCCTTTAGAAACCCAAGAATGGTTAGAAGCTTTTAAATCTGTTTCTCGTGTTGAAGGTGATGATCGTGTTAAGTTCTTATTAAATCAACTAATGGATATGGCACATCATGAGGGTATGGATTTGCCAACGGGTGTTAATACCTCTTATATCAACAGTATTGCTAAGGAAAAAGAAGTCGCAACAAATATTAACGCAGACATTGAAGAAAGAATTTCGGCCATTATTCGTTGGAATGCAATGGTGATGGTGGTGAAAGCTAATCAATTGCCATATGATTTAGGTGGGCATATCGCTTCATTTGCATCAAGTGCAACTTTGTACGAAGTTGGTTTTAACCATTTTTATCGTGGTCCTGATACTGACCAAGGTGCAGATTTGATTTTCTTCCAAGGGCATATTTCGCCAGGTATTTATTCTCGTGCTTATTTAGAAGGTCGCTTGACTGAAGCACACATGTTGAAATTCCGTCAAGAGGTTGGAAAGGAAGGATTGTCTTCTTATCCACACCCATGGTTAATGCCAGATTTTTGGCAGTTTCCAACAGTGTCAATGGGTCTAGGGCCAATTATGGCAATTTATCAAGCGCGGTTTATGAAATATCTTCATCACCGTGAAATTAAACAAACTGACAAGCGCACTGTTTGGACATATTTAGGTGATGGCGAAACTGATGAACCAGAATCATTGGGTGCTATTTCAATGGCAGGGCGTGAAAAGTTAGACAATCTTATTTTTGTTATTAATTGCAATCTTCAGCGTCTTGATGGGCCCGTGCGCGGTAATGGCAAAATCATTCAAGAGTTGGAAGGCATGTTCCGTGGCGCAGGTTGGCATGTGATTAAGGTTATTTGGGGTGGAAAGTGGGATGCATTATTTGCTAAAGATACCCAAGGACTTTTAAAAAAACGCATGGAAGAAGTTGTAGATGGAGAATATCAAGCTTATAAAGCGAAAGATGGCGCTTACGTACGTAAGCATTTTTTTGGCAAGTACCCTGAATTATTAGCCATGGTTGAGCACATGAGTGATGATGAAATTTACCATCTGAATCGTGGTGGTCATGATCCTTACAAGGTATTCCAAGCTTATCATGCAGCTAAAGCATGTGGTGATAAGCCAACAGTTATTTTGGCTAAAACTGTTAAAGGTTATGGCATGGGTGAAACAGGAGAAGGTCAAAATACCACACATTCTCAGAAGAAGCTAGGGCTTAAGCAAGTTGAAATTTTTGCCAAACGTTTTGATGTGCCAGTCACTGAAGAAGACGTTAAAGCCTTAAATTTTTACAAGCCAGCACTTGATAGTGAAGAAATGGTTTATATGCGAGCTAGACGTGAAAAACTGGGCGGCTCATTACCAGTACGTGCATTTGACTTAGAGCAAATAAAAATACCTGAGTTGAGTGCGTTTGAAGCACTACTCAAATCCAGCGGTGATCGTGAAATGTCAACCACAATGGTGCTTAATCGAGTGATGTCGTTACTGTTTCGAGATAAGCAATTAGGCCCTAAAATTGTACCCATTATCCCTGATGAAGCACGTACTTTTGGCATGGAAGGCTTATTTAGACAAATGGGTATTTATTCTGCTTCTGGTCAACTTTATCAGCCTGAAGATTCAGACAAGGTCATGTGGTACAAGGAAGATAAAAAAGGTCAAGTATTGCAAGAGGGTATCAATGAAGCTGGTGCAATCTCTGACTGGATTGCAGCTGCTACGGCTTATGCAACACACAACACCACCATGATCCCGTTTTATATCTATTACTCAAAATTCGGCTTTCAGCGCGTAGGAGATTTGGCTTGGGCAGCTGGAGACATGCAAGCTAAAGGTTTTTTAATCGGCGGCACGGCGGGGCGTACAACACTTAATGGTGAAGGTTTGCAGCATCAAGATGGTGATTCTCAATTGGTGGCAAATACAATTCCAAATTGTGTTTCTTATGACCCAACTTATGGCTACGAATTGACAGTTATTATTCGTTCTGGGCTTTATAGGATGTATGAAAAGCATGAGAATATTTTCTATTATATTACCACAATGAACGAGTTATACACCCACCCAGAAATGCCAAAGAATTCTGAAGAAAGTATTATTAAAGGCATGTATAAACTAAGTGTTATTGGCAAGAGTGCGACACAAGTGCAATTAATGGGCTCTGGAACTATTTTAAGAGAAGTAGAAAAAGCCGCACAAATGTTAGCTGATGATTGGGATGTGAAATCCAGTATTTGGTCGGTAACAAGTTTTAACGAATTAACACGTGAAGCACAAGCCATTGATAGAGTAAATCGCTTTAACACAACTGGCATTGCACAAGTACCCTATCTTACAAAATGTTTAGAAAATGCCAAAGGTCCAGTCATTGTAGCAACTGATTACATGCGTAATTTTGCCGAGCAGATACGTAAATATGTGCCCAATCGATATGAAGTGTTAGGTACAGATGGTTTTGGACGCTCTGATTCAAGAGCCGCACTTAGAGAATTCTTTGAAGTTGATGCTAGATATGTAACGATAGCAACATTAAAAGCACTTGCAGATGAAGGTGAGATTGACATCTCAATTGTCACACAAGCGATTGAAAAATATAAGATTAATACCAACAAACCTAATCCCATGACGGTATAAGTTTTGAATTAGAATAGGAGAAAAGCATGACTCAAGAGGCGTACTTAAGAGAATTAAAATCAGGTGCAATCATGAAATTTGAAGACTTAATGATTCTAATTAATAATGATTATGATTACACACCAACTTCATTTACCAATGGTGAATTAGAAAATACAATTGATGAAAATCAAGGTAGTGCCAAACTGTTCTGTTTTGCTGCTATTCATCAATTAACACCACTAGAAACGTTACATTGTTTTGGTCAATACTATCAAGAAGTGCTTAGCACTCCTAATGGTCACTCACATAGTAATATTCGTAACTTTGTTACTTATGGCTGGAATGGATTGACTTTTGATTCTCCTGTGCTGAATCACAAATAGTTGATAAGTATTAATAGGCTGGCTATTGGTTGTCATATGATGGTGTCATTGGATAGTCTAATTTGCATGGATAAATGTTTGAGCATTGCCTCCAGTTCATCAATTTTTTGAGTTTGACGAAATACCATATTGTTTAACGCCTCAATGGTATACCCAAAGTGGGCTAATTTTTCTTCTAATTCTATTATTTTTTTATCCACAGTACTTTTCCGCCATATTCATAAACACCAAGACCAATCAATACAAGAATGATACCGCTTAATTGCACATTGGTTAAGGTTTCATGATTAAGTGTTAAGCTAAATATAATTGAAATAATGCCAGATGAAATACTTTGCGATGGATAATAAACTAAATTCATGGTAATAAATATGTCAGCGCCAGCGTGTAGATAATGGCGGATTGCTAAGCGAGTTAGGGTGGTTTTTTGTTTTTTGATGCGTAGTAATAACAAACAGATTATTGATCCAATCAGCATTTCTTGAGGTGACGCTAAAATTAAAGCTTGATCCTAATGTTGACCAAACAATTGCAAGTGGTGTGGTTGAACCAGATGGCAACTACTGATAAAAGACTAAAATTATTTGCATGATAATAAGCTGACCATAAAAAAACCACCCAATGGGTGGTTTTTATACAACCAGTTGGTTTTGTAAGTTACTTTTCTAATAACGTTTTACGAGATAATTTAATACGACCTCTGTCTAAACCTAAGACTTTAACGTCAATTTCATCACCTTCTTTGAGGTGATTTTCTACTTTCTCAACACGTTCATGGGCAATTTCAGAGATATGTAGCAATCCATCTTGGTTAGGCATAATGTTAATAAAAGCTCCAAACTCAACAATTTTAACAACCTTGCCTGTGTAAACTTTGCCTACCTCAGGTGTAGCAGTCACATCTTTCACCATTTGCATGGCTGTATCAAAAGCTTTTTGATCGTTGGCAAAAATGTTAACATTGCCATTGTCATCCACATCAACACTAGCACCAGAAGTTGAAATAATGCCCTTAATGGTTTCTCCACCTTTGCCGATTAAATCACGAATCTTATCAATTTGAATTTTAATAACGGCAGTTTTAGGTGCATTTTTATTTGACGTATTAGGCTCGCAAATAACTTGATTCATTTGCCCTAAGATATTCAATCTTGCTTCTTTGGCTTGCTTTAAAGCAATCTCCATAATTTCACGAGTAATGCCTTGAGTTTTAATGTCCATTTGTAATGCATTGACACCGCGTGATGTGCCTGCTACTTTAAAGTCCATATCACCTAAGTGATCCTCGTCGCCTAAAATGTCAGTCAATACGGTAAATCTATCATCTTCTTTGACCAAACCCATAGCAATACCAGCAACTGGTGCTTTGATTGGCACACCTGCATCCATTAATGATAGTGATGAACCACAAACGCTGGCCATAGAGCTAGAGCCATTAGATTCAGTAATTTCTGATACCACACGAACTGTGTATGGGAACTCCTCAATTGAAGGTAAACAAGCAGCAATACCACGGCGTGCTAAACGACCATGGCCAATTTCACGACGTTTGGTGGTGCCTACACGACCAGTTTCACCCACGCAGTATGGTGGAAAGTTGTAATGCAATAAGAAGTAATCATTTTGACGTTCAGAAGATTCTAGTTTTTCAATTAACTGCGATTCACGTTTAGAGCCTAGTGTAGTTACTACCAAGGCTTGTGTTTCACCACGAGTAAACAAAGCAGAACCATGTGTATTTTCTAAAACGCCTGTTTCGATTTTTAACTCGCGAACGGTTTTATTATCACGACCATCAATACGTGGGTCGTTATTTAAGATGCGCTCACGTACAGTTGATTTCTCAACCTGCTTAAAGTATTGGCCAACCTCCTCAATAGAATTTCCATTCTCATCTTCATTTGCCAATGCTTCAATTGCAGCTGCTTTAATTTCACCAACTTTGGCATAACGGTCAAGTTTTTCTTTAATTTGGTAGGCTTCGTTAATCTGATCACCAAATTGTGATTTGATGTCGCTTAATAAGACTTCGTTAGTAATAGGCGCTTCCCAGTCCCATTTTTGCACACCAACTTGTGCGACGAATTCAGCAATATTGGTAATAGCAACTTGGTATTGTTCATGTGCATACATAACTGCACCTATCATGATCTCTTCAGCAAGTTCATTGGCTTCTGATTCAACCATTAGTACCGCCTCATCAGTTCCTGCAACCACCATGTCCAAATCTGAATCATCCAGTTCAGTATAAGTTGGGTTAAGGGTGTATTCACCATTAGAATAGCCAACACGAGCACCACCAATTGGTCCGCTAAATGGCACACCTGAAATGCTTAATGCAGCAGACACACCTAACATTGAAATAATATCTGGATTAACCTCGGAGTTTGCAGAAATAACTGTAATAAGCACCTGCACTTCGTTCATGAAGACATTTGGAAATAAGGGGCGAATAGGGCGGTCAATCAGTCTAGAAGTTAGCGTTTCTTTCTCACTAGGTCTTGTTTCACGCTTTAGGAAACCGCCAGGAATTTTACCAACTGCGTAGGTTTTTTCAACATAATCAACAGACAGAGGAAAAAAATCTTGCCCAGGACGCATTTCTTTAGAACCAACAACGGTTACCAATACTTGAGTGTCATCCATGCTTGCCAATACTGCACCATGTGCTTGTCTGGCAATACGACCCGTTTCTAATGTGATTGTGTGCTTGCCCATGACAAAGCTTTTTGTTTTGATATTCATATCCATGAAAACCTCCAAAGAAAAGTTAAAAAGAAGTTTATGATTTGAACCTAATAAGCTTTATTTGAAATATATTCTAAGTACTACAATAAGGATTTTTTCTTTTTGCCTACTAATGAACATATTTTAGATAAAACTTAAACTTAGATTAAACCATAAAACGAGGCTATTATACCCACTACAAAATGTGACACAATTTAATATTAGGCTATTTACTAGTGTTTTTGATTGTTTTTTATATAATTAGAACTTGAATTTTCTCTTAAAGATGGTGTGAATGAAAGAAAAAAACAATATTGATATTTGCGGGGTGTTGGTGCAAGTGCTTAAAAATCAAACAAAGCAGGTGGAAAATACACTTAATGCTATGGCTGGTGTTGAAGTTCATGGTTTGTCTGAGGATAGTTGTTTCTACTGCGTTGGTTTATCAGCATTCAGAGCTACTTTAGGCATTAGTAATGACCTTTTCACGAAGGCAGTTTTTATTAAATTCAGCTCGCGTAGCAACCAGTAATGCACTCATTGCGACAGGCTTGGTTAACTATTCTCGTTATTTTTATTCTCTGCCAGCAACGACCATACGTCCGCCTGGTGCTTTGACTGAGGATGAATTTAATACAACTTGCATTCGCTGTGGTTTATGCGTGAATGACTGTCCTTATCCCACGCTAAATTTGGCAACATTAAAAGACAATGTTACTTTGGGTACGCTTTTTTTTATTGCTAGAAAAGCCGCTTGTGAAATGTGTGATGACATTCCTTGTGTGGTTGCTTGTCCAACAGGTGCATTAAGTAAGCAATTAACCAATATTAATGCTGCTCAAAATGGAATTGGCTAGAATTGTGGACACTCAAGGTTGTATTGTTTATCAAGGCTTACGTTGTGAGGTGTGTTTTAATGTTTGTCCGGCCCAATTACCATTGAGATGAAGCACAATGAACGTAGTGGTAAACATGTATTATTTATTCCAATGGTACATTATGACAGCTGTACAGGCTGTGGCAAGTATAAACAAGCTTGTATTATGGAAGAGCTGTTATTAAACTTGCAATGGGAAAACGCAAAGAACATTATAAATTGGGCTGGGAAGAGAAGAAAAAATCAGGAAACTTCCTAGTTAAGCAAGACATTAAGCATCAATACAACCTGCCTAAGGGCAAGGACTATGATTACAACTGCAAAGGCTTATTGGATATTGATGATTAAGCGCATTTTTAAAAAAGCATGAAAAAGCCCAATAATGGTGCAGATGGTAAACAACATGGTGTAAGGTCAAAAGAGAATGGGTACTGATCTTACAAAAATGGCAAAAGATATGGGGGTTATGACTCACTCTATGGAGAGTATGGCGAAAGACATACATGGATTAGGTAAGCATATTTATGCGATGAACAGCAATATTAAAAATATGAATCAGTCTATGGAAAATATGAACCAAAGTATTAATACTATGAACAACTCTATGTAGGGCATGCGATATGATATTAATAAATTTACCAAACCTGAAAATATAATGATGCTCTGGTTGCGCTAGTTTTTATATGATTTACCCCATCAAAGGCTAAAAATAAGGAGTAATATCATGAAGAGAATCATTAGGGGTTTAATTCTTCTTTTTTCTTTGACATTATTAAGTGGTTTGGAGCTTTCATCAGTATCTAAACCGACAGAAACAATGTACAACTTGTCATAAAAAGAACAACAACGGCATTGTTCAGCAAATGGGGCGACAGTAAGAATCATCGTGCCAATGTAGGCTGTTATGAATGTCATGCAACAGATTCCTATGCTTGTTAGATAATTTATTGGCTGAAGTGGTTGAAGGTAATAGTCATTTTTTCACTGAAGCATTTCCAGAGGGCAACTCTACTGCTGCTGTAAATGGCTGTTGGTAGTGTAATGGCTCTCAAGTTAAAGTGTTAAGGATGGTTCACTAGACCCTGCAACATGGCCTAATACAGGTAGTGGTAATTGTCATATGGGACATGATCATCATTTACAGCATGGCATTCAATATACCTCTCAAAAAGGGCAGCTAGGCATGGATAAGTCTAAGTGGATTCCTGGTGAGGATTACTTTGTTCAACTTGTCATATGGGTACAATAAAAGACCAAGATGTAACGCACAATGTTGGATTGCGTATTTCTTGGAATAACCGTCCACCAGTATCTATTCGTCCTGAGGTATCTGGATAAGAAAATGGGCCTAGTAAGTCAAAATATTGATTGGAAAATTCGTAGAGATAACATGCAAGATGTTTGCTCTGCTTGCAACTCAGATGGATATATTGAAAATTTCTATACTCAATATGATGGACTGATTGAGCTGTATAACGATAAGTTTGCCAAGTCTGGTCTTGCGTTGATGAAAACTGCCAAGACTTTAATGCAGCCTGTTAAGTTTAGCAACAAGATTGACTTTATTTGGTTTGAATGGTGGCATCATGAAGGTCGTCGTGCTCGCCATGGCGCTTCAATGATGGGTCCTGATATTACCCATTGGCACGGTACTTATGAAATTGCTAGGAATTTCTATACACATCTTATTACAGAGTTAGAGCATCTGATTGAGATTGGCTTTTTTGCCAGTAATTGGTTAGAAATTATAGCTCATAGATTGCGCCAAAATAAATCACCTTTGCAGTACTTTTGGCTAAACAAGCAAAAGAAAACTTAGCAAGAAAGCTTGATGATTATTTATGGTAATTTGGCGCTTCTTTGGTAATGGACACATCATGAACATGGGATTCAACCATACCTGCGGAGGTTACTTGTACAAATTGTGCATTTGTTCGCATTTTTTCTAATGTATCACAACCAGTGTAGCCCATAGAAGACCTAACGCCACCAACCATTTGGTGGATGATAGAGCGCATAGAGCCTTTAAATGGAACGCGACCTTCAACGCCTTCTGGTACTAATTTGTCAACCTTAGAGTTTGATTGGAAATAGCGATCAGATGAGCCATGTGCTTGGTTCATCGCAGCTAATGAGCCCATGCCGCGATAGGATTTGTAAGCACGACCTTGATAAAGTTCGACCTCACCTGGAGATTCTTCAGTGCCCGCTAGCATTGAGCCTAGCATAACGCAGTATGCGCCAGCAGCGAATGCTTTGGCAATGTCGCCAGAATAGCGAATGCCACCATCGGCAATAATTGGTACGCCCGTGCCTTTGAGTGCATTTGCCACGTCTGAAATGGCACTGATTTGTGGCACACCTACGCCAGCAACAATGCGAGTGGTGCAAATACTACCTGGGCCAATCCCCACTTTTACACAGTCTGCACCTGATTTGACTAAATCTAGTGCTGCTGCACCTGTGGCTATATTGCCAGCAATAATAGCTAAGTTTGGGTGTTTGCTTTTGGTTTTTGCAACTCTGTCAATTACGCCTTGAGAGTGCCCATGTGCAGTGTCAATCACAATAACGTCCACACCCGCCTCAACAAGTGCATCAATACGCTCGCTTGTGCCAATAGCAACACCAACAGCAGCACCTACACGCAAACGCTCTTCTGAGTCTTTGCAGGCATTGGGAAAGTCTGTTGATTTTTGAATGTCGCTGACATTAATCATGCCTTTAAGGTTGAAGGTATCATCGGTTATGACAACGCGCTCAATGCGATGTTTTTGTAATAACGACCTTACTCCGCTCATGTCTGTGCCTTCTTGAACGGTGATTAATTTGTTTTGTGGGGTCATGACGTTTTCAACCAATTCACCCAAACGGGTTTCGAACCTTACATCTCTACCTGTCACTAGACCGACAATAATATTACCCTCAAGCACAGGTAAGGCAGAAATGTTGTGCTGTTGTTGCATTTTAAAGACATCAGCAATGGTTGCTTTTGGTGAAATGGTGATTGGCTCTCTGATAATGCCTGATTCAAAACGTTTGACGCGACGCACCTCATTGACTTGCTCTGCCACTAACATGTTTTTATGAATAATACCCATACCACCTTCTTGAGCAATGGCAATGGCCAATTTGGCCTCGGTGACGGTGTCCATTGCTGCTGAAAGAATGGGTGTATTAAGGGTTATATTTTTAGTTAATTGCGTTGTTAAGCTCACTTCTGTTGGCATTGTTTTTGAGTGTGCGGGGACTAGCAATACATCATCAAATGTGTATGCGGTTTTTAGTAAATTCATTAATACCTCCTGCGGTTAACAAAGTTTGGAAAAATGAGACCTATCATCATGCCAAAAAATAACACCAAGCCACCTGCAATGAACCAATTATGAGAACTGGACTCTTGCGTAGCGGTGCTGTTGCTTTCTAATAGTTGAATCTCAGCTTTTAGTTGCAATACTTGCGTGGCAAGCCTTTCGTTAGAATGTTCAAGTTTTAGTGCATCTTTATAAATTTGTTCAATGTGTTGCTTTTCAGCTTGAGATTTGCTAATTTGCATAGAAAACCCGGCATTTTTATTTTTTAGTGTTTTAACTTGTTTTTCAAGTTCTGTGTTTCTTTTGCTTTGTTTGGTGGTTAGTAATTGGTTAGCATTGTAGATTTGTCTAAGTTTTTCTAGTTGCACTCTTGTGGGTGGATTGTTAGACAGGTATCTTGAAATGACCCAGCCTGTTGAGTTTTCATACTTAACTTGAGTCCAGCCATCTTCAGTGGCTTGTAGGATGGAGAGTTTTGAGCCAGAAGATAAAGAACGTACTATGTTGTTACCAAATGTTTTATCTTCGCGCATTGGAATGTCTACTTGATCAGTAATGTAGACAAATGACCTGGAGTTAGCAAGTGTGCCAAGTAGTATGAGTGTTAATAACGAATGTTTAGTTACATTCATAAGCTGGATATTTTGTTAAGTTGATTGTTAAAACCATTAATAGCAGATAATGTCACAGCTAATCTTTCTTTTTCTACATTAATGATTGCTCCAGGCGCACCCTTTATAAAATTTTCATTGTTTAATTTACCCTCAAACTGAATTTTTTGCTTTTCTAATTTGTCAATTTCTTTATTAAGACGCGCTATTTCTTGGTTTTTATCAATCAAGCCAGCCAATGGAATGAAAATTTTCATATCACCAACCAAGGCAGTGGCTGATTCTGGTGCTTGCTCGGTGGTGGTTAGTTTGTTAATATTTTCCATTTTTGCTAGTGAGCTAAGAATGCTTATATTATTTGCTAGATATTGCTCATCCGTAGAGTTAAAGTTTTGCACAAAACAAGGTAGTGGCTTTGAAGTCGGAATGTTCATTTCACCACGAATTTGACGAATGCCTAAAATAAAGGTTTGCAGCCATTTAATTTCTATCACGGCTTTGGTAGATATTAAATTATTAATGACTTGCGGATAAGATTGAGTCATTAAACTGGTGTTATCACGGCTTGTAATGACATTACATTGCTCAAAGATTTCCTCGGTAATAAATGGAATGATAGGGTGTAACAAAATCACTATTTCACTTAGCACTTTGATTAAAGTTGCTTGTGTGCCTGCTTTGGTCGTATCATCTTGTAATAATGTCTTAGATAATTCAAGATACCAATCGCAATAGTCGTGCCAAACAAACTCATATAAGGTTTGGCTCATTAAATCAAGGCGATAATCAGATAGATGCTTTTCAACATTGATTTTAGTGTTTTGTAAACGAGATAAAATCCATTCGTCAGCGGTTGACAATTGTGCGTTAGTATCAATGGTTTCACATTCAAGTTTCATCAACACGAAGCGTGAAGCATTCCAAAGCTTGTTGCAAAAATTACGATAGCCTTCCACTCGTTTTAAATCAAACTTAATATCACTACCAAAAGAAGCCAAGGCAGCAAAAGTAAAGCGTAGTGCGTCAGTGCCAAAGGCGGGAATGCCATAAGCAAATTCTTTTTTAGTTTGTTTTTTAATTTTTTCTGCCATTTTGGACTGCATTAACCCTTGTGTGCGCTTTTTGAGTAGATCTTGCAAACTAATGCCATCAATTAAATCAATTGGGTCAAACACATTACCTTTGGATTTGGACATTTTTTGCCCCTGTCTGTCTTTGATTAAGCCAGTGATATAAATGTCTTTAAAAGGCACCTTGCCTGTAAATTTAAGCCCAAACATAATCATGCGAGCTACCCAAAAAAAGATAATATCAAAGCCAGTGACCAACACATCGGTTGGGTAAAAACGCGATAAATCATGCGTTTTTTCAGGCCATCCTAGGGTTGAAAATGGCCATAAAGCTGAAGAAAACCAAGTATCAAGCACATCTTCATCTTGAGTGAGTGTTATCCCTTCCCCTGCTTGTTTTTGCGCTTGTTCCAGTGAATCTGCAACAAAGATATTGCCTTTGTCGTCATACCACGCAGGAATGCGATGCCCCCACCAAATTTGGCGAGAGATGCACCAATCTTGAATGTTGTCCATCCAGTTAAAATAAGTTTTGTTCCAGTTTTCAGGAATAAAACGAATGTCCCCATTTTTAACCGCATCAATGGCAGGCTGGGCTAATGGCTTGATTTTAACAAACCACTGGTCGGTTAAATAAGGCTCAATAATTGCGTTTGTTCTATCACCACGCGGTATCATTAATTTATGTTTATCGATTTTCTCTAGTAAATCCTGATTGTCTAAATCTTGAATGATTTGCTTGCGTGCTTTAAATCTATCCATACCTGTGTAAATGCTATCAACCACGTTGTTAATTTTAGCATCATCAGTTAGGATGTTAATAACCTTTAAATGATGGCGCAAACCCATTTCATAGTCATTAAAGTTATGAGCAGGGGTGACTTTAACGCAGCCTGTACCAAATGCCATATCGACATAATCGTCTGCAATGATTGGAATTTTTCGATTGGTTAGGGGCAGATCAATGGTTTTACCAATCAGATGTGTATAACGCTTGTCATCAGGATGAACAGCAACGGCGCTATCACCTAGCATGGTTTCAGGGCGTGTGGTTGCAACAATCATCACCTCATTAGTATTGGTGATAGGATAACGCATGTGCCAAAGTGAGCCTTGTTCTTCGGTACTAATGACTTCAAGGTCAGATACGGCAGTGTGCAATACTGGATCCCAATTAACCAAGCGCTTGCCACGATAAATCAGCCCTTCTTCAAAGAGTTGTATGAATACTTTTTTAACAGCATTAGACAAACCATCATCCATGGTAAATCGCTCTTTTTTCCAATCAACTGATGAGCCAAGTATGCGCATTTGTGAGGTGATTGTGCCACCAGATTGTGCCTTCCAATCCCAAATCTTATCAATAAATTTATCCCGACCAAGCTCATAGCGAGTTATGTCTTGTATTGCTAATTGACTCTCAACCACCATTTGTGTGGCAATACCTGCATGATCTGTACCTGGTTGCCAAAGGGTTTGCTCACCATTTGCACGATGATAACGTGTTAATATATCCATAATCGTATGCTGAAATGCATGCCCCATGTGTAGCGAGCCTGTAACATTTGGAGGCGGCAACATAATACAATAGGCATTTTTACTGGTGGTATTTGAATCAGATGAGAATAGGTTTTTATCTTCCCAAAGTGAGCGAAATTTTGCTTCAATTTGTTCAGGATTGTAAGTTTTTTCCATTAAAGTAGCGAGATGGATTAAACTTCGTCATTATACTATATCATCCAAATTAAATTGGTTAATAAAGCTTGGTTTGTATATTTACTTCATTGTGCCAACAACTCGCTTTCTCGCTTTATTGTGGTGTTAGCAATGATATTAGCAGATGTATAGACAACATAATGGTGAGATAAAAGGCGGGGCAAAATACACACGTGCCTATGCGCCTTGTGAGTTGGTTTACCAAGAAAAAGCAAACAATAAAAGCCAAGCGTTTAAGCGTGAGTACGAAATTAAGCAAATGAGTCATATTGATAAGCTCTTATTAATCTAAAAACAATGAAAAACTACTTACAAATCTCTTGTGAAGATCATAGTATTTATGAGTTAGCCATTATGCACTCACAACACATAGCGGTTTTTATTGGTAAGGCTATTCAAGTGATTAAATCAAAAAATATCATCACCCAATCCACAGAAGAATTTTTAATTTTTTTAGATGAACAGGGCAGGCATGGGACAAGAATTACGGGTAGATAAAATTATTATAAAAGAGTGATTTTAAGAACAAGGTTACGATGCGGGTCTATTGTTTTGAAATAAGAAATAATTAAAATCTTGCGTATTGCCATTTGGGCTAGGGTGCATTTCAGAGGTGGTTTTTATTAATTTAAAGTTGTTGCTTAATAATTGCGTGATTTTTTTACATCATATTGTACAATATTAAGCTCTGAGCACAACTTTGAACCACTGGATGAGAAAAGGTAAAATTGATTTTTAGAGTTAAACTATAGGGTATTTTCATGGTGAAAATGAACTTTTTTAACATGGTTTTGAAGTCACTCTTTCATGGTACTTAAAACATTATTTGAAAGTTCTAATAATGATAAATTATAAAACCCAATCAAGTGAAATGGTTGACTGGGTTTGATACCAGCTCACTTGAGCATGTGCTTGATTTTGGTAAATATTATCCCAATGAGGGCGGTGTCTGTCATTGATTTAGTGATTTTATCATAGTGTGATGATAAGAATTTTACACACATATCAAAGACGCTCTAATCGTATTGTTTACGACCTGATAATGCGTGAGCAATAGTATTGATATCAGTGTATTCTAATTCACCACCAATTGGGATACCATGAGCAATACGGGTAATTTGAACATCAAACTGTTTGGCCATATTGCTAATATAATGAGCGGTTACTTCGCCCTCTACCGTTGCATTGGTTGCTAGAATAATTTCTTCTATATTTTGATTGGTGAGTTTTGTTGCCAATTCGTCTAAGCCTAATTCAGCTGCACCAATACCATCAATAGGAGATAGGTAGCCACTAAGAACAAAATATTTACCCTTATAAACCCCACTTTGTTCAATGGCATGAATATCAGTTGGTGTTTCTACAACACACAATTGTGAAGCATCGCGCACTTCACTGGCACAAATATGACACAAGGTTTTTTCACTCAATGTTCGACATGAAGTGCAGTGTTTAACATGATCCATAGCATTAACTAATGCCTTGGCAAGATCCATGCCACCTTCACGATTGCGTTCTAATAAATGATAAACAAAGCGTTGTGCGGTTTTACTGCCTACACCAGGCAATGCACAGAAGGCCTTGTTGAGTGATTCAATCATTAGAAAGATAAGTTCATGCCGCTGGGTAGATTTATACCACCTGTGGCAGTTTTCATTTTGGCAGATGATGCTTCAGAAATTTGTCTAACAGCATCATTCATGGCGCTAAGAATTAAATCTTCAAGTAATTCTTTATCATCCATTATCTCATCAAGGATTTTAATATCAGTCATCATGTGTTCACCGTTTAAGGTGATTTCAACATAACCTGAGGCGGATTTTCCGGTGGCAGATAGATTTTTGATTTCTGCTTGTGTTTTTTTCATATTGTCTTGCATTTGTTGGGCTTTTTTCATCATCTCTTCCATTCCACCTTTAAACATGATTGATCTCCTTAATTGAGTTAATGTTAATTTTTGTATCGAATGTTTTTTCTAGTTTTTGCACACCTTTATCATTCAAAAATTGTGTTTGTATTTTTGCCATTTTTTCATTATGCGCTTGAGTTTGTTTTTGTGCCAATGTTTGAGCATTAGGCTTACCAAGATTAATCACCAAACTTAATGTTGAAAATTTTTGCCTAAGTGTTGTTAGTATGCTTTTTTGCGCCTGATCACTTAGTAAACTAGCAAATTGACTATCTAAGGTTAGTGTTAGTGTTGCATTGTTAGTATTGTCAAACAGTGTATTTTTTACCAATATTTGCGCACCACCTTTAAATTTTAGTGTCTGGGTAAGTGTTTCCCATTGTTGCTGATTGTTAATATCAAGTGTAGTAGATTCTGCAATGTCTGCTTTTAGTTGTGATTTTTCCTCAATTGGTGCTGGAGTTTTAACTTCAGACTTGATTTTTAGCGTTTTTTTTTCCGTGTTAGGTTGGGTATCGCTACGAAAGGCCAGCATTCTAAGTAACGTCATTTCAAATCCAATTTGTTCACTGGGGGCTAGTGCCATGTCTTTAGAACCGTTGATTGACATTTGATAAAAAATTTGTAAATCAACGTTTGATATTTGTGTGCCAAGGTTTTGGATGGTCTTGTCGCTTTCAGTATTAACAATTTGTGAAATAGATATTTTGTGAAATAACGAGCTTAAATCTTTAAGTGCATTGCTAAGGTTTTCGCCGCGGTGAGACAAGTCTTTAATAAAATTAATCACAGCCTTGGCATCTTGGCTAAATAAATGTGTCGCTAATTTAATAATATCGTCATGATGAACCAATCCCAGCATGGCTTTAATGTCAGCGTTGGTTACCGTGCCTTTGCCATAAGAAATTGATTGATCAAGCAAGCTCAGTGCATCGCGCATTGAGCCATTGCCAAAATCAGCAATTTGACCAAGAGCTGATTCTTCATAGCTCAACGCTTCAGCATTCATGATAAATTTTAATTGGCCTAGAATTTCATCATGGAACAGGTGTTGTAAGGTAAATTGCAAGCAACGCGATAAAACGGTTACGGGTAATTTTTGTGGATCTGTGGTTGCTAATAAGAATTTAACGTGCTCTGGTGGCTCTTCAAGGGTTTTTAAAAGCGCATTAAAGCTGCTTTTGGAAAGCATGTGCACTTCATCGATAAGATAAATTTTATAGCGATTTTTGCTTGGCATATATTGCGCATTTTCTAAAATATCGCGCATGTTATCCACCCCTGTGTGTGAGGCAGCGTCAAGCTCAATTAAATCAATTGACTGGCCTTTGTCAATTTCAATACAAGTGGGACACTTGCCACAAGGTTTTGAGCTAATACCTTGCTCACAATTAATAGATTTAGCAAAAATTCTAGCAATCGTGGTTTTGCCAACACCACGTGTGCCTGTAAATAAAAAGCAGTGATGCAAATTATTAGCATCAAGTGCATTGATTAGGGTTTTTTTGGTGTGCGTTTGACCTACCAATTCAGCAAAAGAATGTGGACGATATTTTCTAGCTAAAACTTGATAGTAATCACTCATCAAAAATAGGACTGATTATTAAGATTAAAAGTGATAGCACCAAGCATATCATCCAACACACAAAAAAATTATTACCGTTGCTTCCTTCCAGATCTGGCGGGATTCATAACCATTCATTGTCGGCACACCCTTGATACTATCAGACGTTATTTTACATTTAGTTTGACTTGTTTGTTGGCTAATTCTAAACGTTCTGGTGTGCCTATATCTTGCCAGTAGCCAGTGTAGTGTTCTGCACTAATTTGATTTTTAGCGATGGCCGCTTTTAGCACCTTTGAGAGTGCTAATTTTTTTTCAAATAAATAAGACTTGAACAGAATAGGATGGTAAATACCAACACCAGAAAAGGTATAGGTTTTTGTATTTATTAAGGTTAATTGAGTATTGTTTAATGAAAAATCACCTGCTGGATTGTGTTCAGGATTGTCAATTAGTACAAGATGAGCTAGTGAGCTTTCTGGGAGTGTTAGGTTTGACAAATCATAATCACAAAGCACATCACTGTTAATGACAACAAAAGGCTTGATGCCTAATAAGGGTAATGCTTTTATAATACCGCCTGCGGTTTCTAATACGCCTTTTGACTCGTCGCTATAGTGAATATTGACACCAAATTTTGAGCCGTTACCAAAATGAGACTTAATTTGTACACTTAAATATGAAATGTTAATAACTATTTTGGTGATGCCAGCATTTTTTAAGGCGTTAATTGAATGCTCAATGAGCGTTAAACCTTGAACCTTAATTAAAGGTTTTGGTGTGTTCTTAGTCAGTGGCATCATGCGCTTTCCTCGACCTGCTGCTAGAATCATACCAAACATAAAACCTCTTTAAGTGTTGCAAGTTCTGGATATTTATTGGCTGTTTGTTGTGCGTACTTTTTAACCAATGGTAGGTCATTTAAGTATTGGTGTTTGTTGTCTCTAATTGACAGACGTTTAAAGATGCCCAATATTTTCAAATGACGTTGTAATCCCATCAATTCAAACTGTTTTTCAAATTGAGCAAATTCAGTATCAATATTAGCTTGGTTGTAGTAGTATTGCAAAAGTGTTTGTAATTCAATGGGTTGTAATTCAAAGTAAGCATCTTTAAGCAGTGAACATAAATCATAAGTATTTGAGCCAATTAGCGCATCTTGAAAATCAATCACAGCCAAATCATTGTTTTTTAGTGTCATTAAGTTGCGACAATGATAATCACGGTGTACGAACACTTGTTCTGAATTGAGCGCATTGTCAGACAATAACCTAAAAGTAACTTGCAAATTTTGCAGATGGGTACTGGACAGTATTTTAGGCAAGTACCAATCTATCAATAGCTGCATTTCAGTGTTGCACAGTTGTGTATCGTATTTTTTCAGTACTAGGTTTTGAGTGTTAATAGCTTGTATTTTGATGAGTTCGTTAATGGCTATTTTGTATAAATCAATATTAAAATTTCCATTTAAGGTTTGTAAAAAAGTGGTTGAACCCAAATCCTCTAACAGTAAAAAACCTTGTTTTAAATTTATGCTGATGATTTTTGGTGCGTGAATATTATGTTGGTTAAGTAGTTTAGCAATTTTGATAAAAGACTCAGTATTTTCCTTTGAGGGTGGTGCATCCATAGCAATAAAAGTTTCTTGCTGAGACTGAATTCTAAAATAACGACGAAAACTAGCATCATCACTTGCACTCGTGAGTGCAAAATTGTGATGACCAAAGAAATTTTCAAGCCAATTGCCTAGTTTATCTAGACGCTCATCATGCATTTTTTAAACTTTGGTAGTAATCATAAACACAGCGCCAGACATTACCAATATTGCCATGATTGATTAACTTGCCATCAACTTGGGTAATGGGCATGATTTCACGTGTGGAGCTAGAAATCCACAGCTCATCTGCAGTGTTTAGCTCATTCATTGAAAATGAGGTTTCTTTAATAGGAATATGGCATGCTTTTGCACTTTCTAGTACTAAATCGCGAGTAATGCCAGATAGGATATGAACACTAGTTGGGTGAGTAAATAGCGTACTATTTTTGATTATAAATATATTGGAAGTCGCTCCTTCAGTTACTTGATTGTCTCGATGAAGAATAACCTCTTCAACGTTTTTTTCTTTTGCTTGCTGTGAATACATGACATTGGCCAAAAGAGAGATGGATTTAATGTCGCATCGATGCCAGCGAATATCTGGCTGGGTAATGGCTGCAAAGCCTGCTTGAAGTGCTTGCTTAGTTTTGGTCAGCAAGGGGTTTGATTCAATATAAACCGTTGGTGTTAAATCATTAAAACTGTGTTTACGTTTGTCGCTCACACCGCGACTTATTTGTAAGTAAATTGAGTGTTCTTGGTTGTTATAAAAGCCAAGAAGTTTGCTTAGAATATCGCCCCATTCTTTTGGATTGTATGGATTTTTGATTTTGACTGAATCAAGGCTTGCTTGTAAGCGTAATAGATGTTCATTAAGGCGAAATATTTTGTTGTTATACACAGTAATGACTTCATAAACACCATCGCCAAATAAAAACCCTCTATCCATCACAGAAATATGTGCTTGGTTTTTTTCAATAAATTCGCCGTTTAAAAATATCACTAAAACCCAATAGCATCAAGCATGCGTGAGAAGAAGCCTGCTTGTTGTGCATCTTCAAGTGCAACCAGTGGAATACTTACCATGGTTTTGCCTTCAAACTGGATGAGTAATTTGCCAACAACATCACCTTTATTGATAGGTGCTGACAAGGCTGTATCAAGTTGAATCACTTGGTCTGAAAGTTTGAACTGGCCACGTGCTAGAGTGAAGCTGACTACCTTTGACGTACCTATCTTTAGTGTGTCTTTGGTTGCACTGGCAATAGGTACTTCTTTTTTGATATCTTTAATGGTTTGAGTTTCAAAAAAGCGAAAGCCGTAGTCAAGAATTTTTTGTGTTTGTGAGGTTCGAGCATTCACACTACTAGACCCTAACACAACAGAAATCAAACGCATACCAACGCGTTTGGCACTGGCCACTAAGTTATAGCCTGCTTTTTTAGTAAATCCAGTTTTTAACCCGTCTACCGTATGATCGCTCCATAGTAATTTATTGCGATTGCGCTGTGTAATGCCGTGGTAAGTGAATTCTTTTTGTGAGTACCATGGGTAGAATTGGGGAAAGTCTCTGATTGTTGCTGTTACTAATAATGTTATATCAGCAGCAGTGGTGTACTGATTATCATTTGGTAAGCCAGAAGCATTTTCAAACCAAGAATTATTCATACCAAGTTGACGTGCATATTCATTCATATAAGTGACAAACGTACCTTCAGTTCCTGCAATGTGTTCAGCCAGGGCGACCGCAGAATCATTGCCAGATTGAATAATCATGCCTTTAAGTAAGGTTTCAAGTTTAATGGTTTTGCCCACTTCTACAAAACTTTTTGAACCACTTGTTTTCCATGCTTTTTTACTGATACGAACTTTATCTTCTAGGTTGATATGACCATCGTTAATGAGTTGAAAAACGACATAGGACGTCATTAGTTTGGTTAAGCTGGCTGGTGCACGTTTATCGTGTTGTTTATTACTAGCGATAACTTTACCAGAATTGTAATCAACAATACTATAAGCAGCAGCAGATATTTCTGGCGCTTTGGGGGTGATAAAAGTTGCCGCTTGAGTGTTTAAGATAAGAAAGAATGTAAGAATAACCAAGGGTTTAATAAATGATTGACTTTGCATAAAGTATTAGTTGTTTAGTTGATTGAATGCTTGTTTTAACTTGTTTGATAGTTGATAAGCTGCCATAGCATATCTATTATCATGATTATAACGCGTTAGCACGTAAAAATTCCAAAAAGTGAGCCAAGTTTCATTGATTTCGTCTTGTGGCAGGCTGATAAATGCCAATTTGGTTTTATTCTTAATGTCTTGGTGAATGTTCAAACCCTTATTACGCCAGTAATGAGTATTTTTTTTAGGTTTATTAGTGCTTAATCTAGCGTGTTTTAAGTGATTTAATTGAAGTGTAATAGGTCTTGCAAATTCTCCCCCATCATGCCACTGATGCTGATCAAAATAATTAGCAATGGATCCTATTGCATCAACAGGATTTGAGAATAAATCAATCTTACCATCATGGTTAAAATCAACAGCGTAGTATCTATAAGAGCTAGCAATAAACTGTGGATACCCCATTGCACCTGCATAAGAGCCTTGTATGGATAAGGGTGGAATGACGTTTTCACGTGACATAAGCAAGAACTCTTTTAACTCTTTTTGATAGAATTTTTTCCTTCTATAATTACCAAAGGCTAGTTTTGCTAGCGTTTCTAAAGTTGGATGCGTGCCTTTTTTGTTGCCATAGTTGGTCTCAATACCCAAAATAGCAACCATGATTTCTGCAGGTACATTGTATTTACTTTCAGCACGTTTAAGCGTTACTAGGTTATCTTGCCAAAAGTTGATGCCATCTTTAATGCGCTGCTCAGTAATAAACAAACCTTTATATTTATCCCAGGACATGGTTTTTTCTTTTTTTGGTTTTTTCTTTTTTTGGTTTTTGTCTGCAAGTGTTAGCTCAATTTTTGAAAAAATAAACAACAATTCATCTTTGTTAAATTGATGATTTTTCACCATTTTATTAATAAAATCACGGGTTGCTTGAAAGTTGCTTGCTGGTAAAATTTTAGCAACAACAAAACTAGAAAAGCAAATAAGTAAAAGTAAGAGTATGCGCATTAATTTTGTAAATATCTTGGCGTTTTGTGTTTGCGAATTGCCATAATAATGCCAAAGCTAGACATTAAAGTGATGAGTGATGAGCCGCCATAGCTAATCAGTGGCAATGGCACACCTACCACAGGTAGTAGCCCAGATACCATGCCAACATTAACAAAAATATAAGTAAAGAAAATAAGCGTTAAACTTGCACCTAGTAGTTTTGAAAAATTATCTTCTGATTGGAAAGAAATGACCAATAATCGGTAAATAATTAGCCCATACAAGGTAAATAAAAATATAACACCCATAAAGCCCAACTCTTCAGCGATCACAGCAAAGATAAAATCAGTTGCATGTTCAGGCAGGAAATTAAGTTGGGATTGGGAGCCTTGTTCTAAACCCTTGCCAACCAAACCGCCAGAGCCAATTGCAATTTTTGATTGCAAGATATGATAGCCAGAGCCTAACGGGTCAGAACTTGGATCAATTAAAGTGAGGATGCGTTTTTTTTGATAACCCATTAATAAATAGTTCCATGCAACATAAGCACCTGAGGTTATGATTGATGAAATCAGTGCAAAATTTAACCAATTATTTTTAAGAATTTGAACACGAATGCCTGAAAAAAACAACACGTAAAAACCAGAAGCACCAATTAATAGCGACGTGCCCAAATCTGGTTGTTTGGCAATAAGTGTTACAATTGAAATAATGGCAACAATCGATAAAAAAACAGGCAGTGGTTTTGGTGGTAGTGTTTTTTCACTCAGAATTGAGGCAATGGCAATAGGGACGATAACTTTCATAATTTCAGAAGGTTGAAAGCGTATAAAACCTAAATTAAGCCAGCGTTGAGCGCCACCACTGCTGGAACCAAAAATTAAAACCAAAATCAGCAAAAAGATACCAAACAGCATTAAGTAAGGAGAAAAACGCCTAAGTTGATAAGGTGGTATTTGAGCAATAACTAACATTGCGCCAATTGCCAACACAAAGTGAAACACCTGTTTGTAAATGGTTTGCATAGAGCCTGCTGAGGCTGAATAAAGCACAACAAGTCCAAATCCACTGAGTGCCATAATCAGTAAAAATAAAGGCGTATCTATCTTGAAGTAGTGCCAGTAATGGCGTATTTGTGCGACGTTTAATAATTTCATAACAATAACAAACCAACTGATCTGGCATCAGACAATAGCAAGTTAAAACTTCTACAAGCTGATTGATTATTCATACTTTCGGTGTCAATACCCATTTTCCGAATGGCTACTTGTTGTTTTGGGTGCAAAAACTGGTGCGTTGTACCTGTGCCAATAATTAACAAATCAATATCATCTTGATTGGACAAGGGGAATAATGAAACCTTATCAATATCATCGAGATGAGTCATATCAACTTCACAATGATAACTAGAAGAAATAAAACAAGGAATTTTAAGCTGTGTGTGTGCTAATTTAACATGGAGTTCTTCGATAGAAATAATACTGTTATAACTTGCCTCTTGTTGGTTGAATTCCATGGTATTACAGCGACTATTTGTTGAATCAAAGCACATTATAACAGTGTAAAATTAATTTCTTTTTTATATTAGAGAAACAGATGCCAAATTCAAGCAATACAGATATATATGATGCAGATTTATCCAGTGGTGTTACTGCCTTTGATACTAAGAATTTTACCATGGCATATCAATTATTAGCCCCACTTGCCACAAAAGGCAATGCTGAGGCCTTATGGCGTGTTGGCATGATGCAAATGAATGGCTTAGGTATGGTTAAAAACCAACCTTTAGGGTTTGAAAACTTCTTACAAGCAGCAAGTCAAGATCATGTATTTGCTCATCACATGCTAGGTGTGGCGTATATGACTGGCGAAGGCGTAGAAAAAGACATGGCAAAGTCTATTGAGTGGTTTGAAAAAGGCGCTGAATTTGGCATTCCTGGTCCGATGTATACATTGGGTATGTTGTATGAAGATGGTAAAGAGGTTGAGCAAGATTTAGAAAAATCAAAATATTGGCTCGATAAAGCCGATAAAGTAAGTCCATAATAATAATGAAATCAAGATTTGCCCCATCCCCAACAGGCTACCTACATATCGGCGGTGCTAGAACTGCACTGTTTGCTTGGGCTTGGGCTAAAAAGCAACATGGTAAATTTGTATTACGTATTGAAGATACAGATTTAGAGCGCTCAACCCAAGTATCCGTTGATGCGATTTTACAAGGCATGGATTGGCTTGGGCTTGACTATGATGAGGGGCCTTTTTATCAAACAGATCGTTTTAATCGTTACAAGCAAGTTGTACAGCAACTATTAGATGAAAAAAAAGCCTATTATTGCGAATGCTCTAAAGAGCGCTTACAAATCTTACATGAAGATTTAATCAAGCAAGGCAAAAAAGCCAAGTACGATGGTTGTTGTCGAGATAAAAACCTAAATATTGGCGTTGTGCGTTTTAACAATCCAGAAGAAGGATTGGTGGTCTTTAATGATGCAGTTAAAGGGCAAATTTCAATCAATAATAAAGAGTTGGATGATTTAATTATCGCTCGTAGCGATGGCACGCCAACTTATAATTTAACCGTGGTGATTGATGATCATGACATGCAAATTAATTGTGTTATTCGTGGTGATGACCATATTAACAACACCCCCAAACAAATTAATCTTTATCAGGCATTAGGCTGGCATTTGCCAAAATTTGCACATTTGCCTATGATTTTAGGCAGTAATGGTGCGCGCCTTTCAAAACGTCACGGTGCTGTAAGTGTTATGGCTTATCGCAATGCTGGTTTTTTGCCCGAATGCTTGCTTAATTATTTAGCTCGCTTAGGTTGGTCGCATGGCGATCAAGAAATATTTTCTACGGATGAAATTGTTAAACTGTTTGAATTAAAAAACATCAACAAGGCGCCTGCAAGCTTTAATCAGGATAAGCTTTTATGGCTCAATCAAGAGACTATTAAAAGTTCTAGTATTGAGAATTTACTCAATAACCTAACTTGGCATTTTCAAAACCAAGCAATTACCGTTACAGACACGCCTGATATTAAAACAGTCGTTCAACATTTACAAGATAGATGTAAAACCTTAGTTGATATGGCAGGTGAAGTGAAAATGTTTTATCAAGATTTCGATACTTTTGACGAAAAACTTGCCACAAAACACTTTAAAGATAAAACACCACTCAAGCACTTACTTACAAAACTAGAAGCTATAAGTACTTGGCAAGCCAACAACATCAAACAAGCCGTTAAAGAGGTGTGTTTTGAGCTTAACATCGGTTTTGGCAAGGTAGGTCAACCTTTTAGACTTGCACTAAGTGGTAACGGCAATGCAGGTAGTATTGATATTGTAGCTGAACTGGTCGGTAAAGATAAAGCACTATCACGCTTAAAAATGGCGATTAGTTTTTAAAAGAAACTGCCGTTACTAAATAAACACACTCCTTATCACCAATAAAACGAATAGTTTGAAATGGCTATTTAAAGCCTATATCGGCATTTTCAGCTATACATCGTGTAGAAAGAGTCAGATTAACCAAGATTAAAAAATGGCTTTAAACACTGAGTGTGTTTACAAAAAATCATTAAATCAGTTGTAAGAATTACCATTTACTAACTATCAATAAGTTTTCAAAGGTAATATAATGCAAAAATATTTTTCTAAATATTCACTTGTTTGCACGGTAAAAATAAATAATTTAACCATAAGGTTATACCGAAAACAATAAAAAAGATTTTATTGGTATTTTGACTACGACAACAATGGCAAGATTGACGATAGTTTTGAATTGTTTGGCGATAAAGCCACCAATGGCTTTGACGTGGCTTAAAAAGTGAACATCAAAAAAATACAAATAAACACTAATTCTAACAAACTAAGTTATCTTTTTAATTTTGGATATGGCGTATATTTTAATGGCAGAAAATGATTAAAAATTACGTGAGAATAGAACAAACACATAAGGAAGTGCAACATGCTAAAAAACTTAAAAACATCATTCTAGTTGATGAAACTCAACCACTAGAACAAATCAAAAACCAAGATGTTTCTCAGGCTTTCCACTCACAGATTTCTAATTTCTTCTCTAGCGAATTACTAAAAGGCAATAGTCTAGAAGGCACCTATACCAAACTGCAAAATATTTTGGATAGAGACATAGCAACTGCTGAAAACATATACATTATCCAATTAAGCAATACATTGAGCGAAATCGCCCAAGCCAACGGTATGAGCCTAAACGAATTACTTGCCCTTAACCCAAAATACAAAGACAACCATTATGATGTTAAAGCAGGTGCATTGCTCATCCTTAAAGATAATACTGGCACACAGTCTTGAGCAGAATACCTCAAAAAAAACGCCGACAATCCACAAGCCATTAGTGCTTTAATCGACTCACTTAAAACTGAACTCCAAGCTTCCTCAGTGATTATCTCCCCACTTATCCTTGACCTAGATGGTAACGGTGTTGTGGAGACTACTTCTAAAACTAACTCAGGCGTGTATTTTGAACATGATGATAACGGCTTTGCAGAACAATCAGGTTGGGTGGGGCAAAGTAGATAGTAATGATGAATCATTTAACAAGCTTAAAGTTTGGCATGACAAAGACAGCGATGGCAAACTAGATGATAGTGAATTTTTAAGCTTGACTGAGGTAAGCATACAATCACTTAACACTACTTATAAACTGAGATAGATACTAAACAATAATGCCCATAAACAACAGGGCAATTTTACCACCACAGACGGCACAACCAATAAAATAAATGATGTTTGATTTGATGTGGATTTAGCAAAGACTCAAGAAACTGATTTGGTAGAAGTGAATGATATTATTGATAATCTTGCAGGCTTTGGCAATGTCCACAGCCTATATCAAGCCATGGCACTAGATACAAGTGGAAAACTGCAAGCCTTGGTGAAACAAGTTATTAGCACCAGTGGTAGTGAACAAGATGTGCTACTGACACAAATGATTTACCACTGGGGTAGGGGTTGAGGATGTTGATCCTAATTCACTCAAAGATTCACGAAAATTAGAAGCGTTATAAGTGCTAATAGGTGATGAATTTTTGAGTACTTGGTGCTGGGGTACTCGTGACAGAAGAAACCCACACGGCCAGGCTACACCAATTATTGCCAAAGCCTTTGATGATTTACAATCTTATATTAAAAGTAAACTCTTTAATGAAAACAACGACAATCTATTATCTCAAATACGGGTCAGAACTAGTTACGAAGGTGGGTTAACTGAGGTTGCATGTATCAACCTTTATTAACTATCTACATTTTGAGTATGCGGATAACCCACAGCAAGCACTGAAATCAACTTAAACAAGTTAACACTTCTTTGTTAGAATTAGGTGATGCAGGTAGACAAACACTAACAGTACTAAAACAAGCAGGTGATGAACAGGGTAATGCACTAGAGCAAATGTTGGTAATAGATGTTGATTTGCACCTAGTAGGCACAGATAATGCTGATATCCTAAGTAGCGGTAGTTGGCATGATACTTTAAAGGGTAATGGTGGTAGTGATGTGCTAAATTCTGGTAAAGGCAATGACACCCTAGACGGTGGCACAGGCAATGACAAAGTCACTGGTGGACTAGGTAACAATACTTACCTGTTTAATTTTAATGATATTACCATTACCCAAGAGTCTGATGGTTTTGTCTATATCCGTATTAACAATACTACTGATGTGATCAAGTTTGCCCAAGCAAGCAGTACTTCAACACTGGCAATTGATGTAATTTACTTTGCTGATAACAGTATTATCAATAGCACCGCAATCCTAGCCTCACTCAAAACCTTAACGAATGATGATGACATCTTAACTGCAAAAAGGTAAGACACTAACAACATCCATGCCCTAGCAGGAGATGACACCATTACAGGTGGACTATACGCTACTAACAATATTGATGGCGGTGCTGATGATGACACTCTAACAGGAGGTTATTATGCAGATAACCTTATCGGCGGAAAAGGCAATGACAAAGTCACAGGCGGTGCAGGCAACGATACCTATATCTTTAACCTTGGCGATGGTCAGCTAAAACTGATGGATGCGAATGGTTATGATGTGATCAAAGTGGAGTCAGTCAGTGTTAATGAATGCTGTGGTGGTCAATAGTGTGAATGATTGGCAAGTATTATAAATTGTAGAGTAGATAACAAGTAGAGTCTTGTAACTACACTAAACCTTACTTGGTGTAGAGTGTTATTATGATGAATAAAAATAGCAACCAGCTTGTATTTTGATAAAATAGTGTATGGATTTATCAATATTTAAAGCGCAGTATCAAGCACTACAAGACTCAATCAAGGTGGATTTTTTAAATAATCCAGAGGCAACTCAAGCACTTGTATTAGCTAGAAGTGAAGGGGTTGATCAATTACTTAAAGATATTTGGCAAAGTTTTAACCTTTCAAATCAGTTATGTTTGGTAGCTGTTGGTGGTTATGGTAGAGGCGAGTTGCATCCGTATTCGGATATAGATTTGTTGATTTTAATTCCTGATGGTGCGCATTATACCTATCAGAAAAGTATTGCTAGTTTTTTAACATTGTTATGGGATGTAAACTTGGAAGTAGGGCATGCAACTCGGGATTTGAAAGATTGTATTAGTGTGATTGATGATCTTAGTGTGGTGACTAATTTATTAGAGTCTCGCGTTATTTTAGGTAAAGCATCTTTGTTTTTTAAGATGAAGGCTGTGATTAAATCTAGCGTTTGGTCAAGTCAATCATTTTTAGTTGAAAAGCAAAAAGAGCAACACAATCGCCATCAAAATTTATCCAATACTGCTTATAACTTAGAGCCAAACATCAAGCAAAGCCCTGGCGGTCTTAGAGATATTCAAACAATTGTGTGGGTAGCAAAGTGGTATTTTGATGTTAATACTTTGTTTGAACTGATTGATACGCAATATTTAACAACCACTGAGTATGGGTTATTAAAAACATCACAACTATTTCTATTCAAAGTCAGATTTGCGCTGCATATTATCGCTAATAGGCGTGAAGATAGGCTTGCATTCCAATACCAAAAATCTGTGGCAATCATGCTGGGTTATGTTGATGGGTATTCTTTGGCGGTTGAAGTGTTTATGAAGGATTATTACCAAACTGTGACTAGGGTGTCGCGTCTTAATGATATTTTGTTGCAATTATTAGAAGATGAGATTTTAAACACACAGCATTTGAACAGTCGCTTTATGATTAGTCATGGTTATATCCATTCAATTGATACGCAAGTTTTTATCCAAACACCATTTGCTTTTATTGAAATATTTTTGCTCATTGCCAAGCATAATTATGTGCGTGGTATTAGTGCAAAAACGCTTAGACAAATGCAAAAAAGCATTGATTTAATTGATTGTTATTATTATAAAAAGCGTAAAAATAATCGCTTATTTATTGAGTTATTACAACAAAATCAAGGGGTTAATAAGGCGTTAAAACTCATGAATCGTTACGGTATTTTAGAGCACTATATTCCTGCTTTTGGTAAGATTATGGGGTTGATGCAATACGATTTATTTCATGCTTACACAGTGGACCAGCATACGTTGTTTGTGATTCGTAATTTGAGGCGTTTTTTCGTACCTGAGTTTGCTAAGGAATTTGTGCTTTGTAGCGAGATAGCACAATGCATTAAAAAACCAGAGTTGCTATTATTGGCAGGGCTTTTTCATGATATTGCCAAAGGTAGAGGTGGGGAACATGCTCAGTTGGGCGCCATTGATGCGCGTGAGTTTTGCCAGCACCATCAATTAAAAGCAAGTGATACTGATTTGGTTTCAAAGTTAGTTGAAAAGCATTTACTTATGTCAATGGTTGCGCAAAAGCAAGATATTGGTGATTTTGAAGTAATTGAGCGTTTTGCTAAACAAGTGGGCACGGTTGAATTTTTAGAATTTTTGTATTTATTGACAAACGCCGATATTCGTGCAACAAAAGATAATTTGTGGAATAGTTGGAAAGACTCTTTACTAAAAAAACTATTTTACAATACCAAAAAACACCTAGAAAGCAGCAATAGTCAGCGACCAAGTGTAGATCAAAGAGTACAAGATATTAAGCAGATCGTTATTAAGCATTCTATTGCTCAAGGCTATCAAATGAGTGACGTTGAAAAGGTATTGTCAACCCTGCCTAAAGACTATTATGTGCGTTATGAAGTTGACGATATTTTATGGCATTTGAGTTTTGCCACCAAAATAATTTTGGATAAGATTATCGTTAGTTCTAAAATTTCACAACACAATGTGGTTGATATTTTTGTGCTATGTGATGATTTTAAAGGTTTATTCTTTAAATTAATTAGTATTCTTGAAAGACTAGGTCTTGATATTGTGGATGCTAAAATCTTAACTACAAGGGATAGGAAAGCATATAACACGATTAGTGTTTTGCAAGATGAAACGCTTGAACATATCAATATAAATCAAGAAATCAAAAATGAATTGGATGATTTAGATGTGAGCGTAAGCACAACCCATGATATACACACACATCGACATTTTGATCATAAAATGCAAGTTAGTTTTAGTATGAATAAACAGTGGAATTTAACCCAATTAGAAATTAATGTGCTTGACAAGCAAGGCATACTTTCTAACATTGCCTATGTTTTTTTCGAGTTAGACATTTCATTAATTAATGCCAGAATTGCCACTATGGGGGAAAGGGTTGAAGATGTGTTTTTTATTAGCAATGCTAAAAATCAGCCATTAAGTGTGGCAGAACAATCAGCGCTTAAAGAGACCTTGGAAGAAAGATTGTAAAAAGATATTACGAGAGTTAAATAATGATATAATCTTACGCAATCAGCAGTTCTGCTGTTTCTTTTTTTCATTTCAGATTAACATTACAAAAAATATGAACGATAAAATTAAAGCAGTGACTGACGCCTCTTTTGAAGCAGATGTTGTTAACTCATCACAAGTAGTGTTGGTAGATTTTTGGGCTGAGTGGTGCGGACCATGCAAGGCGTTAGCGCCTGTATTAGATGAAATTGCTGATGAATATGATGGTAAAGTGCTTATTGCCAAAGTTAATATAGACGAAAACGACCAAACACCACCAAAGTATGGTATTCGTGGTATTCCAACGATGTTGTTATTTTCTGATGGTTCTGTTCAGGCAACTAAAATGGGTGCACTTTCAAAAGCGGAACTTAGTGCATTTATTGATGCCAATATTTAAAAAACTAAACAACTGATTGTTTTTATTTTAAATACTCAGTTTAACAAAATCTTCTAGCGCTTTATGCGCATACACCCCTAGTTAAGTAAAAAGATACTTAGCCTTAATATGGACACATTCATGAAATTATCAGAACTCAAAAAATTTAGCCCAGAAGAGTTATTAGAATTAGCACAATTTTTAGGTGCAGAAAATATTTCTAGAGCTAAAAAACAAACCCTAATTTTCATTATTCTTAAAGCTAAAGCTGCTAATGATGAGGAGGTGTTAGGCGATGGTGTTTTGGATGTATTGCAAGATGGTTATGGTTTTTTAAGATCAAGTGATGATTCTTATACCTCTGGTGCAGATGATATTTATATTTCACCTAATCAAATTAGACGTTTTAATTTATCAACTGGTGATTTAGTTACAGGAAAAATTAGAGCACCTAAAAAGGGTGAAAAGTATTTTGCGTTAATTAAAGTATCAGAAGTGAACGGCGAAGACCCTGATAATGTTAGAAATAGGGTGCCATTTGCCTCACTTACACCAATTCATCCTAATGAAAGACTCAATTTAGAAATTGGTAATGGTGGCACTGAGGATATTACTGCCAGAGTGATTGACCTTGTTGCACCATTTGGTAAAGGACAAAGGGGTTTGTTGGTTGCACCACCTAAGGCAGGTAAAACCATGATTATGCAAAATATCGCCACTTCTATTTCAGTTAATCATCCAAAATGTGAATTGATTGTGCTTTTAATTGATGAACGTCCTG
This sequence comes from Candidatus Ruthia sp. Plio_17_S18, assembly GCA_021730105.1. Classification (GTDB taxonomy): domain Bacteria; phylum Pseudomonadota; class Gammaproteobacteria; order PS1; family Pseudothioglobaceae; genus Ruthia. The sequence goes on from CP072538.1 coordinate 532,543, forward strand.
AAGAAGTAACAGAAATGGCACGTACCGTACGTGGTGAGGTGATTGCTTCAACATTTGATGAGTCAGCAAAACGCCATGTGCAAGTTGCTGAAATGGTGATTCAAAAAGCCAAACGACGCGCAGAACAAGGTAAAGACGTGATTGTTTTGCTAGATTCAATCACACGTTTGGCGCGCGCTTATAATACAATTGCCCCTTCATCAGGCAAGGTACTAACAGGCGGTGTTGATGCTAATGCACTACAACGTCCTAAGCGTTTTTTTGGTGCAGCTAGAAATATTGAAAATGGTGGAAGTATTACCATTATTGCTACTGCATTGATTGATACTGGCTCAAAAATGGATGAAGTTATTTATCAAGAGTTTAAAGGTACAGGTAATATGGAGCTTCATTTAGAAAAGCGCTTGAGTGAGAAGCGAATTTTTCCAGCAATTAATATTAATGCTTCTGGTACGCGCCGTGAAGAGTTAATTACGAATGAAAAAGAACTACACAAAATGTGGATTTTACGCAAAATTCTGCATCCTATGGACACTGTTGAGGCGGCTGAATTCTTAATTGATCGCTTAAAATTGACCAAAACCAATGATGAGTTTTTCGCTTCAATGTCGCAAAAAAGTAACAAATTGATTTAAAAAATCATTGTCTAATTATTCTGAGCACTAATCAATCGCTTTAAGTATACTCAAGGAGACTATACCAATCCAATATAATTTATGAAGCCCATAAAACAGCATTTTTCTCAGGGAGAAATTCGGCAAATAGCTGACTGTTATTCTCATTTTTTATTAAAAAGTACACCATTTTTCATTTCTCAAAAGGGTGCTGAAAAGAGTGTATTTCTTAGACTGCACTGGGTTGGTGTAGTAACTTCTTAAAGTATGAAACTTTCTCCTATGGTAGCTAGAACTCTTAAATTACAAAATAGTATTTTAGCTAGATATTTAATGCGTAATGTATTAATGCTTTTGAGTGCGGTATTTATCGTGATTGGCTTGGTTGTTTTTGGAAACCAATTAGTGTTGGTGATTCAAGAAAGTTTAAAAGAAGGCATACCTGTTGCAGACTTGTTACCACTGGTCGGTTTTAATATGATTAGAGATGTTGTGTTAATTTTATCTTTATCTTTGTTATTGGCTATTATTTTGAGTGTTAGCAAGCTTTACAAGGACTCAGAGGCTATTGTGATGAACTCATTAGGCTTAGGTGATAAGCATTTTATGGTGTTCATTCAGCCGCTTGTTATCTGTATCTTTATCTTTGTTTTGCTTTTAACGACAGTTGTGGTGCCTTGGGCTAAGCAACAACGAGGCTTGATTATGGAGCGTAGTGAAAATGCATCTGAGTTTTCTTTTATTAAAGAGGGTGAGTTTCAAGAGTTTAAAAATGGCGATATTGTTTTTTACGCATCAAAGGTCAGTGATGCTGATAATGCTAAAGAGCAAAATATGGAAGAGATTTTTATTTATACATTGGTCAATAATGAGCCAGTTATAACCTTGGCAAAGCAAGCTAAAAAATACACCAATTTAAACACCAACAGCGTGTATTTACGCCTTAAAAATGGTACGCGTTATCATGGCTTTCCTTCGGATAAAAATAAACAAGTCTTAAACTTTAAACTATATGATTTGCAAATTATTGATGGTGAGGTGCAAAAATTTATTCGTACAGTTACGAAAGTAGAATCAAAGTCGACGTTTGAATTGTTATTTTCTAACAAGCTGACAGAAATAGCAGAGTTTCAATGGAGAATATCTCAGCCTTTGAGTATTTTAATATTATCAGTACTTGGTGTATTGCTTGGTAAAACCTCTCCGAGAAATGGTAAAAATTTAGGCGTATTAGTTGGCGTTGTTGCATTTATTGTGTATAACAATGTTTTATTAATTGCCAAATCAGACCTAGAGCGAGGAGAGTTTTCGCCCATTGTTGGACTGTGGTGGGTGCATTTGGCTATGCTATTGTTGATTTTTATTTTTTATTTAATTAGGCATAGAAAATTTACCCAATTTATTTGATGCTCTTTATAAAAAAATAATTCAATAAAAGCACTGAAAATTTTTCGCTTTAAAGGCAGTAAAAAAAAGGCACGCTTGTTGCTATTTTCTTTTTTTTACTGCCTTTAAAGCGAAAAATTTTCAGTGCTTTTATTGAATTATTTTTTTATAAAGAGCGTTACACACTTTTGAAGTGTAGAATAGCCATGTTTTTTTAAAGGAAAAAGTTTAATGTTATCTCAACCTAGTAAAGCCTTAGAGGTTTTTGATAATCCTAATATTGAGCGTGATTTTGTCATTCAAATTGATATGCCAGAGTTTACATGCTTATGTCCAAAAACAGGGCAGCCTGATTTTGCCACATTGCATCTTGAGTACATTGCTGATAAAACGTGTATAGAATTAAAATCACTGAAAATGTATATTTGGTCGTATCGAAACAAGGGCGCATTTCATGAGGCGGTCACTAACCAAATTCTTGATGATTTGGTTCAAGCAAGCAATCCAAGGTTCATGCGTTTAAAGGCAATTTTTAATGTTCGTGGTGGTGTTTATACAACCATAATTTCTGAATATCAGCAAAAAAACTGGACGCCTAAAGCCAAAGTTGATTTACATTATTTGAGTTAGTATTTTTTATGAAAGCCATTCGTCAAAGCATTAATTTTGATAAAAAACTTCTATACAAAGATGCTTTAAAAGTTATAGTTATTAGTATTATTGATAAAGCAGAGTGTAAAGCCTATCTAGTAGGTGGTTTGCGTTAGAGATTTACTCTTAAATTTATAGCCAAAAGATTTTGATATTGCAACCAATGCCAAACCAGAACAAATGCATAAATTATTCAAATACTCAAGTTTAATTGGTAGGCGTTTTCGTTTAGTGCACGTTATGTTTTCAGCACGTAAATTTATTGAAGTGGCTATACTTTTAGATCAGATAAGGTACAAACCGCTAAAAACGGTGTTGTTGTTCGTGATAATTGTTATAGTAATATTGAGGACTATATCGTGCGTAGGGATTTTAATATTAATGCGCTTTACTATGATATAAAAACGAAAGCAGTGCATATTATTGGCAATCCAAGTATAAGGTTTGAACAAGACCCAGTGCGCATGATTAGAGCCGTTAGGTTTCAAACTAAATTAGGGTTTCAATTAAGTAATGAGATTAAGTTAGCTATTTTTGAACAAGCACCACTGCTTGGTAATATTTCTGCAGCGCGCTTGTATGAAGAGTGTATTACATTGTTTCACAATGAATATGGGTTTGAAGTGTATGAGCGCTTAGAAAAATATGGTTTGTTAAAATATTTGTTTAAACAAACTCATAAGAATGAGCTTATTAAAAAAGCCTTGTTAAACACATAAGATAGAATTAAAAAAATCAATCTGTCACACCTGTGTTTTTATTTGCTGTATTTTTATGGCAGACCTACAATGAGTGTTTTATTTCGCTTAAAAACAAACACAGTTGTTCGTCTTTAGCAATGACTCAGGCTTCTGAAGAAGTGATTATTAATCAAATTAAGCAAGTCTAGCTACCCAAATGGTTAAGTACTAGAATTAAGGATATTTGGCTAATGCAATCAAGACTAAAAAAAATGCAAGAAAAAAGTCAAAGCATTACTAAGTAATCCACGTTTTAGAATGACATACGATTCCTTATTATTACGCTCGATGAGTATCAATCCAGAATTGGCTTGTGTTTGGCGGAAGGATTAAAGCAAAAAAGGTTATCAAGTGTTTGCTACTGCTAGAAGTGACACCGATGTTGAAAAGTTAAAAAACTTAGGCTTTGATGCTTATCAACTTGATTTATCTTCTTCTGTATCTATTAAATGTGTCATGATCCATATTTATGAAAAAGTTGATAGTCTGTATGGTATTGATACATAATGGTACTTATGGGCCAGTAGGCGCATTGGAAGATATATCTATACAAGCGCTTTAAGCGCAATTCCAAACCAATGTATTTGGTTGGGATGTCCGTACAACGCCTCTACATTTGCCATTGAGGGAATTATCAAATACCAACATCTAAATACTGACAAATTAGCCGTTTATACTTTGCTTGCAGGGGTAATATTAAAATACGCTATTCATGCTTTAGAGGTAAAAAATGCCAAAATTCATTATTGGGTTACTTTTCCAACTAAACTATTTGCTGTGCTTAAAAAAATACTACTAGCAAGAATAATGGATAAAATACTAAGCAAAGCTGGCAGTGGAGGAAAAACATAAAATGCCAAAAAAATTTGATTTTAATCAGGGTTTAATCGATTTAGAAAAAATTGTAAAGACTATGGAATCTGGTGATTTGAGCCTTGAAAATTCGCTTGATTACTTTTCTAAAGGTGTGGCGTTAACCAAGCAATGCCAAAGTGCATTAAAAAACCATTAAAGGATTTGTAAGATTGTGCATTACGATAAGCGTCAAATATCGAACCAAAGATTTTAAGCAATGGATTTTAATATCTACATCACAAGGATTAATACTAAATTAGACCAACACTTATCGGCACAAGGCTCTTTGGCTAAAGCAATGCGCTATAGCACGCTAACTAATGGCAAGCGTTTTAGACCTATTCTTGCCTATTCTGTCGCTAATATTTTTGGCACAAATTTAAATTTAATCGATTCTAGCAGTTGTGCTGTTGAATTTATTCATGCTTATTCTTTAATTCACGATGATTTACCAGCCATGGATGATGATGATATACGTCACAATCAGCCAGCTTGTCACAAGCGTTTTGGTGAAGCTCAAGCAATTTTGGCAGGTGATGGTTTACAAACATTGGCATTTGGAGTATTGGTCAATGATGATTTAATTAGTGCTGATATCAAAATTGAATTGCTGAAGTCTTTGACTCACGCCTCATTTGAAATGGCAGAGGGTCAGGCAATTGATTTATCCATTATTGCAAAGCAAGTTGATATTGCAAAACTAGAAAGCATGCATCGGAAAAAAACAGGAGCACTGCTGAGCTGCGCGGTTAATTTAGGTGCAATCGTCTCTAAAGCGTGTAATAGTAAGGATAGATTTATTCTAAATACATTCTCTAAAGATATTGGTTTGGCATATCAAATTCAGGATGATGTACTTGATATTGAAACGCCTGATGCATTGTTAGGTAAAAAGCAATATTCTGATGAGTGTAAAAATAAACCCACTTACCCGTCTTTATTAGGTTTGGATAAATCAAAAATTACCTATAAGGATTTATACAAAAAAGCCAGTGATGAGTTAGGTTTGTTAAGTGTAGATGCAACAGAATTACAACAATTAACGGCTAATTTAAAAGCAAGATTGTTTTAAAATTGAACCAAAACACTACCCCAGCTAAAGCCAGCACCAATCCCTTCAAATAATAGATTGTCACCTTTTTTAATGCGACCATCCCTAACCGCTGTATCGAGTGCTAATGGGATAGAAGCGGCAGAAGTATTACCATGATTTTCAAGGGTAATAATGACCTTATTCATTGGGATTTTGATACGCTTAGCAACCGCTGATATAATGCGAATATTGGCCTGATGTGGCACCATCCAATCTAGCTTATCTGAGTTTAAGTTAGCCTCTTTAAGGGTGTCTTCTGCTAAAGAAGATAAACGGTTAACGGCAATCTTAAAAACTTCATTACCAGACATTTCAATAAAGCCCACTTCATTAATATAATTATTACTAACTTGGAGTGAGGACAAGTAACGACCATCACTGAATAGTTTTGAGTGCAAAATGCCAGTATCATTACTGCCACTTAACACCACCGCACCTGCGCCATCACCAAATAAAACTGCAGTGGAGCGATCATTCCAATTAACAATTCTTGACAAAGTTTCACTACCGAGTACTAATACTTTATTAGCAGCGCCAGTTTTGATATATTGCTCAGCTGTGGTTAGTGCAAAGATAAAACCTGCACAAACGGATTGTAAATCAAATGCAGGACATGCAGCACCAATTGCGGTTTGTAGCATGGTTGCTGTTGCAGGAAAAATTTTGTCAGGTGTGGTGGTTGCTAGAATAATCAAGTCTAAATCTTTAGCACTAATACCAGACATCTCAAGTGCATGATTGGCTGCTTTTTCGGCTAAATCACAAGTTGTTTCATTAGTAACTTTATGTCTTTGTTTAATGCCTGTACGCGTGGTAATCCACTCATTTGTTGTAGAAATGGTTTTTGATAAATCATCGTTGGTGACAATAGTGGGTGGCAGGTAACTACCAGTACCAATGATTTTTGCAAATTTATTCATTGTGTTCTAATTCTTTTGAAATTTGAAGTGATATTTTGTCGCTGATTTTAGCATGAGCTTCAACATAGGCCTCAGTAATTGCTGCTAAAAATGAATCAACATTTGCACCACCATGACTTTTAACAACAATGCCTTGAAGGCCTAACAAGGAGGCACCATTATACTTACCAGGGTTTAGGCTAGATTTAAAATCTTTAAGTACAGGGGTTGCGATTAAGGCAACTAGCTTGGTTAACAGGTTTCGAGTAAATGCTTGTTTCAGGTAGTGACTCATCATTAAAGCCACACCTTCACTGGCTTTTAGCGCAATATTACCCTCAAAACCATCGCAAACAATTAAATCCACTGTGCCCTTGTAAATATCATCACCTTCGACAAATCCTACATAATTTAGACTGGAAACTTTTAATAATTCGGCAGTTTTTTTGATTTTTTCACTGCCTTTCATGTCCTCTTCACCAATATTAAGAAGGCCAATAGTGGGTGATGCAATATTTTCTGTATGTTTGACGGCAATTGAGCCCATGGTTGCAAACTCAATCAAGGCTTTAGGTTTTGAATCAACATTAGCACCCAAATCAAGCATATGCGTATGTCCAGTCATGGTTGGCATACGACCCATAATAGCAGGGCGGTCAATACCTTTAATGGTTCTTAGTACAAAGCGAGAGATGGCCATAAGTGCACCAGTATTGCCTGCACTAACACAGGCATTTGCCTTAAGTGTTTTGACTAGATTAATTGCAACGCGCATAGAAGAGTCTTTCTTTTTGCGTAATGCAATTGCTGGGGATTCGTTCATCAGCACCACCTCACTTGCGTGAATAATTGTATATCTTGAACTAAGTATATTTGATGGGTATTGGTCTAATTCAGTTTTGATGCTAGATTCATCACCCACAAAATACAAATACAAATCTTGAAATACGTCTAATGCTTTCATGCCTGCTTTAATAGTAACAGGTATGCCATAATCCCCTCCTGAGGCATCAATTGATACCTTTATTGTCATGGGGTTTAAGCGTCTATTTCTTGAATATCTTGTGCTTTATTGGTTACTTTTTTGCCACGGTAATAGCCGTCAGATGTAATGTGGTGACGCAAGTGAATTTCACCCGTTTCTTGATCTTCTGATAATGCAGGATTTGTTAGTGCATTATGTGAGCGACGCATGCCTCTTTTTGAAGGGGTTTTTCTACTTTTTTGTACAGCCATTTTCTTGCTCCTTATGTTTTATATTGAGTTTTTATGTGTTTTAATATCGCAAAAGGATTGTTTCTCTCTTGCTTGATCCGCTCTTTATCTTGGTACGATTGACATTTGTGTGAATGCATCGGACTCATTGGAATAGATATTAGCACCTCATCTGTTATAAATTCAATGGTTGAAAACGCATCATCAGCACTAAGAATTGTCTCAAAGCTTGAATCTAGTGTCTCTCCTTGTTGTTCATTTTTTAAAAAACCAAGTTTAAAACTATGGTTTAAATGAAGATTGACCTCATTTAAACATCGCTGGCAATCAACCATAGCATTTAGTTTGATAATACCTTCAATACAAGGAATTGAATTGTTTTCAATATAAAAACTTAATTCAACTTGTACCTCATCATCAATATTGCTAAGTAGTTTTTTCATTCTAGGAAAATCTTTCACTTGATATGTATGTGAAAGATTTAACCCTTTTTTAGCAAAACTAAATAACTTTATAGTGTCTGGTATTCCCTGCATTGACCTTTACCAAAAAACCACCTGATAATTTTACCAAAAAATAGATAATAATATCATTCTTTATAGAAAGAAATAATTATCCAAGCAGATTGTTGATTTGGCTGTTTTTCCTTTTGAAGATGTATTAATTAGCTTATCTAGCAGGTTGTTGTAATAAGATGATTACTTGTTGATTAAACTCCTCTATGTCCAAGATTAATATACTAAAAGGTACCAGTAGGGCGCTTAGTCCAACAATGTGCTTTTTACAATATTTATTTATAAAGACAGGCGAAAAGCGGGGGTAATGTTGAGTTAAAATTTTTCACTTTGTTTTTCTGTCCAATTTCTAATATCTTGAGTTAATTCTTTGGCAGATTTTTCTTTGATATTAATTGGCTTGCCAATAATCACAGTGATGGTACCTGGGTGTTTTATGAAACTACCTTTGGGCCATACTGAACCTGCATTGTGATAAACAGGTATGACATCACAAAATGCTTTTTTAGCAATGGCTATAGCGCCATTTTGATATCGCCCTAGTTTTTTATAGGGTTGGCGAGTGCCTTCTGGGAAAATCACCACAAAAATACCTTGTTTTAGTCGAACCTCTCCTTGTTTTATAATTGTTTTTAGTGCTTTTAATTTCTCACCACGATTAATAATAATAGGGTTGAGTAACGCCAATCCCCAGCCAAAAAATGGGATCTGTAATAAGGTTTGTTTAAGTACCCAAGTTTGCGGTGGAAATATTTGCTGAAATCCAAGTGTTTCCCAAGTAGATTGATGGTTAGAAACAATCACACAAGGCTTGGAAGGAATATTTTCTTTGCCAAATACTTGGAGTTTGATACCAAGTGTGAATGCCAACCACCACAAGCAAAACATTGACCACTTAGATAAAATAGCGTAACGAAACTTGAACGGTAAGAAGAACAAGATTAGTGCAATGGTTACTAAAATTATCAAGGCAGTAAATGAGCCTAAAAAATACAACAATGATCTTAAAAACAGCATGAGAAATTGTAAGCGTAAACGTTATAATTTATAAACTTAGAATTTTAGCTGATAGAGATTGCCATATGAGTATTAACACTATTTTATTTGACTTAGATGGCACACTAATTGACACCGCGCTTGATTTGGCTTATGCGTTAAATACAGTACTCAAATATAGCGGTCTAAGTGAAAAGCCTTATGAAAAAATCAAGCCTCTAGTCGCGTTAGGAGGCAAGGCGTTAATCAAGTTTGGCTTTGATTGTGATGAGTTTCATCCTGATTTTATTGACAGGCATCAAAAAATATTAAACATTTACAAGAATAATATTGGTCAATTTTCTAAAACATTTTCAGGTGTTGATGTACTTATTAAAACCATTAAAACTAGGCAGATGTTTTGGGGGGTGGTTACAAATAAGCCTGAAAATTTAACTCATCTATTGTTAGAAAAACTTGACATAAATCCTAATGTAGTGGTTTGTGGCGATACATTAGGATTTAATAAGCCACATCCAGCGCCGTTATTGTATGCTTGTGCACAATTAGCGATTAACCCAAGCCAATGTTTGTTTGTGGGTGATGATAAGCATGACATGTTGGCAGGTCAGAATGCTCATATTAAAACTGTGGCTGTTACTTACGGTTATGGCAAAGTAAAAGAAGATTGGCATTATGATTATTTAATTAATGAAGTAGAAGAATTGTTGGGATTAATATAGTGGATATATTGAATTTATTATTAGGGCTAGCTGTTGGTGTCATGGTTGTTTATTTTTATTTAAACCCTAAACTACAAGCATTAAAATCTGACAAAATTCGTCTTGAAGTGCGCTTATATGAAAAAATCAAGTCTTATGAAAACCAAATTGATTTAATTACTATCGCCAAAGTGCAGATGAGTAAAGATTTTAAAGCCATAGCGGGCGATATTTTGGCAAAATATCGCCATAATTTGAGCGTCAAAAATTATGAATTATTAACGCCTTTACAAACACAACTTAAAGAGTTTCGAGATAAGATTGAAATCATTACTAGCGAGCAAGTTAAGGAAAGAGCAATCCTATCTGTGCAGATAGAAAATTTGAAAAAGACCAGTATTGAAACACAAGAAACCACACAAAATTTAACCAATGCTTTGACTTATGATAACAAGCAACAAGGCGACTGGGGTGAGATGATTCTAAGCTCTATTTTGTCCAGCTCTGGATTACGAGAAGGGTACGAATTTGACACACAAAAACAGTTTAAAAATGAATCAGGCGAGGCATTTAAGCCTGATGTAGTTTTACATCTTCCTGAAGAAAAAGACATTATTATTGATTCAAAAGTCTCGTTAAAGGCTTATAAGGATTATATTACTAATCAGTCAGACAAGCGATTGCTTAAGGCACATATAGTTTCTATTGAGGCGCATATTAACGACATTAGTATTAAAGAATATGAGAATTTACAAGGCGTACTAACGCTTGATTTTATTTTTGTGTTTATCCCAATTGAATCTGCACTTTTAATCGCACTTGAGCAAAAGCCAGACTTATTCACCATGGCATTGAAAAAGAACATTGTTTTAGTGTCACCTTCAACGTTGATGATGAGTCTTAAAACCGTGCATCATATTTGGCAAACTGAGCGTCAAAATCAAAATTCTGAAGAAATTGCACGTCAAGCAGGCGCGATGTATGACAAATTATTTGGCTTTATTCAATCAATGGATGACATTGAGAGGCATCTTGATAAGGCTTCTAAAAGTTACAAAGAAGCTAGAGGCAAACTCTCTGATGGCAAGGGTAATCTTATTGGTCGTGCTGAAAAATTAAAAGAATTAGGTGTTCAAAGTAAAAAGGAACTAAGCTAATGGAAATTTCAACTAATTATTTAATCACTAAAGGTGAGTTAAATGACAAAGTTGTTTTAGTGACAGGTGCAAACCGTGGTTTTGGCAGGGCAATAACACTGGATCTTGCCAAAGCAGGTGCAAGCGTTATTATGCTAGGGCGTGATTTAGGTTCGCTAGAAACCACTTATGACGAGGTGCTGGATTTGGGATATCAAGAACCCATTCTTTATCCGCTTGATTTAGAAGGCGCAACCCCTGAGCATTATCAGCAGTTACAACAAGACATCTTGGATAATTTTGGGCAACTTGATGGGCTTATTCACAATGCCAGTATTATTGGCACCATGATGCCAATTGAGCAATATGATATTAAATTATGGTATTCAACCATGCAAATTAATGTTAATGCGCCTTTTATGCTTACCCAAGCGTTAATTCCTGTGCTTAATAAATCAAATGATGCCCGCGTGTTGTTTTTGTCTTCATTAGTAGGGCGTGCAGCTAAGGCATACTGGGGGGCATATGGTGTGAGCAAATTTGCCATTGAAGGTATGAGTAAAACCTTATCTGAAGAATTAGAAAAAACCAATATCCGGGTAAATTCACTTGATCCAGGGCGGATACGCACCAAATTGCGACAAATTGCTTATCCGGCTGAAAATGCAGATAATAACCCATCACCTGAGACGAAAAGCCCAGCGATTGTGTATCTAATGAGCGAAAAAACTAAAAAATTGAATGGAGAACAGCTTATATTATTTAGTGTTTAATGAAATTTAAAACAAATAAAATAAGGTAAATAATAATACCAACAACACCTAATATCAAAGAAAAATAGAACCCAAAAGTAGTAAAAATAAAGAAACTTTTAAGACTTTATTTTTAAATGGTAATTTTTTAACATTGTAAATCAGCCGTTAAATGTGGATGAATGGTTTTTAAAATGGCCTTAAAAACTTGGTCATTACCAGCCACCACATTGCCTGTTTCTAAGTATTTATCTCGTCCTGAAAAGTCACCTACAAAACCACCCGCTTCTTTGACTAAAAGCACACCAGCAGCAATGTCCCAAATATTAAGCTCAATTTCCCAAAAACCATCCAACCGACCTGCAGCTAAATAAGCCAAATCAAGTGCAGCAGATCCAGCACGGCGAATACCAGCAACTTTTGGGTGAATGGCTTTAAACATATTTAAATAAGCATCTAAATGTTGTGGTGCTTTGAATGGAAAGCCTGTTCCGATTAGTGTATTTTCAAAACCATTGGTATGAGCGATGCGAATTCTTTGTTCATTTAAATAAGCACCTTCGCCTTTAGAAGCAGTAAATAACTCCTCTTTACAGGGGTCGTATACTACGGCGTGTGTTGGCTCATTATTTTCATATAAGGCAATGGATACTGCATATTGCGGAAATCCATGCAAATAGTTAGTGGTGCCATCTAAAGGGTCGATAATCCATTGAAAACGACTGTCACCTAAAATTTCACCATTTTCTTCACCTAGCATCGAATGATTGGGAAAGGCGTATTTCAATTCGTCTATAATAGCATTTTCAGCGGCTTTGTCCACTTCGGAAACAAAGTCATTAGTTGCTTTATTTTCAATCGTTAAAATATCAATTTGGTTGTGATACCTTAAGATGATGTCGCCAGCTTTTCGAGCGGCTTTAATGGCAATGTTAAGTGTAGGATGCATAACAGAAGACAAAATGAAAAAAGAAACAAATTATACCTTTGATAACGTACGTGTAGTTATGGTTAATACCACTGAGCCTGGTAATATCGGTGCGGCAGCCCGTGCGATGAAAAATATGAGTCTGTCGCGTTTGTATTTGGTTAATCCACAAGGGTATCCATCGGCCACAGCCACTGCTAGAGCTAGTGGTGCAGATGATGTACTGTCAAATGCCGTAGTTTGTGCGTCTTTAGAAGAGTCTTTACAAGGTGTGCATTTAGTGATTGGAGCTAGTGCACGTCAGCGCAATATTAAATGGCGACAAATGGATGTCGTAGATGCTTGCAGTGAAATTCAAAAAACCATTATGGTTGAAAGCCAAAAGGTTGCGGTGATATTTGGCACGGAAAGAGCAGGATTGACCAATGAGGAATTAGACTTGTGTCAAATATTCATGACCATTCCTGGCAACCCTAATTATTTTTCTTTAAATGTTGCCTCAGCCATTCAGGTATTTGCTTATCAAAATTACGTTTACAACACCACAACTGAATTTGAAAAAAATGCTAATAAATTGGCGAGCTTTGACGAATTAGAAAGTTTTTACGCACATCTGGCTCAAGTGTTAGAGCACATTGAATATTTTGAGGATAAGCGCCCCAAGGCTTTGCTAATGCGTCGCTTACGTCGTTTTTTTATCAGAGCAGTACCTGAAAAAGAAGAGGTGGCAATTTTTAGAGGTATTCTTAGAAACATTAAGCCTTTTAAAAAACCATAAAAAGCCCGATTTTTCGGGCTTTTTATGGTTTAATCTAAAACTGATTAATTAATCAGTTTATTCATACGCTTTACGAACTCAGTAGGATCTTTAAGTTGCCCACCTTCTGATAAAACGGCTTGATCAAATAAAACCTTCACTAAATCTTCATCAATTTTGGTTCTAAGTTTTTTAACCAGTGGATGAGTTGGGTTGATTTCAAGAATTGGCTTGGTATCTGGCACGTCTTGACCTAAGGATTTCATGATTCTTTCCATGTTGCCACCCATTTCATTTTCATTAGCTACCAAACAAGAAGGGGATTCGCTAAGACGAGAAGAGACTTTGATTTCTTTAACCTGAGCATCAAGAATTTGTTGCATTTTTTCGATGACTTTTTCAAAGTTTTTAGCAACTTTTTCTTTGGCTTTCTGTTCTTCTTTAGAATCCAGATCTTCTAAATCACCTTTAGCAATTGATTTCAGTGAAATGCCGTCAAATTCTCCAAAATTACTCACCATCCACTCATCAACACGGTCAGATAGTAGCAGTACTTCAATATCTTTTTGGTTAAAAATTTCTAAATGTGGCGAACCTTTGGCAGCTTCATAAGTTTCAGCAGTGATGTAATAAATGGCTTTTTGGTCTTTTTGCATGCTTTTTACGTAACATTCAAGCGTTGCCGTTTGTGTGGAATTTTCGCTTTTGTTAGTGGCAAAGCGTAAAAGTTTTGCGATTTTGTCTTTGTTAGCAAAGTCTTCAACCACGCCTTCTTTCATCACCATACCAAATTCTTGCCAAAATTTTGCATAATCTTCGGGTTTATTTTTAACCATTTTTTCTAATTCTTTTAAAACCCTACTGACTGAAGCTTTGCGGATAGTGCCAACTACTTTGTTGCCTTGTAAAATTTCGCGAGAAACATTTAATGGTAAATCAGCTGTGTCAATCACACCTTTAACAAAGCGCAAATACAAAGGCATTAGGGCTTCATTATCTTCCATAATAAACACACGTTTGGCATAGAGTTTAATGCCACCTTTACGCTTAGGTTCCCACATGTCATAAGGGGCCTTTGATGGGATGAATAACAATGAAGTATAGTCTAGATTGCCTTCAACCCTATTGTGCAGTTGAGTTAGCGGTGCTTCAAAGTCATAAGTAAGTGACTTATAAAACTCATCATAATCTTCTTGCTTAAGGTCGCGTTTATCTTGAGCCCAAAAAGCATTGGCTTTATTGATGCGTTCATATTCAATGTCTTTGTCATCCTCACTAGCCTTAATCATCATGATTGGCACGGTGATGTGATCTGAATATTTTGAAACAATGCTGCGCAAGCGATAATCATCTAAAAATTCTTTTTCATCTTTTTTGATATGCAGGGTTACTGTCGTGCCAAAATTTGGACAATTAACACTTTCTATTGAGTATTTTCCCTTGCCAGTAGAGGTCCATTTTGTACCTTTTTTACCTTTACTACCGGCTTTTCTAGTAATTAGTTCAACTTTATCAGCAACAATAAAGCTAGAATAAAATCCCACGCCAAATTGACCAATTAAATTAGAGTCTTGTGCTTGTTTTTCATCTAAGTTTTTTAAGAATTTTTTAGTGCCAGAATTGGCAATGGTGCCGATGTTTTTATTAACTTCTGCTTCAGTCATGCCTATACCATTGTCAGTAATCGTAATTGTGTTGGCATCTTTATTTACATCAATGTGAATTTGCAACTCTTCTTTACCCTCAATCAAAGTATCATCTGATAAGAATTTGAATTTTAATTTATCAACTGCATCAGAGGCGTTAGAAACTAACTCACGTAAGAAAATCTCTTTGTTTGAATACAAAGAGTGAATCATCAAATCTAATAGTTGCGAGACTTCCGTTTGAAAAGTGTGCGTTTGTTTTTCTGCCATTTTTTTTTAATTCCTGTTTTGTGCGTAAAATGTATCAATATGGGTGAATTACAAAAAAACAAGGGTTATTTTGCATAAACAAATTACTAATTTTATTCAGTATTTAAAAGTTGAGCGTCATTACGCCATTAATACGCAGCAGGCTTATAAGCGTGACCTTGAAAAGTTATTAGTATTTGCCCATAAGAAAAGCCTTGAACAGTGGTCAAATCTTACCAGCGAGCATCTTAATTTATTTGTAATGGAGATACGTCATCAAGACACTAGTGCCCGCACTATCCGCAGGAATTTGTCCTCAATTCGTGGATTTTTAGCCTATCTTGTTAATCATGAGCAGCTGAGTAATAATTGTGCCATTCATTTGCAAAGCCCAAAAATTGATCAAAACTTACCTAATATACTTAATTATGACAATATACTACTTATGCTCAAGCCTAGATCAAACACTTGGTTTGAATTAAGAGATGTGGCAATGGTTGAAGTGATGTACTCTTGCGGTCTTAGAGTATCTGAATTGGTTGCTTTAAATGTTAATGACGTGGATTTAAATCAAGGATTTTTGCGCGTGGTTGGAAAAGGCGCTAAAGTCAGGCATACTCCAGTTGGTAAGGCAGCCCAGAAAGCCATTAGTCGTTGTTTATCTAATCACTCAAATCACGCATTATTTGTGAATAAAAAACAGCAAAGAGTAAGCGTAAGAGCTGTGCAAAATATGATCAAAAAACGTGCACTAGAGGCTGGTATTAAAGTTAATGTGTATCCACATATGTTACGCCATGCAGCAGCAACTCACTTTTTACAATCCAGTCATGATTTACGCTCTACTCAAGAATTTTTAGGGCATTCCAGTATTAAATCTACCCAAGTCTATACCCATCTTGATTTTTTAGAATTATCCAAAGTGTATGATCAATACCATCCAAGGGCTAAAAAATCATGAATTTTCAGGCCAGACTTGCAGTATCTTGTTTAAAAACAGGTGGTGTGATTAGTAATCCTACTGACACCATTCAGGGGTTGACTTGCTTGCCAAAATTTGAGTCCTCTATGGCTAAAATACTGCAACTTAAACGCCGTTCAAGTTCTAAAGGTTTAATACTACTAGCCAGTGATGTTCGTTATTTTATTGATTATGTTAAAGATGCTTCTTTGTTGGGTAATATAACAATGGATAGTCAACCCACTACTTATTTACTAAAGGCGAATAAGCAAGCCTCTAAACTATTAACAGGTGGTTTTGATACCATTGCGCTTAGATTGACCAATAATCAACTCATTACTAATTTATGTGTAGCCACTAATAATGCTTTGGTTTCAAGTAGTGCCAACATTACAAATAAACGTAGTGCAACAAGTATCTTGGATTTAAAAAAATTCTTTAGCAATAAATTAGATTTTATCATACCGCCAAAAACTTATAATACCCAAGCATCAAAAATTATTAATCTGCAAACTGGAGAGAAAATTAGGTGATTGAACAAATTAAAAAATATTTATTAATGTTGCAAGCTGATATTTGTGAACAACTTGAGCAAGTAGATGGTAAGACTGAGTTTATTCAAGATGTTTGGGAAAGGCCAAATAATACAGGCAATGGATTAACCCGAGTACTAAGTAATGGCGCTGTGTTCGAACAAGCAGGCGTTAATTTTTCAATCGTCCATGGCGATGATATGCCAGCCTCAGCCACCGTATTAAGACCAGAGTTAGTAGGACGACGTTTTACTGCTTTAGGTGTGTCATTAGTGATTCATCCGCACAATCCTTATGTACCAACTTCACACGCTAATGTTCGATTTTTTATCGCTGAAAAAGAAGGCGAGACACCTATTTGGTGGTTTGGTGGTGGATTTGATTTAACTCCGTATTATGGTTTTGATGAAGATGCCATTTTTTGGCATCAGTCAGCCAAACAAGCGTGCGACCCATTTGGTGAAGAGGCCTATTCAAAGTACAAAAAATGGTGTGATGATTATTTTTATTTAAAGCATAGGGGTGAGCAACGCGGTATTGGCGGTTTGTTTTTTGATGATCTTAATGAAGGTGGTTTTGATGAGTGCTTTGCTTTTATGAAAAGTATAGGTGATGGCTATATTAAAGCTTATCGACCCATTGTTGAACGTAGAAAAGATATGCTTTATACAGACCATGAAAGGCGATTTCAGCTTTATCGTCGAGGGCGTTATGTTGAATTTAATTTAGTTTATGATCGGGGTACTTTATTTGGCTTGCAAACAAGTGGTCGTAGTGAATCAATTTTGATGTCATTACCACCATTAGTGCGCTGGGAGTATCGATACGAGCCAGATCCGGGTAGCGAAGAAGCAAGGTTATACACACGTTTTATTCAACCTCAAGATTGGATTAACACCTCTCAAGAGAGTGTGAAATAGAGTGAAACATAATCTGGATGTTAAGCTCTTGTTGTGCCCTATGCCGGTGATTCGCTTAGGCGAGATGATTGAAAAAATTAAAAGCAATGACACGATTGAAATGCTTGCCACCGATCCTGGTGTACTACATGACATACCTGCTTGGTGTAAAGTACATGGACATAGAGTGATTTCAATTAATGAAAAAACCGATGAGATTATTTTACTTGTAGAGAAAATAGGGTAGAATCATGCGCTGTTTTTATAAAAATAAAACCAACAAGAACAATGCTTGCAACGGCGCAAGATATTTTGACAAAGACTGTCAGCAAATATAAATAGTCAAAAAAAAGGAGAAAGCATGTCTGCTAAAAATATAATGAAAATGATTGAAGACAATGAAGTGAAATTCATTGATTTTCGTTTTACTGATACCATTGGTAAAGAACACCACGTGAGCGTTCCAGCACACGCCGTTAATGCTGAAAAATTAGAAGAGGGTCAGATGTTTGATGGCTCATCAATTGCTGGTTGGAAGCCTATTAATGAATCTGACATGATTATGATGCCAGATACAACAACAGCAGTAATGGATCCATTTACTGAAGAGTCCACGCTTAATATTACTTGTGATATTATTGAATCAAATGATATGCAGAGTTATGAAAAAGACCCTCGTTCTATCGCAAAACAAGCCGAAACTTATTTAAATGAAACTGGCATTGGTGATACTGCATATTTTGGCAACGAGCCAGAGTTTTTTGTTTTTGACAGTGTTAAGTGGGATACAGGTTTTGGCTTGGGCAAGGCATTTTATGAAATTCGCTCCGAGGAAGCAGATTGGGAGTCGGGCTCTGATTTAGAAGGCGGCAATAAAGGACATCGTCCTAGAATTAAAGATGGTTATTTCCCAGTCCCGCCAGTAGATTCATTACATGATTTACGTTCACAAATGTGTTTAGCAATCAAAGAAATGGGTGTAACCACCGAGGTTCATCACCACGAAGTTGGCACTGCTGGACAGTGTGAAATTGGTACACTGTTTAACACGTTAGTGAAAAAAGCTGATGAGACTCAAATATTAAAATATTGTGTACATAATGTTGCGCATGCTTATGGCAAAACAGCAACGTTTATGCCTAAGCCAATTGCCGTTGATAATGGCAACGGTATGCATGTTCATCAGTCAATTTTCAAAAATGGTAAGAATTTATTTGACGGTGATGAATATGGCAATTTAAGCAAAACAGCACTGTACTATATTGGTGGAATTGTCAAGCACGCTCAAGCACTTAATGCCCTTACTAATGCTTCCACTAACTCGTATAAGCGTTTAGTGCCAGGCTTTGAAGCGCCAGAAATGCTGGCATATTCAGCTAAAAATCGCTCCGCCGCCATTCGTATTCCTTTTGTATCCAATCCAAAAGGTCGTCGTATTGAAGTACGTTTTCCAGATCCAACAGCCAATCCATATCTTGCATTTGCAGCAATGTTAATGGCAGGTCTTGATGGTATTAAGAACAAGATTAACCCAGGAAAACCAGGTGATGAAGACTTATACGAATTAACAGAAAAAGAAAAAGCCTCTATTCCTAAAGTGTGTAGCTCGTTAGATCAGGCACTTGAGGCGTTGGATAAAGACCGTGAGTTTTTAACACAAGGTGGCGTATTCACTGATAATGTGATTGATTCATTTATTAAATTAAAAATGACAGAAGTGACCGCATTGCGTGCCTCTCCTCATCCGGTAGAGTTTGACATGTATTACAGTGTGTAATATTTAATAATAACAATAAAACGGTAAAATATCGATAATAAACTTACATTAACTTCATTATGGCAGAATTAAGAAACGATTGGACTCTAAAAGAGGTTGAGACATTATTTGCCTTACCGTTTAATGATTTATTATTTCAAGCACACAGTATTCATAGACAGAATTTTGACCCTAATCAGGTTCAAGTTAGTTCATTGTTAAATATCAAAACTGGTGCGTGTCCAGAAGATTGTTCATATTGCTCACAAAGTTTTAAATACGACACAGGGCTTGAGCGTGAAAAATTAATGGAGGTTGATTTGGTTCTTCAACAAGCTAAAGAGGCACAAGACAAGGGTGCAACACGGTTTTGTATGGGCGCTGCATGGCGCAATCCCACTGATAAGAGCCTAGATAAAGTCATCCCCATGATTCAAGGCGTGAAAGCTATGGGCATGGAAACATGCGTAACCTTGGGTATGTTGACTCAGGAGCAAGCATTTAACTTAAAACAAGCAGGTCTAGATTATTACAATCATAATATTGACACCTCAAAAAAGCACTACTCAAATGTGGTCACTACGCGTAATTTTCAAGATCGTTTAAACACTTTAGAATCAGTTCAAAATGCCGATATTCATGTTTGTAGTGGTGGCATTTTAGGCTTGGGAGAAAATCAGACTGATCGCGCCTCTATGCTTAGGACATTGTCTAATTTAAAAGCACATCCAGACAGTGTGCCACTTAACCTATTAGTACCCATTCCAGGTACGCCGTTTGAAAACATTAAACCACCAACTGAAAGTGAGTTTATACGTACCATTGCAGTAGCACGCATCATGATGCCAAAATCAGTTGTACGTTTATCAGCAGGGCGTACTGAAATGGGTGAGGCCATGCAAGCACTTTGTTTTTTTGCAGGTGCTAACTCTATCTTTTATGGCGAACAATTACTCACCACTGACAATCCAAGCACAAACAGCGACCAAGATTTGTTTGCAAGGCTAGGGATTAATCAAAAGCAAGTATATAATCTGCAATCTTTTTAGCCGCATCGGGTTTGGCAAGTTTGAGAGCATTAGTAGACATTTGTTTAATTTGATTTTTGTTAATATTGAGTAAGGTTTTTTCTAACAGTTCAATTGTTAAATCTTTTTGTTTAATCAGTATGCCAGCGCTGCTATTTGCTAAAATCTTGGCATTATACAATTGATGATTATCAATAGCATGAGGCAGTGGGATCAAAATACTAGACGTGGCTGATAGCATCAATTCTGAAACTGTCATTGCGCCCGCTCTGCAAAGCACAATATCTGCCCAAGCATAGGCACTTGCCATGTCTTTAATAAATGCAGTGACTTTCACAGTGTTGTTTTTGTATTGGGCTTTAACTGCATCAAAATGAAGACTTCCTGTTTGATGCCAAATATTAATATCAATATTAAGTTGTGTAGCAATATCATTAATAGGTTTTGAGCCTAAAGAGCCACCAATGATTAATAAATTTAATTTGTTATTGTTAATTTGTTTTTCAACAGGATTGAACGCAACAGGATTACCAGAAATGGTGGCATTTTTAATAAAAGTGTTATCAAATGCTTGAAAAGTTTTGTCGGCTATTTTGTTGAGTATTTTATTGGTCGTACCTGGAATAGAGTTTTGTTCATGAATCACCAGTGGTGTTCTAACAATCCAAGCCACAAAACCGCCAATGCCAGAAGCAAAGCCACCCATGCCCAGTACAATATCGGGTTTAAATTTTAGAAAAATAAACATCACTTGCAACGTAGCGTAACTCAGTAAAAAAGGTGCTTTTATCAGATTAACAATGCTTTTACCACGCAAGCCAACACTACTCACCGTGTGTAGTTTGATATTGTGTTTAGGCACGATTTCGTTTTCCATGCCAGTATGTGAGCCCAACCATTGAATATGGGTTGAGTGATTTTTAAGTTCATTAGTAACGGCAAGTGCAGGAAATATATGCCCGCCAGTGCCACCAGCCATAATCAGTATTTTTTTAGACATAATGTTTTTGTTTAGAATATTCACAGCTATTTTCCATATCAATTCTGAGCAATATAGCCAGTGATATGAGTGCAAATATCATACTTGACCAGCCGTAACTAATCAGTGGCAAAGTAAATCCTTTGGGTGGAATTAAGCCAAGGTTCATAGCGATATTAACGCTAAATTGCATACTCAGCCAAGTGCAAATACCAAAGCCAACATAAGAGCTATATTTACGGTTATTTTTCAGTGCATCTTTGGCAATTTTAAACCCCTTAAGAGCGATATAAGAAAAAGTAAACAACACAAACAACATGCCAACAATGCCTGTTTCTTCGCCAATAATAGCAAAAATCATATCGGTATGTGGCTCGGGTAGTTTGGTGTATTTTTGAATGCCATTGCCCAATCCAACACCAGTCCAATCGCCTCTAGCGATACCGATTAATGCCTGTTTGGTTTGCCATACTTTTTCAGATTCGTTAAGCCATAAATCTTCTCGCCAAAAGGAAGTGAGTCTTTCAACTCGATTTGGAATTTGGAAAAGAATGCCAACAAAAGTAGCAACAACGCTTGCACCAACTATGAACAATTGTTTTAAGTAAACACCGGCAGTTAACAGCAAGGCAAAAGCAGTTGCAGAAATGATAAAGGTCGCACCTAAATCTGGTTCTAGTAATAACAGAAAACTTGATGAACCAATGATAATAAGCGTTTTAATAAAGCCCATATAAGGCTTCCTTAAATCCTTTTCTTGCCTAACCAAAAAGCCTGCCATGAATAAAATCATCACCAATTTCATCATTTCAGAAGGCTGAAACTTAAACAGTATAAAATTAATCCAGCGTGTTGAACCTTTTACAGTTCTACCGATAGGCTCTGGTAAAAACACTAATGCTAGGCATATCAGTGTAATTATAAAAAATAATTTAGAGTGATTTTTATAAAAATAAAAAGGAATTTTAAGCACAGTGTAACCAAGACTCAAACCCAAGATAATAAAAATAGTTTGTTTTATAAAATAAGTATAACTACTAAAATGTCCAAGCGAAGCAGAAAAAGACAATATCCAGCCAAAGGTCAGCAGTGTCAAAATCGCAAAAAGTAGATTTTTATCAGGCAGTTGGCCAGTTTTTTCAAACATGAGGGCTTAATGATTAATGAGTTTATTGTTCTTCAAACCGTTTGAATTATACGCTCAAGGGTAGGTGTATTCACAGGAGAGTCTTATAAATTCAAACTCCATTAGTTGATCTTTTTGTTACTATTATGGGATAATATTTGTTTTGTAAAAACAGCAACAAAGCTTATGATTTCTACTGCCAATATCACCATGCAATTTGGTGAAAAACCTTTATTTGAAAATATCTCTATTAAATTTCAAGGCGGTAACCGCTATGGTTTAATTGGTGCGAATGGCTGTGGTAAGTCAACTTTTATGAAAATTTTAACGGGTGAACTTACTCCTAGTAACGGAACAGTTCATATTAGTGATGGCGAGCGTTTGGGTGTTCTTCGCCAAGATCAGTTTGCCTTTGAGGCTTTTCGTGTGGTTGATACAGTGATTATGGGTCATGGTGAATTATGGAAAATTAAAAAAGAAAGAGATAGAATTTACGCTTTACCTGAAATGAGCGAGAAAGATGGTATCAAGGTTGCAGAACTTGAAATGCAATTTGCAGAAATGGATGGTTATATGGCAGAGTCTTCTGCTAGTGAGTTGTTATTAGGCTTAGACATTCCAGAAGAGCAACATTATGGACTGATGAGTGAAATTGCACCAGGTTGGAAATTGCGTATTTTGCTGGCTCAAGCTCTGTTTTCAAACCCAGAAATCTTATTGCTTGATGAGCCAACAAACAACTTAGATATTAACTCAATTCGTTGGCTAGAAGGCGTATTAAAAGAACGCAAGGCAACCATGGTTATCATCTCTCATGATAGGCACTTTTTAAATGGCGTATGTACACACATGTCTGATTTAGACTATGGCGTACTTAATACTTTCCCTGGTAATTACGATGATTTCATGATTGCATCAACCGCCATTCAAGAAAAAATGCAAACTGATAATGCTAAAAAAGAAGCCAAAATCAAAGAGCTTAAACATTTTGTGTCTCGTTTTTCAGCCAATGCCTCTAAATCTAAGCAAGCCACTTCAAGATTAAAGCAATTAGATAAAATCATACTGAACGATATTAGACCCTCTTCAAGAGTAAGCCCCTACATTATTTTTAACCAAGAAAATAAATTACACAGAAATATACTAGAAGCCGAAGGCTTGTCTAAGAGCTTCACTCCTCAAGGAGATACTGAAAAGGGTAATAAGCTTGAAGTGCTAAAAGATATTAATTTCTTATTTGAGGTAGGTGATCGCATTGCCATTATTGGTCAAAATGGTATTGGTAAAACCACATTACTGCGTACTTTGGTTGGTGAAATCAAGCCCGACAAAGGAAAAATTAAGTGGAGTGAAAACATTAATATTGGTTACTATGCACAGGATCACAGTAAAGACTTTGAAACTGATATGAATGTAATTGATTGGATGAGCCAATTCAAAAGCGAAAAAGACGATGTACAGGCAATGCGCGCAGTACTAGGTAAAATGTTATTTGGCAAAGAAGACATTGGAAAGAGCATTAAATCACTCTCTGGTGGTGAGAAGGGCAGAATGCTATTTGGCAAACTCATGCTGCAAAGACCAAATGTATTAGTGATGGATGAGCCTACCAACCATCTTGATATGGAGTCTATTGAAGCTCTTAATCTAGCACTGGATAATTACGAAGGCACTTTGATTTTTGTTAGCCATGATAGAGAGTTTGTTTCCTCACTGTCTACCAAAGTGGTAGAGCTTAAAGAGGATGGTATGCATTATTATTCTGGCAATTATGAAGACTACTTAGCCGGTCAAAAATAAAGAGTTGTAAGTGTTGATATATTTATTGATAACTTTTTTGATAGAATAGAGTGAATAGCTAGAGTTACAATATAATAATCAAAGGAATTGAACAATGCAAGATAAGCCAACTTTTACGATCATAGCAGGCGTTAATAGTTCAGGAAACACCATCTTTGCAATAGATTATTTCAAAATTCTGACACTATTTTTATCAATACATATTTAATTGCAACGGATTTATCGCCAACCAATGTTAATATTAAGCAATTTTTGGCAGCAAAATTAATGCTTAAAGAAATTAATCATAACATCAGGCTGTGCAACAGTTTTGCAATTGAAACCATACCTTCAGGTAAAAATTATTCATAAATTAAAACAACAAGAATGGAATATTGAACTTATTTATTTGTACTTATCTAATGTTGATTTGTCAATTCAAAGAGTGGACGAACGAGTTAAAAATGGCGGTCATGATATTAAGATAGTAGACATAAAAAGAAGATACAACAGAAGTATTAGTCATTTAATCAATGAATACTATCAGACTGTTGATAAAATTACTTGCATCAATAATGCCAACAATAGAGAAATCATTTTTAGCAAAAATAAAGGTAAATTTATTGTTTATAATCAAAAAATAGTTGATGATATTTTGGAGTATAAAAGATGATGGATGAGAGAAAAATACTAAAATCCTTTGATGAAAGTGTCAATAAAGCTTTGGCCATTAAAAAATCATTGGGTCATTATGCGGTTGTGTGGGATGAGAAGGCAAAAAAAGTTAAAAGAATTGAGGCAAAGGATTTGCCATAATATCGCTATAAAACGTAAAGTACTAGCCTTTAACCATTTAAAATCAAAAAATGGCTTTGATTCGACAACCGTGTTGGCATTTTCAACTTTGTTTGCCATTGTGCCAACGCTAACTTTGGTGTTTAGCGTGTTTTCTTTATCGCCTTATTTTTCTGATTTACAACAACATTTAGAAGGGTTTTTGTTCGAGCAATTACTGCCTCAAAATTATGAGTTGGTCAGTCAATACATTCATCAATTGATTGCAAGTACACAAAAACTTAAAGGTGTTAGTATTTTATTTTTACTTTTAGCTGTGTTTTTCTTATTTCAACAAGTAGATAGGCGTATTAATTCAATTTTGGGGGTGAAAAAATCGCGCTATTTTGGCATTGATTTGATTATTTTTTTACTGGTGTTAGTGTTAGGTCCTTTATTTTTAGCCACATCTTTATTGGTAAGCTCTTACCTGAACGCATCAAAATTATTTGTTTTTATACCGATGGGTGGTATTTTTATATCAAGTTTGCCAATCATTCTTTCGGCAATTGAGCTGAGCTTATTGTATTATTTTTTCACCAATGAAAAAGTATCGTTCAAAAATGCTATTAAATCTGGCTTTATTGCTGCATTTTTTTTAGAGGTTTTAAAATCAATACTATTAATTTATATCAACTACTTTCATTTTTATGAGCTGATTTATGGTGCATTATCCATGCTATTGTTGTTTATGCTGTGGGTATATTTTTCTTGGGCTGTGGTGTTATTTTGTGCAAGTAGCAGTTTTGGTTTTCATCAGAAAGAGAGCGAGTAAATGTTTACAGGTATTATTCAAACCATTGGCAAGATTAAAAGTATTAAGACAGACGCGTTTTGCTTTGAGGCGCAAAGCTCGTTTTTTAATGAGGTTAAAATTGGCGATAGCATTGCCGTAAATGGCGTGTGTTTAACTGCTATTGAAATAGGTAATGATTATTTTAAAGCCGACATTTCACAAGAAACACTCAGATGTACAATTTTTAATCACTTAGGCGCTAACAATTCAGTTAACCTTGAAAAAGCACTAAGGCTTAATCAGGGTATTGATGGGCATTTGGTTAGTGGTCATGTTGATGGTATTGCTAACGTTGTGGATCGATTTATTGAAGGTGAATCGACACGTTTTAAAATTAATGCGCCCAATAATTTGATAAAATACATTGCTAAAAAAGGCTCTGTTTGTATTAATGGCGTGAGTTTAACAGTCAATGATATTAACGATTGCGAGTTTGATATCAACATTGTGTCACACACGCTAAAAGCCACAACATTGGGCGCATTAAAAATAAATAGCGAGGTTAACCTTGAAGTTGACATTATCGCCAGACATCTTGAACAATTATTACACCATTAAAAATTAGTCATGAAATCCAGCATTGAAGAAATTTTAAAAGACTATAGCCAAGGCAAAATGATTATCCTAATGGATGATGAAGACCGTGAAAACGAAGGCGATTTAATCATCCCTGCTGCAACTGTTACCAAAGAAGATATTAATTTTATGGCGACTTATGGACGTGGTTTGATTTGCCTGACCTTAACACAGGAACGCTGTAAACAGCTTAATCTACCACTCATGGTGGCACAAAATAACGATGCACATGGTACTAACTTTACCGTTTCAATTGAGGCGGTAGAAGGTGTAACCACAGGCATTTCAGCAGCAGACAGAGCCAAAACAATACTTGATGCAGTGGCAAAAGATGCTAAACCTACTGATATCGTACAACCAGGGCATATTTTCCCACTTATGGCACAACCAGGTGGGGTTTTAATTCGTGCAGGGCACACAGAAGCAGGGTGCGATTTAGCACGCCTTGCAGGACTTGAGCCAGCTAGTGTGATTGTTGAAATCCTTAATGAGGATGGCTCAATGGCACGGCGTGATGATTTAGAAATCTTTGCCAAAAAACACAATATCAAACTAGGCACGATTGAAGATTTAATTTCTTATCGAATTGAGAATGAAAAAACCATAGAACGCATTAACGAACGTGAGTTTAAAACCGAGTTTGCAACTTTTAGACTCATTTCATTTCTTGATAGTATTAACAATGAAACGCACCTAGCTTTGGTTAAAGGCGAAATTAGCAGCAATACTGATACATGCGTGCGTGTACACATGGAAGATACTTTTAAGGATGTGTTACGAGAAAAGTCAAACAGCTTTAGCGTTAATGCCGCGCTAGAACATATTGCCAAATCAGATAGTGGCGTTTTGTTGCTACTTAGAATGCAAACCGACCAAAGCATTCTAGAAAATATTGACAACGTTAATGGCAATGCTCATGATGACATTAAAACCTATGGCGTTGGTGCGCAAATCTTATCTGACCTTGGTGTTAAAAGAATGAAGGTTTTAGGCAGCCCTAGAAAGCTTTACGGCTTAAAAGGCTTTGGTTTAGAAGTAATCGAGTACGTAGACACTAACAAGTAAAGGAACAATAATGGAATTTCAATTTGATAAAAATGGCAATGGCGATTTTCTTGTAAAGAAAAAAGTTGCGATTATCGTGGGTTATTTTTACCAAGACATTGGCGATAAGCTATTATCGGCAGCAAAAAAAACCTTGGTCAAATATGGCATCAATACTAATAATGTTAATGTGTTGTATGCCCCTGGTGCATTTGAAATCCCACTATTGGCTAAAAAATTAGCAAGTCAGCAGCTAAATGGCAAAAATCTATACGATGGTATCGTGACTTTAGGCGCAGTTATAAATGGCGAAACCCCGCATTTTGCGTTTGTTTGTAAAGAATGCGCTCGTGGTGTGGCAGATGTCTCTTATCAATATGAAATCCCCACTGCTTTTGGTGTACTCACCACAAACAACATGGAACAAACCATAGGTAGGGCGGGTGGCTATAAGGGCAACAAAGGTGAAGAGGCAACCATGGCGATGATTGAAATGCTCTATTTAATGCAACAAACAGACACTCAAAATTTTTAACTATGACCTTTAAAACCCCAAAGCAACGCGCCCGCGAACGTGTGGCACAAGCACTATACCAATATCTAGTATCAGGTGGCGAAGTATTGCAAATTGAGCAACAATTTTTAAACCAAAAGCAAGGCAAAATCTCAAAAGCTTTCTTTTCAAATTTGTTCATCAACATTATTAAAAATAGATCTTTACTAGATGAGATTATCGCACCTACCATTAGTCGAGAAACTGAACAATTAGGCTCTGTTGAGCATGCTATTTTATATCTAGGCGCTTTTGAGCTTAAATTTAGCCCAGAAGTACCGTACAAGGTCGTGATTAATGAATCACTTAAGTTGGCAAAACTATATGGTGCAGAAGGTGCGTATAAACTTATTAACGTTTCATTGGACAAACTAGCTCAAATACTTAGAAAAGTTGAGTTGGGCAGCTAACACCTGATAACCTAGAACAGGCATAATAGCACCTGTTATATATTAATATCTATACTTTTTATCTTTTTGATATGTCCATAAATACTGAGTAAAATCCACACCTGAAAGCAAGGCCATTTTTTGATGCCAAGTGGCTAAATCATTTTTGTTAAGCTTGTTTAAATCGTTATGTCCACAAGCGCTCCGTAACTTGCATCAATTCAGTAGAGGCATTAAAAAAATCATACAATTGTGTTGATGCTGTTTTAATATTGAGTTTTGACGCAGGTCTGGTTTTTGTGTAGTAATACCTGCTGGGCAATTATTAGTATTACACATTCTTGCACCTATACAACCAATTGCTTGCATGGCACTATTAGAAAGCGCAACACCATCTGCACCTAATGGTCAAAGCCTTAACAAAATCAATAGAGACACGCAACCCCACCGGCCCATAATAATTAAAGTAACGCGACCACTGGCCCCTTGTTTAATAGCGTTTCTTTATAACCAAAGCCTGCCGCCTCACGCTTTAATATGAATCAAATGACAACGAACGGCCTAGTCAGGCATATCAAACAGAACACAGCACTACACCTAATTATGTACCAATCATAAATAACCTTGAGTCGTCAAAGTCTTATGTTGACTATCGATATTCACGCAATCCTCGCTCTTTTTAAATATTAGCTTTGCTTAAAAAGCAATTTGCATAAATATATTATTATGTTATAATATAAATTAAGTTAATTAAATGGAGATATGACAGTGAAAAAGATTTTTGCAATGGTACTATTGGCATTCACTCTAAGTGCAAATGCATTTTGGAACAGCAACACCACCCCTTGGGGTGGTGGTTACAACAACTATAACGGCTATGGCTATCAAGAAGATAATGGCATGTTTGGTTACAACCCATACGATTTGTGGGATCCTCGTTGGTATCCAGAAGAAATGGGCAATATGTTTGATGAATTTGATAACAACGGTTGGAATAACAACAACCATTATGGTTATGGTCGTAATGATTATGGTTTAGCCCCCAATGGTTATACAAATACCCCATGGGGGCCTGGCGTTGTACCTAACACGACTACACACCAGTAATACCAACAGTAAGATAGTATAAAAGCTATGATTAAAACCAGCATTAGTTGCTGGTTTTTTCGCTTGAGGATACTCAATAAATCATAAGTTACATAGTAAATCCGGCTTTATGCCGGTTTTTTATTGTCTTATTTGCTGTCTTTAAGGTCAAAGCATTATGTTTACTAATGTTGACTTGGGTTAAAATAAGCACCCACAATAATCACTAAACTTAGGAATAAAAATGAATACAGATTGCTTGTTTTGTCAATTGCGTGAAGAAAGAATTATTGGTCAGTGTGATTTAACAATGGCATTTTTAGATTCTTGTCCCGTCTCTACTGGGCATGCATTGATCATCCCTAAAAGACACGTTGCTACTTATTTTGACATTACCGAACAAGAGCAAAATGCGATTGCTAAATCCCTTCAAAAAGCCAAATTGATTCTTGATGAGGAGTTTTCTCCAGATGGCTATAACATTGGTGTGAATAATGGTGAAGCAGCAGGGCAGAGTATTATGCACTTACATGTGCATTTGATTCCTAGATATAAAGGCGATGTTGAAAATCCCAAGGGTGGCGTGCGTTGGGTGATTTCAAACAAGGCTGATTATTGGAGTAATAGAGATAAATAACACAATTGAGCATGCACCAACAACCCATGAAAATGGGTTGTTGGTGTTGTATTGTTAGCTTTTTAAAAAGGAATGTCATCATCAAACCCAGAATGATCAACAGGTGCGATAGGGTCTGAGATTGGTGCTACTGCAGCTTGTTGCTGTGGTGCAGGTGCAGAAGGCGCTGACTGTTGAGAATGGGGCGCGCTACCCATATCAGCATTATCGCGACGATCTAACATTTGTAATGTGCCATTAAAACCAGACACAACTACTTCAGTTGTGTAACGGTCAGCACCAGTTTGGTCTTGCCATTTACGTGTTCTTAGGTTGCCTTCAACGTAAATCTTGGAGCCTTTGTGTAGGTATTGACCAGCAATCTCGGCTAGTTTGCCAAATAAACTAACGCGGTGCCATTCGGTTTTATCAACCTTTTGCCCTGTGTTTTTGTCTGTCCAGCTTTCACTGGTTGCAACTGATAAAGTGGTTACTGCTCTGCCATCAGAGGTGTATTTCAATTCTACATCTTGACCTAAATTGCCTACTAAAATTACTTTGTTGATTCCTGCCATTTTTTTTGCTCCGATTAATTTTCTGTTGCCCGTTTGGTGGGTGTTTTTTGCTTGGTTATTAGGATAATGATCCACCAAACAATTGCAATAAATGTGGTGAATAAGAATACATTATTTAGATTAGATATGTTGTAAATCCACCCGCCAACAATGCCGCCAACGAACGCACCTAAAAACTGCGATGTAGCGTACAAGCCCATTGCTAAGCCACGTTTATCAGCACTTGCACTTGAGGCTATAAGCGATGGTAGGATGGCCTCCAATGCATTAAAAGCAATAAAGAATAAAGTTAAGAGAATAAAAAATGAAGTGTAAGTAAGTTGTATTTGGTAGAACAAAATTTGACTGATAATTAGCAGTGCAATGGCGCTTAAAAACACAGGTTTAATTTTTTGATATTTGGAAGCCAGAATAACCATTGGCAACATACCAACAAAGGACAAGATAATAATAGATAAATACATTTGCCAACTGTCTTTAATATCAACAATGTTGTTTTCTTTTAAAAAAATTGGCATGGCGATAAAGGCACAAGTTAGAATTAAATGTAGTGCAAAGACACTGAAATCTAGCCGTAGTAAATCAACATTGATTACTTTTTTGATGTTTTCAATTGACAAATCATATTGCTTCTTAGGTTTGGCGTTGGGCATAGTACTAACAATAATCAGCGCAACAACAGAAAGCAAAGCAATCACCCAAAATAAACCAGATATGCCCAAATTAACGCTGATGATAGGGCCTAGTAGCAATGCCAACGTAAAGGCTATGCCTATTTGCACACCCACAAAAGCATTGGCTTTGGGGCGTTGATTTTCACTAACAAAATCTGCTAAAAACGCCATCAATACCGCTGAAATAGCGCCTGCACCTTGTAGTGCTCTGCCAATAACAATGCCTATAATGTCTGTTGAGTTGGCGGCCACAACACTGCCAATAAAAAATATAACAAGACCAATGATTAGCATTGGTTTGCGACCATACTTGTCTGATAAATAACCAAAGGGAATTTGTAATAACGCCTGAGTTAGTCCATAAATGCCAATAGCCAAGCCTATTAAGTAAGGTGTGGTGCTGGTATATTCACTTGCATAAACTGAAAATATAGGAAAAATCATAAATAAGCCCAACATACGCGTGGCCATGATTAGAGAAATCTTAAATACGAAAGCTATTTCTTGTTTGTTCATTGAAGCTGATTAAGAATTTTAGTTTTCTAAAGAGTAATGTGGTGTGTACGAAGGGTAGCTATTCTTTAGTACGCGACGTGCATCTTTTGCCAGTATATTTGCACTAATAACATCATAATTATAGGCCATTAAATGTAGTGCTGCAGGCACTGAAGGTGTGTTTGGGTATTTTTCAATAACAAACTTAGTGCGATTGATGGCAGCAATATTAGCCCCTCTTTTGGTGTAGTAAATAGCCACAAATAATTCATGTCTTGATAAAATATTTCTAAGTATAACTAAATGAGTTTTGGCCTCTTCGGCATACTCAGTTTTGGGGAATTTATCAATCAGTGCTAGATAGTAGTTAAAGGCATCACGCACCGAGTGAACATCGCGCTGGGCGCTATCAGTAAGGTAGTCATCTAAAAATGAACGAGATTTGTCTTGTGAAATAACACCACGTAAATAATAGGCATATGGAGTTGAAAAGTGTTCTGGATAAAGCTTAATATAGTTATTTAAGCGATCAATTGCTTGATTGTAATCCTTGCTCTTATACAGTGCATAAGCGATTTCTAATTTAGATTGTAGTGCGTATTTTGAGCCAGGATAGGCTGCTTGTAGTTGTTCAAAAAGCGCAATGGCTGTGTCTGTTGAACCTGATGAAGCCTCTTCTTTGGCTTGAGCAAAGAATGTTTTTGGCGACCAGCCTTTAGTAATAGATTCTCTTTTGGCTTCTTCTTGCCAAAAACAACCATTAAGTAGTAATGTTAAAAAAGGTAGGATGATGAATAATTTTTTCATAACTCAAGGTGTTGTTTATTACAGATATGTGAGGGCATTATACTGGTGTGGTTGTATTATAATGGCAAAGATTTATCCTTAAATTTAACTATATTGAATGAATTCACCTGATAAAAGGGTCCTAATTAGCGAGCTGTGCAGTGTGCTGGAAAATTATATGTCTAAAGAGCAAATTGATGGCGTTTATCAGGCTTATATTGTTGCAGCAACAGTGCATGATGGGCAATATCGACAATCGGGCGAGGCTTATGTGTTTCACCCCATATCAGTTGCTATGATTTTGACAAAGTTAAAGTTAGACTATTATTGTATTGTAGCAGCAATATTGCACGATTGTATCGAGGATACCCCAGTCACTTATGAGCAAATTAAGCGTGATTTTGGTGATGAAATTGCAAACATTGTAGAGGGTGTATCCAAACTAACTGAGCTAGAATTTCACTCACACACAGACAAGCAAGCACAAAATTTTAGAAAGTTGTTTTTAGCCATGAGTGATGATATGCGCGTTATGATAATCAAACTGGCGGATCGTTTGCACAATATGCGAACACTTGGCTCAATGCGTCGGGACAAGCAACTTAGAATTGCTAAAGAAACAGTAGAAATACATGCACCTATTGCGCGTCGCTTGGGTCTTAATAGTATTAGGGTTGAGCTTGATAATTTGTGTTTTGCTATTATTTATCCGTTTCGTAATAAAGTTTTGATCAGTCAAATTAAAAAGCAATGCGGTAATCGTAAGAAAACCATCAGTCATATCCAAACTGAAATAAAAAATCGACTAAACCAAGAAGGCATACCTAATGCCGATATCAATGGTCGTAGAAAGCAACCTTGTAGTATTTATAGAAAGATGAAAATCAAGCATTTGAAATTTTCTCAGGTGTTAGACATGTATGCGCTTAGGGTTATTGTGGCTGATGTGGCACAATGCTATAAAGCTCTAGGCATTATCCATAATTTATATAAGCCATTACCAGGCAAGTTTAAAGATTATGTAGCACTACCCAAATCAAATGGCTATCAGTCGTTACATACGGTGCTGTTTGGCCCTAACAAGGTTTTTATTGAAGTGCAAATTCGTTCATCTGACATGCATTTTATTTCAGAATACGGTATTGCTGCACATTGGCACTATAAGAGCGATTCTAATCATAAGTCAGAATTAGCTAATAACTGGCTAGGCTCATTACTTGATATTCAACAAAATTCTGGTACTTCTATTGAGTTTTTGGAAGAAACCAAGGCAGACTTGTTCCCTTCTGAGGTGTTTGTTTTTACCCCTGAAGGGGATATCATTCAACTGCCTTATAAATCAACCGTGCTTGATTTTGCCTACATGGTACATACCAGTATTGGTAATCACACCCTTAAAGCCAAAGTTGACCAAGTTAACACCCCTATTTCTACTGAATTAAAATCAGGACAAACCATTGAAATTATCACTGATGATAAGGCCACGCCTAGGTCTTCTTGGTTGCAAATTGTTGTTACTGTAAAAGCCAGATCCTCGATTAAGACCTATCTTAAAAACGAATCCGCAGCTGAACTAATCCAACTGGGGAAATATTTATTAACCAATGCGTTGGATTATCAAAATATATGCACAAATGGCATTGATGAGGCTCAGTGGTTAGCATGTCTTAAAGCGTTAAATTGTGATTCTAAAGAAGACATGTATATGAAAATTGGATTGTCTGAGATTTTAGTATCGGTTGTACTGAACAAGTTGCAAGGCGATAACGCCAAGCACACAACGCAAAAAATTAGTATTCACAAAACCCAAGGTAAAGCCATTAGTTTTGCGCATTGTTGCCATCCCATTCCTGGTGATAAAGTGACTGGTGTTTTAACCACTTCTAAAGGCATGGTGATTCACAGGTTGATTTGTGCTAACTTGGTTCGTGCTAAGAGCAAAAATGCACAATGGCTGAATATTGATTGGCAAGCGGATAAAGATGAAGAGTTTAAGGCAATGATTGATGTGGATGTTGTCAACCAAAGAGGCACACTTGCCTCTATTGCCAGTGTTATTTCAAAAATGAACATCAATATTGAGCACTTTGAGATTCAAGAAAAAGACAATTCCATCAAATCACTCAATATGGTCATTAGTGTTGCAAATATCACTCAATTAAATGAGGTATTTGTACAGCTAAAGACGCTCGACTTTGTTCGAGATGTGAGTAGAGTGTGATTTAAAAAAAAGCGACTAAATTTTTATCCATGCCAAACCTTAGTTTGGTTAAAATTAAGATTTCATTCAAAGTATTTTTTATGAATTGGACAGATTCCCTAGATATTGCGATGGCCTTAGATGAGGCTTACCCAGAGGTTAATCCTAGTATTGTTAATTTTGTTGATCTTAGACGGATGATAGTTACACTGGATGAGTTTGATGATGATGCAAACAAATCAGGCGAAAAAATCCTTGAAGCCATTCAAATGAACTGGATAGAAGAAAAAGAATGAAACAATTGCTTGTTTTTGTTTTATCACTTTATACCACACTTACTTGGGCAGTATTAGAAGTTACCATTATCAAACAAGATGAAAATGCTTTACCCATTGTCATTTCTGATTTTTCTGTTGTGGGTGATGCAAACCAAGGTAAAACTATTGCACGCGTTATGCGTGATAATTTTAATCGCTCTGGCGAATTTAGTGCCTCTAGTGCAAATTATGTGATTAATGACAAGCCCAACTTTGATAAATGGAAGACAAAAAAAATTGAAGCCATTGTACTTGGCAAGCTAGAAAAAATCAGTAAAAAAGTCTTCAATGTTGAAATTGAATTACTGGATGTTTATTCTAAGAAAACACTCTATAAAGATAAATTTGCCGTGCACAATAGTGGTATCAGAAGAATTGCACATTACTTGTCTGATCAAATTTATCATGCCTTGTTAGGTGAAAAAGGCTCTTTTGATACGCGCCTAGCTTATATTACCGTTACTAATAAAGGCAAAGGTGAGCGCGAATATCGCTTAGAAATATCAGATTCTGATGCGCAAAATCCACAAACCATCTTAAAATCTAAAGAGCCTATTCTATCACCCGTTTGGTCACCTGATCAAAATAAAATTGCTTATGTGTCTTTTAGAAATGCTCGTTCAGAGGTGTTCATCCAATACCCATTTGTACGCCGAAAAACACAAAAATTGCCTTATTTTGATGGTATTGCCTCATCGCCATCTTGGCATCCAAATGGCAAAAGTCTTTTGCTCACGCTATCCAAAAACGGCAACAAAGATATTTATTCTTATCAACTAGCCTCTAAAAAACTAATAAGACTAACCACAGATGTAGGTATAGATACTGAGGCAAGTTACTCACCAAAGGGCGATAAAATTGTGTTTACCTCCAATCGTTCTGGGCAGGTACAAGTTTATATTAAAAATTTAAAAACCAGTAAAATTAACAGAGCTACCTTTAAAGGTAGATATAATGCTAAAGCGGTTTTTTCGCCTGATGGTAAAAGCTTAGCCATGGTGCATAGGGTAGGTAAATATTACCGTATTGCTTTATTAGATATTACTAATAAGTATTTAACCATTATGACAAATAATCAATTAGACGAATCGCCGTTTTTTTCACCAAATGGCGGTATGATTATCTTTGCTACTCATAAAGGTAGCTCTGGTGTACTTTCTGTGGTTTCAATACTGGGTCGTCAAACTTTCGAGCTGGCTAGTAAAACAGGTGAAGTTAGAGAGCCAAATTGGTCACATTATTTAAAATAGGAGGCGTTAAATGTTAAAAATAATATCCCTAACAATAACAATAGTGCTGTTTTCATCATGTTCATCCGTGGATTATTTATATAAAAAAGTATTGCCCAAGCCAAACGTGGTTACCATTGAAGATAGGAC
Source organism: Candidatus Ruthia sp. Plio_17_S18 (assembly GCA_021730105.1). Lineage (GTDB taxonomy): Bacteria > Pseudomonadota > Gammaproteobacteria > PS1 > Pseudothioglobaceae > Ruthia. Next base: position 569,057 of record CP072538.1, read on the forward strand.
GGAAAACACACAAGAAAATGTTATTGAGGCAGATCAGTCTAGTCTTCAATCGCAAGGGTTTTCTATAAGTGGTGTAGATACATCAAGTATTGTAGAACCAGTTGTCGTAGCAGATTTTAGAAATACAGACGTTAGTTTTGTATTGTATTTTTTCTATGACGGCACTGAAATTTATGAAGATTCAACCAAACAAATCATCAAGCATGCAAACTTTATGCGTAACAATCCAGCACTAAATTTACGCCTAGAAGGACATGCAGATGAGCGTGGCACACGTGAATACAATCTAGCACTGGGTGAAAATCGCGCTTTAAGCGTTAAAGAAATATTAGGATTGTATGATCTTTCTTCAAGGGTTGAAGTTATTAGTTTTGGCGAGGAAAAGCCCATACTACAGCACCACGATGAGGATGCATGGCAGAAAAACAGACGCGTTGAGTTTGTTTATCAATAAAGATTAATGTACCACCTTAGTTTGATTGCTTTTTTAAGTATTTTTGCTTGGCAGCCTGTCAGTGCAGGCATTAATACAGACAAGGTAATAATGGATCACAATCAAAAAATAAAGCGCTTGGTGCGTAAAAATAAAGCCTTGTTGGGTAAGATTGAGCTTTTAGAGCAACAACAAAAAATAAGCACTGGAAAAATTAAAGAGCTGTTTAGCTTAATCACTTATCAAAAATCCAGCGCCACTATTGTAAAAACCACGCTTAGAGTCAGAGAACATGATCAAAAAGCCAAGCGCATTTATACACAAGCGCGCAGCTTATTAGTGACGGATCAATACGACCAAGCCATTAAACTGTTTAAACAATATTTAGCCACTTATCCGAATAATAATCACACATCAGATGTGCATTATTGGCTAGCCAAGTCTTATTTAGCTAAAGATGATTTTTACAATGCTAGAAATACTTTTGTTGCATTTCAACAACAAAACCCATTGCACTATAAGTTTTCAAACTCTTTATTTGAGTTGGCTAAAGTATATATAGAGCTTAACCAGCAAGACAAAGCACGCGGCTTACTAAGCGCAATGCTGGTTAAATTCCCATCGCATAAAGAGATTAATAGAGCCAAACAACTACTAAGCAAAATCATAACCACTAAGCCAAATATAAATAAATTAACCATCAATTAAAGTGAAGGTTCTATCCATTCCTGATGTTGCTTTAGCAGCGTTATCTTACGCCAATCCTACGCGCTATCCATTTTTGCTAGAAAGTGTTAATCACAATGCTAATAATCGTTTTTCGATATTATTTGCACACCCTAACAAACAAATTGTACTAAACCATTTAGAAGAGTTTGATTTTTTGGACAAACTCACTGACAGTATTGACACACCACTTATTTACAGTGACTTACCCTTTACTGGTGGTTGGTTTGTATATTTGTCTTATGAATTAATAGGGCAAATAGAGTCGACTTTAAAGCACATAATGCGCACCAATAGTCAGCCTATTGCCATTGCCGTGCAAATCCCTACAGCGATTGTTATTGATCATGCCAATCATCAAACTTATTTATTAGACCAATTTTCCAATCAGCACAGAATAGACCAAGTATTGGCAGATATTGAGCAATTAAAAGCCGTGCCTGAACACAAATTAACAGGTGTTTTATCTGCTGAACACGAGGCTAAGTTTTTATCAAGCGTGGCAAAGAGTCGTGAGTACATTAAAGCAGGGGATGTTTTTCAAGTCAACCTCTCAAGACAATGGCAATACCACTTAACTAGTGATATTGCCCCAACCCAAATTTACCAAGCATTAAAAAAAACCAACCCTGCGCCATTCTCCGCACTGGCACAATTCCAAACGTTTAGTATTATTTCCTCCTCTCCCGAGCGCTTATTTAGCGTGGATGGTAATGTCATACAAACCAGACCCATTGCAGGCACCCACCCACGTAGCACAGGCAGTGAAGACAAACGCCTCAAACAACAACTCATCAACCACCCTAAAGAACGAGCAGAGCATATTATGCTGCTTGATTTAGAGCGTAATGATTTGGGCAGGGTGTGCGAATACGGCAGTATCAAAGTGGATGAAATTATGGGCTTGGAAAGCTATCCCTTTGTGCACCATATCGTTTCAAATATCAAAGGCAAAATCAAGCCACACACCACCATTAAGCACCTAATCAGTGCATTATTTCCAGGCGGCACCATCACTGGTTGTCCTAAAATTCGTTGTATGCAAATTATTCAAGAACTTGAACAAATGCCACGCCAAGCCTATACAGGCTCGCTGGGTTACATTAGCAGTAACGGAAAAATGGATTTTAACATTCTTATTCGTACCATTAGTACACAAGATAATCTATTAACTTTAAGGGCAGGGGCAGGCATTGTGTTTGACTCTATTGCCAAACAAGAATTGCAAGAAACCAAGCATAAAGCCAAGGGCCTGCTTAAGATTTTTGTATAACATTTGAATTTATAGAATTAGTGCTTTGATTGAAAGTAAACATGCAATATTTATGTAAATTTATTTTTCCATTTTTTACAGACCAAATTGCTAAAGGCAAAAGAATGAATGTTGCTCAAGTAAATATGTGTGCGGGTAAACTTAACCAGCCATCCACAACTAAGTCATATAAAGATAACAAGGCAAGAAACATAATTAACCCTATCCAATTTTTTTATGTTCTTTTGCTCCTCTTGGCATAAAAAACACTTGAAATATTCCAAGTGTCAGGGCACTTATGCCTGCAAATAAATGTGCTGCCATGATTGGATTTACAATAATTTCTTGACTCATTTTTAATGTATCTTTTAAGATAGTAAGTTTTTTAATAAAGCCTTTTGAACTCACTTGAAGCTGAATTTCACAATACAATTTTATACTTCCGACGCCATAAATTTGAGTGGATACAGTATTTCCATATACACTTGTAGTTTCCAATTGTGGGATATTTACTGAAGATACACCAGAGTTCCAAGTGTATAGAACGTCTCCATTTAGAAGATTGAATTTTTTATATGGAGAGCCGTATTTTAATACAAATCTATCAAAGTCTTTTCCAATCCACTGGTTTTCCAACCACAACCAGACAATATTCCTATAAATATCAAAGCTATAACTAGTTTTTTCGTGATTTTTATAACTACCCTTGTATTTTATATATAGCAATAAATGCCGTTAAGTAAATGCTTATTATTGAAACTACCAATGTAGAGATAATCATCCAAAATCTTATTGTTTCTCGTTTTTGCTCAAGTCTATAATATCCTTGAGCTCTCCATGGATTTTATGATGGTGAGTTTATTAGCCATACACGTAGCATTTTAATAGTGTTAAGGTTGAAATTTTGATGTCATAGGGTAGCGACGCTCTTTACCAAAGGCATTTTGGCTAATCTTAGGGCCAGGTGTGCTTTGTCTGCGTTTGTATTCGTTGTTAAGCACCATTTGGGTGATGCGTTTAACGGTTTGTTCGTTAAAGCCTTGTTTGATGATGTATTTAACGGAATGTTTTTGTTCAATAAATAATGCTAGAATTGCATCCAGTTCGTTATAAGGGGGCAGGGAGTCTTGATCAATTTGGTTAGGGGCAAGTTCGGCAGATGGTGCTCTGTCGATAACGCGCCCTGGAATGATGGTTGATAGGGTGTTTCTGTATTTTGCTAGTTGATAAACTAAGGTTTTACTAACGTCTTTAATAGGGGCAAAACCGCCTGACATATCGCCATATAGAGTGGCGTAGCCGACTGCCATTTCAGATTTGTTACCTGTGGTGAGTACGATTTTGCCTAACTTGTTAGAGATTGCCATTAGTAGTGTGCCACGCACACGAGCCTGTAGGTTTTCCTCGGTAGTGTCGGCCTCTATGCCGTTAAATAGTGTGTTAAGTTGCGTGTTAAAGCTATCCACCATAGTGTGAATGTTGATTTCATGATAATCAACATTCATTGTTGCGGCTTGCATTTTGGCATCTTCAAGGCTCATATTTGAGGTGTATTCATAGGGCATCATAATGGCTTTAATGTTCTTAGTACCGATGGCATCAGCAGCAATGGCAAGGGTTAGTGCAGAATCGATACCACCAGATAAGCCAATGACCACGCCATTAAAAACTCCGTTTTTCTCAATGTAGTCTTTGGTGGCAAGTACTAAGGCATTGTAAATGATTTTTTCAATAGGGTCAGTGTCAGGCAGTGCAGCGGGTAGGGTAAAATTAACTCTTTGAACTGTTTCTTTAAATAAGGACAATTGCAAAGTGATGTCAGCATTTGAATTCATAGCAAAAGATGCGCCATCAAATACCAATTCATCTTGTGCACCAACCATATTAACGTAAATAAAATCAGTTTTAGTGGCTAATACGCGCTGTTTAATTTGCTCAATGCGTTGTGAATGTTTGCCAACTTGAAATGGGGAGGCGTTAATACTGATGATGATTTGTGCACCTTGATTGGCCGTGGTAGAGATAACCTTTGGTGTCCAAGCATCTTCACAGATGACTAAGCCAATTCTTCTACCTTGGCATTCAAAAATAAAAGATTCATGACCAGGTTCAAAATAACGCTTTTCATCAAACACGCCATAGTTCGGAAGGTTTTGCTTATGATAAACCCGCAGTTGCGAATTTTGAACAAGATAAGCGCCGTTGTATAAAACGCCGTTTTGTTTGGAAGGTGCGCCAAATATAATGGCAATATCTTCAGAAATGGTTTGTTTGATTAGCGTTATTTTGTCTTCCACCTGTTGAATAAAACCCTCACGTAGTAGTAAGTCCTCAGGAGGGTAGCCAATCAGTGATAATTCTGGAAAAACCAACAAATCACAACCTTGAGCATACGCCTCTTTGGTTAACTTGATAATTTTTTGAGAGTTGCCATTCAAGTCGCCAACAATAGGGTTAATTTGTGCAATATCTATTTTGATGGCATTAGGGTTGTTTGCAAGTTTTTCTAGTTGCTCTTGCCAAAATATGGTCTTTGATTTACTACCAGTAATTTTTGCATGTTCAAGTTTGGTGTGAGCAACAACTTCTGCAGGATTGATATTTAAAATATTGGCAAACAGCCAAGCATGTGTTTCAGAAAAGGCGGCTTTTCCTGATTTATATTTGCTTAAATTGGATTGATTAATTTCATATTCTTGTGAGATTTTATAATCCGAAAAGCCAGTCTTCTTGCGTACTTTAGCCAGATAGTCCTTGGTTTTGTTTGCCATTATTTGCACCTTAATTGCAATGTAATTTTTACCTATTATAGTTAATCTTTACTATTCATACTCGGTCATTAAATTAGTTAAAAAATACCAGTGGTGGTAAAAACATTATAAATACTATATAAGTAATTGATTAATAATTATTGTTTTACTTTACAAGCGTAAAAATCGATGGTATATTGCACCTAAATAAACAATAAATAAGAGGCTATTAATGAGCCAAATTCACAAACACTTATTGGCAGAATCAAGCTTAAGCACTGAGGCTATTGAAATTCAACATCAGGCCTATTTAGGCAATGCTGAGGCGCAGTACCAATTGGCTGATATTTTTCAAAAAGGTAAGGGCGTTACTCAAAATTATGTAAATGCTTTTTACTGGTATAGAAAGGCGGCGAAGCAAGGCAATTTAGCCGCTCAATTTAATGTTTGGTACGCTTATTTAAATGGTGAAGGTACGCAAGCAAATGAGCAAAAAGCCAATAAATGGTATGCCAGAGCATCACTAAATAACGCCAGTTCTACTAAGTCAATCATTACTCAGTTAATAAATGCAACCATCGTACACTAAATTACAACACCTGATAAAGGCAGAAAACTACCAGTTTGTTGTTGTAACTCCATGATTTCAATACAAACACACCACGTAATAACAAAGCGCTGTTAAACTCTTCAAATGCAATTTTGAATTAAATTGCAAGGGCATGATGAACGTGATGTTTTATTAAAAAAGTTAGAGATCGTTATCATGTGCGTAGATTTTCAACCGTTATTACCTTTATTACTTTATTAAGAGTGAAGAGGTTGATCGCTTGCACTCGGTGCAATCGCACGATTTTATTCGTTGTTTTATTGATAAAAATTTGGCTAAATTTAAATGAAAACAGGTATTTTACTAACCAATCTTGGTACACCAGATGCGCCTACAAAGGCTGCTTTAAGGCGATATTTGTATGAATTCTTATCAGATCCTAGAGTTGTTGACCCACCTAATAAATTAATATGGTGGTTGGCATTAAATGTCATTATTCTTAATATCAGGCCTAAAAAATCAGCCAAAAATTACGCCAAGATTTGGAATAAAATTGGTACTGGTTCTCCCTTATTAAGTATCACCAAGTTGCAATTACAAGGCGTTAAAAAAGCATTGCTTAAACAGCATGAAAACTTAGTATTTGAGATAGGTATGCGTTATGGAAATCCCTCTATTTCATCAGCTTTAGATAAGTTACATGCTCAAGGTTGTGAAAAAATCATTGTCTTGCCACTTTATCCTCAATACTCAAACACAACGACACTTTCAACATTAGACGCTATTAACCAAACATTAAACTCTTGGACGAAAAAGCCAGAAATAGCCTTCATTGAGCATTATTATAACAATAATGGTTATCTTCAATCTCTTGCTAATTCGGTGTTAGAGCATCAAGCCCAACATGGAAAACCAGATCAATTAATGATTTCATTTCACGGCATTCCTCAGAGATATGTTGACAATGGTGATGTATATTATGATCATTGCGTTAGCACAGCTAAATCACTCGCCAAAAAGCTAGATTTAGATGAAAGTGACTACTTATTCAGTTTTCAATCTATTTTTGGACGAGAACCGTGGACCAAGCCACAAACCAAAGAAAGATTAGAAGCGTTGGCTAGTGATGGCGTTGTACATATTCAAGTTATTTGCCCAGGATTTTCAGCCGATTGCTTGGAGACTTTAGAGGAAATTGAATATGAAAATAGTGATTATTTTATCCAAGCTGGCGGTCGCCAGTTTAGCTACATTCCTGCATTAAATGACAGGGACGACCACATAAATATGCTTATTGATTTAATTTCCACTCATTTATAATTACTTCTCATAATTTATATTATGTTAAATAATAGTTTTTTAAACCAGATTTTACAAGGCTTTGATAATCTTTTAAGGCAATAACTCTACTACGATAATTGAATCGTTTGTTTAATCATGTCCAATCTATTTAATATTAAGTTAAGTGTTCAAAACAAAAACTATGAATGTTCATCAAATGACTCTGTGCTTGAAAGTGGGCTTCGTCATGGTTTGCCTATGCATTATAAATGTAGTAACGGTACTTGTGGTGTTTGTAAGGCTAAGCTTGTTAGTGGCACTATTAAGAAAATTAAGCATCATGACTTTGTTTTGTCTCAGAATGAATTAGACGATGCTGAATTCTTAATGTGTTGTAATTCTGTAGAATCAAATATTGAAATTGATCTAGATTTGATTGATAATGTGAAATCAATTGCTATTCAAAACATTGACACAAAAGTTAAAAGCATTCATTTTATTAATAAAGACATGGCAATGCTTACTTTAAGAACACCCAGGTCAAAAACCTTACAGTTTATGGCTGGTCAAGATGTAGAATTGTCTTTTAAGGGCGGTACTTATAGGTATCCTTTGGCCTCTTGCCCATGCTACAGCATGACACTGGAATTTCATATTCGTAACAATAAGCCTGACGCCTTTGCACAAGCTATTTTTAACAAATCACTTAAAGTTAAAAGTAAAGTGGCCTTAAAGGGTCCTAAGGGTATATTTGTTCTTAACGAGGCCTCGACATTGCCTATGTTGTTTATTGCATGGGATGGTGGTTTTGCTTCAATTAGGAGTCTAGTTGAGCATGCTTTTTCGCTGCAAATGCCCAACTCAATACATTTTTATTGGGCCTATCCTGCTACTGAATCAGCGCCTTATTTATATCATCATGTCAAATCTTGGCAAACAATGATAGATAGATATACCTATCATTCTATTGCTTGTGAATTTGACCGTTATCAAAAAAATGACTGCTATAAAAAGGTAGCAAAGCAGATCTTTAACGCGCTAGATTTATCGATTGTTAACCAGTCTGAGGTGTATCTTTGTGCGCCAGCTGAAGTGTTAATTTACTTAAGTGAATTATTGTTTGAAAATGGATTGGATGACTCTCAATTGATTGCCCTACCAATTTAGTTGGTTTTTCAATAAACACCTAACTGGGTAAACATCTTGCTTATTTATCTGTTGTTAAGGTTAAAAGCTTTATTTTTGCATTAAGCAATGGCAAAGTTGCCATCATCCCAAAAAATATAACAGGCATCACCGAACCTTATTCTCAGCAACTTGGCAGCATAAGCGCAAGCTTTGCCTTTTTGGTTTAAATGGCATTAATCAAACATGGCTCAAGCATTAAATTTCAAGAAAGTATGAACTGGTTGTTTGCTGATTTACTGATTAAGATGTCTGGATAGTCATTTTAAGGTGGATGATTATGAAAATTAACCAAGTTGGTGTTTTAGGCAATGACGTGTGATGGACGTTCAAATTGCAGGCGTATTTGCAAAAATCCAATATTGGAACAATTCTTAAAAAAAAATTAATGAACTAAACAAGGTCAAAAAACCAAACAAAAAATGTTTTTTTAAACATTGACTTCTAAAAAGATTGTTACGTCAAGCTTTATGCTTTTTACAACCAAAATACATTATAAACCGGTAATGTTTTTGTCAAAAATGATACTAATTTTTTTTATTTTTTTTTCAATCTAGCAATCCCTTTCGTAGCAATATTTTAAGCATTTTTACCCATAAATTGCAATATTTTGTACTTGCAAAAATAATCCAAATACACTATATTTAGTTGTAATTAACTGTTACTAAAACACTATATGTAGTATTTTTTACTAGGAGTACTAATGAACCAAGACATTAAAGTCACCAAGCGCAACGGACAACAAGAATCCATTGATATGGATAAAATTCATAGGGTTGTGCACTGGGCTTCACAAGATTTAAAAGGTGTGAGTGTAAGTCAAGTTGAAATCAATGCCCAGTTAGCATTTTTTGACGGCATTAAGACGGCAGACATTCATGAAACCATTATTAAATCAGCAGCAGATTTAATCTCAATAGAGGTGCCAGATTATCAATATTTAGCGGCACGTTTGGCTATTTTGCATTTACGTAAAAAGGCGTTTAAGTCTTTTACCCCGCCCCCGCTTTTTGAGCATATTAAAAAATTCACAGATTTGGGTATTTATGACAAAGATATTCTTAATAAATACTCAAAAGAAGAGATTAAAACCCTAGATGCCTATATTGACCATTGGCGTGATATGAAGTTTTCCTATGCTGCAGTTAAGCAATTAGAGGGTAAATACCTAGTTCAAAATCGTGTCACTGGCGAAATTTACGAATCGCCACAATTGCTTTATGTATTGGTGGGTATGTGCCTATTCCAAGAATATAAGGCCAGTGTACGTATGGATATTGTGAAGTGCTTTTATGATGCAGTAAGCTTATTTAAAATCTCTCTTCCTACGCCTATTATGGCGGGCGTTAGAACACCAACACGCCAGTTTTCATCTTGTGTATTAATTGAGGCAGATGATGATTTAGACTCAATCAGTGCTGCTGCTGGCGCTATTGTAAAGTATGTTTCTCAGCGTGCTGGCATTGGTATTAATGCTGGCAAAATTCGTGCAATTGGCAGCCCTATTCGTGGTGGCGAGGCAACACATACAGGCTGTATTTCTTTTTATAAACACTTTCATACTGCGGTTAAATCTTGCTCCCAAGGTGGTGTACGCGGTGGTGCAGCCACTTTGTTTTATCCCTTGTGGCATCTAGAAGTTGAAAGCTTATTAGTGCTTAAAAATAACACAGGTACGGATGAAAACCGCATTCGCCATCTTGATTATGGCGTGCAATTTAACGGCTTAATGTATCAACGCTTTTTAAAATCTGGTGATATTACTTTATTTTCACCCCATGATGTACCTGGTTTATACGATGCTTTTTTTACCGACCAAGAGGAATTTAAATTCTTGTACGAGCAATACGAACAAGATGACTCGATTAGAAAACAAACCATTAAGGCCAGAGAGTTATTTGCCAAGTTTATGCAAGAGCGTGCCAATACAGGCCGTATTTATCTACAAAATGTTGATCATTGCAATACTCACAGCGCCTTTGATGCCAAGCAAGCCCCTATCAAACAATCTAATCTTTGTATGGAAATTACATTGCCAACCAAGCCTTTGTACTCAGTTCAGGATGATCAGGGTGAAGTGGCACTTTGTACGCTATCAGCGATCAATCTTGGTACATTAGACTCTTTAGATGAGCTCGAAGCGCTAACTGATATTATTGTACGTTCATTGGATTGTTTGCTTGATTATCAAGACTACCCAATTAAAGCGGCTGAACTAGCTAGCAAGAACCGTCGTACACTTGGTATTGGTGTCACAAATCTTGCTTATTATTTAGCTAAAAATGGTGCAAAATACTCTGATGGATCAGGCAATCAGCTTATTCACCAAACTTTTGAAGCATTGCAATATTATTCATTAAAAGCTTCAAATACATTAGCAAAAGAATTGGGCGCTTGTCCATTATTTTCTCAAACCCAATATTCACAAGGCATTATGCCTATTGATTCTTATAAAAAAGACATTGACAAATTCTGTGATTGTAAATTAGAACTTGATTGGGATGCGCTACGCCAAGATATTAAATCAGCAGGGCTTAGAAACTCAACTTTAACAGCACTAATGCCCTGTGAAAGCTCATCACAAATCTCCAATTCAACCAACGGTATTGAGCCACCTAGAGGGTTTGTTTCTATCAAACAATCTAAAGATGGCATCTTAAAACAAATTGTACCTGAGTATGAAAGATTAAAAAATCAGTATGAATTACTTTGGGATATTAAAGATAATGAAGGCTACCTACAACTTTGCGGGATTATGCAAAAATTTGTAGATCAATCTATTTCTACCAATACGCATTATGACCCTTCGCAATTTGAAGGCAATAGAGTGCCGATGAAGCTGTTTTTAATGGACTTGTTAAAGGCCTATAAATATGGCATTAAAACGCTTTATTATCACACAACTCGTGATGGTGTAGATGACTGGCAGGAAAAAGAAGATGACAACGAGTGTGCAGATGGTGTTTGCAAATTATAAAGTAGATAAAAACCTTCAACATTAAAGCATAAATAAAAGATTAAAAGTTTTGCTTAGAAATAAAATAAGGGAGTTATATTATGTCGTACAGTATCTTTAACAAAAAAATTAGTGACACACTAACCCAGCCCATGTTTTTTGGCAACAGTGTGAATGTTGCACGTTTTGATAAGCAAAAATTTGAGATATTTGAAAAACTCACTGAAAAACAACTCTCATTTTTTTGGCGTCCAGAAGAGATTGATGTTTCCAAAGATAAAATAGATTTTGCCAAATTACTCCCTAATGAAAAACATATTTTTATCTCTAATTTACAATATCAAATTTTGCTTGATTCAGTACAAGGTCGAGCTCCTAATATTGCTTTTTTGCCAATTGTGTCATTGCCAGAGTTGGAAAATTGGGTTGAAACTTGGTCATTTTCTGAAACCATTCATTCACGTTCTTATACGCATATTATTCGCGCTATTGTTAATGAGCCAGGTGTGGTATTTGACGATATTATGAAAACAGATGAAATTATTCAACGTGCTGAAAGTGTCTCCAAACATTATGACGAGCTAATTAAATGTACTCAGGCCTATTTGCTGCATGGCACAGGCAAAATTAAAGTTCAAGGAAAAGAAATGTCAATTGACTTGTACTGTTTGAAAAGGAAACTTTATCTTACGATTATGTCGGTCAATATTCTTGAGGCGGTTCGATTCTACGTTAGTTTTGCTTGCTCATTTGCGTTTGCTGAACGCAAGGTTATGGAGGGTAATGCCAAGATTATCAAAATGATTGCTCGCGATGAAGCGCTCCATTTAACAGGCACCCAACACATGCTTAATTTGATGAGCGATGGCAAAGACGACCCTGATATGCAAAAAATTGCCAAAGAGTGTCAAAATGAAGTAATTACCATGTTTAGAGAGGTTTGTGAGCAAGAAAAAAAATGGGCAAAATACTTATTCCGTGACGGCTCCATGATTGGTTTGAATGCACAGATTTTAAAACAATATTTAGAGTACATCACCAACGTACGTATGAAAGCTTTAAATCTAAGCCCTATATTTGATGAATGCACCAATCCACTACCTTGGATTAACCACTGGCTAGATTCTGATAATGTGCAAGTTGCGCCACAAGAAACTGAAATTACTTCTTATTTAGTCAGTGCTATTGATAATACTTTGGATGAACAAGACTCTGATTTTAACGGCTTTGAATTGTAGCTGGCTAAATGTTTAGGATAGAGATTGATAACATTAACGGTAAAACTGAGTCATTATATATCTATGGGGACCGTTCCATTCTTGCCGAGCTTGAACAATACAACATTCTTATTAACCATTCTTGTCGTCAAGGGCATTGCGGTAGTTGCATATTGCAACTTTTATCTGGTGATGTCATTCATCAAGATTCTCTAGTACCTTTGTCACAAGGGGAAATTTTAGCTTGTAGAGCAACACCCATTACGGATATTAAAATCAGTTCAAGAGATTAAGCGAGTGTTTAAATATTACAAGACTTCGCCAGCATTGCCTTTAAATACAATTCTTTTGTGCTTTTTCTTAATTTGATAGTCATACATTGGATCATAATAATTGATAAGCAAACTGTCAATCACAGGATAAAAACCATCCAATTTCTGCTTTGTTTGATACTGACTAAGCGCACTGGTAATCGTTTTATGCATAACTTTATATAGCGCTAATATTGATGTATTATGCTTGCACTTATATGTGCTCCCTAGCACAAAGGATGAATTTGACTTAATTTGACAAATTGTATGCAATTTAGCTACTTGATTAGGCACAACCTTATGGCTTATATAACCAAGTTGTACTCTTTTTCTAATTCTTTATATAATTGTTCTGGCGTTAAATCAGGATGTTTTTCCATGATACGAAAGGCCATAACGTTATCTTCCACCGCGCCCCAATTCTTAATATAAATACCTTCTTTATAGCCATGTTTTTGTCTAAAGGTATTGAGTTGATTTTTAACAATATAGCGTTTGTAAAGTTCTGGCACATCCATACTCATTGTTGCTAGCGCTTTAAAGAAAAGTGCTGTAATTTCATATAAAGCGTTTTGAGATTTATCTACATTAGCGCCACTTGCTGAAGCTACCAGCTTTTCTAAAATCTCTATCACAAGTTCTGGATTGGCCTGCCTTTCTGGCTTTGTATTTTCATAACTCTGAGCAAATTGAGTATCGCCAAAATGAATGGCCTCAGACATAATAAAATGCCAAATATCCACCAGCTCAACTTTAGCGTTATCTAAATCATGTGCTGCTTCAATATCTTTCCAATGTTTCCAGTTAAACGAATCAATCGCCTCGGTGGCCTCCATATAAATACAACGCAACCAAGAAATATAACGCCCATCTTTGGTGATGCCACTACTCCACTCAGGGCCATTGGTGTTATCATTTAATTGCTGTTGCAATTCAAACATTTGCTTAATTTGACTCATTAATAAACCCTTATAATAATATGAAAAAAATATCAAAGAATTATAATGCAACATTTGGCAAGTAAAAAATTAATTAACTGTGATTTGGGCGAGTGTGCTTAAACACCCAATGTTATCTTGACAAGGAAAATTTTGGTCGTTTCAGTTATGATTTCAATAAAAATGAGTTGTTTGATTTGATTTACAATCAAGTTTTTTACTTTCAACAATTATGCACACTGAGAATAGCGTACAGTTTAGCTATATCAAGCCACACAGCTAAATACTATGTATTTAAACAATATCAAGATTTTTTAACAATGGCACCAGTATTTTCACTAGACTTAGCCAAACTTGCACAAAACAGCCGAATGCCCACCTTAGATTTGAGTTAATCAATTCCTTAACATTAAATATTAGATTTTTTATTATTATAAGGGCGGCCTTGCTTGTTTATGATTCGTTAAAACCACCTGTTTCAATGTCAATAATTACTGGCAAGTAGCCACTAATTCTGTCTTTAATAATTAACATCTTTAAAAAAAATTGATGAGTTGCGATCTTGATTAAATAAGGCTTGGCGTTTTTTGGGTAAATCAGAAATTTTCATTTGGGTAAAGCCATTTTTAATAAACCAATCTGTGCCGTATTTGGTCAATGCAAAAACCTTGGAAAATTTTTCAGCTTTTGCTTTTTTCATAATCTTGTCAAGCAGTTTTAATGAAAGCCCTATTTTTTGCACTTTTTTAGACACTGCCAATGAATAAATTTCCCCCAAGCCCTCTTTACAGTCTTTAAGACCTGCACACGCAAGCAATTGATTATCGTCTATCAAGCAAACAAAATCCCCAATATTTTCATTGATTTGCGTCTTGGTTCTGGGCAATATTTTACCCTCCTTAACAAAGGGCTTAACTAGGGTAAAAATTTGTTCGGCTTTAATCAAGCTGACGGCTCAAATGTTTAATGAAACGCTCATTTTAGTCTAAAATTTAATCTTTTTATCATACGAAGAAAAATTATGTGCAACCTAAGAAAATATTCCTCGCAAGTTGTTGATGGGTTTGAGCGCGCACCAAGTCGTGCTATGCTTTATCCGGTTGGTTTTACAAAAGAGGACTTTAACAAGCCTCAAGTCGGTATAGCAAGCACTTGGTCAATGGTAACGCCGTGCAATATGCACATTAATAAATTGGCTGACGAGGCATCAAAAGGAGTCAATACCACAGGCGGCAAAGCCGTTATTTTTAACACCATCACTATTTCAGATGGCATTTCTATGGGCTCTGAAGGCATGAAGTATTCTTTAGTCTCGCGTGAGGTTATTGCTGATTCAATTGAAACTGTTGTTGGCTGTCAGGGTTTTGATGGTGTGGTTGCTATTGGTGGTTGTGATAAAAACATGCCTGGTTGTATTATAGGCTTGGCACGTCTTAACCGCCCTAGTATTTTTGTTTATGGTGGTACCATTCAGCCGGGTAAAAATCATACAGATGTGGTGAGTGTTTTTGAAGCAGTTGGTCAATTTGCCAATCATGCTATTGATGCAATTGAACTAGAAAATATTGAAAAAACAGCCATTCCTGGTCCTGGCTCTTGTGGTGGTATGTACACAGCCAACACCATGGCATCAGCAATTGAAGCGTTGGGTATGAGTTTGCCAAATTCTAGCGCGCAAGACGCTATTTCAGATGATAAAAATAACGACTGCGTTCAGGCTGGACAAGCCGTTCTTAATTTATTAAATAAAGACATTAAACCTCGTGACATCATGACTATGAAAGCATTTGAGAATTCCATTACCGTGATTATTGCACTGGGTGGCTCAACTAATGCTGTCTTGCATTTAATTGCCATGGCAAGTGCTGCCGAGGTTAATCTTAAAATTGATGACTTTACTCGCATTGGCAAAAAAGTACCTGTTATTGCCGACCTTAAACCATCAGGCAAATACATGATGAGTGAATTGGTTGAAATTGGCGGCACATTGCCACTAATGAAAATGCTACTTGATGCAGGACTATTGCACGGAGATTGTATAACAGTAACAGGCAAAACGCTAGCTGAAAATTTAGAAAATGTTAAGCCATACGCATACTCCCAAGAAATTATTAGAGCGTTAGACAATCCAATAAAAAAAGATTCACACCTTAGAATTTTACGTGGCAATCTTGCAACCGATGGTTCTGTGGCAAAAATAACTGGCAAAGAAGGTTTGAGTTTCAAAGGTAGTGCAAAATGTTTTTCTCGCGAAGAGGATGCGCTTGAAGCCATCCTAAATGACCAAATAACAGCAGGTGATGTAATCGTCATTCGCTATGAAGGTCCTGTCGGTGGCCCTGGTATGCGCGAAATGCTTGCCCCTACTTCTGCAGTTATGGGCAAAGACTTAGGTGGCAAAGTGGCTCTTATTACCGATGGTCGCTTCTCTGGCGGTACACATGGTTTTGTAGTCGGCCACATCACCCCTGAAGCCTTTAAAGGTGGTGTACTGGCTGTAGTTGAAGATGGCGATAAAATCTTAATTGATGCAAAAAACAACATTTTAGAACTGTTGGTTGAGCAGGTAATTATCGATAAACGCCTATTTAATTGGACACAACCCAAGCCAAACTACACCAAAGGTGTATTGGCAAAATTCGCAAAACTGGCTAAATCCGCATCTGAAGGGGCGGTTACTGATTAACTAACAACTGAGTGGTTGTGGAGGGGTAACTTAAGTGATAATCTAAACTTCGGATTACCTAATTATTTTAATACCAAGTACCCGTCTTCATCTCCTCGCCAACGCGTATTAATTTTTTATCTTCATCATCCATATTCCATTGACGATGTTTTAGGCAATTCCTGGCTTTCAATAACTTTCTTTATTAATTTGTATTAAACTAAAATTAGTCACTCCTGGTTGTGATGCAGGTATTTTAGTATTTTCTAGCCAATCATAGTTAATTGCTTGATAGAAATTATGGTTAAGTTTAATTTGGGCGTAGGAATTATTTACACCAATTATTATTAATATGGTAGTAATAGTTTTTTAAACAAGGTCATATTTTCTCTCCATTAATTACAGGCATAAACACCATGTGCCTATCGTCAAGATTAACAGAAGCGATTTGAATTTTGATGGTGTCGCCTAGTTGATAAACTTTGCCGGTGTGTTTGCCTTGGAGCTGATGATGAATGTCATCGAAAATATAATAGTCATCTTTCATGTCACGCATGGCAATCATGCCTTCGACAAATACGTCGGTGAGTTCGATAAAGATACCAAAACCAGCAACGCCAGAAATAACACCATTAAAGATATCTCCTACTTTATCACGCATATATTCGCATTTTAGCCATTGCTCAACATCACGCGAGGCATCATCTGCTCGGCGTTCGGTCATGGATAAGTGTGCACCAATTTCAAGCATTTTTTTGCTGGGTTTTATGCTCTTTTTGTCTAAAACGCGCTTAATGGCGCGATGCACCAAAAGATCAGGATAGCGCCTAATGGGTGAGGTGAAATGGGTGTAGTCTTCAAATGCCAAGCCAAAGTGGCCTTCATTGGCAGGGGTGTAAACGGCTTGTTTCATGGTACGTAAAACAACGGTTTTAATGATGTTTTCATCGTCTCTGCATTTGGCACTTTCAAGTACTTTGGCAAAGTCTTTAGAATCTGGTTGCGCGCCACCTTCAAGTGTTAAGCCAATGGCAGCCAAAAATTGGCGAGTGGCCTCTACTTTTGCTGCTGTAGGTTTGGGATGAATTCGGTATAAAAAATCCTCATTATGATGGTTTAAAAATTTAGCACTTGCTTGGTTAGCCATTAACATGCACTCTTCAATCAGCTTGTGGGCATCGTTGCGAGAGCAAGCAACAATGTTATCAATTTTACCGTTATCATTAAATAAAATTTGTGATTCAATGCGGTCAAAATCCATCACCCCGCGCTTAATTCTGGCGTGTTTAAGGGCTTTGTATAAATCATACAGTGCGTTTAAATTATCCATTACTGATGCGTACTGCTGAGTCAGGCCAACATCATGGTGCTCTAAAATTTGGCTCACCTTAGTGTAGGTTAATCGTGCGTGTGAGAACATAACAGCAGGATAAAACTTATAATCCAATAAGTTGCCATGAATGTCAATATTCATTTCACAAACCATGCATAGGCGTTCAACATCAGGGTTAATTGAGCATAAACCATTGGATAAAGCCTCAGGCAACATTGGCACAATGCGGTGTGGAAAATATACCGAATTGCCACGATCTGTGGCATCTTTGTCTAAGTCTGAGCCTTCTTTTACGTAGTGCGATACATCAGCAATAGCAACAACCAATTTCCAGCCTTTGCTGGTGGATTGTGCGTAAACGGCATCGTCAAAATCGTGAGCATCTTCACCATCAATCGTCACTAATTTCATTTTAGTGATGTCAATTCGACCTTTTTTATCGCTATCGGTTACTGTACTTGGTAATTTATCGGTTTGCACAAGTGCTTCGGGTGAAAAATTAACTGGAATACCATTGCGATAAAGGGCTGAATCTGTTTCTACACCTTCATCCATGTAGCTGCCTAAAATTTGGACAATTTCACCCACCGCTTGGCTTGCTAGGGTTGGGGATTGGGTGATTTTAACAATCACAATTTGCTCATCAAGATGTTCTTTATTAATATTTGAAATGCTAATATTATGCTTAATGCGTTTGTCGTCAATCACAACATAAGCTTCTTCTTTTTCAAGATGTAGGCGCCCTACTACAGTTTCAATACTTTTAATAACTTTAATAATTTGTGCATCACCGCGCTGGTTAAGCAGGCGTGCTTTGACTCGGTCACCATGAAAAACTAATTGCATTTGCTTTGATGATAGTCTTAAATCTTTACCACCTTCATCTAGTGCAATAAAGCCAAAGCCTTTTGGATTGGCAATCACTATGCCGGTCATTACCCCACTTTTTGCACTAAACTTGTGGTACACGCCACGCTGATCACAATTTAGCTGTTGGTCACGAACCATGGCCTTAAGGCGGTGCGTTAAGGGTTTTTTTTGATGATGGTCAATGGCCAATAAATCGCATAATTCATGTAATTTATGTGATTTTTTTTCAAAAAAACTAAGGATATGCTCTCTTGAAGGAATTGGGTGATCGTATTTTTCTAACTCTCTTTTATAATGTGGATCTGACATTTAATTACTCGAATGGATGGTTTAAAATTAGGGTTTGTGCGCGGTCTGGGCCAGTGGATAAAATATCAACTGGAAGATTGGCTAATTGTTCAATTTTGCGGATGTACCTTTGCGCCTCAATGGGTAATGAATCAAACGAATCGGTGCCAATAGTTGAAGTTTTCCAGCCGGGCATTTCAATATAGATTGGCTTGGCTGTAGCATAACCTTCAGCAGAAAATGGAGGGGTGGTTGTTTCAACACCATCAATCTTATATGCTGTGCAAATTTTGATTGTTTCCAAGGTGTCCATTACATCAAGTTTGGTTAAGCAAATGCCAGTTACTGCATTTAAGTTAAATGAGCGTTTGAGCGTTACAATATCTAACCAGCCACAACGGCGTTGACGACCTGTAGTTGTGCCAAATTCATGACCAACTGTACCCAATACTTTGCCAATTTCATCACCCTTATCAAGGGCAACATCATAAATCAACTCAGTTGGGAATGGGCCACCACCCACACGTGTTGTATAGGCTTTAACAATGCCCAATACATAATCAATATCTGTTACGCCAACACCTGAGCCAGTAACTGCACCACCAGAGGTGGTATTTGAGGAGGTGACAAATGGGTAAGTGCCTTGGTCAATATCTAATAATGCGCCTTGTGCGCCTTCAAATAGTATGTTTTCATCATTGGCAATGTGCTGATGAATTTGTTCTGTTACATCAACAATCATATGTTTTATTTGCTCTGCTTGAGATAAGGCTTCATCTAATGTGGTTTGATAATCAACAGGGTCTGCATTATAGTAATGAGTTAAAGAAAAGTTATGGTATTCCATCACCTCTTTGAGTTTTGAAGTAAATAGGCTTGAATCTAATACATCACTAACTCGCAAACCACGACGAGCAACTTTGTCTTCATAAGCAGGGCCAATACCATTGCCTGTAGTGCCAATCGCAGCCTTGCCGCGCTTTGCTTCACGGGCGTTATCAAGCGCAATGTGATATGGCAAAATTAAAGGACAGCCTGGGCTAATTTTTAAGCGCTTTGTTGTATCAATATCAGCAGCTTTTAACTCCGCCATTTCTTTTAACAAAGCAGACATTGACAACACCACGCCATGACCAATTAAACACTCAACATGGTTACGTAAAATACCCGAAGGAATAAGGTGTAATACTGTTGTTTTGCCATTAATTACCAAGGTATGACCTGCATTGTGTCCGCCCTGAAAGCGCACTACGCTCGCTACTTTATCTGTGATTACATCAACCACTTTGCCTTTACCTTCATCACCCCATTGGGTGCCAATAATGACTACGTTTTTTGACATGCTAACTCCTAACTATACTAATGTTTTTTAAAATAAATTTATCTCAAAGTCATGTACTAAAAATGACTTTGAGATAAAAATTTCAAATCAAATGAAAAACCAGTGGCTGCTCTTGATTTACCAAAAGACTTGCCAATACCATTATAACGACCACCTTGTGCCAATGCTTTAGAGTAGTTTTCGTTATAAGCTGAAAACACAATGCCGGTGTGATACTCATGAACTTGCAATTCACTAATGTCAAAAATGGCTTCAATACCTTTGGCATTAAGTTGTTTATCAATGGCAATTAAATCTTCAATGGCTACCTTGGCTTGATCAAGATGGCTAAATATTGTCAATGCCTTGCTTAAAATATCTGAACCCCCTTCTAATTTTATCAAACGAGCAAATAAATCAGCATTTTTAAGTGCATTTTTATTTAAAAATGCTGATAAATCTGGGGTTGAACGGCGTGAGAAAATTGCTCGCAGTTGTATGATGGCTTGTATTGAAATATCTTCTTGTGTTATCAATGCATCAAAAATTGCAACATTGCCCAAACTAAGTACGATTGGATCAATTGATAACAATCTTAAGCTTTCCAGCATCAACTCAATCACTTCAACATCAGCGTTCATTTCATTTGAGCCATATAACTCAGCCCCTGCTTGAATGGGAGAGCGTGAGGTATAAAAATCATCCGCCTTGGTTTTTAGAATTGAATTAATATAGCAATATTTTTCAACTGAATCACTGTCACGTTTGGCATCAATGCGTGCAATTTGTGGGGTAATGTCAGCATGCACACCTAACATTTTGCCACTGATAGGGTCTAATAATTTAAAAGTTTTCTCATCAATAGCATCACTGGTTAGCAGTAGTGAATTAACATGCTCAACCATTGGCGGAATAACCAAACCAAAACCTTTGTCAGCATATAAGTCTAAAAGCTGACGGCGCAGAGACTCAAAAATTAATGCTTGATTGTTAGTTAGTTCATCTATGCCTTCAGGTAATTGCCATGCCCCCATTTTAATTATTTAATTTGCGGGTTGAAGTAACGAAAAAATTCCGTGTTTGGATTGAGTACTAAAATATTGTTTTGATTGGAAAATGACTTTTGATATGATTCTAGCGCACGATAAAAATCGTAAAAATCTGTGTTCTTATTATAGGCTTGTGCATAGTTATTTGCACTAACTGCATCGCCCTTACCTCGAATCTTCTCAGAATCACGATAAGCATTTGCTAAAATAATGGTACGTTTTTTGTCAGCTGATGCTTTGATAATTTCAGCCTCTTCTGCACCTTTGGATCTAAGCTCTTTTGCCGCTCGTTGACGCTCTGCTTGCATACGACGATAAACTGAATTAGACACATCTTGTGATAAATCAATTCGCTTAATACGCACGTCAATAATTTCAATACCAAATTGAGCAATATCTTTTTTAGCAAGCCTGACAATATTGGACATAATTTCACTACGTTCGCCAGAAACTACATCGTTAATCGTGCGTTTTGAAAATTCACTTTTAAGCCCGGTTTTAATAATCTGTGTTAAACGATTATTGGTTCTTGCTATATTGCCACCCGTTGATTTGTAGAACTGCTCAGCATCAATAATGCGCCATTTGACATAAGAATCAACAATTACATTTTTCTTCTCGCCTGTTAAAAACCGCTCGGCTGGTGCATCTAAAGTTTGAATGCGATTGTCAAATTTTACAATGTTATTAACAAACGGCATTTTGAATTTAAGACCTGGATCTTGCTCAACGGTGACAATTTCACCTAAACGCAATTTAATAACGGTTTGGGTTTCGTTAACTGTGTAAAGTGTTGAACTCAATACTAAGAACAAAACAGCAATTATTGCTAAACCTATTTTTTGCATTATCTATCTCCTCTATTGCGGAAAATGTCTCTAACATTACCACTTTGATTGCTTTGTTGTGTTGATGATCCTTGGGTAATAACTTGGGTATTCGCCTGTCTGGCATTAATCAGCTTATCAATAGGCAAGTACATCATACTATTAGTCTTAGAATCGACTACTACCTTGCTGGTAGAGGCCAGTACATTTTCAATGGTTTCACGATATAAGCGCTTCCTGGTAACTTGAGGTGCTTTTTCATACTCGGCTAAAATTTGATTAAAGCGCGACGCCTCACCTTCTGATTTAGAAATCACTGCAGATTTATAAGCTTTTGCCTCCTCAAGCACACGCGCAGCTTTACCACGAGCTTTTGGCAAAATATCATTAGCATAAGTTTGCGCTTCATTAATCAAGCGTTGCTTGTCTTCACGAGCTTTAACCGCATCAGAAAAAGCAGATTGCACCTGTTCTGGTGGTTGTGCATCTTGCATATTAACCGTTGTTATCAACAAGCCAGTTTGATATTTGTCTAGTAATCTTTTAGATTTTTCTTTAATATCATCAGCGATATTCATTCGACCTTCGGTTAAGATGTAATCCATAGTATTTTGACCAACAATTTGTCGAATAGCACTTTCAGAGACGTGACGAAGTGTTGTGTCTGGATTGGCAACATTAAATAAATAAGCTTGAACATCATCGATTTTATATTGAACTGCAAACTTAGCTTCAATCATATTTTCATCTTTAGTCAGCATTAAAGATTCGGATGAAACATTGCCACCAAAGCGTCTATTGCCGTTAACCACATTACGATAACCAATTTCAGCTGTTCTAATTTGTTCAACATTGATTCTATTTAAAGTTTCAATCGGGTAAGGGATGTGCCAATGAGGCCCTTGATCGGTTTCTTCTTGGAATGCGCCAAAGCGTAACACAACGCCTTTTTCAGCTGGGTCGATAATATAAATACCTGACAACAGCCAGACTAATAAAACCAAAATGAATATATATTTAAAACCGCCACTTGCAGGCATTTTGGATGTGCCAGTGCCTGATGATTTTTTATTATTAAAGAAACCATAAAATTTATTTTTAAAATCTTTAATCACTTCCTCTAACTCTGGTGGTGTTTGATTACTACCACCAGCCCAAGGGTTTTTATTGTCGTCGTTCCAAGCCATTTTATTTACGTGTGTCCAAATTATAGTGAAAATCGGAGTTATTTTACCCAAACTAAAGCAAGCTTATGTACTTAATAAGTAATCTATTATTTCCGGCATATAATGTTAAAATAGCAAAGTTTGAGAAAATACACAACCACCAACCATGAAAAAGCGATTAGCTCTTTATTCATTATTTGCCCTATTATCTAGTACTATTAACGCTGAAAGCTTAGTATTAAATTGTCAAAACAATGCTTTACTTTTCCCGAAACAAATCCTTTCAAACAAAACTAAAGATCTTGATGTTCAAGCAGATTATAGCGAAGTTGTTAAAGGTGGTAATTATCTTTTAAAAGGCAATGTTTCATTAAATTCAAGTGCTTATTTTTTAGGTGCTGACGAAATCAGTATTAACAGGTCTAGTAAAACATCTAGCGCAATTGGCCATGTTAAATTTCAAGACAACGAGCTTATGCTAATTTGTGATAAGGCTGTGGTTGAAAAACAAGGCGAAGTAACTCATACAACATTGAATCAGGTCGAATTTCATTATCCTAATTCAAGGATAAATGGTCGCGCCCAAGTTGTAACTAATGATGGCACTGAGCAAGTATTTAGCTCAGGTAGCTACAGTTTATGCCCGCTTGGTAATTCTGACTGGCAACTGAAGGCTGACAAAATTACATTCAATTCTTCAACAAACAAGGTCGTGGCAGAAGATGTTACTATTGAGTTTTTAGGCGTGCCTATTTTTTATTCTCCCCATCATGAATGGGTGTTGGAAGGTCGTGGCTCTGGATTTTTAGCACCAACATTTGGTAGTTACAATGAATCAGAAACTGACAAAGGCAACAACTACCAAGTTAGAACTCCTTATTATTTTAACATTGCCCCTGATCGTGATTTTCTTTTAACGCTTAACCAACTGTCAAGTCGTGGTAGTGTATTTGAAGGCAAATATCGTCAACTTATTACTAATAATAATTACTTAGGTGATGGGCATTTTGAAATTGAAGGTCATTATTTAAATAAAGATAAAATTACTAACAATAGGCGCTGGCTATTAAATTCAAAATTAGATTTGTCACTTAATTCCAAAACTGACTTAAGCATTGTTACCAATCGAGTGTCAGATTCGGGTTATTTTAAAGAAATTGTTCACAGTAATACTTCGGATTCAGAATTACAA
Source organism: Candidatus Ruthia sp. Plio_17_S18 (assembly GCA_021730105.1). Taxonomy (GTDB): domain Bacteria; phylum Pseudomonadota; class Gammaproteobacteria; order PS1; family Pseudothioglobaceae; genus Ruthia. The sequence goes on from CP072538.1 coordinate 593,367, forward strand.
TCCCATGTTAATTTATCTTACCAAGATCAAAAGCAAAATTTAACTATGTCTTTATTTTCTGAGTCAGAGCAACTTATTAATAATGGTAGTGCCTCGTACACGCGTGCACCAGAATTATCTATTAACAAAGGCTATAAAGGCTTAGGTGGACGTCATGTTAATTTATCATTGGTTAGTACAAAATTTACACACAAAAACTCAAATACCATAACCAATAAAACTGGCGTGCGCACTTACGCACAAGCAAAATTTAGCCGCTCAATAAGAACTAATAACTATTCCCTCACCCCGAGTTTGAATTTATCAACAACCGATTACACGATGGATGATGTTGCCAATCAAAAACGCAATATTGCTAGTTTTCGCCTTGATTCTAAATTATTTTTAGAAAGGGAAATACCCTTATTTGGTACAAATTTAAACCAAACCTTAACCCCAAGACTGGCCTACAATTACACACCTAAAAAAGACCAAAGTGCGTTGCCTAATTTTGATTCAGATGATAAAAATGATTCATATGAAGGTTTGTTTTCAGGGCAAAAATTCACAGGTATTGACAGAATTGCAAGTGCCAACGACCTTACTTTTGGCCTTGAGTCAGATTTTATTGACAAAGAAACAGGTGATACCTATTTAAGCTTAAAAATAGCTCAAGCATACCGATTTGATGACATAGGTATGAATAGCAATGGCACCTTGGTTAGCCAAAGAAAATATTCTGATGTTGTCATGTCGGCTAATTTAACGATGCGTGACTTTTCTTTTAATAATTCATTGCAATATGACCAACAAATCAACAAAATAAGTAAGCGCAATAGTTCGATTAGTTATATTCTAAGCCCTAGAAAGTTTTTAACTTTGGCGCATCATTATGATAACGACAAAAGATCAGCTGAATTATATGGCGCCTATCCACTAACAAAGAAAATACATGTGTTTGCTGGCATTAATCAATTCATTAGTGATTCAATTACTAACAAAGAAACCACAGGCATTGCCTATGAATCTTGCTGTTGGGCGGTGCGTTTAGCACACTTTAAAGAACATGTTAGTGGCAATGACTATGATTATGTGACCAAGTTTGAGTTGGTGCTCAAAGGGTTAGCCACCACCTCTTCAAGCTTATACAAACGCCTAGAAGAAAATGTACCTAATTACTTAGCTAACCTTGATGATTTTTAACATGAAAAAAACTTTACTATTAATTTGTGCATTTTCATTGAATGCATTTGCCACGCCTAACAGCATTATTGCCATTGTTAATGATGACTTGGTCACCTTTGACCAAATTAGCGCTGACATTAAACCCAGCCATACCAAAGTGCAAAAGCTAGCCTTGGTCAATCAACAAATAGACTTAATTTTGCAATTACAGAAAATTAAGCAACTACACATTATGCCAAAAGCAAATGCAATTAATAGCATGTTAAGCAACATTGCCTCAAATAATGATTTAAGCTTAATGCAATTACAATCGCTACCTAAATTTGATGCAGTTATTGACCATGTAAAACAGAGTTTATCGCTAGAAGGTCTTAGACAATTTATTGTTGAAAATCTTGATATTACACTTACTGAGGCTGAAATAACTAAACAATTGCTCAAAACCCCTAATCATTCAAATAAGTTAAAGCAACAAATAAAAATTGCACAAATAACCGTTAATTCTATTGATCAAGCAAACTCATTGTTGCGATCAAAAGATGGTTTAATTAAAGACTTCTTAATTGATCTAAGCGAGAAAATTAACAAAGGTGATTCATTCTCTACTTTAGCAAAACTTCACTCGCAGGACGCTTCTTATAACAATGGTGGCGAATCTGATTGGCTTAATCTATTACAATTGCCAGAAATTTTTAAACAGAATTTAAAAGACATTTCAATAGGTGGTTTATCACAGCCATTTAAAATAGGAAAAATTTGGAGAATTGTTAAAATTATTGATAAGCGCAGTGTTGATAACGACTTGTTTGAACTCAAAGCTAAATTAGTACGTCAAAAAGAAAATACCTATTTTAATGACTGGATTAAAAAATTAAGGAAAGATGCTTATGTTGAAATTTTTTACAGTAAGCTATTATAGATGTCAAAATCAATTATTATCACTGGCTTTCACGCTATTCAAGCACAATTAGAGTCCAATCCTGAATGTTTTATTAAGGTTTTTACATTAAGTGAACGATGTGATAAGCGCTTAAACAATCTCACCTCCGAGCTGAATAATTTTGGTATTAGTATTCAACAGTGCGCCAAAATTCAACTAGATAAATTAAGTAATCATCAAACCCACCAAGGCGTTGCCGCTGAAATATTATTACCCGCCCTACCCAGCCAAGACGAGTTAATCTATTATGTATCTAAATTGGATAATGCTGGTTTAATTTTAATACTTGATTCTATTCAAGATCCTAGAAATTTGGGTGCTTGCTTGCGTAGTGCTAACGCAGCTGGAGCTGATTGTGTGGTTATTAACAAAGATGGATCGGCATCCATTAATGCACTGGTGCATAAGACTTCCGCAGGCGCGCTTGACCAACTAAAAATTTTCCAAGTAACCAATCTATCTCGCACCATTAAAGCACTGCAACAACAACATATTTGGATAATCGGACTAGATGGCTCTGCCAATACTTCCATTTATCAAATAGATTTAACCACGCCAAGTGCTATTATTATGGGCGCTGAAGGCTCTGGACTTAGAAGATTAACCAAACAATCTTGCGACCAATTAGCTAACATTCCCATGCAAGGCAAGGTGGAAAGTTTAAACGTATCTGTTGCCACAGGAGTGACACTTTTTGAGGTAAATAGACAACGCTTTCTGTAGCTTAAGATATTTGAATATTGCGTACATATTTAGTTAGCAATGATAACAACTCTTTCTGCCTTATATCACTGAAACGGCTAATAGACCAGAGACACGGTCAATGCTCCCACAAAGTGACCATTATCAGAAATAATTGGAATTGGAAACAAATAAATATTATGTTCATTAACTGCAACGTAATGACCTGTGCACGAATATTTTTAAAAAAAACCACTAGGGTCGTTTTTACGCTGACCATAGGCCAAAATTGTTCGTCCTGAAACGCCCACCGCCCGATTAAGCTCTAATCTAGTTCCTGGGTCAATATTGTGACGAATTTTATCAAAAGAATGAGCGCGATATAGACAAATACGATGATTATCCTCTTCAATAAAAAACGAAGCCGTCTCATCAAAAGTATCCAGAATACCATCAACATTAGGATTAATTTGAGTTAAATGATTGGTGTTTTTATAAATGGCACTTAGAAACATTCGATACGTGGTTGAGGGGTTAAATTCTATCCTAGTGCAAATTTCTTTCAAACTTAACATGGGTTTATTCATAGATAAAATTGACAAAATGTACAAGCTTTTTTCTATTGCAATAATTTTTTTTATTCATTATTTTTTCATATTGTGAAATAATAAACTATATAGTGAAAAAACAACCTTAAATTCAAATTACCTACGTATGATATTGACTGTTCGAAACAAATGTATAACAAACCATTTTAAAAATAACACTGGAAGATTTCCATGAATAGACAAGAACAAGCAGATACATTGACAAAAGATTGGGCTGAAAACCCAACGTTGGAAAAATGTGAAAAGTGCCTATGATGCGCAAGACGTTGTGCACTTACGCGGCTCCATACAACCTGAATATACTTATGTGCGATTAGGTGCTGAAAAACTATGGAAACTAATTAACGGCTCTTCTAAAAAAAGTTATGTTAATTGTATGAGTGCAATCACAGCAGGTCAAGCGATGCAGCAAGCAAAAGCAGGTATTGAAGCAATTTATTTATCAGGTTGGCAAGTTGCTGATGACGGCAATACATCAGAAACTATGTATCCTGATCAGTCCTTGTATGCGTATGACTCAGTACCAACAATGGTACGTCGTATTAATAATGCCTTTAAGCGTGCTGATGAAATTCAGTGGGCAAAAGGTATAAATCAAAACGATCTTCAGTTAAAAAATGCGGGCACATGACATGAGTGGCAAGGTTTTAGTTCCCACTCAAAAAGCGATTCAAAAACTCACTTCAGCGCTCTTAGCAGCAGATGTAATGAGAGTTCCTACGATTGTATTAGTACGAACTGATGCTGAGAGGCAGCAAATTTATTAACATCACGACTTTCTAGACAACATATAGACAACTGGATTAGAACACAAAATCTGCAGTAAGGCAATGGCTATTGTTGTAGATCAACAAAACAAAAATGATTATGATAACGTGATGACAAATAAGTACCGTTTCTTCTGACTTATCCAAGGTATCTAGGCTGGTCATAATTTCCCCCATGGACAGTAATCTTGCCTTGTCAAAGTGACACTTATCCCATTCTCATTGTTAGCGAATATCTAGCATTAATGGATGATTGTGTTTTAAATACGTCTCTAACTCAGATGGTGTGAAGCCTTTCATGTGATTAATTTAATTGAATACGATGACCCCACGGCACATTTTCCTTGCCTTTCACAAGCCACATGACTGGATAGTTTGGTTCAAATTCTGGAAATTTGCCTTTGGCATCAGTAAAATAAATCAGCACACTAGAAGCAATGTCTTGCGCATTAACATAATCAAACACAGGGTTAAAATTAGTGCCCTTACCACCACCTAATGATGTTGGAAATGTTAGCTCGTCCCAAGCTTCAAAATGCCGTATTAGTTCTTTACTGACTTTTTCATCACAAGCAATGAATGTAATTGAGGCACGTATGTTACTTTTAATGGCATTAATTTCTGTTACAAACTCATCAATTTCATCTTTAGAGATTGAACCAGAAGTGTCAATGGCAACAGTCATATCAATTTGTCTAGATCTAAGTGATGGCAATATTGCATTGCCACTACGACGTGATGGTCTGGCATAGGAGAAATCGTCACGTGCAAAACTAACCATATATTGTGATAACAAAGATTGCCAAGAAAACTGAGGCTGTAGAAAAAAATCAATTAATTTAACAAATTCACCGTCTAATTTCCCTGCTTGCTGTGCAAGTTGTGCACTGGAGGCAAGATTTTTTTGCCATTTACTGCTTAATTGTTGAATTTCATCAGGCATTAAAGGGTTAGGCTTATCTGCCAAGCCAGAAGAGGTTGTATTGTTTTTGTGATTATCTTTGTCATTGTCTTTTGCTGAATCATCTTGTAAGTCGTCTTCGCGCAATCCGCCATCAGACTCACTTGCATCATCTTTTGGATTGTCATCATATAAATGTTGATCCATGGGCTCAGTATCAATACTATCATCAATCATTGGGTAGATTTCTTCTGCAATCATGCCTTGATATTTATGAAAAATAGGCAAATCAAGGGGCGGATGAAACCCTTCTTTTACCAAAAGTGGATTAATGGCAAAATCACAAGCCAAATCCCACTTATGTTTAAGTCGATTGCCACGACGAGAAAAATGCGTTAATGCACAATGCAGAGCTTCATGAATAAGCACAAACTTAACCTGATGATTATCAAGCTGGTCAATAAAATTAGGATTATAATAAAAACTTTTAGCGTCAGTTGCACTCGTCCTACACCAAGAGCCAGCGGCTTTAAGAGGTAGTCGCAGTACTAAATTACCCAAAAAAGGTTTGTCAAGAATAAGTTGTGTGCGTGCTTTAGTTAGCTTTGCCTCAACTGCTTGTAAGTCAATATTGTCAATGCTATTTTCAACCACAACATCTTCGCCAATAACCCTTACCTGCGGTTCAAGTTCAATATGACTGTTTTGCCAAAATTGATAGTCTGATTTGCTCATATTTTAAGCATGGGTGTATGATATGCACTTGATTTAATAATAGCAACTTTTTCACCATCTGATAATAAATCAATCTTTGTAAATAACTGCCTGTATTCTAATCGAGAATGAGATTTTAACAAGCTACCAAAGGTTAATAAGTATTCTGGATGATTGGGTAAATATTGTGCCAATTGGTACAACTGTTGATGCTCATTAATCAACTGGTTGTATAATTTCAAAAGCGAGTCTGATTTATGTTTTAAAAATATGAAAATTGTTAGCTCTTCTGTTTCACAATGCTCAGCAAAAGTAGATTTAAATGTTTTTGATATTTGTAAACACAAACCTTTAATATTAGAGGCATTGTTTGATTTTGCCGTGTTAACGCAATTATTTGTTAACGATAATGATACGTTATGCTCTTTAGTCAAAATTAAAAGTTCATTGGCTATTTTCATTATCCAAACTGACCATCAATTCTAGGTTTAAAAAACAGTGGCGTATAAATAAGTAAAAATCCCATAAAAGCACTAATCCATAAATCTTGTGCTATAAAAATCCATTCATGATAATAGGTCATATTTAATACTGGGAAAATAACTCTAAATACAAATGACAATGACAATAATACAAAAATTAAATTGAGTTTTTTAGGCGGGTTAAAAACATCATTGCCCGTATACCCTAGACTTACTCGACTCATCATGCTAATGGTAATCAAACCCATGCCAAAAGCAAAACTGTGAATGTCTAAATTAGGTGGCAAGGTTATAAAATAAGACAAACTCTTAAATCCAAAACCCAATATCAAAAATCCGTAGGCCATATAAAGCCCACACAATAGGGATTTTGTCCAAATTTTAGCGTGATACCAGCGCATCAGTCTGATACTCTGATACTATGAATGAGCAGTAAAGCCAAAGCAAGAGCAGCGCCAATAGGCGTATTAAAAAATATTTCAATGGGTATGAATATCGCCAATAAAATCAGGCTTGATACATCTATGAATTTAGAATTTTTTAACTCATGTTCAAGCCCTAATCCACGTTCAATAAAAAAAGGAAACAGTCTTCTTATCATCATAAAAATTAGACTCAATACCAAATAAAAACCCAAATACAATCCCCAAGTTACACCCTGCCCAACAATACCCAATAAGCCTAGATAAAACAAGCCATGTGCTATTGTCATTAGCAATAACTGAGTAATAACACCAATGTACTGCCATTGTTTGGTTTTAACAATAGAATAAATTATTGCAACAAAGGCGAATAGTAAAAAGTCCACAATAATCGCCATTGTATAGGCAAAAATCATTTCATGTGCATGCCAAATAGTACTATTAATATGACTAGTCAATATTGACGTGTGAAAAAAACACCCCACAATAGCATTGAAACAACACTAGCCAAAAGCCTGCTGCCATAAAAAACACTCTAAACCCTGATCGTAAAAATGGCGTTATTGGATAGGTGTTATTTTTATTAAGGTTAATCATTAGTTTTAATCAAACATAACATCAGCAATTTTATTTGCCCAATCAGCAAATTCAGGGATAGTAAAAATATCGCCACCAATGCCACGTTGCATATCTGATACTAACATAACGCCCAATTCTTTTTGGGGGAAATTTGTAGCAAAATTAAGAATATGACCCCATACTTTTTCAGCACAATCAGTACCTTTAACACTGATTGCTCTACCTGCTAGTGCTGCACAAATTGCATATTGCAAATCAAGCTCTTTGGAAACTGAGACGTTTTCGCCATTAATAATAGCATCAAGATCAGGTAAATCAGCCATATGTTCAACAAATGTGGTAATTTCAACCCCTGCTACTTCGCCAACACAAGCGCTAGCAGCTTGCCTAAATAAAGACAAATCAGTACCAAATTTATTCAACGCCCGATGTACAAATTCCCAAGTTCTTGGCGAGGGAAAGGCAACTGGATTATGTTTAGCATCAAACTCGAACAAATGCTCAGGACGATAGCGTAAAAAACCAATAATACGTTCATCAATGTTGTTTTTATATGCCCACGCTACCCAATCATCTAAGTTAACATCAAGCTTAAAATGCGAAAAGCGATTTGCCAAAGGTGCAGGCATGGAATAAGTAACACCTCGATCACCTTGACGATTGCCTGCAGCAAATATCACCCAACCATCAGGCACAACATAATCACCCAAACGACGATCAAGAATGAGTTGATAAGCCGCTGCTGATACTGTTGGTGGTGCTGAGGTAATTTCATCAAGAAACAAAATACCTTGCTCACCATGACGCTTTGAATCGGGTAATAATGAAGGCACTGACCAGTCAACTAAATCTCCATTCTTAAATGGTATACCACGAAGGTCGCTAGGCTCCATTTGTGATAAACGAATATCAATGATATTCACCTTATTCTTGGTTGCCACTTGAGAGATGATTTGGGATTTACCAATTCCTGGCGCACCCCATAACATAACTGGTGTATGATGACCTTGCATCACCGATATTAACTCTTCATTAAGAATTTTACTGACTTGTTCTGGACGCATGAATACTTGAAATTATTAAAATTGGTCTTATTTTACAGTAACAAAAGATAAAATCACTTGATATGACTACCACTAATCTCACTTCAGAAACACTGTTTAATTTTCCTTGTGATTATCCTATTAAAGTACTTGGCAAAGATTGCGAAGCACTTCAGCGCACTATTTGCAGTATTATTGAGCGTCATGCTGACAAATTAAACCCCAATCAAATAACAAAAAAGCACAGCTCTAAATGCAGTTATGTGTCTTTTACTATTCGTATTATTGCCAGTAGTAGAGTTCAATTGGATGCCATTAATCAAGATCTGCAAGACTGTCATCTAGTGTCTTATGTTTTATAATTTTTTATGCGTGTTATCAACTTAGGGCGTAAAGATTATTTAAACATTTGGGAGCAGATGCAAATGTTTACCAATGCTCGTGATAAAAACACCCAAGATGAGTTGTGGATTGTAGAACACAATCCTGTGTTCACAAAAGGCATCTCTAGTAAACCAGAACATGTTTTATTAAGGAGTGACATTCCTATTATTCAAACTGATCGTGGCGGACAAATTACTTATCATGGCCATGGTCAAGTGGTTATTTATTGCTTAATTGACCTTAAACGTCTTGGTATTGGAGTTAAAAAAATGGTTGAAATCATTGAAAATTCAATCATTGATTTATTAACAACCCATGCTATTAAAGCGCATCTAAAATTAGGCGCACCGGGCGTGTATGTTGATAATGCCAAAATTGCAGCAATAGGCTTAAAGATTAAACAATCAAGAACTTACCATGGATTGAGTCTTAATGTGGATATGGATTTATCTCCGTTTATGCAAATTAACCCTTGTGGATATCAAGGTTTGAAAGTAACACAGCTTTGTGATTTAACGGATAATAGCGATACCTTAAATACCATTGCTGAGAAACTTAGCCAAATACTTATTAACCATGTTACAAGAAATAGACATTAAAAGCCTAAAAGGCAAATCTAAAGTGGCACGTTTAAAAATTAGGCCCGATGCTGACAGAATGCCCATTAGAAAACCAAGTTGGATTCGCATTAAGCATGCGGCCGGTCCCAAAGTTGGACAATTTAAAAAAACACTTCGATCACAGAAGCTATTTACAGTTTGTGAAGAGGCGCAATGTCCAAATTTGAGCGAGTGTTTTAACCATGGTACGGCCACTTTTATGATTATGGGGCAAATTTGCACGCGTCGCTGCCCATTTTGTGACGTTGCTCACGGTAAGCCTAAAGCACTTGATGTAAATGAGCCTAAACATTTAGCCGATACCATTAAAAAAATGCAGCTTAAATATGTGGTAATCACTTCAGTGGATAGGGATGATTTGCGTGATGGTGGCGCTCAACATTTTAAAATGTGTATTGATAGCATTAGATTCAGTACTCCTAAAGTGCAAATTGAAATTCTCACACCAGACTTCAGGGGTAGGATTAATAAAGCACTTGAAGTATTTAAATCTTGCCCACCTGATGTGTTTAATCATAATCTGGAAACAGTGCCAAGCCTATACCCAAAAGTCCGCCCTGGAGCAAGTTATGAGTATTCATTGGGACTGCTTAAAGAATTTAAACAACAACACCCGTTTGTCATTACTAAATCAGGATTAATGCTAGGGGTAGGTGAAAGTGAAAAACAAGTGATTAATGTGTTAAGAGACTTACGCAAACATAATGTAGATATGCTGACTCTGGGTCAATACTTACAGCCAAGCACACATCATTTAGCTGTTGAGGCGTACATTCATCCGAATCAATTTGATAAATACAAAAAAATTGCACTTAAATTAGGGTTTGCTCAAGTTGCTAGCGGACCTATGGTGCGCTCTTCTTATCATGCTGATTTACAAGTCAAAGGCGAGTTAATAAGTTAAAAATTAGTAGGAATGAAGATAGGAATATACACTGGGTAGTAAAACACAATCGGTGTAGTAATATAGACAGGAAAATAAACAATATGATTTATAGCATCTTTTCTGAGTGTCATTCTTTCTCTGTTCTTTCTCTGTTAATAATCTTTCTCTTTCGTACAACAAAGGGTGTGAATGCATGAATCACCATCTATAAATTGAGCATTAGAGTATTTAACAAATTCTGAAGGCCAAAGAGCGCAAGCAGACTTAAATAAAAAATAATAATAGCAGCATTGCTATTATTATTTTAACGTTTCGAATCATAAATCGCTCTTATCTTCTTTCTTCAATAGTTCGTTAGTGTTTATTTTTTTACTACTAACCTCTTTGGCTTGGTTTTTTCTACCCAAAACCGTTTTTATCCACTCTTTAGAGTCTTTACTTGTTTTTTTAAATTTTGATTGCTTAACTTTGACTGGTTTCTCAACATTGTATTTTGCATCTGCATCTGCATCGCTAGGAAGAAGCCCCATGTTAACTGCGATATTTCTACAAGCAGTCTCACCAGCAGACAAAGTACCTAATGGGATTACAATTAAAGTAAGCACAGTAGCAATCAGTACACCAAACAGTAACGAAATTGCCATACCTTGGAAAATAGGGTCTGATAAGATAACACTAGAACCACCAACCAATGCAAATGCAGTAATCATAATAGGTCGTGTGCGTGAAGAGCAGGAATTAATTACTGCATCAAAAAACGGCATACCTTTGGCATATTCTTGAACCGTAAAGTCAACCAATAAAATAGAGTTTCGTACAATAATACCTGCCAATGCAATCCAGCCAATCATTGAAGTGGCTGTAAATTCTGCTCCTAACAACCAATGACCTGGAACAATACCTAGCAATGTTAATGGAATTGGTGCCATAATAACAGCTGGGATAATAAAGTTACCAAACTGCCATACAACCAACATATAAATTACCACAAGTGCCACAGCAAATGCACTACCCATATCACGGAAAGTCTCATAAGTAACCGTCCATTCACCTGTCCATTCAAAACTTGGAATGGTTTGATCTGTTGGTAGCCCTAGATATTCACCTTGTAATTGTTTACCATCAATAGTTTGGTATTTAAGTAACAAGTCATCCACACCCATCATTGCATAAATTGGTGCGCTTAATCGACCCTTAGGCTCGCCCAATACATATTCAACATCTGCTAAATCTTTGTGGAAAATTAAGTCATCTTGCTTTTTATAACTAAACGAACCCAACTCTGAAATTGGAATCATACCGCCATGTTGTGAAGGTACAGGCAATTGAGTTAAATAAGACAACTGAGAGCGTTTAGATAACGGTATTTGTAGACAAATGCGTGAAGGTTCGAGTGCATTTTTTAATCTAATAGTACCTACATTAAAGCTACTCATGGCCATAGAAAGTGTTTCTTTAATGGTCATAACACTAACACCAAATCGAGAGGCTTTTGCTGTATCCACTTGAAAATCAATAACAGGATATTTATCACGCATTAGATTATCAATATCTGTCATTGTGCCAGATTCTTTAAATAATTCTGTCAAGTCGTTTGCAAGTTTGCGACGTGTTTCTTTATCTGGTCCATATACTTCAGCAACTACGGGGCGTAACACTGGAGGACCTGGCGGCATTTCAACAACAGCATAATTAGCACCTGCATCTTCCACAATTTGTTTAACCAAAGTTCTTGCCTCTAAAGCAATTTCATGGCTAGAGCGGTCGCGCTCTGACTTGTCAATTAGCTGAATTTGTAATTCACCTTCTGAAGGGGCTTGTCTTAAATAATAATGTCTTACCAGACCGTTAAAATCAAAAGGCTTGGCAGTGCCTGAATAAGATTGAATGGCAACCACTTCTGGCATACTACGCAACACTTGTGCCATTTTATGTAAGGTTGAAGCGGTGTTCGTTAGTGCCGTACCATCAGGCATATCCAATACCACGCCAAATTCAGACTTATTATCCAGTGGCAGCATTTTCACAGGAACTGAAGTAGTGTAGAACATTGACATTGATATAAAAAAAGCAGCCACTAATCCAATTAAGAAACTCCAGCCAAATATTTTTGTATTAAACAATTTAGAAATGGTTGAGTGAAAAAACGCAAACATAATCTTTGCCTCTTTTTCTTCTTTTTTGTGCATTTTTCGTAACACATTTAAAGGTGGTGCAAACACCATAATAAAATAAGGCGTAAAAATAAATGCTGCAAATAATGAAAACATCATTGCAACCGATCCTAATACAGGAATTGGTGCCATATATGGACCCATCATGCCACTAACTGCAGCCATAGGTACTAAAGCTGCCACCACAGTAAAAGTTGCTAAAATTGTTGGGTTGCCGACTTCACGCACTGCGTCAATTGCAGTACCAATGGTGATTTTGTTATCAACCAACCATCGCCTATAAATATTCTCGGTAACAACAATGGCGTCATCCACCAAAATACCAATTGAGAAAATCAGGGCGAATAAACTCACCCTATCAATGGTCATGCCCAACATCCATGCAGAAAAAATGGTCATCAATAATACAACTGGAATAACCAGTGTGACAACAATGGCTGGACGAATACCTAAAGCAAACCAAACAAGTACAGTCACAGCAGCTGTGGCAATAAATAATTTTTTAATCAAAGCATCTACTTTATTTTTTGCAGATTCTCCGTAGTTTCTAGTGATACTAACCTCCACATTATCAGGAATTAATCTACCCTTTAATGCTTCAACTTTAGCAAGAATGTTTTGCGCTACTTCTACGCCATTAGTACCATATTTCTTTGCAATGGCAATGGTTACAGCTTGTTCGCCAGTCGCTTTTTTACCTGTTTTGTTTGCTTTTCCCGTGTAATAGTTAACCATGTGTTCAGCATCTTCTGGCGCATAATATACATCAGCCACATCACGCACATAAATTGGCTTGCCATCGCTGACTGTAATAACTAAGTTTTCAATATCTTCAACTTTACTAAAAAAATCACCTGCATAAACCTCCATCTTAAAGCCATTTAGCTCAATATTACCTGTGTGCCCCCTGACATTAGCATTACCAACTGTACTGGCAATTTGTTGAATAGAAATGCCATGTCCAGCTAAACGACCTGGATAAGCATCAATGTGAAAAATTTCCTTACGCCCACCAACAATAAAGCCGTTGTTAGTATCTTTAACTTTAGCAAGTTGTTGTAACAACTCCAAACCCAATGAACGCAACTGCCCATCATCCAATGATTTTGACCACAGCGTTAAATTAATAATGGGTACGTCATCAATTTCTTTGGGCTTAATGAGTGGTTGCTTAGCACCTTGTGGCATAAAATCAAGATTTGCTAACATTTTGTCACGAACTTTGATAATAGAGGCGTTCATTTCCTGGCCCACATCAAACTCAACAGTAATAATGCCTTGGTTTTTATCACTAACAGAATAAACATGCTTAACGCCTAAAATATTTGACATTAAACGCTCTAAAGGCTTAACAATAATATTTGACACTTCCTCAGAAGAAGCGCCTGGATATTCAACAAATAAGTCAATAAGTGGCACAGAAATTTGAGGGTCTTCTTGTCTTGGGGTTGAAATTAAACCAATAATACCAGCACCCAACATAGCGAAGAATATGATAATGGATAATGGCGAAGTAATGAAAGCCTTGGTAAGCTTTCCAGCAATACCTAACTCAAAATCTTTATAGGCCTCATCAATTTTTTCAAACCCTTTGTACGCCTCATCAATTTTTGTTTGATCAACGTGATTTTTATTTGCCATAATTAAATTAAATACTCATGCCTGAAACCATTAAGATATTTGGATTAGCAACAATTTTTTCGCCAATTTTCAAACCTGATAGAACACTTTTCTTATCATTGCCAACTTGTTCGCCTAAACGTATGAATCTTAACTCTGTTTTATTGGTTAATGAATTAATAACGAATACACTTGGCAGTGAAGAGCGCCACATAATAGCCACTTCAGGAATAATGGGTGTCAATATGCCAGAGTCTGTTTCAAAAATTTCTACTTCTGCATATGCACCTGATAATACTGGCACATTGGCTGGTAAATCAAACTTAACTTTAACACTGTGTTTGGCATTATCTGCAATGGGATAAATTTGTGAAAGCCTGGCATCAACCACAATATTGGCAATGTCCAATTTAATGCGGTATGTTTTGTTAAGCTTAAGACTTCTGACTAGTCTTGAAGGTACATTCACTTCAACTTGAAGATTTTTAATATTGGCAAATTTTATTAAAATTTGACCAGGCTGAACAACATCACCCTTACTAATACTTTTAGCCACAATCACACCATCAAATGGTGCGCTAATATTGGCATCTTTTAAGCGTGATTCAACTTGCTTTAAATGTAATTCAGCTTGCTTGAGTTTATTTTTGGCCTGTTGATAGTTTGTGTATCTAGAGGCTCTATTAGCAAACTTGTCAAAATCTGGATTACCTTGACCTGATACCTTTAACATGGGGTCGGTAAACATGGAAAACATACCTGGTACGCTACCAAACATACCGCCTGAATTTGGCGATACGATTGATTGTGAATATTGAACACCTGCATTTCTAAGTGCTTCATTAGCTGAGGCAATTTCTGCATAGGTCGAATCTCTTTGCGCTTGAATGGATTCTTGCTCTAATGTGACTAAGATTGCACCTTGTTTAAACATGCCACCTTCTTTACCACCAATGCTTAATACATCGCCAGAGACCTGAGCAACTAAATTAACCTGCGAAGAAGAAATGACTGAACCACCCAAAAGTGCTCTTTTATCAAGCGACATACCGCTCACAGTTTGAATATTATAGACAGATTCAAAATTATTAACACTTTGATTTGAGCTCCCCAAAGGTGCTCCAAACGATGTAATTTGTGCCTGAGAAGGCAGCGAAGACATCAACAAAATTGATGTGAATAATAAGACTAATGAGTTCATAGTTGACCTGTTTTATTTAAAGCGAAAAAAATAAACTTTAGCGAGAATTTTATATGATTAAAATACACCATATCTATTATTTTCCTTAAATATGGGCAATCTGCTTTTATCCTATTGATATAAGTATTTGTTTTTAAATAACTTTATTTACTTTCATGAGCAAACTT
Source organism: Candidatus Ruthia sp. Plio_17_S18 (assembly GCA_021730105.1). Classification (GTDB taxonomy): domain Bacteria; phylum Pseudomonadota; class Gammaproteobacteria; order PS1; family Pseudothioglobaceae; genus Ruthia. The sequence goes on from CP072538.1 coordinate 608,720, forward strand.
CACCTACATAAAAACCACATAGTATTTACCTAATGACGACCATTGCTTTTACCGTTGGAGAGCCATCAGGTATCGGGCCTGATTTGGCTGTTATTTACGCTCAAAAAAAATCAAATAAAAACCTTTTGCTATTTGCAGATCCAGATGTTTTATTAAATCGTGCAAAGCAACTTAATTTAAATATAAAAATTGTTGAGTCTGAGCAAATCAGTTCAGCTTGTGAGTTGTCTGTCTATCCAATTAAAGTTAACACTCCTGTAAAACACGGTGTTTTAAATAAAGACAATGCGCAATATGTGTTAAACACACTTGATTGTGCAACTGCATATTGTCTTAACTCACGATGCGACGCCTTGGTTACTGGTCCGGTACATAAGGGCATTATTAACCAAGCAGGAATTAATTTTACGGGGCATACTGAATATTTAGCCAACTTATCTAATACTGATAAAACAGTCATGATGTTGGCAACAAGTGATTTAAGGGTTGCACTAGCAACCACGCACATGCCACTTTCAGAAGTTCCTCAAAGTATTACCACCCAATCTTTGCAAAAAACTATTAGTATTATCCATCAATTCTTATTAAATAATGCCATCGATACACCTAAGGTTGTTGTATGCGGCTTAAATCCACATGCAGGCGAAGATGGCTATTTAGGCATGGAAGAGATTGAAATTATCAATCCTTTAATCAAAAAACTAAACAACCAAGGGTATAATCTTGTCGGTAGTGTATCTGCTGACACAGCCTTTACATCTGATGCGCTGATTGGTGTTGACTGTGTACTTACCATGTATCATGACCAAGGCTTGCCAGTGCTAAAAACATTGGGATTTAAAAAAGCAGTTAACATTACACTAGGTTTGCCGTTTATTCGAACCTCAGTGGATCATGGTAGTGCACTTAATCTTGCTGGCACTGGGAATATTAGCCTTGGTAGTTTAAATACTGCACTGAATTATGCACAAATATTAGTGGACAATAGTAAAAAACGTCAACCTTCACAAATAGCATCATCTTATGCATAAAGCTCGTAAGCGTTTTGGACAAAACTTCCTTATTGATCATATAATTATTGATCGCATTATTGCCACTATCGCCCCAAAGCGTGACGATAATCTATTAGAAATCGGCCCTGGGCAAGGTGCCATAACTCTGCCTTTATTAGATTATGTTGAGCAATTAAACGTCATTGAGATTGATCGACATTTAATTTCAATTTTAGAATCACTTGAACGCTCTAATTTAATCATCCATCAAGGCGATGTACTTAAATTTGACTTAAACATCCTGCCCACACCAATTAGAGTAGTTGGAAATTTACCTTATAATATTTCTTCCCCTGTTCTTTTTCATTTACTTGAAAATTTAGATAAAATAAAAGACATGACCCTCATGCTACAAAAAGAAGTTGTAGAAAGGATGGCAGCAAATAATGGCTCTAAAATATATGGACGTTTAAGTGTCATGATGCAGGCATTTTTTGATGTTCAGATGATTTTTACCGTACCACCAGAATCATTCAATCCTGCACCAAGAGTGGAGTCTGCCATTGTGCATTTAAAACCTTTAAGACAACCAAAAACCAAAGACATGAAAGCACTTGAAAAAGTTGTAAAATTAGCATTTTCACAACGCAGACAAACACTTAGGAATTGCTTAAAATCAATACTAACTCAAGAGCAAACTGATATTGAGTTATCTCAACGCGCTGAAATGCTCACAATTGATAATTTTATTACCTTAACACAAGATTATGAAACACAACATTGAAATCAAGGTTAGAGTGGCTTATTTGGAACATCAGTCGGATGTTTATGCAAGTCAGTACGCTTATGCTTACACCATTACCATTACTAACAAAAGTTATGTTGGCGTGCGGCTTTTAACGCGTCATTGGCGCATTCAAGATGAAACTGAACATACTGAAGATGTTATTGGCGAAGGTGTGATTGGTCAGCAGCCTCATTTAGCGTCAGGAGAATCTTTTCAGTACGCCTCAGGTGCCGTTATCAAAACCTTAACTGGTTCCATGAAGGGCTCTTATGGCATGATTGATGATCATGGCGAACATTTTAATGTGCAAATCCCTGAATTTGTACTCAGTAAGCCTTATACACTACATTAATGTCAGATTATTTAATTGGCGATATTCAAGGTTGCTTTGGCGCCTTGCAAACTTTGTTAAAAAAAATTAAATTCTCAAGCGACAAAGACCAGCTATTTTTTTTAGGCGATGTGGTCAACAGGGGTGATAAATCTTTAGCTACATTGCGCTTTATTAAAGATTTAAAAAGTAATGCTTCGATGGTGTTGGGTAATCATGATTTTCACTTGTTAGCCTGCTCGTTGGGCAGTAAAAAACCCAATAAGAAAGACACGTTTATGGATGTTATCAATGCCAATGATGCAGATTCACTACTGGATTTCCTGCGCAACCAGCCTTTGATAATTAAGCACAAAAATGTTATTATGATTCATGCTGGCGTACCACCAAATTGGGATGTTGACAAACTTCTTCAACAATCTAAGCAAGTTCAAAAACACCTTCAAGGTACTAACATTTCACAATTTTTAGATAAAATGTATGGCAACAAGCCTAATATTTGGTCTAAAGGTTTAACCGAACTAGAGCAATGTCAATATACCATTAACGCCCTAATGCGGCTACGCTTTTGCAAAGCCAATGGTGAATTAGAATTTAGCCATAAAATGAATTATACACATCCACCAAAAGGGTTTAAAGCTTGGTTTATGCATAAAAATAGAGTGTTAAACAATACTGATATATTCTTTGGTCATTGGTCTAATTTGTCAAATGTTAATCAAACACACATTTATCCTATGGATCACGGCTGTATTTGGCATGGACGATTAAGCGCTATCAGACTAAAGGACAGACAAATTTTTTCTGTCAGTTGTTAAATGTCTATCTTGCCTTCAAATACAAATTGTGCAGGGCCTGATAAAAATACATGCCCACCCTGTGTGTATTCAATCAAAGCATCGCCACCACTCAAGTGAGCAATCACATTTTCTTTTAACAAGCCCTGTTCAACACCATAAACCACTGCTGCACAGGCGCCAGAACCACAAGCTAAAGTTTCACCAGAACCACGCTCATAAACACGTAAGTTAATTTCATGAGTATTCAAAATTTGCATAAAGCCGATGTTAGCTTGATTGGGCAGTAACTTACTTTGTTGAATTTTAGGTGCAATGCTACCAACATCAACAATATTAACATCCTCAACCAGCATGACACAATGAGGATTACCAATTGAAACAACACCTAAATCACACCCTTCAATTTGATAATATGCACTTTGTTGTGGCACAAGGAATGAGATATCAGCTGGATTAAGACTAGGCTTTCCCATATCAACACGCACTGTGTTGTCAGTATTCAAATGCAAACTAGTAATGCCAGAACGAGTTTCGACAACAATGGTATTTTTATTGCTTAAACCTTGTTCACTAACAAAACGCGCAAAACAACGCGCGCCATTGCCACATTGTTCTACCTCTAAACCGTCAGCATTATAGATAACATAACGAAAATCAACATCTTTTGTGTTGCTAGTTTCAAGCATCAATAGCTGGTCAAAGCCAACGCCGAAATGTCGATTGGCTAAATTTGCTATTTGTTCAGCATTAAAAACAATATCACCAGTAAGGTTGTTAACCACCATAAAGTCGTTACCAAGTCCGTGCATTTTTGTAAAATTAATTAACATATTTTATGTATTATCCACTTATAACCCTCAAGGTTAAGAATAATTGAGTTCTGATAACATACTGTTTAATCTTCACATCAAGGCAACCAATGCAAACACCAACTAATATTACCTTAAGCAAAGAAAAAACCTTATTAACCATCACCTTTGACAAGGTTGATTACCCGCTTAGCGCTGAGTATTTAAGAGTTTATTCACCCTCAGCTGAAGTGGTTGGCCATGGCAAGGGGCAAGAAACTTTGCAACTTAATAAAGAAAACGTAACCATTCTACGCATTCAGCCAACAGGTAATTATGCCGTTATTTTATTTTTTAGCGATAATCATGACAGTGGTATTTATTCTTGGTCACACCTGAATAAACTTGCTTTGAATCATGACAAGCTTTGGCATGAATATTTACAAAAACTCAAAGATGCTGGACACAATCACCCACAATTATAAATCCCAATGGCGTTTATTTCTACCTTAGGGTTTTTCTTAATTACCATTGGTATTTTGGTAACTGCTCATGAATTGGGTCATTTTTTAGTCGCTAAAAAACTTAACGTCAAGGTGTTGCGTTTTTCGATTGGGTTTGGTAAGATTTTAAAATCATTTAAATATGGCGAAACGCAATACACACTGTGCGTACTTCCTTTAGGTGGCTTTGTTAAAATGCTTGATGAAAACGAAGCGCCAGTTGAAGCATCAGAAAAACACCGTGCTTTTAATCAGCAAAGCGTTTATAAGCGCATCATGATTGTTACAGCTGGACCGATTGCTAATTTTCTTTTAGCTATCATTCTCTACACTGTTGTTTTTGTTATCGGTGTCAATGGTGTTAAGCCTGTTGTAGACACACTTGAAGGTCCTAGTATTGCTCAGCAATCAGGCATCAAAACAGGCGACCAACTAATGAGCATTAATGGTATTTTAACACCAACCATTAGCGAATTTTCAATTAATTTTATTCAGTCGCTGGATGAAAACCCTCTTTATGTTAATGTCATTTCCAGTACTTCAAATATTAAAAAATTAAAACTTAACTTATCTGGCGACTTTTTATCTAACCCAGAACAAGGTATTGAACACTACTTAGGGTTTAAATTTGCCATGCCTAAACTTGAGGCAATTATTGACCAAGTTGTGTCTAATTCACCTGCTTCAATAGCAGGCTTACAAACAAATGACAAAATCCTAAATGCAAGCCAGACTCGTATCAACTCATGGCATGATTTTGTTAACGTCATTCAAAACAGCCCAAATAAAGAAATTAATTTGCAAGTTAAACGCAATGGTAATACTTTAAATACGATACTGACGCCAAAAATTGAGAACGGTTTAGCCAAAGCAGGTATTAGCGTCTTGGTGCCCGCTGGTTATTTAGATAAGTGGCTTGTGTTAGTTAAAAAAGATATATTTAGTGCATTCATAGCAGCTAATGATAAAGTTTATCAACTGATCTTGCTTAACTTGAAAATAATTAAAAAAATGATTACGGGTGATGCATCACTTAATCAAATTAGTGGCCCTATTAGCATTGCTAATTATGCCGGTAAAAGTGCCCAAGTTGGCTTTGTATCATTCTTATCTTTCTTAGCATTCATGAGTATTGGCTTGGGTTTGCTTAATTTATTGCCCATTCCACTATTAGATGGCGGACATTTATTTTTCTATTTAATAGAGCTCATTAAAGGCTCGGCTGTTAGCCAATCATTTCAACAAGTTTTAACAAAATTTGGCTTGCTTGTTATTATGTCACTAACGGTTGTTGCCCTGTATAATGATTTGTCACGTTTATTATAATTTATGAAAAAAATATGAAAAAAATTATAACCTTATTTGCCTTAGTAGTAAGTATTTTTGCTTGTTCGGTTGCGCTAGCAGCACCTATTAAAAATATTGAAATTCTAGGTCTTAATGTTATTTCTAGAGGTACGGTATTAAGCTATCTTCCAGTTGAAACAGGTGATAATTACAACAATCAAGTATCAGGACAAATTATTCGCGCTCTGTATAAAACTAATTTTTTTAAAGACGTTGAAGTTTCTCAAGAAGCCCAAATTTTGAAAATTAAGTTAACAGAAAACCCTTATATTAAATACATTGATGTAACAAATTATTCAAATAAAGTAATTGAAAAAAAGTCATTAAATCAAATTTTAAAAACCATGGGGCTTGCTCAAGGCAAAATTTTCAATAAAAGACAACTTGATAAATTAATTGCCCAACTAAAAGCTGTCTATGCATCACAAGGTTATTACGGCATTAGAATCTCCAAAACTATTAAGATTGATACACAAAATAGAGTGGGTATTGAGCTTAGTATTAGTGAAGGCAAAGTGGCGAAAATTAGCTCAATGAAAATTACTGGTAATCGTGTTTTTGATGAAAGCGAGTTATTAAATTTATTTGAAATTGGGCAAGCTGACTTTTTTATTATCAATTATTTCACAGAAAAAGATCACCACTCCAAGTTGGCATTAGATGCTGGCATTGAATCTATGAAATCATTCTATATTAACTCTGGTTATCTTGATTTTAAGGTTAATGAGGTCAAAACAGATTTATCAGAAGACAAGCAAAGTATCAGCATTAACATTCAGATTAGTGAAGGCGCTGAATACAAAATTGGCACCATTCAATTTACGGGCGACTTGCTTAGTCATTCCATTGAAGATCTTAGAAAATTATTGAGTTTTAAAAAAGATGATGTGTTTGAACGTAAAAAAATGATGCAGAGTTTACAAGCTATTAACGACGTATTCGCCAATCAAGGCTATGCCTTTTCTGATGTCAAAGTTGCAACATTAGAAAACACAAGTGCTTACACAATTGATTTAAATATTGACATAACGCCCAATAAAAAAGTTTACATTAACCGCATCACTATTGCTGGCAACACTCGCACTCAGGATGAAGTTATTCGTCGTGAAATTGACATTCATGAAGGTGGCTTGTACTCTAGTACTGAACTTAATGAATCTATCGAAAAAATCAAACGCTTAGGCTTTTTCTCCGATGTAAAAATGCAAGTTTCAAAACTTGAAGGCTTTAAAGATAAAATTAACCTACATTTTAGTGTTGAAGAAATCCAAACCGGTACTGTTTCAATTGGCTTGTCACACTCTAATAGCACAGGTGCATCGCTCAACTTAGGCGTACAAGAAAGAAATTTTTTAGGCACGGGCAATACGCTAAACCTCTCTTGGTCTAACTCTAAAGCAGCAAGAGATATTAGTTTTTATTTTTCTGATCTGTATTTCACTCAAGATGGGCACAGCATTAGTTACGGCGTATTTTCAAAAAAATTAGACGCATCTGAACTAGAACTAGATGAATATAAGATTGATGAAAATGGCTTTAGTTTAGGTTATAACATACCCATAACAAAAGAAACCAGAATTGGCGCTGACTTAAGGGCTTCAAAGCGTGATATTACTTGTGGAACAACCTTTTCTGATAGTGATCACGAGCCAACACAATGTGCTAGTGAAGATAAAACTGAACTGAAATTAGGCTTGAATTGGAGTAACAATACACTAAATGACTTTAATTTTCCAACCAAGGGACAAAAAAATAATTTAAATTTTAGTCTGGCCTTGCCTGTGGCAGATTTGCGTTATTATAAGTTAGGTGCCTCTCATAAAAGTTATTACCCATTGAAAAATGATTTAATTCTCTCCTTAAAAGTAAATCTAGGCCTTGCTCAAGGTTATAATGACAAAGAACTGCCTTTCTTTAAACGCTACTATAGTGGCGGGCCCTCGTCAATACGTGGATTTGACTTTAACTCCTTAGGTGCAAAATATATAGGTAGTGATAAAGCCAAAGGCGGTGAACTTTCCTTCCTAACTAGCGCCTCGGTCATCTCGCCAATCAAGTTTATAGATGATAGTAAAAACATGCGCATTAGCGCCTTTGTTGATTTAGGGTCTATTAGTGAAAACGCCTCTGGATTTGACTTGGATGAACTACGCCTTTCAACAGGTGTTGCATTTTCTTGGCTAACACCTATTGGACCATTAGGCTTTTATGCTGCCCAACCTTTAATTGAAAAATCAGGCGACAAAACCAAAACATTTGACTTTACATTAGGCTCTAGTTTCTAAATCAAACATAGATATAATTGTCTTTTGACTTAATCTAAATAATGTACACATTGGGGGAAATTGCTAAAATCATTAACGCCAAGCTCGTGGGTGATGCCAATATTGAAATTACAGGAATTGCCACAAGTTTATCTGCAAATCAAACACAACTAACCCACATTAACGGCAACAAACACAAGCAGACATTAATAAATGCCAAAGCTGGGGCCGTTATTCTTAATAATGATTTGTTAAAAAATTGCCCTACCAATGCTTTAGTGGTTGATGATGTCTACTTAGCATTTGCAAAAGCCACACACTTGTTTAAAAAACAAACTGTGCATTATCAAGGCATCCATCCAAGTGCTAAAATCAATGATGCAAAAATAGCGCCAAACTGCACTATCGGTAAAAATGTTGTTATTGGTAATCACTGCGCCATTGCTTCAAATGTTGTTATTGAAGACAATGTTACTATTGGTAATCATGCTTTGATTCAGCCAAATGTGAGTATTTTACAAGGCTGTTCAATTGGCAATAATGTTATTATATCCCCTGGCGTGGTGATTGGTTCAGAAGGATTTGGTAATGCTCAGGATCAACAAAAACACTGGCATAGTATTGCACACCTTGGTTATGTTGTTATTGGCAACAATGTGAGCATTGGTGCAAACACAACTATTGATAGAGGCACGATTGAAAACACTCAAATTCACAATGGTGTACGAATTGACAACTTAGTACATATTGCGCACAACGTTATTATTGGTCAAGACTCTGCCATTGCTGCCACAGTAACTATTGGTGGTAGTTGCACACTAGGCAAAAGATGCATGGTGGGTGGCGGTGCAACCATTGCCAGTCACATCAGTTTAGCAGATGATATTATTGTGACAGGTGCCAGCACTGTTGATAAAAATCTATCTGAACAAGGACATTACACGGGCTTCACCTCTATTAGCAAGCATCAAAAATGGAAGAAAATACAAGTATGGCTGTTAAATCTTGATAAAATCGCTCATTATTTAAACATTAAACTTAAAGAATTAAAGGAAAAATAACATGGAAATGAACATTCAAGACGTCAAAAATTACCTGCCCCATCGTTATCCTTTTTTGCTCATTGATAGAGTGCTAGAGCTAGAAATTGGCAAATCAATTGTGGCATTAAAAAATGTGACTTTTAATGAACCTCAATTTACTGGGCACTTTCCTGACCAGCCAATTATGCCTGGTGTTATGATAGTTGAAGCTTTAGCCCAAGCAACAGGAATTTTGGCCTTTAAATCTGAAGTAGGAAAGCCAATTGATGGGCAAATATATATGCTTGTTGGTATTGATAAAGCCAGATTTAAACGCATAGTTGAACCTGGAGACCAGCTGCGTTTAGAGGTAGAGGTCATAACAGTTAAGCGTGATATTTGGAAGTTTAAATGCAAAGCAACTGTAGATAATCAAATTGTTACGAGTGCTGAGTTGATGTGCACTCAAAAAGCAGCAGATTAATTAAAAAAAATTAAGGAGCGTAAGGTGGCTATAGACCCTAGTGCAATTATCGACCCTAGTGCAAAAATTCATAAAAATGCTGAAATATGCGCTTATGTTATTATCGGCGCTAATGTAGAAATTGATTCTGGCACAATTGTTGAAACACACGCTGTTATTCAAGGTCCGACTAAAATTGGAAAGAATAACCACATTTATTCTTTCGCCTCAATAGGCGGAGACCCGCAAGATATTACTTATGCAGAAGGTCAAGAATCTAGTTTAATTATTGGCAATGACAATCTCATTCGTGAATTTTGCACCATTAACCGTGGCACCGAAAAAGAAAACTCCATCACTCGGGTAGGCTCAAATAATATGTTAATGGCTTATGTTCACATTGCTCATGATTGTCAGGTAGGTGATCATATCATTATGTCTAACAATGCCTCTCTTGCGGGCCATGTTAGAATCCATAATTGGGCAATTTTAGGTGGCTTCACCCTAGTTAAACAATTCTGCATGATTGGCATACATACCTATGTTGGCATGGGTTGTCAAATCAACAAAGACATTCCTGCTTATATGGTCGCCTCTGGTGTGCAAACTCGGGTTAGAAGTATTAACGCTGAGGGTATGAGACGACGAGGTTTTAGTCCTAATGCAATTGCCGCTATTAAACGCGCTTTTAAAGCTGTTTATCGTGAATCTGGCTTATTGGAGCAATCTCTTAAAGAATTAGAACAATCAGAATCTGACCATCCAGAAGTGGTTCAATTTGTTAAATGCATTCGTAGTTCTAAAGTTGGTATTATGCGTGGTCCAACTGAGGAATGATATTTTAGAGATGTCCTTTGGATAAGTCTTTTTTAAAATCAAGCGGCATCATCGCTGCCATGACTTTTCTTTCACGCATACTAGGCTTGGTACGTGATTATTTTATTGCCCGATATTTTGGTGCCAACGGTCTGACTGATGCCTTTTTAATTGCCTTTAGAATTCCCAATTTTTTTAGGCGTCTATTTGGCGAAGGTTCTTTTTCACAAGCTTTTGTGCCTATATTGTCTGAGGCTAAAGCCAATAATACACAGGACGAGGTTCAAAATATCATTAACCATATTGGCACAAAATTTCTTTTTGTGTTAATTGTAATCACACTCATTGCAGTTGTTATTGCGCCCATCATCATTTTTATGTTCGCTGGGGGTTTTTACTTTTCACTCGACCCAACCCAATTTAATATGGCATCAGACATGCTAAGAATCACCTTTCCTTATTTGTTGTTCATCTCTTTAACAGCTTTTTATGGCGCTATTTTAAATACTTATGATCAGTTTGCAGTGCCTGCATTTACACCAGTTTTACTCAACATTTCTATGATTTTGAGTACTATATATTTATCTGAATATATGGACACCCCTATTATGGCACTGGCGTGGGGGGTGTTTTTTGGCGGCATTGCACAGCTTTTATTTCAGATACCTTTTTTAATAAAAATAAAAAAACTACCCAAATTAGCACTTGGCGACCATCAAGCAATCCAGCTCTTAAAAAAACGCATGTTACCTGCTCTATTTGGCGTATCAGTATCGCAAATCAATTTACTAATTGATACTATGATTGCATCAGTTCTTGTCAGTGGTAGTGTTTCATGGTTGTATTATTCAGACAGGCTATTAGAGCTGCCTCTGGCACTTATTGGTATTGCTTTAGCAACAGTATCTTTAGCCAAATTAAGTCAGCATTTTGCTGATAAAAATGATGAGAAATTTATACAAACAATTAATAACGCTTTAACAATTGGGCTGCTATTGGGATTACCTGCCTGTGCTGGCTTGGTCTTGCTTGCTGAGTCTCTAATTATCACCTTATTTCAATACGACAAATTTGATGCATTTGCTGCATTACAATCATCATCAAGCTTGATGGCTTATGGTTCAGGATTGATGGCTTTTATTTTTGTTAAGATTTTAGTGCCTATTTTTCTATCCAGAGGAGACACCAAAACACCAGTTAAAATCGGGGTCATTGCTATGATATCTAATGTTTTCTTAAACGTTGTTTTAGGTTTTTATTTTGCCCATGTGGGTCTGGCAATAGCCACTTCTATTTCTGCTTTACTTAATGCCGGCTTACTCTATTACTATTTAAACAAGCAATCTATCTTTAATGTTTCTAGTAACTTATATCAAACTTTTTTTAAAGCCTTGGCTGCAAGCTTTATAATGGCTGTCTTTATTGTGATTTTTGGATCAGAAGTTGAGCTTTATTTAAAAGCCGATGTCAGTTCAAGAATAACATTGCTTGGCACAACCATTGTGATTGCAATTATTATATATTTTGCCAGCTTAAAAATACTAAACATGGGAATAAAAAAACAATGAATACTGTAAAATGCATTAAATTAGACCAACAACTTGAAGCCTTAGATAGAGCACCTTATCCTGGTGAATTGGGTCAAAGAATACTAAGCAACGTATCCAAGCAAGGCTGGCAACTCTGGCTTGAGCACCAAACCATGTTAATAAATGAAAACAACTTAAATCTGATGAATTCAAACGCGCAAAGTTATCTTAAAGAACAAATGGATAAATTCTTCTTTTCAAAAGAAGGTGCAGATGATATTCAAGGTTACACACCCAATGAGTAATGGTGTGTTGTTTGTTATTTCTGCCCCTTCAGGATGCGGAAAAACCTCATTAGTTAAAGCACTCATTAAAAAAATTAATTATTTGTGTGTTTCAGTTTCACACACCACAAGAGCGCCACGCTTAGGCGAAATACAAGGTGAGAACTACTTTTTTGTCTCTAAAAATGAATTTAATAAAATAAAAAATAGCAACGGTTTTATTGAATCAGCACAAGTGTTTGATAATGCCTATGGTAGTGCTAAACAATCAGTTCAAGATTTGTTAAATAATGGCTCTGACGTTATTTTAGAGATTGACTGGCAGGGTTTTAGACAGGTTAAACAAACTTTTAATCACTCAGTTGGTATTTTTATTCTCCCACCTTCTCAAGCAGTATTAAAAGAACGTCTAACCAACAGAGGACAAGACAAACAAAGTATTATTGACAGAAGAATGCACGATGCAGCCAATGAAATGCAACATTTTAATGAGTTTGACTATTTGGTTATGAATGATAATTTTGACGTAGCTCTGAACGATTTATCAACCATTGTGCAAGCCGAACGCCTAACGTTAGCACAACAATCAACCAAGCATCAAGATTTGCTTAAAACATTGATATAGCCTATAATACCAACTATTACTAATATTTATCGTTAGTTATTTAACAAAATGAATCAAGAACTCGCATTATCATCTGCTAAACAAGTCTCAAGTTTAGAGGTTCAAAAATACCCACCCATCTTAAGTAGTGAACAAGAGCATGAGTTAGCCGTTCAATTATATGAACATCACGATTTAAGCGCGGCCAGAAAATTAGTTTTGTCGCACATGCGTTTTGTCGCCTTTATTGCCCGTGGTTACAAAGGCTATGGCCTTGAACAGGATGATCTTGTGCAAGAAGGCACTATTGGGTTAATGAAAGCGGTTAAGCGCTTTAATCCAAATAGAAATGTACGCCTTGCTTCATTCGCAGTGTATTGGATTCGTGCGGAAATTCATGAGTTTATTTTCAAGAATTGGAAAATCGTTAAAGTTGCCACAACCAAAGCTCAACGCAAATTATTTTTCAAACTTAAACAAGCCAAGGCACATATTTATAGCTCATTGAACGAAGAGCAGGCGGATAAAATTGCCAATGATTTGGGTGTGCGTCGTAAAGATGTGCTGGAGATGGAATCTCGCTTGCAATTCAATGACGTAACGTTTGAAGTATCTGATGATGAAGATTCTCACGCACCAGAACAATACCTAACCAATGAAAACGTCCAAACACCTGAGCAATTATTATTAATAGACGATTCAAAACAAAACCAACAACAACAACTGTACAAAGCCTTATCATCCTTAGATGAAAGAAGTTTGGATATTTTACAATCTAGATACTTGAAAGAAGAAAAAACAACCCTACATACTTTAGCAGGCAAGTATGGTATCTCAAAAGAAAGAGTGCGCCAACTTGAAACTAAGGCCATGCAAAAACTTAAATCAAACTTACAAGATCAATCTCTTTGAAGTTTGATTTTAAGTCCAAGCATTAAGCTTAAAAATTATTTATTTGTTTATTAACCCAGGAGAAAAAATGAATATTCGCCCCCTTCACGACCGTGTGATTGTACGTAGAACACAAGAGGAAAAAACCACTGAAAGTGGATTAATTATTCCAGACTCAGCCACAGAAAAGCCTTCAAAGGGTGAAATTTTGGCTATTGGTCACGGCAGAATTAACGACAATGGTGATGTTATTGCATTGGATGTTAAAGTTGGAGAACAAGTATTGTTTGGTCAATACGCGGGTAACGAAATCAAAGTAGATGGTGAAACATTGCTAGTTATGCGTGAAGACGATATTGTCGCAGTTATTGAATAAAGGAGATTAAAAATGTCAGCAAAAGATATAAAATTTGGTTCAGAGGCTAGAAACTTAATGTTAGATGGTGTCAACATGCTAGCTAACGCAGTTAAGGTAACACTAGGACCTAAAGGTAGAAATGTTGTGTTGGATAAGTCGTTTGGCGGCCCTACAATTACTAAAGATGGTGTTGCCGTCGCTCAAGAAATTACCTTAGAAGGTAAGTTTGAAAATATGGGCGCACAAATGGTCAAAGAAGTGGCATCAAAAACCAATGATATTGCTGGTGATGGCACCACAACAGCAACTGTGCTTGCACAAGCCCTTGTTATTGAAGGTGTTAAATCAGTAGCAGCAGGCATGAATCCTATGGATCTTAAACGAGGTATTGACAAGGCAACAGATGCAGCTATTAATGCGTTGCGTGAGTTTTCACAACCTTGCAATGATACAAAAGCCATTGCTCAAGTTGGTACTATTTCTGCAAACTCTGATGTTTCTGTGGGTGATATTATTGCCGATGCCATGGAAAAAGTGGGTCAAGCTGGAGTCATTACAGTTGAAGAAGGCTCTGGTTTTGAAAATGAACTTGAAGTGGTTGAGGGTATGCAATTTGATCGTGGCTATTTATCACCTTACTTTGTCAACAATCAAGAAGCAATGACTGCTAATCTTGAGACACCTTTTGTATTATTACATGACGGTAAAATTTCAAATATTCGTGACTTATTGCCTGCACTAGAAGCAGTTCAAAAATCAGGCAAAGCTTTGCTAATCATCGCTGAAGATATTGATGGAGAAGCGCTGGCAACATTAGTGGTTAACAACATGCGTGGCATTGTTAAAGTTGCAGCGGTTAAAGCACCTGGTTTTGGCGATCGTCGTAAAGCAATTTTGGAAGACATTGCCGTACTAACAGGTGGCGTGGTTATTTCAGAAGAAGTTGGTTTGTCTTTAGAAAAAGTAAGTGAAGAAAATCTTGGCACTGCTAAGCGCATTGAAATCGGCAAGGAAAACACCGTCATTGTTGATGGTGCTGGCAAAAAAGCTGATATTAATGGTCGTATTGCACAAATTAAAGCACAAATTGAAACCACAACAAGTGATTACGATAAAGAAAAATTACTTGAACGCTTGGCTAAATTATCAGGTGGTGTTGCTGTGATTAAAGTAGGTGCTGCTACTGAAGTTGCAATGAAAGAAAAGAAAGATCGTGTTAATGATGCGTTACACGCCACTCGTGCTGCCGTTGAAGAAGGTGTCGTTCCTGGTGGTGGCGTTGCCTTAGTTCGTGCTATCAAAGCTCTAGATGGATTAACGGGCGATAATCATGATCAAAACATTGGTATTGCCATCGCTAAACTCGCTATGGAAGCTCCACTACGTCAAATTGTAACAAATGGTGGTGGTGAGGCTTCTGTTATTCTTAACGCAGTTGCCGAAGGTAAGGATAATTATGGTTACAATGCAGCAACAGAAGAATATGGCGATATGCTTAAGATGGGCATATTAGACCCAACAAAAGTTGTTCGTGCAGCATTACAACACGCCGCCAGTATATCAGGTCTTATGATTACAACCGAGGCAATGATTACTGACGCACCTCAAGACGCATCTGCTGCTGCACCTGATATGGGCGGTGGTATGGGTGGTATGATGTAACCGTTATATTATTCAAGTAAATAAAAAGCTCCATTTTATGGAGCTTTTTATTTGGTATGATACTTGCCAAATTCATTAAGACCACTGCATTTAGCTCAGCACAACCATCATGAGTAACTACAATTCATCCTCTATTGAGGTTTTAACAGGACTTGAGCCAGTGCGCAAACGCCCAGGAATGTACACTGAAACTGAGCGCCCAAACCACCTTGCCCAAGAAGTTATTGACAATAGTGTTGATGAAGCAATTGCAGGGTATGCATCTAAAATTAGCGTTGTCTTATACAAAGATGGTTCTTTATCCGTTGAAGATAATGGTCGAGGTATGCCTGTGGATATTCACCCTAAGGAAGGTAAGTCAGGTGTTGAGGTTATTTTAACTAAACTCCATGCAGGCGGAAAATTTTCAAATGATGCATACCAATTTTCAGGCGGCTTACATGGTGTTGGTATTTCAGTGGTTAATGCCCTATCCACCTTGGTAGAAATTTGGATTAAAAGGGACGCTAAAGAACATTACATCACTTTTTCAAATGGTTTTAAACAAACAGAACTTGAAATAACTCGAATTATTGGCAAGCGCAACACAGGCACTACTGTTAAATTCAAACCCGATGCACAATTTTTTGACACCATTAAATTCTCTGCAAGCAAATTACGCCATAACCTACGCTCTAAAGCGATTTTATGCCCAGGTTTGGAAGTTAATTTTTATAATGAAATAGATGAGACAACAGATAAATGGGTTTACAAAGAAGGCTTAAAAGATTATCTATCTATATCTTTAGATGGCTTAGATTGCCTACCACCCACTCCTTTTATTGTTAATTACAAAACTGATGAACAACAACTTAATTGTTCACTCGTATGGACGCAATACAACACCAATATTGTAGCTGAAAGCTATGTTAATATCATTCCAACCATTGGTGGTGGTACACATGTTAATGGGCTAAGGTCAGGACTTACTGAAGCCTTAAAAGAATTTTGCGAATTTAGAAATTTAATCCCCAAAAACATTAAACTTACGCCTGATGATATCTGGCAAAAAATTGCTTATGTATTATCCATTCAAATATTAGACCCGCAATTCTCCGGACAAACCAAAGAAAGACTTTCCTCTAGAGAGTGTGCTAGTTTTGTTGCCAATGTTGTTAAAGATGCCTTTAGTCTTTGGCTAAATCAGCATACTAGTATTGCAGAGCAAATCGCTCAATTGGCTATTGTTAACGCACAGGCAAGATTTAAAACCAACAAAAAAGTCATTCGCAAGAAAATAGTTAGTGGTCCTGCTCTGCCTGGAAAATTATCAGATTGTACTAGCACTGACCTTAATCAAACAGAAGTATTTTTAGTTGAAGGTGACTCCGCAGGTGGCTCTGCCAAACAGGCAAGAGATAAAGAGTATCAGGCTATTTTGCCGCTACGCGGTAAAATTTTAAACACTTGGGAGGTTGATTCTGAGCAAGTATTGGCCAGTAACGAAATTAATAACATTAGCATTGCTATTGGTATTGAACCTAATAGTGAAGATTTATCTGGCTTAAGATATGGCAAAATTTGTATTCTTGCTGATGCCGATTCAGATGGCGCACATATTGCTACGCTCATTTGTATTTTATTCGTAAAACACTTCCCAAAACTTATTAAAGAAGGTCATATATTTGTTGCAATGCCACCTTTGTATCGTGTGGATGCAGGAAAACAAGTTCACTACGCTCTTGATGACAATGAACGAGACACCATTATTAGAAAAATAGAAAGTGAAAACAAACGTGTTAAAGTTCAAGTTCAGCGCTTTAAAGGTTTGGGTGAAATGAACCCTTCTCAACTAAGAGAAACTACCATGCTACCTGATACTAGGCGCTTAATTCAACTCACATTAGATGATCCATTGCAAGTTTTTCAAACCATGGATATGTTGTTAAGTAAAAAACGCGCAGCTGATCGAAAAAAATGGTTAGAAGAAAAGGGCAATTTAGCCAATGTCTAACGCTAACAATAAGACCAGAGCAGTAATTCTTTTATCTGGTGGGTTAGATTCCACCACGACTTTAGCCATTGCTAAATTAAAAGGCTTTGAGTGTTACAGTCTTAGTTTTGATTACGGACAAAAGCAAAAATCAGAGCTAAAATCTGCAAAAAATATTGCTAAAATTTTTGCAACTACTGAACACAGAGTTATGAAAATATCTTTATCTGATATTGGTGGATCGGCATTAACAGATGATAATATTGACGTACCAAAATTTTCTCAAAGCGATGACATTCCAATCACTTACGTACCTGCTCGAAATACCATTTTTCTATCCTATGCACTAGCATGGTCAGAGGTATTAGACTGTCAGCATGTATTTATTGGTGTTAATGCACTGGATTACTCAGGTTACCCTGATTGTAGAGAGGCTTATATCAAAGCATTTGAAGTAATGGCCAATCTTGCCACTAAACAAGGTGTTGAAGGAAAAAAGCTAACCATTCACACACCACTAATTTATTTGAATAAAGCACAAATTATCAAAGAAGGACTTTCTCTTGGCATTGACTATTCACTAACAACAACGTGTTATCAGGCAGATAAAAGCGGAAAAGCTTGCGGCATTTGTGATGCATGTGAATATAGAAAATTAGGCTTTAAAGAGGTAAAAGTAGCAGACCCAACTCGATATCAAATATAGAACCATTTAGATAAAACACTTTAATAAAAAATTTTAAATTTAGTCTTGTATAATCTCTTTTTGACGATAAAATAATGATTTTAAAACAGTCAAGGAAATAACAAATGAGTATTGAACAAAGAGTAAAAAAAGTTGTAGCTGAACAATTAGACGTAAGCGGTGATATTGACAACAACGCTTCTTTTATTGATGATTTAGGTGCAGATTCTTTGGATACTGTTGAATTAGTTATGTCTCTTGAAGAAGAATTTGACTGTGAAATCCCTGACGATCAAGCCGAAAATATTATCACAGTTCAACAAGCAATTGACTACGTTAACAATAATTTGTAATTTCCATTTATCAACTGAACAAAATAAGGCGCTTCTTTCTTTGGATTAAGCGCCTTTTTATATTAAATTTTAAAACATTATGAGTAAAAGAAGGGTTGTTATTACAGGCATGGGCATGGTTTGCCCAGTAGGTTTGAGTGTAGGCGAGTCTTGGGATAATATTCTTAAAGGCCATTCTGGCATTGCCTCGCTCACTAATCTTGATACCAAAGGTCAATCAGTCACATTTGGCGGTTCGGTTAAAGGTTTTGAAATTACCGACTACTTAAGGCTTAAAGATGCTAAAAAAATGGACACTTTTATCCATTACGGCATGGCCGCTGGTATTCAAGCTATTGAAGACAGTGGTATTGAAGTCACTGAGCAAAATGCCCACCGCATCGGTGTTGCTATCGGTGCTGGCATTGGCGGTCTTGGCACAATTGAAAAAACTGCAGACTTATTCAGGGAAAAAGGTGCAAAACGCATTTCACCTTTTTTTGTCCCCTCTTCAATTATCAATATGATTTCAGGCAATCTTTCTATCAAATATGGCTTAAAAGGCCCTAATTTTGCTATTGTAACTGCTTGTACTACAGGCACTCACAATATTGGCGATGCTTCTCGTTTGATTGAATATGGCGATGCTGATGTGATGATTGCTGGTGGTGCTGAAATGTCAACCACCAACTGTGGTTTAGGTGGTTTTGCTGCAGCGCGTGCATTATCTACCCGTAATGACGACCCAGCTAGCGCTTCTCGCCCTTGGGATAAAGACAGAGATGGCTTTGTGCTTGGTGACGGTGCAGGTGTTGTGGTACTAGAAGAATTTGAACACGCCAAAGCACGTGGTGCAAAAATTTATGCGCAAGTTTCAGGCTATGGTATGAGTGGTGACTCTTATCACATGACACTACCCTCAAAAGGCGGAGAAGGTGCAGCCAGATGCATGCAAAATGCTCTAAGAAACTCAGGTATTAACACTGATCAAATTGATTATATTAATGCACATGGCACTTCTACACCATCGGGTGATCAGGCAGAAACAGATGCTGCTAAATTAGCCTTTGGCAAGCGCGCTTATAATATTGTCATGAGCTCAACTAAATCTATGACTGGTCACTTATTAGGTGCTGCTGGTGGCATTGAAGCTATCTTTACTGCACTCGCCATTCAAAATCAAGTTGCACCACCAACCATTAACATCATCAATCAAGACCCAAATTGTGATTTAGATTATTGTGCTAATGAGGCACGAGAAATGACTATAAATCATGCCATCTCTAACTCATTTGGATTTGGTGGTACCAATGGCTCAATTGTACTCAGCAAAATTTAACAGCCTTCACAAAAAAACCTTAGTATTAACGAAGGTTTAAAAATTACTTGAAAATATTGATTACTTTGTTGTTGTCAAGTCAACACCTGTGATTTTATCAGCATCAGAAATTAACGCTTCAATAAACTCATAGATTGTAATGGCACCGTTTTGAATACTATTAAGTGCAACTTCCTTATTCATAACCAAAGACCAGCTTTCGTCAGTTGCAACAAACTGTATAGCACCACCAATCAATGCCAAAATAATAATAATACTGAAAATAAATTTAATCATGTTTTTCCTTAATTAAGTATGCTAAAAAATACCATTTGCTTGTAATAAAGCATTAATCGAAGGCTCTTTACCTCTAAATTTTATGTATTGTTGCATAAAATCTAAACTGCCACCTATCTGCAAAATATTATACAAGAAATCTTTAGATGCGTTAGAGCCAATACCACCCTCCCCTTGTACATAATAATAAGCATCAGCTGCTAAAACCTCTGCCCATTTATAACTAAAATATCCTGCTGCGTAACCCCCTGAAAAAATATGTCCAAAGGTGTTTAAAAATCGACTTTCGTCAATGCTATCCATCAGTGCTGTCTCTAATCGAACTTGGGTTAATACTTCATAGGTATCTGCATTTGACATGTGCGTTTTAAGATCCCACAATGAAAACTCGCACTGTCGCAACATAGCCAGTGCTGAGTGGAAATTTTTAGAAGCAATAAGCTTATCAAACAAATCATCAGGTAAAGATTGCCCAGTTTTGTAGTGCTTTGAAATCAAGGAGATGACTTGTTTTTTAAACGCATAAAATTCCATATATTGGCTAGGCAGTTCCACACCATCCCATGGCACGCCAGATATGCCTGCAGCACAAGGATATTTAACCTTAGTCAATAAGTGATGCAACGCATGTCCAAATTCATGAAATATAGTAACAATCTCGTCAAATTCGAACAAGGCTGGTTTATCTTTAGCGGGAGAATTAAGATTACAAACCACAAACGCAACAGGTTTATGAGGCTCAATTAAAGGCTGATAATCTGCCATCCACGCGCCAGAACGCTTGTTTTCCCTAGCATATAAATCAAGATAAATTCTACCAATGAGTCCATTTTTATCACTAACATTTAAAACTTTAGCATCGACGTGGTAACTGTCTTGCTGCATTTGCTCAATTTTAATCTGATATAAATTTTCAATGGTTGAAAACAATCCATTTAATACACTGCTCTCTGGAAAGTATGGGGTTAAATCAGATTTTTTAAATCCAAATTTTTGCTCTTTAAGTTGTTCACTATAAAATCCCAAATCCCACGGTTTTAAATCAATACCTGAAAACTCTTTCAACTCTTTTAATTCTAATTGTGCCTGAGGCTTTGAACGCTTCACCAAACTGGATAAAAACTGTATTACCTCATCAACTTTATTGACCATTTTAGATGCAATAGACAATTGCGCATAATGCTCAAAACCTAAAATATGAGCCATCTCAGCACGTAATGATAAAATCTCATCCATAATTGGCTTGTTGTTATAGTCAGTTGAAGTGATGCCTAATTCTGAGGCTCTTGATACATAAGCTCTATACACCTCTTCTCGCAAGTCTCGGTTGTCTAAATAAGTCATAACATCCATATAAACAGGCATTTGCAAACTTAACTCATAACCCTTATCAGTTTTAATTTTTGCCAACTCACTATCACTATAGCCTGTTAACTCATCTTTATCTACTATTTTTTTCCACTCGTTGGTGGACTTTAAAACATTTTTAGAAAATTCATTACTAAGCAAACTTAGTTTTTCCTTAATGGCTTTAAATCTATGAGCAATTTTACCTTCCAAACCTACGCCTGAAAGCTCAAACCTCTCTATAGCATCTTTCACTATGTGTCGTTGTTGCTTGTTAAGATTGGTTTTTTTGAGTGCTTTGTAAGCTTGATATAAAGTTTTATTGGTGAATATATCAGAATAAAAATTAGTAATAATTGGTAATGTTTTTTCATATTGTTGATTAAACTCATCACTAAACATAACTGCATTTAAGTGCGAGTTAACACTGGTGAATTTACCCAATTCAAATGCCATTTGATCAGTGGCCGCAACCACACTATCCCAGCTAGTACCAAGGCTTGCTTTTTCTACTGCCTTAAGCCCATCTTGGGTTAATTTTTCAATAGTTTTAACAATATTTTTAGGTTGAAAATTTGGTTTCATAAGGTATTAATATGGTGGAAGGAGTGGGATTCGAACCCACGGTACCCAAAGGTACACACACTTTCCAAGCGTACTCATTCGGCCGCTCTGACATCCTTCCGAAAAAAATTATTTTAATCAAAAATGGATAATATTTCAAGGTTAGCTGATTTTCATACCTGGCTTGGCATTAGAATCAACTGACAAAATATGCAACAACTCACCGTCGCCTGCTGCAAGCACTATGCCTTGTGAAACGCCAAAGCGCATTTTTCTAGGCGCTAGGTTTGCAACCATAATGGTCAGTCGCCCTTCCAGTTCCTCGTTTGTATAATGCGCTTTAATGCCTGCAAATACATTGCGTGTTTCTTGCTCGCCAATATCTAGTGTTAATTGTAATAATTTATCATCACCTTCTACGTTTTGGGCTTTGATAATTTTAGCAACTCGTAAATCAATTTTAGTAAAATCATTAATTTGAATCAAAGTATCATCCTTGTGTTTGTCCTGTACAGCTACTTGCATATTTTGTTTTGAAGCTTCGATAATTTGCTCAATTTTGTCATCTTCAATACGTGACATCAAAGGCTTAAATGCATTAATTTGATGTTTGGTTAAAGGGTGTTTTAAATCCTGCCAATTAAGCGTATCTATATTTAAAAACGCCTCGGCTTGTTTTGCCATAACGGGCAATACTGGCTTAAGATAGGTCATCAGTACCCTGAATAAATTAATAGCAAGTGAAGTCACGTCATGCACTTGTGCTTGCTTGGCATCTTCTTTTACCAGTTGCCACGGCTTATGCTCGTCGATATATTGATTGGCTTTATCGGCTAGTTTCATAATCTCGCGTATGGCTTGATTATAATTACGTGCCTCATAGTGTTTTTTAATGACATCACCACAAACAACAAACTCATGATAAAGCTCAGGTTCAATAGCATAGGCAGATAAAGTTTTATTAAATTTCTTAACAATAAAACCCGCACTACGTGAAGCAATATTAACCACTTTGCCCACCAAATCTGAGTTTACACGTTGCTTAAAGTCAGTCAAATTAAGATCGATATCATCAATTTTAGAAGATAGCTTATAGGCATAATAATAACGCAAACATTCAGGATTAAGATGATTAAGATAAGTTCTAGCCTGAATAAACGTGCCACGAGATTTACTCATTTTTTGGCCGTTCACAGTTAAAAACCCATGTGCAAAAATCGCACTTGGCGTGCGATAATTTGCACCCATCAACATCGCCGGCCAAAAAAGTGCATGAAAATAAACAATGTCTTTGCCGATAAAATGATAAATTTCGGTACTTGAGTCTTTGTTAAAGTACTCATCAAAATCTAAGCCTTGCTCGTCGCAAAGCTTTTTAAAACTCGCCATATAGCCAATCGGTGCATCTAGCCAAACATAGAAATATTTATCTTTCACCCCAGGAATGTGGAAACCAAAATATGGCGCATCACGAGAAATATCCCATTGTTGAAGACCTTGCTCAAACCACTCAGATAATTTGTTACTCACTTCATCTTGTAAATGCCCTGCCTTAGTCCACGCTTTAAGTTGCACTTCAAATTGAGGCAAGTCAAAGAAATAGTGCTCTGAATCTTTAGTGATTGTGGTTGCGCCTGAAATGGCAGATTTGGCATTTTTCAGTTCTGTTGGCGAATAGGTCGCACCACAAACTTCACAATTATCACCATATTGGTCATTAGCACCGCATTTAGGACAATCGCCTTTAATAAATCGATCGGATAAAAACATTTGCTTTTCAGGGTCAAACGCCTGAGATATGGTACGTTTTTTAATAAAACCAGCATCATTTAACTTGTGATAAATATTGGCAGAAATGTCTTTATTTTCCTGACTATGGGTTGAGTGATATTGGCTAAAACCAATTGAAAAATCTTTAAAATCTGCCTGATGACGCTCACTCACACCTTCAATTAACGCCTCAGGCGTAATACCAAGCTCATCAGCTTTAAGCATAATGGGTGTGCCGTGTGCATCATCTGCACAAACATAATGGCATTTATTGCCCATCATTTTTTGAAAACGCATCCAAATATCAGTTTGAATGTATTCTAATAAATGCCCCAGATGAATTTCACCATTAGCATAAGGCAGTGCTGAGGTAACAAGAATTTTTCGCGATGTCATATAATAGGCTTGTTAATATTAGGGGTGGATTATATCGTTATACGATAAAATATCGATATTTTACTTAATTGGACACAACAAAAATGGCAGATTTAACAAACAAAAAAATTGAAGATATTTTATCCAAGGTTGTTGATGTGTATACCGAACAAGATATTGTTTCTTCAAATGTCATTAGTGATATTAACATTAATGGTGGTAAAGTTCAAGTTAACATTGAATTTAATTACCCTGCTAATAGTTACCACTCCACCTTATCCAAATCCATTACCGATGCACTAGCAACAAAGGATATCAACAATGTTAGCGTTGACATTAAAACCAAAATTGTTAAATATACAACCCAAAAAGGCGTTGACGTCCTACCAGAAGTTAAAAATATCATTGCCATTGCCTCAGGTAAAGGTGGCGTTGGTAAATCAACCACTGCGGTTAATTTAGCATTAGCTTTACAAGCAGAAGGTGCCAAAGTTGCTATTTTAGATGCTGATATTTATGGCCCTTCTCAACCTAGAATGCTAGGCGTTAGCAAAGCAAAGCCAGAATCCACGGCTGAAGGTAAGTTATTGCCTGTTTTGGGTCATGGCATGCAAAGCATGTCAATCGGCTACTTGGTGGATGAAGACAATCCTATGATTTGGCGTGGTCCTATGGTGACCCAAGCTTTGGAGCAAATGCTAAGAGACACCTTATGGCGTGGCGTTGATTATATGATCATTGACTTACCACCAGGCACAGGTGATACACAACTAACACTATCACAAAAAATCCCAGTCAGTGGCTCTGTGATTGTAACAACCCCACAAGACATTGCACTAATTGATGCCAAAAAAGGCTTAAAAATGTTTGAAAAAGTTAACATTCCTATTTTGGGTATTGTTGAAAATATGTCGTTACATATTTGTTCTAAGTGCGGACACGAAGAGGCTATTTTTGGCACAGGTGGTGGCGAAACCATGGCTGCTGATGCCGATGTTGAGTTTTTAGGCGCACTCCCCTTAGAAATGGATATTCGAACTGACGTTGACGAAGGCACACCAACCGTTGCCAAAAATCCGGAAGGTAGAATATCTGAGATTTATAAAGAAATTGCTAAAAAAGTCAGTGCCAAACTAACCCAACAATCTCGCGCAACCAGTGCTTTCCCAAGTATTACCATTGAATAGCGCTAAATAAGCAAATATGAATTATATCAAGCGGCTTAAAGGCAGGTTTATTGGCATCATGCAATGGGATGATTGCCATGCACTGTTTGACAAGCTGAACAGCAATCCAAGCGATTGGTATCTATTGGTATCTATACGACACTTTGAAAGCTGTGCCACAAGTGGCTACTAATGCCAGTGAATTTATTGACACACTAAATGACATTAAAAAAGTCATCAAAAGTGAACATCAAGAAAGATATTGAGGTATTGTTTATACCAATGATTTAGACAATCCTGATTTTGTCAAAATATTTCACCCAAACAATCTAGGCAAAGTTTGTGGTAGTAGTGAAAATCCACCAATACCAAGGTGGTTATTATCTAAAGACAAACCCATGGATATAGAAACATAATTGGATATAGAAACATAATTCTGGTCTAAAAAAGCACAAGGCTTTGTTTCTAAATATTTAAAATTCTCACATCTTAAAAACTAGCCAGCCTTACTCATTCTAAGAACAATCCAGGTTTGTTTATTTTTGAATACAGATATTGGGTTAACTAAATATATTTTTAAACATTAAAAATTCATTTTTATATTCACCTCTTGTCCAGTTTATATCTTTATTTCTTTATCATTGTGTAAGACCAAGTGAGTTTCACAGCACATGAAAGACTCACTTAGTTTCTGCTATTTAAGCGTCATCAGTTATACTTTTAACCCTTTAGGCACCGAACACTAAAGCCGGCACTCCTATTACTCGAAAAACGATTCACTTGGGCACTGTCACTAAACAGACTGCGGAACTCAGCATTAGCCTCAAACTCAGTAGAGAGCCACCAGTACGCAATCGAGTCTCGATTGAAATAGCTATTATCAGTGACGCGGAAGCCTGCTAAGCGCGCCTCAAACTCACTACTACCTCCTGCCTTGAGTTGTGTACCTTGGTCTGTGCCTCGGGATCCTGTACCGTTTTGGTTTACTGTACTCATGCCTAGCTCACCTTCTAAAGTCTTCCAGTCACCATCCGATGGTATGTGCCAACCCATGGCACAAATGCCTTGTGCACCTTCGTTGGTTGAGCCATTCATGGCACCTGCCCAGTCGTACAGTTTGCCATAGCCATTGGTATCATTATTAACATCATTGTCATAACTCCAAGCATTGCCAGTAGTGACTGCATGTTTCATGTTTTCAGCAGTCCAAGTTTGACTGCCAATGGTGACGGTACTGTAGGTAATGCCACCTGCAACCATAGTATCAACAACATTGCCACTGTTATCTACCTTTTCAGTGCGGATTTTGTTGCTACGTTCTACCCAATTAAATGCACCTAAGTCCATCTTACTACTAGCTTTAAAAGGGGTATCAGCAATGGCAAAATTAGTAAGTTGCTCGTTATCATCAAATGGCAACTTAAAGCTTAATTTGCCATAGCTTTTACTGCTTGTGGTGGTGTTGTCCTCTTGTCCAAACTCAAAACTGATTGAGGGGGTGAGTTTAACTTCTATACCAAGAACATTGCCTTTGATGTTATCAACGACTTTAGCATCCCAAAAGTAATGGGTACCTTTGATGGTTGCCCAAGGTAAGTAAGGGGCTTGTCCAGTGAGTTGAATGTCATAACCTGATAAGGCTTCTTCAGTAGTACCAGCAATTGTCTTTTTGTCTGAGAGTGGGTGATAGGCATTTGCACTAATGCCAAAGTTTGTACGCCGGTATTCTAAGCCAAGGCTTAGGCGCTTGTGTGCAGATTTGGTTTCATAGTCGGTGAATAGGTTAATGCCTGCGATTGCCATGTCGTCTTGGATTAAGTAACGTTGTCCTATACCTAAGTTAATAGTCTCACGACGATTGCCTTGGTTGTCACCAGAGGTGATTTGAGCTTGGAAGAAGCTTAGGTCTTTGCTGTGGTCGTTTAGCTCAGAGATGGGTTGAATGGTTTTAATGCTGTAATCTAGCTCTTTTGAGTTAAAGCCATGAATGCTTATTTCAGTACGACCAGAGACAAACTGATTAAAAAACTGATTGGCTTTGTCATTAATTAAGCCTTCGGCTTTATTAATGGCTTGGGTTTTTAGGCCTGAGGTGATTTTATGGCTTAACTCACTAGTATTGTCTGAGTTTGTAGAGACTAGGGCGTTGCGTAGTGTGCTGCTGACCTCTTTGAGTAAAGTGGTTGTTTTGCTGTCTTTTTTGTAATAGCCTTGGGGGTTGTTCCAATTGTATTCTTGATTAAGATTAAGGTAGGTAGTTTTATCAAAAGTATCAATGGCTTGTGCGCCAATGGCGAATGAAAGACTAAAAAGAGCAAGTGCAAAGGCGCTGGGTTTGAGGGGTTTAAAACTTAGAGAAAACTCGGGGGGGGTGCTTAAAAGCGGTTTAGCAAATAAAGAACTGGGGTGGGTGTTTTTGAATGTGATTGTTGCTAGATTTTGTGGCATTGGGTGCTCCTTTGATTGAAAGTGTTTTTCTCATTTTAACCCAGAATAGGATATCATAAAAAATATAGCATTTAATGAGTTTCAGAGACTTGATTGATGGTGTATTTTGGGATTTCAATCACCAAGTCAGTATCACTCATAATCGTTTGGCAGGATAGGCGAGAATCTGGGTCTAAGCCCCAAGCTTTGTCTAATAAATCATCTTCTGTTTCATTTGATTCATCTACTGAATCAAACCCTTCGCGCAGATAAATATGGCAAGTTGTGCAAGCATTTGACATTTCACAAGCATGCTCAATTTCAATGTCATTGGCAAGTAGTGCATCGCAAACACTAACACCTGATTGAGCTTCAATAACAATGCCTTCTGGACATAATTCATAATGGGGTAATACAATGATTTGTGGCATATAGATTTCCTAAATATTTTTGTTAAAATTCATCAACATTATGACCCTTCATAGCTTTCATAACGGTATTGTTCATACGCATTTCAACAAATTTTGAACAAGCGTTATCAAGATTGTCAATAGCGACTTTAATGGCTTTTTCATTATCAGAATGAGCGATGTTAAATAGTGTGGATCTTGCAGTTAAGATATTATTAAGCATTTTATCATCAAGCATATGCTTGTCTTTTTTAAGTGCTGAATCTATGGCTTGAATGGTTCTGTCTGCCTCTACTTGTGTTTCATGAAGCTGTCTGGTTTGAATATCAGTTTTGGCAAATAAAACAGAGTCTTTAAGCATCTTTTCCATTTGCACATCTGTTAGCCCATAAGATGGCTTGATTGTGATGTTGGTTTTAACACCTGATGTTTTCTCAACAGCACTCACAGATAACAAGCCATCAGCATCCACTTGAAACTCTATTTGAATGCGAGCACTGCCTGCTACCATGGGTGGAATGCCATGCAAATCAAATTTAGCCAATGATCGACAATCTTTAACCAATTCTCTTTCACCTTGCAATACATGAATGCTCATGACTGTTTGTCCATCTTGAAAAGTGGTAAATTCTTGTGCACGAATAATAGGAATTGTGGTGTTACGATGAATGACTTTTTCCACCAATCCGCCCATGGTTTCAAGCCCAAGTGACAACGGCAATACATCTAATAAAAGTATATCGTCTTGTGATTTATTGCCGGCCAAAATATTGGCTTGTATCGCCGCCCCTTTAGCAACCACTTCATCTGGATTAATGGAACATAAAACTGGTTTTTTAAATAAATCACTCACCATAGAACGAACCAATGGCATGCGTGTAGAGCCACCTACCATAATAATATCTTTAATGCTTTCAGTCTCAACTTGTGCATCTCTAATGGCTCGTGTGGTTAAAAGCAAAGTGCGTTTAATAAGTGCTTTGGCTAGCATTTCAAATTGTTTTTTAGTGATGCGATAAGGCTTTTCAATACAGTCAAATTCTGCAAACTCACGATTACTCAAAGTTTCTTTGGCAGTGCGTGAAAATTGCTTAATTTTTTGCATTTGGGTAGGTGTAAGTTCACTAATACCTAGTTGTTCAATGCAATCATCAATAATTAGCGCATCAAAATCATCACCACCTAAGGTCGCATCACCACCTGTTGCTAATACTTTGAACACGCCTTTATTAAAGCTTAAGATTGAAATATCAAACGTACCACCACCTAAGTCATAGATTGCATGCACACCATCTTCACCCGATTCCAAACCATAAGCAACCGCTGCTGCAGTTGGCTCATTAAGCAAGCGCAAAGTTTTAAGGCCAGCCAAGGTCGCTGCATCTTTAGTTGCTTGGCGTTGTGCATCATTAAAATAAGCAGGTACAGTAATTACTGCGCCAGATAGTGTACCACCCAATGATTTTTCAGCGCGTTGCTTGAGTGAGGCTAAAATACTGGCAGAAATTTCAACCGCAGATACTCCCCCCGTAGCGGTATGAAATAATACATTATTGCCATTTTCAAGCAATTGGTAAGGGCAATTTTTAAGTGTAGCAACTTCTTTATAACTGATACCCATAAAACGTTTGACTGAAATAATGGTATTGGTCGGATCGGTGTTTACATAAGGACAAGCATCACAACCAACCGTTAATTTATTGTCCTTACCACAATGCACAACCGAAGGCAAAATTGCCTGATTATTTTCATCCATGAGAACTTTACTTTGACCACTCATCACGGATGCAACCAGTGAATTAGTCGTGCCTAAATCAATACCAATCGCTAATTTATGCTGATGTGGTGCAGATACTTGACCAGGTTCTGATATTTGTAATAAAGCCATTATTGATATTGATTGCTACAACCACTCATCCATTAATTGTTGTGCATGAGCATTTAATTTCTCATAAAATTTTAATTCCCTAACTAAATCTTTAATCTCATTTAATGCTTTTGTATTGGTAAATGAAGCTCTAATATTATCTACATTATGCTTAATTTTTTCATCTATCTTTTCAATAAAATCATCTAAAGCCATCTCATCTTTGCTGGCTTGAATTGTCTCTAAAGCCTCTCTTAATTCAATTTGAGCAATTAAAAAATCAACATCCATTTGAGTATCTGTTTCATCAAATGCGTTAATGCCATTTAGTTCTAATAAATAATTAGCACGATTAAGTGAGGATTGTAAGGTGTCAAACGCTGTGTTAATTAACGAGGTATTTTGCAATGCCCAAGCCCTTTCTTTATCGCTACCAGAGGCAAATTTATCAGGGTGAAATTTTGCAACTTGTTGTTGGTATTCAGTGCTAAGCTTAGTGATGTTTATATCAAAGTCGGCTGATAATGAAAACAACTCAAAATAATTTTCCATTGTTTAAAAAACTAAACCGTAAAAGATTCACCACAGCCACATTCAGCTTTAGCATTTGGGTTGTTAAACTCAAAACCCTCATTTAAACCTTCTTTAACATAATCAACTTGCGTACCATCTAAATAAATTAAACTTTTTGCATCGACAATAACTTTAACATCATTGCCTTCAAATACAGTGTCATCGTCATTAGTATTATCAACAAATTCTATGTTGTAACCAAGACCAGAACAACCCGTAGTTTGCACGCTAAGGCGAATACCTATGCCAGAACCGCGATTGGTTAAAAAATCAACAACACGCCCCGCCGCACGGT
Organism: Candidatus Ruthia sp. Plio_17_S18; assembly: GCA_021730105.1. Taxonomy (GTDB): domain Bacteria; phylum Pseudomonadota; class Gammaproteobacteria; order PS1; family Pseudothioglobaceae; genus Ruthia. The sequence continues at coordinate 639,559 of CP072538.1, forward strand.
TAGTTAAGGTAATTGCCATTATTAATTAGGCTTTGCTTTTAATGTCATTAATGGCTGCTTTAATAGCATCTTCAGCCAAGACTGAGCAATGTATTTTAACGGGTGGTAAGGACAACTCTTCTGCAATATCAGAATTTTTAATGTCTGCCGCTTCATCTAGTGTTTTCCCTTTAACCCATTCTGTTAATAATGAACTTGATGCAATAGCAGAGCCACAACCATAAGTTTTAAACTTGGCATCTTCAATCACACCATTATCATCAACCTTAATTTGCAAACGCATCACATCGCCACATGCGGGTGCACCCACCATACCTGTGCCAACATTTTTAGCGCCCTTATCTAATACACCTACATTGCGTGGATTTTCATAATGATCCATTACTTTTTCTCCATATGCCATTTTTTTCTCCTTTTAAGTGTTTGTTGTTATTCTAGTCTTGTTGTGAGTCGCTAACCCATGTATTTATTACGCTCATTAATGTGCCGCCCATTCAACTTTACTGATATCAATGCCATCTTTGAACATATCCCAAAGTGGTGATAAATCGCGTAATTTATCAACTTTAGTACGTACCAAACCAATAGCCTTATCAACTTGTGCTTCGGTTGTATAACGCCCAATGGTAAATCTAATTGATGAGTGTGCTAATTCATCACTCAAGCCTAGTGCACGCAAAACATATGATGGTTCAAGACTTGAACTTGTGCAAGCCGAACCTGAAGACACGGCAATGTCATTAATGGCCATCATTAAAGATTCGCCTTCAACGTAGTTAAAACTGATATTTAGATTACCTGGAATGCGACTATCCATATCGCCATTGACCACAACTTCTTCCATATCAACAAAACCTGCTAACAAGCGGTCACGCAATCGTCTAATTTTTTCATTTTCCTCTTTCATATCAGCTTGCGCAATCGCAAAAGCCTCACCCATACCAACAATTTGATGTGTGGCTAAAGTGCCTGAACGCATACCTCGCTCATGCCCACCACCATGCATTTGTGCTTCAATGCGTACGCGTGGTTTACGACGCACATAAAGTGCACCCATGCCTTTGGGTCCATAAATTTTATGAGCTGAAAAACTCATCAAATCAACAGGTAGTTTTGATAAATCAATCGCCACTTTGCCTGCTGACTGTGCTGCATCAACATGAAAGAAAATCTTATTTTCACGACAGAGATTACCGATGGCTTCAATATCTTGAATCACACCAATTTCGTTATTAACATGCATGATTGACACCAATATAGTATCTTCACGTATTGCCTCTTTTAAAACATTTAAGTCCAATAAACCATTGGGCATCGGGTCTAAATAGGTGACTTCAAAATCTTCACGCTCTAATTGCCGACAGGTGTCTAATACTGCCTTATGCTCAGTTTTTAAAGTAATAATGTGCTTGCCTTTTTTGTGATAAAAATGTGTAATACCTTTAATAGCTAGGTTATCAGATTCAGTTGCGCCCGAAGTCCAAACAATTTCTTTTGAATCGGCACCTATCAAATCAGCCACTTGCTGTCTGGCTTTTTTAACAGCCTCATCAGCTTGCCAGCCATAATAATGAGAATTTGATGCTGGATTACCAAAATCGCCATCCATAGTTAAATGTTGCATCATTTTTTTGGCAACACGTTCGTCAACTGGCGTTGTTGCTGAATAATCCATGTAAGTAGGGATTGACATATTTATACTCCTTTGTTTGAGTTGTGACCGTCAATCACCATTTGTAAGGTTTTGCCGTTCAAAAACGTTCTAATTTGTTCGCTAACTTCACACCATAATTGGTGAGCAATACACTGACGCCCATTGTTGCATCCCCTGATGCCTTTACAACGACGCAAATCAATATTCTCATCCACTGCCTCAATAATTTGAGTTAAATTAATATCACAAGCTTTAGCATCGAGCAAGTAACCACCACCTGGGCCACGCACACTTTTAACCAATTCAGCGCGACGCAACTTGGCGAATAATTGCTCCAAGTAAGACAATGAAATATTCTGTCTTTGTGAGATAATGTCCAAGGTAATGGGCTTTCCAGTATCGCTAGATGCCAAATCTAACATTGCAGTTACTGCATAACGACCTTTGGTTGTTAATTGCATATCAGTCCTAATTCTAGTTAATAACGAGTAATGATTATACACTTAACCAAGTTATTTAGTCAAGTAAATAACCTTAATATTGATTGGTTATTTGCTTTCAATTTCCAAATTATTCACAGAAGTGTCTTTTTGGTCTTTGATGTTCAATTCTTTTGAAACTTTGTGCAATTGCAAGTCCACATCGTGTAAATGTACCAAGATAGAATTGATAGCTTTAATAGTAGGATCATCAACATCACCACCACTAACAGCATAAGAATCAAAATGGTCTGATTTAATTTGGTTGTTTTTCAAAACACGACCAGGCACACCAACAACCGTTTGAAATTCATCAATAGATTTAACCACAACAGAATTTGATCCTACTCTAACGTTGTCAGCCAGTGTAATTGGACCTAGTATCTTTGCACCAGCGCCAATCACTACATTATTACCCAGAGTTGGATGGCGCTTACCTTTTTGCCAAGTTGTGCCACCCAGTGTAACGCCATGATACAAAGTACAATCATCACCAATTTTAGCAGTTTCACCAATTACCACACCCATGCCATGGTCAATAAAAAAACGACGACCAATAATAGCACCCGGGTGAATTTCAACACCTGTAAACCATCTTGCTAGTGATGATATAAATCTTGCCAACCATTTAAATTTTAATTGCCATAATCGATGGCTCAAGCGATAAAACATCATGGCTTGTACACCTGAATAGCAAGTTATGATGTCAAAGGTGTTTCTGGCAGCAGGGTCACGATCAAAAATACTTTGAATATCTTCAATAAATTTCATGGTTAAATTATACCATACAGCGCTTAATGTCTTTAAATTGCGTGTATACGTAAAACCCTTAGTAATTAATAACCGATTTAAAACGTTTATAACTCCATAAATATTGCTCTGGCTGGGGGTTGGTAATCAAATCTTCAATGACTTTATTCATCAGCAATGTGTCATCTGCAAGTGTATTGGCGTTAGACAGCACTTTTACTGGCTTGAGGTTAAGCTCGTAACCTTTGGCATTTGGCAAGCGTTTTTCCCATGCCATAACCACTTGAGCGTCATTCCTCCTAGCAAGCATTACCAATAAAGTCGTCGTGTGCGCATTTTGTGAAAAAATGGCACTAGAACGTTCCCTACTTCACCCGGATCTTGGTCGGGTAATATGGCAATGAGTTATTTGTTGTTAATTGTTCTTTGCAATTTGATAACGCCTTTTTTATTGGCTGGTGCCATTAGTAAATCGCCCTTCTGTAGCTTTGAGAGTAATAATGCGTTTTGCTATTTATCTTTTAATGTCTTATACATGAACACGACTGTCTCAGATAATGATACCATTCTAGCCACCAATTCCCAACAGCCAAAATGAGGCACTAATAAGATAACAGCTTTGTCGTTCTTAAGATGTTCCATGCCTATTGTTTTTGTCACGTATTTGGCATTATTATCAAAACCCCTAAACCAAATAAACCCAGACTCATTTAAACTCTTGCCTGATTCTATGAGTGATTTTTAAATCAATATTTGTCGCTGCTATGGATTTAATTTTGGAAAACAAAGTTGAGTATTTTTACTCACTACAGCCCTAGAATTAGACTGTGTTAAATACAAATATTGGCCAATCAATATGCCAATAAAATTGGTTTAACCTCAATGACATGATTGAAAAAATCCAAAGAATAAACCTAATCATTCAAGCCTTCCTTGGTTTCATCTAGCATGGGCTTCATGGTACTTAGTAGGTTTTTATACAAATTAGGCGTACGTATTTGCTTCGGTTAACAACCACTGTTTAAAATGCGCTCGTTCGGTAGGTATTTGGTAGCAAGCTGGACAAGGAGTCTTTAATGATGGGCAAAAGTGTTGTTTTGGCAAAATCAGCCAATTGCCTTTCTCGAACGTACACTAGTGGTCGAATAATACGCAAATCCTTTGCATCGTTAATATAATGCGCTTTCATGGTTTGAATTTTGCCATTATGACACATTGACATCATTGGTGATTCAGCCAGGTCGTCTAAATGCTGACCCAATGCTAAAACATTGTAGCCTTCACGCCGTGTCACTTGATACATTAGTCCTCGCTTAATACGCGCACAAAAAGAGCAATATGAATTGCCCTTCATGCTTTTTTCGGCTTGCTCCATAATTGGAAAGACTTCAAAAAAATAAGGTGTGTCAAATTTTCTAAAAAAACTTTCCAAAGCTTGTGGCTCAAAATCATCTACCTGATGGTCAATCGTGACCACACCAAGTTCAAAACGAATTGGGGCAGAGGCAAGAAAATGGCGTAAAATGTGGAACAGACTCAGAGAGTCTTTATCCCCATCTTTAATCATTTGAAAATCACTAATTGCACGCCCGACTGGTTTAACTAGTAATTTTGGCAAAACCATTCTAGGTTTAACTGTATGTGTGTTTTTAGGATTGTTTATTTTGCTTGTGAAAGCCATTTTCTTGCCTCTGCCCAAATTATTTTGAGTACTTAGTGTACAAAAAGTCTTTTCGCTGTCAGTTGTGTTAACGGATATCTCAAGTAATAATTAATCTCTTAAAACCCATATTGTGATTATTTTATTAGCAGCATACTGATTAATGACTGCCACCACGCTCTTACCACTTACTTTTTCACGGTTAATGGTAATGATTTTATCACCTACATATAGCCCAGATTTTTGTGCACAAGTGCCTGAAAATACAGTTGTAATTTGGGCAAATTCTCCTTTAATATTAGCACTAATACCGAAATGAGACAACTCTTTTTTATTAATGCTAAAGACACAATCTACACCAACATAAGCAAAGGTTTCTTGTAGTGGCAACTCTTTTACGCCATATAAATAATCATTGAAAGTACATTTTTTAAAACATCATCCAAAAAATGCCTTGTCATTGGTACATTGTCTAATGTGGATGTCAATCACAAAAGCAAGCAATGCACCTTTGGTGTAATAACTAACAATGACATTGGGCGCGTTCTCATCTTGTTTGTAAAACTTAGTCCAAGTGTCGTAACTAGATTCTGCTAAGGATTGTTTTTTCCTGCCTTTTGGTTGTTGCACTCTCGTTATAGTTTGAGCGAAAAAAGTTAAATATTGCTTTGGTGTTAAAATTTGGAAGCGCAATAAGGACAATTCATCATAATATGACGTAAAGCCTTCAAAAATCCATAATTGCTGAATATAGTTTTCTGCATTCAGATCTAATTGATGAAAGCTGGCAGGCTTAATGGTTTTAATCCACCAAGCGTAGAAATATTCATGAGAGCATAGGGCTAAAAATCTTGTGTATTCTGGTGTTATATCATGCTCATTAAGCACTGTCATTTCTTTCCTAGAACAAATAAGACTTGATGAGTGTTTATGCTCCAATCCACCATAAGCGTTCGCTCTAACCAGAGTTAAAAATAAGTACTCATCAAATGGAATAACGTCGTTAAAAAAATCAATATGGTGAGTGCATATAATCGCCAAATCCTTTGCTAGACGTTTAATATCTGCATTTTTGATTGGCAGGCTTTATATTCAACTCACACAAATCTGACTCAAACCCTAAAGGCAATAAAAACAAACTACTACCATGAAAAAAGCACGCTAGTTATCTAAATAAGCCGACCTCACCGATAAATCAAAGGCATAAATCTCGTATTCAATACTTAGTACATTTTCACAAGGATAAGCAATCCAATGATTTTTATCGAGTTTTTTAATCGGCACTTGCTGGTGGTGGCTTTTAGCTTTAATACTGATGATATTTTTAGCAAAATCACGAATCATATAACTACCAGGAATCCAATTGGGTAATGAGAATACTTGCCCTAATGAATTAGGGTTTTTAGGGTTAATACAACCTTAAAAATATGAGCATGAGCATCTTTAATGGCAACCGTGTATTGAATGCTCATAAGGCGTTTTTCGTTATTTTTAATGCTTTGAAAAATAAAATGCTGGTGTTGTTTATATCACCCAAAGCAAAATTCATCATGATAATAATTGGTCAATAGTTGCCTTGAAACCAAGCACTGATTGTTGATAATTTTTCGCCACTTGGATGTGGTTAAGATTTGCACTTTGCTCATTGTTTTGCGCTGAAATCACAGAACTTGCTTGAGAATTAGCGTTGTTGTATCTGCTTTTTTACTCTTTAGTGCGCGCCTTGGAATGGATATTTAATAGTTGTTCTAACTTTCGCTCTTTGGCTCTGGCAAGTTTTATTTGTGTTTTTTCAATGGCTGACTTGGCTTGCGTATCACCAATAGGATAGATCAAATCCAAGCCAATATTCCACGATAGACTCTGGAATCTGTATAGCGACTATATTCACACCTTCGCTGCTAATACCAAGCTTCAAGTCAAGCTGTATTTTTGAATTACTTTTGTCACTCTTTAATTGACGCTTTAGCAAGTCTTGGTTTAAATCAGCTATTTTTAATATTCTAGAATTAGTCAATAAGTATTGTTTAAGATTGTCATCATTAGTTGCATAGCGTTGATATAAATCAAATTCAGCCTTAACATCAGAAAAACTAATATTTAAAGTAATTGCCATTTCATGACGCAAAAGATTTAAACCTTGCCAGGTTTGAATTTGTTGCTGTTTAGCGCTTTGATGAGCATTTTCTTGTAGTAATACATCGACTTTATCAACCACTGACATGGACATAACCAATAGAAAATTTATTTCTATTGGTATTTAAACTGGTGGTTGTGGCCTTATTTTTATCTTTCCAATTGTGCTTGAGAGTAATATCAGCACCTGGAACTTATTATCTTTTTAGTTGCTGAAAAATCAACTGAAGTGGTGTTTAAATCATTATAAGCCGTTATGGATGAAATATCGCTTGCATCTTCACTTTTAAAATTGGTGTTTACACCAACAAACCAATCTTGATTAGCTGTGGTTGCTTGTTGATCAATCTGCTTAATTTGTATAGACAAATCAAGTTGTGTAAAAAAAGGATGCGTCTCTTTTAAACTTTCAATAAATTCATGTTGTGTCATTGCTTGAACATCAAGACAAGTAACAAAAATCAATGCAGTGGTTAGGTTTTGTTTCATGTGGGGATGACTTGTTTAATTTCATTAATAATGGCGTACAGCTTCTTACCAGTGGTATCAATCACTACATCTGCCACTTCTTGATATAAAGATTCGCGCTTTGATACTAAATCACGAATGGTTTTTTCTCGATTGCTTGATTGTTCAAGTAGTGGTCTAGATTTAGAATTCATGGTGCGTTTAAACAATTGTTCGATTGTTGAAGATAAATACACCACAAAATTACCACGCTTAAGCATTTCTAGATTTTTAGGATTAATAACAATACCGCCGCCAGTAGCGATGACAACATTCTTAATTTCACATAAATCAGCCAACACTTGTGTTTCACGTTTGCGAAAACCTTGCTCACCTTCTACATCAAAAATATGGTCAATAGCCACACCTGTGCGTGCTACTATTTCAAAATCTGAATCAAAAAAATCACGCTTAAGAACACAGGCCAAGCGGCGACCAACCGATGTCTTACCAGAGCCCATCGGTCCAACCAAAACAACATTTGGTGAGTAGCTACTCATTAAAAGTCTATGCCAGTTCGTAACTGGCACTACAGTACGGACAAGATGCTTTGCCATTACTGTCAAATTTTAAAAACACCTTGGGGTGCATATTCCACTTTTGCGCCTCTGGCGGTGGACAATGAAACGGCAAATCTTTTTCTTCTACAACACTAAAACTCACGTTTTTTTTTTGAAAATCATCTACGGATAAATTCATTGACAAAACCCCTTGGCAATCCAGTGTTGGTATTGCCCATTTCTACCATAAACACAATCAAAATATAAGGCTTGTAACTGCTCAGTCACTAGACCACGTGTACCTAAACCGATTGTACGATTATCAAGCTCACGAATAGGGGTTATCTCTGCCGCTGTACCTGTAAAAAATGCCTCATCTGCAATGCACACTTCATCACGAGTGATGCGTTTTTCAACCACTTTATACCCCAAATCAGTTGCCAATTTGAATACGGTATCACGGGTAATGCCTTCCAGTGCTGAGGTCAAATCAGGTGTGTAAATAACACCATCTCGCACAATAAAAATATTTTCACCACTGCCTTCAGCTACAAAACCATCAACATCTAACATTAACGCCTCATCATAACCATCAGTTAAAGCTTCTTTCAAGGCCAGCATTGAATTAATATAATTGCCATTAGCCTTGGCTTTAGTCATAGCAATATTAACATGATGACGCGCATAGCTTGAAGTGCGGATACGAATGCCATTTTTCATATTATTTTCACCTAAATACGACCCCCATTCCCAAGCAGCAATAATAGTATGCACCTTAAGCCCATCAGCACGCAATCCCATGCCTTCTGAACCATAAAAGCACATAAGGCGAATGTAGGCGCTATCAAGATTATTTTTAGCAACTGCATCTTTTTGGGCTTGATTAAGTTCGTCTTTGGAAACACCAATATCCATGTTCATAATTTTGGCAGAATTAAACAATCTGTTGGTATGCTCTTCAAGGCGAAAAATTGCTGGTCCTTTTTTGGTTTCGTATGCACGAATCCCTTCAAACACGCCCATGCCATAATGCAAAGTATGTGTCAATACATGGACTTTAGCCTCACGCCAATCTACCCACTCACCATCAAACCAAATTAAACCATCTCTATCATCAAATGTATGCATTTTTATTCCTTATCCAATTCAAACACAGCATGTAATGAACGCACTGCCAATTCTAAATACTTCTCATCAATCACCACTGAAATTTTAATCTCGCTGGTTGAAATCATTTGAATATTAATACTCTCATTATGCAATACCTCAAACATTTGTGCGGCAATACCCGCATGAGAACGCATGCCAATACCCACTAATGATACTTTAACCACTTTGTCGTCACTTTGAACAGCTATTGCGCCTAACTCTTGACACAAACGGTCTAGGATTTTACTAGCGGTTTTAAAGTCATTTCTATGCACAGTAAAAGCAAAATTAGTCAAGCCTTCACGTGCAGATACACTTTGCACAATCATATCAACTTCGATATTAACAGTGCTAATTGGGCTTAAAATTTTAAATGCAATACCAGGCTCATCTGGCACACCAATTAAACTTAATTTTGCCTCATCTTTATTATGAGCAATGCCTGAAATAACCGCTTGTTCCACAATATTCTCCTCATTAGTAATTAACGTACCTACTGGATTATCAATCAAAGATGACAATACTCTTAATGGCACTTTATATTTTGATGCAAACTCCACTGAACGAATTTGCAAAACTTTTGAGCCAAGTGATGTCATCTCTAACATCTCTTCATAACTCACAACATTCATTTTTCTGGCATTTGGCTCAATACGTGGGTCAATTGTAAACACACCATCTACATCAGTATAGATTTGACATTCATAAGCCTTAAGCGCAGCTGCAAGTGCCACAGCAGTAGTATCAGAGCCACCACGACCTAATGTGGTAATATGTCCATCTACATCCACACCTTGAAACCCTGCCACAACAACAACTTTTCCTTGAGTTAGGCTTTGGCGAATGCGATAATCATCAATTGACTTGATGCGTGCTTTACCATGCTCAGAGTCAGTCATAATACGCACTTGCGCACCTGTATAAGAAATCGCATCACAATCTAACTGTTGCAATGCCATAGTCAGTAAAGCAATCGTCACTTGCTCACCAGTCGTTAGTAAAACATCCATCTCTCTTAGAGAAGGTGTGTCTTGAATGGTTTGCGCGAGTGCAGTCATTCGATTGGTTTCACCACTCATGGCAGACACACTTACTACCAGTTGATCACCTGTCTCTTTAAATGCTTTAATTTTTTGTGCAACCGCCTGAATACGTTCAATCGAAGCGACTGAAGTACCACCGTATTTTTGTACAATTAATGCCATTAATCATAGTTCAATTAATAATTATCAAAATTATACGTTAGCAACTGCACTTGCAGTAATAAAAAAGCACCTCATTCATTGTTAAAATAAGTCTTGTTTGTTAATCAAAAAAAGCCTGCCAAAGCAAACTCTTTTTAAAATATTTAACGTTTAATTACTGCTTATTATTAAAAACATATTTTGGCTTGAAAGCATAAACCAACAATGGAATGATTGTTAGCGCAATTACCACATCAATAATTAATACCTCAGAAATAAAAATAGCCAATGCCCAAGTATTTGCTAATTGTGTCAACAAAGTTTACTAAAAATACTAAAATAAATGAAAATACTGCGGCACCTGTTGTTTCTAACGTATTTTTAAGAGAATCAACCCATTGTCCACCAGTAGCAAGCATCTCTTCTTTAATACTAGATATCATATAAATACCATAATCCACACCTAAACCCATAACAATCGACAATGACACCAAAGTTGCAAAATGCAAATTACCCGACCAATTTTCAACACTAGTATAATATGCACCTAAACCATATTGTGCAAACAAAGTAACCAGCAACGTGGAAGTTAAAATACCTGCAATAAGCGGTGATCCAAAAATAAGTGCAGCAATCACAAAAATAGCAAGTGCTGTTACCAGTGGTGCCTTAATATATTCCACTTCTGCCACATCATGCGTTGCTTCTGTAGCACCTAAAAAACCACCTACTGACATTGTCGTACTACCACTTTGTTAAATGGTTATAACCTTACCAGTTTCAGGCATATGAACCACATCACCAGATTTAAAGCCACAAGTTACTCAGTCAAAACCTGACTCGTCTTTATAATCCTCAAACCACTGTTGAATATCTTTAACGGTTTAGTGTGTATTTACTGGATCCATGGTATTAACAAAGCCCATAATAACACCTTCATTCCAATCTTTGTCATCTACGTCACCATACACGTCCATATTTTGAGAAAAAAATTTAGCATTCGGCACGTGAAAATATTTAAGGTTTGGTTCTTGCAATTCAGGCGTTATCATCAACATATTGACAATTTTTAAAAACTTAATGTATGGCCCTGTAAAACCAATGTTTGGGTGTGCACGCATCCAATCTTCAGTTTTTTCAATGCTGCATAACCTCAGCATTGTTAAACGCCACTTGCGGATTGTCCTAATCCTCATCCCAACATCAAGTGCCTTCTACCATTGTGCCATCATACGTACAAGCTGGCAACATTGGAAAATACTCTGGCTTGTCTTGAATCGGAATGTTGACTGATATCACACCCGGCATTATTTCACCCAAACGACGTAGGTCAATATTAGCATCAGAATCATACTTAAACGCAGCACGTGAGCAGTTAATCCCTATTTCAATTCCTGGCATTGCAGATTCTGCAGTAGGTGTTAATACTTTGGTTTGTATGGCTGACCAAGTAATAAGTGCAACAATCATTACAATGGGAATAAATTTTAGTTTAGTAGTGACAACTTCAGTTAAGAAGTTAGCCATTAGAGTTTCTAATTTAGAGGTTTTGCATAGATATTTTTCTTTGTCTTTTTTAAGTCTTTTGGACAAAAAGTTGCCATTAAAATTGGCGCAATGGTAGTTGTGGTAATCAAAATTGTGAACATGCCAAATAAGCATAAGCCTTATAAAAATAAATATCCACAAATGATAAAGTTGCAGGAATGGCACTTTGTGCCGCATTAACCGAATTCAAACACTTAACATGCAACTCATTTAAATATCGCCTAACGGACTTGCGCCGCATGCCCTGTGCCAATAGCAAGTAGCAACATTGGTGTCAACACCATCATAGTGGTAGGTTTATACTTTGTAAATCCCATTAAACCTAGAGTAATTAGAATCGTTGAAACCACGCCAATAAGCGGAAAAACTGAGCCACGCCAGCCTTTGTTTAATTGCCAAAGTACAATAACCACAACTAAAAATGAGATTAAAAACAACCACCATTTTTGCACTAAGTCATACAACATAAATGCTAAGAAATATGGTTCACCTGCAATGCGAACCTCAACCCTGTCACCAAATTTATCCTTAATATTATTCATCAAATCAACCGTAGAAGAGAAGAGACCCAAGGTAAATAATCGGTTTTAACTGTGTCGGCATAATCACCAATAATAAAAAACCTTTATCTTTGCACACTTCATCATCAAACCAACCTGTTTGTGCAAATTCACAACTACACCAAGCATTTTGGCTTGTTTAAGCATTAATATTGGCGCCAGCACTGGATTGTTTTCAATGCCCTTTTTTAAGATGTGCCAGTTGTTTATCTGCTAGATGTTTATCTTTAGTATTAATACCTGCAACTGGGGTCAGTCTTTCAAATTTTAAGCTTCCATATTCTGATGTGCCCATATATTTGATTTTCTGTTCTGCAATATCCATAAAATTATTTGCACGTGAATGCTTTAACGCCACCATATCATTATGGGCTTTTTGCACCATATTAACAAACCATGGTTGATACACATCAGATGAAACATTTCATTTACCACCTGCATTTTCACAAATTGCTTGTGTCATTTTCACTGATGCATGCTCATTAAGTCGCAATCCTGTTTCATAATCATAATTGATAGTCTCATCCGCACCAGCATAAGGATTATTACCAAAACCAAATTTTTGCTCACCATAGGCATTGGTCGCAACGTAGCGATTAGTTTCTGGCAACAAAGTATCAGGATCATTGCGAATGTCTAAATCTTTAATAAAGTAAGCGGCTATTAGAGTAAAAATCCCCATAAATACTAGTAAAACTTTACTATGACGTTATGACAAACGCTGCGTATTTTGATGCAAAATTATTCATATCTTGTTTTCCTTACATTTAAGCACTTTTTTTAAAAAGAATACTTAACACCAACTTGAATGTTAGAGGCGTTCTTTAACTGACCAAATTGAGTATTTTCATCACCCCAATATTTATTGTACTCAACCGTTACCTGAGTGTTATCATTAATTGAAAATTCAGCATCTAAGCGATTCCATTTACCACCATTTTCTTCAAACATAACAATATTGTTCCAGCGATGGTGTTGACTATCACAGAATGGCTTAGATAGAAAAAGTGAATAACATTCTTTATTTTCTCAACCTTTTGGAAGCCATTAGACAAGTGCATGGTCGCATAATCTGTAGTATAACCTGTGCTATCATCAATATAATCTAAGTTTCTATCTTGAATAAATTGGGTAGAAATCAACATATTTTTTAACACAGTGATATCCACACCTAACACATATTTAAATATGTCTGCTTTTTTCATTTGCAATGCACCAATTAAGTCACCAACTACCAAACGAGATTTACTCATCACGAACAATCACAGGACCTAAAACTTTAGTCTTAATCGTCATATCAAACGAACCACCAAATTGCTGCACACGCTTAACTTCTTGTGAGAATCGCCAAGTTTTGCTGGAGTGTTAGTAACACCACCATACACCCCGGTAGCACCAGTGGTAGTGACAATGGCGTTACCAGCAGTAATATCAGTATTAGCAACAGTATTTTTTGCTAAACTCATAAACTTTTAACTTTTGCCCTGTATTTCCTCTCCAAGACAAGTCAATAATTTGATTTTTATCGTAGTTATATGAAGCATTTACTGAGTTGTTGTGTTATTTACAGCCTTTGCAACATTAAAAATTGCTCGTTCAAAACCTTAAGTTATATTCGTAAAGTTATTACCAAATGCTTCAGCAGCAGTAGAAGTAGAGCCAGCACCAACCAATGCACCATTCATGACATACATTCTCATGGCTTCAAAAGCATCAACAGTAAAACCACTCATAGCTGTTGTGTTTAAATTTGATTGTGTGGCTAAATTACCATTGTAAGCAGCACCAACACCAGTAGTACCATCAGGTGTAAATGCCATTGCAAATCTTGTGGCAACTGAACCTACATCAGGAGTAATGTTCAAAAAACCATTACGCACACCTGCCTGTGATAGAATCAGGGCCTTTCATCATAAAGGTGTGTTCTGCAATCAGTACCATTATTCAGTGTATGATCAATTTGTTACCAGTACAAATCCACTGCAACACGCCCTAGGCAAATAATATCTAATTTTTTCATTATGACTTCAACATCCATACATGATCGGGATGGTTTTTGAAAATCCATTGGCGCTTTGGTCCAGCCATTACATTTAAATAATAAGAGTCATGCCCATAAGGCACGCCAATAGGATGATAACCACGAGACACTATAACAACACATTTATCCTCTACAAACATAGTTTCATCAACAGATAAATCATCAGTGTATACCCGCTGAAAAACAAAACCTTGGGCGGGGTTAATCCGATGATAGTAAATTTCTTCTAAATAAGACTCAATTGGCGGATTGTCACAGTCATGTTTATGAAGCGGATAACTAGACCAATTTCCAGCAGGTGTTTTAACTTCAACCAATAATACACTGTCTGCCTTGTCTTGTTCTGGCAAGATGTTGCAAATATGCCTTGTATTACTATCCTGTCCTCGGGTTTCAGACTGCATGTGTTCTAGCTTTATTCATCTGGCAGGATAATGCCAAAAACCAGGTGCAGTTGCTACATCCAGCTCAAGTGTGGTTAAAGCCTTGATTGATATTTGACTCTCATTGGGTGCATATAGCGTGAGGTTTTTTGTCTTCAAAAACATTCATTCTGTCGCCAACATTATGATATGTCTGACCATCTATAGTAATATCCGCTCTGCCTTATAAAATTATCAAACATGATTCAACATTTGAGTAACACCATGTTAGGTTTTGTTGTGGAGCCAGTTTATAGGCCTTTAAAGCCAACATACTTCCAATTTGTTACTTCTGGCGTAATGTTTTGATAACAACCATATGAGGTTGGATTAGGTAGCGATAATAGTGTCATGTTTTTTGTTTTTGTTGATTGTATCCAATTGATACGCACATTGTTTGTGCTAAACATAGTGTTGCATTTAATGACCTAAATGTATGAATTTCTGCCTCATGCACTATAAATAAATGATCTGCAAGATCAGCTATAGGATTAAGTTCTGTATCTGTAATAAGAATAACTTTTGTTTTTGACTGTTTTGCTATTTTTACCGTTTGAGTGGTAACTAAAAAATAAGGGTTATAAGTTATAGCAATCAACACAGCCTTATCGCTAAACCAATGATCTAGAGGAGGACTGCCCACACTTGCATTGTCAGCAATACGACAGCGTATGCCTAAATTATTTAACATGTAGTTAAAGTACACTACCACAGGGCATGCTCTATTTATACCACACACAAGCACTTCACTAGCGCCATATATCATTTTTACAGATTTGTCTATCAGAGCTGGATCAATTTGCTCAGATAAAAGCTTAGTTGTGCCAATGTTTCGTTCGATAACATCGTGAAATATACTTGTAGTATTCGTACTTCTATCATTCTTAATTACTTTTTTTACATCTACAATACGTTGAGAATAATTAATTGTAGTTTGAGCAATTCGAACTTTAAAAAGCTTTTGTAATTGTGCAAAACCGCTAAAACCTATAGTCTGAGCAAAGCGCACCAAGGTTGATGGGTATACACCAACATCATCAGCAATTGACGCTAAAGTATTTGTGGCAAGCTGTTGTGGTTGATCAATAATATAAACAGCTATTAGTTGCATTTTTTTACTTAGTTTGGCGTATTTAGATTGCAACAAAGTATTTAATTCATTAACATCCTGCGGAATCATAAGATAGATCCTAATTTAATTATAAATGAACAACTTTACCACTTTGAAGAGACGCCATGGAGGCTTCAGTAATTTGCATTGCCAATAAACCATCTTCAATACTGACACTTGGTTTAACGCCCCACTGAATAGAAGTGATAAAGTGTATTAACTCGTTATGAAATGCTTTGGTATATCTTTGCATAAAAAAGTTTTTTGTTTTGGCGTGACTAACGCCTTGCGTATTACTTAATACGACATTATCTTACAATACATTTTGCACTTGCAACATGTAGTTTTCACGATACACAGTTGCAATACCAGAATCAATCGCACTTCGCGGGCTATCAATAGTAGTAATTTTGCCCTTAAAATATATTTGCCCAGTTGTAGGCTGATGCACACCAGACATAATTTTAATAAATGTTGACTTGCCAGCGCCATTATCTCCCAATAAACAATGACATTCTCCTTGGGTAATTTTAATTGAGACATTCGAAAGTGCTTTTACCGGACAAAAACCTTTTCAATATCTGTTAGTTGAATTATTATTGGAGCGTCCATTATCCTTTCCACATAATTATTTTACGAATATGGGCGTTAAAGATTACAGATAGTAATAGAATCATACCTAAAAACACTCTAAAAAGAGAGCTTTCAACACCTATAAAAACAAGCATTGCTGAACCAAATTCAATTACTTAGTAAGTTGCAAATACAGTGGCACAAAAAGCAGTAAAAACAAATATTAACTTTATTAACAGTAACACCAACATACTTAGCTGCCTGGGCATCTCCTTTCAGAGGCAAAAATAACAAACACAACAGCCCAGACAATCATCATAGGAATGCCATCTACAATAGGCTGACTAGCCTTAGTTACAAATTTAAAAACATCAATCCACCTCTGTTCTGCAAACCATGTAAATAAACCTGTAAAAATTTTACCACCCAAAAGTGGTGCCAGCCAATCCCCTTTTGATACTTCATTAATACCGCCAATAATCGTCTTCTGGGTAGAGTGAATTGAACCAAAAATTGTCAAGCCACGAAGAATATAAAGAAAGGCAAGACTAACAATAAATGATGGTAAATTTGTTTTAATTACAATACAACCAATGAAAGCACCTAATAGCATTGGTAGTATAAAAGATGTTATGATACTCAGCCAAACATGCCAGTCCCAAACCACTGACGTAACGGCAATTTTTAAATTATTTTTAATGGGATTATCAGGCATAACTTTTTAACTCCGTCGGATCTTGCCCAGACTCAATCATTTGTGATCCAAGATTTACCCCAAGTGCGTCAGCAAAGCCTTGGCAACGTTCAACAGATGCATGGTTGGTTATATAGTGATTAACGCATAAGAACTTAGTTACACCAGCCACCTGAGCCTTTTTACCTGTACCAAAACCAGCGTTATATTCAGGCTGTCCAATATGTGCTAATGCGCCTAACATAACATTTCAGATTGTTCACAAGAACCAGAATTAATTGTAGTGACTGGAGTACCTGTTGCCACTGCATTTGTAATCGGCCCTTTAAGTACATCGTAATCAGCAATCGTTACTATAATTCCATATGGATTGCCTGCTGCAGTTTGCTGAACAATTCTATCTAAATCTCCGGTCACAGGGTTACGGTAGTCCACTCTAACGTTCATTTGATCGCCAGCGACTTTAATTGCATTTTTAATCGTGTTCCACCAAGAGTATAAATCTGGGACATGGCTAATTAGCACAAATCTTTCACCTGCAGCAAATACTGTTGAAGTGCCTATGATAGATATCGTAAAAAATACAAAAACTGCGCTGATAATTTTTTGCAATCTATCTATTCATTTTTAACATCTTAATTACTCCTTGAATTATTATTAAAAGACAACTAATTCAACTGTAACCGTATCTTTATTGAAAGTTATCCCAGCAAATTTATGGTAATCATGGCCTAAAATATGTATAAACAAATTATAAGTTTGTGTCTTTAAACTGTTGTGTTGCAAGAGATCTTTATCATTATCATATGCTGTCTGAATAAATCCAGCACGCAATTGCTCTATATTGTCTTTATAATTCATATAATGCTCATTACTCGTGCTGATATATTCAGATGCACTTTCTACTGTGCTGTTAGCACGAATATCTTCAAAGTTAAATAATTCTGTAATATATAATTTTTTAACATTTTTTACATTAGGGTCGTCATAAATTCCTAGTTGACGCATGCCTTCAATCAATGGCATTGATAACGTTTGAGCAATGTCTGCAATTAATATTTCTGTTGAATCAGTTGCAGATTCTATGCGTTCAATTTCTTCAATAAGACATGCAACATCGCCAACAATTTTTGGAATAGTTTCAATAAGTTTCATGCCTGGCACAGCACTCTCGGCGCCACTGTTTCCATGATTCCTACAAAGTTTGAATCATATCTAAGCTTTTCTTCCGCTTTGTCTAATAATTTAAGATCTTTAGCTTTAGCCTCATCAATTAAATCATCTTTTGCTTTTATCAAATCCGCAAGTATATTCTTTTTTATCTTTGATTTTTTTTGCGAATATTGCACGACAAGTGAAGAATACTGGAAGATTACAAATACCATACCAACAACCTTTTTTTCCTTTTTTAAGGGAACTTATACCATTCTTAGTTTGGTCTATTCTTATCGTCATTTGCGAATAATCATGCATTGGAAGGGGAAAATAAGATGCACTAATATCTACAGTTTTCTTGCTTGATATGTTATTTGCTGTAATTTTTATATTGCGTATCTGAACAATTTATTGCTGTTTATGATTATGATAACTGATAGCTTTAAGAATATCACGACCCCAATCCAAACTATAGACTCTATCAAACCCCAAAAGGGATAATTTTTTGTTTATTTGGTACCACTCATTATCCGTTCCAAAAGCATCAACCCAAAACGTAGAATCTTGCTTTGTGTTTTTTCTTATGTTGTCTGTAATGTCTACTAAAGACGACCAACTACCATTATTATAAGTTGCTACATATGCATAACTAGTTGTGATCATAGACATTAACTCCCCACGCAGAGTTTACTTATATAACGATTTTTCTACCTTCAGTTACACCTACTAAAGGCAGTACAATTTCCATCGCTTGTTTGTAAGCACACTTCTTGGTGTTCATTCAGATGCCTCTTTAACTCAGAAGCATTATTTTCTAAACCTCTAAGTGTAAAGTTGTCTTTAATAACAAACTCATTATTAACACCTGATACATTATGTGGCACTACTGATAACAAACGTAAAGAGTGTAAAAAAAATTAGAATATGTATTATTTTTATAAATTTTAAAATAGCAAGTCATCTTAATCTCCTTGTTTAGGTCTATGCTTCCATATCCCACTATAGAAAATACCACTGTATTTTTAAACGTTTTAATTACCCTTCTAGCAGTTATTATTAACAATATAACTTGTTAAATAAACTATTACGCATTGTCAAGAAAATATGTTTAGTTTGGGGCTGTACTCCCATAACCATGCTGAATTTGTTTTAATATGTTCAATCGGCAATATTTATCCAAGTACATAACATGATCTTTTGGCGTTATCCCAGAACAAATAATCACTCATATTTTTGTTAAATTCGTCTGCATTCTCTAAATTGTAGGAGGGTGTGTGTTGTTTGATTAAATCATTATCAATGTGTGATTATTTTGTAATACTTTCAAACCACATTTTTTTAAAGCTAATGCAAACTATAAGACTCTAATACTAAATAGGTAAAGAATTTGTGCAATTTAAACGTATTAAAAATTAAATTAGAATCTTCACTTATTTTACTAATCCACATTCATCACAACAACGAGTTAGAAATGAGTAAATTAATGGACTTATCAAAAAATATTTACCAAAGAAAAAAATGGATTTTGCAAACATTACTTGTCTATTTATCTAGGTAAAATGTTTAATTTCTTTTAAAAAAAATATGACATTTAATCTGTTCACTTTAATTTTTCTAATAGCTGTTTTTAGCTATATTATTACCTTGTTATGGCTAAACGTTAGGCAAAGCAAGGCGATTATTCAATCGTTTGATGAAATACCTAGCGAATTTAGCAAAAAAATTACGCTAACAGAACACCAAAAAGCAGCTGAATACACACAAGCCAAACTCAAACTAAATCATTTTGAAGTTATATTTTCAATCGCCATATTGCTACTATGGACACTTGGCGGTGGATTGAATTACTTAGATAACACTTGGCAAGCACAAACCGACAATGTTTTATACACAGGTGTGGGTTTTGTAGTAAGTTTGATGGTAATAGGTAGTTTGATTGATTTGCCATTTAGTGTGTATCAAACCTTTGTATTAGAGCAAAAATTTGGGTTTAATCAAACCGATGCAAAAACTTTTATCATGGATTTACTCAAAGGTGCACTACTCATGTTGGTTATTGGCTTACCACTAATTTATACTATTCTTTATTTAATGGGTGCTATGGGTGAGTATTGGTGGATTTATGCTTGGCTGGTTCTCACTGTATTTTCGCTATTGATGTTTTGGCTTTATCCCACTTATATTGCTCCCATTTTTAATCAATTCAAGCCACTAGATAATGTTGAGTTAAAAAATAAAATTAACAACCTACTCAAACGCACAGGATTTCAAAGTGATGGCATATTTGTCATGGATGGGTCTAAAAGGTCATCGCATGGCAATGCCTACTTTACAGGCATTGGTAAAAATAAGCGCATTGTGTTTTTTGATACGTTACTTAAAGGCATGAATGATGATGAAGTTCAAGCAATCCTTGCTCATGAACTGGGACATTTTCATCATCGGCATATCAAAAAGCACATGATTAGTTCATTTACAATTTCCTTGCTTGGTTTGGCATTGCTTGGTTATTTGATTAATCAAGACTGGTTTTTTTATGGACTTGGTATTAGCCATCCATCAAATCATACAGCTCTTATTTTGTTTACACTAACCATGCCAGTGTTTAGTTTTTTCATTGCACCTGTTAATAATTATCTATCACGCAAACATGAATTTGAAGCCGATGCCTTTGCTGCTAAACATACCAATGCAGATGATTTAGTATCTTCGCTAGTGAAGTTATATAAAGATAATGCTGCAACCCTCACACCAGATTATTTATACTCTGCTTTTCATGACTCTCACCCAAGTGCGTCAATTAGAATTAATCAGCTTAAAACTTATAAGCAATAAACTGTATACTTAAAAACCAACTAGAGGAAAAGTTTATGAATCAATTATTGCTAAGCACAATGTTAATTGCATCAAATATTGCATTTGCCAATGAAGAAGGCAAGGAATTACACAATGAATCTTGTATTGCTTGCCATATTATTGAACATGATGATGCTTTTTATACACGGGAAAATTCGCGTTTACACACTCATTTTGAGTTACGTCGCCAAGTGAGTAATTGTGTCAGTGCATTCAGCATTGATTGGTTTCCTGATGAGGAAAAATCAGTTGTGGATTATTTAAACAATGAGTATTATAAGTTCAAAAAATAGCACGCAGCCTTGCCTCTAACGCACCATCAAAGATGGCGACTTGAAAAAATTCAAGCTGAGCGTATTGCTAGAGCAAACAAAGCCTCAGATAATTTGGAAGAATCGCCCCTTAACCCTGACAAGGCACAAATAGGATTGGTGATTATTCGCTATGGACAGCGTTTATTAGTTAAAGCAAAATCAGGCGAGTTATATCAATGCACTGCTAGGCGTAATATTGACTTATCTGTTGCTGGTGATCAAGTCATCTTTAAGATAACACAATCCAATCAAGGCATTGTCACTGTACTGCTTGAGCGTCATAACCAACTTCATCGCGCGCACAAACTCATTGCTGCCAATATCGACCAACTGTGGTTAGTGGTTGCCATTGAACCACATTATCAGTTTGAATTAATTGATCGCTATTTAGTGGTGGCTGAAAATGAAAAATTGCCTATTAATATAGTAGTCAATAAGATTGAGTTGGCAAGTGATATGAAAAAAATTAAATTTGATTTTTCTATGTATGAAAATATTGGCTATTCGGTGAGTTATTTAAGTGTTAAAAAACAAATCCATATTAATCAACTTAAAACTCAACTTAACACCAAAGCCCATATTTTTTTAGGTCAATCTGGCGTGGGAAAATCTTCACTAATAAATGCACTAATACCTAATTTAAATTTACGTGTTAACGAAATATCGGCCAAAAGCAAACTTGGTAAACATACAACAACTAACACCACACTTTATCACATCCCTTCAGGTGGTGATTTAATTGACTCTCCAGGCATTCGTGAATTTCAATTATATGAACTTACCAATCAAGAAATTTTAAATGGGTTTAAAGAATTTAAACCGCTTATTCATACTTGTAAATTCAGAAACTGCGCTCATATCTTCGAGCCAAAATGCGCAATTAAATCAGCAGTCAAATCAGGCAAAATTCACAAAAAGCGCTACCAATCTTACTTGACGTTAGTTTCATCATCCAATACTTTGCTAACTTACGCATATAAACCAAGTAATCTTTAGTAAATTTAGTAACGCCTGCTAAGCCTGTTGGCGCACAATGTCCTGGGATAATTGATTTTAGGTTGCAAGGCTTCAAACCTGTCCCAAACTTTAATCCAAGCAGCCGTATTAGTATGGAAAAATACTGGCAACATACGTTCATTAAATGCCATATCACCACTAATTAACAATTTCTGCTTATGCAACCAAAGCTGAATATCATCAGGCGAATGAAAAGCGCCAATGGCAGAATAAATATTTTTAGCAATTTGAATAGGCTTTCTATATAAAATATTATTTATTTCATAGTCACTAATTTTGACTGGATAAGACGCTTTTTTCCATGCAAAATAGCCATCAGCATAATTTTTAACATTGGTATAGACAATATTCTCTAAGGTCTTTGCGGGCTAATGGCGAGCGTAAGTTTTTTCCACAGTAAACAATAATTGGTGTGTCCTTCGAATGAACATAATCACCAGCTTGAAATTCTAGCCAACCTCTGGTAATATTTATACTTTGACCGCGCTTAATTGTGCCTAATTTATCCAATTCAGGAGGTGTTGCTCAAGGTGTTGCTCACGTCTATTAAAACCACATGTGTATCAGTATCAAGAATGGCCTTTAATTCATCTGTATTAATATTGATGATTTGCTTATTAGCTGATTCTAGCATTTGATTGCCACTAATAATGCCAATATCAGCATGAGTGTTAATCAGTATAAAAATGCAGTTAATTGCTAAAAAGTAACGACCCATCATTCTATCCTTAGATAAAAAATATTCAACAATTATGACATATAAGAACCCAATATACCGGAATTATCTTTTTTACAAGATAAAGGTTGAAATAAACAGGTGTTATTTTGGTTTGGCAAAAATAAAAGCAAGCCTTGCCACGCTTAACCAACCAAGTATCAATAACACACCACCTACTGGTGTAACAAAAACAAAACCATATAGTTTAGTCAAAGTGTATAAATACAAACTACCTGAAAATAGCACAATACCTGCTATAAAAAGCCAAATGCTTTGATCAATAGACTTAAATGAAATGCGCTGCGAACACACAGCTAATACTGCAATCATTAAAGTATGATACATTTGATAAGTTACCGCTGTTTGTATGCGTGTAATATCTTCTACTTGCATAATACCCCTTAAAACATGCGCTGACATTGCGCCTATTATCACTGCTAAAGCGCCACTTAATGCTATAAATATCCAAAAAAATTTCATTATTTTTTTTCTTATTTATATAAAATGTTTATAACTATACGCTTAAATTAAATAGGCTGGCTACTTGAATTTTATTTAAAGAACAAAACAACATCATCACCATACAATCTAACCTTCACTCTCCATTTATTGGCAATGTAGTTCATAGTTGTTTGGCTAAAAAAGCAGATATGCGTTGGATCATGCTTATAATGCCAGTGTTCAAAATTGGTGTTGCTATTTAGCATATTGGTCATAATGGATAAGACACCATCATCATTCAACATAGCAAAAAGTCTATCTAACTCAAATCCAGGCCTGTCAAAATGTTCCACCACTTCAATTAAGGTAATAAAATCATAGTTATTATTAAAAATTAAAGTATTGTTTACATAGAACTTATCAAACAAATCCACATGTGATATCCTTGCTCTGAAAACATAACAGAGAGTGTAGGACCTCTGGTCCAGAGCCAAAATCAAGCCCAATAGCACTTGCTGGAATGTGTTTTAATATTGGATTGAAAACTTTGGATAGAAACTGTCGATAATGTAAATCTTGAGGATTATTCTGATGTAAATCATACCTAGATTTTTCTTGAATGCTACTTAAGTGATATTCAATAGGTGCGAAAATCAACTCGCATGGGGAGCAAATAAAATAATCTGAATCTTGGTTCTTAAAATAGCGCTTTAAATCAGTTGATTGGCATAATGGACAATGATTTTCCACGCGACAATCTAGAAAAAACGCCTAATGAGAGCAGGAACTAGAATGCACATGACCGTGCTCCAGCTCATCCTTACTGGCCTCTCTGATGCTTTCAATACTCACACTAAAATGCAATGTTTCGCCTGCCAAAGGATGATTAGCATCGACTGTTACTGTTTTCTTGTTAATAGTTTTAACACGAACAATAAATGGATTTCCTTGCTCATCTTGAGATTGTAATTCCATGCCTACTGTCAAATTATCAATACCTTGCAAGGCCTTCATAGGAATGTCTTGAATTGCTTCTGGATGATGAATGCCATAAGCATCTTCTGGCTTCACTGATACCTCACAAGAATCACCTGCTTTCATACCCTCTAGTGCACGCTCTAAGCCTGGAATGATATTGCCAAAACCTTGAATAAATGGCATGGGTTCTTTTTCTTTTGATGAATCAATCACATCGCCAGAATCATTTTTTAACGTGTAATGCATCTCGACCACCTTGTCTTTTTTTACTGTCATTTTCTGCTCGTACATATATTTTAATTTTTATTAATGCGAAAAAAAAAGATTCAATAATTTTGAATCCTTTTTAAAGTATGGTGGGGCGTGAGCGATTTGAACGCTCGACCAGCGGATTAAAAGTCCGATGCTCTACCAACTGAGCTAACGCCCCTATTTATTTAACGCTCTAAAGTTTTTACACTTCGCTAAAAAAAATGAAATTATACATTAATAAGACTTTATAAATCAATCAAAAACTAAGCTTTATTAACAATTCCTTTAAGTAATTTACCCGGCTTAAAAAATGGCACAAACTTCTCACCTACTTGTGTCCTTTCACTAGTTTTAGGGTTAATACCCTGACGAGCTTTACGATGTTTCTTGTAAAAACCACCAAAACCTCTTATTTCAATACCTTGACCAGAAACAATGCCTTGCGTTAATTCCTGCAAAATTACTTCAACTGCTATTTTGGCATCAATTTTAGATAAATCAGAACTGTCTGATAAGTTTAAAATAAGCTCGGTTTTTTTCATAATAGCTAAAAATAAACAATCACATAGTGATATGTGATTGTTTTTAAGTGTTACTTATTGTCTTTTGCTTCTTTTAGCAAATCACCCAATGTAGAACCAGTTGCTGCGTCAGAAGATTGTTGATTGTAATCTTCCATTGCTGCTTTTTCTTCCACTGAGTTTTTTGCTTTAATACTGACTGAAATATTGCGAGTCATTCTGTTAACATTCACAATCGCAACTTCCACTTCTTCACCAGCTTTCAATACCAAGGTTGCATCTTCAACACGATCTTCTGAAATTTCCCCTGCTTTCAAATAGCCTGTAATATCTTCACCCAAACTAATGACTGCACCGCGTGGATCAACTTCCATAATCACACCCTTAACAATTGAACCTTTTCTATTAGCAGATGCATATTGCATGAAATCATCTGCTGAAAGTTGCCTAATGCCTAAAGAAATACGTTCTTTTTCAGCATCAATATTCAAAATAACCACTTCCAATTCTTGCCCTTTAGAATAACTAGATACCAACCGGTCTGAGGATTGTTTTTCCCATGAGATGTCAGCTAAATGAATCAAACCATCAATACCACCTGGAAGACCGACAAACAAACCAAAGTCAGTGATTGATTTAACACTAACAAGGATTTTGTCACCCTTATTATGTGTTACCTCAAACGCTTCCCAAGGGTTTTCTTGAGCTTGTTTCATGGATAATGAAATGCGGTGCTTAAACTCTTGAACGTCTAATACAACTACTTCAATCTCTTGACCTAATTTAACAATTTTAGAAGGACGAGCATTGGCATTTGTCCAATCCATCTCGCTCACATGAACCAAGCCCTCAACACCCTCTTCAATACGCACAAATGCACCATAGTCTGTTAAATTAGAAACCGTGCCTGGCACTTTCTTGCCAATAGTCAAGCGGTCTGAAATGTTGTCCCAAGGGCTAGCAGTTAATTGCTTGAGTCCTAATGATACACGCATTTTTTCTTTATCGTAATTAAGCACTTTAACGGTAATTTTATCGCCAATTGTTAATTTTTCGGATGGATGGTTAACACGTTGCCAAGAAATATCTGCAATGTGTAACAAACCATCAACACCACCAAGATCAACAAACGCACCATAATCTGCAAGATTTTTAACAATGCCTTCAATTTCCTTACCTTCTTCAAGACCTTCAAGTAGTGCTTCTCTATCGGCAGAGTTGGCTTCTTGTAATACGGCTTTTCTAGAAATTACAATATTGTTTCTAACTTCATCCATCTTAATAACAATGGCTTCAATTTCTTGACCTGTTAGGTATGAAAAATCTTTCACTGGGCGTATATCAACCAATGATCCAGGTAAGAATGCCTTAACCACGTCAATATCAACCGTCAAACCACCTTTAACAGCACCAGTTACGACGCCAGTTACGACCTCCTTAGAGTTCATTGCCAATTTAAGTGATTGCCATAACTTAATACGCTTAGCATCTGTATGTGATAACAAGGTATTGCCCAAGCCATCATCAATTGATTTAAGTGCAACCTCTACAATGTCGCCCTCTTCAACCTCTAGTTCTCCTTGTGGATTTTTAAATTCATCTAGAGAGATAAAGCCCTCTGACTTAAGCCCAACATTAATAATCGCTTTTTCACGATTAAT
Organism: Candidatus Ruthia sp. Plio_17_S18; assembly: GCA_021730105.1. Lineage (GTDB taxonomy): Bacteria > Pseudomonadota > Gammaproteobacteria > PS1 > Pseudothioglobaceae > Ruthia. Next base: position 666,440 of record CP072538.1, read on the forward strand.
ACTAACAATGGTTCCCATTAAAAGAGCATCAACTTTTACGTTTTGTTGTTCTACGCTATTTTCAAATAGCTCAGCAAATGATTCTGACATATTGTTATTTTTGATATTGACCGGTAATTCTTAAGCTATTTGCGGTATACGCTTAATACATTATCGGGTTAATTTATTTAAGAGGTTTAACCGCTTAAGCCTCAATTAATGCTACCACCTGAGCGATAACCTCATCAATAGATAACTCAGTGGTATCAATGATAAGTGCATCTTTAGCTGGTTTAAGTGGAGAATGTTTACGCGAACTATCACGCTTATCTCTCGCTTTCACCTTTGTTAAGATTTGCAAGATTATACCCTTACTACCTTGTGCTTGCAATTGTTTTAAACGCCTATTGGCTCGCTCATCAGCACTTGCAGTTAGATATACCTTAAATGGTGCATCAGGAAAAACAGTTGTACCCATGTCTCTGCCATCTGCCACCAATCCTGGCGATTTGTCAAAGTCTTTTTGACGCTTTAAAAGAGCGGCTCGAACCACGCCAATAGAGGCAATTTTTGAAGCCATCTCACCTGTTTTTTCTGTGCGTAGAATCTTGGAAACGTCCTTTCCATCAAGATAAACATTTACAAGCTCATTGCCCCCCTTACCCGATTTAGTTTTAAATTCCAAATCAAGGGTTTTTGCAATTTTTTCCAAGGCTTCTTCATCAGCAATTTCAACCCCTCTGGCATCAACTGCCAAAGCAAAAGCACGATAAATAGCACCAGAATCTAACAAATACCAGTTTTGTTTTTGTGCTACAATTCTTGCCACAGTGCCTTTTCCTACGCCACTTGGCCCATCAATGGTTAAAACTGGCATTGCATTTTGACTCACTTATCCACATCTAGAAATTCAGACACCCTAATTTTTCCATTAATAATTCTTGACTGACGCTTATCAAGTTTTTCCATTTTTTTCCAAAAAGCCTGATTAAGGTTAAAATTAGCACTAATTGCTGTACCTATGAGTAAAATCAATAAATCTGCTGATTCTTCTGACAAATCTTCATTAGATTTTCCCTTGGTCACACAAGCAGATATTTCACCCAATTCTTCTGCCATCAATGCTACGCGATAAGCTAAATCTTCACCACCATGCTTTTTAAAATCATGCTTATCGTGAAATGATTGTACGATTGCTAGCATGGCTTGATAAGAATCTTGATTCATTCATTTACGACAATAAACCTAAATAATTGGTATTTTTTCACTTTACTTTGGGGTGCGCCCAAAAGTATTTCCTTGATTAGCTTGTTTCACTTGCCAACCTCAGGGCGCATATGCGGAAATAAAAGAACATCACGAATTGATGATGAATTGGTAAATAACATCACCAATCTATCAATGCCAATTCCCTCGCCTGCGGTGGGGGGCATGCCATATTCTAGGGCACGAATATAATCAATGTCATAGTGCATGGCTTCATCATCACCTGCGTCTTTGTTTTCAACTTGTTTTTTAAAACGTTCAGCCTGATCCTCAGCATCATTAAGTTCAGAAAAACCGTTGGCAATTTCACGACCACCAATGAACAGTTCAAACCGATCGGTAATAAACGGGTTGTCGTCATTACGCCGTGCTAGTGGTGATACTTCAGTTGGATACTGCGTGACAAAAGTGGGTTGAATGAGCTTTTCTTCAACAGTAGCTTCGAAAATTTCAATTTGAATTTTACCCACACCCCAATTTTCTTTGACTTGAATACCTAATTTTTCTGCTGTTTTTTTGGCATTATCCTGATTTAAATCGGTTGCTGCCAAGCTTGGGTTGTATTGCAAAATTGAATCAAACACGCTAACACGCTCAAATAGATTTGAAAAATCAAAATCATTACCTTGGTAATGAATATTGGCGCTACTGCAGACATCAAGCGCAATGCCGCGGAATAATTTTTCTGTCAAATTCATTAAATCATGATACGTGGCATAGGCTTGGTAAAACTCAATCATGGTAAATTCTGGGTTGTGCCTTGTGGAAAGCCCTTCGTTTCTAAAATTACGATTAACTTCAAACACTCTATCCATGCCACCAACAATTAAGCGCTTCAAATAAAGCTCAGGTGCAATACGCAAATACATGGGCATGTCTAATGCATTATGATGCGTCTCAAATGGTTTAGCTGTTGCGCCACCTGGAATCGTTTGTAACATGGGTGTTTCTACCTCGATAAAATCATTTTTATTAAAAAAATTGCGAATATAGCCTACAATTTGACTGCGACGCTTAAACGTGTTGCGAGAATTTTCATTCATAATTAAATCAACATAACGCTGACGATAACGAGTTTCTTGGTCACTCAAGCCATGAAATTTTTCAGGCAGTGGACGCAATGACTTGGTCAGCAACTTAATATCACTAATACGAATGGATAATTCACCTACATTGGTTTTGAACAAAATACCTATAGCGCCAATAATATCACCAATATCCCATTTTTTAAACTGCTCATTATAAAAACTTTCTGGCAACTCATCGCGAGTGATAAAAAGCTGAATTTGTCCACTAGAATCTTGTACATGTGCAAAACTGGCTTTGCCCATCACACGCTTGAGCATCATCCGCCCTGCTACAGATATTTGCACATTTTTTTGCGCCAATGCTTCTTTAGAAAAACCATCAAATTTTTGAATAATGTCTTGCACTAAATTTTCAGGCTTAAAATTATTAACAAATGGATTGCCTTTCTCTCTCAATAAAGCCAATTTTGACTTTCTTTCAATAATTAATTTGTTGTTATCTTGATCGCTCACTAGGCGCTCCTTAATGTGTTTTTTGTTCTAGTTCTGTTTGTGCCAACGCCTTCGCTTTAGTCAAATCCTGCTTGGATTGCTCCAAGCGCCCCAATTGGGCTAATAAAGTGCCACGATTATAATAGGCTTGATAAAAATTTGAGTCTAATTCAAGCACTAAAGTTAAATCTTTTAAAGCCAATTGACGCTCATTGGTTTTCATATAAATATTACCGCGATTATAAATGGCAGCAATGTACTGATTATTAATGGCGATGGCTTGTGTATAAGCGCTAATGGCCTTGGTTGTTTGATTGAGTTGATCATAACAATTACCTAAATTATTATAAGCACCACTGTCAGTATTATTTAATGCCAAAGTCTTTTCAAAATATTCAATCGCCTGTTTAAAGTTTTCTTTTTCTTGTGCCATATAAGCCAAACAATAATACGCTTCCGAACTATTTGGATTGGCTTTAATAGCACTTGACATGCTTTGCATAGCTAACTCATCACTACCTTCCAATTGATGCAAATGACCTAAGTTTAAATACGCATTGGCTTTTAAATCTTTATCAGTAGTTTGATGATTGAGCAAATTATTCCAAACTTTAATTGCCCTTGATGATTCACCATTTTTTTGATGTGCATAAGCTTTAATGATTAAATCACTTAGTTCAGTTTTGCTACTCACGATAGCGTTATAATCAATTTTCTGGTATTTTCAACAGCGCGATGTTCGTATAAAAACAACCCTTGAAAGTGCCCCAAACCCAATTTATTATCAATAATAGGAATGGTTTTAGCCTCACCAGTCAAAATTGTGCGAATATGCCCTGACATGTCAAAATCACCTTCGTTGTTATGTCGATATTTAGGGTTTGCAGCTTGCACTATTTTTTGTAAATAGTCTTCAACATCCAACAATATATCTGAATCTTCACTGCCAGTAATCATTTAGTGATGAAACTATGAGCAACAAACACATGACACAATTCAACTAAATGACCTTGTGTAGCAATAACATCATTCACTTTTTGTGTAATTTCAACAACACCACGTTGATGGGTTTTAATAAATAGTTGCTGCTGACTCATTTTAATAAATCTTTAGCCTTAATTGTGTCCACAGTGTTTTTAACGCTAGACTTTTTAACCGACAAAGAGCGCACTAAAAAAAACAAGCCTAAAGCCAAAAATACAAAAGGTGCAAACCATAATAAATAGGTATTTTTGTTAACTGGCGGCTTAAACACGACAAAATCACCATATCGATCCGTCATAAACTTCCGAATGTTGTCATCGGTATTTTGCTTTAATATTAATTCTCTGACTTTTTCACGTAAATCTTTAGCCAGTTCTGCATTTGAGCCACCAATACTTTGACCTTGACAAACTGGGCAGCGAATTTCATTAATTAACGTCTGATAGCGTTGTTGTTGCTGATTATTAACAAAACTTTTAGCTTCAATACTCTCAGCATGGGCAGGATTAATAAGTTCTAATAGTAACAAAAATTGAATAAAATAGCGCACAATAAAATTTTGTTTAGAAAATAATAATTTTAACCCATGCCATTGATTACGCTTGACAATATTTCTCTTAGTTTTTCTGACAAACCCATCCTAAACAAGGTAAGTTCGACCATTCATAAAGGCGACAAAATCGCACTGATTGGTAGAAATGGTGAAGGAAAATCTACTTTTATGCGCATTCTTTCTGGTTTGATTGAGCCAGATGATGGCAAATTAAACATTAAAAAAGGCACCAAGATTAGTTATTTAGAACAAACACTACCACAAGATAATGACAAAAATCTATTTGACATTGTGGCAGAAGGTTTGGGAGAAATTGGTATTATTCTCAAACAGTACCAGCATTTAATTAATGATGGAAAATTAGAGCAGGCTAGCGAGGTACAAGAGAAAATTGATCAGTTAAATGGCTGGCCATATTTGCATAAAATTCAAGCCATTCTTAGTCGTTTTACACTCAATGCTGATACAGTCCTATCCACACTTTCTGGTGGTTGGAGAATGCGAGTAATGCTAGCTCAAGCGTTAATTCAAGAGCCGGATGTGTTATTGCTTGATGAGCCAACCAACCACATGGATATTACTGCCATTCTTGACCTTGAGCGTATGCTAAAAGATTATCATGGCACTTTAGTGCTTATTAGCCATGATCGTTCATTTATTAAAGGCATTGTTAGTCGCGTGTTTGATCTTGATCGTGGCAATTTATCAGTGTTTGATTGTGGTTATGTTGATTACGTCAAACGCAAAGATGAACAACTGTACTCTGAAGAAATTGCCAATGCACGATTTGATAAAAAACTTGCACAAGAAGAGACTTGGATTAGGCAAGGTATTAAAGCCAGACGCACTCGCAACGAAGGGCGATTTCGCGCCTTGCAATCTATGCGCGAATCGTTCATAAATCGCCGTGCGAAAAAAGGCCAAGTTAAAATTCACGCATCGGATGATGAAAACCGCGCCTCCAAACTGATATTTGAAGTCAAAAAGATTAATTACCAAATTGCCGATTTAACTCTGATTAAAGATTTTTCTATGCTGGTACTCAAAGGTGAGAAAATTGGCATTATTGGTGACAATGGTACTGGAAAATCAACCTTTATCAAGCTTTTACTTGATGAGTTACAACCTAATAGTGGCTCTATTCGTCGTTCTAAGACCATTCAACTGGCCTACTTTGATCAAATGCGCGAGTATATTGATCCTAACATGAAAGCCATGTATTTTGTCTCTGGAGGTCGTGAGCGTATTGATATTGGTGGAAAGAGTAAGCATATTATTGGCTACCTACGTCAATTCTTATTTACTGGAAAGCAAGCCATGGCACCGATTAGAATGTTTTCTGGTGGTGAAAAAAATCGTCTCATGTTGGCTAAAATCTTATCCCAACCTGCTAATTTATTAGTGCTTGATGAGCCAACCAATGACCTTGACGTCGAAACGCTTGAATTGTTAGAAGAAATGCTGGTAGATTACAACGGTACTTTAATTTTAATTTCACACGATAGAACTTTTTTAAATAATGTTGTTGGCTCTACAGTCGTTATGGATGGCGATGGTATTATCAATCAATATGCTGGTGGTTATGATGATTATCTAATTCAAAAACAAGACAAATTAGATCAGCAAAAAGACAAACCCAAAGTTAAAACAACTAAAAAACCAACAACAAACACTAAAAAATTAAGTTACAAACAACAGCAAACACTTAAAGATTTGCCAAAAAAAATTGAGAAAATTGAAATAAAAATTAGCCAAATTCAATTACAATTATCAGACCTTGATTTTTTTCAACAAGAAAAATCTCAAGATTCCTTAATCACACTTGCCAGATTAGAGGCTGACCTTGAAAGATATTATGAAAAATGGGAGGCCTTAGAATGACACCACTCATCGTTGACTTGGACCATACATTAATTAATACAGATTTATTGTATGAGTCTTCAATGGGTACATTAAAAAAAAATCCACTACTTATTTTTATTTATCTCTTTTGGTTCTTACGTGGAAAAGGCTACTTAAAAGAACAATTAACCAAGAGATTTTCTATTGATGTCAGTACCTTACCTTACAATCAAGACGTTATTGACTATATCAAAAAACGTAAAAAACAAGGTGACACAATCATCCTTGCTACTGCTTCACACAAGTTGTACGCTTTTGACGTTAGCAATCATCTTAACATAGAAAAAACTCAGGCAAAAAATAAGCAGCAAGATTTTGATCTTTTTACTCATAATAGCCAACAAACAACCGTTAAAAAAATTGATTTATTTGATGACGTCATGGCAAGCAACAAAAACTTTAATCTCTCTTCACATAATAAAGCAGAAAAATTAATCGAACGCTTTGGCGATAAGGGTTTCGATTACATGGGCGACCATCTACGTGATTTACCCGTTTGGGAGTCATCCAACCTGTCAATTTTAGTTAATGTACCGAACAAAGTGATTAATAAAACTAGGCATCTTAATACGTTAATTTTATCAAAAAAAATTAAAAAGTGCAATATTTTAAAGAATAAATATTTTTAGTGTACTGCCAAAAACTGTGGTGTTGACCAATAAAAACAACTTGAACGACTTAATATTTGCTTTTCTTAGATAACAAAAATTCAAATTATTATATCTTTAACCCCCCTTCAATTAAATATGACAAACTACCTAAAAGCAAGTATATAACACTTGTCACTACAAGTGTGACAGCAATCACTCTGGCTATTTTGAAATTTTTGCCCAAAACTCGATTGTTAATCCACCATACAAAATAGCCAATAACAAAAGCAATAATCAGTATTCTAATAAACATGTTAACTCTTTAGGGTTTCAACTATTTTAATCGCTAATGCTAAATTAATACCACTGACTTTTTGAATTTCATGAATCGATGCTTTTTTAACTTCTTGCAAGCCACCAAAATAATTAAGTAGCGCCATTCTGCGTAATTTTCCTATACCTGCAATGGATTCTAGTATTGAAGTTGTACGCCTTGAAGCGCGTTTTTTTCGATGATTTTTAATTGCAAAACGGTGTGATTCGTCTCGAATATGGTTGACCAGTATAAGCGCAGGGTCGTCTCAGGCGGTAGATTGATTTTATTGACCTTATCATTTTTAACCATAATTAAAGTATCAAGCCCTGCCTTTCGATTATCTCCCTTGGCAATACCTACCAATTGCACATCATTCACGCCGATTGAATTCATCACCATAATAGCTTGATTGAACTGACCCAGTCCGCCATCAATAAAGATAATATCTGGTAAAGACTTTTTATCCTTTAATAGTTTAGAATAACGCCGATACACAACTTGATTTATTACAGCATCATCATCTACCAGGGGTAATATTTTTAATGTCAAATTGGCGATATTGGCTCACTTTTAGTACACCTTTTTCAAACACCACACACGAGGCAACAGTTGCCTCGCCCATCATATGACTAATATCAAAGCATTCAATATAATTAGGCAATTTGCCCAATCCCAAAATAACTTGCAAATGCGCAAGTGTTGATTTTTTTCTAAATCTTGATAATAAATTTTGATTAAGATTTTCCTTAGCGGTTAAATTAGCAATATTTAGATAATGCTGTGTGTCTTTATTTGGTGTATCAATAATGTGCGTATTTAAAGCCGAGGCAATGGTCTTTTTATCACTTAACTTGTGTATGTTTTGGGGTGTTTTTACCCAAATAATATAAAGGCAAAAAAGCAGATAAAACTTGTTTAATATCTTGATTGTTTGAATTTTGAGGCAAAATAAAAACTTGTCCAATTTGCTTGCCAGAACGTATAAATAATACCTCAACACCGCTTACCACATCTTGCTGAGCGATACCAACCACATCTAAATCATTACTAACACTTGAAGTGTGTTGTTCTTGGATGGTGTGCGTAAATCAATCAATTGATCGCATAAACGCGCTGCCAATTCAAACTCTAAATTTTGAGAGGCAAGTTGCATTTTCTTTGACACTTTCTCTAGGGTTTCTCTGCCTTTGCCAGATAAAAACAAACAAGGTCTGGAGCGTGATCGGTAAGTGCTATTACTGCATTGTCTAACTTTAAAGATTTTTTTAAGTAAATTGAGTGAGCCCCTAACCACATGAGCAGAAGGATAGGGACCGAAATATTGAGCACTCTGATACTTTTTACCCCGATAAAAACCCACTCTAGGATGTTTGTCATGGCTGATAAAGATATAAGGATAACTTTTTGAATCTTTTAACAAAATGTTATATCTTGGCATGTGCTGCTTAATTAGCTCAGATTCTAACAACAAGGACTGAGTTTCAGTCACAGTAACGATTACTCTAAAATCTTTAATGTTGGCAACTAAAACTCTAGTCTTATTCTGCCCATGTGTTTTAACAAAGTAGCTTGACACACTCTATTTTTTAGATTTTTAGCCTTGCCCACATAAATCACCTGGTCTTGTTTATCAAACATTTGATAAACGCCAGGATGGGTGGTTAAATTCTTTAGCTTTTCTTTAATTGGCATCTATACAAAAAACACTTACAAAGGTAAAATTTGATTTAAGTTGATTTCTCTTTTAAAAATTGTGATTAAAACACTACTCATTATATTATCTATTTTGCCTATAAACTCTGCTTTAGCAATAGACAAAATGCCCAATGCAACTCATCAAGCAATTGTGGATATTATTGACCCGCCTAATTCAGCTGCACTTAATATTATGGTTAGTGCTTTAAGCTCTTTAAAAGAATTAAAAAAACAAAAAAAAGCCACTAAGCAAAATATTGAAGCTTTGGTTCGACTAAAGCTTCTGCCTAATATTGCCATAGGCGTGTCCACTAAAATTGCATTAAGCAAGCATTGGGATGGCTTGAACATCCAACAAAAACAGTTCTTTCAATACTATATTTCAGAATCTTTAATTCAAGATTATGTGGGGATTTTATCCAGTTATGACAAACTTGATAGTGTTCAAATCTTAGTAGATCCGGACGTTAAACGTAAAGGTGATAAAGCCATTGTAAAATTAATTATTAACGTTAATGACGACCCAACACCCAGTATTATTTCTCTAAAAATGATACGCCTTAATACTTGGCATGTGTACGACATCGTGTTTTCTGGTGTTAGCATTGTTAAAAATTATCGTGCTCAATTTAACTCATATATTAGACGCAAAGGCATTGATGGGTTGATTTTAAAGTCAAAAAAGAATCTTGAAAGATTGTCTAAATAATGTATAAGCTTATTATTAATGGTGGCATTGAGCTAAACGGCCATATTAAAGCCGCAGGGTCAAAAAACTCATCTTTACCCATTTTATTTGCCTCAATATTGGCCAATGGCCCCATTACCTTAACCAATACACCGCATTTAAGTGATGTTTCAACCACACTTAGGTTGTTAATGGACATGGGTGCAGAATTTATACTAGAATCAGACAATTCTTTGTTTATAGATAGTTCAAAGTTAACCAACTTGGTTGCTCAGTATAATTTGGTTAAAACCATGCGTGCTTCAATTTTAGCACTCGGACCAATGCTTGCTAAATATGGTCAAGCAAAAATATCTCTACCTGGTGGATGTGCAATTGGCTCACGCCCTGTTAATTTACACTTAAAGGCACTAGAAGATTTGGGTGCTTTTATTAAGGTTGAAAACGGCTATATTTACGCCACAGCTAAAAAACTCATTGGCACTGAAATATATTTTGATCAAATTTCAGTAACTGCCACTGAAAACATCATCATGGCAGCAACTTTAGCAACAGGCACAACCACAATTCACAATGCCGCACAAGAACCTGAAATTGTAGATTTAGTTAATTGCTTAATTAAAATGGGTGCTAAAATTTCTGGTGCTGGCACATCAATTATCACTATTGAAGAGGTTGACGGATTATCAGGCGTGACTTATGCAGTTTGTCCTGATCGGATTGAAGCAGGCACTTATCTTATTGCTGCAGCCATCACAGGTGGTAAAATTACCATTAAAAATGTGCGTTATCAATCAATGAGCGCTATTCTTGCAAAATTACTTGAAACTGGTGCAGATATTAAAACTGAAAAAAATTCAATCACACTTGATATGCAAGGGAAACGACCAAAAGCTGTTAATATCAAAACCAGTACCTATCCAAATTTCCCCACAGACATGCAAGCACAATTTACAGCTCTCAACGCCATTGCTGATGGGTATAGCACCATTACTGAAACCATTTTTGAAAATAGGTTTATGCACATTCCTGAATTATCACGCATGGGCGCATGCCTCACTTTAGAAGGCAACACCGTTGTTTGTAAAGGGGTAAAATCTTTGATGGGTGCACATTTAATGACAACTGACTTAAGAGCTTCAGCATCCTTGGTTTTGGCAGGACTAGCAGCAACAGGCACCACAACGATTGAACGTGTTTATCACCTAGATCGTGGCTATGAAACTATTGAGGAAAAATTAAAACTATTAGGCGCTCAAATTGAACGCGTACAGGATTAAAAAATTATGCTAACAATTGCATTATCCAAGGGTAGAATTTTAAAACAAACGCTACCTTTACTTGAAAAAGCGAGCTTAATCATTGCCAAAGAAGAGCTAAACTCACGTAAATTAATTCTTGACACCAATCTTGTTGATGTTCGGGTTATTATCATTCGTGCAACTGATGTACCTGTATTTGTACAACACGGCGCTGCCGATATAGGTATTGTTGGCAAAGATGTCTTGCTTGAGCATGGCGCTAATAATTTATTCGAAGTACTGGATTTAGGCATTGCTAAATGCAAACTGATGGTAGCTGCCGAATCAAAAGACACACTTAAGCAAAACACACTTAAAATAGCCACTAAGTATGTCAATTCAGCCAAACGTTATTTTCAAAACAAAGGCCAGTCTTGTGAAATAATCAAACTTTATGGCGCAATGGAATTAGCGCCTAAGGTTGGCTTGGCACACTGTATTGTTGACTTGGTAGATACTGGCAATACCTTAAAAGCCAATGGCCTTATGCCGCTTGAGCACATTGAAGAAATTAGCTCGCGCTTAGTGGTAAATGCCGCTTCATTTAAAACCAAAAATGCACAAATTAAGTCTTGGATTGAAAATATTGGGCACAACTTGTGATTACTAAATTAACCTCTACACAATCTGACTTTCAAGAAAAACTTGCTTCATTGCTTGCATGGGATAACGTTTCTAACAAAGAGGTCGCCCAAACGGTTGATGATATTATTACTAATGTTCGTAATAGTGGCGATTGCGCTTTAATTGATTACACAAATAAATTTGATGGTGTCAATGTTTCTAACATGAAAGGTTTAACCATTAAACTACCTATGCTTAAACAAGCATTTGACACTCTTAATGAAAAGCAAAAATCCGCACTAACCATAGCAGCAGACCGCGTACGCCTTTACCACGAAAAGCAAAAGCAAAGCACTTGGACCTATACAGAAGATGATGGCACAATGTTGGGACAAAAAATCACACCACTTGATTGCGTCGGTTTGTATGTTCCTGGTGGCAAGGCAGCTTATCCTTCCTCTGTTTTAATGAATGCCATTCCAGCTAAAGTTGCTGGAGTAGCGTCCTTAATTATGGTTGTGCCAACGCCCAATGGCGTCAGCAATCCATTGGTATTAGCGGCAGCATACATTGCAGGCATCACTCAAGTATTTACAGTGGGTGGCGCACAATCAATAGCAGCCCTTGCCTATGGCACACAAACCATACCAAAAGTAGATAAAATTGTAGGTCCTGGTAATATTTATGTGGCAACAGCCAAGCGTGCGGTATTTGGCCAAGTTGGTATTGATATGATTGCTGGACCTAGTGAGATTTTAATTATTTGCGATGGAAAAACCAATCCTGACTGGATTGCCATGGATTTATTTTCTCAAGCAGAACACGATGAAGATGCACAATCAATCCTACTATGCCCAGACGCTGATTTTATTAATCAAGTTGAAAAAAGCATTGATAAATTATTACCCGCCATGGATAGAAAAGCCATCATTCAAACCGCACTCAAAAACCGTGGCGCACTCATTCACACCAAAGATATGAATGAAGCCATTGCTTTATCTAATCAAATTGCACCTGAACATTTAGAGCTGTCTGTTGAAGATCCACAAGCCATGTTAGATGGCATTAAACACGCAGGCGCAATTTTTATGGGTCGTCACACTTGTGAATCATTAGGGGATTATTGTGCAGGACCAAACCACGTACTACCCACCTCAGGTACAGCACGTTTTTCGTCCCCTTTAGGTGTGTATGATTTTCAAAAAAAATCAAGTTTGATTATGGTGTCACACCAAGGTGCAAACACACTGGGCGAAGTTGCTGCTATCTTGGCAAATGGTGAGGGTTTGCAGGCACATGCTCAATCTGCCCAATATCGAATAAATCACTCATTCATCAACATAAAATATGGCATTAACCATCTATCAAATTGATGCCTTTGCAAACAAACTATTTGAAGGCAATCCTGCAGCAGTTTTCCCACTTGGAAAGTGGCCGTCTGATGATATCATGCAAATCAATAGCAAGTGAAAATAATCTCTCTGAAACAGCGTTTTTGTACCAAACGAATAAACTTATCAAATTAGATGGTTCACTCCGACTTGTGAAGTTGATTTATGTGGTCATGCCACACTTGCTTCTGTATTTGTGTTGTTTAATATTCTTGAATACAGACCACATAAAATACAATTTTCTAGGTCAAAGAGTAAAAATCTCTGGCAAGGTCATCAAATACATGACAGGTACTATTGAAATCTAGTAACCCTTAAAAAGGAAACTTATTACCACCCATATTAGGCAATTTCATATTAGAAAAATCAGGTATACCATCAGTGCCTGTCATTTGAGCCATCATTTTTTTCATTTTCCCGCCACCCATTTTTTTCATTTGTTTTTGCATTTTTTCAAACTGCTTGATGAGTTTGTTAACCGCTTGAACGTTGGTACCAGAGCCGTTAGCAATACGTGCCTTACGCGAGCCTTTAATGAGCTTAATATGGTTACGCTCTTTAGGTGTCATCGAATTAATAATGGCGACCATTTTCTTGGTTTCAGCCCCGCCCATGATTTGATTTTTAACATTTTGTGGAATGTGACCCATGCTCGGCAGTTTTTCCATCAATGTTTCTATACCACCCATTTGCTCCATTTGCAAAAGCTGGTCACGCATATCGGATAAATCAAATTGACCTTTTGCCATTTTTTGGGCGGACTTTTGTGCTTTTTTATGATCGACCTTGCGTGAAATTTCTTCTACCAGCGAGAGCACATCGCCCATACCCAAAAGTCTTGAAACCACACGTTCTGGATGAAACGGATCTAAGGCGTCAATTTTCTCACCAACACCTAAAAACTTAATCGGCTTGCCTGTAATATGGCGCACAGACAATGCAGCACCACCTCTAGCATCACCATCAGTTTTGGTAAGAATAATACCTGTTAATGGCAACGCATTAGCAAACGCTTTGGCAGTATACGCCGCGTCCTGACCCGTCATAGAATCAACCACAAACAAGGTTTCAATTGGATTGACTTTCTCCTGTAAGACTTTAATTTCATCCATCATTTGCTCATCTATATGCAAACGACCTGCAGTATCAATCAATAAAACATCAAAAAACTGTTTTTGTGCATGTTTTTTAGCGCTAGCTACAATATCTGAAGGCTTGTCATCAATTGTTGATGGGAAACAATCCACCTCAACTTGCTTGGCCAGTACTTCTAATTGTTCAATTGCAGCGGGACGATAAACATCAGCACTAACTACTAATACTTTTTTGTCTTCACGCTGTTTTAAATAAAGCGCAAGCTTGGCAATTGAGGTGGTTTTGCCCGCACCTTGCAAACCTGCCACCATAATAACAGCTGGCGGCTGGGTTTTTAAATCAAGCAATTCGGTCTCACCACCAATAATCTCAGTTAATTCAGTTTCAACTAGTTTAATAAATGTTTGTAATGGCGTTAACCCTTTCCCAACTTTAAGCCCTAATGCTTTGGTTTGAACTTGGTCCAAAAACACCTTAATGACTTCAAGCGCAACATCAGCCTCAAGCAGTGCACGACGCACTTCACGAATTGCCTCTTTAATATTGGATGTAGACAGTTTGTTTTTTCCCTGTAAGGTTTTAAAACTATTTTGTAAACGCTCGGTTAAATTATCAAACATTTTTAAATAAATATAACTAAAGTATCGTATTATAGTGCTTTGTATTAATTCAAAAGTTGATTATGCTTTTATCTTACTTTGCAATATCTTTGTATTTGACTGTAGCCCTTTTACTAATGCGTTATTTTGTGAAAAATGAAACCCAGCACCAACATCAAAAAACCATTTTTTTATTGGTTAGTTTTGCCTTGATTGCACAAGCGCTCACCTTTAGCCATTTTTGGAGTGACGAAGGCATTGTTTTTGGTTTAGCAAATAGCGCTTCATTTGTTGCTTGGTTGATTGCTGTTTTGTTGTTTTTATCCTCATTATCCAAACCGGTGCACGCATTAGGCATCTTGGTTTATCCATTAGTGGCATTCACACTAGTCTTTAGTACAACCTTTCCAGATACAACAAACAAAGTCATTCCACTGAGCATTGCTTCACACGTATTCTTGTCAATAACCGCCTATGCTCTATTGGCTTTGGCAGTGTGCCAATCTGTATTATTAAAAATTCAAGAAAAACACTTGCACGCAAGAAAGGTTAATGGCTTTATTAACAAACTACCAGCACTGCAAACCATGGAGGTGTTGCTATTTCAAAGCCTTAGAATTGGTTTTTACTTATTAACTTTGTCACTACTTTCTGGCTTTATTTTTATACAAGATATATTTGCCCAGCACTTGATACATAAAACCACCCTTTCAATCATCGCATGGATTATTTTTGCCACACTTGTGTTTGGCAGAAAAACCTTTGGCTGGCGTGGAAAGCAAGCTATCACCGCTACACAAATTGGGTTTTCACTTTTAGTTGTTGCTTATTTTGGCTCTAAATTTGTATTAGAGCGTTTGTTATGATGTATCTATTCAGACGCCAAATGCAACTTTTTCCTCTAAAGAAAGCCGTTTTAAGTTGTTTGTTGCTTTTGCATATCTGCTGATTATTTGGTTTTTTACCTATGATTTATTGATTGATTACTCAAATCATGATATTAGTTATCATTTTTTATTTGAATTGTTTTTTAAAATACTTATCATGTAGCTGCTGGTTTATCAAATTCGTGAAATATATATAATCAATAAAAAACTAACTAAAGCCAACAGCTCCATTGAACACTTACAAGAATAAATGTACCAATGGATTGAACAACAATTCAAACAATGGAAACTAACCAAATCTGAACATGACGTAGCTTGGCTTTTCATTTAAAGAAATTGCCAATTTCCGCCATGTTAATGAAAAAATTGTCCAACAGCAATCCTTTTGCATTTATCAAAAATAAAATACGAAAAATCGTCATAAGCTTATGAGTGCATTTTTAGAAGATTTTGTCAACCCTAATCTTTAGGGAGAAACCCTTATAACTTAATTTTTACGGGTTTTTCCTGATGGAAAAATTAATCAATTAATTCATAATACTTCACAAGTTGCCTAAAAAGTAGCTTTAAAAAATAACCTTATGGAGGGTTAAAAATGATTAACAAGAGGGTAATATTTATCTTATTGTTTAGTGGCGTAATAAGTGGATGTGGTGGTGGTTCTGACCCTAACTCCTCCTCCAGTACAGTAAATATATCAGTCACGGTGTGCCGGGCACACTGATTGAGGCCTATAGTGAGAACGGTAGTTATTATCAAACGTCTTCAGATAATAATGGAACAAACAACCCATTTACCTTAACGTTACCTAAAGGGGTGACTTTTTATTTGTACATGACCGTTTAAAATATTTTGACACAAACCACTCGTGGGTATTAGGCTTAAGGGTGGTTTTTAATCAATATGTAAAACCGCTAAAAATGCCTCTTGAGGAATGTCTACCCTACCCACGCTACGCATACGTTTTTTGCCTTTTTTCTGTTTGTCAAGTAATTTTCTTTTACGCGAAACGTCGCCACCATAGCATTTAGCAGTCACATTTTTTCTAAGTGCTTTTACATTTGAGCGTGAAATAATTTTAGAACCAATACAGGCTTGAATGGCGACATCAAACATTTGTCGTGGAATAAGTTCCTTCATCTTTTCGGCCAACTCGCGCCCTTTGCGCACAGAATCGTCTCGGTGAATAATAAGCGCTAGCGCATCTACTGGCTCTTGGTTTATCATAATATCTAGGCGAATTAAATCAGATTCTTGATAGCGCTCAAAATGATAATCCATGGATGCAAAGCCACGTGATACAGATTTTAATCGGTCAAAAAAATCAAGCACAACCTCATTGAGTGGCAATTCATAAAGAAGGGACACTTGCCTACCCATATAAGTGATGTTTTTTTGCACACCACGTTTTTCAACACACAAGCTGATGACCGCACCTACGTATTCATCAGTCACTAAAATATTTGCGATAATAATCGGTTCTCTAAATTCAGCAATACTTTGATTGGCTGGCATTTTTGAGGGGCTATCTACTCTGTGAATAGTGCTTTTAGTGTCAAGAATTTCATAAATAACAGTTGGTGCAGTGGCAATTAAATCAAGATCATATTCACGCTCTAAACGCGCTTGAACAATCTCCATGTGCAGCAAACCTAAAAACCCAATGCGAAAGCCAAAGCCCAGTGCGTCTGAATTTTCTGGCTCATATTGCAACGCCGCATCATTTAGGCAAAGCTTTGCCAAAGCATCGCGAAACTTCTCGTAATCTTCACCAGAAATAGGGAAAATACCTGCAAATACACGAGGCTGTACTGGCTTAAAACCTTCCAAAGGTTCTGATGCAGAATTTTTAGCACCTGTAATGGTATCCCCCACTGGCGCACCATCAATATTTTTAATACTGGCAATTAAAAACCCCACTTCTCCTGCTTTTAAACTGTTTGTTTTTTTGCGTTTAGGTGTGAACACACCCACCTCATCTACCAAATATTCTTCACCATTTGAGAAGATCTTAATTTTTGTTTTGGTTCTAATTTCGCCATCAATCACACGAATTAAAGACACCACACCTAAGTAATTATCAAACCAAGAATCAATGATTAAAGCTTTAATAGGTGCGTCAATATTACCTTTAGGGGCAGGGATTTTTTCTACAATTTGTTCTAAAATATCCTCAATGCCAATTCCTAATTTGGCACTGGCATGAACCGCATCATGCGCCTCAACGCCAATCACATCTTCAATTTCATCCACCACACGCTCAGGGTCTGCTGCTGGCAAGTCAATCTTGTTAAGTACAGGGACTACTTCTAAGCCTTGGTCTAGTGCTGTATAACAATTTGCAACCGTTTGCGCCTCAACTCCTTGTGATGCATCAACAATAAGTAATGCGCCCTCGCAAGCAGAAAGCGAGCGAGACACTTCATAAGAAAAATCCACATGACCCGGTGTATCAATAAAATTCAGCTGATAGGTTTCACCATTTCTAGCCTGATAATCAAGCGTAACACTTTGAGATTTAATGGTAATACCCCGCTCTTTTTCAATGTCCATAGAATCCAGTACTTGTGCTGACATCTCCCGATCACTCAAACCGCCACAAAACTGAATAAAGCGATCAGCAATGGTTGATTTACCGTGGTCAATATGAGCAATAATTGAAAAATTACGAGTGTTTTTCATGTGATAAAATAGATTTTTTAAGCATATTATTATACAGTTATGAATAAAGTCCAACCAACTACCTGCACTGCTACAAGCGATTTAGAAATAAATATTCCAGATACTCAAAGACGTAACATTGTGTTGTATTTTTACCCCAAAGATGCCACCCCCGGATGTACCACTGAAGGGCAAGATTTTAGAGACAATCATCAAGCCTTTATAGATGCTAATACAGTGATTTATGGTGTTTCAAAGGATGATCTAACCAAACATGAAAAATTTAAGGCCAAACAAAATTTCCCTTTTGAACTGATTGCTGATGTTAGTGGTACTTTGTGCGAATTGTTTAACGTGTGGCAGTTAAAAAAGTTTATGGGGCGTGAATATATGGGCATTGTAAGGTCAACTTTCTTGATTGATGCTGATGGCAATATTCTCAAATCTTGGGACAAGGTTAAGGTCAAAGGTCATGCTGAGGAAGTTTTGACTTATTTACAAGCGCTATGAGCAACGTAGATTTTAACGAGGTTGATAAATTCGCCGCCATAGCATCGCGTTGGTGGGATAAAAACTCTGAATTTAAACCATTGCATGATATTAACCCACTCAGGCTAAATTATATCAAAGAGAGATGTGGTGGTTCACTCAAGGATAAAAAAATCCTTGATGTTGGCTGTGGTGGTGGCATCTTAGTCGAGTCCCTTGCTTTAGAAGGCGCGATTGTAACAGGCATTGACATGGCAGAAGCTTCTCTTGAAGTTGCCAAATTGCACTTGCTTGAGTCAGGCTTGAAAGTGGACTATCAAAAAATCCTTGTGGAAGATTTTGTCAAGCAACACCCCGAACAATTTGACATTGTGACCTGTTTAGAAATGTTAGAACATGTACCCGAACCCAGCTCAATTATCAAAGCTTGCAGCAAATTAGTCAAACCTAGTGGACAAGCCTTCTTTTCAACCATCAACCGTAATACCAAATCCTATTTATTCGCCATCATCGGTGCAGAATACATCCTCAAACTCCTACCACAAGGTACCCACGATTGGGACAAGTTCATTCAACCCAGCGAAATGGATGAATGGGCAAGACACTCAGGTTTAACTCTAAAAGGCATGATTGGTATGACCTATAATCCCTTCACAAAAATCTACAAATTTGAGAATGATGTGAGTGTAAATTATTTATCACATTATAAAAAATAACAACGATAAACCATAAAAACAATTATAGGAAAAGAAAATGAAAAAAATACTCACTTGTCTATTGCTGACTGCTAATTTTAGTGCGTTAGCCCTCTCACCCAATGAAATGCTGGCAATTGTTGGTGCGGTGAAGTATTACAATGAAAACTGTGGCGGGTTAAATTTAGCGGGTTTGCGTAGAATGAACAAAGGCTTAAAGCGCTTTAAAATGCACAAAACCCCCATACCTATATTAGAACAACATCCTTTAGCTGTATCTAGTTATCAAACCGCAGAAAAATTTGGTTGTGTTGGCACTAAGAGTGAGGCTTATAAAGCAGGATTTGGGCAATATATCAATTAGTTTTCTGTTTCTAAAACAACAAACGCCACGGCGTTAAATTGTTCATCTGACAAACTAAGATGTGCCTGTTTAATATTTTTATTCACAAGGTATAAACGTAATTTTTCGCTAGGAATAAAATACGGCTTGCCGTTTTCATTATTACGTACGGTTAAATCTTGAAAACTAACAATCTTACCAATACCTGTACCCAAAGCCTTTGCAAAGGCCTCTTTGGCGGCAAAACGCTTGGCACAATAAGCGGTACTGTCGCCTTTATTGGCGAATAGGGCTTGTTCGTGTTCAGACAATACGCGTTTGACAAAGCCTTGTTTGTTTTTGCTTAATATATGTTCAACACGTTTGATGTTGATAATATCAGTGCCTACGCCATAAATCATAATCTTGCCTCTAGCATTAATGTTTTCATCTCACGAGTGGCGACTTCAAGACCGACAAACACGGCTCTGGCAATAATTGAATGCCCGATATTAAGCTCAACAATTTCAGGTAATTTAGCAATAGCAATTGTATTTTCCAAAGTCAACCCATGACCTGCATTGACTTGCAAACCAATTGAGTATGCATAAGTGGCCATGGTTTTAATTTTTTCAAGTTCTGTTAGTTGCGCCTCATCAATTGCATTAGCATAATGCCCAGTATGTAACTCAATCACAGACGCACCACACTGTTTAGCCGCATCAATTTGATTCTTTTGTGCGTCAATAAACAAAGAAACAATAATATGTGATTCGCTCAAACGCAGGCAAACATCCTTCATTATGGATATTTGTGATGCTACATCAAGCCCACCTTCGGTGGTTAACTCCTCACGCTTTTCAGGCACTAGGCAACAATCCTGAGGTTTGATTTTATCAGCAATGGCAATCATTTCATCTGTTGCTGCCATTTCTAAGTTCATTTTTGTGGTAAGTTGATTGCGTAGAATTTCTACATCAGCATCTTGAATGTGGCGTCTATCTTCACGCAAATGTAGCGTAATACTGTCTGCGCCTGATTTTTCACACAATAAAGCCGCCTCTATTGGCGAGGGGTAGTTTGTACCTCTGGCTTGCCTGATGGTGGCAATATGATCAATATTAATACCTAAATAAATACTCATTGTTTGTTATTGTTTAATAAAAAATAAAGAACGACTTTTTAAAGGTTTATCGCCCAAAAGCACACTTAGGCGCTGTCTGTTTAAATCTCGGAAAACTTTTAATTGTTGCGCACCTGGTACATCTTCAACCGTTTCTATAAGTAATTGGTTGATTAATTTTCCTGATATTTTACCCACAGAATTGGGTGTAAATCCTGCTTGGGGTTGATATTCATAATGGCTGTTTTGGTCCATTTCATTACCATGAATATCTTCTGTAAAACTAATGCCATAACCCAATTCAGTTAATAAGTTATTTTCAAATATTCTTAAATGCCAATACTTAGCACTTTGCTTTAAGTGCCCCATTTGGCTTACAAATTTCTGATACTGTGCAAACAACTCAGAATATGGGTCTTGCTCATGCAATAGCCTTGATATAAGCTCATTCACATACATACCCAATATCAACTCTTCGCCTTTAAAATTCCTAGGCACATCATCAATCTCCCAATAACTTAGTGCTTTTAGTTCACCTCTACCTGCAAATGAAATGCTCAAATTTTGAAACATCTGAATGTTGGTTTTTGACCCTCTAAGACCTCTACCAACTAGACGAATTTTGCCAAAATCACGGGTAAAAAAATCAAGTAGTAGTGATGAATTTTTGAAAGCCCGACGATGGATTAAAAAAGCAGGGGTTAGTTCAACTTTAGTCATATCCTAATGAGGCCAGTGTACGCTTATCATCAAACCGGCCTTGTTTAACTTTGACCCAAAGCTTTAAGAATACTTTTCTATCTAAAAAGCCTTCTATACTTTTTCGTGCTTCAGTACCAATCAGTTTGAGCATTGCACCCTTATTACCAATCACGATATTTTTTTGTGAGTCTTTGTCAACAAAAATACGGGCAGAAATTCGCTGTAGGTTACCATCTTGTTCAAAGTGTTCAATTTCAACGGTTAAATCATAAGGCAACTCATCTTCTAAATGACGCATGAGTTTTTCTCGAATAAACTCGGCAACAATAAATTTTTCACTTCTATCGGTTATATAATCAGCATCAAAAATAAGCCCCTGCTCTGGTAAATATTGCAAAACTAATTTACGCAATGTGCGGATATCATTCTTTTTAAATGCCGACAAGGGAAACAAATCTGTTGGCTGATATTTGTGAGACACTTTATCCAAAAATGGCAATACCTCTTGTGCAGATTTTAGTTTATCAATTTTGTTAATACATAAAATAACAGGCAC
Source organism: Candidatus Ruthia sp. Plio_17_S18 (assembly GCA_021730105.1). GTDB lineage: Bacteria > Pseudomonadota > Gammaproteobacteria > PS1 > Pseudothioglobaceae > Ruthia. The sequence goes on from CP072538.1 coordinate 688,318, forward strand.
CTCTACTCGAGTAATATGCTCCAAAACCCTTGAATCCTCTTTGGTCCATTTACCCACTTCTGTTAGCCATAAAATAACATCCACATCTGCTATGGTTGAACTGGATACTCTATTCATATAAGAATTAATGGCTTGAGCGTTGCCTATATGAATGCCTGGCGTATCTACAAACACCATTTGATAATCATCAGTTGTATCAATAGCATGAATACGGTGACGCGTGGTTTGTGGACGATGCGAAGTGATGGATAGTTTTTGCCCAATTAATTCATTAACAAGCGTAGATTTACCAACATTAGGTCGCCCAACAACTGCAATAAAGCCTGACTTAAAATTTGGCTTAGTGGTTTTATTGCTTGTTTTCAGTTGTTTAGGATTCATGGTTCTTTTAGTTTTTTTAATAAGGCTTGTGCACAAGATTGTTCTGCTTTTTTAATGCTTTTAGCAGATTGACTAACTTGCAAGTTTTGGTCTTTTAAAAGACCATTTATTGTAAATATTGCATTATGATCTTTACCTGTTGTATCAATGAGTTTATAGTTTGGTAAAATGTTGCCACGCTTTTGCAAGTATTCTTGTAATTGTGTCTTTGGGTCTTTTAGTGAATCATCTGGACTGATATGGTTTAATAACGCTTCAAAAAGACCCAAGATAACCGCGCTCGTGGTTTCAAAATTAGAATCTAATAACACCGCGCCAAATATTGCCTCAACAGCATCTGCTTGTATAGATTCTCGCCTGTAACCACCACTTTGCAACTCACCAGAGCCTAGAATCAAACTGTTTGATAGTTCTAATGCAGCACCCAACTGCGCCAAGGTTTGCCCCCTAACTAAGTGTGACCTTAAGCGGGAGAGTTTGCCTTCGTCAATATGAGGAAAGCGTTGATAAAGTTCTTTTGAGATTGCCACGCCCAAAATACTATCACCTAAAAATTCTAAACGTTCGTTGTTGTTTTTACCCATGGAACGATGTGTTAAGGCAAGTTTTAACAAAGACAAATCTTTAAATTGGTAATTAATTTTCTTTTGTAATTTTTCCATTACTTTGTATCAGGTTTTATAAACGAGCAATCTGTTTATAATACGTTGTTATTATAATTTAAGCCTTTTTTTATGTTTTGGCAAGAAGACGCTAAAAAAGAATATTTTACGCTGCCTGAAACCATACAAGATGCCGTGTTTAATATCTTTGCTAAGATCATACCTATTGATCATAGCTTTTTACTAGCACAGGCACTACTTAAACACTTGCCATGGCTTGACGAGGAGGTGGGCGCTGGCATTTTTAATATTAGCGTGGCAGATGGTAACGGCTGGGCGCAAAATCATAAAGATGGGTTTTATTACCCTTCCAAACGCTCAAAACTAACCATTAGAGTGCCAAAGGGTAGGATTGATGAAACTCAGCAATTACTGGGAAAAACACTAGATTTAGATAAATATCAAATAAAGATTATCAAATCTTTAAAGCCAAAATTACTCAGTGACATGCCTGTGATGTTTGCAAAAAATGTTGTTTGTAATAAAGCAATGAGTGAGGAGGATTTCTTACAGGTGACTTTTGAACACTTAAAAACACTTGGAATTTCTGTTAAAAAAATGATGGTTGGTCTTGAAAATAACATTAAAACCGACACTCGTATTATCCACACTCGCTCGCTAATGGTGGCTGATTTAAAAAAAGATGAATCAGTATTATTGCAAGAAAAAGGTCTTGGTGATTATCGCTTACTAGGCTGCGGGTTGTTTATTCCACACAAAGACATCACAAACATCTAACTTGCACTAAAAGCATTTTAGTACTACAATTGAACTATCAAATAACTGCTAAGGATAAAGCGTGCATGCTTTGATACTATTGTTTGCTTTACTTGTCTCATGTTCATCTGTTGCAATTGAACCTTCGAAAGAAGGTGGATTTTTGGGTGCCGCCAAGGTTGTTGACGAGATGCCTAATTGGTTTAAAGCTTCTTTTATGGATTTTTCTGAAGACTTAGAAGAGGCGACAGACAACAACAAACATGTGATGATGTACTTTCATCAAAATGGCTGTCCTTATTGCGCCAAACTGGTTGAAGATGATTTTCATAATACTTCTTTAGTCGCAAAACTACAAAAAGATTTTGACGTTATTGAAACAAATATGTGGGGTGATAGAGATTTGACCGACTGGCGAGGCAGAGAATTGACAGAAAAAGAATTTTCAGCTTTAATGAAAGTGCAATTTACCCCTACCCTGGTCTTCTTAAACTCAAAAGGTGATAGCGTTCTTAGGCTTAATGGATATCAATCGGTTGAAAAAATGCACAAAGTACTTGGCTATGTTGCTACCAAAAAATATTTAAATCAAAGTTTTTCTAGTTATACCAACAATCTTAAAAAAAATAAAACAGGTAGCCTTAATAAAAATTCATTATTCGAAACACCACCACACATGCTATCTCGCAATAAAACCTTGCCGGCGCAAAATTATTTGGCTGTTTTTTTTGAAGAGCCTAATTGTCAAGAATGTGACACTTTTCATAAAACACTCATGCATCTAAAACAAACCAAAGCCTTACTAAAAACCATGCAAGTGGTACAGCTTAATGCTATATCAGAGACTAAAATTATCACCCCATCAGGTAAGCGGACCACTGCCAAGAAATGGTATGAGGATTTAAAACTTACTTACAAGCCAGCCATTGTATTTTTTGACAAGCAAGGCAAGGAAATTATCAGGAAAGATGCCTTTTTTAAAGCCTACCACTTTCACGGCATAATGACTTACGTCACTTCAGGTGAATACAAACACCAGCCAAACTTTCAACGTTATTTAGAAGATAAGTCAGATAAGCTTCGTGCTCAAGGCGTTATGGTGGATTTTTGGAAATAATTTAAATAGCAACTGGTGCTTTAATAGGTGCGTCAAATACGTAATTTATAAATTCGAAATCCTCAAAACTATAATCGAAAATACTCTCAGGTTTGCGCTTGATTTTAAGGGTTGCTAATACTTTTGGGCTGCGAGCTAATTGGGTTTCTACTTGTTTGGCATGATTGGAATAAATATGACAATCACCGCCGCTCCAAATAAAATCACCCACTTCCAAATCACACTGTTGCGCCATCATGTGGGTTAGTAATGCATATGAAGCAATGTTAAATGGCACACCAAGAAAAATATCTGCACTTCTTTGATACAACTGGCAATACAACTTTCCATTAGCCACGTAAAACTGGAACAATGCATGGCAAGGTGGTAATGCCATATTTTCCAACTCACCAACATTCCAAGCTGAAACAATAATTCTACGAGAATCTGGTGTGCTTTTGATTTGCGCTACCACTTGCGTAATTTGGTCAATACTGCCACCTCTAGCATTTTGCCAATGACGCCACTGCGCACCGTAAACTGGGCCTAAATCCCCATTCTCATCCGCCCATTCATTCCAAATTCGCACGCCATTTTCTTGTAGATATTTAATATTAGTATCGCCACTAAGAAACCACAACAATTCGTGCACAACCGAAGGCAAATGTACGCGCTTGGTGGTTACAAGTGGGAAGCCTTTAGATAAATCAAAACGCATTTGATAACCAAACACACTGATTGTTCCTGTACCTGTTCTGTCAGTTTTGTTGGTGCCAGTATTTTGAACCAGCCTTAAAAAATCTAAGTATTGTTTCACATTGCTCCCTTTGTAAGATATGCTTTTCGCAATAACACAATGCCAAGTAGCGCCATTGGTAGACTTAATAATTGCCCCATGGTAAGCCAACCAAAAGCCAAATAACCCAATTGTACATCTGGCACTCGAACAAACTCAATTATAAATCTAAACAAGCCATAGAAAATCAAAAATAATGCTGAAATTGACATGGACGGACGCAACTTATTGCTAAACACCCAAAGAATAATAAATAAAATTAAACCCTCTAAAAACGCCTCAAACAGTTGTGATGGATATCGACTTACCCCTTGTTGTTCAATGTACATACCAAATGGACTTGTTGTTATTTTGCCCCAAAGTTCGCTGTTAATAAAATTACCCAATCTGCCAAAACCCAATCCTAATGGCACAAGTGGTGCAACAAAATCCATTGTGGTAAAAAAAGTTTTGTTATATTTTCGATTAAATAAAACCATTGCCAACAACACGCCTAAAAAACCACCGTGAAACGACATGCCGCCATCTTGAATAGCGAAAATTAACAATGGATCGTATAAAAAATTTGTCAAATTGTAAAACAACATGTAGCCCAAACGACCACCAGCAACTACTCCAATTGCACCATAAAAAATTAAATCTTCAATTTGTTGTGTATTCCAGTTGTTAAGTTGCTTAGCGCGATAATTTGCTAACAAATAAGCCGCTAAGAAAGCCATCAAATACATCAACCCATACCAATAGATTTGTACAAAACCTAAATCTAATGTAATTGGATTAATAGTTGGATAAGTCATACTGAGTATTCCTAATGGTGCGCTCGAGGTGATTCGAACACCCGACATTTAGCTTCGGAGGCTAACACTCTATCCAGCTGAGCTACGAACGCATAGACAAAAATTGTTAAAATTAATCTTATTCAGGGCAAAACACTGCTTGTATATTAGACACCAATTTTAAAACCTTTGCATCCTTAACCTTGCATAGTATTTTATTGCCATCACGCTGAGATTCGACAATATTTTTAGTTCTAAGAATATCGATATGTTGTGAAATATTAGATTGTGAAGAGCCCACTTTTTTTACAATTTCTAATACAGATAATTCGTCATTTTTTAGTGCACATAAAATCTTTAAACGCAGTGGATGTGCCATTGCTTTTAAAGCTCTTGTTGCCTTGTCAATGTCTTCTTCTTTTTCTAATAATGTTATTTCACTCATAATTAATCCTCTATTTCTTTAAAATTAATTAAAGTCTGTCCAACATTCCATAAATGCCATATCGCCTAACTTTGATTAATACCATCTTTTGATAATAGTTAATCAGGCTATCATTATTAAGCACAATATCAAAAACTTGCCATTGCTTATCCTTGTTTTGATGGAACAATAAATCAAGATAAATACCACCAAATGAAGTATATCTATTAACTTTAAGTTGCACTGCAATTGAACCACCCATAATTGGCCTAGCAGATATAAATTGAAACGAGGTAGAATTTACTTGTGATAGTCTTGCCAATAAGGTTGTCATCATGTTGCTTTTCAGACTATTGACAAAAAACCTGGTCTCTTCTTCACCCAAGCGATTATTGGTCACCAGTAAAACTTCATTGGCAATGTGGTTAAAGTCAAACAGTGGTGCAATTTCTTTTTCGACGAAAAAATTAAGCATTCTTGGCGAATATGCCGTGGTTGTTAACTGATTGAGCTTTACAATTGCTGTTTGTATTGCCTGAACTGGACCATTGTCTTGCGCTACCTTCTCCGCAAAAGCACCTAATGAGGTAAACATCATTAAAGCCAACAAAATTACATTTAATTTTTTCATTTTTTCTCCATTTTTTAAAAACAAAACCAAGTAAAATTAAAAGTAATAATACTGGTTCTACAATATTATATTTAAACTTTCTATAAGCAAATGATTATATTATGACTTTCTTAAACTTTTTTCAATATTCACTATTTTTAACACTTTTTGGCATTTATACACCCGCATTAGCTCAAAGCGATGCTGAAAAACAAAAAATAGAAGCTTTTTTCAAAGACCTTGAGACGTTTACAGCTGTTTTTAGCAATATTAAACAGTTGTACGTTGATGATGTTGATAATAAAAAACTATTTAACCATGCTATAAAAGGCATGGTTAGCGGGTTAGACCCGCATTCAGGCTATCTTGAGCCTAAAGAGCAGAAAAACCTGCTTGAAGGTGCCTTGGGTAAATTTGGCGGTCTTGGTATTGTTATTGGCATGAAAGATGAGGCCATTCAAGTTATTTCCCCTATTGACGATACGCCCGCCTATAGAGCTGGTATCCAAGCAGGCGATTTAATCGTGAAAATTGGTGATAAGCCAGTACGTGGCATGACTTTGGAGGATAGTGTTGAGTTAATGCGCGGCAAAGCTGGTACCGACATTCAAATCACTATTGTACGTAAAAATAAAAAACCATTTGTTGTTAATATTACTAGAGAAATTATTACCATTATTTCAGTTAAAGGATATTTATTGGAAAAAAATATTGGCTATATACGCGTCTCTAGTTTTCAAAATCCAACAGCTAGACTACTCAAACAGACTTTTAATGACTTGGTTGAAGAAAACAATGCTCAGCTTAATTCATTAATTCTTGATTTAAGAAACAATCCAGGTGGTGTTTTGAATGGTGCAGTTGATGTATCAAATTTATTTCTTGATAAGAAAGGACTGGTGGTTTACACCAAGGGTAGAATTCCAAGCTCAAACCTTACATTCAAAATAAAATCAGGTGACATCATGCAAGGATTGCCTATTGTTGTGCTAATCAATGAAGGCTCGGCTTCTGCATCAGAAATTGTTGCGGGTGCATTGCAAGATCATAAACGCGCCATTATTATGGGCAGTACTTCGTTTGGAAAAGGCTCTGTACAAACCATTCTTGAACTTCAAAAAGGCTGTGGACTTAAACTGACAACTGCCAGATATTATACACCAAATGGACGCTCTATTCAAGCCAAAGGTATTGTGCCTGACATTGAACTAAAAAACATCATCCTAGAAAATGAAGCAGAAAAATCAGTGATTGAGACCAAGGAAAAGGACCTTGATGGTCACTTAGAAATGGAAGATCCTTCTGAATTATCTTCTGCAGAAATATTAAGCGTCCAAGAAAAGAACAAAGAAAAACAAAACAAAACAACCATTGAAAAATTGAAAAAAGATTATTTTGTGCATGAAGCTACGAATTTATTAAAAGCTTTAACAGTTTTAAGTAGTCAATAATGGCAATTACACTTTATGTTGCAAACCAAAAGGCGGTGTTGGCAAGACAACAGCTGTTAATTTAAGCACGGCATTAAAAGCCATTGCTAAAATTAGTGCTAAATACGACTATATCATTATTGACTGCCCGCCCTCTCTTAACATGCTAACCATTAATGCTTTTTACCGCATCAGATGGTATTATCATCCCAATGCAGTATGAATACTACGCATTAGAAGGCCTGAGTGCATTGATGCAAACGATTGATAAAATTAAATCAACCACCAATACTAACTTAGAGATTACAGGGTTAATACGCACAATATTTGACACAAGAAATAACTTATCCAATGAAGTATCTATTCAGTTGCTTCAATATTTTTCACACAAAGTCTTTAAAACAATCATCCCTAGAAATGTAAAATTAGCAGAGGCGCCGAGTTTTGAACAAGATGTGATTAGTTATGCAAGATTACCCAAAGGGGCAATTTCTTATATTTCTTTAGCCAGTGAAGTGTTGAGGAAAACGTTGATTAACCAATATTGCAAAAATTTCAAAACTAGGGCGTGGATTGGACATATTATTAGGACGTACCTTCCACAAGCGAGCAAGCTGATTCCGATATGATAAATATGAAATCATTGCTGGAGAGCAACGTTGGAGAACGGCAAAAATTGCCGGTTTAAATGAAGTACCAGTTATCATTCGTAAAATTGATGATCAAGTGACACTTGCCATTGGTCTGATTGAAAATATTAAACGAGAATCCTTAACGCCACTTGAAGAGGCGAAAGCACTACAACAACTCATTGAAGATTTCAAAATGACCCATGAAGAAATTTCCAATGTCGTTGGTCGTTCCCTCTCTACAGTAAGTAATTTAATGCGTCTATTGCAACTTAACGATGCTGTTAAACAACTGCTTAGCAATGGTGATATAGAAATGGGTCATGCGCGAGCGCTTTTATCACTGACAAAAGAGCAGCAACTTAATGTGGCTAACCAAGTTATTAAAAAATCTTTATCTGTTCGTCAAACTGAAGAATTGGTCAAAAAGTGCTTAATCCAACACCTAAAAAATCAACCTCAATTGAGCCACGTATTTTAGAACTAATGCAAACTTTAAGTAAAAAGCTAGCTTCAAAAACTGAAATTAAATCAAATGGGCAACCAAGTAAAAATTATTATTCACTATCAATCAATAGACGAATTGAATAATATTCTAAATCACGTTAACTAATTAAAACCACCGATTCTATCAAGCTTTAAAGATTCATCCCAGTGCATCCAAATACCAAACGCTTTGCCAATAATGTATGATTCTGGCACAAAACCCCAAAAACGAGAATCACTACTACGAGCACGATTATCACCCATAACAAAGTAATGTCCTTCTGGCACAGTCAGCTTAACTCCTCTAGAGGGATGATTTGGGTCTAGCAAAATATTATGTGGATTGTTGTCTAATAATTCACGCTTATGCTTAAAGCCCGTCATAGCTGAACCTGATTCAACACCTTGATATGCACCAATATTTTTATTGTCAATTTTGACACCATTCACATACAAGCTATCTGCACGGTAAATTACCTTATCACCCGGAATGCCAATTACTCGCTTAATAAAATCAGCTCCCTGATATTTTGACTTTTTTTCATAATTAGGATACCTAAATACAACAACATCGCCCCTTTCAGGTTTTGAAAACTCGATTATTTTTTTATTTAAAATTGGGACACTAACGCCATAATAAAACTTTGATACCAAAATAAAATCACCTGTTAATAAAGTTGGCATCATTGAATTTGAAGGAATTCTAAAAGGCTCAATAACAAAACCTCGAAGTGCAAATACTAATAACAATACTGGGAAAAATTCAGCTGACCACTGCACTATTTTAGGACGATTTAGATATTTTTCAGATTTATTAAAACGTAAAAATAAAGCAAAATAAATAAACCTCCACAAGATTGGTTGTTGCGCTTTATCTGTAACTGGCGTTTGTGTGTGATTAAAAAATAATTGATCAATAGTCACAATAGCAAAAGCCAATACCAGAAATAAAGCCAAGAATGAAGAAACATCCCATGCAAAAAAAGATGAAGCGTTTTCAATTGTCATAATAAAAATAAGCGAATTCAAAAGTGTATTATTATATAATAATTACTTTTTAATTGATGGAGAAAGAAATGGTATTAGCTGATTTAGAAAGAGATGATCATGGTTACCTAAAAGATCTTAATGAGTGGAATGAAAACGTTGCTCGTGAGTTAGCAGAAGAAGAAGGCGTTAACTTAACAGATGACGGCTTTAAATTAATTAATTTTTTACGTGGTGAATACATCAATAACAACGCCAACCAACCTAACGAACGCAATATGGTTAAAGGCTTAAAAGATGATTGGGAAGGCAATTTAAGCACTAAAGAGTTATATGCACTATTCCCAAAAGGTCCTGCTAAACAAGCGGGCAAGATTGCTGGATTGCCTGAAACAAAACGTAAAGGTGGTTATTAGGTTTTAATCTCCCTTTGTTAAACAAGACGCTTATTTAAGCGTCTTGTTTTATAACTAAATTTCTGTAATATTCATACCTGAAAAATTAGCCAATTCAACAAAATTGGGAAATGAAGTTTTAACATTATCCACGCCTTCAATTTCAATAATGTGCTGACATCTTAAAGAAGCAACAGCAAATGACATAGAAATGCGGTGGTCATGGTGAGATTGAATCGCAATGCTGGGTTTTGAAAAAACACCGCCTTGAATTTTAATACCGTCTTCAAGCACTTCGTTTTCAATACCAAAAATGCTTAAACCATCTGCCATCACTTGAATGCGGTCAGACTCCTTAACCCTTAGTTCTTTAGCACCAGTTAGTGTAGTTTCACCTTTAGCACAACTTGCTGCAATAAAAATAACAGGAAGTTCATCAATGGCTAATGGCACTAACCTCTCAGGAATGCAAATACCTTTTAGTTGCGCTGATTGAATACGAATATCGGCTAACAGTTCTCCGCCAATCTTACGCTCATTTGATAAGCTTAAATTAGCACCCATCAACTTCAGAATGTCAATAACACCTGTTCGTGTTGGATTGATATTAACGCCAGTAAGCGTGATGTCCGCTTTTGGTGCGATTGATGCTGCTACCATAAAAAATGCAGCTGAAGATATATCGCTTGGCACTTGTATTGCAAAAGCGTTTAACTGAGCGCCACCTGTCAAACATATTTTGTTTTTATTAACATCTACCTTGTAACCCAAGCCTTTTAACATGCGTTCAGTGTGGTCTCGTGTGGGTGCTGGCTCTTTAATGCAGGTTTCACCTTGTGCATATAAACCTGCTAAAAGTACACAAGATTTCACTTGTGCTGAAGCTACTGGCAAATCATAATGAATGCCCTTTAGCACCTGTCCACCTTTAATCTTAAGTGGTAATTTACCATCATTACTTTCAATCACCGCACCTATTTTGGTTAAAGGGCTAATAACTCTATCCATCGGACGTTTTGATAGTGACTCATCGCCACACAATTCGCTATCAAATGTTTGCGCTGCCAATATGCCAGATGTTAAACGAACGGAAGTGCCAGAATTGCCTAAATCAAGTGGTGTTAAAGGTTTTTTCAACCCATTAAGCCCCACACCATAAATAGTAACATTATCACCATTGCGCTCAATTTTAACCCCCATGGCTTGAAAGGCTTGTAATGTTGATAGCACATCTTCCCCTTCTAAAAAACCACTAATTTTAGTAATACCATTAGCCAAGGCACCTAGCATAATGCTTCGATGGGAAATTGATTTATCACCAGGAACTTTTAAACAACCAGACAATGAATTAGCTGGCTTTACAACAAATTTACTCATATTTTTTAACCATCCAGCCAGTTGTCTCGTGCAGATTTAGCCTCTTGAAAAAGCTTTTCCAGTGCTTGTGCTTGATTATTTTTAATCAAGTTTGATATTTTTTCTAATGTTTGTTGATAGCCTTCAATGTGCTTCACAATTTCCTTAGGGTTGTTAATGCAAATATCACTCCACATAAGTGCATCTGACGAGGCAATACGTGAAAAATCCTTAAATCCACCTGCCGCATAACGACAAGCATTTGGATTGTTATTAACTAAATAATCCATCAGTCCATACGCCAACATATGTGGCAAATGAGAGGTCATGGCCAGTAAATCATCATGCTTTTCATCGCTCATAATCTCTACTTTAGCGCCAAGCGAGCGCCACAGGCTACTTAATATATCTACTGCTTGAGTATCTGCATTTTCTTCTGGCGTTAAAATAACACGTTTGTGGTTAAATAATTGAGCATCAACTGCATCAATGCCACTTTTTTCCTTGCCAGCAATTGGGTGAGCTGGGATAAATCTTGTTGGCATTTGACCAAATACCAATTTGGCAATTTTTATCACACTACCCTTGGTACTACCAACATCAGAAATAATAACCGATTCATTAATATGAGGCTTGATCAATTTTAAAATGGCTTGAAAGCTATTCACTGGCGTTGCAATAATAACTATTTGCGCTTGTTTTAAAGCCTGAGAAATATCCAAACTATACGCATCAATAACACCCATTTCTTGTGCTTTTTTAAGGTGTGACTCTTGCCTAGAAAAACCAATAATAGTTTTAACTTGATTAGTGAGTTTTAATCCAGCTGCAAAAGAACCACCAATTAATCCAACGCCAATAATGCAAACTTTATCTATCATAAGACTGATTTTAACGTCTCTAAAAAATCATTGTTTTCTTTTAACGTACCAACAGATACTCTTAAATAATTCTCCATCTCCACTGATCGTACAATAAAGCCTTTTGTTAGTAACTTTTGATAAATGTCGGTTGCATTATCAACCTTTAATGCAATAAAATTTGCAAAAGACTTAATATAAGAAAGTTGTAATTCATCAAACCCTTTTGACAACTGAATTAATCCCCTTTTATTAGCAAGTACGGATCTTATTAAAAAAGAATCATCAGCTAATGCTGATATGGCGGCTATTTGCGCAATGTGATTGACATTAAAGGGCTGGCGAATAAGGTTTAAATAATCAGCTATTTTGGCACTTGATACGCTATAGCCTACTCTTAACCCTGCTAAAGCATACGCTTTAGAAAAAGTACGAGTAATGACCAAATTATCAAATTCTTTTAGCCATTCAATCACTCTATCTTCAACATCTAAATATTCAAAATAAGCCTGATCCAAGACAACAATGACTGATTGTGGTACTTGTTTTAAAAATTGATAAATGGCTTCATCACTTAAAAGCGTGCCTGTTGGATTGTTTGGATTAGCAATGAAAACAAGTTTAACTTTGTCGCTAATTGCCACAAGCATTGCATCTAAATCATGCCCAAAATTCTTAGATTTTGTCACCACTGACTTTGCACCAAGTGCTTGAGTCACCAAAGGGTAAACCACAAATGCATATTCTGAAAACACCACTTCATCATCAACATCACAAATACAAATTCTAGCCACCAATTCTAAAATATCACTTGAGCCATTACCTAATGTAATGCAATTAGTAGCAACATTTAAATGCTTACTAATTGCTTGTTTTAGTTCAAAGCCATTACCATCAGGGTATCTACTAACCTCGGTAATGGCTTTTTGTATGGCTTTTTGCACTCTAGGCTCAATACCCAAAGGGTTTTCGTTGCTAGCGAGCTTAACGATATGCGCTAGCCCTAGTTCACGACGCAATTCAGCAATGGGCTTACCACCTTGATAAGGCCTTAAAGACTTTACTGACAAGCAAACACTCATAGTAAAAACCCTCCAAATAAGAAAGAGTGTTGTAAATGTGTAAAATAAAAATCCAGCCTCTTAAAAATTAATATTTTCATAACAATTAATACGAAAAATCATCTTATAAAACAGCAACAGGATACGAGCCAAGCATATTAACTGTAAGCACTCTACTGGCCATTTCTGCTAATGCCAAATTTACTTTTTTATCGTCTTTGTGTCCCTCAATATCAATTAAAAATAGATACTCCCACTTAACACCAGGCATGGGGTGTTTTGCCAGTTGTATCATATTAATATTTTGCTGTTTAAATGGTTCTAACAAGTCAAACAGTGCGCCAGATTCGTGCTTAGTCACAACTAAAAGTGAGGTTTTATCTTCACCAGAAGCAGGAACATCCTCTTTACCAAGAATTAAAAAGCGAGTGACATTACCAGTCTTGTCTTCAATATTTTTAGCAATTCTTTCTAAGCCATATAAACTTAATGCCACTTCTGAGGCAATAGCAGCAGCGCCCACTTCATCTTTAACAATACGAGCAGCCAATGCATTTGATGCCACTGATTTTAACTCGGTGTTTGGGTAGTGATTACTTAGCCAACGTTGGCATTGATCCAATGCTTGAGAGTGGGCATAAATCACTTTAATTTCTTGCGACTGATTTGCACTCATTAGCTGATGCTGAATTGCAATTTCCACCTCGCCACAAATTTTTAAATTTTGAGAATAAAGCATATCAACCGTAACACCAATCACGCCATTAGATGAATTCTCAATAGGCACAACGCCATAATGCGCATTGCCTTTCTCAACTTGATAAAAAATCTCATCAATACTCGCACAATCAAGTGTGGATACGCTGTGCCCAAAATGTTTAAGTGCTGCTTCTTGTGTAAAGGTGCCTTCAGGACCTAAATAAGCAATACTTAAAGGCTGTTCAAGTGCAAGACAGGCTGACATAATTTGGCGAAAAATATACGCCATGTCTTTGTCTTTTAATAAACCATCATTTCTTTTAATAATTGAACGTAGCACTTGCGCCTCACGCTCAGGTCGATAAAAAACACTATTATCATCTGAGGCTTTTTTCACTTGTGCAACCTCAGCGGCTAATTGCGCACGATTACCAATTAGTAATTGGATTTTTTTATCCAATGTATCAATTCTATCACGCAATTCTAATAGTGTTTTTTTGCTCATACTTTATCTCTTAAAGACCTCTAACAGTCAATATACCTTTGACTTGTTTTAAATTATTAATAACTGAAGGTGAAATTTCATGCTCCAAATCAACCAAAGTATAAGCAACATTATCTCTTGATTTGTTAAGCATATCAACAATATTAGCGCCAGAATCTGCAATGGTTGTTGAGATTTGACCCACCATATTAGGAATATTTTTATGAGTAATAGCTAGTCGTTCCTTGCCTGCTCTTGGCATTGATACTTCTGGAAAATTTACCGAGTTAATAATATTGCCATTTTCTAAATAATCTCTTACTTGGTTTGTGACCATAATCGCACAGTTGTCTTCAGCCTCTACTGTTGATGCACCCAAATGTGGCAAGGCAATCACCCTGTCATGATTTTTTTTATCATCAATTGGAAAATCAGTCACGTAATACTTAACTTTACCGCTATCAAGCGCAACTATTAAAGCCTCTTCATCAACAATACCGTCGCGGGCAAAATTAAGAACGGTTGCATCTTTTGGCAATAAAGCGATACGTTTTTTATTTAATAAGTTTGTAGTACCTTTAAGTAATGGCACATGAAATGAAACAAAATCACTGCGTGAAAACAACTCATCAACACTTAACGCTTGCTCTACACCTGCTGATAACCTCCAAGCGCTTTTAATGGTTATGCTAGGATCAAAGCCAATCACATTCATGCCTAAAGCATGTGCTGCATTAGCAATTTGCACGCCAATCGCACCCAAGCCAACAATGCCTAGCGTTTTGCCTGGTAATTCAGAGCCGGAATAATTTTTCTTACCCTCTTCAATGGCAGTTTTTAAATTATCAAGCGGCAAACTATTAACATAATGCCAAGCTTGGCAAATGTTACGACTTGCTAACAACATAGAACTAATGACCAGTTCTTTCACCGCATTAGCATTCGCACCTGGTGCATTAAAAACCACCACACCCTTGCCGCTCATTTTATCCAGTGGAATGTTATTAACGCCAGCGCCAGCGCGGCCAACAGCTTTAAGGCTGTCATTAATTTCCATATCATGCATTTTTGCACTACGCACTAAAATTGCATCAGGATTGTTCACTTCTAAGGCAATTTCATAATCTTTCCTTGATAATTTTTCCAAGCCAATTGGTGAGATGTTATTAAGCATGAGCACTTTAATCATTATGTATTTTCCTTTTCAAACACTTGCATAAAATTAACCAATTCATTAATGCCCTCTTGTGGCATAGCATTATAAATACTAGCGCGCATACCGCCCACACTACGATGTCCTTTTAGGGTAATTAAATTATTAGCGGCTGCTTTATCTAAAAACAAGCCGTTAAGGTCTTCATCAGCCAGTAAAAATGGCACGTTCATACAAGAGCGATATTTTATTGCCACTAGGTTTGAGTAAAAATCAGAACCATCAATAGCATCATAAAGTGTTTTTGCCTTGATTTGATTAATCTTAGCTATAGCGCTCAATCCGCCTTGTTGTTTAAGCCATTCAAACACACGAGATGCCACGTACCAAGGATAAGTTGATGGCGTGTTATACAGTGAATCATTATTCGCTTGCGTGGTATAGTCAAACAACACAGGTTGATTAGCCACCACATTACCCATCAAATCCTCTCTAACAATCACAATAGTAAGCCCTGCAATACCAATATTTTTTTGCGCGCTCGCATAAATAACACCATACTTTGACACATCAATCTCACACGACAAAATACTTGATGACATATCAGCCACAAGTGGCATGTCCACCTCTGGCACATAGTCAAATTCTAAGCCTGCAATGGTTTCATTAGGTGTATAATGCAAATAAGCGCCATCAGGGTCAATGTTCCAATTTTCAAACGCATCAATATTGGTATATTTATTGTCTGCACTATCAGTGCAAATGTTTACTTCGCAATAACGCTTACCTTCAGCAATTGCCTTTTTAGACCAATGACCCGTATGTGCATAATTAGCCTTAGTTTTTCCATGAAGCAAATTAATCGGCACCATTGAAAATTGAGCCGATGCACCGCCTTGCAAAAACAAAATTTTATAATGATTGGGAATGCCCATCAAGTTTCTTAAATCTTGTTCTGATTTTTGTGCCATTGCCATAAAATCAGCACCACGATGCGAAATTTCCATCACTGATGCATGTGCATTGTCATATTCCAACAACTCATCTTGCATTTGTTTTAGTACTTGTGTTGGCAGCATAGCAGGACCAGCACTAAAGTTATAAATTTGGTTCATTTTTACGAACTCCTTGTTTAATAAAATTCACAGTCATACGATTTTATCAGAACTCAGATATTTAAGCCTATTTAATGTTGAAAAGCCTATTATAATTTACACTTAGTTTTGGTTATGGAAGTAGGTGAAAATCCTACACTGTTCTCGCAACGGTATTTTTCGACATTCTAAATCAGTACGATATATCACTGAAATTTTTTAACTTCACGAAGGGTTATATCATGCAAAGAATATTACCCATAGTAACTCTTATCATCAGTCTTAATGCAAATGCAGCCTTAGGACCTATTCCAATTTATCTCAACACTGAATATCGCGCTGATAGTTCGGTTTATTGACTCGATTGCCTCAACACTTAGCTTTAATGCTGATGATATTAAAGCAACAGGTACTAACACTTTTATAGATTTTTTGGCAACTGTGCCAAGTGTTGGTTTATACAATCCATACGGCAATGTACCTGCGCTCCTTTATGCGTGATGGTGATTCGGACCACACTTTAGTTTTGATGATATCAATGCTCAAACTGGCGATACAACTGGTGCAAAAGATAGTATCAGCAATCAAACTACACAAATTAAAACTGGTAATAAGCACTTTGATATTAGTTATTATGATGATTTTGGTGGCATAGATGCTGGCGAATTAGGCGATATAAAATTAAACAAAATAGCCATTAATGCAAACAAGAAATTTAGTAACACTTGGAAGGTCAAATTATCTCTTGCACAAACTAATAGCACAAGAGATAGTGGCACGAGTGCTACCACCATTGGTGATAAATATAAAAAACCACTATAACTGCACTTAACGATTAAAGATTTATTTATAAATTGGCAAAAAATATTAGTGACTTAAACATCAATGTAAGGAAGTACAGCTGGCTATCAAACAAATGATTTAAAACCAGAAACATCAATATTGGTCTGTCATTATTTAGAACTAAAGAAAAATATGGAATTAGATATATAGGCGGGTGGCCGAATTCTATTGATATAAACTAGGATCAATACAGCGCTAAAGGCGTCGAACTATCATTATTGATGCTCGCATAGAAAAATCCAATATTGATAAAGGTGTTATTGTCCTACTCACAGGCAATGGTAAAGGCAAATCATCCTCTGCACTGGGTATGATTTGTCGTGCATTAGGTATGACATGAAAATAGGCATTGCCAAGTTTTTAAAAGGCATGCAAGACACAGGTGAAGATATGTTCTTAGCCAAGCAACCTAACGTACAAACTGCATATATGAAAACAGGTTTTACTTGGGACACGCAAGAACAAGGCCTTTGATAACAACTATGGCACAAGAAACTTGGAGTAAAGCCAAACAATACTTAAACGATGATTCAATTAATCTAAGTGTGCTTGACAAGCTCACTTATATGATTAGTTACAAAATATCTTGATGAGATACAAATCATCAACACTTTAAACAACCGCTCTAAAGACCAACATGCGGTGATTACTGGCAGATCTGTCTCTAAAAATTTAATCGAACTTGCTGATACAGTGAGTGAAGTTAAAGACATGAAACACGCTTTTAGAGCAAATATTAAAGCCCAAAAAGGCATCGACATTTAATCAAAACTTTGTTTCAATTAAAATCTTAGGTGTTTTCAGTCATAAATTGCAAAGCTTGATGTAAATACTCTACTGACACAATTTTTAACTCTTGAAGTGCTTTTTTCGGTGCATTGCCCTTGGGTATGATTGCTACTTTAAAGCCATGTTTTTGCGCTTCTGACAAACGCTCAATACCGTTATAAACTGGGCGTACCTCACCCGTTAAACCCACCTCACCAAAAGCAACCCAATCTTTAGGAATAACCCTATCTCGCAAGCTAGACATAACCACCAACATAACCACCAAATCTGATGCTGTTTCATTCATCTTAATACCACCCACCACATTAACAAACACATCTTGATCATGGGTGGCAATACCGCCATGCTTATGTAGTACTGCAAGTTGTAAAGCTAAACGATTTTGATCCAAACCAACACACACACGTTTAGGATTGCCACTGGCAGTATCCACCAATGCTTGTATTTCAACCATCAGTGGTCGAGTTGCCTCACGCGTTACCATCACCATAGAACCTGGTGAAGGCTTGGCTGAATTTGATAAAAATATTGCTGATGGGTTCTCAACCTGTTGCAAACCCGACTCACTCATCACAAAAATGCTAATTTCATTCACTGCACCAAAGCGATTTTTTACCGCGCGGATAATGCGGTAACGCCCACCCGCATCCCCTTCAAAGTAAAGCACCGTGTCTACCATATGCTCAAGAATTCTTGGACCTGCCAATGCACCATCTTTGGTGACATGACCAATCATTAAAAGAATGGTATTGGTTTGCTTTGCGAATTGAGTCAGTTGTGCAGCACAATCACGCACTTGTGTTACCGAGCCTGGTACCGAAGTAGAGCCATCTGTTACCATGGTTTGAATAGAATCAATGACAATGACTTTAGGTTGCACTGCTTTATTAGCAAGTGTGATGATTTTTTCCAAATGCGTTTCACTCAGCAAAATAATATCCTCTTTAATGCCAAGACGCAGCGCCCTATCGCTGATTTGGTCAGCCGACTCCTCACCACTCACATACAAAGTTGTGTATTTTTGATTAATTTTAGCAACCGCCTGCAAAATCAAAGTTGATTTGCCAATACCAGGGTCGCCACCAATCAATATCACCGAGCCATCGACCAAGCCACCACCCAAAGTACGGTCAAGCTCACTTAGCCCTGTTGAAAGCCTAATTCTATTTTCTGATTTGATATCAGATAGGTTTTGAACCTTAGAGGCAGGCAGGTCTTGCAAAATTGTAAGTTTTGATGGCGCAGTTTGCAACAACACAATCTCTTCTAGCGTATTCCAAGATTTACAATCTAGGCACTGCCCTGCCCATTGATGATGCGAAGAACCGCATTCACGACAGACAAATTCAACTTTTGTTTTTGCCATTATTCTAACGCACCTTTGTCAAGTAACAATTGATAAATTTGTTGTGCCATTAATTGGTAACCTAAAATGAGTTAATTTTGATCAAACCGCAGGATAGCTGTTATTTTTATTAACGCCTTTACCAAAATTCAAACTATCGCCAAATGCCAAAATAACGCCTTGAGATGGTATTAAACTTAAAGGCTTTTCGCCACAAGCGCTTAATAATAAGGTTAAGAATAAAAAACACAAACTTAAAAAATAACGCATAAATTATCTCATTAATCTATCAATATCTTGAAACTGACGATAAACCGACGCAAAACGAATATATGACACCTCATATAATGTTTTAAGCTTTTCCATCACCCACTCACCAATCTTAGTACAAGGCACTTCGCGATCAGCTTGGCTCATTAATTTGCGCTCAATACATGCAATAGAGGTTTCAATTTGCGAGGTTTGAACAAACCAGAGCGTAGTTTATCTTCACTAAACGTCTCCCTAGAATCATCACTTTTAATCAAGCGTGGCAGGTTAAGATCAACCGTCTCACGAGTTGAATAACGTTCACCACAAGAGGTGCACTCACGACGACGCACTTGAGATCCATCGTCAATTAAACAAGTGTCTAATACTTTAGTATCATCAGATTGGCAAAATGGACAGCGCATATAGACTTAAATCTAGTTATAAACTGGATGCTTAGCACAAAGGCTGGCGACTTTTTCTCTAACCTTGTCAATCATAGCTTCGTTCTCTAAATCATCACAAATATCACACATCCACGTGGCTAAATCGGCACAATCATTTTCATTAAAACCGCGCGTTGTCACTGCTGGCGTGCCCACACGGATGCCACTGGTTACAAAAGGAGATTGTGGATCATTTGGCACCGCATTCATATTAACTGTAATATATGCACTACCCAAGGCAGCATCTACTGCTTTACCTGTTAGTCCTTGGTCAATAAAACTTACTAAAAATAAATGGTCATCCGTGCCACCCGATACCACATCAAAACCGCGTTCAATAAATATATTAGCCATCACTTGTGCATTAATCTTGACTTGCTTTTGATAAGCCTTATATTCATCACTCATTGCCTCTTTAAAACTCACTGCTTTAGCGGCAATAATATGCATTAGTGGCCCGCCTTGAATGCCGGGGAAAATGGCAGAATTAAGTTTCTTCTCAATTGCCTCATTAGCCTTAGCTAAAATTAAACCGCCACGAGGACCGCGAAGTGTTTTATGCGTGGTTGTCGTAGTCACATCTGCAATTGCCACTGGAGATGGATACTCACCTGTTGCTACCAAACCTGCAACATGCGCCATATCAACCATTAAATAAGCACCAACAGCATCTGCAATTTCTCTAAAACGTTGCCAATCAACCACACGTGAATACGCCGAAAAACCAGCAATAATCATTTTGGGCTTGTGCGCCTTTGCTAAAGCCTCAACTTGCTCATAATCAATCTCGCCTGTTTTTTCATTCAAACCATACTGAATGGCATTAAAGTTTTTGCCCGAAAACGAAGGTGCAGCGCCATGCGTTAAATGCCCACCATGCGCCAAATCCATGCCTAAAATTGTATCTCCCGGCACTAACAATGCCTGAAAAACCGCAGCATTTGCCTGAGAGCCAGAATGTGGTTGAACATTCGCATAATCTGCACCAAATAATGTTTTAGCACGATCAATCGCTAATTGCTCAACTGTATCAACATGCTCGCATCCACCATAATAGCGCTTACGAGGATAACCCTCAGCATACTTATTCGTCAATTGCGATCCTTGCGCCTCCATCACCGCAGGTGAGGTGTAGTTTTCACTGGCAATTAACTCAATGTGTGCCTCTTGGCGACCCCCTTCCAGTGCAATCGCCTGATGGATTTCAGTATCTACTTTAGCTAACGTTTGAGATTTATCGAACATAGTTTTCCTCGTCATATAATGTTTAAAATTTTAATGATTTATTTTAACGTACAAACACAAATAAAGAATAAATTATCATTCTTAAATTCAGATTTAAAATGCAATTTTTGTGAAAAAATAACACATAATTCAAGCATCACTTCTGGTATTAGAAAATTAAGGGTAAATAACAAAATCCAACTGGCACATTAATAACTGAAGTAAATAGCTAAGTGTTTGCCGTTAATGGCAAGTCTTTAGGGTGTTCAATCATTTTTACGTCAATATCTTCCCAATAAAAATACCCCTCAGAAAGTTCTTCTACATTCATAATTGCGTTAACTCGCTGATAAATTCATCATAATACTCCTGTATGACTGGTTCAATTTCTTGGAGTGGTTTTTTCAAATAATGATAACTTTTTGCTAAACCGATTTTAGGTTTTAACCAAAACACGGACTTTCCGCTCAAATCTAAAGAAAAATTCATGCTTGGTATGTTGTTATTAACCACACTCATTTTTACCACTACAAATATTACACAACCCTAATTATATTTGCTTTTTCCACTACCTTATTTATATCCCATAAAAAGTGTAATCATATTAAATAACAAAATAAAGAGGTTTTTTGTTTAATTAATGCCAATATCTTTATATTTTATTTTTAACCTTAGTTGATTAAGGTCTTAATTCCATCTGAAACAAATATTGATCACCCAACATTTTACTAAAATCAAAGGTAGTAAAATCTATACTCTTAGGCTTAACTATTTGCCATTTTGTTTGTTGTTTTTTAGCAATTTCAAAACTAAAAATTGGCATGGTTGTTGTCCCCATACGTATATCACTTAAAATTATTGTCATTTTGTTCATCTAAACGATAAAATCCGTGGGCAAAATCCTTGTACTTTTGCATCATATTATAGTTTGGTAAATGAAATTTATATTGTTGATGAATGGTTTTAATCCACGAGTTAACACCTTTATAAAGATGATAAACTTTTCATACACCGTATCTTTGTCTATTGCTATAATACTAAATACAAGTGGTTGGCATTACAAAAGTATTGATTATCTCGGCTTTATGAATGGGTAATGTAACAACATTTAAAACATACGATTGGCGAGCGCTTTTTTATTATTAAAACAACAAAACCAAACAATAGTGGCGGTATATAATAAACATTGAACCAATCATCACACTGGGTACCTCTAAAGGTCAAAACCATTGTGTGCCAAAAATGGTTAACGAATCTAACATAGGGTGAGTTAATAAAACGCCTAAGCAAAATACCAACCAACGCCAATAAGACATTACATTTACCCATAATTTTTGCAAGCCCCATGCCAATGGCAAGCAAAACAAACTGAGTATAAAGATAGAATGCGAAAAACCACTGTGATAATCATGTTGCTAATATCATCGCCATGATTAATAAACACGTCTAAATCAGGTATTGTTGCAAGTATGCCAGCTATGATGGCAATTTTGGGCGATTGTTTTGGGCTAATCGCCACAACCAAACACTTGCACCTAAAACAAATTGACTCACTGAATCCATATTTATGCACACTATTTTTAATTGGTCGGGACGACAGGATTTGAACCTGTGACCACCGTACCCCCAGTGTGGTACGATATCAGGCTGTGCTACGCCCCGTGCGCACAGATTTTACAAGACTCATCTTTGTTTATTTTAATTTTTCTAAAAGAAAGGTCTAGCGCATCAATTAGCATTAATTTTCCCACTAATTGCTCGCCCAAATTTAAAAGGGCTTTGATGGCTTGTAAAGCTTGCAACGAGCCCATCATGCCTGCAACGGGTGATAGTATGCCATTGCTGGTACAATTCTCGTCAGAATTTCCTTCAACTGAATACAAACATTGGTAGCAAGGCTGTGTTTTCTCGTATCCTTTAAATACAGATAATTGTCCTTCAAAGCGGATAACTGCTGCTGATACTAGCGGTGTTTTTTGCACAACGCAAGCCTTATTAACTTTAAAACGAGTGTCAAAATTATCCGTGCCATCTAAAATCACATCGGCTTTAGCCACCCAACAATTAAGATTATCTTGATCTAGTTTTTCAATCGTAGTGACTTTTATGCTGGGGTTAATAGCAAGCATTTTATCTTGGGCAGAATCGACTTTTTTTCTACCAATATCATCTGTAAAGTGGATTATTTGCCGTTGCAAATTTGACAATTCAACTTCATCAAAATCAGAAATGATTAAGTGGCCAATACCAGCAGCAGCTAAATACAAGGCACTAGGCGAGCCCAAGCCACCCATACCAATTAACAATAAAGTGGCGTCTTTAAGGGATTGCTGCCCTGCAATGCTGATTTGTGGTAGTAGTATTTGGCGAGAATATCTAAGCAGTTCTTGGTCGTTCATTGGTTAAAGTATTTGGCTAGTTTAGGTGCGATTAGCATTTCGCAATAAGGTTGTGATGAATTGTCATTAAAATAGTTTTGATGGTAATTTTCAGCAGGATAAAACACATCCAATTTTGCAACCTGCGTTACAATTTTGTCACTCATTTGGTTAATCATATCAATTGCTTGTGATTGTTGCTCGTCATTGGTATAAAAAATAGCAGAACGATACTGCGTACCATAGTCATTACCTTGTTGATTTGGTGTGGTCGGGTCGTGCGTTTCAAAAAAAACGTTTAATAATGTCTTAAAAGATACTTTTGACTCATCAAACTCAATTTTAACCACCTCAGCATGCCCAGTTGCACCTGTACAAATATCTTGATAAGTGGGTTCAACAATATTGCCATTGCAATAACCAGAGGTGAGCTTAACAACCCCTTCAATGCGTTGAAAAATTGCTTCAACACACCAAAAACATCCACCAGCAAAGTAGGTTATTTGCATGTATGATTGTCCACTAATGAATTAAAGTATTAGTATAACTGATTAGCAGTGATAAGATTATCTCGCAACTAAAATCTTTTGCAACTGAGCAAAGGCGAAAAACCAATGAGTGGTTTTTTAAAACTGGTAAGGGTGAGTATTCTGAGTTTGACCAATTTATGGGTGTGCGTATGCCTCAAATTAGGCAAGTTGCTAAGCAGTATTTTGAAGGTATTGCTTATGCTGAAATAGACAAATTCATTCATCATCCTATTCATGAAATACGCCACTGCGGTTTGATTATATTAGTGAATAAATATCAATTGGGTGATGAAGTCTCTGTTTTTAAGCATTACCTAACAAACATCAACTCGGTTAATAATTGGGATTTTGTTGATACCATTACGCCTCATATCGTGGGAGATTATATTTACCATCATCAAGACCAATTACTATTGTTATTTGAGTTTTCAAAATACAATGATTTATGGGAAAAACGTATTGCCATTGTCGCTACCTTTGCCTTTATTAAGCAAAGTGAATTTGAGCCCACTTTTAAAATTGCCAAAGTCTTATTGTCCGATACTCATGATTTAATTCACAAAGCTATTGGCTGGATGCTTAGAGCAGTGTACAAAAAAGACCATCAAGCAACTCCAGCTATTTTTGCAAGAAAATTACAAGCAACTACCCAGAACGACTTTAAGATATGTCATAGAGCGCGTATGACTGACAACCAAAGATTACTTTATGTAAAAGGTAAATTTTAATGTTTCAAATCAGTTTTTATGTCCCTGAAACAAAGCTATAACTTGTAAAAAATGCCATGTTTAAAGCAGGTGCTGGAAGGTTTGATGATTATGAAAATTGTGCTTGGCAAACGATTGGGAACTTGGACAAACTTGGAACAGTTACAAAATAGATTCTCATCCAATAACTCAGCATTGCTAACCACACTACTGGTAACGATTGTTTTAATTTTGCCACTGGGTTATATTTTATTAATAAGCACGCTGGAAATTTCTACTTTGATACAAACTATCAATCATGATTTTGACTTTGATAAAATTACTCAAATTTTTAATCAAGCTGTTGCCAAACTTCCCTTATCAGATGCCATTAAAAGTACTTTAAGAACTGCATTAAATAACAATTTAGAGGCTTTGCTGATTGGTGTTAAAGCTTTCTCCATTGTTATACTTAAAAGTATTGTGTCGCTATCATCACATTTTGTATTGTTTTTAATCATTGTTATTTTTACGCTTTATTACTTTTATATCGATGGCAAAAAAATTGTAAAATGCATTAAAAGTTTATTACCACTTGAAACACATTTAAACGATATTTTACTCAATCAGTTTAAAAATTTATCCATGACACTGGTAGGTAGTGTGTTTTTGATTGCACTATTACAAGGCGTGATATTCTCAATCACGATTATAATCATTGGATTGCCTGCCCTATATTTTGGTATTGCAATGACATTGGCTAGTTTTATACCCTTATTAGGTGGTTTAATTATTTGGCTACCGTTGAGTTTGTATTTATACGCCCAAGGTTAAACCACTGATGCATTGGTTGTGGCACTTTCTGGTGCTGTTGTGATTGGCTTTATTGTTGATAATTTATCCCGACCTAGCATCATCAAACTCTTATCTAAAAAATACAATGGCGTAAATACACTAGACCATACGCTAATCACGGTGCTATCTACCTTAGCTGGTATTAGCATGTTAGGTTTGTTTATTGGCCCTATTATTGCTGCGATGGCCGTTAGTATTTTTGATATTTACAGCATCACATATAATAAAGATAGATTTGACTCATACGCATGCTTACCAAGAATGGCTCATTATATTTGACTATAATAGTGGGTTTTAACCAAGCGCTATAACCATGCTCAAAAGACTTGTTGAATTTTTAAAAAATAATCATCCTGATGCCAATATTGAAGAATATTTAGATGCAAAATATATCCAACTTAACAACCCCCAACTGAAGCAAATTGCCAATGCACTTCAAAGTGGCGAATTAAACACAACTCCTGCATCAAACTGCAGTGCAAGTCACTTTATTTTTCATTTTGGCTCAACCCTTGTTTTGCTACAAAAAGATACAACAAACTCAGACGCTATCTATCAAGCAGAACTCGCTTGGGAGACTGACTTTTTATCAGTTAGGTCTGTTAGAGACAAAGCCAAAGGTTTTTATTTTATTAATTTTGCATTTGATGATGATTACAACACAACCTTGCAAGAGACAAAAAAAACCATCAAAGGTCATGTGAGCAATGTGACTAAAAATCAAGAAATTATTGACAAGATAATGCCGGTATTAAAGGGTTTTATGTCAGCTATTACGGATTAACAAGCAGCTCTAAATAGTCTTGAATAATATTGATGAGTTCTTAGCGCTGTAACTTGCACTCTTTAAGATGTGCCTTACTATTATTTGCCTTTTTGAGTGGCTGATTTAAGCTTTGGTCCTGATTTAAACACCACCACTTTTCTAGCTGAAATTTCAACCACTTCACCAGTCTTAGGGTTTCTACCTGGTCTGGCAGATTTCTCTCTAATCACAAAGTTACCAAAGCTAGACAATTTTACTGGCTCTCCAGAGGCTAGCGTTTGTTTGATTTGGTCAAAAAAATCATGAGTAATTACCAATGCTTGAACATGGGTTATGCTCATGCTTTTTACCAATGCGCTGGCAATGTCTTTTTTAGTAATGGACATTATCTAAGTGTGGCTGAATATTGAGCTTGCATTAACACCAGCACTTCATCAACCTTAGCATTAAGCTGAGCCTCTGTTAATGTGCCTTCTAATGACTGATAAGTCAAACTAAGTGCAACACTTTTCTTACCTGACTCAACCCTTTCTCCTATATAAACGTCAAATAAGTTAACATCAACAAAATATTTCTGCTGCATGGCCTTAACGCTTTGAATTAACTCAGCCACAGGCACAGCTTCATCAAGCACTAAAGCAATATCACGCCCAGATTGTTGGTACGCTGAAAATGCTTTATATTGAGCAATATTGCGCGATTTTATACTGATCAAGTCAATTTCAAACAAATAACATTTAGGTAATGATAATTGTTTTTGTACCATCGGTGATAGTGCACCTACCCAACCTACTTGTTCACCATTTAATATAATTTTAGCTGTTTGCCCTTTTTGTAAGGCTATATGTTGCTCAGCTTCAAAGTAAAATTCAGCATGTGTTAATGCCAGTAATGATTCTAAATCGGCCTTAATGTCAAAAAAATCTAGGGGCTGCAAATCAGCCGACCACTGTGCATCAAAGCGATTACCAGTCACAATAGCGGCTAATTTATTAGATTGTTCATCTGTCTTAATACCATCAAAACACAAGCCAATTTCAAAAAACCTAGCATCTGTATGTCCGCGCCTTTGGTTAGATTCTACTGTTTGCAATAAGCCTGATATAAGCGAGGAACGCATGATTGACATATCAGCTGAAATTGGGTTTGAAATTCTGATCTTTTTTGCATCTGGGCTGATTAAATTTTGATACTTTTCAGAAATAAAACTATAAGTAATAACCTCTTGATAACCACGATTGATCAAGCTTTTCATAATATCATACTGATCAATATTCGCCTCATAAATGGTGCTAATATTGGACTCTAAAGACAATTTTTGTACGGGTAATTTGTCATAGCCATACAGCCTTGCCAACTCTTCAATTAAATCAACAGGAATACGAATGTCAAATCTAGCGCTTGGCGGAATAATGGTCCATGAATCACTGGTTTGTTGTGATATTTCAAACCCAAGATTAATAAATTTTTGCTCAATCCATTTGGCATCTAACTCAAAGCCTAAAATCTTTTGAATTTTTTCTTGACTAATGGTAATCGGCTTTAATTCTGGTAATGCACTCTTGTCAATACAAACATTAACTTTACTCGCCTGACCGCCACAAATTTCAACAACAAGTTGTGTTGCACGCTCCATTGCTAACTCAGTTATATTAAAATCCACACCACGCTCAAAACGCAAGGATGACTCGGTATGCAAGCCATAACTTCTGGCCTTTCCTGCAATGGATGTTGGCTCAAAAAAGGCACTTTCTAATAAAATATTGCTGGAATGATTTTGAGTAGCGCTAGCCATGCCACCCATAACACCTGCAATAGCAAGCACTGAATCATTATCAGCAATGACTAAAGTATCTTCTTTTAAATTTAGTGTGGTTTCGTTCAACAGCTCAAACTTCTCACCAGATTTTGCCATTCTGACTTTAACATCGCCTGTTAACTTTGACAAATCAAACGCATGCATTGGCTGACCTAATTCTAATAAAACAAAGTTTGTAACATCAACCACAGGGGAATGCAGTTGTTGACCAGAGCGTACTAGCTTATCAGCCATCCACTTAGGTGTTTTAACTGTATTGTCAATACCTGTAATGGCTCTTGTTAAATACTTTGGACAAGCTTTCGTATCGCTAACACTAGTACCAATGGCGCAATCGCCTTGAGAAAATACTTTAAATTCTGGCAAATCAAAAGCCAAATTATAATGAGCACTCACTTCACGGGCAACACCTAAAACTGAAAAACAATCACCACGATTAGGTGTAATGGCTAATTCAATAACACAATCATCAAGATTTAAATACGCTCTAATATTCTGCCCAATGGGCGCATCATCTTCAAGCTCAGCAATGCCTTGTGATAAATCAACCACGCCTAATTCAAATTCTGAGCAAATCATGCCAAACGACTCAACACCTCGTAGTTTGGCTTTTTTAATCTTTAAGCCACCTGGTAACTTAGCTCCAACCGTAGCAACAATTACTTTCAAGCCTGAACGGATATTTTTAGCGCCACAAATAATTTGTAAATTTTCAACCTCACCCACATCAACTTGGCACAAATTTAGCTTGTCAGCGTCAGGATGCTGATCACAAGAAACAACATGACCCACCACAACACCTTTAAAAGCTGGCGCAATAGGTGTAATACCATCAACCTCAAGCCCTGCCATAGTTAATTGCTCTGCTAATGTTTCATCAGTGACATTAGGGTTGACCCATTCACGCAACCAACTTGATAAAATATTCATCTAAACTGCCTTAAAAAACGACTGTCATTTTCAAAGAAAAGGCGTAAATCATTCACACCATAACGCAACATTGCCAAACGTTCAATTCCTATGCCAAATGCCAACCCGGTATAAACTTCTGGATCAATATTAACTGATGACAACACATTAGGATGAACAATGCCACAACCTAATACCTCAAGCCAGCCTGTTTTTTTACAAACTCGGCAACCTTTACCACTACAAATAAAGCATTCAATATCAGCCTCTGCAGATGGCTCAGTGAATGGAAAATACGAAGGACGAAAACGTACTTTCAATGCTTCTTTTTCAAAATAAGCACGCAAAAAATCAATCAACAAACCTTTAAGTTGCATAAAATTTGCATGTTTATCAACAATCAAACCTTCAACTTGGTGAAACATAGGGGTGTGTGTAATATCTGAATCACAACGATAAACCCGCCCAGGTGCAATGATGCGCACTGGCGGTTTTTGTTTTTCTAATATGCGAATTTGCACAGGAGATGTGTGTGTTCTTAATACCGTATTTTTATCAAAATAAAACGTATCATGCATCGCACGCGCTGGATGATGTTCAGGAATATTAAGCGCAGTAAAATTATGAAAATCGTCTTCTATTTCAGGGCCTAGCGCCACTTCAAAACCATTTGTTGCAAATAGAGATTGAATACGATTAAGCGTTATTGTGATTGGGTGCAACCCACCCATTTCGGCATGTCGACCTGGTAAGGATACGTCAATTTTTTCTGCTAATAAGCGCCTTTCTAATGCAATAAGCTCTAAATGATTTTTTTTATCAGTTAGTAGTGTTTGTATGCTAACTTTAGCCTGATTAATAGCTTCGCCACTTTTATGGCGCTGCTCTTTTGAGAGTTCACCTATACCTTTTAATAAAGCAGTTAGTTCGCCTTTTTTACCTAAAAAACTGACCCTTAAATCTTCAAGATCTTGTAAATTTTGTGTTTTTGCAATAGAGGTCTTAGCCCTATCAAGAATAGCGCCTATCACAATCAAACTATTTACGCGTCATACGCGCTGTTTGTCCACCATGAATAACATAAGCCTGATCGCCCACCCTTAGCCCTTGTTGAGACTTTTGCACAACAGCTTTAATTTGTCCATTACTTAGTTTAGGTAAAAATTCAAACCCAATTTCAGCAGTTGTATTTTCTGCAATAGCCCAACCCGCCATAGCGCCAAGCAAACCACCCACAATAGCAGCAGGTATTGTATCTCTTTCACCACCCACAGCACTTGCCGCAACAGCAGCGTCTAAAACTTTAGAGCCGGATAATTTAATAGGTTTAATAGAAATAATGCGCCCTTCTAGTACGCTAGATAATTGACCAGTTTCGACAGAAGAATACGTATTTGCACCTCCTCTTTCATCTTGAGTAAATCGATTCATTGACGATTGACAAGACGATAAAAATATAACGGATAACGCTAAAAAAACAATTTTATTCTTCATACCTATAAAGCCTGTTTTGCCTGATCTGCAAATTTTGCAAATGCCGCTTTATCAAAAATAGCAATGTCTGATAAAACCTTGCGATCAATTTCAATACCTGCTTTGCTCATACCATCAATCATTCTTGAATAGCTTAAACCGTTATTACGTGCCTCAGCATTAATACGTACAATCCAAAGCCTGCGAAATTGACGACGTCTTTGACGGCGATCACGATACGCGTACTGCCCTGCTTTAATAACTGCTTGTTTAGCAACGCGATATACTTTAGATCTTGCGCCATAATAACCCTTGGCTTTCTTTAAAATTTTCTTATGTTTATCGTGCGCTTGCACACCTCTTGATACTCTTGCCATTTTCTTATACTCCTAAATTAACTATACGGTAACATTTTACGAACCATTGGTACATCGGCTTTCTCAACCGTGTCTGGTGCGCGCAAACTGCGTTTTCTAGAAGTACTCTTCTTGGTCAGAATATGACGTAGGTGAGAGTGTTTACATTTATAACCACCACTGGCAGTTTTTTTGAAGCGCTTTGCAGCCCCTCTATTGGCTTTTAACTTTGGCATCATTTACTCCTTTTATTGCCCCTATCAGGCTTTTTAAGTCTTACTTTTTCTTTGATGTGGGTGCCAGTATCATGCCTAGCTGACGACCATCTAATTTTGCCTTTTGTTCTACATTGGCAAATTCTTCTGTGTCCTTTTCAATCCTGTCTAGCATTTCCATGCCCAGCTCCTTGTGTTGCATTTCACGACCACGGAACCAAATACTAACTTTAACCTTGTCACCATTGTCTAAAAATTTCACCAAATTCTTAAATTTAATTTGATAATCGCCCTCTTCAGTGCCTGGACGATACTTAATGGTTTTAACTGTGTTTCTTTTTTGTTTCTTTTTGGCTTCTTTCTTTTGTTGCTTTAATGCATAAAGAAACTTGCCAAAATCCATAATCTTGCAAACAGGTGGCTGAGCATTAGGGGAAACCTCTACTAAATCTAGCCCGGCCTGCGTTGCTTTTTGCTTTGCAATATCGGTATCAACAATACCAAGTTGCTCGCCTTTAGCGTCAATCAATCGAACTTCTGCCACTCTAATGATGTCATTAATTCGAGTTTTTACTTTATTTATTTTTTTAATCATGTCTCCTGGTTGGCCTTTTCTACAAATGCCTCAATACTCATTGCACCTAAATCTTCACCGCCACGTTGTAGCACTGAAATTTGACCACTTTCCATCTCACGATCACCCACAATTAAAATGTATGGATAACGTTGTAATGAATGCTCGCGTATTTTAAAGCCTATCTTCTCATTCCGCAAGTCCGAAATGACCCTAAGTCCTTGTTTTTTTAACTTTTTAGTTGTATCGATAACACAATCTGTTTGTTTTTCATAAATATTAATAATAACTGCTTGAATGGGTGCTAACCAACAAGGGTACGCACCTTCGTAATGTTCAATTAAAATACCCACAAATCGCTCTAGCGAACCCAAAATTGCACGGTGCAACATGACAGGGGTTTGCTTTACACTATTTTCATCAATAAATTGCGCACCTAGTCGCTCTGGCATAGAAAAATCAACCTGCAATGTACCACACTGCCACTGCCGATCTAGACAATCTTTTAATACAAATTCAATTTTAGGCCCGTAGAATGCACCTTCACCTTCTTGCAATTCCCATTTAATGCCTTTGGCATCAAGTGCTTCTGCTAATGCCGCTTCGGCTTTATCCCATACCTCGTCTGAACCTACACGACTTTCTGGACGAGTTGAAAGTTTGATACCAACGTTATCAAAGCCAAAATGCTTATACACAACAAAAGTCAAATCAATAAAGGTTGAAACCTCATCTTGAATTTGCTCAGGCGTACAAAAAATATGACCGTCATCTTGTACAAAATTACGCACACGCATAATACCGTGCAACGTACCTGAAGGTTCATTACGATGGCACGAGCCAAACTCTGCCAAGCGTAGTGGTAAATCACGATAAGATTTTAAACCTTGGTTATAAATTTGGATATGTGCAGGACAATTCATGGGTTTCACTACATAATCACGATTTTCAGAACTGGTGGTAAACATAGCGTCGCTAAATTTATCCCAATGGCCTGATTTTTCCCAAAGGCTTTGATCAATTAATTGTGGTGTATGCACTTCTTGATAACCATTTTCTTTGAAAATATCACGCATAGTTTGTTCAACCAATTGGTATAATGTCCAGCCTTTAGCATGCCAAAATATCATACCTGGTGCTTCTTCTTGCATGTGAAACAAGTTTTGAATTTTGCCAATTTTACGATGGTCGCGCTTTGAGACTTCTTCTAGTCTGTGTAAATGCGTTTCTAAATCTTGCTTGGTCGCCCAAGCTGTGCCATGCACACGTTGTAACATTTCATTATTAGAGTCACCACGCCAGTAAGCACCTGCCAATTTCATTAATTTAAAGGCTTTTAACTTAGCAGTCGAAGGTACATGTGGTCCACGGCAAAGATCAATAAAATCCCCTTGCTTGTACAAAGATAATGTTTGATCCACAGGAATTGATTCAATAATTTCAGCCTTATAATACTCGCCTTTATCTTTAAAAAATGCCACAGCTTCATCACGACCAATCTCAAATCTTTCAATCTTAAGATTTTGCTTAACCAATTTGTGCATATTTTTTTCAATTTTGGCTAAATCAACCTCTGAAAAGCCATCTGAATACGAAAAATCATAATAAAAACCATTGTCAATCACAGGGCCAATTGTCACTTGTGCCTTTGGATAAAGCATTTGCGTGGCTTGTGCCAATAAGTGCGCTGTAGAATGGCGAATAATCTCAAGCCCTTTATCATCACTCGCTGTAATAATCGCAAGATTAGCATCTACCTTGATTAAAAACGAAGTATCAACCAACGTACCATCAACCTCACCAGCCAATGCCGCTTTAGCCAAGCCCGAGCCAATAGACTTTGCCACTTGAGCAACGCTAAGCGCTTGCTCAAATGTTTTTTGGGTTCCGTCTGGCAGGGTAATAATCGGCATTACAAGAATATAAAAATAAAAAGGCTGTATTTTACCTTGATAATATGTTTATTTTAAAGCGTTTATTTGCTCAACCATTAATTGCAATGAAATACTACCTCGCCATTCATTAATGGATAGTTTGTAGGCAATTTGCACTTTCGTATTCTTAATAGGTGCTTGAAAAAATGCAATGCCATCATATACAGTGTTATTGTCCATAAGTTTTAGACGACATTTTAAGTGTTTTTCACCAACCACTCTTTGCTCAACCAACTCAAACTCACCATAAAAAATTGGCTCGTCGAACCCATGACCCCATGGTCCAGCATCGACTAATAACTGAGCATTGTCTAAAGACAAATCAAATGCTGCTAATTCGCCATCAGTTAATAATTCAACTTTGGGCATTTGATTGTCTAAATGGGTTTGAATAGCATTTGCAAAAGCTTGCTTAAAATCAGTGAAGTTTTCAGGCTTGATGCTTAATCCTGCTGCCATAGCATGACCACCAAATTTTAAAATTAAATTAGGGTTTTGTCTGTCTACTAAATCTAATAAATCTTTGATGTGTATACTGGGAATAGAACGAATAGAGCCTTTTAAGTCATTACCTGACTGGGCAAATATTGCAACCGGACAATGATAATCCTCTTTAAGTTTGCCAGCGACAATGCCGACAATACCCTCATGCCAAGATGCATCAAACAGGCTGATGGCAAATTTATCCTCTGTTACTTCTTGTGCATCCACAATGGCTTGCGCCTCATCTTGCATACGAGTTTGCTCTTGTTTGCGCTTGTGATTAAAAACTTCTAATTCTTGAGCATAACGCCTAGCATCATTAATATCTTCAGTTAGCAAGCATTTAATGCCACGAGAAATATCACTCAAACGCCCTGCTGCATTGAGGAGTGGTGCGACTGAAAAACCTAAATCACTAGCGCGCAAAGTTGAACTTGGTCTATTTGAGATTTCCAGTAATGCCAAAATACCTGGGGCGCATTTTTTTTGTTGGATGCGCTTAATACCTTGGTCAATCAAAATTCTATTATTTTGGTCAAGTTTTACCACATCAGCTACTGTGCCAAGTGCAACTAAATCCAGTACATGTCGCAAATCTGGTGGGGTGATTTTATGATTGGTAAAATAATCACACTTAATCAAATGAGTTTTAAAAGCTGAAAACAAGTAAAAACACACGCCAACACCTGCTAAATTTTTGCTTAAAAATTCACAACCTTTAAGATTAGGGTTGATAATGGCATCTGCTTCAGGAAGAGTGTTACTAGGCAAATGATGATCAGTAATAATTACCTGAATATTTGATGATTTTGCCAGTTTTACTCCGTCAAAACTTGAAATGCCATTGTCAACTGTAATAATCAAATCTGGTTGTTTTTCTTGAATGGCTAATTTTACAATTTGTTCACTCAAACCATAGCCATGCTCAAAACGATTAGGTACTGAGAAATCAACAAATTTTGCCCCCATCATGCGTAATGACTTAACAGCCACAACAGATGCAGTTGCCCCATCACAATCAAAATCTCCAACAATTAAAATACGTTTTTGATTAAGTAGGGCTTGTTCAAGTAAAGTAAGTGCGACATCTAGTTGGAGAAAATTAGGCTTTAAAAGATAATTAAGACTCAAAGACAAGTGCGACTCATTAATACCACGAGCAGAGTAAATTTTCTTTAAAAAAGTAGGCATATCATCTGAATATGCATCAAATAAATCTTGGTCGATTGTTCTAGTAAGCATCGCTCACTGCTCTAATATGGGCATCAAAAGACTTGTCAGAACTTTTACTACCGCCATAGAAAAATGGCACGTCAATTGCGATATCAATACCTTGCTCATCCGAACTCCAGTAAGATTTGCGTTTGGTGTTTGGAAAAAAATCTGAATTGATGAGCAAGTCATTATCCCCATAAATCAATAAGGTTCTGAGTTCTGACTCGCTGGGTAAACGCCAAGTGCTTTGTTTACATAACTTAGCTGTTTTTAACGCCTTAATAAACGCTTGAGTGTTGCAGTTTTGACCCCAGTGGCAATGATGACTATAGTCGCCATTATTAGTTCCTGATTTACCATCAAACCAAGTATAGGTGTTGTTCGTATCTTGCAACCCTTTATCGCTTAATTTAACCTCCCATACCAGCTTAGATTGCTGGTCAAGTACACACCGATGATTTTTAGCCTCGCTTTTAAGAATATTTCCTTGCGCTGAAACCTTAATTAACTGCGCATTGGCAATTAAAGCGCAAGTAAAAAATGATAAAAAAATGATTATTTTATGCATTGATAATCAGCTGTTTAATTTTATCTGCACTGGCAGGTGCCATATTTAAGCCATTGCGAAAATGCCCAGTATTTATTAATAAATGTTCAAATTGTTCATGCTTGCCCAGTATCACTTTTCCAGAAAGGCTTGCTGGTCTAAAGCCAGACCAGTGATGTTCAATTGTCGCATGAAGTAAAGCTGGAAATCTTTGATAAGCAAATTCGTGGAGTGATTTTTGTACGCCAATATCGGTACGACCATCAAAACCAACATTTTCCATGGTAGAGCCGACCAATATTCGCCCATCTGCCCTTGAGATAATGTACCTGCCTTGATCTAGCACAATGTTCTCTACCAAGCCCTTGGTTGATTTTAGAACAATCATTTGCCCTTTCATCGGAAAAACTTCATCAGCAAGTTTTATCCATTTTGAGCTCCATGCACCGGAACAAACAACAACATCCTGTGCAAAATAATCTTTATTTTTGGTTTTTACGCCAGTCACTTGGTTGTCTTTTATCAACACATCATTTGCCTGAGTATGCTCAATGACATTCACGCCTTTATTTAAAATATCAATCTTCAAGGCTTGTAATAATCTTGGATTTCGAACCTGAGCAATATTGGTAAACAATGCGCCATTAGCATGATGTTGGTAGTTAATGTTGTATTTATTCAGCCATTGTACTGCCAGTGGTGAATCATATTCATCCATCATCAGTAAGCCAGATTTTAGGTATTGAGCATCAATGCCTGTATCTTCAAAAATTTGTGAACACAAATCTGCATAAACTGCTTGTGAAGCAAAACTTAATTCATTGGTCAAATCATCATAATGCCAAGGGTATAATGGGCTAATAATACCGCCACCTGCCCAAGATGATTCTTTGCCACACTCACGCTGGTCTAACAAGGTAACACTAACACCTGCCATTACTAGAGCTCTTGCACTCATCATGCCAATAACGCCACCACCAATCACTAAACAATCACTCATTTTTTCCAATCCACTATGATTAACACCACCACGCCAACACTGATAAAAATATCAGCAAAATTAAAAAATGGATAATTAAATTCGCCGTAGTGAAAATCAATAAAATCAACAACAAACCCATTGGCAATTCGGTCAATCATATTACCAATTGCACCTGATAAAATAAGCACCAAACTGATAAGTTTAAACCGATACTTTAATGGGGTTTTTAATATCCAAATACTAATAACAATACTGGCAACAGCAGAGACAATCGATAAAAAATAACGCTGCCAACCGCCACTATCAGCCAAAAAACTAAATGCTGCACCGTAATTATGAGCAAAAGTAAGCGATAAAAATTCATTAATAGCAATCGAGTTACCAATGCCTAAATATTCATAAGCCAACAATTTTGTGAATTGGTCAAGGACAACCAGTAGTACAACTAATAAAAAATAATATTTTATTTTCACGCTTTATTTGGATTAAATTTTAATATAACAGCGATAGGTATCACAAGCCCTGTACCAATAACAATCCAAAGCAAACCACCTAGCTGTGTGTAATTTTGTACACTGGTGACAACACCGTCTGTAATAATCTCTCTACTGACAACAAAAAATTTGTTTAAGTATTTGGTGAGTAAACCACCAGCGGCAAGCGCAGTGTTCATCAAACTTGCCATCAAGGCAAACCAAGTGCCTTTTTTGCCTTCTGGGGCATGAATGGCTACTAATGTTAGCATTAACACTTGAGCAATATAATGAAAAGGTGAAGAAATGGCTGTGTCAACCAATACCACAGCGCGTGCGTCAATACCTAACCAAATATGTACATCATAATACATTGCCAAAATAGGTAGTGATAACAACGTACCTATAATGGTTAAAAAAATTAATACTTCAGCAATGTTTCTTTTAATGATAAATTTAGCAGAAAACCACATGCCAGCAAGTGCAATACCACCACCAATAGCAGACAACTTAGCAAAAAAAGACTCATCAAAGCCAAGTACATCAATTTGCCACCAACTAAGGCTAGCACCCACTGTTGGCATGGCTCGATAAACAAAAATAACAATCATTGCCATTTTAATATGCTTAATGGTTTGAGCATCTAAATCATTAATTAACCCTAGAAGTAAATACAGAACCACGCCAAGAGAAACAATAAAGACAATTTCTTGCGAATAAGGCACATCGTTATATCCCATTAGCACAATAAAAACAGCAAATACCAAACCACCAAATAACACTTGTTTATTCACAGGTGAAATAGCAACTGCGTTCAATTTAACCAAGCTCACACCTAAAATTGACAACAAAGGCACAAATAAGGCAATCATAAATACCACTTCACGATTATCACTAAAAACATCGGCCAATTCACCGCCAATCCAACCCGTTAAAAAAATAGCCAACCCTAATGAAATCCTTGACAGAACTTGAATCATGGCAAGTTCTTGATTGATTTGATCCTGACTTTGGGATTTATCAACAACCTCTGTTGTCATGGTATCAGCAACCACATCTTGTATGACAAATCCTACGATGGCAATGATACTGGCAATCACATAAATAAACTTTTTAGAAAAACCCTGAACAATAGCGTAATCACCGACAACAGCAATCATAAGTACAGAA
This sequence comes from Candidatus Ruthia sp. Plio_17_S18, assembly GCA_021730105.1. Classification (GTDB taxonomy): domain Bacteria; phylum Pseudomonadota; class Gammaproteobacteria; order PS1; family Pseudothioglobaceae; genus Ruthia. The sequence goes on from CP072538.1 coordinate 726,675, forward strand.
CTCAGTGTAATTAGAATAGCGCCGATATAAACATAAGGCTTTCGATTAGAGTCAAAAATTTTAATACTATCAACCATCTGCCCAAAAATCATCTTAACAGTCCACGGAACTGTCAGCCATACAGCAAGCTCGGCCAAGTCAGATGCTGACATGTCCAAAGTATCCTTCACCCAAAAATTCTCAGCAATGGCAGTAAAAACACTACTACCATAAGAAAAATAAATCAATAGTAGAGGAATATAGCGCATTCTAAGCGCTCGAATAGGGGTTAATAAAATATCTAACATTTATAAAATAATAATAGCAAGAAACAGTTAATCATTATAGGTGCTGTGTAGGTTATAATTTATTTTTTATTAATAACAAAATTGGAGATGTATGGGCTTCTTAACTGGAAAAAAAGCACTCGTTGTTGGTGTGGCATCAAATCGCTCTATTGCTTGGGGAATCGCTGAGGCTATGGCCAAACAAGGCTGTGCAATTGCACTCACCTACCAAAATGAAAAACTCAAAAAACGAGTTGATAAATGCGCCGTAGTTTGCCACTCAAATATTGTTATTGAATGTGATGTTGCTAGCGATGAAGGCATTGAAAAAACCTTTAAAGAATTAAAAACTTATTGGGATAATTTTGACATCATCATTCATTCAGTTGCATTTGCACCACGTGAAGCATTAGATGGTAACTATATCCAAGCAACCACTCGTGAAAATTTTGCCACAGCGCATGACATTAGCTCATACAGCTTTACTGCACTTGCAAAAGCCGCTTATTCTATGCTTAATGACAACGGCGCTTTATTAACAGTCAGTTATCTAGGCAGTATTCGTGCCATTCCAAATTACAATGTAATGGGTGTGGCCAAGGCCTCACTTGAAGCTAATGTTCGTTACATGGCAGCAGCCTTAGGATCTGAAAAAGGTATTCGCGTTAATGCAGTCTCAGCAGGACCAATTAAAACTTTAGCAGCATCTGGTATTAAAGATTTTAACAAACTGTTTGATTATACTGCAGACAGTTCTGCACTTAAACGCAACGTAACCACTGAAGAAGTGGGCAATGCCGCTGCATTCTTGTGTTCTGATTTAGCCTCAGGTATCACTGGCGAAATAACCTATATTGATTCTGGTTATAACTTTTATGACAAGGGACCAAACTAATAAATAACAAGTACCAATCAAATAAACCCTGCCCCTAAAAATACAGGGTTTTTTATTGTCTACTAACTTCTCTAAAAACCTATAGCGACTAACAAAAGGTTATTGTTTTAAAATACTTTTTATGTCTTCTTGACAACTAAAAATAGTCATGCGTTCTTCATTCGTTTGAACCAGCGGTAAGAGTGTAATTGGTGGCGTAACAATCATTAAAGTGTGTGCACCTTCTTCCATTACTGTAACTCTTAATGGAAAAAATGGCACAATTTCAGGATATTTTTTGCTCATTTTTTTCATTTCATCATACTTACCAAAAAACAAAATACGATATTTATAAGATTTATAATAATGCTCATTAAGCGCAAAATCACAACGCTGTAAGTAGGCTTTGGCTTGTCATGATAGGCTGTAATGGTTTTATCAAGTGCTGATCCAAGCGTATGAAAATTTCGCATTAACACGTTCAGTTAAAAGCTCTTCATGCTCTGCAAATACTGAGCCAGCTAACAATACTATGTGCAATATTAAAATTCTAATTACCATAATACCCCCCCAACCATTTCTTGCATTTTTTCTATTAGATTACCAACTGACCGGCTCATTTGTTCATTATTCAAGCGCGCTACTGCATGCTTATAGCTTTCAAGCACAACGCTTACTTTACCTTGCCCATCCTCTATACCGTTGTTCTACATGGCAACATAACGCATAATCTAGGATCTAATTTCAAAGATGCCTGCATATTTCTAAAATTACAAAAGCGCACCACAACTTGTTTTTCATCGCCAATCTCAAACTCTCCCAAACCTTGAATTGAAGTAACGCCATATTTGGATAAACTCTAAAATTATAAGCTGCAGCTGACTCTCGCAATCTATTCACTGTTTCTTCTAATTTATATAGGCTTGTATAAATAAATGACATTGGTTCATCTATTTGTTTAATAACATACTTATGCTCAAACGGCTTTTCATAAGAGCGAATAAAACTCACCAAACCACCTACCATTTGTTCAGTAAAGTCAAATACTTTAGTAAAAGATATCATTTCAGTATCGTTAATACCATTAACAATGATATGTTTAATAATTTGGTCTTCTGCTGAATATAAAAAGTCTTGATTGGCAAGTGCTGGTGGCGACACCTCTCTGTCCTTTTGCCAATAAAAGTTTTTTCCAGTGCCTTGCCCACCCTTCAAATCAACTCCGTGGCATCTTTGACAACATTACTCATAAGTATGCCGTCCAGCTTCAGTATTACCCTTAATGAGTATTGTGTCATATTTTGTCGTTTGATGCCAGCACGCAAAAATCTAATAATTTAGCCACATGAGCATCAGATAGGTTAAATCTAGGCATAATACGACCTGGTCTTCCTCTTTTAAGGTTCGCTGTAGATACCTATCAGAATGGTTGATCTGTATAATGGCAGGCTTAGAGAGCCTTGACGAGAAGAAAAGCCGTGGCAATTTTCACAAAATTCACTATAAATTTACTTGCCTCCTGCCAAACTCAATAAAGGCAATAGCATCAATATCAACGTTAATTTTATTTGCATAAATTGTACTTTAAATTAAATTATAAGAATATTATGTTTAAAAAGTTAAAAATAAACAATTTATTTAAAGTAAGTCACTCATTATAGATTATAAATTTCTACTAAAAATTTTAATTTTCGCTTGAGATTTAAGCGTTTCAAGGATATTTAAAAACACCTCATTTGACTCAAAACTTAATAAAGACCTTTTAAGAGTAGTATTAACTGTCTTTGCATCTATCGTTCTAACACCTGATAATTTGATTACAACTGCATTATTCCCATCCAAATCTTGAGCACTATAGCTAGAATTGCCATTAGTTGGCTTAGCCAATGCAAACACTTTATTAACAATAACCGTCTCAACCTTGCTAGAATCTCGTTTCATCCAATCAACATGATGCCATGTAAGTTTGCTCTTATTCATTAATTCTTTAAGAATGTCTTGATTATTATGAGCTAATAAATCAACAAAAGTTTTGGCAAGATTATCAACAAAAGTTTTGGCCAGTAGTGTCGTTAAATGTGCATTAATCTCATCTTCAACTTCAACAAAGGGTTTTTGTCTTTGTGCTAATTTTTCTCGCACACGGATAACCATTAATTTATCTTTTGATAATTCTAAAATTTCTGAGTTTTCATTTTTGTTAAGAATCACATCACTAAATGCAGCATCAACAATTTTTTGGTTTAATTGAGTATTATCCCTGTCAAAAAAATCACTCACCTGAAGCTTTAAATCCATTTGATCAACAATTTCCTCTAAACTTGCCTCGTAAGCCAAGTTGGCTAATTGTTTAGTTAAGCTGTAAAACGCTTGTTGTGCATGTGCTCTAGTGTATAAATCAAGTAATTCTGATTTAACCGCATCAAATGGTTTAAGTGTTTTGGCTTTAATATTGTTAAGTTTAATAATATGATAGCCAAACTCAGATTTAACCAAATCGCTAACTTCACCAAGTCTCATTGCAAATACTTTTTTCTCAAATTCTGGCACCATAACACCACGAGTAAAAAAGCCTAAATCTCCTTCGTCAGCTTTAGAGCCTGTGTCTTGAGAGTATTGCTCAGCAAGTTTAGCAAAATCACTACCGCTGTTTAATAGGGCAATAACTTTTTGTGCAGTTGGCTCATCTTCAAGCAAAATATGTTGTGCTTGTCTTTCTTCTTCTGTGGTAAAGCGTTCTTGCTCATCTTCATAAAAAGCAAGTAACTCATCATCACTTGCTTTAATACTTTTTGAAATTTCATTTAATGACAACTCAACAAATTCTATTTTTACTTGTTCTGGTGCGAAAAATAACGCCTTTTTGTTATTGTAAAAATCTTTAACACTTTGTACCTCAACCTTAACCTCTTTAACATAATCATCAGCTTGAATAGTAATATAACTAAATTGTCGCTGTTGATCGTTCAATTTTTGTAATCTTACGAGCTGTGATGGCGTTACAAAAGCAGAATCTAATAAATTGTATTTGATTTGAGTTTGGGTTAATTCTTGTAATTTTATCGCCTCATATTTTGCTGTTGTATAGCCATTGAGCCTCAATAATTGCTTATAATTTTCTAATGAAAACCGCCCTTCTTCTTTAAATAAATCATTGGCTTGAATAATAGCATTAAGTTCACTGGCAGTTGTTTCGTACGACAATTCACTGGATAATTGCTCAAGTAAGTGCCTGTCAATCATTTGATTAAGGATAGATTGCTTGAGCATGGCATCAAATTCTGTGTCATATTTTTTGTCTAGTTCTTGTTGCAGACGTCTTTTTTGTGGGTTAAATTCTGCAAGAAACTCTTCCTTCGAAATATCAGTACCATCAACAGAAGCAATAATAATATTTGAAGCGCCAGTGAAGTATTCACTAATACCGAATAAAGCAAAAGGAATGGTAATCAAACCAACGATTAAATAAGCTACCCAACCCTTGGTTTTGTTTCTAATTGAATCTAGCATAATGAGATGTATTAACGGCTAATCGATTAATAATCTAAAAAACCATTTATTTAATAAAAAACAGGAATTATAAACGAAAACCTTTGTATTCTTACATGGGTTTTGTTATGTTTTTAAAAATTCAAATGTTGGACAAATCGGAAGCCATAACAAAGAAAAGTTATGGCGGAGCGGACGGGATTCGAACCCGCGACGTCCTGCGTGACAGGCAGGCACTCTAACCAGCTGAGCTACCGCTCCGAAATTTTTTGGTGGGCGCTACAAGACTTGAACTTGTGACCCTCGCCTTGTAAGGGCGATGCTCTACCAACTGAGCTAAGCGCCCAAAAAAAATACCCAGTACTGTGAACACCGAGCACATTATACTTAAAAAATCCTAAGAATTAACCGATTCTTTAAGTAATTTACCTTCTTTAAATGCAGGCACTTTAGAGACCTTAATTTGGATTGTTTCGCCCGTTTGAGGATTGCGACCAGTGCGCGCTGCACGGTCACGAACAACAAAACTACCAAAACCTGTAATGGATACATTATCACCACTAGCTAATGCTGAGGTAATTGCGCCTGTAATTGCATCCAATGCACGAGCTGCATCTGCTTTTGTTAAATTGGAAGTTTGTGCAATTGCTGCAACTAAATCTGATTTATTCATTGAATTTATTCTCCTGTGTGTGAATCTTATTTTGATTAAAAAAACATCAAGTTTTAAATTAAACTTTGGTTGAATTATCCATTAAATATCAGCACTGCCCCAATGGACTTTGATAAAAAATATATTAAATTTTATCCTGTGCTGTTTTTTAACTGGCTAATGAGTGGCAAAATTTGCCTTTCCCAAATTCGTGTGGTTAATTCACCAATTCGCTTAAAACGAATAATACCTTGCTGATCAATGATAAAAGTTTCAGGCGTGGCATACACACCTAACTCAAGGCCAAGTTTGCCTAATTGATCAAATACAATTGAATCATACGGGTTGCCAAGCTTGGTTAAAAATATGTTGCCATCCTTTTTGGTGTCTTTATAATTGATGCCCAATATTTGCAATGAATTAGTTTTGGCTATTTGCATGAGCATTTCGTGCTCCGCTCTACAAGTAACGCACCAAGAGGACCAAACATTAACCAAAGATATTTTTCCTTGTAATTTATCTTGAATAGTATAAATTTCAGCAGTATTAAAGTCTTCAACTTGTAAATTTGGAAATGTTTTACCAATCAAAGGCGATGGCAATTTTTTAGGATCATGCTCAAGACCTATATATAAGAATACAGCCAATACAACAAATAAAACTAGAGGTATAAATTTTTTCATTGTTTGTTTTTAGCTTTTTCTAATGCATCAGCCACTTCTGGTGGCATGTAGTTCTCATCATGCTTGGCGAGCACTTCAGTTGCCATGAAAACACCATTAATTAAAGAACCGGTTGTAATAATACCTTGACCTTCTTTAAATAAATCAGGCAAAATACCTGAATAATTAACACTAAAGGTGTTGGCATAATCGGTGACATCAAACGTAACTTTAATACCGTCACGCTTAACACTATCCTTAGCAACCATACCGCCTAAGCGAAAACTTTTACCTTTTGGCGCCTTACCTTCGGTAACATCAGTAGGAGAAAAAAAGTACAATAAATTTTCGTTAAAGGCTTTTAAGCCTAAATAACCTGCCAAGCTCACACCTATTACCAGTAAAGCAACCAATGTCATTCTATTTTGTCGTTTTGTCATAATTATCCTTCTCTTAAATATTTAATACGCAACTGTTTAATTGCGTTTTTGTGGATAGAGTGTGTGCGTATAAATAAAGTTGCAATCACAATCAAGGCTGTCAAATAAGAAAACCAAATATAAAAGGCGTACTTTCCATACGGGAGAAAAGAAAAATATTCTGCTAAGGTCACTGTTTGTACTTCATAATTATTTTTTTAACCCAGCTAGAGTTTTGCTCTGTCACCAATATCTCATCTCTGGCTCTCATCAACATAAGTGCGCCATATAAAAACTTAAATGCCATACTCATTAATAATAGTGCGATCAACATATTAGTATCTTGAATGGCCACTTTATTAACACTGACTGACGCCCCTTGATGTAATGTATTCCACCACTTCACCGAATAATGAATAATAGGCAAATTAACCAAGCCCACAATAGCCAACACTGAAGAGGCTTTAGATGCAGTTTTAGGATTGTCAAATGCATTGTTAAGTGACATATAAGCCAAATACAAAAACAGCAAAATTAACTCTGAAGTTAAACGTGCATCCCACACCCACCAAGTACCCCACATCGGCTTACCCCAAACTGCACCAGTAACCAAAGCTAAAAAAGTAAATGCCGCCCCAATGGGCGCTGACACTTTGGCAACCACGTATGCTAATTTAATTTGCAAAATCAGGCCAATACCGCCAGAAATCGCCAATACCAAATAAATAAACATACTCATCCATGCAGCAGGCACATGAATAAACATAATGCGATAACTCTCACCTTGCTGGTAATCAATGGGTGCCACAATCAATCCCCAGTACAAACCAACCAGAGCTAAAACAATAAAAGGGTACAAAAACCAAGGGGTGATTTGTTGACTAATTTGATAGAAGTTTTTAGGCGAAGCAAACGCTTGAATCCATTTCCACATAAACCTATCCTGTTAGTTATTTAAACTTATAAAACACATTATTTTAGCGACTTATGCGCAACATTATTACGTAAATAAGTTGGCAATGCTAACTTATTGCTAAAATTGATGTTTTTGTTAACATGAGCTAAGTAAAGCGCTATAAGGTTTTCAGCCTTTGGATAAAAATCAGCAATATAAGTACTAATACCTGTTTGTTGAATAAGTTCATTTTCATAAGCGCGCCATCCGCTGCCCACACCAATAAAATCTTTTCCAAGCATATCCACCTCATTAGGTTTTTGTAAACTTTCCTTAGATAGAGCTTGGTTTTGATAAATACCCCAATATACCTCACTCATACGCGCGTCAAGCGCAATGGCAATCTTGTTGGTATTGTATTTTTTAAACGCACCAAATCCAAGCAACTCAAGTGTTGAAAGCCCCATTGTCGGAATGTTATGTGCCAATGATATACCCTGAACCACACTAACGCACATCCTAACCCCTGTAAAAGCACCAGGGCCTTTGGTATAAATAATACCGTCTAAAGCAGGTGGTGACAATTGACTGGCTTTAAAAACCTCATCACAAAGTGATAATATTAAACCTGAACTTTTTTCCACGCCTTGAACAAAACGAGAAAATGTTTCACCCTGAGTATATAGACTCACTGAGCACGTATCAGTACACGTATCAATTGCTAATAAATTCATCATTTTGCTATTTTACAATTTTCTCAAGCGTATGATAGATTGATAAAACCATGAATACTTATTATTGCCTTTTTGACCTAAATACACAGTATTTATATAACGATTTAGTATGAATTGTTTATCAAACGAATACTCCAATAATATAATGCCATCAATGCTTCTTTGACTTTTCGCCCCAAACTTCGCTCTCTATTTAATATAAGGTATTTTTGATTAACTACATCGTTATGGTACTCGCCCCACGAAGTGGCTTGTCATAAAATATATAATCACGAACAGCCCTGCTACTTTCTTTAAAATCTACACCATAATGTTCAAAAAATGATTGGTCTTTCACCAGTAAAAGCACATTAATCATCGCTTTAGGTTGCTGCTCAAAATTCACAGTATCTGTGCTTACCTTTTCAGAAAACGCATCATCAAGTAACTGGCTTAAATAACTTAAATACACTACAAAAGTTACCGCACTTAACAACACTAAAGTTATGAAAAATTTAGCAGTGGTTAATTGTTTAAACAAAATAAAAAATACAGTATAATAAAATTACTGAATTTTAACAAAATATAACGTTAAACGATTGTTACGAACAAATAACTAGTATAAAATATCTCCTTCCTTGCTTGAGAGCGCGATGTTCCAAGCTGCTATAATAACCATAAGGAGATACAACTCATGAGACATTATGAGATTACACTGATTGTCCACCCTGACCAATCAGCTCAGGTAGGAACAATGATGGACAAGTACAAAGAAATCATCACCACTAGTGGTGGTAAAATTCACAGAGAAGAAGACTGGGGGCGTAAACATTTAGCCTGTCCAATCAAAAAAATTTATAAAGCACACTACGTAATGATGAATATTGAGTGCGGCCAAGGAGTGCTTGACAAACTTAATTATAATTTCCGTTTTAACGATGCTATTCTTAGAAATTTAATCACTTCTGAAGATAAGGCAATCACCACGCCTTCAATCATGATGATTAATAAAGACAAAGAAAAGAGGAAATCATAATGGCCAAGCAAGTAAAAAGAAAACGCAGACCTCAAATTAAAATTAACACTTTTTGCCGTTTTACGGCAGCAGGCGTTACAAGAATTGATTATAAAGATGTTGATACACTACTTCAAAACATTGATGAAAGTGGAAAAATCACACCATCAAGAATGACGGGCACCAGCGCTAAATTTCAACGCCAACTAACAACCGCCATTAAAAGAGCTAGATTTTTAGCCCTTATTCCTTATACTGACAAGCACAAGAAATAGGAGTCTATTATCATGCAAGTAATTTTATTAGAAAAAATACAAAAATTAGGCAACTTAGGCGATTTAGCCAATGTTAAGGCTGGCTATGCTCGTAATTTTTTAATTCCTCAAGGTAAAATTAAGCCTGCAACTAAAACAAACTTGGCTGAATTTGAATTGATTAAAGACGAGCTACAAGCTAGCGCAACTGAAACACTTAAAAATGCACAAGCGATTGAGGCTAAGATGACAGGTACTGTTTGTACCATTCAAGCCAATGCAGGTGAAGAAGGTAAGTTGTTTGGTTCTATCAATATCACTGATATTCAAGCAAGCCTTGCAGCAAGCGGTTTTGAAGTTAAAAGGCGTAATATCAACATGCCTGAGGCAATTCGCCATGCAGGTGAATATGAAATCATGGTTAATTTGCATACAGATATTACAGTGCGGATTAAAGTTGTTATTGAGGCATCTCAATAAGCATAAAAAGACAATTCATTGTTCATTGTGCGTTAAAATTAAAAACCCTCGTTAGAGGGTTTTTAATTTTTTAAAAGGTGCTTTAAAAGCTAATGGATATCAAAAACGCCAAAATACCACCCAACTCAATTGAATCAGAGCAATCTGTTTTAGGCGGCTTATTATTACACAATGAAACATGGGATCGTGTTGCAGATATCTTAACCGATGCAGATTTTTATAACGCATCGCATAGAATTATTTTTAATGCCATTAGTACCCTATTGCAACATGACCAACCTGCTGATATTCTTACGGTTAAAGAGCAAGTTAAAAAAACAGACTCTGAAGAAACTATTGGTGGCTTTATTTATTTAGCCCAAATTGCTGAAAACACCCCCAGTATTTCTAATATTGAAGCCTATGCTAAACACGTACGTGAATTATCAGTTTATCGCCAAATGATTGTTGTTAGTCACGAAATTGCTGACATTGCTTATCACCCAAAAGAAATTGAGGTTCAGGAGCTTATGGATCTTTCTGAGAAAAAAATATTTGAAATTGCTGAACAAGTGACTCGTGGAAAACAAGACATTACCAATGTAAAAGACATTATTAAAGATGTTGTCAATCGTGTACACGAAATGCAAGAATCTAGTGGCATCAGCGGCTTAGAAACTGGCTTTAGCGAATTAGATAAATTAACTGATGGCTTGCAAAATGGTGATTTAATTATCATCGCTGGACGCCCCTCTATGGGTAAAACTGCTCTTTCAATGAACATTATTGAGCACGTTGCCATTACTGCCAAAGAGCCTAAACCAGTTGCAGTATTTAGTTTGGAGATGCCAACTGAACAATTGGTCATGCGTATGATTTCATCATTTGGCCATATCGAAGGCTCAAAACTACGCAACACCATGACTGAAACTGACTGGAACAGCTTTAATCATGCCGTATTAGCCTTAGAAAAATCCACTGTTCTTATTGATGAAACCCCTTCCATTACACCAACAGAAATTCGCGCAAAATGTCGGCGGCTAAAACGCCAATATTCTGACTTGGCATTAATTATGGTAGATTACTTACAACTGATGACCGTACATGGAAAAAGTGAAAATAGGGTGCAAGAAATCTCTGAAATTTCCCGTTCACTCAAAGCCTTGGCCAAAGAAATTAACGTACCCGTGCTTGCTTTGTCACAACTTAATCGTGCTGTTGAATCACGCCCTAAAGCTGGTAAAGGCCGCATGCCACAAATGTCTGATTTACGTGAATCAGGCTCAATTGAGCAAGATGCTGATATTATTGGTTTTATCTATCGCGACCAGCAATATCATGACGACACCTATTCAAACCCAGAAGAGATTGGCAAAGCAGATTTAAAAATTGTCAAACATAGGAATGGTGCTACCGGGCTAATCAAATTAGCTTTTATTGGCGAATATGCACGATTTGAAGATTTAGCTCTTGAGAACCAATTTCACGGCATGGCTGATGAGCAAATAGACACAGCTTATGCACATAATATGGCTAATTTTGACAAAGAGCCTTTTTAATAAAGACTTTACCCATGCGCGCCATTGCCTCAATTTCGCAATCAGCATTAACACATAATCTCTCAATTGTAAAAAAAAATTCGCCTAATGCTAGAATAGTTTCTATGGTGAAAGCCAATGCTTATGGCCACCATATTGATTTAGTTAACCCAATTATTAATCAATCTGATTTGTTAGGTGTTAGCGAAAGATTGGAAGCAGAAAAATTACGCCAAACAACCAATAAGCCAATTTTACTTCTATCAGGAGTCATTAAAGACCAAGAACTACAACAAGCTATTAAACTAAATTGCCAAATTGTGGTACACGACAAAACTCAACTGCCCGTTATTAACAACACCAAACAGGCTATCAATATTTGGATAAAAATTAACACAGGTATGAATCGACTGGGCTTATCAACTAGTGAATACTTTGATTGTATGAAGTTACTAGAAAACAACCCGCTGATTAACATCCAATGTGTCATGAGCCATTTCGCTTGTTCTGATGAAATTAACCACCCAATGAATCAATCCCAACTCTTTGAGTTTAAAAAATCAACACACTCTACCAAGCGTTCAATGGCAAATTCTGCTGCAATTTTGTCAAATCCAGCCTCACACTTCGATTATGTCCGTCCTGGCATTATGTTGTATGGTGTTTCCCCTTTTGACACTATTAATCATAATCTTAAACCAGTTATGCAACTATCAGCACCAATTATGTCAATTAAAACCATCAAAGCTGGTGATTCAGTTGGCTATGGTGCTACTTGGATAGCTAACAAACTAACAACCATAGCAACTATTGGCATTGGCTATGGCGATGGCTACCCTCGCCATGCTAAAAATGGAACACCTGTGCTAATTAATAACACCTTATGCCCACTTGTGGGTAGAGTATCAATGGATTTAATTTGTGTTGATATAAGTAACATTAATGCCAATATTGGAGATAATGTGATTCTTTGGGGTAATCAACAATTACGCATTGAAACCATTGCAAAACACAGCTCTACCATTGCTTATGAACTACTAACAGGTGTTAGTTCTCGAGTGACCTTTATCAATGTCATATGAGCCATAGTTTTGTTCAAATTAGTGATTGTCATATTGATGATGTTGAACACGCTATGGGTGTTAATACCCATATCAATCTAAAAAAAATCATCAATAAAATCATCAACATTAGAACTGATGCCTTATTAATTAGTGGCGATCTTACCCACAATGGCACAATTATCGCTTACAAAACTTTACAACAAATACTCTCTCCTGTCCAAACAATGCTGTTAGTTATATCTGGCAATCATGACATTGACAACAATCTAAATGCTATTTTTTCTAAAAATTTATTCAGCCAATTCACACTTGGAAAATGGGCAATTATCAGTATAAATTCAGTGCAAACATCAAAAACCAGTGGATTTTTAACCAAAGATGAGCTCATAAAATTAGGACTTAATTTAGCACAATCAACTGCCAAATATATACTCCTTGTCTTGCATCACCCTATCGTACCAATGAACAGCACTTGGGATGATTCATTGTCTTTAGAAAACCCAAAAGCATTGTTTAATGTGCTTGATCAATACTCTAAAATACAAGCCATACTGTTTGGTCATGCGCATCAAGCAGCTGAATTTAGCAGATTAGGGGTGCAAATTATTTCATGCCCATCAACAGCCTTACAATTTAATAATGAAACTAGAATTGGCTTTAACCATTACACGCTGTATGATAATGGACAACTAACAATTGACACACAATGGATATAAAACAACATTTTTTAAAATCTTTATACAGTCAGCAAGAACCAAAAACTTATGCCCAGGTTTCGCAATTGTTTGAATTGAACTATCAAAAAATTTTAAAGCTTATACCACTATTAAAACAAACCGCTTATGATTGTGTGATTAAACATAGTGGTGAAAATGACTTGCACCTTATTGTAGAAGACAGATTTGCCCACACAGGTGTTTTCACACTAACGCACAAATTCAAATCTGATATTGGCAACAATAACAAACCAGACATTAAATTTAAAATCTACTTTGATGCGCAATTATTAGAAGTCATCTCTGTGTGCAATCAAACCACCCTTAATCATGCTCACCCATATTTAGCGCAATGCTCTGATATGAATATACAATGGGAGTTAAATACTTTTATCGAAAAATGGTTGGATTATTGCTTAAACAAATACCAAGGAAAATCATGGCAAACACTGTAAAAACAAATCAAACAAAAAACAAATTGATTATTGCCATTTCGTCAAGAGCCTTATTTAATCTTGATGAATCGCACAAAATATTTAAAAAGCAAGGGATTGAGGCTTACGCCAAACATCAAGAAGAAAATGAAGAGGTTGTTTTACAGCCTGGAGTTGGTTTTTCACTGGTCAAAAAATTACTCGCACTCAACACCATAAAAAACCACATTGATGTCATCCTGCTTTCACGAAATAGCGCTGACACGGGCCTGCGTATTTTTAATTCCATTGAACATTACGGCTTAAACATTTCAAAAGCAGCTTTCACTAGTGGTGAAAGTACGCATAATCTTGTGGGTGCGTTTGAAGCAGATTTGTTCTTATCAAGCAATTATCAAGATGTACAAAAAGCCTTAGAATCAGGCTTTGCAGCAGCATCAATCATTGGCTCTGTCTCACAAGAATCACACGAAACTCAACTGCGCATTGCCTTTGATGGCGATGCGGTTATTTTCTCAGATGAATCAGAGCGTATTTTCCAAGAACAAGGCTTAGAAGTCTTTGCAGAAAATGAAAAAAACTCAGCCAATATTGCACTCAAAGCTGGGCCATTTAAGTGCTTTTTAATGTCATTACAAAAAATACAATCAGCCTTTCCAGCAGCAAACAACCCAATCAGAACTGCCCTAGTAACAGCACGCTCAGCGCCAGCACACAAACGCGTTATTCACACCATGCGTAAATGGGGCATTCGCATTGACGAATCATTTTTTCTAGGCGGGCTAGACAAAGGCATTTTTTTAAAAGAATTCGGAGTTGATATCTTTTTTGATGACCAGCACCAACACTGCCAATCAGCCTCACAATACGTACCTACAGGGCATGTTCCTAACGGTGTTAGTAACCAATAAAAGAAAAAATATCACCGCCACAATCCAAAAAAACCCATGTCTACAATTACAATAAATTATAAGATTTGAGCTGTACCAAACAACATTAACGAACAACAGCAATGTTTGTTATTGTTTTCACAAACAAGATACTATTGGTGATTTTGACTCTAACACTTCACCAGATATAATCATAGTATAGGCTGCAACCAACCCATGATTGACAAGCGAACCAAAAGCGCTATTAGCATTGTCAAAAAATTCACCCAAATACCTGTTGTACTTTCTGGTGGAGAGTTTAATTTAATAAAAACAGAAGCGCAACAAATGTACGATATTTTTAAAAGAACCAATATTGATAAAAAACGTTTAATTTTAGAATTAGTTTCTATGGAAACTATTGGTAATGCCCTATTCAGCAAATTGCAATTAAAGCGCTTAAGATTATTAAAAACACCAGTCAAACTATTAATAATCACATCCAAATTTCATACACATCGCTCTTTGGATTACTTTAATTATGTTTTTTGGAGGTTACATAAAATTGCTATTCATGGTGTTGAGACCATAACAAACTCAAAAACTAAATTAAAAAATCACAACATGAACTTTCTAATGAATACGATGCCGACTTAGATATTTTTGATTTCAGCCTAAACCCTATATTAAACCAAATAAAGCTTAGCTATTTAGATGAAAAAACTTTACTACTTCAAATATTTTTAAAGCACGATTTATGCAAAAATAGCTACCAGAAATATCCACATAAATCAAAGAAATTAGCAGTTAAAAAGTTTAGTGTTAATTATTTCCTTTTTTAGATTTTTCCTATTTTTATTTGTTTGCAGAAATAGGACCATAAGCTCTCAAAGTGTTAGAATGATATCTTTACAAACGCTCAAAACTCAAGTGAAAAAATACATTCTAATACTGGTTATTGTAGCTTTAAACACTCTAAGTCCTGCACAAGCAGAAAACACAAATAATAAAAATTTAACCTTGACAGAAACGCCCATTACAAAAGCGTTATACAAACCTTTTATAGAACGATATATATTAGATGATCTTAAATTATTGCGCCAAGAGCAACAACAATTAAGGGTTGATTTTGTTGAAAAAGTCGCAAACGCAAGGCTAGATATTTCTGACAGAGCACTTAGATACACAGCAGATACCACAACTAATATTTTCTATATCATTACTATTGCTGCCACCTTGTTAGTGTTACTAGGATGGCGCTCATTACAAGATATCAGAGATAATATTAAGACCATAACTTCAAAACAAATATCAGACTTAACAAAAAAATACGAAAAAAGACTAAGTGAGATAGAAGACAAAGCCAGGGTTCGCTCTGAACAAATCATAAGCACGCAACAGGGTATTGCCAATACTAACCTGATTCATTCATTATGGGTACGCTCAGGAATTGCCAAAAGCGAGCAAGAAAAAATCAATATTTTTGATGAAATTTTAGATCTAGCCCCAGATGATATTGAGGCACTCACCTACAAAGCAGATACTTTGCTAGATATAGACGAAGATACTTGGTCGCTATCTCTATCCAGTCGCGCTATAGAAATAGACGATAAATATGCATTGGCTTATTGGCAAAGAGCCTGTGCAAAAGCCAAATTAGGGCATCATGATGATGCGATAGCAGACATAAAATTAGCCATTGATTTAACAGATTCACTGAAAACAGAAGTTATGAATGAAATTTATTTCGAAAACTTAAAAAATAACAAGAAATTCCAAATTTTGATTGGGAAAATTGAAAATAATTAGAAAACAAGAGAGGGTAATGAAACAAGTTTTAACTGAATATAACAAAAATGTTGCAATTGCAAGTTGAATTATTCTACCTTGTTTGATTTTGGATGGATTGTTTAATAAATTGCACACTGACCTTGATTATTTTTAACTTTAGCTTGCATAGATTGGTGTTCTACCTTGCGTGGGTTTTGGATGGGCGTTGTTTGGGTGGTGTGGCTTAAAGTAGTCTGTTAGCGTTAATTATTTGCACTAACTAACTTGGATTGTATGTGGTGGTATTTTAGATGAGAGATATTTGTAATAAATGACACTATGTCAATCAACCTATCGCCATTAACATCTGCTATTTTCTTTATATTCTGTAAAAAAACACTGCCATGAGACCCAGGACCACCTCCGCAGCTCGATTGACACCCAGCTCCCCATGCTAAAGTTGTTTTCTCATTTGAGTACTGCGAATAACCCTGATTATTTGCCACCCACAACCAAGAATAATGTTATAAGCCATCTATCTTTCCATCTCTTATAGAGCCTATATGTTTTTCATCTGCTGTTACTGATGAACAATAGTAGTAGAATCTTAAACAAATATTATATGTTTTATCATTAGTATCAAGCCATTTTTCGTTAGGTCAAAAAGAGATTTTATTCGATTTAGAAACATAAATCCCACCCTCTTCAAAACTAATAATATCTACCACACCATCAACATCAACAAGTGTTTTCTGAGTATCATCGGAATAAGAATTGTATTCCCATTTGTTTGGCACATCATAATATACAGGTTTTTGTATTCCATTATATTCCACCTAAAATTAGTTTTTGGTAAGCAAAACCCAGATGATAAACAAGCTTGTACCGATGTAAGTTCTGCATAAAAAATTGATCTATACCCTAGGTTATAAACTCTAGCCATTGAATTATTAACATAAGAGGCAATATTAGTAAGTCTCTTAGTTTGTGAAAGTTTAGAATTCACTTGATAAGTTGTAGTTTTATCAGTCCTGCCTTCATATTCAAATCTAACCGAATTATGAGCATAATTAATTCTATTAGGTGTGTGCTGGCCATTTTCATTGTCTTCATCATAGACATAGTTAATAGTATTGTTTGTAGCATCCGTGATTTTATTCACCGCCCAGAGTCTGACTGTACTTTTATCTTGTGCTTCAATCTTTGAGCCTTGTGTATTACCATACTCAAAGGTTTGTACTGTTTTAGTTTGCACTGTCCAGTGGTTGCCATTATATTTAATTTTGCTGAAGTTGTTAATCTCAGTACGATATTCTGAGTTGGCTTGTCCATTGTTGTCTGATATGACGATGAGTCTTTGGCCATATAGGCAATATCTGTCGTTATCGTCATAGTTGATGCCGCCTTTAATGCCATCAGTCGCAATGGTCTTTGAACAGCGGTGGATGGTAAGCCACCTAGGCTAAAATCCATGCCTAGAATGCCGTTGTCAGCGTTTGAATTGTAGTTAATACTCAGTTCGGGTTGCATGTCTGCAACACCGGGTGGGACAGTAATAGGGATGGTGTAGTTGGCAGCGCTCTGGTTAACGCTTAAAAGCACATGCGGTGCTGCCAACTAGGGTGGTGGTGTCTAGTTAGGAAAACTAATAAAGTTGAAACAGTTAGGTTGATAGACTGGGTGAGCAATGCTTGCATTGTTGTTTCCTTATAGGTCTTGCTTTAGGGCTTCTAGTTGGGCTTTGGCGCTGGATGTTTAGCTTGGTTTGTTCAACTTTGCTGAGTTTGATTTTGGGTAGATCAAATGTGGCGATTAGGCTATCGGTTTGTTTAAGTTGATCTTGGTCTAGTTGGGGTAGAGGTTTGGGTTGTATTCGTTATCATTAGCAGTGTTAATAAAGTTGTTGCTGTTAAAAGGGTTTTTAGCTTGGTTGGTAATTAGGTTGAGTTGTTTGGGTGAATATAGATGAGATGTTGTTATTAGGTTGAGTGTCGATGTTAAGAGCAACAGCCAAAACAGCTACAGGTGCAGGTGGCGGTAGTTGGTGGACATGGATGCTCCCTAAGTGTTTGGGGAAATTAGGGAAATTCTGTCATAAAAGCAAATACCATATTTTGTTTTTATTTTTCTAATCCACAAGATAGAAATTGGTAAAATGCTAAAAACTCCTAACACTTACCAACAAATGAGTAAAAAAATCCAGGCCATTCGTGGCATGAACGACTTATTACCTAAAGATTCTGCGCTTTGGCTGTTGTTAGAAAAGGCAATTTTTGATTTGTTTATCAGTTATGGTTATCAAAATATTCGCACGCCAATTGTTGAAAGAACTGATACCTTTTGTCGTGCAATTGGTGGGGCTACGGACATTGTTGAAAAGGAAATGTATTCGTGGACAGAGTCAAGCGGCGAGTCATTAAGCTTAAGGCCTGAAGGCACAGCAGGTTGTGTACGCATGATGATTGAGCATAACTTGCCCAGAGAAGGGATTCAAAAAGTTTTTTATCAAGGGGCGATGTTTCGGCACGAGCGCCCGCAAAAGGGGCGTTATCGCCAGTTTCATCAAGTGGGGATTGAGGTGTTTGGTGCAATTGATGCCAAAGTGGATGCTGAACTTATGATGATGACGTATGCTTTGTGGCAAGTTTTAGGTTTGAAAAATATTGTATTAGAAATTAACACTTTAGGCTCTAGTGAGGCTAGAACTGCTTATAAAAAAGTATTGGTTACGTATTTTAATCAGCATAAAGAACAGCTTGATGGAGATAGTTTAAGACGATTAAAAACCAATCCCTTGCGCATTTTGGATAGTAAGAATAAAGTAATGCACTCTTTAATTAGTAATGCACCCAAGTTAATGGATTGCTTAGACGAAGAATCTGCACAACACTTTGAGCAGTTTAAGACTTATTTAGATGCCTTAAACATTGCTTATGTAATTAATACCCGCTTGGTTCGCGGGTTGGATTATTACAACCGCACTGTATTTGAATGGACGACAACTGATTTAGGTACACAAGGTACGATTTGCGCCGGTGGACGATATGACGGTTTGGTTGAAAAAATGGGTGGTATACCAACACCAGCAGTTGGTTTAGCAATTGGATTGGAGCGATTGGTGTTGTTATTAGAGGCACAGAACCTAATGGCAGTTGAACCTACTTTGTCTATTTACTTAGTTGCATTAGGTGAAAAAGCGCAGGTTAAATCGATGCAAATAGCCAGTACTTTGCATGATGTACTGCCTAATGCAATCTTTTATAATGACATCACTTTGGGTAGTTTTCAAAGTCAGTTTAAAAAGGCAGATAAAGCCAAAGCGCATTTTGCATTAATCTTGGGTGAGCAAGAATTAAACAACAATCAAGTGAGTATCAAACCTCTAAAAGGCCAAGGAGTGCAACAAACCATGGATTTAGAAGAAGCGATTAAATATTTTAAGGAAAACACATGAAAAATTTTATTGAAGTAGGTAAGACTGAAGAAGAACAGGTTGAACAAGTTAAACGTTGGATTAAAGAAAATACACTACAAATTGTTGTTGGTGTTGCCTTAGGTTTGAGTGGCATTTGGGGTTTTGATGCTTATAAAAATTATCAACACACACAGTTGATTGAAGCGCGAAGTATTTACTTAACACTTAGCGCCAACCCTAACGACACACAGGCCTACGAACAACTAAAAAATAACCATGCAAGTAGCGGCTATCTTGACCAAGCAACATTAATTCTAGCTAAAAATGCAGTGGCTAATAAAAATTATACGCAAGCACTTGAATACCTTACTCCATTGAGTGATACAAGCCATGTCTCTATTGCCAAAGTTGTCAACATGAGAATAGCCAGCCTACATTTAGAAATGGGTAATTACAAGCAAGCACTTGGCGTGCTAAACACTGTACCTAATAGTGCATTTGACGGCTTATATAATCAACTTAAAGGAGATATTTATTTGGCTGAAAAGCAAACTAATAATGCTAAAAAACATTATGAATTAGCCCTAAGTCAAATTTCTAAAAATTCTGAATTGCAAAATTTGATTAAAATTAAATTAAGCGATCTTAATTAATAACTTATGGGCTTACCTATTATTTGTCTTGTTGGACGGCCTAATGTTGGTAAGTCCACGCTGTTTAACCGCCTAAGCCATTCACGCCAAGCATTGGTGTCTGATTTTGAAGGGTTAACTCGCGATCGTCAATATGCAGAAGTGCTTTTGAATAATGATACGCAAACTTTTGCCACAATTATTGACACAGGCGGACTGACCAACAAAGACAACTTAGTTGATAGTGGTATTCAAAGTCAAGTACTAAACGCGTTAGAAGAATCAGATATTATTTATTTTATAGTTAGTAGCAGAGATGGTGTGATTGGTCTTGATTTAGAAATCTCAGCACGCCTTAGAAAGATTAAAAAAAATATCATCTTGGTTTGTAATAAAGCCGAGGGCTTAAACCCGGCATTAGCTGCTGAATTTTTTGAGCTTGGACTGGGTGAGCCTATGCTTATTTCAGCCGAACATGGCCAAGGCATTGCTGAGTTAATTGACGCTACCTTGCCCCTGCTACCTCAAGCCACCGTTGATGAAATAGAAAAAGTAGAAGGTATTGCTGTAGCCGTACTTGGTAGGCCTAATGTGGGTAAATCAACATTAATTAACCGTATGTTAGGACAAGAGCGTGTGCTGGTGATTGATTTACCAGGCACCACGCGTGATAGTATTGATATCCCTTTTGAACGTGAAGGGCAAAAATATACACTTATTGATACAGCGGGCATTCGCCGTAAACGCTCAACCCATGAGAAAGTTGAGATATTTTCTATTATTAAAGCCATTGATGCCTTGGAAAGGGCCCATGTTGTCATTCTTGTACTAGATGCACAAACTGGAGTGACTGAACAAGACGCTACTCTACTGGGCATGATTGCAGATAAAGGTAGAGCACTACTCATTGTCATTAACAAATGGGATGGTTTGGATGATTATCAAAAACAAGAAGTTAAGCGCAAATTGGACGTTAAACTTTCTTTTGTAAATTATGCCAGTGTACATTACATTTCTGCCCTACACGGCTCTGGTGTGGGCAAATTATTTGCACCCATAAACCGGTCTTATAAAAACGCTGGCGGGCAATATTCAACCTCAGTATTGAATAAAATTTTAGAAAAAGCCAATCAAGGTCATCAGCCACCACCTGTTAAAGGCAGAAGGCTAAAAATCAAATATGTCAATCAAACCGATGTTTTTCCACCGACGTTTATTTTTCATGGTAATCACCTACAAAATGTACCCAATGTCTATGAACGTTATTTAAAGAACTTTTTTATTAATGCTTTAAAGTTAACCAATACCCCTATCAAGATTGAATACAAAAGTGGTGACAACCCTTTTAAAGATAGAAAAAATATATTGAATGCTAGACAAATTGCCAAAAAACGTCGTTTAATGAAATTTGTTAAAAAGCGTTAAGGTATTCTTGATATTGGTATTGTGCTAAAGACCACGCTTACGCTGCTCTTGTTTGACTTTTTCTTCTCAACATAAGCGTTACCCAAAGTTTCAAACAGGGCTAAAAATACACCAACATCACCCGCTTTAAGCGTTGATGCACCGTGATGAGAAAACACAGCATTATTTACCAGTAACGTTTTATAATTCTTATTTATCCTACCACTATGATAGTACTGCTCAGCTAGCTTTGCATAACGTGCTAGGCTTTTTGCCATGTCAGCATTAAGTGGATGGTCATGCAATCTGTATTTTTCATTACTACCTAATTGCTTGTGCATACGCGTCCATATTTCAGCACCTGCACTTGGTTTATAACCTGCTAATGCTGAATAAATAACTGAATATTTATCCGCCTCGTCTTCTTGATTGGTGATGAAACTTGTCTCATAGGCTGCACTTCAAAGTTTTTTATCAAGTCATTTCGATAACATTAATTTACCTTGTTTCTCACTAGCATGTTTAGCATTTACATGCACCATTTCATGGGCTAAAATGACTGCCAACTCATCATCATAGCGTACTGTCAACTTTCCTTTCAACAATTCTGTGTAAACAAAAATTTTGCCACCACCAATGGTGAAAGCATTTCACTAATGATTATCAATTAGGTGCACTTCCCAAGGCAAATCTATTCTATGAATGACCTTTTTAAGCCGATTAAACACATGCTGAATACAAGAAAAATATTTACTTTGACTATCTTTTTTTTGTTTTAAATCAGCAAGAATTTCTTTACTTGGTATATTGGCACGTTTAATATCTTGTGCTTGAGATTCAAAGCTTATTTCACGTTTACATGTCACTGGGTCAACAAAACTAATGGCATTACTAGCTGACATAAGTCCTTTATAAATCGTTGATAAGCATGGAGATAATAATAACGCACCAAATAACAAAAGCAGTCAGATCAATATTGTTATAAACGGATTAAGACAAAATAAGATCATGTGCTTTATTAGCAGCTTTAATAAAACTTTCAAATAACAGATGCCCATCACGCGGATTTGAAGTGAATTCTGGATGAAACTGACAAGCCACAAACCAAGGATGGTTCTTAATTTCGACCATTTCTACCAGAGTACCATCGATAGAACTCCCAGAAACTATCAAACCTGCTGTTTCCAATTGTTTAATTAATGAATTATTAACCTCGTAACGGTGGCGATGGCGCTCAGTAATAACCGACTTAATATAAATATTTTGTGAATGAGTACCCTCAACTAAGGCGCATTCTTGCCCCCCAAGACGCATCGTACCGCCCAAATTTGAGTCTTTATTTAGAGTTTGTTTGTACCCATCTACATCTTGCCACTTTGTTATTAAATCAATAACTGGATAAGGCGTGCTTTCATTAAATTCTGTACTATTGGCGTCAGTCATATTCGCCATATTACGTGCATATTCAATCACAGCAACCTGCATACCAAGACAAATACCCAAATAAGGCACGTTGTTTTCACGAGCAAATGTAACTGTGGCAATTTTGCCTTCAACGCCACGATTACCAAAACCGCCCGGTACTAAAATTGCACTCATTTCGGATAAACAATCAGTACCGCTTTTTTCAATTTCTTCAGAATCAAAATAATGGATGTTAACTTTGGTTTGTGTGTGTATGCTAGCATGGATTAAAGCTTCAGATAAAGACTTGTAAGACTCTGTCAAATCCATATATTTGCCCACCATGGCAATATCAACACTAGATTTATGGTGTTGTAACTTCTCAACCACATTGTCCCAATCACTCAAATCGGTTGGCTTGCAATTTAGTGATAATTTTTTCACCACCACATCATCCAAACCTTGCTCATGCAAGGCTCTTGGTACTTTATAAATCGTATCAACATCCAGTGAGGTAAACACAGAACCTCGAGGAACATTGGTAAATAATGCAATTTTGGCACGCTCGGCGTCTGTCAATGGATACTCAGACCGACAAATTAAAATATCGGGCTGAATACCAATACCTCTTAGTTCTTTAACAGAATGCTGGGTTGGCTTGGTTTTTAACTCACCTGCAACTTTAATATAAGGCAACAAGGTTAAATGAATAAACAGTACATTATCACGACCCAACTCAAAACCCATTTGCCTAATTGCCTCCATAAATGGTAGCGACTCAATATCACCTGCCGTACCACCAATTTCAACCAAGGCAACATCAGCCCCTTGTGCGCCCGCCTGAGTTAAGCGCTTAATTTCATTGGTAATGTGTGGAATGACCTGAACCGTATCGCCCAAATACTCACCACGACGTTCACGCTCAATGACATTTTCATACACACGACCTGCGGTAAAATTATTTTTCGCGCCCAATTGGGCGCGAATAAAACGCTCATAATGACCCAAATCAAGATCTGTTTCAGCGCCATCGTTGGTTACAAAAACCTCACCATGCTGAAATGGACTCATGGTTCCAGGGTCAACGTTAATATAAGGATCAAGTTTGAGCATGGTAATATTCAAACCACGTGATTCTAAAATTGAAGCTAGTGACGCACTTGCAATGCCTTTTCCTAAAGAGGAAACCACACCACCAGTAATAAAAATGTATTTTGTTGGCACAAGAAAAGTAGCAAAGTTGAAAGAGTTATGATACCCAAAACTGTGTAGAATATGGGGTTGTTAAGATTAATTATTGACAAATGCAGTACAAGCAATTCATCTCTAGCTTATTTGTTTATTTAAAACCACACATTGGTAAACTTGTCTTTACTTCAGTCATGATGATGTTGGCGACAGTGCTTGAAAGCTCAGTACCAGAAATCACAGGTAGAATTGTTGATGAATTGTTTGCAACTGAACGTGAATCAAAAACTGCGTTTATTTATGCTTTTGCTTTGTTTGGTATTGTTGTTCTTAGTTCGTTGTTTGCGCTTACTTCTACTGCAGTTAGTTCTTGGGTGTCTAATAAAGTGATTATGGATTTACGCGTTACCATGTTTGCTAAATTACTGAAATTATCTAAGTCATATTTTGATCAACACCCTACGGGAAAAACATTATCTAAAATCACTTTTGATGTTGAGCAAATTGCAGCCAGTGCCTCAACCATTTGGCTGGATTTTATTAAATCATCAATGACTGTTGTTATCTTAATTGGCTATTTATTTTATAAAAACTGGCAGCTAAGTTTAACGCTGTTAGTACTCCTACCACTGGTGTATTTAGCCGTTAAACTATCCTCTAATCGTATGCGTCGTTCGAGTATTAATGTACAGAAATCAATGGGTAATATGACGCACTTACTTAATGAAAATATTTCTGGCAACACCTTGGTTAAAATTTATCACGCCCAATCTCAAATAAGTGAAAAGTTTAACAGCTTGATTAAAAATATCCGTCAACAACGTTTTAAAGTTGATATAACCAGTAGTTCTAGTACCGCTTTTGTTAATGTTTTAATTGGCTTGTCTTTAAGTAGTGTGGTGTATTGTTCCTCTACTTCACTACAAATGAGTGCGGGTGAATTTTTATCTTTTTTTACGGCAATGGGCATGTTGCTTAAACCTGCTAAGAGTTTAGTTAATATCAACAAACCTTTGCAAAATGCGATGGCAGCGGGTGAAAGTGTGTTTGGACTTATTAACGAAAAGGAAGAATCTAATACTGGCACTAAAAAACTAAAAAAATCCAAAGGTGTCATTAAATTTAACGACGTATCATTTTCTTACAATAATAATAATACCGTGCTTAAACATATCAATCTAAACATCAAACCAGGTGAAACAATTGCATTTGTTGGTGCAACAGGTAGTGGTAAAACCACTATTATTCAATTATTGATGCGCTTTTATTCGCCAACACAAGGCTCTATCACTATTGATGGTATAGATATTAACCGGTTTGAAATTGATTCATTACGCTCAAATATTGCCTTTGTTGATCAAAATGTGCAACTATTTAATGACTCTATTAGAAGAAATATTGCCTTAGGACAACTAGGTACCATGACAGATACACAAATCAAACGCTCAGCAATTGCTGCCAATGCTGATGAATTTATTCAACAACTAGAATATGGATTTGATACGCAAATTGGCGAAAATGGCGTATCACTCTCAGGCGGACAACGACAACGACTTGCTATTGCAAGGGCGATTGCTAAAAACAGTCCTATTTTAATTTTAGACGAAGCCACCTCAGCATTAGACAGTGCCACTGAAAAACAGGTACAAAATGCGATTCATGAAATGCAAAAAGACAGAACCACTATTATTATTGCTCATCGATTAAGCACCATTCAAAAGGCCGACCGCATTATTGTACTGCGCCATGGCAGCATCATTGAACAAGGCACTCATCAAAAACTGTTAGACCATCAAGGCGAATATGCCCAAATGTATAAACACCAATTTGAGGATTAATGTTTAATAACAATCATTTTATGCTCAAGCATGTCATGCATAGTATGATTAATACCACCAATACCATAGCCTGAATGTTTACGTCCTGCAAATGGCATCCAATCAACCCTAAAGGTGGTGTAATCATTAATCATAACGGCTGAAGCAGATAGTGCTTTTGCACTGTTCATGGCAGTGGTAATATTATCACTAAAGATTGATGCTTGGAACGACACCTCTAAGCTGTTAGCAGCTTCAATCACTTCACTAATATCAAAATAATCATATATGCAAACCACGGGGCCAAATATCTCCTGATTAGAAACTTTAGAATTATTGCCAGGATTTAATAATACAGTAGGCTCATAACTAACCGCATTAATGCGCTTGCCACCTGTTATTAAAGTCGCACCTTCAGTAATGGCTTGATTGACCCACGCTTCAACTCTATCTATCTCCTTAGGTAAAATTAATGGACCCACATCAGTCGCCTCATCAATAGCGTCACCTACAACCAGTTGACTGGCAACATCTGCAATTTTTTGTGCAACCTCCTTGGCCTTATCTTTAGGAACAAATACACGTTGTACTGACACGCATACCTGCCCAGCATGGTAAAAACCAGCTTTAACCACGCCTGCAATAAATCCATCCATGTCACTATACTCGTCAAAAATAAGCGGAGCAACACCACCATGCTCCAATGCACAACGCACACCTGGTGCAAGCTTAGATTTAAGCATCCAGCCTACTTGTGCAGAGCCAATAAAACTAAAAAATGCCACTCTTGAATCGGTGACCAATTTTTCTGAGTTTTCCCTATCAGTCAACGCCACTTGTAAATAACCCTCAGGCAAGCCCGCCTTAATTGCCAATTTAGCAAAGCGCAATGCACATAAAGGCGTGATTGCTGCTGGTTTAACAATCACTGGACATCCTGTTGCAATAGCAGGCACTACTTGATGAATAATTAAATTAAGTGGGTGATTAAAAGCGCTCACTGCTACAACCACACCAATTGGCTCCATAATCGTAAAAGCTAAGCGTTGCACTCCTGCTTGCGTTAAGTCCATTGGAATTTGCTCACCTTTAATATTTCTAATGCCAGCAATGGCAATATTAATGCCGTCAATCGCTCTAGTTACTTCTATGCGTGCATCTTTTAAAGGCTTGCCACCTTCATTAGCAATCAAGCGTGCAAAATCTTCATGCTCTTCAACCACTAAATTTGCTAATTTTTGCAAAATTTCAATTCGTTGATAGGCTGGTAAACACTCGCCTTCGTGTAAATTTTTTGCTGTTTTAAGCATCAATTCAACATCACCAGCATTATGCATGGTTAACGCTTTTAAGGTTTTCCCAGTGTAGGCTTGTTTAACAGTTAAAATATTTACCTTCATCATATTTGATTAATTAAATTGTTTGAATTCTTCTAATAACGTTTTAGTATTTTGAGAATAATCAATTGGCACATCAATTATATGTACACCACCTGCGTTAAAAGCTTGTTCCATTACAGGAATCAATTCATTCGCTGAGATTATTTTATGCCCTTTGACGCCATAGCTATCTGCATATTTAACAAAATCAGGATTATTAAAATTCAAGCCAAAATCAACCAAGCCTTGTGCTGCTTGCTTCCATTTAATCATGCCATAACCTTCATCAGTAAAAATCAATACAATTAAGTTGAGTTTTAAACGCATGGCAGTTTCTAGTTCTTGAGAGTTCATCATAAAACCACCATCACCACATACAGCCACCACTTGGCGCTCAGGATACATCAATGCACATGTCATTGCTGCAGGCAGTCCTGCACCCATCGTTGCAAGCGCATTATCTAATAGCAATGTATTGGGCTGGTAAGTGTGATAATGACGCGCAAACCAAAGCTTAAACATGCCATTATCAAGTGAGACGATACCGTCATCATCTAGCACGTTGCGTACATCAGCCACAACGCGTTGTGGTAGCATGGGAAATGAATCATCCTCGTCTAAATGATGAATGGCATAACGAATTTTCTCACGAATGGGTGCTGCCCACAAGGACTCACACTGGCGCCCTTCCATTGACTTTCTAATTCTAGAGATTGAATTAGCAATATCTCCAATTAATTCAATTTGAGGATAATAAATATCTTTAAATTGTGCACTTTTAAAGTTAATATGCATGATTTGCATATCACCTTGCATGATAAAAGGAGGCTTTTCGATAATATCATGTCCAATATTAACAATTAAATCAGCTTTTTTAATAACCTCGTGCACATAATCCTTAGAAGAAAAAGCAGCAGTTCCAATAAACTGATTATGACAACCATCAACCACTCCCTTGCCCATCTGTGTATTAAAAAATAAAATACCTGTCTCTTGCACGAAACGGCTTAAAGGCTTTCTAATGCGTCCCCTATTAGCGCCAGCACCTACTAACAACAAAGGTTGTTTGGCATTTTTTATCGCTTCAACTGCAACGCTAATAGTCCAATTACTTGCAAAAGTTCGGTGATGAATTTGCTTAGTAAACACTTCATCATTTCTAACTTCTTCTTCAGCAATATCTTCAGGTAATTCCAAGTGTACCGCACCAGGGCGCTCTTCTTCAGCAATGCGAAATGCTCCACGTACCAATGCCGGGATTTGTCGACCATATACAATTTGATCAGAATCTTTAGTTAGTGGCCCCATCATACGCACAATATCAAGAATTTGAAACTTTCCTTGCAAGCCTGCTTTAATGGGTTTCTGTCCTGTAATGATGACCATTGGCATCGCACCTAATTGAGCATAAGCAATAGCAGTAACTAAGTTAGTTGCACCCGGACCTAACGTTGCTAAACACACGCCAGCTGTACCAGTTAATCTCCCATAAGTCGCTGCCATGAAAGCAGCGGCTTGCTCATGACGAGTAAGTACGAATTTAATTGATGAATTTCTTAATGAATCCAATAAGTATAAATTTTCCTCACCTGGAATGCCAAAAATATACTCAACTCCTTCGTTTTCAAGCGCTTTTACAAATAAATCAGATGCTTTCATTTTTTTTATTTTCCTATTCAGATTGGGAAGGGTAGGCTTCATCCATAGCAGCAGAACTACCATCGTTTTGAACGATGCGAACATGAGATCTATTAAGCTCTAGTGGCTCTTTCACGCCACAAGAATGAGTAATAATCTCCACTGCATGGGTTATATTACGAACATAATTAGCCACCTTTAATGCTTTGTTTTCTGGATTTAGCCCTTTTTGCAAACACTTATTATGATTGGTAATACCAGTGGGGCAAGTATTTTTATTACACTTTAGCGCTTGAATATAACCCAGTGAAAACATAAATCCACGTGCTGAAACCACAAAATCAGCACCTGCGCACAACACCCATGCCACACCAGCTGGTGTAATTAACTTACCAGAGGTAATGACTTTCACACGCTGTTTTAAATTATATTGATTAAGCGTATCTACTAAAAACGGTAACGTCTTTTTAATAGGGAGTACAACATTATCAAGTAGCGACATGGGTGCTGCACCTGTGCCACCATCACCACTATCAAGAGCGATAAAATCAAGTGCGCAAGCATCACTTCGCTTGTTAATTTCTTTAAAGAAATCATCTATCCACGCCGTTGCACCAATCACAGACTTAAATCCAGTGGGTTTTCTTGTCACCTCACGCACATGATTAATCATACTAAGCAAATCATTAATTGAAGTGATATCTACATGTAAATTGGGTGAAATAGCATCTTCGCCCATACTAATGCCACGAATTTCAGCAATTTGCTTGGTTACTTTTTCCTTTGGTAAAATACCGCCCTTACCTGGTTTATCGCCTTGACTCATCTTAATTTCAAACATTTTTACTTGGTCGTGTGCGGCAATCTCAAGCAATTTTTCATCACTTAATTTGCTCATTTCATCACGCACGCCATATTTAAGCCGTACCAATTTGAAAAACAATATCTGCATCACCTTCTAAATGATAAGGCGATAAACCAGGTAAGGGCGGTATTGTACCAACAATTTGCCATTCTTGCTGCGCCATTTGACAGTGCCAATACTTCAGGTCTTGAAATGGCATCAAAACTCATACCTGATATATTAAAAACTGATTTTGCCTGATAAGGCTGTTTACAAAAATCTCTTCCAATGGTAACAGGATGTGTCTCTACAGCATCTTCATCCAAAGTAGGGAAGGGGCAATTGGTAAAAAGTACCGTACCAACAGGATTAATATTTTTAGTTGAGCCAAATGCAACCGTGGCATTGTTATTATTTGCTGCTTTATGCACCCAATCTCTCTCTGCACGGTTAAAGAGCACTTCCTCTCTATCCATGGTAAAAAAATACTTACGAAAAATTCGCCTAAACTTTGAGAAAATAGAGCGCAAATGCCCAACAACTGGATAATTTAGTACAATTGCACTTTTACTTTGATTAATGTCGATAACAACCAGAACAACCAAACCTATAACAAAAATAAACAACGTAGAAAGTTTTTCTAAAATAAGCGTAACCGTTCTAACAGTTTCCATCATTTCAATTTTCATTAATGACTCCTTTTTATTAGCAACACTTCTTACAAATTAAACGATCCAATGACAACTTTCCCTTGCCCATAAACAACTGTTAAGAGCCACATAATACCCCAAAATGTATGATCATAAAACCCACCTTCCCACAAAATAGGGTAGGACACCACTTCAATAATATTAAATAAAAACAACATAAGCGTTGTTAAACGTGTTGCCAACCCAAGCACTAAAAATATGGGTAAAACAAGCTCTGCTGCTGTACTTAAATAAACTGCTAATTCCCAAGGAATAAGGGGTACGCTGTATTCTGATTCAAATAAATATAAGGTTGAATCCCAGGCATTAAATTTAATCTAGTCAGCACTAAAAAAAGCATCTGCAACATAAAGATAAAGACGTACAAATAATTTAAGAAAATCGTTGCTAAATATATAAATTTTGTTCAAAAATCTGACTGACTTATTTTACTAACCACAACTTCTAAATTCCTCTTGGCTATTAAAACATACTGCGCTTGCCCTGTAAGGTTTAAATCTTCGTTGCTTTCATTTAATTGCCAAATATCTATAATGGGATAAATAGAATGTATTAAAGTTGTGCATTGTCACTATGGTAGCATAGCTCATAATGCTTTTCAAAATAGGCGATATCAATTAGCTTACAAGGCTTAAAACCTTTTAAAAATTGAGCAAGAAACTGGCCATAATTTTGCAAATAACCAGCACTAGGTGAGGATATACACTAATGTAATTTTTTGCCCATAATTTGAAAAAATCTTCGCCTACTAGACGCAATATACAACTATAGCTTGGTTTAAGTGCATCAATTAAACTTAAGATATAGTGGTTGCGATAAATCTGAATCAACTCAGCAGCATTAAAATCACCTTGCGCTTGGTCATTAATAACATCGCTAGAAAAAGTAGTTTGAACGGCTTTAAGTATTGAGTAT
The DNA here is from genome assembly GCA_021730105.1 of Candidatus Ruthia sp. Plio_17_S18. GTDB lineage: Bacteria > Pseudomonadota > Gammaproteobacteria > PS1 > Pseudothioglobaceae > Ruthia. The sequence continues at coordinate 758,110 of CP072538.1, forward strand.
TTTTTGCGCTTTTTGAGCTTCATTCAATAAAACTGATAAAGTTGTAATATTGTTATCCCACTCAATTAGGGTGGGTTTTTGATCAAACTTCTGAATGGTTTTTTGGTACAAACCCCATACCTGCTCACTCACTTTGGAACCGTAGTCATCAATATAAATATCACCCTTCTCATAAATGTTTATTGCATGCCCTGTTAGATGAATCTCATCCACATACTCACCATTAATGGGATTTAAGTAATCAAATGCATCATAACCAAAATTTTGACAACTGACATAAACATTATTAATATCAAGCCATAATCCACAACCTGTTAGGTCGGACAATTGGGCATAAAAATCCCACTCATGCATTTTAGATTCACCAAATTGCAAATAAGAAGAAGGATTTGCCTGCCTAAATAATCCTGAGTTTGCCTAACTTTATCAACAAAATGAGCTAGACTTTCTTTTGTATAAGGAATTGGTAACAAATCATTAAAATTTGGTAACAAATCATTAAAATATTGACCATTGACACTCCTCCAACTCAAATGCTCGGAAAATAGTTTTGGCTTATACCTATTAATAGCATGCTTCAACTGGTTTAAATGATTCTGATTCAACTTATCAGACGAGCCTAAAGACAGTCCAACACCGTGCAAACTTAATGGATAATATTGCGCTATTTTATCCAATTGATAAGTATACTTACCTTGAGAGAGAAAATTCTCAGCATGTACTTCTAACCAAGCAATATCTGGCTTTTCATTAACAAATTGTGTCAAATGTTGATGTCTTAACCATATATCAACACTGTTTGGTGCTATTAGCAAAACTTCCACCAAGGTTTTGTTGACCTTAGCAGCACTTTAGTGGTGCTTAATCCTTTATCAATCCAGCCATTATTAATACCACCACTCAATTCAAAGATATGTTGATAATCTATCTTAGCATTTACAAACCTACCAATAGCGTGAGCGCAAACCAAAATAAATGGCCGTACTTTTGGTCTTAACAATGCTAGACAAATTGACTAGCCACTTTTGCGTGTTGTAATTACCCTTGTTGTCAAAAAATGTTAGCTTATGCGTTCCAGGAATAATGCCATATTTATCGACTTCGTTTTGTTGGAGAACATCAATAATTACAACTCCTTGAGCTATTTTATCTTGTACTTTCCTAATTGAGAGTGTCGTAAAATCAGCAAAAACTTCTAATGACAATAAGTATATTAAAACCCATCTTTTCACGTCTTATTTTTTACAACTAGAACACCCAAACACGGAATAAAGTGAACACTGACCCTGGTAGCAGTGGAACAATACCAATCCAAGCCCATAAAGCACCACTATAAAGCACGTAAATAATTAATGCAATACCAATTATTATTCTTAAAATTTTATCGATACCGCCTACGTTTTGTTTCATCTTAATTTATCCAAAAAAAAACTTAAGAGGAGGTTAGGCTGCCATTAGTAATGAACAGTTAGATTTCTTGAGTACACTTGAACAAGAGCCAATCCATCAACAACTAACTCAGTGCCTAAAACAACTCAAACCAGAAATTATGAACGTTTTACTAATGTCTTACTTCAATGGCTTGACTTATGAAGGTATTGCAAAAACACCAAACTCCACCCCATTAACACGATTAAAACATGGGTACGTAGAGCCTGCCAATACTTAAAAATGTATGGAGAACAACCATGCCTTATAATCATTTTCTTGCCTTTCAATACTAGGACTATTAAACAAGAAAGACAAGCCATTGAAAGAACTCCAGCCTTTGAACGAGTGCTCAAAAACTGGCAGTTACACTTAACAAAGTTAAATATAAACGCCACTTAGAAAACAAACATCAGAACAAATTTGGCGCAATATTAATCATCAAATAAAGCCTAAAAAAGTCAACATAATTCACACCTTGTTAAATACTTAGCGTTACACACTTAGTACGTTTGTAACGCTAAGCCTAATATTTAGCCTTACTTTTTTTAATCAAAACGCGACACCTCAATTGGGCTGGAAAAATAATTAAGACAATAATATTAATAGGACTTAGCGCTTTTGCATTACAAGCATTTGCTCTAGATTTTGTTTACAGCAAATACGCTTGGTTTGGTGCAGACAGCGAGGGCAATGAATATGTTATTGAAGGCTATGATACGGTGAATTATTTCACACAAAATACACCTGCTAAAGGTAGTACAGACTTTACATTTGAATACCAAAACAAACAATGGCATTTCAAAAATGCAAACAACTTATCCTTGTTTAAAGCTAATCCTAAAAAATACGCATCGCAAGACGTAGGGCATTGCGCCTGGCGCATGGGCATGGATGGTGAGAGTGTTTATGGCGACCCAACTCTTTGGACGATTGTTGATAGCAAGATTTATCTTAATTACAACCAAGAAGTAAATCGTCGCTGGAATAAAGACATTGCCGGCTTTTTTATTAAAGTCAACCAATTTTGGCTAGGAAAAATCAATTTAAAACCATGAACTAATTTTTAAGGGTTTAGAAGCAATCCAACCCCACTAGAATAACGGCGAAGATAATTACTTCATCAAAAAATAATATCCAAGCGTAATCAGAATAACCAGTAAAAGGTGAAGATGACCAACAATTGCCAGAATACATATTAGGAAAAGCTTGTTGATTTATTGTTGGCCGCTGATAATCACCAAGATCATCACTTTTACATACGTAAAAACCCTCGCTTTTTCTGGTATCCCAAGTGTCTTTCTTGTAGTTAAGTTTTTTACCATTAGAGCAATAAAATAAAGTATTGAGTTCTTTAATAGTTGTCATTCTCCAATCAGAATATCCTGAAAAATTAGCACTTAAATTGGTGGTAGAACGCCATGTATACTTTTTAATATCACCTATGCAAGTCTCGCTATTCCACTTTTTTCCCATTGAGCAACGCATCCACATTAACCCTGTCGTAACATCTGTTACTGTGCCGTTGCAATTACCTCTATACTTATCAATACTAACACCACTTTAGTGTTTGCATTCTTGTATATTTTGTTTTTCTTTTTCGCTGCTTTAGCTTATACCTAAATACTGATTACCAGTTAACATAGAGAGTACATTAACGCTCATTCTTTTTTCTAGTTCACTTAACTCTTTGAATAATTTATTTGCCTTTTCATTAGAAAAATAACTAAAATCTTGTCTTATAGGTTCGTAATTTTTTAACAAATTACATATATAAATTAAGTCATTTCTATACTTCTGGACAGAATTACCCCCAGAGTATTCTTAAAAAGAATTTCTAAATTAATAACATTATTGTAAGTATCACTGCTCGAAACAATCAAACATCATTTCTGCATCATCACTAGGGTAATTAGTCTTTACTGGTAAATAAAACATTACTATTAATGCCAAGGTTAAGATTGAGAATTTAGTCGCTAATTCTACCATTAGAAAACTATTTACGAAATAATCTATAGCTATCTTTCGACAAATTTTGAGAAAACCTCTCAATGGTAATGAAATTTTAAAAAATTAGTTTTAACACATCTTTAAAATAGACCTATAGCAACATTAATACGAAAAATAATGACCTGATTTGAAAATACCCGTGATAATTGAGATATAAATGATTGAGGTGATTGAGGTGCCAGCAATAACACCTATCAGAATATTTTTGAGTTTAATATCAATGATTGATAAAAAATAAATCAATACATTAATTGATATACCAGGAATAAAGCATAGTGCAAAAATAATAGGAGTTTCTTTGCTTTTAATTTTTTGCTCAAACTGAAGTATTTTTTTTGGCACCTTAAAATTAAGTTTATGGGCAAAATTGTAAATAATCAAACAGTAGCTAATTATCGCTATTTGGATGGCAAAAAACACCTGAGTGAAAGAAAAAAAGTAAATGCCTGCTAATAAAAATGCAGTACCAGGTAGAAGTGTCAAACCTCTGACAATCAATATCACAATATAAACTGAATAAGAAATTAAAAAGTTTTGTCCACTTAAAAATTCTTTAAGCATAGCTGGATCAAGCTTATATCCACTTAAGTAAAAGTAAACTACCACAGCAATATTAAGCAAAATAAAGCCGTAAAACAGGTATTTTTTATCAATATTTTTCATGATCAAAAATTTGTATTTTGTTTAACTGGTGATAAAAAGCGGACAAATCTTCACTTTTTCCATATCTGGGTTTATTATGCATTGCTAAAAATGGTCGTGAATTAAGCTCCAAAAAAATACACGCCTGTGCATTAAAGTCAACCTCAATACCTTGATTGCAAATCACATCAATGCCTAGAATATTAGCATCAAAAAAACTAAGTATCTTGTTCAAATCCTGTCTATTTTTTTCAGTTAAGATGTTTTTATCGATAATTTCAACACTAGAGCCTAATTTCAATGCTATTTTGTGATGTAAATATATCTTCTGTCCAATATTAGGTACGCTGGACAATTTCATTTTTTGTTTCTTGAGGTGTTGTTTGATGGATAAATTCTTAGGAATAGAATGAACAATTGGCGCTAAGTTCATCTTTACCCTAATCAGATTCTCATCATCAATAAGTTGGTCTATATCATTCACACCATCGCCGATAACAAAAGGAGGGTAACGCCTGAGTATTGACATGACCCCAAACTTAGTCATCACCACGCGATAATTTTTGCCCAATAAATATTGTTCAATAATACTTACTGGCCACCATTTTTTAACACCTATACTAGCTATTAGCAATTCTGTATAACTATTAATAGGAAAATATGCCCCTCTAGAAAAACCACCAACATTGGGTTTAATAACTAAAGGAAACTTATTTTTTTTAGCAAATTTAAATGCATCAACAGGATTAATAAAAGTTCTGCCTTGGGCATAGGGCAAATTATTTTTCTCAAAAGCTATTCGAGCCTGCGCTTTAGAACGACAAGCTCGGCGCACCCTTAACGGATTGTAATCACTGCAGCCTGATAAAAAAAATCGTGACAAAAATCGATACAGCCAATGCGTCATAACTCGGCTTTTGATTGATAATGTTTGATAACTTTTTTAAAAAATACAAAGCGATTAAAATGTTCTTTAGGTGTTGTATTGCTGATTCTAACAAGGTGATACATATTGTCTTTAATAAACTGATGTTTGGTTTTTTTCGAAATACTATTATCTAGTAAATTAATTGGAAATGGTGCAAATAAATTAATTTCAATAATGTGGAACAAGCCTTTTAATAAATCTTGTTTAGAATTGGCTCTAAGTCCTACTCTAGCAATACGAAAATGTGGTAATTCTTGCAAGTGATTGTGTAATTTTTTAAGCTCACTGGATGAAAAATCTAATGTGCAATCTTGATAAATTACCTGTTTATTATTAATGCTATTAATAGGATAAGGCTTGTCCGAGTGGTTAATTGCTTGGGTAATTGTTAGTGTAATGCAATACGCTTCATTGTCAGAGTCACGAATATAGAAAATCTCATATTCTTGCGCTTCTGTTGCTACCTCTTGAACAATATAAGGAATTTTGCTTTTTTTACAATTAAAAGCTAAAAACTCATCCTTTGAATCAGCCCTTTTGATGCCATTAGAATTTTGCCCCCACTCTGGTTTTAAAAACACAGGGAACTCACAAGGCGGGTTGTTTTTATCAAGATAGGCTTGCTTTAATCGCCACTTTAAAGGGATGCGCTTATCCATATCAATTTTAGAATAAAAACCTTTTTCTTTATTGTACCACTCAGCATTGATTTGAAAATAATACCAAGGTGGAATGCCAAGTCTTAACGACCAATAAATATAATAAAAAATCAACCTAAAAGTCAAAAATCTCTCCTTTGGCAGGGTTGTCTGAATAGAAGTGTAAACTTAGGCTTGACTCAATGGCACTAATTTGATGAATGTAGTTGTCCATTTTTCCTTTCACGCCATTACTATATTGGCATGCGCCATCAACAAGTGTGCTACTTCTAAGCTTGGTCAGTGGATTCTTGTCAAAATCTTTACACATCAACCGCCCTTTAATCACATAAACAAAAGCACGGTCTGGATGTCCATGAATATGTGTTGTTGCGCCTTTATCCCAATTTAACAACCCTAACCAATAGCTGTGATTGTTAATAATAATATTTCTTGTATAACTACATTGATCAAACAACAAGGCCTTTAAATCTATATCCAAAGCTAGTATTTTTATTCGTTCAATAGCTAAAGCATACTTTTCTTTATGCAGTAATACACACAGCGTCTTAAAATCGAAATCAGTTGAGTGTGTGTAATGCGTATTGTGAATTTTTTTAAACATTGTTTAATGCCTTTCCTGTCTTAATTAAACGATTAAATAAACCAATTAGTTTCATTTTATTCATATTAATATTACTAATTAATAATCTAAACACTAATTTTTTTTCCACATAAGCCAAAGACAGCAAGGCGTGTTGTTCTTGGTATAAACTATCACGCAAGCACTGATTAAAATTATTTTTATTAGGGTGGTTAGTTTTAAAGCGAAAGCAGACATTAAAAGAGGTACGTTTCAACACCATTTCTAAATCAACACTAGCATTGATAAAATCCTCAGCAAATTTTGCCAATTGGTGATAATTCTCAATCCTGTCAGAAAACCCTTGTTTGGTATAAAATTTCCAATCCAAAAACCACTTTAAACTATCAACACGACGACCACACTGCAATGAAGAAACACCTAAATCAACGCCATTGTCTCTAAAAATATAGCTGCCATCTCCATCTGCACAAGTGCATGATAATAAATACTGATGGTTTAACAATAAAAAATTACACATTAAATTACTACCCAGCATTTTGTGAAAATCCATGGTGAAAGAATCTAGATATTCAATACCTGCTAAAAATTTATTTTTTAATTTCAAGCTCATAATTACTGCACCACCCCATGCACCATCACCATGTAGCCAAAAATTGTGTTTATTTTTCAATGCGGTTAAAGCTTCAATATTGTCATAAGCACCTCGCACTGTCGTGCCTAATGTGGCACAAACAAAGAAAACTACGCCGCCTTGTTGTTTGATTTTTTTGATTTTCTTATCAAGTAATATTGTGTTTATTGAGCCGTCTTCACAAGTAGCTATTTTAATTAAATGATCAGTGCCAATGCCTAATATATTAGCCGCCTTGTCTAGCGAATAATGCGCATCCTTATTAACAAAGGCAAACAAAGGTTTTTGATTAAACAGTCCTTGCTTTTTTGCCTCTGTCAATGCTTGATTACGTGCAACCATCATGGCAATCATATTGGCATTGCTCGATCCTGTTGTCATTTGTCCTTCGCCGTTTTTAAAACCCACTATGTCAAGCATTTGCTCAATCATATATTTTTCCATTAACGTTGCAACAGGTGCAGATTCAAAAGTGCAGTTTGAAGTATTACTCAACGCAGACACAACTTCACCCACAATCGAGGGTTGATTAGCACCAGACCACATACGATTGGCAAAATTAGGATGGCTAGTATTGGGAGAATATTCTAAATATTTTCCCACCCATGCAAATATCTCATCCCAACACTGTGAGCCTTGTTTGTTTAGATTTAGGGTTTTTTCCAACTCATTAATAGTTTGATAATTAATGAGTTTATTGGATTTTTTAACATTTGAAGTAGCTAAGACCTGGGCTATTTTTTGTAAGATATCCTGATCTTGCATTAATTAGGCTCGTCTATTTAGAATAACCATGACAATGCCTAAAACTAAAATAGACAAAGCTGCATTTGCCAAGCCTGAGTCAGTTTGTATTTGCCCATTCTCACTCCACTTAACCACCTGGGTAAACAAATGGAAAAACACTGCACCTGTCATCAGAACTGATGCCATTAAGCCACCAATACAATGTAACTTCTCTCTTCGATGCCACAAAACAAGAGGAGATAACAAAACCAAAGAAGTGATTAGCTCAAAATCACCAGCAATATAAGCGCCGTATTGAGTAAACAATCCACCCATCGTATTACCTAAAAACCCACTCATCCATGCGCCTAAAGTAGAAAAAACATGTAGTGGTTCTGCTGCACCATTAAATTTATACGGCAATGAGCCTAAAAAAACATACGATGCCCATAAAGCAATTAACCAGCTAACGACAACTTTAATATTGTTATTCATTTTTTCTACTCCACTTTTGCTTTGTGATGATTTTTAAAGTTTAATTATAAACGATTCAATGCCTTGCCAGAGTCCAAGGCTGTTCTTGTTATGTCGGCAGCTTCAACTAATGAACTGGTTTTTTTAGTATGCCAAAGAATCAAGCTAGCAGCCAAAACCAAGCCATCATAGAACAGTCCTTTTTCACCTGATAAGGCAGATTTTCCTAATTTAACCGTGTAATCTGCCAAGTCTTTAATGTCATTATGTACATCCAGCTCACTAGGAAATGAAATAGTGCGCATATCTTGATTAATGCCCAACGACTTAGGGTCAATATCTATTCTGTCTTGCTCAACCAAACCTTGATAAGAAATCATTAAACCTTTTTGGCGAAGTGAGGGAATTACACCACCCTCAACACCACGAACTAACAGTGATGTATCCATGCCTGAGGCAGTTACTAAGTGTGCATAAATAGGAGGATAAGGCTTATGCACATAACCCAAAATAGAATGCGTTTTTTTGCCACGCAATGGTCCAATTAAGGTTTCTACTGTGTTAATTACACTGCGTTTAATGATTTGATTACGCAAAAGCACAAGGTTGTGTAAACCTTGGCAATAGTTTGCTTGATCAATATATGACCAACCAATATTACCATCTTCAAGCCGAGCTTTTGCTTGTGCAGTTGAATGATCAACCTCTAAACCCAAAGCTTCATTAATATGCCGATGAGTAAGCCCATGTTTTGGCGATACACTATCTAAACCATGAATAACGGTAGGTAAACCAAGCTCAGCCAACAATGGTGGTAAAAATGATGAAATTGGAACAGAGCGATTATAACCACTATAAGGGTCGCCCAAATCTACCAAATCATCAACCATAACTTGTTGTTGATCAGATTCGCTAAGAATAGCAGAAAGAATGCCTTCGTTCTCTTCACGCGTTTCACGTTTCATGCGAAGTGCAATTAAAAATATAGCTGATTGCACGTCATTAATCTCACCACGCAATATCCCTTGCATGCCTGCTTTAGCCTCTTCAAAATCAATATTTTTACTAAAATCAGGGCCTGTGGCTATGCGTTGAATAATTGAGTGCATGAGTGTTTTGGATGTTTTCATAATTTTAAATATTAATATAAATTTTATTATTTTCTTGCTTGGTAGGATAAACGCGCAAATTATCAATATCTACCTGTGTGCTATCTCCTGTGGTCAAATCAAAGCTGAATCCATGTAGTGAACATTTGATTCGATTGCCTTTTAAACAAGCTAGCGTCAATTTAATACCTTCATGTGGACAGCGGTTATCTACACAATACAGCTCACCTTGATTAAGTGTAATCAATAAATCCTTACTTTGTACGACAACCTCAACCATCGTACCTTCTTTTGGCGCTTGATCTAAAACTTTTACCCACATAAAATCTAGAAGAGTCTCCAAACATTATTATCATCTAATTGAGAGGCGCATTGTTGAAGTTGTTGTTTATAACGTTGTGCATTGTTATCAACACTACGCGCTATTTTTAGCAGCCATGGCTTAGCAGAATAAGTTTGTTTATTAAAACCATCATGCCCTTCATGATAAGCAAGGTATTGATTATGGACATCTGATTTATCAATACCAGAACGCTTACTGGACTGATTAATATACCAACCAATAAAGTCTATAGCATCATAAAAATCATCACGATCGGCATTTTGATTGCTTGTTTTGAGCTGATACCATTCCCAAGTTGTGTCTTTAGCTTGTGCAAAACCATAGGCACTACTTGATCTAAACCATGGTACGACACCAAACAGCTTATTTCTTGGCGGTCTTGCATCTGATGCAAAATGCGATTCTTGATACATAATAGCCAACTGCACATGCATAGGTGAGCCATACTTTTTCTCGCTAGCTTTAACCGCTTGATACCAACTCACCTGCTCATCCATTAAATGGCAAATATTACTCACTTGTACAGCAGGTGTTGAAAAACACCCACTAAGTGTTAACGGGATTAACGAAATGAGTAAGTATTTTTTTATCATAAAAATATTTTATAAACAACAATCATTTGAATGATAAACAAAATGACAAACATACCCTTAACAGCGCCATTTGATAACGACTTAGACTCAGAGCTAGGCGCCTTATCACCCTTTTCTAGATTAACATCCATTGCTACCCAACCCTTCTCAGAGTTTTGCGCACTAAACACAACGCGCGTATTAACTTTTAGACGAGATTTGTTAAAAATATTTTTTTGATGGATGAAATATTTTTCACCATCATCACCTGTAATAAAACCATACCCCTTAGTGCCAAATTGCGCCACCATGCCTTTTATTTTTTTTGCCATTTTTCCTCTTATTTTTTACGCAAACAATACGTTGCTTTTTCAATAAAATCAACATTTTCACGTTGAAACTTGGATTCATTTTTAATGTCATCAAAACATTGTAACTGCTGACATTCAAATCCTTTAAAAAGTGAACCCACCTCCGTCTTATTAACCGCATAAGGCGGTCCACTTACTTGTGATTGAGGATAATTTAAGGTTAATAATAGCATCCTGCAACCAGCAGGTATTATAGCGTATAAGTCGGATACATATTTCGCTCTTAAAGATAAAGGCAGTGCGATTAAAGACGCTCTATCATACACAGCACTAACATGATTCAAAATACTGGCATCAAGGTCAAAATAATCACCACAATAAATATCAATATTTTTTGAAGAATAAATCACAAATTTACCACTTTTCTTAGTTGAAAAATGCAACTCATTTTCTACAAAAAACTGCCGAGTAGCAAGCGCACTCAACTCAACACCCAACACCTTAAAGTCTTTGTCTAGAAAATACAACATATCAGCGCTTTTTCCACATAATGGCACAAATACACAAGCATTAGCACTTAGTTTTAAACAGCCAATAAATTCAATTAGTCTTGAGTTAGGTTGATTTTTATGCCAACCTATTTTTCCTTCTTGCCAACGCGTTATCCAATCGGTCATATATAATAATAATCCATGAAAAAAACAATTTTACAATGGTTGCTAATCATTATTGCTATTTTTAGTTTTCGTGCTTATCAACAATATGACCTTAGTTCTGGTATTGTACCAAGCTTTAACAGCAAAACTTTAAGTGGAGCGATTGTTTCATCGCACTCAAATGAGGCGACTTTGATACATTTTTGGGCCACTTGGTGTGGTATTTGCCAACTTGAAAATGACAATATTCAAACCATAAGTCGTGATTATAGAGTGCTTAATATTGCCATGCAATCTGGCTCTGATGCTGATTTACAAGCCTATGCACAAGAGCATAACATGAAAACAGACAATATAATTAATGATAATTCTGGCTCTTTAGCAAAACTGCTTGGCGTTAAAGCCACGCCAAGCAGTTTTTTCATCTCAAAAAACAACCAAATTAAATTTATCGAGGTGGGTTATGTGAGTACGCTGGGTTATCGTTTAAGGTTATGGTGGACAAGTTTATGAACATACGAAGCTGGCATCCAAGCATCAAAACATTGCTTGAAACACAATCAATGGTTGATTTAAAACAATTTTTACAACAGCAAAAACAAGCTACAAAAGTTATTTTACCCCATTCTAAAAACTGGTTTAAAGCCTTTGAATTAACTGCGTTTGATACAGTTAAAGTCATTATTCTTGGGCAAGATCCTTATCACGGATTAGGACAAGCTCATGGTTTAAGTTTTTCAGTCGTCCAAGACGTAATAAAACCGCCATCGCTTGGCAATATCTTTAAAGAATTACATAGTGATTTAAACATTGAACCTAGCCAAAGTGGTGATTTAACACACTGGGCAACACAAGGTGTTTTACTACTTAATAGTGTTTTAACTGTTGAGGCTCATCAGGCAGCTTCTCATGCCAACCAAGGTTGGGAGGTGTTTACCGATGGCATTATTAAAACCCTAAGTGAACAAAGACAACATTTAGTATTCATGCTTTGGGGTGCTTATGCACAGAAAAAAGCGATATTTATTGATAAAGATAAGCATTTAATCCTTACGACCACGCACCCCTCTCCTTTATCAGCACATAGTGGTTTTTTAGGTTGTCAGCATTTTTCAAAAGCCAATAATTATCTTCAAATACACAATCAACAAGTGATTAGCTGGTCATAATGAAGCTGGTTATTGACGATGCTTGTTATGCCTATAAGGAAATTTTTGATTGTTTTGGTGAAATTATTGCTATTACTGGTAGAGATATTAACGCCAACTCGGTTAAAGATGCAGATGTATTAATAGTACGTTCACGAACTAAAGTTAATCAAGCATTATTGGACGGTAGCCGAGTAAAGTTTGTCGGTTCAACAGTTGCTGGCTTGGATCATATTGATCAAAACTATTTAAAGACTAAAGGTACTCAATTTTTCTCAGCCCAAGGTTGCAACTCAATGGCGGTGTCAGAATTTGTGATAAGTACCATTGTTAATTTAGCAGATGAATTGGGCTTTAACTATCAAAAGAAAACGCTGGGCATCATTGGTGTCGGCAACATGGGCACAAGATTGGCAGAAAAAGCCAAATTGATGGGCATTAGAACCTTATTAAATGATCCACCACGCCAAATGCGTGAAAATCTAGGCAACTTTGTTGATTTAAATACAGCATTAAGCGCTGATATTGTTACCTTCCATACGCCGCTGACTATGGATGGCAAGCACCCGTCCTATCAACTGCTTAATGAAAATAATTTTCATCACATTACAAACAAAACCATTCTTTTTAATGCAGCACGTGGTGGTGTGATAAAAGAATCAATATGGCAAAAGCATAAAACACTTGCTAATATTATTGACTGCTGGGAGGATGAACCTAACATCAACCCAAGTTTGCAAAATACTGCTTATTTAGCCACGCCACACATTGCTGGACACTCAATTGATGCAAAATTTATGGGCAGTTTTATGGTGTATGAGGCATTATGTGCTTTCTTAGGTGAACAACAAGATAAAAACATCAGAAATTTAATTAATCCTAATGATTTATCTATCGATAGAGGCAATTTAAAAGACACTTTAAATGAAATTTATGATTTTCAACAAGATGCAAACGCCATTAAAAATATTAGCAACTTTGAATATTATCGCAGAAACTACCCCATTCGTTATGAATGGCACCATTTTAAAAGCAAAATTACCTTGCCAATTGTTTGATTAATTTTCAATAAAATTTTGTATCTTAAACTTAACCAAATCACTTTGTAAAAAACAATGCGGTATAAATCTTTACAAACCAAACACAAATCAGTATAATCCGCTCCTATAGTTTTAGTTATAATAAAAATACTTAAATACAAGGAAGAATATCCAATGCCGCAAAATCTAGCAACAATCACATTCAAAAATACCCTCCGGTTCTTTAGTTTCTAAACCGCTTGTAAGTACGTACCACCCGAATCTTCTCTAAGTTCTAAAACCCAGTGCCCTTGCAATGACTATATTTACCTTCTTACTTGCAGTTGAAGTACAAGCCGTTGATACCTTTGATAAATCTGCTTACTTAGAATTAAACACCGAATACAACTGGAACAATCCACAGGACTACTACAAAAAAGACAATCAAGCCACCACTTTGCTTAAAGAAGCTGCCAGGCACTGTCCGTAACGCCATAAGGCTCTACAGACACTAAGACATTGTCAATCAATTAGGCCGTAAAATCACCACAGGATTAAGCAGTCAATTAAAAAATAAGGCCATTAGAAAAACCGAAGGTTTAAAATGAACAATAGAATTGCTACTAAAGCCACAATGACACCACTGCTCATATACAAACCATTATCAATACAGCTGTTGTAGTAAGCTTTACTATTCATGACCACTGTGGCGGCTGAGAACATAGCCTTTACAGTCTCAACCCCAGTCATTACTGGTACACCAATCGGTACATTGACTTACACCCTAGGTGGTGCTGATGCAGCAGACTTTACTATTGACTCAAGGTCGGGTGTTATCTCTATGATTGCTCGTGACTTTGAAATACCAGAAGATGCTAATGTTGACAATGATTATGAAGTTAGTATTATTGTGACAGATAGTGATGGTAATATTGACACCCAAACTCAAACAGTCACAGTCACCAACGTTAACGAAAGTAGTGTCATAACCATCAGCGCACAAATCCATAGCATTGAAGAAAACTCTGCTAACGGTACCAACGTCGGTGCAATACTAGTAACCACAGGCAACCCAACTGGCTTTAGTATTACTGGTGGCAACACCATATCGCAAAGCGCTAATATTACCCAACGTCCTTGAGGGTAGTGCTATATTGGTTGCAGGTGGCATTACCTACAGTACCGTCACCATTGGCAGTCAAACTTGGACTGCTGAAAACATGAAACATGCAGTCACTACTGGCAATGCTTGGAGTTATGACAATGATGTTAATAATGATACCAATGGCTATGGCAAACTGTACGACTGGGCAGGTGCCATGAATGGCTCAACCAACGAAGGTGCACAAGGCATTTGTGCCATGGGTTGGCACATACCATCGGATGGTGACTGGACCTCAAACTCAGTAGAGAGCCACCAGTACGCAATCGAGTCTCGATTGAAATAGCTATTATCAGTGACGCGGAAGCCTGCTAAGCGCGCCTCAAACTCACTACTACCTCCTGCCTTGAGTTGTGTACCTTGGTCTGTGCCTCGGGATCCTGTACCGTTTTGGTTTACTGTACTCATGCCTAGCTCACCTTCTAAAGTCTTCCAGTCACCATCCGATGGTATGTGCCAACCCATGGCACAAATGCCTTGTGCACCTTCGTTGGTTGAGCCATTCATGGCACCTGCCCAGTCGTACAGTTTGCCATAGCCATTGGTATCATTATTAACATCATTGTCATAACTCCAAGCATTGCCAGTAGTGACTGCATGTTTCATGTTTTCAGCAGTCCAAGTTTGACTGCCAATGGTGACGGTACTGTAGGTAATGCCACCTGCAACCACTAATGCTGAGTTCCGCAGTCTGTTTAGTGACAGTGCCCAAGTGAATCGTTTTTCGAGTAATAGGAGTGCCGGCTTTAGTGTTCGGTGCCTAAAGGGTTAAAAGTATAACTGATGACGCTTAAATAGCAGAAACTAAGTGAGTCTTTCATGTGCTGTGAAACTCACTTGGTCTTACACAATGATAAAGAAATAAAGATATAAACTGGACAAGAGGTGAATATAAAAATGAATTTTTAATGGCGATTTATAGTTTTTACCTGTGTATAAAGTTAGCTATGATTTGCTATTTGATTTGTTTATTTTAACTAAAGTACGAACAACCCCCATAAGTGCAGCACTTTCATTTAAAAAATAGTCTTTACCAATCAGCTTAGTAAAGACCTCAAATAGAATCTCCACCTCAAGCATTTTCTAGATCTATTATTCATTAAATTCGTTACTCTTAAAAACACTTCTTTTCGCTAACATTATCCAAAGGGAAAGAATTGCCTTAATAGGCCATTATGGTTCTAGTTTAAGCCACGCCCCAAACTATTGATAAGGCTTGACAAAGTAGATATCACCACCTAGTGTCTTAGCCAGCTAAACTCACGATCATTATCAACACTACAATTACCTTATTCAACCCTTAAAACAAGGTTGTCTAGAATATTTATCCAGTTCAACGGTTTTGTTTTTAAATAATTCAGAGTTAGTCACATGGTGAATAGAGATAACTTCGTCAGGAATCTTGGTCATTTTGTTAAGGGTTGTGCTTTTGCCAGTTCGTGACATTGAGTGCCATTGGGTCAAAAGTCTAACGTTGTTAATTGAATCGTTATCAGCACGGTTAGTAACTTTAATGGTTACCAACTCTTCTTTAACTCGAATTCTAGGCTGCCAAGACTCATCAATATCCATTTGTTGCCAAATATCATCTGCTGATTGATAATCAAATCCATCAAGTCCTAATTCTTTAGCAAGTAAGCAAACAATTTCCCAATCAGGTTTTGAGTTACCAGCAGGTGGTAAAAAGGCATTTTGCTTTAAGTACCTGCGTTCTGAGTTTTTTATGTGCCCTGTTTTTTCTGACCAGCTGCATGCTGGCAAAATGATGTCTGCATCGTCAGTGGTTAGAGTTTTTGTAAAATCAGACACAATCAATGTCTCAAATTGTCGATAGTTAATCATACTATGCGCAGGGTTTGTTGCCATTACCCATAGGGTTTTAATTTGATTGTTGGAAAAAAACTCAGTGGCGGTTAAATCATTTGTTCGTATGCCAATTTCACGACCGCCCATGGCGTTACATTGCCCTGTTAAAGACAACACGCCACAGCCAGGTTTGTTGATATTTCCAGTGATAATATGTGCATTAATCAAGGCATTAACCTTATCAGTTGCATCGGTTGATTGGGTTAATCCTTGTGAGTAAACACTGAGTACTTTTTTGTCTTTAAACCAAGGTTGATGTGGTAGGTTATTAATAATACCCATGTCTTTGCCAGGCTCAACCTGAATAAATAAATCAGATTTTTTAGCTGTAGTGCTTTCATAGACATCAACACAGACTACAAAAGCCTTGGCTTTTTTAATATGGTTAAACACAATAGGATGACAATCCGCAGTATTACTACCAATAATAAAAATAGTTTGTGCTTGATAAATGTCATCAAATGACACAGGCACAATGTCAGAACCATAGGCTCTTTTGTGGGCTTCAACAGTAGAATACATGCATAATCTTGAATTGCTTTCAATATTGTCAATGCCGTAAGCCTCTGCAAATTGCCTAACAATATAAAAATCTTCCATTAACATTTGCCCAGACAAGTACAAAGCTATTTGATGTTTTGGTGTTGATTCAAATGCTTTAGCCATAGCTTTAATGGTTTTATTCCAACTGCCTAACGATGGATTGATTAACCTTGCATTATCTGTACCTACCGTTTCTAATAAGGTCTGCCCTTTAATGCAAAGCATGCCTTGATTAACAGGAGAGTCTTTATCCCCTGTTAATTTTAAGACAGACCCAGTTCGGGTAATTTCAATACCGCATCCCACACCGCAGTAAGGGCAAGTTGTTTTAAAATTCATCATTCTTTTCTTTTACTTAATAGCCAACATTAACAACAAAATAAAATTTAACGCAAGCGATAGTGCACTTAATAGTCGGTATTCAGTTAACTTTGATTTTGGTTGCTTGTTCTTTTGAGGTAATAAAAACACTGAATTTGGATGTTCTAAGTCATATAAAAATTCTGATAAAGCCTCATACCTTTGCGCATAATCTAAGCAACACGCCTTGCGTATAGCACCATCAATCCACACAGGTAAATTTGGGTTGTATATCAACACTGGATCATAAATTAATTTAGATAATTTCTTAGTGCTCAGACTCTTATCTAATTTATTTTGATAAGGCAGATGAGATGAAAACATCTCATACACAATCACACCCAAACTAAATTGATCAGAAGCTTGTGAAACACTTTCACTTAAAATAACCTCTGGTGCAGTATAACCTTGCGTGCCCTGATTAGTTATAAAATTAATAGGGTTAACCAATTCTGCTACACCTGCAATTCTGGCGGAGCCAAAATCAATAATCTTAATTTGACCAATTTCATCAATCATGATATTTTCTGGCTTTAAATCACAATGCAACATTTCTTGACGGTGAAATGCTCGAAGCCCTTGAATAATTTGCTTCACAAAACTCACCACTACTTCAATATTAGGATGCTTATTTGCATCCATCCACGCTCTCAAAGTTTGCCCTTTAACATACACCATGGCATAAGCCAAAAAGTTAGCCTTTTTATGACTGTTATAAATTTTAACGACATTGGGGCTTTGCACTCGTTGCCCCACCCACTTTTCATACATAAAATGTTGTAAGTATTCTGGGTCGTCTTCAAAATTAACAGACGGGGTTTTAAGAGCAACTAATTGTCTAGTGCTAATATCTTTGGCTAGATACAGTTGC
This sequence comes from Candidatus Ruthia sp. Plio_17_S18, assembly GCA_021730105.1. Taxonomy (GTDB): domain Bacteria; phylum Pseudomonadota; class Gammaproteobacteria; order PS1; family Pseudothioglobaceae; genus Ruthia. The sequence continues at coordinate 776,154 of CP072538.1, forward strand.
ATTTTTGCACTTGAAACAATTAAAGATTCTATCTTGAAACCATTGATTTTCATGCCCTTGGTTAACTCAGGTGGTACAGGTTTTTGGGTTAATTCATCAAACGCTTCACCTAAATTTTTCTCTGGCAATTGCTCAATCGTTATAATCATAGCCGAGACATTATCTTGAGAATCTTGCTTAATTGCCTGCTTAACAATCTCATCAGCAGACGAGCTTTTACCCATTAATATTGCTAATGATGCATGTTGTAAATAATCATGTACACCATCAGTTGTCATTAAAAATTGATCACCCAATTCAAGATCAAAAGTTTGGTAGTCAACATTAATGCTTAAATCAAAACCCATCGCCCTTGATAGATAAGTTTTTTCCTTGTTCAAACTTAAAATATGGTCTTTAGTCAGTTGTATTAATACTCCCTTTCTATAACGATAAATTCGTGAATCTCCCACATGAAAAACATATGCAGTATTTGATTTAATAATAACCACACTAAACGTGCATAACATGGATGAAATTTCACCAAAACGCATTGATTGAGAATACAGCCAATTATTAAGTGCCGAGATGACTTGACCAGCTGAATGTTCAACACTCCAAGATTCAGGGGTTGAGTAATAATCACTCAAAAACCCTTTAACACAACAACCACTTGCTTCTTTAGCTCGATCGCAAGCACTTACACCATCGGCAATAACACCTACAATCCCTTTGTATTCTAGTGTTTGAGGGCTGGGTACATAGTAGGCGCAGGCATCTTGGTTTTCTGCCTTAACCCCTGCAATGCAGTGTGAATTAACAATGACTTTTACTTGTTTCATGATTAATTTAGCTTGATTATTTCAACCGTACCATCGTCTAAAATCTCAGTCATGTGTCCTTTCGGCTCTTCTAAAAAGATAACAATCAGTGCCAATACTACCGCACTAACCATGCCAATTAGCATAAAAAACTCATCGTAATCTACCAAAGAATTTGCAGTTAAGAACAATACTGCACCAACATTTCCAAATGCGCCTGCCATGCCTGCAATCTGACCTGTTAGCCTTCTTTGAATCAGGGGTACCATGGCAAATACTGCACCTGAGCCCGCCTTGGAAAAAATACCACCAACAATGGTCAACACCACCACTAAATAAATAGACCAACTTTTATCCACATTGCCCAACGCTAAAAAACTTAAAGTAATGCCAGAAAAAAGCACAGCTAATGTTACCTTTCGACCGTATTTATCACTCAAATAACCACCACCTGGCCTGGCAAATAAATTAATAAATGGGTACATGCCTGCCAACAAAGCTGCTGTAATTTTTGGCAACTCAAACCAATCAACATAAAACATGGATAGAACTGAAACCACAGCCAATTCAGTACCAAAAGTAACCAAATAAGCCCAATCTAAAATCGCCACCTGTTTAAATTTATATTGATGTTGCTTAGGCGCAGAATTCTTTAAATGCTGTGCATTAACAGTCCAAGTTTTATACACTTGGAAAACAAATACTAATGTCAAAACAATATACACGCCAAATTCCACACCTGATGAAATCATATTCATTTTTTCAGGTGATAATTTCCAAGTGAGTAGCGACAAAGCAAGATATAAGGGTATGTTCATTAAAACATACAACACCAAATCCGAATAGCTACTCACCTCCATTGCACCCATTTTTTTAGGCTTAAAATAAGTGGATCCTTTGGGCATATTGGTGACATTAAAGTAATAAAAAATACCATATCCTATTGCCAACACACTAGCAATGGTAATCGCATAACGCCAACCATCAATCTCGCCAAAACTACTTGCGATAAAAGGTAATGACATGGCCGCGCCTGCTGAACCAAAATTACCCCAGCCACCATAAATACCTTGTGCAGTGCCCGTTTGTTTTGCTGGAAACCAGTCAGAAATCATACGAATACCAACCACAAATCCAGCACCAATAAAACCTGACAAGAATCTAAGTAGAGCAAGTTGCTCATAAGACTGCATCCAACTAAATGCAATTGAAACAAGCCCACCTAAAACTAAAATAGAGGAGAACATAATTTTAGGTCCGAATTTATCAACCAGCATACCAACCACAATTCTTGCTGGAATGGTCATAGCAACATTAAGAATCAGAAGCACTTTTGCTTGTTGCTCGCTTAATGACAAGGCTTGTTGTATAAATGGCATCATTGGCCCAAGGCTAAGCCATACAACAAAGGTCATAAAAAAAGCAAACCAAGTTAGATGCAAAATGCGAGACTTACCCTTAAATGAAAATAGATTTAATTTATCTTCCATGATTAACTCCTTATATTATGCTGAACGCCTATGGCCTGTTGTTTCCCATGGGTTTTTAATGGTTTTGGGTAACAATCCTGCGTAGTGTTTGATCATTGAAGGTGTCTTTAGTTTGGATTGAATATAGTCTAGACCCACGCGCTCCTCAAAATGCATCACTCGCTCAAGATAATTAGCCTCAATACGATATAACTGCACAAACGCCTTAAGATATTCAATCACCTCTTCTTCGGTTTCAAAAAATCTATCTTTCAAACAGGCCTTAGTTCGAATCCCACAAGCACCTGCCACATGAATTTCATAGCCTTTTTCAGTACAAATCACGCCAAAATCTTTAATCGTAACTTCAGCACAATTACGCGGGCAACCACTCACACCCATTTTAAATTTGTGTGGCATAAAGTGCGACCAAACAGCGTCTTCCATTTTAATTGCAAGGCCCATAGAGTCTTGCGTACCCATCATACAATGATCTATACCAACACAGGATTTACACGTTCTAGTGGCTTTACCATAAGCATAACCAGCCTCCATACCTGCTTCGGTCATTTCATCCCACATATCGTTTAAGTTTTCCTTGGGAATGCCTAATAAATCAATGCGCTGACCACCAGTGACTTTAATCGTGGGAACCTCATATTTAACAGCAACATCAGCCAATGCCTTAAGTTCTTTAGGTGTTGTCAATCCACCTTGCATTTGTGGCACAATGGAATAAGTGCCATCCCTTTGTTTATTGGCATGCATTTTTTCATTGTGCGGTCGTTCATCATCATTATGAACATATGCTTCATTAAACTGTGACGATAAATAATAATTAATGGCAGCACCACAAGCCTTGCAAGTGTTGTCAAAATCAAGTGCACTTCGAACGTCATTAACACTAACAACTTCATCTAATGCTCTAATATATTTACGCACTTCTTCTGTTGAGTGTTTTGTACAATCACACAAAGCATCTTTATTTAATATTTCAGCACCAGAGACAAAACTAAATATTTGTTTGGCAACGGAAGTACAACCACCACAACCTGTTGCACAACCTGTTTCTTCTTGTAGTGCTTCAAAAGTATCGCAACCACCTGCCACTGCCATAACAATGTCGCCTTTAGTAACACCCATGCAACCACATACCTGTTCATCTTCAGCCATTTTCTCAACACCCTTGGCACCTGCACTTGAGTCGTCAATATTAATATCACCAAATAGTAAAGTTTTACGAATGCTGGTAATGTCTGTTTCTTTTTTGATTAAGTCAAAATAAAACAATCCATCTGTTGAATCGCCAAATAAAACTGCACCAACCAATTTATTGCCCCTAATAGACAATCTTTTACGAGTGTTAAGTGCATGGTCCTTGGAACACATAACCTCATCTTCAAGATTGTCAAACTCCCCTGCTGAGAAGACATCCACACCTGAAATTTTTAGCTTAGTAGAAATATCTGAACCTGTATACATATGATGTGACACCTCACACACCTGCTCAGCGCACACACGCGCCTGTTCAAACAGTGGCGCTACCAAACCATACGACATGCCTCGGTGTTTAATACATTCGCCTACTGAGTAAATAGCAGGATCAGAAGTCATCATTGTATCGCCTACAATAATGCCTCTGTCTGTATGCAATCCAGCGGCTTTAGCTAAAGAATCCTCCGGAATAATGCCTACCGACATAACAACCATATCAACATCCATTGCCGTTTCATCTTCAAATTTCAATGCTTTAACTGTATTTGTTCCAATAATTTTATTGGTGATTGTACCTAGCTTAAATTTAATACTTTTCTGCTCTAATACTTTTTGCAATAAGCTGCCAGATGAAGCATCTAGTTGTATATGCATAATAGAATCCATATTGCCAATCACGGTAACATCAAACCCTAACTCATTGAGCCCATTAGCAGCCTCAAGCCCTAATAAACCCGTACCAATTACGGCTACTTTTTTAGCTTGGCCAACTTTTGATTGCATATACTCAACATCATAAATATCTCTAAACGACACCACGCCCTCTAGCGTTTTACCTGGCAATGGCAAAATAAAAGGCTTTGACCCTGTACAAATCACCAATCGATCGTATGCTACTGAATATGATGCATTCTCATTGGTTAATAAAATACTTTTATTGAATCTATCAATAGATGACACTAAGCAACCTGGCTTAAAGGTAATGTTATTTTGAGAGAAATAAAACTCGTCATGCGTCTTTATATCTTCAAAATCTTTCTCCCCTGCCAAAACAGGTGAGAGCATAATTCTGTTATATGGCAATACCTTTTCCTCACCAATAATAGTAATTTGATACATCAATGGGTCAATTTTTAATACCTCATCAACCACCTTCATGGCGCTCATTCCCGATCCAACTATGACTAAATTTTTCATGCTATTTTCATGCCTTGTTTTAATGTTTTATGCTTTTTATAAAGCAAAAAAAGCCAGTTATCGCATTTATATACATAGACATAAAAATACAATAACTGGCTTCAATACCCAATTGCCAACTCTACTTTGAAATTGACGAAAAACGTTTACTTAATAATCTCATCAAGAAAAATTAAGTAAACGTCTGTGTTTGTTGTTACCCTTCATTGGGCAACTTATATGAAATTATATCAAAAAATTAAGTTCAAGTGACTTAATTTATTATAATATTTTTATTATTAAGGTTTTTGACATGGATAAAATAATCGTACAACAACAAGATTTTGACTTATCAACAGAAATGGCACTGGTCAAAAACAACAATTCTGATATTGGCGCAGTGGTCAGTTTTATTGGCTTTGTACGCGATTTAGATGACACTCCAATTCAAAAAATGACGTTAGAGCATTACCCTGGGATGACTGAAAAAGCACTAAAATCTATTGTTGATCAGGCCAAAAAACGTTGGTTTATTGGTAATACAGCCCTTATTCATCGCGTGGGTGATTTAAATATTAATGATCAAATTGTATTGGTGATTACAAGTAGCAAACATCGTAAATCTGCTTTTGAATCTTGCGAATTTATCATGGACTATTTAAAAACTCAAGCACCTTTTTGGAAAAAAGAACACACTCAAAACAAAAGCAAATGGGTTGAAGCCAAAAATAGTGACAAAAGACAAAAAAATCGTTGGGAATAATCTTACTGCCTAATTTTAAAGTCATCAGGTACATTTAGATTAATCAACATCTCTGCTTGGTCTGAAAAATCAACTTCTTGTGCATGATTACTCTTAAACCACATACCCATCTTACGATTACCTTGTGCTAAAAATTCACTCAAATTGTCTTTTAAATTAGCCCTAATTAATGAAAAAGTAGGGTGCATTTTTTGCCCTTGCATTGCCACACAAATACTGGCATCAGACTGTTGCATATTTTCTAATAACCTAGCCACAAGAGTTTGATTAATAAACGGCCCATCACACGGCACAACCAATAAATATTTTGTTTTAACTTTAATCAAAGACGACAAAATACCAGCAAGTGGCCCTTGAAACCCAGGCAAACTATCAGTAATAACCTCACCAAATTTTTGATATGCATCAAGGTTTCTATTGGCACTCACCAATATACTATGAACATCTTGATGGATAATGTCGATCACATAACTAATCAAAGGCTTGTCATTAAATAAAATTAAACCTTTATCTTGAGAATTCATACGTGTGGCTTGACCGCCTGAAAGTATGACAGCAGTGATGTCACTTTTAATGATGCTTTTCATATGGGTATGTTGTTGTCGAATGTATAGGCTGTATGATACAATCAAAAAATTAACTTTAATTATAAACCGTAAAAATTTATCATGAACAATCAACAAGTTGATTGTGGATGTGACACAATACCACAACCCTTACTTTCTATCGATGAGGCTTTAAAAATATTAATAGATTCTGCTAAAGTTACCAATAGCACTCAATTAATAGAGCTTGATGGTACATTAAACAGAATGCTAGCTATTGATATACATGCTGATATTTCTGTCCCTAGTTTTGATAATTCTGCCATGGATGGCTACGCCATTAATCTTAAAGAAAATCAAATAAACAAAGCAGGTGGATTTGCATTTGAAATTACCGACCGTATTCCTGCAGGCAGTACTGGAGAGGCACTAGCACCAGGCTGTGCAGCACGTATATTTACAGGTGCACCTATACCAAAAAATGCTAATACAGTGCTCATGCAAGAGGAATGCTGGCTGATTGAAAACAAATCAAAAATTGAAGTTTATAAACCCATTTCACTGGGTGAAAACATCAGGCCTATGGGCAATGACATCCAATCAGGTGGCGTTATCTTACCCAAAGGAAAACGACTACAACCACAAGATATTGCGCTGGCTGCCTCTGTGGGTATAGATAAACTTAGCGTATTTCATAAAATTAAAGTCGGTGTATTTTTCACAGGTGATGAGCTGGTCAATCCTGGAAACACATTACAACAAGGGCAAATTTTTAACTCTAATCGCTATTCGTTAGTAGCACTACTAAACAATCTTGGTTGCGAAATTATCAACTTAGGCAACATTAAAGACACCTTTAATGCTACTTGTGATGCCCTAAAAGCATTAAAATCTGCTTGTGATTTAATCATAACCACAGGTGGCGTATCTGTTGGTGAGGAAGATTATATTAAGCCTGCTATAGAACAATTAGGTCAATTAAACCTATGGCGTATTAAAATAAAACCAGGCAAACCACTTGCTTTTGGCAACTTAGGGCGTTGTGCTTTTATTGGACTGCCGGGCAATCCGGTTTCTGCCATGGTAACTTTTTTACTCTTTGCTCGACCTTTTATTAAAAAAATGCAAGGTGCAGGTCACTATCTAAATACTGCTTTTAAAGCTCAAACAAACTTTGATTGGAACAAACCAAAATCTAGACGTGAATTTGTATGTGTGCGCCTTGATCATACAACCTTCCCCACTAAGGCCAATCTGTATCCCAAACAATGCTCTGACGTGCTGAGTTCCATGGTGTGGGCAGATGGATTGATAGAAATTCCAGAAAAAACCACTTTTAAACTAGGTGAGATTTTAAACTTTTATCCACTAAATGAGCTATTATCATGAGCGACAAGTGACACACAACAACCCAAGTGGATAAATTAACCCATATTAACCAAAAAGGTCATGCGCAAATGATTGATGTGTCTGATAAACAAGTTACCACGCGTGAAGCAGCTGCCATGGCTGTGGTTAGTATGACACAATCAACTCTTGAGTTGATATTATCTGGTTCAAATGCTAAAGGAGACGTACTCGCTGTAGCTCGTATTGCTGGCATCTGTGCTGCTAAAAAATGCTGGGATTTAATTCCACTTTGCCACCCTTTAATGCTGTCAAAAATAACAGTTGAGCTGACGCCTAATGAAAAAAATGCCACGATTGAGATTAAAGCGCTTGTTAAACTTGATGGCAAAACTGGCGTAGAAATGGAAGCACTCACCGCAGCCAGTGTAGCAGCGCTCACTATTTATGACATGTGCAAAGCAGTAGATCGTTTTATCAAAATTGGAGACATTCAATTACTAGAAAAAAAGGGCGGAAAATCTGGCCATTGGATAAGTGATACACAGCAATCCAGACGGAAACTTGAAAATGCCTAAGTTAATTGACACATTTGGTAGAGAAATTAACTACCTAAGACTTTCAGTGACTGAACACTGCAACTATCGATGTTTTTATTGTCGTGATGATGAACACACACCAAATTGCAAACGTGAAGACATTCTAAGTTATGAAGATATTGAAAAAATTGTTCAATTTTTTGCACAATTAGGCATTACCAAAGTTAGATTAACAGGGGGTGAGCCACTACTACGAAGAGGTATTTCTAAAATTGCTAAACTCATCAGTCGTATTGATGGTATTGATGATGTACCCTTATCAACCAATGCACATTTATTAGAAAAATTTGCTGGGAAACTTTATCAAAATGGCATCAATAGAGTCAACATTTCTATTGATTCACTCATTCCTAAAAGGTTTGAAGAAATTACTCGTGGTGGCGATTTAACACAAGTTATTAAAGGCGTTGATGCGGCAATACAGGTAGGCATGAGCCCAATTAAACTTAATGTAGTAGCAATGCGTGGCGTTAATGATGATGAAATCGAGTCAATGATTGATTTTGCCATTAATAAAGGCATTGATATCCGCTTTATTGAAACCATGCCAATCGGATTGTCAGGCATAGAAGCACTTGCTAAACACATTAGTGAAAAAGACATTTTTGATAAAATTAACAAACACCTAAACAATCAATTAACCTCCATCACATCTAATAAAACTGCCGGTCCTGCTCATAATTTTAAAATTAAAGGCACAAACTCTACAGTAGGCATGATCAGTGCCGTATCAAACCATTTTTGCCAAACTTGTAATCGTGTTAGGCTGACTGCCAAGGGTGATTTAATCTTATGCTTAGGGCAAGAAGATTCAATTTCTTTAAAAGATGCCGTACGTTCAAATTTAACGGATGATGAAATTAAACGTATGATTTTAAATGCAATCAATAAAAAACCTGAAAAGCACGAGTTTAACTCTGTTATTGACAATATCAGCAACCGGAAAATGGTAGAAATTGGTGGATAAAACAATACTTAAAAATTTTTACTATAAATAAATTATGAAAATTTTATATTTTGCTTCACTTAAAGAATCCCTTAAACTGTCCAGTGAAGAGATTATTCTTGCTACTAACATCACAACAGCACAATTAAAAAAACAGCTTATTGATAGACATGGCGAGCATCATTTTCCAAACAATGTTCTTTGTGCAATCAATCAAGAAATTGCTAATGATCCGGTTATTATCAATGAAGTAGATGAAGTAGCCTTTTATCCACCAGTTACTGGTGGATAAATAATATCTTTAGTTTCTTATGAACAACCTGATTACAAATCATCTTCAAACGGATTTTTATCTCTAAAACTGCCTATCGCCGTAGCAACTACAAGCGATATTAAGGAATTAAAAAAAATAGGCATGGCAACAAGTGCAAGCGGGATGGCAATTGAAATCGCTAATAACGTATCAGCAATCAAATAAAAACAAGCAACACACCTACCGCAGCAGAAACACTATGCCCGCCCACTAAGTTCCACGGACGATAAACTAAAGAGTGTGGCAAACCAAATACCAACATAGCTGAAGCGCCAGCTTAGGTGATAATTAAAGTGGAATCGGTGTTTTGTAAAATAACATTGGAAAAGAATCCAGCTGTAGCAACTGCTATGAATGAACCTATGGCTGATATTAATAATGCTTTATTGCTCACCATTTTCCCCTGAGTAGTTCAACAGATAATCACGAACACACTTTGTTTAGTAGTATAGCGTTACATTTTCTGATTTAGCCAACTCTATTTCTTTATGATTAATGTTCATGATTGTTTATTGTATTTTTATATTCATAACTCTAGGGTCTTTAAAATAGAACCCTTGTATATCAAGCGTCTCAAATGGCAGTGTTTCATCTCTTTCTTTGTCTAAAAATTTAATTTTATTGTTGTCGTAATAACATTAACAAGATTCTACACTCGCTGTAGGAATAATAACATTATAAGTTAATAGCTGATTAATTTTCTCTTCCTAATGGGTGGCATCTTTTTTAACACCAACCGCTTGCAATAGTAATTGTTGAACAACCAATGCCTGTGGTGCTGAAGGCAACCACAACCAATTTTTTCACTGCGAACGTTGCAATCTATCATAGAATAGTTTTCCCACTGCTTTTTATCAGCCAATGGAGACAAAATACCATCAACCTCTAGCCTTTCATAACGCCACTGACTAGAATGATTATAAAAGAACGAAGTGCCATTCATATGGCGTGGTTGACGATGCCAATCTAGCGCAAATGCTAATGGCTGCCACCCTGTTTTTTGCGGACGAAGCTTTTCTTGACCCACGTAATGAGACCAACCACCACCTGACTTACCAGTACAACCACACATTATTAACATGTTTAATAATTCCGAGATAAATCATATCCATGTGGTACCAATGGTTCACAGCAGCTCCTAAAATGACCATTGATTTACCTTGTGTCTTATCTGCGTTTTCTGAAAATTCTCTAGCAATACGAATGGTTTGTTCTTTTGGAACGCCTGTTACTTTTTCACACCAAGCGAGCGTGTAAGGTGCATCATCATCAAACGAGGCGGTCACATTATCGCCACCCAATCCTTGATCAACACTATAGCTTGCCATCATTAAATCAAACACAGTTGCAACTTCCTTTAGCCAATTTAACTGTTTTAATGGGTACATTTCTCATTAAAACAGAATTATGATCTGTGTTTGTAAATATTTCTTGATCGTGTGCTGCTTTGTTATTAAAATACGTGGAACCAACGGATACGATTTCGTCATTGTCGTCTTTTAAGGTGGTTTTTGGGTTAATATCTGCACCATTCATGATGTTTTTATTTTCAATATTCCACTTTCCAGAACCATCTCAACGAGAGCCAACTGCCACTGTTGAAACAACAATTTCATTGGTAGTGCCATCAATCAATAATGGCTTCCATTCAGTATTATCTTGTTCGCCCAAAGCGCTATCAATATCTGAAGCTCGAAGCGTTCTCCCAGCTGCATAAGACACCACTGACATTGCAGGGATAGGCGAAAATCCAACAAACCCTGTCTGGACCATAAGTTTTGGCAGTGTAGATATTGGCAGCTGCAATAATTTCATTAACCTCATCCCAGTCGGCACGAACCATACCACATAGGCCACGAACTTGTTTGTATTATTTTTCTTTGGCTTTATCATCCATAATGGATTTCCATGCATCAACAGGATCAGCATTGTGTTTTTTAGCATCACGCCAGATTTTTAACAATCTATAATGAATCAAAGGATATTTAAGGCGAGTAGCGCTATATAAATACCACGAGTACGTTGCGCCTTTTTGACAACCTCTAGGCTAAATCTGGACGAGTTCTTGGATAGTTGGTTTGTTGTGTCTCCCAAGTCACCAAGACATTGTTCACATAAATTTTCCAACTACATGAACCTGTGCAGTTAACGCCATGCGTTGAACGAACAACCTTATTTTGAATTTGGTTAAAATTGACTCGTTAGATTGTTCTTTTAACAATCTATTGAATGGTAAAATTAATTAAAGATTAACTAACTGGTCTTTAAACATATGAGAAAAACAAACATTAAAATTGGTTTTATTACTATATCTGATCGCGCTGCTAGCGGTGAATATAAGGATATTGGTGGTCCTGCTATGCAAGATTGGATTAAAAATGCCGTGCTATCTCCTTATGAGATAGAAACCATTATTATTGAAGATGAACAATCTTTAATTGAAAAAACCATGATTGATTTTGCTGATAACAAGTGTTGCAACCTAATTTTAACTACTGGTGGCACCGGGCCTACAGCACGCGATGTGACACCCGAAGCAACGCACACTGTATGTGAGCGTATTTTTGACGGCTTTGCACAACAAATGCGCACTGTCTCGTTACGCACTGTACCAACGGCTATTTTATCACGTCAAACTACAGGTACACGTGGTAATAGTTTGATTATTAACTTACCTGGTAAGCCGGCAGCCATTGCAGTGTGTTTAGGTGCGATTTTCCTAGCCATGCCAAAATGCCTAGAACTCTTAGATAACATTAATATCCAAATTGATTTGGATTTTGTTGAACAAGTGTTTTAATTATTCACTTATTAAATTTGCTAATCGTTGACGATACAAGCTACTTTCTTTTGGATTGGTATTAGCCAGCATATTACAAATCATGCCAATCATCCCTCCTAGACGCACCTTATTTAAAATTTGGTTCATTTTCTTGAATGAAGAATAAGAATATTGTGCTGAGCAAATAAACACACAGCAAAGTCAAAACGAACTTGGTAATCATTAGGGTTGCTCAGTATTTGTGATTGTAAGGTGCTTATGCCTGCTGTATTTTGAGCAAGTCGAATAAAATCGACTTAATTCGATTGATAGTTAGTCGCTATATTGCGTAGGCTCTCTTCACCTAATTCGGTATCGATCCTACCTTGGTTGAGATCTTTAACTTGATCTGCATACATTTTTTTAATGTGTATATAGTGTTGCGGTTATTTTGTAAACACTTGGATTGCCTGAATCTGTCTAATCTTGGTGCAAAGTACGAGGATATTTTGGAACAAACTCTATGAGTTTTTCATCATCCTCAAACATTGCTAATTATGCAGTTAAACTAGCAAATAGCAGTGGAAGCTGTTCAGGTAGTTTCTCAACATTATCAATAACAGTGTAGTTATTTTCACCAAAAATACGTTTCACGTAAGCATCTGCATGTGGATCTAGCGTTAAACAATAGGTCAATATGCCTGTTGAATACAGCTCTTCCACTGCCTTCTTAGTGTCAAAGCGTAAGTGTTGCGGATCTGTTTCATCAATATCGGCCGGCTCACCGTCAGTCACCAACAAAATTAACTTGCGTTTTTCTTGTTGCTTGTGAAGATGTGTACCTGCATGACGAAGTGCTGCACCCATGCGAGTAGATAAACCACCCTTCATGCCAGCAAGACGCGCCTTAGCCTCATCATCAAAATGCTGATTAAAATCCTTTAAACGGAAGTATTGAACGTCATGACGACCATCAGAAGCAAATCCATGAAATGCACATGGATCACCAATGCCTTCCATGGCAACAGACACCAAAGTTGCCGCTTCACGAGTTAGCTGTAAAATTGTTTTATCAGAATTACCAACCATTTCATTAGTTGATTCGGACAAGTCTAACAACACAACAACAGATAAATCTCTAGTGTTAAGTACGTTACGCATGGTGATGCGTGGATTGGGCTGCTCACCCATACGAATGGCAATCATTGCATCAATAGCTGCGTTAATATCAACCTCATCACCATCTTCCATGCCACGCTTACGCTGCACTCCTGCAGGGGCTAGTAAATCAATAATTTGACGAATTCTATGAGCAATAGGCTTATACTCAATTAAGATATTATCAATATCTTCCGGATCACCCTTAGTTGGACGGCGCTCATAAATAGTTGCCCAGTCTGGACGATGCAATTGGATTTGATAGTCCCATTCGTGATAATGAAATGGATCAGAAATAGGTTCTGTACCCATGGTTTCATTGAACGATCTTGCATTGTTAGTAAGATCGTCTTCATACACACGCATTAAGTCTGTACATGTCCAAATCACTTGCGCATCATCACCAGCTAATTCACAATCAACCTCATGTGCCATCATCAATGGGCTAACCTCAAAACGCTGTTGTGTTTGACTGGCAGCAATATACTCATCACCCAAATCCCAGTTAACATCCTCAAAATGCCAAATAACACGGTTATCATCTCGATAATCAACTCGATAGCGTTCAAGAATTCTTAAACTTGGTACAGCCTTGCGACCTGTAAATAAGTGATAAAGCTCAATACCCATTCGCCAAGCAAACTGATTGTCGTCTTTATTTTCTTCAATACCTGCATGAAATTTAGCAGCAAAATCATTTAACTGTTGATCATTACCCTTAGCATCTGCATCAAGCAACTGCAAAGCAAAGCCTTCCAAAATTTCCATGGTTTCATGCTCTGCCAGCTCTTCATGTTCAAGTAGCATTAAAGAGCGCCATAATTTCTTCAGACCAGGAAATTCTTGTACCGCTTTATACTCAACACGTGCATCTTCCAACAAACCAATAAAAAACATCTGCGCTGGACTAAGCTGTTCAGCAGACATTGATTTAGAGGTGTACATTAAATGAGCTGCCATATGTGCAACAGTGGCACGATAGATCTCTAACCCTTCAATACCTTCAATATCATCCAATGCATCTGGAACATGCAAAATACGTGTATCAACATAAGGTCTAAAATCTGTATATTCAGCACCCGTTGGGCGAATAAAAAAATCACGCCCCCATAGAGCACGCAGATAAAAGTTTAACTTTCGTTGCACTCTAACAAACAACACGCCGCGGCGCTCTTTTTCAAGCATGGAGCGTGAATCAACAGATTCTAATGAGAAGTATGCTGTTAAATTTTTAAAATCACGACGGTAAGCTTTAGCACCAAATTGTGACCAACGGCGTAAACCGCTTAAGGTTAACTTAGATAGTAGTTGATCAATATTCACCAACATCGGGCGCAAACCACGAGCTGCTGTTGAAGCCAGCTGATGGATCATGGTTAAATAACCACGGACTAATTGTGCATCGCCCAGGTGTCTTGCAACCAAAGGCATGCTTGACAATAATAATGAAACCACCTCACCAGAAGTCAATGAAGATAATTTCATGGCTGCAGTAATACAGTCAGGAATTGTATCTTCACCACATTCTTTTGAAATTTGCGGCATAACCTCAAGGTAAGTAATCACAAGATCATTACCCTTGCCTAAGCCACATAAAGACTTAGCACCATCCAAATAATCTTTTAAACCTGCAGGTGAGATTACTCGTGCAGCATCAGCAAAAGTCGCATCTAGAACGTTTCTAACTTCTGGTGCGACTTTTTCAAGAAATTCAGAATAATCTTCAAGTAGAATCTTTGACATAACAAAAAATACCTTAAGTTAAATTGACCTAATGGATGGATAATTAATTAACATCCTAAATCAAGTGGTGTTAAAACTGATTTAACCAATAAACGTTTGAACTGCAGCTTTTAACGTATCGCGCATATCAGGATCGTCTGTCAATGGCGTAATCATTGTCATACTACATGCAGCTTTTGCATCAACACCTTTGGCAATCAACTGACCTGCGTATACTAATAAACGTGTAGAAATACCTTCATCAAGACCGTGACCTTTAAGGTTGCGTGCACGATGTGCAATTTGAACTAACTTTTCAGCTGTTGCTGCATCTACACCAGATTCTTTAGTAACAATAGCAACTTCTAATTCTGTCTCAGGGTAGTCAAAAGCCATGCCACCAAAACGCTGCTTAGTTGATTGTTTAAGATCTTTCATTAAGCTTTGATAACCAGGATTGTATGAAATCACTAATTGAAAATCTGGATGCGCCTTAACCAGCTCACCTTTTTTATCCAATGGCAATTCACGACGATAATCTGTTAATGGGTGAATAACAACAGTTGTATCTTGACGTGCTTCAACAATTTCGTCCAAGTAACAAATTGCACCAATACGAGCTGCTGTTGTTAGAGGTCCATCTTGCCATTTAGTACCATCTTTATCTAATAAGAAACGACCTACCAGATCAGAAGCAGTCATATCTTCATTACAAGCAACACTAATCAAAGGTCTGCCTAATTTCCAAGCCATGTATTCAACAAAACGTGATTTACCACAACCTGTTGGACCTTTAATCATCATAGGCATACGAACATCGTATGCTGATTCATAAAGCTCTACTTCATTATTTACTGATTCATAATACGGCTCATCTTTGATGATGTATTGATTTGGATCTACTTTTATTTCAGACATAACTCTCCTTCCTTATTTATTCGTCTTCATCGTCAGTTTCAAACTCACCTGACCAACCTGCTAATTTGGCTGTTTCTAGGGCAGCCCCATGTATTCTAGAGTGACGCTCGGACAGTTCTGGTGGTAAGAAACTCACCAGACAACCATACTTATCCCATTCATCATTAACCTTTTGCAATAAAGAGTCAATACCGGCAAGATTCCAGCCTTCACAGGTCTGAGATTCTTCGATTAGACCAAACACCCAACCATCTCTGATTATCTTACCAATGGTAGTCATTCCGCCATTTATTTCGTTATCTATACCTACATATGTTTTTGGTTTATTCATATTCATTATTTTATAGCAAAAAAACCCCAACTACAAGAGTTGGGGTTTTTTGTTTGGAACTTAACGAACTATTAAACCGTTTTACCGCGATAAATAACCATTGAAGTACCAGCACATTGTGCGAAATTATCTAAACCTAACAAACGAACATGGTTGCCCGGATGTGCAGTATGACAGTTCTCTAATTCAGTTAGAATCGCATCAACGTCAGTTTCACCAAACATTGGAAGTTTCCACATATACCAGTATGAACCATAAGCATGCTCTGGTTCAGTGTGTTCGATACTTGGGTTCCAACCCTTGTCAACAATGTATTGAATCTGTTGACGAGTTTGCTCAGTGTTCATTGCAGGTAAATATGAGAAAGTCTCAAATTTACGACTTTCAGTGTTGCTTAAGCTTGAAATATAATCTTGCATTTTATTGCTCCTTATTTTTATTAGTGTTAGCAGAGTGTTTTAATTAACACTCTATCAATGGATACTTTACTTGTGTGCTACATCAATCTTGTCCACTGTATCAAATTCAAATTTGATCTCTTTCCAAGTTTCCATTGCGATAGCAAGTTCAGGACTATGCTTAGCTGCTGATTGTAAGATATCTTTACCTTCTTTCTCAAGCTCACGACCAGTATTACGCGCTTCAACACAAGCTTCAACCGCAACACGGTTAGCAGCAGCACCAGCAGCATTACCCCATGGATGACCCAATGTACCACCACCAAACTGTAGACAAGAATCATCACCAAAGATATTAACAAGTGCAGGCATATGCCAAACATGAATACCGCCAGAAGCTACAGGGATTACACCCGGCATAGCGCCCCAATCTTGATCAAAGAAGATTCCACGAGAACGATCTTCTTTAATGAATGAATCACGCATAATATCAATCCAACCAAGAGTTGCAGCTCTGTCGCCTTCTAATTTACCTACAACTGTTCCAGAATGTAAATGATCACCACCAGATAAACGCAAGATTTTAGCAAGTACGCGGAAATGGATACCATGATGTGGGTTACGGTCTAATACCGCATGCATTGCACGGTGAATGTGCAATAACATACCGTTGTCTTGACACCATTGTGCTAGACCAGTATTAGCAGTCCAACCACCAGTAATGTAGTCATGCATAATAATCGGAGAACCTATTTCTTTAGCATACTCAGCACGCTTCATCATTTCATCAAAAGTAGGTGCAGTAACGTTTAGATAGTGACCTTTACGCTCACCAGTTTCAGTTTCAGCTTTCTCGATAGCCTCTTGTACAAAATCAAAACGAGCTCTCCAACGCATAAACGGCTGTGAGTTAATGTTTTCATCGTCTTTCGTGAAGTCTAAGCCGCCACGAAGACCTTCATAACATGCACGACCGTAGTTCTTAGCAGATAAACCTAGCTTAGGCTTAATAGTACAACCCAATAAAGGACGACCATATTTATTAAGGATATCACGCTCTACCTGGATACCTTGTGGTGGGCCATTACAAGTCATTACGTAGGCAATTGGGACTCTAATATCTTCTAGTCTAAGTGCGCGTAAAGCTTTAAAGCCAAATACGTTACCAACTAAAGAGGTCATAACGTTTACAACTGAACCCTCTTCAAATAGGTCAATTGGATATGCAACGAATGCATAGAAACATGTATCATCACCTGGTACGTCTTCGATCGCGTAACAACGACCCTTGTAGTGATCAAGATCAGTTAATAAATCTGTCCAAACTGTTGTCCAAGTGCCTGTAGAAGACTCAGCTGCTACTGCCGCTGCTACCTCTTCACGAGGAACACCATCTTGTGGTGTAATTTTAAAACATGCTAGGATATCCGTCTCTAACGGTATGTAATCCGGCATCCAATAAGTATCGCGGTAATCTTTTACGCCTGCATCATAAACCTTTGCCATTATTTTAACTCCTTTCATTAAAAGAACCTATATCATACAAGGATTTATAAATAATGTAAAATAATATTTATTTAACAAATAATAAGTTTTAGTTATGATTAATTACACCTTAAAACAACTTTATAGTTTTGAAGCAGTTGTGCGCAACAAAAGCTTTACCAAGGCTAGTAAAGAGTTGTTTATCACTCAACCTGCAGTTTACATGCAAGTACAACAACTAACCAAAAATATTGGATCAAATCTTATTAATACCAAAGGAAAAACCGTAATACCTACTTATATTGGTAAAAACTTTTACCAAACCTGTATCGATATAATCAACACTTTAGAGCAAAGCAAGCTTGATATTGAACAAACTCTATATCCTGAAGCGGGTCATTTGCAAATTGCTGTTGCCACTACAACCAACTCATTTGTGAGTCGAATTTTGGCAAAATTTAAATCAGAGTTTCCAAAAATTACCTTTCACTTAGATGTGACCAATCGAAAAATGTTATTGGAAAAATTAGCCAGTAATTCTGCTGACTTAATTATCATGGGAGAGCCGCCTCTAGAAATGAATTTAAAAACTCAGCCATTTATGGAAAACCCATTAATTGCTATTGCTCATCCTGACCATCCCCTACTCAATCGCAACAACACCATTAAAGATCTTAATAAAGAAACCCTTATTACTCGTGAGCAAGGATCAGGTACGCGCATTACTATTGAACGTATTACCGGCATGAAGTTTAATTCAGATATTCAAATCAACTCTAATGAGGCGATTATTGAAGCGGTTCAAGCGGGGCTAGGTATTGGCTTTGTATCTAAACACACAGTAAAGCTTAAGCTTGAAAATAATATTATCAAACAACTCACTGCTGAAAAATTTCCCATTACTCGTTACTGGCATATTGTCCATAATAATAAAAATAAACTATCGCCCATCGCTCAAAAATTTAAAGCCTTTATTATTAACAACAGCGACTTAGATTAAAACTCTCAAAAATCAAAACAAGCCTCGTAAAAACGATGCCTTTAGTGCTAAATCAACGACTATTTATTACTAGTCGTATTGATTCATAGGATCAGCATCAACACCAGCACTCGCTGCTTCTTGCGTAACATCCGTAATCATTGCTTCAGTGGTAATCATAAATCCAGAGATACTCGCAGCATGCTATAGGGCTTCACGAGTTACTTTAGTTGGATTCAAGAATGCACATGCCATAAGTCTTATTACCGGCGTTGTAGCCATAGTTATCCTTACCATTCGCAACGTTGTTTAGTACAACAGAAGATTAACCACCACCATTAGCAACACTCTGACGTAATGGCGCTTCCATAGCGCGCATTAAGATTTGGATGCCAACACCTTGATCGTGGTTGTAACCTTTGAGGCTTGCTAGTGGTACTTGCTGCACGGACTAGAGCAACACCACCGGGTACTACACCTTCTTCAATTGCTGCACGCGTAGCGTGTAGTGCATCGTCAACACGATCTTTCTTTTCTTTCATTTCAACTTCAATGGCTGCACCAACTTGAATCACTGCAACACCACATGATAATTTAGCCAAGCGTTCGTTTAGTTTCTCTTTGTCATATTCTGAAGTTGTGGTTTTCTAATTTGGACAACACGACCATCAATGGATTCTTTAGAGCCGGAACCATCAACAACAATGGTCTCTTCTTTGCCAACTTCAATATGCTTGGCAGAGCCATAGTTGTAAATCAGTCACTGCTTCAAGTAATAAGCCAACCTATTCAGAGATGACTTCACCGCCAGTAAGTACAGCCAAGTCTTGTAAGATTGCTTTACGACGCGCACCAAAAACAGGGGCTTTAACTGCTTGCTACTTTAACAATACCATGCATGTTATTCACCACCAGAGTTGCCAACGCTTCACCTTCAATGTCTTCAGCAATGATGAGTGATGGCTTGCCAGCTTTTTGAGAGATTTCTAATGTTGGTAGTAAATCACGAATATTGGAGATTTTAGCATCATGCATTAGAATAAGAGGATTGTCTAAATCTGTGGTCATGACATCTTGATTGTTAACAAAATAAGGCGATAAGTAGCCACGTTCAAATTGCATACCTTGAACGACTTCTAATGCGTTGTCAAAACCAGAGCCTTCTTCAACGGTAATAATACCGGTTTTACCTACACGTTCCATGGCTTGCGCAATGATATCACCCACAGATACATCAGAATTTGCATAGATGGTACCTACTTGTGCAATGGGCTTTGGTGTCGTCACAGGTTTGAGATAGATCACGTAGCGTTTTAACAGCAGCTTCACAGGCTTTATTGATCCACGTTTAAGACCCATTGGTTCATGCCAGTAGCAACAGATTTAACGCCTTCAGAGATTAACGCTTGCGCTAATACTGTTGCAGTTGTTGTAAGGTTTTTCAGTTGCTGAGCCTGGAATGATAAAGCCACTTGCAATGGTTTGTTCTTCTTGAGTTCTACGAAAAGATTTTTACATAGTCTTGGCACTGTATTTAAATGAGTCTATATAAGAGCCTAAAAACCCACCAAGTACAACTGATACAATTAACGGCGTGTATTCTAATAAATCAATTGAGTTAAATTGCAAACGCGATATTAAGCCTAAAAGCGACACCACACCAGCGACAGTCGCTTCTTTTTGCGCGCCAAGATTAAGCATGATAATTAACGGCACCAAATACACGCCGCCGCCAATCCCAACAATACCTGCCAACAGTCCCAATACAGATCCAGTAACTAGTGAGATAATGATTTTTTGCTTATGATCTAGCTGCAATCTAAAGCCAGTATCTTTCCCAAGGAAGATTCTAGCAGCAACCAAAATTAAAGAAGCTAACAATGCCCATAAAAATATTTCTCTGGATAAGTTTAATGCGCCGCTCACATAGGCAAATGGAATGAAAGATATCAAAAATGGCAAAATTATTCGAGTGCCAATAGTGGC
This sequence comes from Candidatus Ruthia sp. Plio_17_S18, assembly GCA_021730105.1. Classification (GTDB taxonomy): domain Bacteria; phylum Pseudomonadota; class Gammaproteobacteria; order PS1; family Pseudothioglobaceae; genus Ruthia. The sequence continues at coordinate 797,065 of CP072538.1, forward strand.
AACGAACAGATTAAGTGATAACGAAACCATGGGGATAGTTAAGGTTGACATTCCGGCGATAACCATAATAGCTGTATAAGACTAATCACCACCAAGACCAATAGAGGAATAAACAAACACCAACACGAAAAATATCAGCGGTAAAACAAACTCAAAATAAGGAATTAGTTACATTAATGACTATTTTACGAAATAATACCAGCCGTTATCAATGTCAATTAACCACTAAGAAAACACAATGGTTTTTTTATGGCAAGTTAATACTCGGTCTTCCAAATGGTATTGCAAGCCTTTTGCTAGTGTAATTTTCTCAATATATTGCCCCATTTTCTTCATACCACTAACATTGTCACTATGATTCACCATAGTGACATCTTGTTCAATAAGTGGGCCTTCAATGACAAGTTTCGCCGATTAATTTAACGCCACATTGCGCAGCACTAGAATATGGATTTGCACCTGCAAATGATGGCAAGAAGCTATGATGAATATTAATAATTTTATATTTATATTGATTGCACAGATCTTTAAGAATAATTTGCACATAACGTGCCAAAACAATTACATCAGGATTAAATGTATTGATTGCTTTGCTCATTTTGGCAATATCATCATTTTTAGTTGCTTGATGAATGCTCACTTGCTTAAACGGCATACCATACCAACTGGCTAATTTGGAAAGCTTACTATGGTTTGACAGTACGCCAACAATCTCACCTTCTAACTCAGACTCATGTCCGCGGTGCAATAAATCTACCACACAGTGAGAGGAATTAGAACCTATAATTAATACTCTTTTTAACTACGCCGCATCACTTAATCCATACAAAGAACTTGATTCAATTTCAATGCGCATAAAAAAATGTTGATTTTGTTCATCAAGGCGATGGTGAGCCTCCTTAATATTACCCTGATACTTAAAAATAAATTGACCATTTACAGCTACTAAACCACACGCATCTGTACCTGAAATTAAAAGTCTATAAACACTCATGATCATTAAGTCCTATATTCTGCATTAATTTTTATATAGTCATAAGAAAGGTCAGTTGTCCATACGCTTTCTTTTGAAACGCCTTTGCCAATTTCAATGGTGATAACAATTTCAAATTTCGCCATTTGTGCCTTACCTTGTGTTTCAGTGTAGTGAGTATTCAACTCCCCTGCTTTAATCAAACACACGTCGCCTAAATAAATACTCACCTCTTCAACCTTTAAATGCGCAATATTGGCACGTCCTACTGCTGCTAGAATTCTCCCCCAGTTTGCATCAGAAGCAAATAAAGCAGTTTTAACCAAAGGTGAATGTGCAACCGTATAGGCCACTTCAAGACAATCCTTAGTGCTTACTCCACCCTTAACGCATACTTCGACAAACTTAGTTGCACCTTCACCATCTTTAATAATTTTATGTGCTAACGTTTTGGTGACAGCATTTAGTGACTGTTGAAACTCATCTATACAATCATTAATTTGAACACCAGATGTGCCAGTCGCACTTAACGTACAAGCGTCATTAGTAGAGGTGTCACCATCTACAGTAATGCGATTAAAGGATTGATTAACGGCTTGCGTTAAACAATTTTGTAACTCAGACTGAGTGGCTTTAATGTCGGTAAAAATAAAACTAAGCATGGTTGCCATGTCAGGGCGAATCATGCCTGATCCTTTAGCAATGCCAGTAATGGTAATTAAATCACCGCCTATTTTAAATTGTTCAGAATGGACTTTATCGACCAAATCAGTCGTCATAATGGCTTGCGCCACATGAGATAAGCTGTCTATTGCCAAACTAGAAACTAATGTAGATACATTGTCTTCAAAACAAGCCATAGGCAACATTTGCCCAATCACACCTGTTGAAAATGGCAATACTTCTTCAGCCTTAATATCCAACTCTTTCGCCACCAATTCACAAACCTTATAAGCATTTTTAAGCCCGACGCTACCACTGCCCAAACCTGTGCCTGCATTGGCATTACCACTATTAATGACCAATGCTTTAATGGCATGATTAAGATGATTTTTTGCCACCAATACAGGTGCAGCGCAAAATACGTTCTGCGTAAAAACAGCTGCAGTTTGTGTACCTTTTTCCAAACTAACAATAGATAAGTCTAGCTTTTCAGTGTCCTTAGCGCTTGAATTTGCTGATGAGTGTTGTGCACGTTTAATGCCAGCATTGATTGCTGCACAAGTAACGCCGTTAATGTTTAATAAATCATCCATATCGTATAAAAGTTTTAGCAAATTAAGGATTGTTTTTTGAATGCTATTATAAATGTATAGACACATAACATCATGAATTGTTGTTTATAACTTTGTTTTAGAGACATTTGCATAAAATAGGAATGATTGGCAAAATAATAAATTTTATTAATATAGGAATTTTTTAAATCCATTCCTAGCAGGGCTAAGGGTGTTTTTACCATCCCAAAGGGCTGCTTAGCATCGCTGGAAAGGTTTTCAAATTGATGAAAGAGGTGTTTTGATGATTATTCATATTTATACAAAGATCTCGTTTTAAAAGTTTTTTGAAGATTTTTTGTCTAATAACTGAAGTATCAACATTAACACTGCACCAAGTAATACCATTATAAGTGCTGGTACAGCAGCACGTTCAAACAAACCTTCAGCACTTAATTCATACACCTGAACTGCCAATGTATCCCAGCCAAATGGGCGCAATAAATACGTGGCTGGCAATTCTTTCATCACATCAACGGCAACCAACAAACCACCTGCCAAAATTCCTGGTGTCATCATGGGTAAGTATATTTTCAAAATAAGCCGTAAGCGTGACGCACCAAGCAGATGTGCGTTTTGGGTAAACATGGGCTTGATTTGCTCGGCACTGGCTTTAATTGAACTATAACCAATTGCCATAAAACGAGATACATAAGCAAACAACAACAAAGCAATAGAGCCAAAAATAATATGATTAATACTTTGACCGCCAAAATATACACTGATTGCTGACACTTGGTTAACGCCATATAGTAACCCAACAGTCATAATTGAACCTGGTAATGCATAGCCTAGCGTTGCCATGCTAATCACACCTTTGATCCAAGGACTGCTCCTTTTACAACGACTAGGTAATGCCAATATAGTAGCAATACCAACCGTTATTAAAGCGGCTGACGTGGTTAGAACCGAAGTTGAAATAATCAAATCAACATACTTAACACTCCATTCTTCACCCACAGATGTCCAACCCCAAATGATTAATTGCAACATAGGCATAGCAAAAGAAAGCATAAACACGCCAAACACAAATAAACTAATCAGCCAGCCAGCAGCACCTAAAGCACGATAAGGCTTTTTATTAGCCACGTCATTTGAATAATATTTTGCTTGACCACGTGCTTTTTTTTCAAAATAAATTAATAAGAATGCCACTAACACTAATAGTGATGCTAATTGCGCTGCAATTTCAATGGAGCGAAAATCACCCCAAGCTGAATAAATGGCCGTCGTAAAAGTATCAAAATTAAACAAACTAACCACACCAAAATCAGCCAGTGTTTCCATTAGCGTTACTAATAATCCAGCAGCAGCAGCTGGGCGTGCCATAGGTAGAGATATTTTAAAAAACACACGTAAAGGACTGGCACCTAACAATTGACCGGCTTCAATTATATTAATTTTTTGGCGTTTAAATGAGGCGCGTGCCATCATGTATACATAAGGGTAAAACACCAATACAAACGTAAGAATAACTGCCCACGATCCAGTGCGAATATCAAATCCTGGCAAGCCCAATACTTCACGCATCCATACTTGTGCATAGCCAGAATAATCAAACACACCTAAATATACAAAAGCCAGTACGTATGCAGGAATAGCAAAAGGCAGAAATAACGCCCACTCTAGCCATCGTCTACCGGGAAATTCCACCATCACCACCAAATACGCCAAAATTGTACCTAAAAGTGTAACGCCTAGCCCTACACCAATAAGCAAAACCACAGTAGCACTGATTAAACTTGGTAATAAAACAGTGGAAAAATGCACCCATAATTCACGCTCTGGAAACAACCACGACAAAGCCACGACAAAAATTGGCATAGCCACTAATAGAGCCAATACACTAGTCCAAATTTTTGATTTAAGGCAGTTTTTTTCCAAAATACTTCTTTTTAATTTATACTAAATACTATTTTAAAACAGAAAAACCTAAGACCTCCCCAGGCCTTAGGTTTATAACATATAAAAAAGAGTTTATCTGTAACCTTGTATTTGCATTAATTTCACAGCATCGGCTTGCAATACACCCGTTTGTGCCAAATTCATTTTATCTTGTTTGAACGATCCCCAACTTGATACCACTTCATCTGAAGCAACATTTTGATTGGCTGGGTATTCTTTATTAAGCGAGGCATAAATGGCTTGCGCTTTAACACTTGACAACCACTCTAATAATTTAATAGCACCTTTGGTATTGGTGGCATATTTTGTCACGCCAGCTCCTGATACATTCACATGTACACCCGTGGTATCCTGATTTGCCCAAAATAGTTTCAATGGCACATTAGGATTTTTAGCAATTAAACGACCAAAATAATAAGTATTTACTAAGCCAACATCACATTGACCTGCAACAATTGCATTCATAATATGAGAATCTTTAGCGTTGGGCGTGGCTGCCAAGTTATCCACCCAACCACTAATAATATCACCCACTTTATTTTTGCCTTGATGATAAATCATTGATGCCACCAATGATTTGGTATAAATCTTTTTGCTGGTTCTTAAGCACAACCTACCTGACCATTTAACATCTGCCAAATTCTCATAAGTGGATAAATCAGTTGGATTAACACGCTCAGTGCTATAAACAATGGTTCTTGCACGCACCGATAAACCCGTCCACAAACCTTTAGGGTCTCTTAAATGGCTTGGAATATTTCTTTTTAATGTTTGCGTTTGCACTGCTTGAAACAAATCTTGCGTAGCCGCATACCAAAGATTGCCCGCATCTACGGTCATAAACATATCAGCTTTGGTGTTGTTGCCTTCCAACTTCAAGCGCTCAATCAATGCGCCGCCCTTGCCCGTTAAATACGCAACTTTAATACCTGTATCTTTTGTAAAAGACTCAAATAATGGCTTAATTAAATGCTCTTTTCTAGAGCTATATACAGTGACCGAGTCTTCACTTTTTGCTTGCGCTATGCCAACACTAGTTATTGCTAGTGCCAACACTACCAATGTTGATGGCACCCATGTTTTTATATTCATTCTGATTTTTCTCCTTATGAAAAATTGACCAAGTTATACTATTGATAATGATTATCAATAGCAAATGATACCTATTATTAACTAATGGTCAACTGACTATTTTCAATGACCCCTACTTTATCAGCAAAAATAGTCGCTTCATGTTTGTCGTGTGTTACTAGAATGGAAGTAACGTTGGTTTTTTTTACAATATCTCTGACTTGCAACACTAGTTGTTTTTGAAGGTTCTTATCTAAACTAGAAAACGGTTCATCCAATAATAATAATTTTGGCGATGGTGCCAATGCACGAGCCAAGGCAACACGCTGTTGCTCGCCACCTGACAGCTGGTGTGGGTATTTTTTCTCGAAACCCTCTAAGCCAATCATCAAAAGCAACTCCTCAACCCTTACTTTTTGTTCGCTATTTGATAAATGATGAATACCAAAAGCAATGTTTTTTTGAACATTCATATGCGGGAATAACGCATAATCTTGAAACACCATTCCTATTTCTCTTAATTCTGGTGCTATCTTATGTATGCCACTACTAGATAATTGCTTGCCATCTAAAATTACTTGTCCACTTTGAACCTCATCAAGACCTGCAATAAATCTAAGTGCTGAGCTTTTTCCACTACCACTATCACCTGTTAATGCAAAAATATCACCTGTAGCAAGGCTTAAATCAAATTCATTTAAAACTTGAGTGGTTTGATAAGCAATTGATAAATTGTTAACTGATAGCATTTAATAAAAAAATGATAATGATTAACATCATTATATAAGATAACTAAAAATAATTCCATGATTAACTAACCTTACAAAAAGACTTTAACGGTATTCTCTTATTGTTATCAATATCAGCCATGACCGTGTCAAAATCCTCTGGCTCCACTACTAAAAACTGCCCCATCATGCCCGCATCCTCATGTTCTAATATGTGGCAATGGTACATATAAGGATATTGAGTATCGGCGTAATGGTCAAATTTAGCAATCACTCGCACGGTTTCTTCTGGCATTAGTAGTACAGTGTCTTTCCAGCCACGCTCATTTGCATTAGGTGGGGTTGGGTCCGAACCATCACCTTGTTCTCTATCAAGAATTTGAAACTGAATGTCATGAATATGAAAAGGATGTGTGGTGTGTGCACCATTGGTAATTCGCCAAATTTCAACATCACCTTTTTTAACCACTTCATTAATCACACTCATGTCCATTTGCATGCCATTAATTAAATGCAACATATGCTCGCCTTCAAGCGCAATACCGTTGATGGTTTTAAACATGGAAGTGAACACTCGTCTGTTAATTCTAAAACCACTCATGACTGTTAATCCAAAATGCCTAGTTTTAACGGCATCTGATGCTTTTAATCGGATTATTTTAGTGAGTTTACCAGGAATTTTTTTAACAGCATTGGAACTACTTGATTGATTAACATGGACACTCATAATATCAAAATTGACTTTGTCTAGCGCATCTACTGAATGCGACAGACGACCTGTGCCGCCTACTTTAAATGGTCCACCAAACTGATGTCCATTAAGCTTTTGTTTGTCATAATATTCAGCACTAAAACTTTTTAGTCGTAAGACTTTTCCATTACTTTTGCCCAAATCAAGCAAAATTTCAACGCGTTCTGCAGGACCTAATAACACCCGAGTAAGCGGCACTGGTTTTTCTAAAAAACCACCATCACTAGCAATTTGATAAAACCGAATGTCACCTTCAAAGCCCAAATTGTAAATTCTTGCATTAGAACCATTGAGTATTCTCAATCTAATCACTTGGGCATGTACATTTAAAATAGGTACGGGCCTGCCATTCACCAAAATTGTATGCCCTTTCATGCCACCTGATTTATCAAAATCTCCCTTATTTAAATAAAGCAATTGAGCGTCTTCATCAAACCGCCTATCTTGAATCACCGCGGGCAAATCATCGACACCATAGGTTTTAGGAATGTCTAATGATTTGGATATTTTATCATCAATTAAGAAAAAACCCGCCATACCTTTATACACTTGCTCACCCGTATAACCCTCAAGATGTGGGTGGTACCACTGGGTTGAGGCTAATTGATTGATACGCCAGCTGGTTTTCCCCGTTTTACTAGGTGGAATAATTTGATACGGGCCGCCATCTTCTTTGGATGGCAAATGTAATCCATGAAAATGCGTGGTGGTGTTGACTGATAAATGATTGGTTATTTCAAAACCCACATCATCTGTATTATTCACCCGAATAGTTGGGCCTAAAAGGCTATCACCATAACCCAATACATACGTTAATTTGCCTTTAAAAATTTCTGTTGTGTTGTGATTAATTGAAAATTTAAAGATTTTTTTACCATTAATAATTTCAGGCTCAATGAGTGGCGGTACAACAAAAGCTCTATTTGCATAGTCAGGTAGGATTAATTTGGCAGATTTTTTATCACCACAGCCTATCGCCAAAGCGCTACTAGCCAATATGGATGTTTTAATAAAATATCTACGTTTCATTGTTCTCTTTTTAGTCTTTGAAATTGACATACTACTACAAAATATGATATAAAATGTTTGCTTTTTATTTGCTTATAAATAGCAGTACAAGGGGAAAATAATAAACCTTGTAGGCTTTTGAAAGTTTTTTATCTACGTCCTTTCTAAGCCAAATTTAATATTAGTTACATTTTTTGAAAGGGTTAATGTGCCAAATAGATAATCCAAGATTGACAAAAAACCACCAAAATTGGTATTAACATGGTTTTTGGAATAGTGAATTTGATGTTGTAGCGGAGAAATTAAAAATCGCTCAACCGCATTGCCAAAACCTAATTTAATATGTGAATGCCTTAGGTTAGATCCTAACAATGAAAACATAAAAGCAAATAAATTAGCTCCTAAAATATAATAAACACCCACCAAACTACCAAATAAAAATACAAAAACACCTGTCACAAAACCAATAACGCAAGCCAAACAACAAAGATTCCACAGGATGCACTCGATAAAACGTCAATGGATTTAAAACCTTGGCACGGTGGTGCACTTTATGAAACGCTCACAACCATGGGTACAAAGTGCAATAGGCGATGTAACCAATAGCGGGTGAAGTCGCTTAAAATAAATAAACTAAGTATAAATAGTACCATCACTTGCGCATAAGAAAAGCCATCTATGCGTACAAAATCGTATTGATCTAATAAAGTAATATTAACAAATAATGCCACTTCTTTAGCGCTCATTAGTATTGACAAAATAACCATAACTTTAAAAAATACAGAAAACATGAAATAGCCATAATCCAATAAACTAGAGTGGTGTAGACACAGTTTTTTTGACAAAACAATACGCTTTTGTTTTGTATGGTGCTTTAAAAAAATAAAAGTAATCACCAGTTAACTTAACCAAAATAGCCAATAAATTCGCTTATGTGGGTTTATTAAATATTCAAGTGGATTAATCGCCATCAGCATCCAATACCTTAGAGACAAACCCCAGTCTGTCCATTAAAGAAATATAATAAGTTTACATAAGCCTATTGGTTGGTTGATATAAGCGCTTACCCTTGTTATGAATAAAATCAAACTTCGTTCGCATTAGCAATGGCATTATTTAATGCACTAATGGCCTGATCAATCTCTTTGCTTGTTTTAAATTGGCGTGCAATATCGCCAAAATCTTGATAATCTGATGAATTAATAACCTGAGATTGAGTTACCAGAATGGCTTTAACGGCATTCATGTTATTGCCATTAATTGCGTATTCTGCCCTATGATTGTTTGGTATATTTTTACATTTCTTACTCAAACCAGCCCACACCACCAATGCGCCACTCTTTAAGTTTATAAGTGCCATCAACCAAAGTATTTAGCAAAATTGAACTGGCGTATTGCTCGCTTTCAAGAAATTTTGACTAATGTGCCTTATAACCATTTAGAATTTCAGACAAATAATTTTTGATTGATTTAGTAATCATTAACGCCATATTTTTGACCCTTTGATGGGACAAATCTTTTGTAAAAAGTATATATTATAAGGCGTTAATGGTTTTATGTGAATGCTTATACATAGCACTAGATAGAACATAGTTATTATTACTAATTAAATCTAGTTGAGATTTGATCTTCTCATTATTGCCATGAAATATATCAATGTATCTTGGTGTGTCTAAATAATCCTCATTTAAATCACCCAATAAATAAGTGATTTCGACTTTTTTCCAACTTGGAACTAAGTTACCAAATTGCCTTTTAACGGCTGTCTGATTAGGTTGGTTAATACTACCAATCAACAACTCAGCATTTGTAATAGCTGATACAGCATTAACAATAATAACCTGGTTAAAGAATTTTTCGCCCACTGCATTTAAACCAACCGACACAAGCAAAAAAAACAATCGACATCAAGTATTTCATCAATTCGCCCTATATTTCATTCAAAAATTGTAGTATTTTACCCCTACTACTAATAGGTAAATTCATAAACAAAGTTTTAGACTTTTCAGCCTCACCGCCATGCCAAAGGATTGCTTGTTCAAGGTTACGTGCACGACCATCATGCAAAAAATTCTTATTATCTTTGAGTATTAAAGCGACCCTGCCCAGTTTCCATAATGGTGGTGTACGCCATTCACTACCTAAGGCATCAAACTCTGAACGAGAATCTGCCAAATCCTTACCCATATCATGCAATAGAAAATCACTATATGGATATATAGTAGTCTTGGGTAGTAAGTAACTTGGAACGTGGCATTGCGAACAGCCAATTTCAGAGAACAGTCTTTGCCCTTGATGCTCTGTAACAATAGATTGTGGCAGTTTTAAGTGTGTCAAATAGTAACTAATGGCGCTTAATCTTTGTGCTGTCAGCTCATGCTTTTCCCCATCTTTTGAAGCGTTAATACATGCAACTTGTATTGGCGTACACGACTGATGTTCATGAATAGGATTAGTCAAACCCATATCATTAATAGCAGCATTGGCTGATTGATGCTTTACCGTTGGCGCAGAGGCCTTCCAAGTATAGCGACCAATCTCCACTTGCTTGGTTTGACTTGACCAAACCCGATTGGCTTTGCCAGAAATACCATCATGATTAGCGTCATTCACATCTTCATTGGATAGAATTTGCGCATCAGTAATTTGTTCTAACAAACCCAATCCCACAAGTGCTGGTGCAATCCTAGCGCTGACAATTGTATTAGGATGTAAATCGCCATAACCCAAATTTTTTAACTTAATTGTTGGTTGTTGCAAGGTAATAGTAGCGCCATCAGGATAATGAATATCTTTAGTTGAATAATGTATCACGGGCTTGGCTTCAAAAGGCACACCTAACACACCATTAATACTAATTTGAGCGCCATAACTTGGCTCAGGAATAAAGCCAATTTTGGCCGTCATACGCTGATGTTCATCGGTGCCATTGGACGATATAGACAAGCGTATCACATGCGACCTATCAACAATATTGTTTGCTGCAAATACCTTGCCACTACCATTTTTTGCATGACAATTAACACAAGTATTAGCACTAAATAATGGGCCTAACCCATCACGTGCTGTCGTTGCAGAAGGTGCTTGAACCCAAGGAATGTTAAAAAAACTTTTGCCTAAAATAAACTCATCCACCTCATCATTATTTAAGTTAAACTGAATTTGTGTAAAAGATTGGTTTAATATTTGGGCTGGTAAATCTTCCAAGCCATTAGCAAAAACCCTTGCCATGAGACTAACAGCAAGGGCTGATATGCTTAGAATTACTAAACGTTTATAGTTTGGTTTCCTCAACATCCATTATATCTCCAATCGTCAAATCAACACCATTTGATTTTGCCACATAAATCATTTGATCTCCAATAGCTCTTAACTCATTTTTAAGTTTTTTGATTTGTCTGGCTTGCGTATCATTCGGGCGAATTTGATAATCAAAATGACGGCTCACTTGTGCCAATGTATTCATTTGATTAATTTTGGTATTAGTCGATGCAATTAAATCCATCAACTTGGTTTTATCTTTCATAGCATCAATAGGTGCTACGCCATAATCAACGCCATTATAGGTACCAAACAACAAATTCTTAAAGCCTTGGAAATTTTGCGTAATATCACGATGCGTGTTATCAGAAAAACAACTGTGCTCGTCCTCTTCAGAAGGTGTCAGCACCGCCACTGCGATACGCTCATTAGCAAGCTCGGACTTAATAAAAACACCCAAACCAGAAAAAATTTGTCTTAGCGCTGCTTTCGTGTCAATATTCTTAGTTGCATCAGAATTTTTACCCAATAATGCTGCCTTATAATTAGTATTATCACCATCTGCCCAAGCTGAAACCATTGACTCTAAATCAGAAACAATTAAACTTGCTGCTGCATTTAAATATTGTTTGCGACGATCAGCATTTGCATTAGTCGTATAATCAGAAAGCGATCTTTGGCCTGCTACCAGAGCACCATTGGTTACGCCATCTTTCATAAAATTAGCGTAATCTTGGTCTTGACCCCATAATAAAAATTCAATTGCGTGATAACCAGTTGCAACATTAGCATCGCCACCATTTTCATTAAGAGTCGCTAATACACTAGGCGTAATTGTACTAACATCAACCGCTGTTGGATTTTCACCACCTGGATTGAATATGCCTTTGGTGTCAATAATATTACCCGACGTTTTTTTACCCTTAGCATTAGTCGTATAATCAATCATACTTTCATCTAACGGCCAAGCATTTAATTGCCCTTCTGGCGCACCATAAGACGTATGCCAACCTTTCTCTGCATCAATAGGTCCATTAGATAATCTGAACGCTTCCGTTTGACCATAAGATTCACGAGCATTTAACCATGCTGCTTTAGCATTTTCCATCAAAACCATGATGGGACGATTAGTAAAATCTCTAAGCTTTTCCTTTAGTGCTTTAGCATCATTTAAAGCATCCGTGTAGTTTGCCGTTGCAATGTTTGCATAAGTACTTAACAATGGGCTGGTCTCATCACTACCCCAAAATGCGCTTGTAGTAGAGATTGCCATTGCCACTGTTAAAGCAGATGAAACTATCAATTTTTTTTGTACTTTCATGTGTATTTCTCCTTAAAATTTACTCAAAATATTTGCTTTCATTAGAATTCGTAAGCAACTCTTAAGCCATTGACTGTTTTTTGTCCATCCACTTTATTGTTTTCAAAAAAGACAGTAACGCCTTCTGCTAGTGAAAGACTATAAGCCAAGTTAAGACTAGCGTCCATACCTTTTAATTGGTGAGCATAACTTCCACTCAGTATGTTGTGCCTTAATGCCATTTGCAACGCCTTGGTTAGTTTTCACAGCTTCATAATAAAAGCCCAAGCCATTGTCCAAACTAACTCCTAAATGATAAGCATTAGAACTGCCGTAACCTGTTGTACCATCTTTGAAATAATCTATGCCAGCACTAAAAATATCCTTGCCATAATTAATGTTAATACCGGTATCGTTATCAGTGTCTTTATAACTGTAAATAGAGGCTTGAACATCAACAAAATCAGCACTTAACATTAGCATGTCTTTGCTACCCTTATTGGATCTGTTATCATGCCGCACACCAATACGCACTATGCTAGCTGTAAAGTCACCATTGTGATAATTAATCATTGCTTCATCTAAAATAATAATGCAGTTGTGCCAACAATTAACATGCTTAATGCTATTACCTTATTTCTTTTCATTGTGTCTATCCTATATATTTTAATTAGACATGTTGCACAGATATTCCTGCAAATTTGATGCTTACACGCATCACTCTTAACTCACCTTTTTTTATTTTTGTTAGGGAGGTTAATTTTTTGGTATTAGTAAATGATATCAGTTATTATTTGCATTTGCAATACAATATAAGAATTTTGTGATATATCATTTTCTTAGCAGTTCAAACAAACAACTTAACAAGCAAAGATATTGTTTAATAGCTGAATTTCATTCAAATCAAGTTCACTCTCAATTAAAAGCGAATCATCAAAATCTCTTAAATACTTAGCCACGCTATTAATTAAATTAATTTCCATAGATCTAGTATTTGCACTTAATTTAATTTTATTAAAAATCACTTTTTTCATGTTCCCAATTCTTATTCAAAATGGTTGCTTAAGTCTTTCTTTATTTCATCAAGACATGTTTGTTTAATCATTTGGTTTGGCAAATTAAAACGCAGCATAGAATCTAAATCTAGTCGATTATGATTGCGCAGGTAACTAAGTTTATATTGTTGCCAAAAACCAAACATACTTATGTTTTATTAGTACAACCACCACAGCAACCATTGCAAGACTTAGATTTGCTTGATGGTGTTATGATATTTTGCCCTGCTGAATTTGTTGTATTGGTGGTTATTGTTATTTTTTGATTTTTCATTTGTTTTTCCATGTTAAATAGTTGCCCATACAAGGCTTGGGGTTAGCCAGCATAACCAATTTACCCATTAAATTTGAGAGATTGAGATAAACCCGTCATGCATTTTTTGGTTTGCCTCACACTTGGACTAAAAGCATAAGGCGGTGTTGAAATGATTGCTATCGGAGATAATTGGCGAACAGTGATAAGCAATACATTTCTAACCTGTGTTAATTAATTAGTCAGTTTATCAAAATAAGCTAAATAATCTTTCAATTCTTTTTGTGACAATATGAAATATTCCTTTTGCATTACACTTCTCCATCAAATTGTATTTTGTTTGTTAGTAAGTATCTTCTCTTGAAGAACTTAAACACAAATAATACTCATTATCATTTGCAATTGCAAGTCATTTATGTAAAAAAAATATTTTTAGTGAAATAACATAAAAAAATAGCACGAAAAATCGTGCTATTAAAACATTTTAAGCAAGATAGATAAGTGTACATTTATGATTGGATATATTGTTGCAAGCCCAATTGTTTTTCCAACCAATAAGTATGGTCTTGCTTGGTATCTTATAGCTGACTTGTCAGCATCGTAAGTGTAACAACTCAATAGCAGCCCTGAAATCGTTTACAACTTTATACTCAAGTTAAAGGTCATTTTCAATACATGATTTCACATCACCACCAATATTCAAACCCTCTTGAATTGATAAATCTGGTGTGGTTTCTAAAAACAGCAAGCGTTTGATAATTTGATCAGCATGGTCAGTTTCCTCTTCCATTTCATGATTCAAGCTCTCAAATCACTTTGATAATCCCCAATCATCATACATGCGTGAATGTGTGATGATTGGTCGCGAACCGCTAACTCTCCTGTTAATAAATCCTGTAACTGATTAATTACTCTTGTATTGCCTTACATATTAAATTAACACTCCTATATTACATAATTGTCCGTACCTACCTTTGAAAGTAGGCTAATTTGATTGAACACTTAAAATTCTTCTCACCAAGTTCCTAATTACAATCTTTCCTGGGCAGCACAAAAGGCAAAAATAACCGTTAAAATCAGCAAACATTCAGGCACTCCTATGCAGTGCATTTATTACAAAATCAAATTGACCTTACAACTGTGCAGAAGCTTTTGGGTCACAAATACACAGGTTCTACTTTAATTTACTCATATGCTGCACAAAAAGAAAGCTCTAATAAGCCATTATCACCACTAGACATGGTTTAATAATTGCATATTTGAACATAGATAACATAAAATAAGGCAATCGTCATTCATGATTTTTACCATTTTGAATTTAGCTAAACGCACACAAGCCAGTCAAAAAGTCACCCTTGTGGGTGCTGTTGTTGATTTTTTATTGGCAGTATTTAAAATTATTGCAGGTTTTATTGGCAATTCTGGCGCTTTAATTGCAGACGGCATTCACTCGTTTTCTGACTTATTGTCTGATGGCTTGGTTTTATATGCCACCAAACATTCAGCTCTTGATGCTGATGAGGAGCACCCTTATGGGCATAAGCGATTTGAAACGGTTGCCACGCTAGGTCTTGCAGTTCTTTTAGCTATTGTTGGCTTGGGTGTTATCTTTGATGCTATGACTAGATTAGCCAACCCTGTTTCGCTTTCACATAGTGCACTGCTTTTAAGTATTGCTGCTTTGTCAATTTTTTCTAAAGAGGCTTTATATTGGTATACCTTAATGGTGGCTAATGCTTATAAATCTGACTTATTAAAAGCTAATGCTTGGCATCACCGCTCAGATGCATTATCTTCAATTGTGGTGTTGATTGGTATTTTTGGAAGTTTAAATGGCTACCAATATTTGGATAGCATTGCAGCTATTGTTGTGGGTTTGATGGTTATCTACATTGCTTGGAAATTGGGCTTAGATGCAACCAAAGAACTGGTAGACACCTCCATTGACGCACCACAAGTGGCGCAATTAAAACACGCATTAGGGCAAATTAGTGGCGTTAATAGTGTTCACTCTCTACGCACTCGTAAAATTGGACACACCATTTCTTGTGATGTGCATGTACAGGTTGATCCATTTTTAAGTGTTAGCGAGGGGCATATTATTAGTGTTAGTGTGGAACGTGTTGCCAAAAAATGTTTGAAAGATTTAAGCGATGTAACCGTGCATATTGACGTAGAAGATGATGAAATTAATGCACCTTACGAGGCTTTACCAGAACGTGCACAAGCATTGGGAATTTTGACTAAAGCCTTGTTTAATAACGAGTGTGATGATGAGATTAGCCGCATTCAATTGCACTATTTAGAGGGCAAAATTCATGTGGATTTTTACCTACCACTTAAATGCCTTCAGTCTAATAATAGTGCTGATAAAATACTAGAAAAATTACAAGAAGCTGTTAGCAAGCTTAAGGGTTTTGGCAAAATTAAAGTTTATTTTAACCAAGATTAAAGACAATGATAAGCATGGCAAATAGCACCTGCTAATGCATCTGCTGCATCTGCTTGAGGCGCTTTGTTAAGTTTTAATAGCTCTTGTACCATAAATGATACTTGTTCTTTAGCGGCGTGCCCCTTACCAACAACAGCTTTTTTGATTTGATTAGGACTGTATTCAACCATCAGCCTATGATTTGAACCTGCTGCTGCAATAATAGCACCTCGCGCGTGCCCAAGTTTAATTGCTGCATCAGGATTTGGACGATCAGGGCGCATAAAAGCACGCTCAATCACCACAACATCAGGCTGATATTTCTGAATAATTTGCTCGATTTCTACAAAAATAGTCGTAATACGCTCAGGCAACGTACCTTGAGTGCGGATACATCCGCTAGATAAATAATTAAATTTAAGCTTATAGGCTTCAATTAAGCCAAAGCCTGTTATTCTAGATCCGGGATCAACCCCTAAAATTTTCATAAAAATATTTTATCAAAAGCTTGGGCTTTGCTCAACACATATTACAACACCCTTATGATATACTTTTATTTTTTAAGTTTTAGGGGGTAATAAAATGGCAGTATTAGAATTAAACCAAAGTAATTTTGACGAAACCATTCAAAATAACGATATTGTTGTGTTGGATTTTTGGGCACCATGGTGTGGTCCTTGTAAGCAATTTGCACCTACTTATGATGAAGTCTCTAACAAAGTAAATGATGTTATTTTTGCCAAAGTAAACACTGAAGATGAACAAGAACTGGCAGGTAATTTTCAAATCCGCTCCATTCCTACTTTGATGATCTTTAGGGAGAAGATTGCAATTTTTTCTCAACCTGGTGCAATGTCAGGCACAGACCTGGAAGCTGCTATTGACAAGGCTAAAGCGCTTGATATGGATAAAGTACGCGCAGAAATTAAAGAGCAAAAAGAATAGTTAGCACAACTCTAAATAAGACTTTTCGCTAAATCCAACCATAATATCATTATTCGTTACCAATACTGGACGTTTGATAAGTGTTGGATTTTTTAATACCAATTCTAAAGTAATATTGTCTTTTTCTTCATCGTTTAAGTTCCGATAAGTAGTAGAACGCTTGTTGATTAGTTTCTCCCAAGTGAGCTTATCTACAAATGTCTGCAGTTTAGTGTTATCAATCGGATGATCACGAAAATCAATAAATTCAAAATCAACCTGATGATTCATTAAGAATTTTTGTGCTTTTTTAATTGTGTCACAGTTTTTAATGCCGTACATTTTAATCATTGAATTGCCTCGTTATAAAACTCTAAAATTTCTTTATTTTCATCATCAACAATAATACGTAAACCCTTAGTTGGATAATACCAATACGACACACACTGACTAGCCAGTTCTACTCTACTAGGCTCACCAAATAGATTAACAATCACTTCTTTTGACAAATCTGCTCTAGGTATAAAGGTTAATGACTTAATTTTTAAATCAAACATTAATGCTTCAGCAGTTAAATTAAACGTTGTTTTTCTAACACCTGAAGGCATAACCATTGATTCTTTAATGTTGTTGTTCAAGCGTTCAATGCGTTTTTGATCAAGCATTAAATTTAAAATAATACTAGCACCAATGCCACCTACTTTAGTACTGTAAAAAAATGCTTCTAGCTCTAGCATTTTGCCCTTACTTTCAAACAAAGAAGCCTCAACCTCAGAGCCGAATAAATGCATTGCATCGTTAAGATTGCTACTACCCATGGTTAAATTAAACGCAACTGTATTACCTTGATTATTGATAAAACTTTGCCATGGCATAGATTGATTTTGTGGCATTTTCATATCACGAGTCAGTAGGTAAAACAGAATAAATATTGCCACTGCTGCTAGCAACACTATTGATATTATTTTGCTTTCTTTCATGAATTATCGCTTAAATGGAGGTTTGTTAGCTTTAGATCGCAGCCAGTTGAGTGTTTTAAAAGTCTGGTGGTGATTGATTAATTTAAGCTCTAATTGTCGCTTGCCTGGAAATTCCATTAAAAATAAACCTAATAAAATTGATATAAGTCCTTGACCTGGCGTTACCAACATCATAATACCGGCAACCAGTAATATAAAGCCAATTAGTGTTTTAAGTATCAATTTGATTAGACCAAATGGTTTGTTTATTTTTAATTGCTTTTCTGGGTTTTTTAGAAAATAAGTTGATGGAATTAATCCTAATAAATAAGGCATTAATAATAGACTAATAATAAAAATCACGCCAGAAACGATACCAATCATCATTAGCACGCCTTCAAATTGACTTAAAAGTGCCATGATGTCATCTAACACGATAATAAAAATGTACAGGCCCGTCATTAGTTAAAGATTCTTGCATATCAGCACCAAAAACACCACTGTCAACCTCGTGATAATCATCCCTCATTTGGGTCAAAAAATAATCAAACAACACTTTGGTTTGTTCTGGTAGCTTGGCAGTAGAAAAATCAGCTTTTGTGTCTGAATTGGTATCAGCTGCTAAGGTAAATTTAAAAACAATCAATACTCCTCCCAATACCTCTTTAACTGATAAATTCATTTTTTCTTGCTCATCAGCAAATACTCGATAAGAGCCGATAACTTCTTAATCATTTTATCAGCTTGTGGTTTTTCATCATTTTTCTCAAACCCTAAAAAGACCAAAATCCCTTGCTTAATTTTTTACCATCTACTTCAACCTTAACATTGTAAACATGCTGTATTAGGGCTTTCACTTAGATAAATAAGTAAAATCAGCAATAAGTCGAAACTGCCATGATACTAGGTTAGTTAAAGCCATTCTATTTCTTCTAACTTCTAAATTATCATCAAGAATCTTCACATTATCAAAAAAATCATCAATTACAGGTTTGAGTTGTAAAAGCCCTTCTACAATAGACAAATAATCTTCTTCGTCTTTTTGTATTGTTTTGTCAATTCTAACAAGTGCTACTAAAAGTTTTTTATCAAATTTATTGGTAAATTCTATATCTTCGCCATCTATAGATATCTTGCCTTCATATAGTTTAAACCCATATCCACTATCAGGCGTATCTTTAGAACTAATATTTTTAAATATATTGTTAATACGTTTGTAAGTCTCAATCAAGCTTTTTGAATTTTCATCTTGCACAAAATTGTGCAAAGCTTGAATGCGTAAGTGCAAATCATAGACATAATTTGTATCGCTTTGAGGTGTATGCTGAGCTGCCATTACAACCGATTTATCAATACCTTTATATTGATAGTAAGCGCCTAAACGCTCATATGTAAAATTATTAATTTCATATCTAATATCTTCTTCAAATTGGTATAACTTGGATGATTCACTAATCAAATCAAATAAATCCAAGTCTTTTAATTCTGACTCAATTATCATACGCAACAAACCCAATGCTGCACGCTTGAGTGCATAAGGATCTTTTGAGCCAGTGGGTTTGTGTCCAATACCGTAAATACCCACAATACTATCAACTTTATCGGCAATTGCAACACATAAACCCTCTTTTGTAGAAGGCAATGTATCGCCTGAAAACCTTGGGTGATAATGCTCACTGATAGCACTTGCGACTGCTGGGTCTTCGCCATCATTAAGTGCATAATATCCGCCCATCACCCCCTGCAAATCAGCAAATTCACCTACCATATCCGTCATTAAATCCGTTTTTGATAGTAACCCTGCGCGTGCACTGTGTTTTGTATTTGAACCAATAATATCGGCAATATAGGCAGATAATGTTTCGATGCGTCTGACCTTATCCCCCATTGAACCAAGTCCATCCATGAACAACACGCTGTCTAATTTTGAAATTCTAGATTCTAAAGTAGTTGATTTATCTTGCTCCCAGAAAAATTCTGAATCAGCTAGCCGTGGACGAATTACTCGCTCGTTACCATCAACAATCACTGATAAATCGCTAGACTCAATATTGGCAACTGAAATAAATTCTGGTATCAAATTGCCATCCGTATCTAACATATGAAAATACTTTTGATGCGACTTCATTGCAGAAATAAGCGCCTCTTCCGGCACATCTAAGAATTTAGACGAAAAACTACTCGAAAATGCACATGGATATTCGACCAATGCACAAACTTCATCAAGCAAGGCTTCGTCAATAACTGCTGTGGCGTTGTTATTTTTAGCCACCTGAATCACTTGCTTTCGAATCATTTCTTTGCGTGTATTGAAATCAACTTCAATTTGCGCTTTTTTAAGAAGGATTTTTTGATAATCTTTGGCGCAAGTAATATCAAATATACGTTCACCCGTAAAACGCAAACCTCTGGTTATATTGCCAGAAACCAGGCCCATAATTAAAGCTGGTACAACATCAGAACCTAGCATCATAATTAGCCAATGCACGGGGCGTACAAAATACGTATCTAAATTGCTCCAACGCATAGGTTTGGCAATAGGGATATTTTGAATAGCAGTATCAACAATAGATTCAAGTAAATCCATTGTTTTTAGGCCTTTTTGTTGCTTGATGAAAAAATAATATTGCGCCTTGCCAAATGCTTTTTGCACTAATGCATTCTTAATCACACCACAAGATTTAGCAAAACCTTCAATAGCTTGATCAGGTGCACGAATTGATGGGCCTTTACGCTCAATAATTTGATCATTTTGTTGCAGTTGAAGATTGCTAACTAATACTGATAAACGACGAGGCGTGGCAAAAGACTCAACGCTTGAATAAGACAATTTAAGTTTATCAAGTTCAGTGGTTAAATTGTGCGTAAGTGAATTGGATAATTGCTGTAAGAGTTTTGGTGGAAGCTCTTCACATCCGAGCTCTAATAAAAAATCTTGTGTATTCATAAAGGTTTGTGAGCATGTTTAGCTTAAATAACTTGAAATCTTAACTTGCCAGCCAATAAATCAATCATTACCCGATGTGCATATAATTTGCTTGGCACAGTATCAAATCGCTTATAAATACCAGCAATGGAGATTAATTGCGCATTAAAAAACTGAATAAAAATAGTGGCTTTTTCATCGCCATTAATGCCAGCAAACAAAGACCCTTGTACTTCTTTGTAAGCTGAAATATTGCCAAATGACATAATTTCAGCACCCGATTTAACATCATTCAAAAGAACCAAATCACTGTCTTTTGCAATAACTTGTTCAAATGAATTCACTTCATCAGCCACAACTTTAGACGCTTGATAAGCTTTATTCTGGTGTGAATTTGGCGTGGTTTTAGTTGTTTTTTCTTGGCTTGACTTGGTTTTGTTGGGCTTGATCGGCTTGCCAAAGATAGCCATGCCAGAAAACTTAGCAAAACTAATCAGCTCTTGCTTGTCTGAGCGAATTCCTACTGCCACCATATCATTTTGCGTCAAAATTTCAACCAACATTGCCAATTCATTTGCAGATAAGTTTTTATCTTCAATTTGAAGAATAACAGGTTCATGCTGAAATTTTTGTCCATTATCACAACTCAGAGTGCTAATTTCTTGTGCCAATATATCTGCATCATGGGTGTGTACTTTAAGTGTATAAAGTGTCTCAGTTTGAGCTTTAATCTCAATTTTATTCAATTTTTCCACCCTTGTGTGCAATCCAAAAAATGCCAAACGCGCAGCATGCCAGTATCGCCACTTAACATAAGTTCCAGTGGTGTTTTATGCTTAAATTTTTTAACTGAACGCTTAAGCCAAATTGCCCCATATTCCTTATTGGTTGGAAAAGTGGTACCCAAAGATTCACTAATTCCTAAAATCATTTCAGTGCGTTTTGCCAATTGCTTATCAAAATCAAATGATTTATCTGAACGCCTGTACAAGTACAAATGTCTAGGCTTAATAACCCCATCTAAGCCTAATAATTGCAATTGCTCAACATCTTCTAAATGCCAATTTTCTAAGATTTGAGACAACTGAAAAGTAAGCTTTGACTGAGCCTTATCATCTAATTTGTAAATATCCATTAATTAACCTTAAAGTGAAACAAGACTTGTGCATCAAATACACTCTTATCAGGCGCATGTGGTAATGGCGATGCTTTATAAACAGCACGCTCAATTGAGTCTTTAAATGATTGAGCCTTAGCACTGTTATCAACATTACAAGACTTAAGGTTGACACTTTTTACTTGTCCATTCAAATCTTGCAAAATTTCAACGTCACAACCCCAATTATCTTTAGCACCTTGATAGCGCCATTTTTCTTTTATTCTTGAATTAATTTGATTAATATAGTTAAGTTTTAGTTCATTTAAAATATCTTCCTGGGCGAGTTGTCTATCTTGATCTTCTTCCGCCTGAATTTCTTTTTTCAATGAACGATTGTCTTGCTCTTTTTTGAATTTTTCAGCTTCAACTCGACGTAATTTTTCAATTACTTGTTGTTTCTTTTCAGCTTCAAGGGCTTTTTTCTCAGCCAATTTCTTTTTCTTTAAGGCTTGTTTACTTTTGCTTTCAGCTTGCTTTCTTTCAGCTTGTGCAATAGCTTTAGCTTTTTTCTCTTGTTTAACTTTGGCTTTGAGCTTTTGCAAGCGTTGCTGTTCTTTATAACGTTCATTCTCAATTTTTTTTTCTGCACGTTGTAACGCTTCAAGACGCTTTTCTCTCTTTTGCTTAATACTGATTAATCGTTGTTTTTCTTTTTTAATCTCAGTTAAATCAATTGTTACTGCTTTGGGTGTCGCACTTGATTTGACAGTTTGTTTTGGAATTTCCCAACGCTGAACATTTGAAAATAGCAAGCCAACAACCAGCCCAACATGAAGCACAATTGCCACCCAAAAAGCAAAAGGGTGTTGCCTAGCAATTTTAGGCAATTTAATTTTTTTTAAAAAATCAATGTTCATTATTTTGCATCTGGAGATTCAGTCACAATACCAACTTTATCAACTCCATTTTTTTGTAAAAAAGACATTAGTGACACAACAGAACCATAAGCCACCTGCCTATCACCACGAACAAACACTTCCATTTGTGGATAAATTTCAAGCCGAGCGCTAACACGCCCTGCAATAATGCCTAATGATAATTTTTCACCTTTGGCGACATCAGAATCATCCTCATTAAGTGAATTGATGAAATATTTACCTTGCTTATCAATAGTAATAATTGTAGGCTGTTGTTGCGTGAAATCTACCATTGTTGCCTCAGCAGAAGGTAAATCAACCTCAATACCTTGCTTAATAATAGGAGTGGTCATCATAAAAATTACCAACAGCACTAGCATAACATCAATATATGGCACAATATTAATTTGTGCGTCTATGACAGGTCTGTGGCGTTTTGGTAATACAATCATGGTCTATTTTTGTCTTTGGAACATAACAAACAATTGTTCAACAAAGGCTGTATATTTATTGTTAATCAACCCCACTTGGGAAATTAAACGATTGTAGGCAATGGTAGCAGGAATAGCAGCAAACAAACCAAATGCCGTTGCAATAAGTGCCTCGGCAATACCTGGAGCAACAATGGCAATGGTTGCCTGCTTAACTGATGCCAAACCAATAAACGAGTGCATAATGCCCCAAACTGTACCAAATAAACCAATATACGGGCTGGACGAGGCAATCATAGCTAGAATGCTCAAACCGCTATCTAGGCGGTCAACTTCGTTATTAGCTGTAGTATTCATAATACGATAAGCGCGCTCAGCGTCTATTATTAATGCCTGGTTAGAATTTGAGGCAGTGTGAGTAAGTTCTTGATAACCTGTGCTAAAAATACGCTCTATTGAACTTTGATTAGTGGTTTTTTGAAGTATTTGGTGTGCTAATTTGTCTAAATCAACATTGGCTGAAAATTTTTTATGAAACAATTTAATACTCTTGTTAGTATCAATCAGGATTTTCTTTTTTGACAAGATAAGTGTACAAGAATAAATGCTCATCAATACCAAAATAAACATCACCACTTGCACCACAAAACCGGCACTAAGAATTAAACTAAAAATTGATAAACTGCTATCCATTTATTTTCTCCAAAATTGCACTGGGCATAGCGCAATGTTTAAAACTAATTGCATTCAAACAAACCACGGTTATTTGTGCTTTAAATAATACCTTATTTTGTTCTAAGTCCATTATTTTTTGCGAAAAAACCAGACTGGCGTGTCGTGATTTTTATATTTTGGTGTGAACGGTTAATAAATCATTAAATTTGGCCGGAAACAAATACTCGGCACTCAGTGATTTAACAGCAAAAATAATTGTCTGATGATGCATTAATTGATCTTGTTCAAAGCCTAACTCTCGTAAAAATTCACTACGCCCTCTTTCGATACATTTAAGATAACTGGTATAATAAACCACACCACCACTGTCGGTGTCTTCGTAATAAACACGAATATTTAATACGCTCATTGATTAAATCAATCATTCGCTTTTGAACTATTAGTCAAGCCCAAATGTGCATAAGCCAAGTCTGTAGCACTACGCCCACGTGGCGTACGCATAATAAAGCCTTGTTGAATCAAATACGGTTCCACCATATCTTCTAAGGTGCCACGTTCTTCGCTAATAGCAGCTGCTAATGTATCTAAGCCTACAGGGCCGCCAGAAAATTTATTCATCATAATAGAAAGATAATCACGGTCTAATTGCTCAAGCCCTGCTTCATCTACTTTAAGTGTTGTTAGTGCTTCTTTGGCAATGTCTTGATGAATTACACTATTGGTCTTGACATCAGCAAAATCACGAACGCGACGCAATAAACGATTGGCAATTCTAGGCGCGCCACGAGAGCGCTTGGCAATTTCTAGTGCACCTTTTGATTCAATTTGAATGCCTAAAATACCAGCCGAACGCTCAACAATGGTTTTTAAATCTTTAACATTGTAAAACTGCAAACGTTGGACAATGCCAAAACGGTCTCTAAGTGGTGAAGTTAGCATGCCAGCACGAGTAGTAGCACCAATTAACGTAAAAGGTGGTAGTTCAAGTTGCACAGAATGCGCAGCCACACCTTCACCCACCATAATGTCTAATTTAAAATCTTCTAAAGCTGGGTAGAGGATTTCCTCAACCACAGGATTAAGACGATGAATTTCATCAATAAATAAAATATCATACGGCTCAAGCTTGGTCAAAATTGCTGCCAAATCTCCTGAACGCTCTAATACCGGACCAGAGGTTTGCTTAATACCTGTAGACATTTGATTGGCAATCACATTTGCCAATGTGGTTTTACCCAAACCAGGAGGGCCATAAATTAAACAGTGATCTAGTGCATCTTTGCGTTTTTTTGCCGCTTTAATAAACAATACCATTTGTGACTTAACATCATCTTGCCCAATATAACTCTCTAAAGAATCCGGACGCACTGAAGTCATCACCAAGTATTCATTGCCTTGATCTTGCCCACCTACTAAAGAGTCTTCTTCTATCATGCTAAATTACTTAATTTTTATGCTATTTTAACTGATTAACTTCATTAATCAGTAGTTTGATTTTGATGGGTTTAATCAGATGATTAAAACGAATCACTTTTGGATATTGAATGCCGTCAATCAATTGATAACGACTAATTTTAACCTGCCAATGGCGAGTGCTATTTATCTCATTTTTAAACAGTATCTTTGCCAAAGCATCAATAGGTAAATACCACCCCATCTCACTCGTCATCCATTTATTAAAAGTTAAATTGATTAACTCATCATTAACCAGCAGCTTTTGCTGATTAAACTCAATCAAAATTTGACCAAAACCAAGGGCTGTGCTTAATATAAGTTTATAGTCATGATGGTCAAAACTCACCTCAAAGCCTGATATTTTTGTATCACTATTAACACTCACACTTAACCTACCATACACTTCCCAAATACTTGGTAAAGTTTGTTGATGTGTTAACTTTGTAGACTGGGTATTAAGTGTTGAGCAGCCTGATAAAAACAAAGCAAAACACGTCATTATTATTCGTTTCATATAAGTCGCTCATTGTAGCGTGAAACTTGTCCTTTGGGTATAATCAAACGTTTATTTGAGTTATCTTTGCTAAATTTATGTCGCGCATTGCAATTTTAAGTGTTAATCACCAGCTCGCGCCTGTTGAAGTGCGAGAAAAAGTTGCTTTTGCGCCAGATAAATTAACTCAAGCACTCAATAATCTTCATCGTATTGACAGTATTGATGCCTGCATTATTCTTTCTACTTGTAATCGCGTAGAGATTTACATCGTTTCTAATCATAAAAATCCTAAAGAGCTGTTGAGTGATTATCTTGCCAAAACACACAATATTAAACGTGGCACAATCGATGCTTACTTAAATTATTTTGAAGACGATGAAGCGCTTACACACTTGTGCAACGTCGCCACAGGTCTTGATTCATTAGTACTGGGGGAGCCGCAAATTCTGGGTCAATTAAAAGATGCCTACCACATAGCAAAAGAAGTTAAAACCCTAAACAAGCTATTAGAACAACTATTTCAACATGCGTTTTCAACTGCCAAAAAAGTACGTACCGACACTCAAATTGGCGCTTCACCCGTATCAATCGCCTATTGCGCGGTTAAAATGAGTGCAAAGATTTTTGAGCAGTTATCCGAACAAACTGTTTTACTCATCGGTGCAGGAGAGATGATTGAATTGTGTGCGCAATATCTTAACCAAAAAGGGGTTAAGAAGATGATTGTTGCCAATAGAACCATTGAAAATGCACAAAAAATTGCCAATTTATATCAGGCACAATCTGTCAGTTTAAAACAATTTTCATCCATTGTGTACAAAGCAGACATTATCATTTCTTCAACAGCAGCCTCAGTACCCATTATCGGCAAAGGCTTAATTGAAAGTGCTTTAAAAAAGCGCAAACACAAGCCAATATTTATGCTTGATATAGCCATTCCTAGAGATATTGAACCTGAAGTGGGTCAATTAGATGATGTGTATTTATACACCATTGATGATTTAGAACAAGTGGTTAATGATAATATTGGCAATAGAGAAAAAGAAAAAGACCTGGCACAAGAAATCATCATTAAACAAAATCAAGTCTTTAATCAGTGGTTGAATACTATGCCTAATGAGCAAATTGTACAATCTTACCAGTTTGGTGCAAACTCAATTAAAGAAGAACTATTAGAAAAAGCCATCAAACAACTAAAAAACGGCGCTGATTCTGAAGATATTATTCGTAAACTTGCTGATCAATTAGCCAACAGACTATTACATTTACCCTTTAAAAATATCAAACAAACTTCCATTGAAAATTTATCCCAATGTGAAGGCTGTATACCGCCTATTAAACAATAATGAATGCATCTATCCTTGCTAAGTTAGAGCAACTATCAATGCGCCTTGAAGAAGTGAGCACTATGTTATCCGATCCAGAAGTTGCCAGTGACGTTAAAAAATTCACAAAGCTGTCTATTGAACATGCTCAATTAACCCCAGTTAATCAACAATTTCAGTCCTACTTATCGCATCAGAAAAATTTAGAATATGCACAATTAATGCTACTTGAAGACGACATGGATATAAAAGCCATGGCCAAAGAGGAAATACTTGATGCTAAAAAAAATTTAGACCATCTTGATTTAGAGCTTAAAAAATCTCTCTTGCCAAAAGATCCTAACGACTCTCGAAACATTATCATTGAAATTAGAGCAGGCACAGGTGGCGATGAAGCTAGTATTTTTTCAGGCGATTTGTTCAAAATGTACAGTCGTTACACCGAAAAGCAGAAATGGCAAATAGAAGTCATGAGTGCCAGCCTTGGCGAGCATGGTGGCTTTAAAGAAATCATTGCCCGCATTAGCGGGGTGGATGTTTACTCAAAATTAAAGTTTGAATCTGGTGCGCACCGTGTACAACGTGTGCCAGAAACTGAAAGTCAAGGTCGAGTACACACTTCGGCATGTACAGTTGCCATCATGTCTGAAGTTGAAAATATTGAAGAAGTCAACATTAATATGAGTGATGTCCGTGTTGATACTTTTAGGGCCAGTGGTGCAGGTGGCCAACATGTTAATAAAACTGATTCTGCTGTACGCGTCACACACCTCCCAACTGGTGCCGTGGTTGAATGCCAAGATGGTCGTTCACAACATAAAAATAAAGCCCAAGCTTTGTCAGTATTAGCATCACGCATTCTTGATGCACAACAACAAGAACAGCACAAACAACAAGCATCAACTCGCAAGGAATTGATAGGTAGTGGCGACCGTTCACAGCGCATTCGTACCTATAATTATCCTCAAGGTCGTATTACCGACCACCGCATTAACCTGACTTTATACAAACTTTCAGAAATTATGGAAGGCGATTTAAGTGCAATTATTGAGCCATTAATCGTTGAGCAACAAACCAATCAATTAACAGAATTGAATGATAATCTAAGATGATTTTTTATACACGAGTTGTGACAATATAAACAATCCACCCAACGCAATCACAATTGCCGGCCCTGTGGCTAAATCATAAACCATTGAAGCACTAAGACCAATACCAACTGCAACCATAGAAACAATAACTGATTGAAATACCATGCCACTAGGGGTATTAGCAAATACTCTGGCAATAGCTGGTGGAATAATCAGCAAGGAGGTAATCAAAAGAACACCCACAATTTGTACTGAAACAGAGACGGCTAACGCAATCATTAACATAAATAACAACTGATAAAAATCTCGATTAAGCCCTTGTGCAACTGCCAGCTCTTCATTTAAAGTTAATAATAATAAACGCTGCCAAAAAATAATGAGCAGTGAACCAAGTATCATTAAAATGACATATACCCAAATAATATCAGCATTCGTAATAGACAAAATATCGCCAAATAAGAGTGAAAAATAATCCGTATTAGCGCCACCAATAAAACTTAAAACAACAATACCTAATGACAAGGCAATGTGTGAAAAAATACCCAAAATAGCATCATTAGACAAAAATTGTCTTCGCTGCAAAATGACAATAAGTATTGCAAATATCACACCCACTATTACTAGACCAAAATGAATACCTAAGCCACTAGCAAGCCCTAAAGACACACCCAAAAGTGCTGAATGCGAAATAGATTCTGAAAAATAACTCATGCGCTTCCAAATAACACAACAACCTAATGAGCCTGCAATAATTGAAATACCAATAGCCGCTAGAACGGCTCTAAAAATAAAATCCTCCACAATGGATTAGTGACAGTCTTTACAAAGCCCGTATAAATACAAACAATGATCAGTAAGTTGATAACCATATTTGTTGGCGATATCATGCTGGTGCTGCTCAATGACCTCGTCAGCAAATTCATCAATTTTGCCGCATTTGACACACACTAAATGATCATGATGATCC
Source organism: Candidatus Ruthia sp. Plio_17_S18 (assembly GCA_021730105.1). Lineage (GTDB taxonomy): Bacteria > Pseudomonadota > Gammaproteobacteria > PS1 > Pseudothioglobaceae > Ruthia. The sequence continues at coordinate 826,340 of CP072538.1, forward strand.
ACATTTGATAACTCAAACACGCTTTGACCATTATCAAAATTCAGTTTATTAACCATGCCCGCTTCTTCAAATTGAGTGAGCACTCGATAAATTGTCGCCACGCCCACTTCTTCACCTTGCATGATTAAAGTGCGATAGATATCTTCAGCACTCATATGATGATTTTCACTGGTTTCTAAAATTTCCAAAATCTTTAACCTTGGTAGTGTGACTTTAAGCCCTGCACTTTTTAAATCTTGAGCGTCCATATCTAATATCCTTAATGTAAAATTAGCTAATCATTTTAAATCAAAAACCAGCAAATGAACAAATTAACTTTGATTGTATTCTTATTACCATTCTTATCTGCATGTTTACCTCAAATGCCAGATATGTCATTACTAACACTATATAAAGATGATATTCACCAAGGCTCGGTGCTAGAAAGGTTTAAAATTAATCAATTGAAGTTAGGCATGTCTAAAACACAGGTGCAAGATTTAATTGGATCACCAAGCATTATTGACTCCTTTCACAATAACCAATGGGACTACATTAACCACTCTACTTTGCATAAAAAGAATGACATCCACTATCGCTTAGTACTAACATTTAATGATGATGCACTGACACATATTAACACAACTGGTATCGGCTCATTATCACAACTCACTGATAAAGAAAAAGAGGCAGAAAACAAACGTATTAGCGAGGAAAAAGGGTAAAAAATTGCTAAAGAAAAAACATTAACTGAAGCTAAACAGCCAAAAAAAATCATTCGTAAATTTGCAAATCATTTAGAAAATAGTACTAGTAATGAAAAGATGGTCAATACAAAAACACCTGAATATGGACCATAATAATTACTTACTGTAAAGAGCCCATGGGATTTTGAGATATTAATTTATCACTAATAGCCAATACAATACCTTTAGCGCTTGCTTCAGTTAGCTGCTCCAATAAAGTCTTTTCTTTTTCAAATAAAATTCTTGAGTCAATACCAATAATATGCTTAGCAATATAATTTGCGTCTGCAATGCCATCTATTAACCCTAGTTTATTAGCGTCTTGTCCAAGCCAAATCAAACCTGTGAATAAATCTTTATGTTTTGACAATCTTTTGCCTCTACCTGCTTTAACGGCATTAATAAAATTTTGATGCGATTTATCTACAATATTGGTCTGAATGTGCATTAATGTTTCTTCATCTTCTGGAGAAAAAGGGTCTAACAAACCTTTATATTTTCCTGCGATATAGAGTCGTCTTTTAATGCCTAATTTCTGAATGGCATCAACCACACCAAAACTGGACATAACCACGCCAATACTACCAATAATTGAAGATTCATCAGCATATATTTCATCAGCAGCTGAAACAATATAATAACAACCTGAAGCGCAAACATCTTCAATAACCACATAGATTTTTTTATCAAATTGCTTTTTAAAACGCACAATGGCTTTGTAAATTCTACTAGATTGTACAGGTGAGCCACCTGGTGAATTAATCCTTAGAATAACGGCTTGTGCATTTTCTGACTCAAATGCACTGTGCAACAATTCAATAGCTTCATCAGCATCAATTGAACCTGAACTTTGAATAGTGCCACTTAACACCACTTCAGCAACAAAAGGAGATTCTTTTTTGAGTACGATTTCTAGTATTCCACTTTCATTCACACCAACATAAGATATAAAAGCAAAATAACCAACAAATAACATGCCAAATATAATACGCCAACGACGTTTGGATTTATTTTGACGTACAAATTCTTGTGCAATATCGGCTAGTTGTTCATCAGCGGTGCGTTTCATATATAATCTTCGTTTATGTTAAAAATAGATAAGCTTAGTTGTCAAAAAGGCTACAACCTTTTATTCAACCATCTTTCTTTCGAGGTCAACTCAGGTGATATTTTACGCATTACTGGCACCAATGGTAGTGGTAAAACTTCACTGCTCAAAATTTTAGCAGGACTTGACGTGCAAGAACAGGGTAACGTTTTTTTAAATAATCATGCAGTCAAATCAAAAGCCTACCAAGAAGAAATTTTTTATTTAGGCCACTTATCAGCACTTAGTGGAGAATTAAGTGCTCTTGAAAATCTTGAATTTTTAATTGGGCTTAATAAATCAACCAACCAAGTGCAATTAATTAAAGCATTAAGTGACATTGGTTTAAAAGGTTATGAAGATGAATACTGCGCCAAACTATCAGCAGGACAAAAGCGTCGTGTTATATTGACAGGATTGTTTATCTCCAACGCTAAAGTTTGGCTACTAGATGAGCCTTTTACTGCGCTTGACCCTAATGGTGTAACCATCATTGAAAGTAGAATTAACAAACACTGTGCACAAGGTGGTTTGTGCCTATTTACTACACATCAAAGTTCAGCCCTGCTTAATCAAAAGGTATTATCATTGTGAATATTTACCTTAAAGCCTTAAAGCGTGACTTGCGTATTGCTATTCGTAATCCTTCTAGCATACTAAACCCATTATTATTTTTTATAATATCAGTATCACTATTTACCTTAGCCGTCAGTCCTGAAGCTACCACGCTTGCTCAAATTGCAGCGGGTATTATTTGGGTTGCTTCAATGCTCTCAGTGCTACTCTCACTGAATGCTTTATTCCATCACGATTTTGAAAATGGCGTTTTAGAACAAATGGTGATTTCTCACCATGCATTACCTTTGCTTATTTTGTCAAAAATTACTGCTCATTGGATTTTAACTGGCATTCCTATTATTCTACTATCTCCTTTATTGGGGTTGTTTTTATTTCTTGATGGCGATGGTATTTGGATACTAATGATAACACTATTATTAGCCACACCAAGCCTGAGTCTTATTGGTGCTATTGGCGCTTCATTGATTGTTGGTATTAAAAATTCTGGCATGTTGTTATCTTTGCTAATACTACCTTTATATATTCCCATTCTTATTTTTGCCTCAAGTGCTGTATCTCAAGCACAATTTGGCTTAGAGATTACTGGCCAATTGTATTTTTTAGCCACAATTTTCATAGTAAGTTTAATGACTGCACCATTTGTCAGTGCCATGGCCTTAAAAATAAGCCTAGAATAATTAATTACCTCTGTTATAATCCCAATCATGCGCTGATTTGCCACGATTGCTAGCGTTGTTATCTAAAAGGTAGCTAAAACAAGCTAAAGTAGGTGTTCTTCTTTATTGAAAACCCGCTTTAAGGGTTTTTTTGTTTTACAAGGAGAATAAACAATGATATTCACTTCTGAATCTGTCTCTGCTGGTCACCCTGATAAAGTTTGTGATCAAATTTCTGATGCCATCTTAGATGCAGCATTGACACAAGATAAAAATTCACGCGTTGCTGTTGAGACTTTAGTTAAAGACAATCATGTTGTGCTGGCAGGTGAAATTACCACAAGTGCTAATATTGATTACGAAAAAATCGTGCGTAACACCATTATTGGTATTGGTTACAATTGCGAAGAATACGGCTTTAATGGTCACACTTGCGAAATTACTAATTTACTCGGTGAACAATCTCCAGACATTGCCTTAGGCGTTGACGAATCATCTAACCATGAACAAGGTGCAGGCGACCAAGGTTTAATGTTTGGTTATGCTTGCAATGCCACTGACGTATTGATGCCAGCACCTATTTTGTATGCACACCTTTTGGTTGCACGCCAAGCAAAACTAATGAAGGGTGGTACATTATCTTGGCTGCGCCCTGATGCAAAATCTCAAGTATCCATGATTTATGATGGTCATACAATTAAAGGTATTGATGCTGTTGTTTTATCAACTCAACATGATAATAACATTTCGCTTACAGATTTGCGAGAGGCTATCTTGAAGGAAGTCATAAAGCCCGTATTACCTAGTGAATGGCTCAGTGATAAAACCCAATATCACATCAATCCAACAGGTCATTTTGTCATTGGTGGTCCAGTAGGTGATGCAGGACTTACAGGTCGTAAAATTATTGTTGACACTTATGGTGGTATGGCTCGCCATGGCGGCGGTGCATTTTCTGGCAAAGATCCATCAAAAGTTGACCGCTCTGCAGCATATGCAACGCGTTATGTGGCTAAAAACATTGTTGCTGCTGGTTTGGCTGACAAATGTGAGATTCAAGTCTCTTATGCCATTGGCGTGGCAGAACCTACCTCAATTAATGTGGAAACCTTTGGTACAGGCAAAATCAGCAACCAAGCAATTGAGTGTTTAATACACGAACACTTTGATTTGCGCCCTAAAGGCTTAATTGCAATGCTTGACCTTAAACGCCCTATTTATCAAAAAACTGCCAGTTATGGTCACTTTGGACGTACAGAAAATGACATCAGTTGGGAAAAAACTGACCGCGCTCATTTACTAAAATAAATCATTTAGTTGGTATAATAACCAATATGTCAAGGAGCGTTGCATTGAAAAATCCTTTTCAATTAGGCTTGGCAAATCAAAACGACGCTCATTTTTTTAAACTCTTTCAGGAGAACAAAAAATGAGTAAGCAACACACAGTAGCCCAGACGGACAACCCAACCTTAAATAATCAAGATTACAAAGTCGCTGATATGGCACTGGCCGATTATGGTCGTAAAGAAATAGAACTTGCAGAAGCAGAAATGCCGGCGCTAATGACACTTCGGGAAAAATATCAAAGCACACAACCCTTACAAGATGCCAAAATTCTTGGCTGTATTCACATGACCATTCAAACTGCTGTTTTAATGGAAACATTAATCAATTTAGGTGCACAAGTACGTTGGTCAAGCTGCAACATTTTTTCAACTCAGGACCATGCCGCTAGTGCCATGGTAGCAGCTAATATTCCAACTTTCGCCTGGAAAGGTGAAACTGAAGAGGAGTTTTTATGGTGTATTGAGCAAACTATTTTAGAAAATGGCAAACCTTGGGCGGCAAACATGGTGCTTGATGATGGCGGTGATTTAACCCAAATGCTGCACGAAAAATATCCAGAAATGTTGGCTAATATTCATGGTATTTCTGAAGAAACCACAACGGGCGTTCATCGTTTATTAGAAATGATGGAAGAAGGCTTGCTTAAAGTGCCTGCTATTAATGTAAATGATTCAGTCACCAAATCAAAAAATGACAATAAATATGGCTGTCGTCACTCGTTAAATGACGCTATTAAGCGTGGCACTGACATGCTCATGTCGGGTAAAAAAGCACTAGTGATTGGCTATGGCGATGTTGGCAAAGGCTCTGCGCAATCATTACGCCAAGAAGGCATGATTGTTAAAATCAGTGAAATTGACCCAATTTGTGCCATGCAAGCTTGTATGGATGGTTTTGAAATTGTTTCTCCTTATGTTAACGGTATCAATACAGGTTCAATTGATGGTATTAATAAAGACTTATTAAGTACAACTGATTTAATCGTCACTACCACAGGCAATATTAATGTTTGTGGTGATGCAATGCTACAGACCCTTAAATCAGGTTCAGTGGTTTGCAATATTGGACATTTTGACAATGAAATTGACACTCAATATATGCGTGATAATTGGCGTTGGGATGAGGTCAAGCCTCAAGTTCATCGCATCTTTAGAACGGATAATAAAAATGACTATTTAATTTTATTATCCGAAGGTCGCTTGGTTAATTTAGGTAATGCAACAGGGCACCCAAGTCGCATCATGGATGGCTCATTTGCCAATCAAGTCTTGGCGCAAATGCACTTATTTAATGCAAAATTTGCCGATAAAGGCGGTGATATTTATGTTGAGGTGCTACCTAAAAAGCTAGACGAAGAAGTGGCTTCAGGCATGGTGAGTGGTTTTGGTGGTGTGCTTACGGTTATGACAACCACTCAAGCTAACTACATTAATGTCCCTAAAAATGGTCCATTCAAGCCTGAAAGCTATAAGTATTAGATAATAATGTCAAAAGACGCTCAAAAAAAACACTTTGATACAAGACTTTTTTATAGCAATTTGCGGTAAAATTTTTGTTATTTTTCTGTTGAATTAGTATGTCAATTTCAGACTTAGATGCTTGCGCTTCATTCCAAAATTTAATCTTAAAATTACAAACTTTTTGGTCCTTAAAGGGATGTGCTTTATTACAGCCTTTTGACATGGAAATGGGTGCTGGTACATTTCATCCTGCTACGTTTCTAAGGGCTATTGGTCCTGAACCTTGGAAGGTGGCTTATGTACAACCTTCTCGTCGCCCCACTGATGGTCGCTACGGTGAAAATCCAAACCGTTTACAGCACTATTACCAGTTCCAAGTATTGTTAAAGCCTTCACCCATTGACATTCAAGATTTGTATTTAGAATCTTTAACTGAGATTGGTATTGATTTAACCAAACATGACGTACGCTTTGTGGAAGACAATTGGGAGTCGCCAACTTTAGGGGCTTGGGGCTTAGGTTGGGAAATTTGGTTAAATGGCATGGAGGTTTCTCAATTCACCTATTTTCAGCAAGTAGGTGGCTTGGCTTGTAAATCTGTATCGGGTGAGATTACTTACGGCTTAGAGCGTTTAGCCATGTATTTACAAGGCGTTGATAGTGTGTTTGACTTGGTTTGGGTTGAGGGGGTTAGTTATTTTGATGTATTCCATCAAAACGAAGTTGAACAATCAAAATATAACTTTGAAATTGCCAATACCGAGATACTATTTAGGCAGTTTGATGAAGCGGAAGCCATGCACGAAAAACTAATTAAAGAGTCGTTGCCTTACCCTGCCTATGAACAGGTAATAAAAGCGTCACACTTATTTAATTTACTTGATGCACGCCACGCTATTAGCGTGACAGATCGTGCACGGTTTATTCGCAAAGTGCGTGCTATGAGCCAAAAAGTAGCGCAAGCTTATTATAGTTCGCGCAAGGCTTTGGGCTTTCCAATGGTTGGACAATCTGCAACTTTGGTTAAATAAAAAATAATATGGATATATTTTCCCAAATCTATTTAAGAATTATTAACTGGGCTGAAAGCAGATATGCCATTTATTATTTATCAGTTGTTAGTTTTTTAGAATCTAGCATTTTGTCTTATCCCCCACCTGATGTAATATTAGCACCTATGGTACTCAAACGTCCTGACAAAGCATACTATTTTGCTTTTATTTGCACTATTTTTTCAGTGCTTGGTGGCTTGGCTGGATATTTTCTAGGTGAAGTATTGTTGCAATTTTTATTAGGTTTGGAACTTATTAAGCCTGAATCAGTCGCACACATTAAAACATTTTTTGATACTTATGGCATCTGGGTAGTTGGCATTGCAGCATTTAGTCCTATTCCATATAAACTGGCCACCATTACTGCTGGCACTATGTCCATGGCATTATTGCCATTTATTATTATGTCAATCATTGCACGTGCAGCTAGATATTATTTAGTTGTCTCTCTGGTCAAAGCTTATGGCCAACAGTGTGATCAGTGGCTACAAAAATACATTGACCGTTTGGGTTATGCTCTAATTGTGGTTATTGCACTGGGTATTTGGTATGCCAGTTAAATTTTTAGCCCTTGGGCTTGTTTTGCTATTAATGACAGGTTGTTTTTCTCCTCAACAAGAAGTTATTATTGTCGAAAAATCCATCAACTTACAAAATATTAGTCAACAAAAATTGACCAATACCAAGAGAATAAAACAAAAAATTGTTAAAAAGATAAGCAAAAAACCCAACAAATGGTCTGCTCCAGTTAAAGGTAACATCAGCAAAACCTTCTCAACAAGCAACAAACATTTGGGCTTGACTTTTGACACTAAAACTGGGCAGAATGTACGCGCTATTCGTGATGGTGAAGTGGTATATGTTGGCAATAAAATGAAAAGCCATGGCAAAATGATCATCATTCGCCACCCGTTTGGCTTTTACAGTTCATACACACAAAATAAAGACTTAATAGTGGAAAATGGTGATGCCGTTACCAAAGGGCAAATAATTGCCATCACTAGCAAAATACCGTTTTACTTTGAAATGAAAAAGTTTACACAACCAATTAACCCGATTAAGTATCTGAAATAACAAACCAAAAGTTAGTTAAAATAAAACTCATGAATGACTTTTTACAAAACATAACGCCCTATCAGTCCATTGGTGCTTTATTCGTTGTTGCATTCACTGCGCACCTAACACTTGGCTTTATTTTAAACAGCATTGCTAAACATACCAGCAAAACTAAAAACCAATTAGATGACCATTTAATCAAAGCAATATCATCACCACTTAAAGTGTTAATTTGGTTTGGCATGGTATTTCTATCAATTTAAGTATTGCACAAATTATTACCAAGCACAACGCTGAGATTGCCTACCCCACCCAAACCTTGTACATTCAGAAATAAAAATTTATGCAAAAATTATACATTCGTACTTTTGGATGCCAGATGAATGAATACGATTCTAATAAAATGGCCGATGTACTTAAACATTCCCATGGTTTGGCGCTAACTGATGATGCAACTAGTGCCGATGTGCTACTGCTTAATACCTGCTCAATTCGTGAAAAGGCCCAAGAAAAACTATTCCATCAACTCGGTCGTTGGCGCAAATTAAAAGAAAATAATCCTAATTTAATCATTGGCGTGGGTGGCTGTGTTGCCTCACAAGAAGGTGAGTTAATTCTTAAACGCGTCCCTTATGTGGATATTATTTTTGGTCCACAAACCTTGCATAGATTACCAAGTATGCTCAACGAAGTTTTAACACCCACGCCTGGCATGGGTGTTAAAACATCAATTGACATCTCTTTTCCAGAAATTGAAAAGTTTGACCATCTGCCGAAGCCAGAAACCAACGCCGTTACAGCTTGTGTCTCAATTATGGAAGGCTGTAGCAAATATTGTACATTTTGTGTTGTGCCTTATACACGCGGTGAAGAAGTATCACGCCCGTTTGATAATGTCATCAATGAAGTTAAAATTTTAGCCAACCAAGGTGTTAGGGAAATTAACCTGCTTGGGCAAAATGTCAATGCCTATCAAGGTTTGATGGACGATGGAGAGATGGCTGATTTGGCACTATTAATTAACATCGTAGCTCAAATCGATGGTATTAAACGCATTCGCTATACCACCTCACACCCAACTCAATTTAACGACAGTTTAATCGAGGCTTACATGGAGGTGCCAGAATTGGCTTCACACTTACACTTACCCATTCAAAGTGGTTCTGACAAAATTCTCAGACTAATGAAGCGTGGACACATGACCATTGAATATAAATCAAAAATTAGAAAATTACGTAAAATTCGTCCAGATATCTCTATATCAAGTGATTTTATTATTGGTTTTCCAGGTGAAAATGAGCAAGATTTTCTTGACACTATGGCACTGATTGATGAAATTGGCTTTGATAAATCATTTAGTTTTATCTATTCTGCTCGCCCTGGAACACCTGCTGCAAGTTATCCTGATGATGTCGATATGAGTGTTAAAAAACAGCGTCTAGCATTAGTACAAAAAGCAATAGACAAAAACACTGAACATATTTCTCAATCAATGGTCGGTAGTGTGCAAAAAGTATTGGTGGAGAATGTAGCCAAAAAAGGAAATCACTTATTTGGACGTACAGAAAATATGCGTAATACACACTTCAAAGGTGACAAATCCCTGATTGGTCAAATTGTCAATGTAAAAATTACCCAAGGTCGTAGCAATTCTTTAGCGGGTGATTTACTCACCTAGATTGCGACTGGTTTCAAAAGGAAATAAGACCTTCCAAGTTTCTTTCTTTGTAATCACTGTTACATTGACAAGCCAATGCATTGTACTAAGCGAACACAAGGTGAGAAGTCCTTTGCCTTTAAAGTGATTTTTTTCTTGCTTTTGTAAGTAATAAGATGGCAAGTGGTGATTAATTTCAACCCCTTCAAAATTAATCATCACCTCATCTACATCAACACCCCTTATATAAGCATCAATAACAAATGGCTTGGCTTCTAGAATACCTCGTGGCAGTATATTAAGTTCTAATATTTGTCCTTTGCCAATTACCACTCGACATAATGACTTTTCAATTTGACAATGTTCAACTTTAATCACATGAGTGATGGGATTTTGCACCAACCATTGATAAACATAACCAGTAAAAATTACCAGAATTAATAACAGTAAACCAATGCTGAAAACTTTATTTTTCAATAATTTTTGATGAGTAATTCAACGTCATCTGCCATTGTAATCGGATCGTGTGGGGCGGGAAAGCCCGCAAAAATTTGCCCATCCGGATTGAGTAGATAAATCCAAGCAGTATGATTAATCAAGTAGCCAGACTTTAGAGCGCCTTCTGGCAATGGCTCATCATTTTTAAGCACTGTTGGCTTGCCATTTTTTGCATAAACTACTCGTTCATAATATGCACCAAAAGGTTTGATAAGCTGATTAATCTGTACTTGATCACCAGACACACCTAAAAAGTCTTTATCAAAAAAAGTCAAATAAGTTTTTAACACACTCGGCGTGTCTCTAGCTGGGTCAAAAGTAATAGTAACAAGATTTGGCACAATGTTTACACCTCTTTTAATCAAAGTGGATTTGAGTATTGACATATCCATTAACCCAGTAGGACATACGTCCGGACAGTGTGTATAAATAAAGGATAACAACGTCCATTTTCCTTTAAAGTTATTGTTATCGAATTTATTGTTGTTATGGTCAATCAGCGAAAAAAAAGGTAATCCCTTATTAGGATTGTGAAGGATGTAAGAAACTTTAAGTTGTTTTGCTAAGTCTTGGTAATTTTTATTAAGACTGGTAAAATAAAATATCGCAATGATCAGTGCAACCACGCCAATACCACTAAGTAATTTATTATTCATAAGACTAAATATATGTTGATTGCTCACCATATTTCCTTAATTATATAAGATTTTAACTTTGTTGGCGTAATTACCAAGAAAGGGTTTTAACTATAGCTCTGAAATAAGTTCTGAGTTTCCCATTTTTATGCCATCAATAAAATCAGCTTGCTCAAGCCCAACTGCTTTTGAGCATGCACTACATGCAACGACTATGCCACCATCTTTGATAAAGGCTTTAAGTAAATATTGAATAGATTTACCCTTGCGCCTCATCAAATCTTGAGTACTAGGCACTCGGCTCCTTATCTGCCAAATAAATACCCCGGACATTTAACCAAATTGCCACTGGCTTATACCCGGCGCTTTAATACTTTTTGATGTGCAAACATAATTGCTTTGGTTGCCGCCCGAGTATTATCAGTGGTTAAATTAACGAATAAGCCACCTTTTAGGGTTTCTGCATGAGATACAGTAATAACATTTGTAATAAGAAAAAATGTTATTACTTTAATAATCAAATTTAAACTTTTCATGGATACCCTCCTTGCTGTGTTATTTTTAGACCTTTACATACATTAAGTAAAGGCCTTATTTGAATGTTTTTTTACTAATACATCATACTATGGTGATTGCCTGTCATTTTCTTTCCATTTCTCACTTGAGCACGCACGGTTTTTGACAAGCCATTGTCAAAAACCAAGTCAATCATCACTGTGTCACCCTTACGTAGTACTGACTCAGGACTGATCAACATAATATGCCAGCTGCCTGGTTTTAAATGTAGCTTGCCTTTGGCTGGAATTGGCATAAATTCCTGTTTAACCATTTTCATCATATCGCCTTGCACAACAGTTTTGTGCAATTCAATACGCTTATAGCCACTAACATTAACAGAAAGTAATTTAATATCATGGTTAGTATTATTATTAATTTGCATAAAAAGACCCAATGCTGGCGCATTAGGTGGTGCTGAACGCACCCATGGATCGTTTATCACAATTTCAGTTGCAGTATGGTTCGTGTGATGATTCTCCATCGCAGTGGATACATTTAAGATTGTTAGCATGGTGAATGTTAATATAAGTTTCTTTGTTTTATTAAACATGGTTTTCTTCCTTTTCTTAAGAGATTAAAGCTGTTGCTGTTATTCTGTTTCCAAATTAAAAACAGAATGAAAAAATATTCGCACTTGTGTCTAGTTAAGACACAAAATACAAAGGTTTTATTATGACATTAACTCAAGATAAGGCGGGGCGCGAATAGTCAAAAACCCTAACAGCATTTTTGACTGAACATTATTTTGAATGATGATAGAGCTATATACATATTCATCTACAGAATCAAAATAATATTTTGTATTAGTATTTATAATATCCAATACGCTAATATTTAATAAACAATATGGACAGCTTAAGTCAACAGAATCTGTATCGTGCTGTTCATCATCCGAATTAATCCAAACTTGCTTATAACCCTGCATCGTACAAATTGTTAAAAACTTGCCACTTTGTTTAAAATCAACAGTTAAGGAAAAAATTGTTGGAGAGAATAGTTGAAATAGTGCGACCAATATTACTACATAGATAGTGCGCACTATATTTTTCTTAGTATTAATCATCACATTTCATTCTACACTGCAATTTAGTAAAAAATTAAACATGTTTTTAATTATATAAAACCCTCTTTTATTGAATTAATGTCCATCTAAAGGTGGTGGTTTTGAATGATAAAATATACACTATGAATCTCTCTCTTGAAATTAACACAGAACAATTAGCCAACATTTGTGGCGCCTTCAATCAACACTTAGATACCATTGCAAACAGTTTAGATATTAATATTAGCAACAAAGGTGGGGATTTTAGTATTGTAGGAGATAACCAACATATAGCTGCTCGTGTGTTACAAAATTTAGTGTGTTTGTCAAAAGATAATGCCATTGGGATACACGAGATAGAAATGACCATTAAAACCCATACACATAATAACTTGCCAGATAAGGTTGTTCATATTAAAACCAAGCGTAAATTGATTCATGTGCGTAATAAAAGCCAGCAAAACTATGTGAATGCCATTAAGAATAAAGACTGCACTTTTGGCATTGGTCCTGCAGGCACTGGCAAGACCTATCTTGCAGTAGCACGCGCCGTTGAAACGTTAGAAAGATCCGATGTGCGTCGACTGGTTTTAGTACTCCATGCATTTATGGGGTTTTTACCTGGTGATATGAATGAAAAAGTTGATCCTTATCTACGCTCTATTTATGATGCATTATATGAAATGATGGGCTTTGAAAAAGTCACAAAATTACTAGATAAAAACGTCATTGAAATTGCGACACTGGCATTTATGCGTGGCAGGACTTTAAATGAAGCATGTATTATTTTAGATGAGGCGCAAAACACCGCCATAGAACAAATGAAAATGTTTTTAACCCGATTAGGATTTGGCTCAAAAATGGTCATTGCAGGTGATACCACTCAAAGTGATTTACACAAGCACAATCAATCAGGCTTGTTGCACGCAATAAAAGTGCTAAAAAATGAACATAAAATTTCATTTTGTCATTTCGAATCACAAGATGTTGTTAGACATAAGTTAGTACAACGCATTGTTTTGGCGTATGAAAAATTTGAATAAAAATACTAAAATTATAGTTGGTCTATCAGGTGGGGTTGATTCCTCAGTGGCTACACTATTATTACTTAAACAAGATTATCAGGTTGAAGCATTGTTTATGAAAAATTGGGAAGAAGATGACAAAGACGGGCATTGCAGCGCCGAGCAAGACTTATCCGATGCACAAAAAGTAGCTGACAAACTTGACGTAAAATTGCACACTGTTAACTTTTCAACAGACTATTGGGACGATGTGTTTGCCCATTTTCTCAAAGAGCATAAAAAGGGTCGTACACCTAATCCTGATGTTTTATGCAATCAAAAAATAAAATTTAAAGCGTTTTTAGAACATGCGCTATCATTAGGTGCAGATAAAATTGCCACGGGGCATTATGCTCGTATTGCTGAAAAAAATGGCACTTATCAACTCAAAACGGGTTTGGATGATAGCAAAGACCAAAGTTATTTTTTGCATCTTTTAAACCAGTATCAACTCTCAAAAAGCTTATTTCCCTTGGGTGAGATTAATAAAATTGACGTGCGTAATATTGCCAAAAAAAATGGCCTTGTCACTGCTGACAAAAAAGACTCAACAGGTATTTGTTTTATTGGTGAGCGCAATTTTTCTGAGTTCTTGGCAACCTATCTACCAAAACAACAAGGTGATATTGTGGATGAACAAGGGCAGTTTATCAAACACCATCAAGGCTTGGCTTTTTATACCATAGGTCAACGCAAGGGTTTAGAAATTAGTGGTGGTTTTAGCAGCTCAGGCGAGCCTTGGTTTGTGGCAGATAAGTGTATTGAGCGTAACGAGCTGATGGTTGTACAAGGTGACCATGCACTGCTATACCACCAAACCTTAAATGCCACTAAACCTCATTGGATTAACACACCACCAACGTTACCACTGATATGTAGCGCCAAAATACGCTACCGCCAGCAATCACAATCTTGTATGATTAACCAAAATGATAACAAGCAATTAAATGTTGTTTTTAAGCAACCTCAACGTGCAATTACCCCAGGGCAATCCATTGTTTTTTATGATTATGGAACTTGTCTTGGTGGTGCAATTATTGAGTTCAGACTATAATGAATAAATTACGCGACCAAACCTTGGCACTGGCCAGTATATTACAAACCACAACACTGGTTGACCAACTTGCTTCAACAGGCACTTGTGATGCAAATAGCAATCAAGCCAGCTTAAAAAGTCTCATCACCAATAGCACCAAACTTGAAGAGGTGTTTAATCCTAGGCAAGATTTGTTGGTTGGTATCGCTGCATTAAAAGTTGTATTGGGTAATAAAACCAAACGCATACAACAAATCATCCTTTATGCATTAGCTTTAATCAATCTTGAAAAGAAATTGATGAAAAACCAAACACTACTCAATCAAATCACTTTGGAAATTGGCTTGCTTAAGAATCAAGACTTTTTTGATATTTCTCATGCAAACTCAGTAGCACGCCTGGCTCAACTTTATAAGTCAACCTTGGGTGGTTTAAGCCCTAGAATCATGGTCAATGGAGAACATATCTACTTGTCTAATAAACATACTGCAAATCACATTAGAGCGTTACTATTAGCAGGCATTCGGGCGGTATCTTTGTGGAAATCCCAAGGTGGTAAAACTTGGCATTTACTGTTTAATAAGCAAAAGATACTTAATTTGATTAGTTCATTAGAAGGATTGAATAAATAATCCTAGTACTCTATATACTTTTGGCATTTAAAACTTTATAATGACGCCTTTAATTATTTTATACTTCTCTTAATAATGGCCAATTCAGCAGGTTCTAGAAAACGCGCAAGACAAGCAGTTAAACGCAACAAACACAATTCACAAATTCTCGCTAAAGTTCGCACTTTTATTAAAAAAGTTACTTATGCTTTAGAAGCAGGCAACAAAGAACAAGCGCAAGATGGTTTTACCATCATGCAAAAGATGATTGACCAAGCAGTTAACAAAGGCTTAATACACAAAAACCAAGCGGCTAGAAAAAAATCACGCTTAAATGCACAAATTAAAGCCTTGTAAAATTAGCATTTGCATTATTAAAAAACCATCTTTTGAGGGGTTTTTTGTATTCACGCCTTTACAACCATTCAAGGATTTTTAAAAAAAGCATGGTTTTTCACCAGACTAGTTATACTAACATCTCTCATAATTGTTTATTTTCTTAAATAGCAACATGATAAGCGAGTCTGACAAAGCATTATTTAGAAGTGTTGTTGAAAACAGCGCCGTTGTTAATAAAGACAAAACCACGTTTCAAGAACCGATCAAGAAAAAAGCCTTTAAAGCTTATACCTACATCACTCACGGCAGTTTATCTGGCTCAGATATAATCAATTATGCTCGAAATGGAGTTTCACCAAAAATTACCAAAAAAATGAAACAAGGCAATATCAGCCATGCACCAACCTTAGATTTACACGGCCAAACCACCATTCAAGCTTGTCAATCATTATCTGAGTTTATGCACTACCATCAGCATCAACAATTCATCCATATTATTCATGGTAAGGGTTACAATTCTGACCAAGGCGATAGTATTTTAAAAATCCAAGTGGTTAGTTTTTTGCATCAACATCCTGACGTATTGGCCTTTAATTCCTGCCCACCCAAAGATGGTGGCACAGGTGCAGTATTTGCCCTCTTAAAGCAAAACTAGATTATGTTCAATATTGATGAAATTTACACAATCTCTAGTTTTTTGTCATTATGCAATAAGACCATTGAAAATAAGATTCCTACTTGTTGGCTACAAGGAGAAATATCCAATTTAGCACGGCCCAGCATCAGGCCATTGGTACTTTTCCCTCAAAGACAGTAAAACCCAAGCGCGTTGCGCTTTATTTCGGCTCAATCAGCGCTATATTAAGTTTAACCTTGAAAATGGCATGAAAGTGTTGGTTCACGCCACACCTACTTTGTACGAGGCACGGGGTGATTTTCAGCTCATCATCCAACATCTTGAACCTATAGGTGTTGGTAATTTAAACCTTGCCTTTGAGCAACTAAAAAATAAACTTACTGATGAGGGCTTGTTTGACAACATTCATAAAAAATCACTGCCTAATATTATTAATACCATTGATGTTATTTCTTCATCAACAGGTGCTGTTATTCGAGATATTATTAAAGTATTGAACAAGCGCTATCCCTTTACTGATATTTTATTATTTGATTCAATGGTTCAAAGACAAGGCTCAGTGAAAAAACTTACAAACGCTTTAAATGCAGCTGACCAATCAGGCAAGTGTGATGTTATTATTATTGCCAGAGGTGGTGGCTCATTAGAAGATTTATGGGCGTTTAATGAAGAAGTACTAGCAAGAGCAATCTTTAAAAGCAAGCACGCCAATTATTAGCGCAATTGGCCATGAAACAGACACCACAATTGCTGATATTCGCGCATCCACACCAAGTGCCACTGCCATGCTGGTCGTGCCTGATCGGCTAGAATTACTTGCCAATGCTAACAAGTTATACACACAACTACATCAATCTTATCAGCAAACTTTGTATGATTATCAATCTAGTCTTAATCATCTTAAATGAAGAATACCAAGACCAAATAGGCAAATTGCTTTTTTAGTCAAAAGCTTGACCATGCAAGTATCAATCTTAACACCCATGTAAAATCAGCACTTGCCTTAAATAATGCCAAACTTAACTCGCTATTTGCCACCTTAAAACAACACTCACCTATTGAACCATTAAACATGACAAAGTTTTAAACCAAGTATCTTTTGCTCAGCTCAAACATCAAATCAAGCAAATAATTAGTACCAATAATAGCACCCTTCATTTGGTAAATGAAAAACTGCGAAAGGCAATGACCACTTTGACTGATAAGCACAAAATCACATTATCCATTCAAGCCAACTCGCTTCATCATCTATCACCACTTAATACACTTTCGCGAGGGTTTAGCATTACCACTAATGCAAAAAATCAAGTATTATCTTCAACAACTGATATTAAAATCAACCAAACCATTACCACTCAATTAGCTGATGGAAAACTATACTCTAATTTTGAAAAAATTGAAGAAAATTAACGTCATCACTTTGCTGTTATTATCCAATATTACTTTGGCTAATATCAACATTGAAAACACACCCATACCTGGTGGCATTGCTGTGGTTGATTTTCAAAGTAACCATTCAAACCCAAAGTCTTTTTATAATAATGTTCCTGTCTATACTCAGCATATTAAAGGCCAACACTGGCAAGCATTAATAGGCATACCACTACTTACAAAAGTGGGAGAAAAATACATCACTATTAAAGGCCTTTCCACTCAAAAAATCACGTTTACAGTGTATAGGCATCACTATAAAGAACAACACATCATCCTCACTGGCAAAAATAAAAAATACGTCAATCCAAATCTCAAACACATGAAACGAATTAAACGTGAACGCCCTATTTTGTCAAAAGCTAGAAAGCTATTTTCTGAAAAATCTTTATTTAATGATCAATTTGTTCGACCTGTTAAAGGCGTTGTTACCAGTCCCTTTGGGCTTAAACGCTTTTACAATGAGCAACCACGCCGAGCACACACAGGGATAGACTTTGCAGGCAATATAGGCACGCCAATACACGCACCAGCAGATGGCAAAGTAATACTCGCAGGGCATTTTTTCTTTAATGGTAATACCGTATTTATTGACCATGGACAAGGGTTAATCAGTGTTTATATTCACATGAATAAACACTTGGTTAAACAAGGTCAGCTGGTTAAACAAGGGGATAAAATTGGCACCATTGGTCAAACTGGACGCGCCACAGGTCCTCATCTACACTGGGGTGTTTATCTTAATCAAACCACGGTTAGTCCAAATTTATTACTCAGTGTGTCTGATGAAATCTGATGTGTCTTTATTGCGTAGAATCGGTGCTATATCGTATGATATTTTCTTAGCATTTTCTTTGGTGTTTTTTGTTACTGGCGTTGTTATTATTGTTTTTTTCAACAAAGAAGTGCCAAATGGTGATGCTTTCTTTTATGTAATAACAATACCAATTACCTATTTATATTTTGCTTGGTCGTGGGTTAAAGGCAGGCAAACACTGGGCATGAAAGCTTGGAAGTTTCAAATTAAACAAATAAATGGTAATAATATTACCCACAAACAAGCGTTTATTAGACTTATCAGTGCCATCCCTTCTTTTGCCATTTTTGGTCTAGGATTTTTATATCAATTATTTGACAAAGACAATAGAACAATACATGACAAAATTTCTCACACCATTTTAATAAAAAATTGATTTGTATCAATATCACCAATAAAAGACCTGTGCTATAATATCGCTAATTTATTGTTTAAAATATTGGAGATTAAAAAATGAGTTCAACAGTTGATAATAGTGGCGTAAGAGGCAATATGCTTATGTTAAGCACTTTGGTTGTAACCTTGGTATTGCCATTAGCATTAATCGTTCTATCTTATATTGGCATCATCTCTGGCACGGCTGAATATGTTTCAGCATTTGCAGTCATTGCATCTATGATTTATATTGTTGGCGGCACTATTTGGATGTTCGTCCAAGATTCAAAAGATGGCGGAGAGCTCTATGATGGCTAATATCATCACTCATTAACTTGAGCATCAAAGCCTTTATACAGCTTGCTAAAAGGCAGAAAAAAGCCAAATAACTTATTTAGCTTTTTTTATAATTATCAAATCACAATTATTCTTTTAGCGTTATTAATCACTCTTATTCGTCAAAGTTTTTTGGCTAATAATTTTCCCTTCGTGCTGTATGATAAACAGCAAATCATTAACCAAAATATTTCAGTCAATCAAACACTTGATGAACAAAATAATCAGTTATCAATTGAGCTTAAAGCTGAATCAGAAGACAATCTGGAAATCTTGGAATCTATTGCTAGATATAAATTTGGATTGCTTAAAAAGGGTGAAAGGTATTATCAAATTAGCCAATCACCCCTCAATCAAAATAAACCTTAATTAAGAAAAATGCCTAACCATTATTATTTAATCATTCCTGCTAGTGGTGTAGGTGCGCGTATGCACTCTGAAAATGGAAGTCTTGATGAGCAAACCAAAATTCCCAAACAATATCTAAAATTAGACAATGGATTAACCATACTAGACCAAACGTTAAAAACCCTACTTAGTATTGATCAAATCACAGGCTGTATTATTGCCATTGCAAATAAAGACCATCTGTTTGTTAAATCAGTGTTTAACAAACACCCAAAATTATTAACCACAGTCATTGGTGGCAAAGAGCGTATGCATTCTGTTCTTAATGCGCTTAAAGCACTCACAGATTTTGCCAAAGACGATGATTGGGTATTGGTTCACGATAGCGCCCGCCCCTGTATTAAGGCATCAAAAATAATTAATTTAATGAACCAGCTCAAGCACCATGCAACTGGTGGATTGCTTGCAAACAAAGTAGTTGAAACTATTAAACAAGCCAATGGCAATATTGCTAATACTACCATTGACAGATCAAACCTTTGGCAAGCCCAAACGCCACAAATGTATCGCTTTGGTATATTATTCAAAGCCTTAAATACTGCCATCAATGATGGCATCAATATTACCGATGAAGCTAGTGCTATTGAATATTTAGGGCTTGAGTCAATTTTGATTAAATCCAGCAAAAGTAATATAAAAATTACCAATCCAGAAGACTTGGCACTGGCAAATTTTTACTTGACACATCAAAAAAAAAGCCTTAAAAATAAAACCTATGGCGTATAAATTAAATTATTGGTCTTGTTCCAGAGTGGTTAACTTTTAATGATTCTAACTAGGTTTTTTCATTTTCTTTATCACTTTGCTTTTCCAGTGAAATAGTTGCCGTATTAATTGTAACAGAGATAATCATTCCAGTAAGCATCACTCTCAATGCAATCAATACCGAAAGTGCTTTAGATATTTTCTTTAGCGGTCAAATATCACCATAACCAACCAGTAGTTATTGCAGTAATGAATGACCAATAAAACCAACCCCATTGCAATGTGTAGCCATCAGGCAATTCAATGGCAACAATATCTGTGCGTATTCGGCTCAACAAAGTGCTGGCTAATTCGTCAGGATATGGTTCGCATTGCGCCTTAATCACAAAAATTAGATTTTCAGTTTGTATTTGCCCAATCACGCCATATCGCGAGAAATCCATTTGTCACTTGAACAATTGGCAACGTTTTTCAAGTTATTGAACTTAATTTCAATATCATTAATTGATGCGCTTGTTGTTTTCGGACGACGAGCGATAATAGGAATAAGATTATCACTTTCACGATACACGCCCACACGCTCTACTAAATAATGTCCCGCTAAAGCATCTGCCAAATTTTTTCTAGAAATAACTAGCACGACGATCTTTGTTTTCCGAATAAATGGATTCAATAATACCAACTGATTCACCAAATGACGTAAAACTTTAGGATCAGACCCTCTAAATTCAGCTTCAATGGCAGAGCTACCACCCTGCCCCAAAACAAAACGCCAAACCTTTGCATCTGCATCAGGGTAATTTTAATATAACTCTGAATTTTCGGCATCATCGTATCAATTTTATTATAGTCAGCAACTTTCACTAGGAATTGACCATAAGAACTGTTAGGCGACTTAGGTCCGTAAGTGAGCATATAGCGAATACCACCCTGCCCAACTAAGGTTTGCACAGCATTTACATTATCCATATTGCGAATATAAACCTCAATTTCCTTCATATCACTGTCAGTACGTGCTATACGAGTCCCTTCTGGTAGCCAATAATAAACAACCAGCTGTGGTGTGGTTGAACGAGGGAAAGATCCTTTGCGTCATAAATTGTGCACCCCAAGCAGAAATACCCAATAATCCCAGAGCAGCAATGATAATCAGCCAACTATAATGTAGCGCACACCTTGCATTTTTTTTTATAGTGGCGATAAAATACACTGTCTTTGTTTGCCTTGGTGTGCTTGCTAGGTTCAGAAAACAACAAGTAACAACTCAACGGTGTTATGCTAATAGCAAAAACCCAACTAAACAATAAGGTTATTAATATTACCCAAAACAGGGCATTGGTGTACTCTGCTGTCTGCCCTGATGCAAAACCAATCGGTGCAAATACAATAATACCCACAAGCGTTCCACCCAACAAAGGCCACTGGGTTTGGTTCACTATTTTTTTTGCAATCTCAATTTTCTTAACACCACGTTGCACGCTTACTAGAATACCTTCAGTAACTACAATAGCATTATCCACCATCACCCCTAATGCAATCCTATGGAAATTCGATGCATAGGAATATTTATTAAATTCATGATTAGCAAGGTGGCAAGCAATCGTTAAAATAAACAAGATAACAATAATCAAAGCTGCCAATACATTAATAACAAAATTATCAACCGACGCCTCAACAACCTGGACTGGATTATAATAAGTAGAGACCTCCATACCCAAAGGTCTGCGGCTTTTTGCGTCAAGAATTTTTTGATCAACTGTCTTACCTATGACAACCACGTTGCCATCAGTAATATTTGACACCCCTAAAGCAATAGCTAGCTTACCATTGTAGCGAATAATAAAAATTGCCTCTTTCTGTACGCCCAACAATTAACCTTGCCCCACGCCACGCCTTCAATCTGCAAAATTTCTTTTTACAATTCTTTTGCATATATTTTTCATTCTGCATGGCTGTAATCATCGCCAGTAATAAAATAGTACAGTCCATAAAGATCCCCAAAATCATAATTCACCAAAGGTGTCTCAGCTGCCTGTGGTAAAGAGGCTTTTGCATCATCTATTTTATTGCACATTTTTGCCCAAACAGTTTTCAAAGTTGCCTTATCCTTGGAGAATTCGTATTTAATTTCCTGAAGTTGTTGTAACGCTCTTTTCAAAGGCTCTGAAACCTCCTTGGCAACTTCCTCAGGACTGGCGCCCCTGGATAAGATGTAAATATCAAAGACTGACTGATGGTAAATTCAGGGTCTTCAAATCGTGGCATTGTCTGATATGCATTCCAACCACTAAACAAAGACAGCGGCATAACAACACTACAAAGGAGTTTGTTTTTTATGGAAAATTCTGCAATATTCATCGCCAGCCTTGATGAGTTATTTAGATAAAGGGCATACTTTCATTCCTTCTGAAAAAAAAGAAACACCAACAGCAACAATTACTTCCCCTAATTGCAGCCCACTGGATACACTCAAAACAACACCAACATCATCTTCAATGGTAATATTTCTCCTACTCACAAGCATTGTTTTTTTATCCACTACCCAGACATACTTCTGCTCACCATCTATAGCAATAGCTGTTAGTGGTATGCCTATTTTGGGTATTTTAGAGGCTATTTCTTCAGGGTCTTTAAACCATATAGTGGCACTCATCCCTAGCAAAATGTTCAAATCCTCAGGCACAGTAAAAGAAAAAGTAACCTCATAGGTCTGGGGAGTAACGTCAGCGTATAGTGTCACTTCTTTAAACAGAACTGGAATTCGACGCTCAGGAGAAACACTTAGTATCAAATATGAATGTTGTATTAGACTCTTTTTATCTCTTGTTTTGGCAATAATTGTCCTAATACATCATATTTCGGCTAGGATTATACCAAAAAAACCAGTTCTATCACTTCAAAAAATACATAATACAAATAAGCTTAGGTACTATGTATTTTTCAATGCTAATAGCAAACATTGCCACGTTAGCCAGCTTAATTATGTTTGTTTTTTAATATGTAACACTGTTAGTGAATTTTTAAAAAATTTAAGGGCTAAATCTTAATCATAAAACATTAAAATGAAGGTTTGACAAAAAGCATTCATTTAATAATGAAAATCAAAACTGGACTAGGACAAGACTCACATGCATTTTGTGGTACAAACAAGCCACTTGTTTTGGCAGGTGTTGCGTTTGATTATCCAAAAGGTCTTAATGCTAATAGTGATGGTGATGTAGTCTTGCATTCAATCACAAATGCAATTTCTTCTATTACTGGAGTTAACGTATTGGGCGCTAAAGCAGATGCTTTATGCAAGCAAGGCGTGGTTGATAGTGTTGAGTATTTGAAATTGGCATTTAATGATTTGAAGCATTGGAAAATTCAACATATTGCTATTGCTATTGAGTGCTTACATCCTAAAATTTCACCCATGATTGAAAAAATGAAGTTTAGTATTTCTAAATTGTTGTATATTGCATTCGAAGATGTGGGCATTACCGCCACTACTGGCGAGGAGCTAACTGAATTTGGAAAAGGTAATGGTATTCAGGTTTTGAGTATTATTACGGTAACAAAATAATGAAAGATTTGCGTATGGTGTTTAAGTCTAGAATGCATAATATTCATTTTGTTGGTATTGGTGGTTCAGGCATGAGTGGCATTGCTGAAGTACTTCATAACCTTGGTTATAACGTGTCTGGTTCGGACATGAAGCTCAACAAAATCACTGATAGATTGGAAGAAATGGGTTGCAAAATTTATCATAAACATCATCAAAATAATATAAAAAACGCACAAGCAATCGTTGTATCTAGTGCGATTAAAGATAACAATCCAGAAGCAATCAAGGCACATCAACTTAACATTCCAATTGTACCTCGCGCAGAGATGCTGGCAGAATTAATGCGCTTTAGATTTGGCATCGCGATTGCAGGCACCCACGGCAAAACAACAACTACCAGTATTATCACTCACATACTCAATACGGCTGAACTTGACCCAACCTATATTATTGGTGGGATATTAAATTCAAGCGGAATTAATGCCAAACTAGGTGAAAGTGATTATTTAATTGCTGAAGCGGATGAGTCTGATGCTTCATTCTTACACTTACAACCCATGTTGAGCGTTATAACCAACGTTGATTATGACCATATGGCAACTTATGACAACGACTACCAAAACCTAAAAAATGCCTTTGTCAGTTTTAGTGCTAATTTACCATTTTATGGCACGTGTGTTATGTGCATAGATGATGAGGGTGTGAATGAAATATTGAACGATATTCATCGTCCAATTATCACTTATGGTTTTAAAGATGGTGCTGATATTCAAGCCATTAATGTAGAGCAAGTTGATATGCAAATGCACTTTGATGTTATTTATGACAAATATACAAAGCCATTCCCTATTAAGTTAAATCTAATTGGCAGACATAATATTCTTAATACATTAGCGGCGCTTGGTATTTGCTGTGAGCTTGATATTGAAATTAACGTTATTCAAAAAGCATTGGCTAATTTTTCTGGTGTTGCTAGACGACTTGACCATCATGGAAAATTAAATATCAACAATGCCCAAGTGTCTTTGTTTGATGATTATGGTCATCATCCAAAAGAAATTAGTGCTGTGTTCGAGTCTCTTAAAGACACTTATCAAGACAGGCGTTTGGTGGTTATTTTCCAACCACACCGCTATTCTCGTACTCGTGATTTGTTTGATGATTTTGCTCGCACACTCAGTAGCGTTTATGCCCTCATATTGCTAGACATATACCCAGCCCAAGAAAAACCCATTGCCCACATTAATTCTTCTACCTTGGCTAATGCCATTAGAAAGCGCTCTGGCTTAGATCCAGTGGTGATAAAAAACCCACAAGAAATTTTAACTGTACTGCCTAACATTGTTAATAACAACGATGTATTATTAACCTTAGGGGCGGGCGATATTCACACGCTGCCTGATTTGCTAAAATCCAACTATGCTTAAGGATAACTAGTTTGCTATTGCATAACGAACCTATGAGTTTGCACTGTTCATTTAGAACAGGTGGATTAGCGAAAGATTTTTTTACCCCTAATAATGTCTCTGACTTATCTAATTTTCTAAAAACCAATACCAAGTCATTGTTATTTTTAGGATTTGGTAGTAATTTAATTGTGCATGACCAAGGTTTTGAAGGTGTCGTGATAAAACTAAGCAACCTAAAACAAACAAAAATTGAAAAAAATACACTTTGGGTTGAGGCAGGCACAACACTAGCAAAACTATCCAGATTGTGCCATGCAAACCATTTATACGGTGGTGAGTTCTTGTCCGCCATTCCAGGCACTGTTGGCGGAGCACTGATGATGAATGCAGGTGCATTTGGTTCTGAATTCTGGCAATACGTTATTAGTGTGACCACTATTCACCAATCAGGCATTATATCCAAACGAATGAAAGATGATTTTGATATTGGGTATCGACATGTTCATGCTCAGTACGCCAATGAATACTTTATTGATGCAACATTAGCATTTAATCAAAAAGAACCTCAACAAGATATCAATCAATTAATAAATAAACGCAATCAATACCAGCCAATTGGCAAGGCAAGTTGTGGCAGTGTGTTTAAAAATCCAAAAAATAATTTTGCAGCAAAGATAATTGAACAAAGCCAATTAAAAGGCGTTTGTATAGGTGGTGCTTGCGTATCAAACAAGCACGCTAATTTTATTATCAATCAAAATAAAGCTAGTAGCGCTGACATTATAAATTTAATTACCCACATTCAACAAACCGTAAAATCAAACTTTAATATTGATTTAGAGTTAGAGTTGGTGATTAAATGATTGCAGTGCTAATGGGTGGAAATTCAGCAGAAAGAGCGGTTTCTCTCAAGAGTGGTGAGGCTGTTTATCAAGCGCTAATCAGCCAAAATATTGATTGCTTTAAATTTGATTGGTACAAAGATAACTTATCGAAACTTTGGCAGCAAGAATTTAACCAAGCCTTTATTGTTCTACATGGTCGTGGTGGTGAAGACGGCTATATTCAAAAACAATTAGAAAACCGAAGCATTCGTTATACAGGGTCTGACTCAAATGCTAGCCATAATGGCATGGATAAAGCGCGTACTAAAATGATTTGGAAACAGCATAACTTCACACTTTCACCCTCTATTATTGCAAGTATCAATCAACCCATTGAGCCTATTGATTTCCCACTGCCTTGGGCGGTTAAACCCACCATAGAAGGCTCTAGCATTGGCATTAGTAAAGTTGATAGTCAAATACAATTAGATGATGCACTAACGCTTGCTTGGCAATATAACTCACATGCTTTAGTTGAGCAATGGATTGAAGGCGATGAATACACAGTGGCAATTTTGGGCGATAAAGCCTTGCCCGTTGTGAAAATTATAACTGATGAAGGTTTTTACGATTATGAATCAAAATACCACTCGAATGAGACCCAATACTCATGTCCTTGTGATTTAAACTCGTCTCAAGAACAAGCATTACAAGACATTGCGCTTAAAGCATTCTTTGCCATTAACGCTAAAGGATGGGGGCGAGTGGATTTTATGATTAATCAACATAACAAACCTTATTTATTAGAGATTAATACCGTTCCAGGCATGACATCACACTCATTGGTACCCATGGCAGCAAAAGCAATGGGCATGAGTTTTGATGGGTTGGTCGTGGCAATTATTGATGAAATATAAGCGTAGGAATAGACGCAAAAAATCTATTTATCAACCTGTATTTAAACTATTATCTATTATTGTTTTATTAGGATTCATTGCATGGGGCATACAAAATACCCACCTAAGTGAGTTCTTCAAAGTTGATATCAAGTGGTAAATTGATAAAAACCTTCCAATCACACAGCAAGTATTAAAACAACGCATACTCCCCTTAATCACTGAAACGTACCAACTAAATTTACACGAAATTAAACACGAATTAGAACGCCACCCGTGGGTCACAGAGGCAGAAGTAAGTCGTCTTTTTTGGAATTTTATCAATATCAAAATCAATGCGCAACAAATCAGCATGCGCTGGCAAAACAAAGACTGTCCGAATGATGCCAAAACACAAATCTGCCAAGGCTACATCTCCACCAAGGGTGAGCTATTTACATCCAATAAAATAATCAAATCAGATGCCATTATTGCCACTTCAACAAATGATAAAGATATTGTAAAAACCCTGTTTAATGATGATCAAACCTATCGAGCCATTATCAAGCCAATGGTAATTACATCCATCTTTAAAACTAATATTGATACTCTTTTTATTAAGCCTAATATTAAAGTCGTATTAGGCTACCAGAAACAGCAAAAACGACTTAAAATTTTTGTTAAAGTCTATAAAAAATTAAGGCAATCAATTGCACGCGCTAAACTCAACCGTGCTACATTTGATATGCGCTACGCTAAAGGATTTAGCCTCAAGCTTTAGCATTTTGTTTAACAACAAGTTGATAGCACAATGCCAAGCTAATCAATGTCCAATAAAACACAATGGCTTTAACCACCCACCCCAACATGTCAGGAAGTCCAATTAGTGACATAAGGAATGAAAAAATCATACCCGCTAATGCGGGCAAAACAATTTGCAAAAAGAACAAGTTAGCTTGAGAGATGAAATTTAAATTCCATTTATATTTTGAAGGCTGATCAGTAGCAATGTTAATAAAATTTAAGGTGATTGGCATCACCAAAAAATACATAATTAACTGCAAAAAAGCAATACCACTGATAATCACTGGAGCCATGGTTACTAGGCCAATAAACAGCGTTAAACCAACAAATCGGATAATTTTATTAAAATTAAGCACTGGTACAATCCCAGAAACGCTATTTTGACCCAAAATAACCAGACGATACACATTGATTGAAAGCGTTAAATAGCCATAAAAAAACAGCAATAAATATATCATCATATTATCAGGCAACTGAATATCAGCAATTTCCTTATTGCTAAAAACGCTGTTCATTATGCTGAGTATATCAGGCAAAATTGCTAAAAAAGGAATGGAGATTAATACTGGCAAAATAGAAATTTCTAGTATTTTTTTCCAATTCATAAGTGCAAAGGCAACACTTGCTAGCATTATTTTATTAATCGGGAGTGCGTTCATATTTTTATTTCATGTTAGAGTTAACAACATTAACAATAATGGTTAATTTTTGTTTAGGCTGTAGTGGTTTTTTGCCCGTCAATTGATTCCAATTTTTAAGCTGACCAATCCGCACGCCAAACTTATGCGCAATTATGGATAAATTATCACCACTTTTAACGTAATAGGTAATCTTTCTATCGATATTTATACCTACATTGACGAGCTTTGATAAATCTTTAGGTTGGGTTGAATTAGGATGCCATAATACCAATTTTTTGCCCACTTGAAGTGGCTGAGTTTTGGTAATATGATTCCACTTTACGATGCTATCTACATGAGTATTGTACTGTCTAGCAATACGCCATAAACTATCGCCACTAACAACAGTATGAATAACTCTAACACCAGTTTTTTTTGCATTCATTCTTTGCGCTTCTCTTTGCGCTTCTGACAATGAATAATACTGAGCATTTTTTTGTGGAATTGGCACAATCAAATACTTGCCTACTTTAACCACATTGCCATGCAAATCATTCACACTCTTAATCTGGCTTATTGTGGTGTTGAATTGATGAGCAATCTTGCTTAAACTATCACCTTGATTAATTTGATGGCGTACCCATTTCATTCTAGCCTCTTTAGGGTGTTTGGCTAAATTTTTTTTAAAAGTTGCGATTGTATCAATCGGCAATAATAAATTATAATTTCCCTTGCTCGGTGTTGCCCAACGTTTAAGCCCTGGATTTAAAGTATACAATTGCTCTAAATCTAGCTGAGCCCACTCAGAAATTAATGCCAAATCACATTGCGAATCAAGCTTAATGGCTTGCACTTGAGGTATGTTATTAACTGTTGTGATTATTTGCCCGTATCTTTCAGGATGCTTAATGAGTTGTGCCACTGCCAACAATCTTGGCACGTAACCTCTGGTTTCTTTTGGCAAGTCCAGGTGCCAAAAATCAGTTGGTCTGCCTTGTCGTTTGTTTTTAGCAATGGCTTTTTGCACACGTCCAGGACCTGAATTATAAGCAGCAATTGCCAATAACCAATCTCCCTTAAATAGTTTATTAAGATTTTTCAAATATCTAACAGCCGCCTTAGTTGAGGCTAGCACATCACGACGTGCATCATACCACCAGTTGTTTTGCAAGCCATATAACTTTCCAGTCGAAGGAATAAACTGCCACAAACCTGAGGCTGTGCCATGCGAATAAGAAAATGGATAATAAGCCGATTCAACAATGGGCAACAAGGCAATTTCAATGGGTAATCCAGCACGCTCCACTTCTGTTTTCACTAAATGTAAATAAGGTTGTGCACGTTTTGTAACACGCGTTAAATAATCAGGATTTTTTTTAAACCAATCAATATGCCAGAACAATTCTTTTTGACTAGGTGTGGTTAACGTATAGCGATTAGCAATATAACGCCAAAGGTCTTTTTCAACAACCAAGTCGTTAGTACTAATTTGAACTGGTTTTGGCGCTGCTTTTACAACAATCGTTGAAACTGTAGCACCCTCACAAGCAGTAAACAACAAAAATGAAAGATATAAAAACCGTTTAAAAAATTTTAAGATTTTGAACCACCTGTACACTTAGGCGAATCTGGTGCGTCATTTTTCATTTGCCACTCATCAGACGTATAAGTGTGCATTGCCAATGCATGAATATGGCTCATTTCCTCTTTAAATAACCGATTAATAAAACGGTGTCTTTCAATTAGTTTTAAATCGTTAAAATAATCACTCACGACAATTAATTTAAAATGGGATTCGCTAGCAGAACCAGAATGATTATGAGACTCATTAATCACCTCAAGATAACTTGGGCTTAGTGCCGTTTTTAATTGTTCAGTCAAATGTTGTTGCATATTAATCATAACGCACTACCCTCAAAGGCAAATTCAAAAGCATCAGAAAAGAAGTCTTCTTTAAACATGCCTCGCTTCACAAATGTATCTGCTGCGGCTCTAACCATTGCTGGAGGACCACAAGCATAAACTTCATAATCGACTAAATGTTCGAAATCAGTCAACACACTTTCGTGCACATAGCCTGTTCTTCCTTTCCAAGCGCTGTTCGCTTGTGATAATACAGGAATAAAACTAATGTTTTCATGGCTTTTAGCCCACTGCTCAGGCAAATCAGTATACAAATCCTGCTCATCTCTTGCGCCCCAATAAATATGAATTATTCGCCTAGATTTGATTTCAATTGCATGTTCAACCATCGCTTTCACAGGGCCAAAACCTGTGCCACCAGCTACTAAAATAATGGGTTTTTCGCTTTTCTCTATAAAATAAAAATCTCCCTTAGGTCCTTCAATTTTAAGCAGTGACTTCTCTTGCAACTCATTAAAGACAAAGTTGGTAAATTTACCATCTTCAATTAAACGCACGTGAAGCTCAATCAAACTCGTATTGCTAGGTGCATTAGCAATGGAAAAAGCACGAGGCTCAAAATCAGGATGTATTAAATCAATATACTGCCCTGCTAAATATTGCAACGACTCAGAACCAGGAATTTTTAAAAATACTTGTGTCACATCATGGTTAAGATGCTTGATACTTTGCACCTTACAAGGCAGGGTTCTCACTTCAATATCGGCAACACTGTCCAACTCAGCCACCGCCAAAGCAACATCAGATTTAGCCCTGCATTGGCACAATAAAGCCATGCCTTCTGCCACTTCTTCTGGGGTGATGCCAGAAGGTATTTCACCTTCGTAACCAACTTCACCCTCAATAATAGTCGCCTTGCATTTACCGCAAAAACCTTTCTGGCAACCATAAGGAAAATTTAACCCATGAGCCAATGCATCATTTAGAATATTGTCCCTACCTTTGGTTTGAAAAACTCTACCGCTGACTTGATTTTCAATTGTAAACATGTGTTTGTATCTAATAATTTTTCGTGCTGATATTATAATGTAGGTTACATTCCATTAATACCCAGTAATTAAAAGCTTTTTATGCCAATTCAAACTAACAAAACCGTAATATTTTTAATGGGTCCTACCGCCTCAGGCAAGACTGATTTAGCCATTAAATTAAGCCAGCAGTTCAAAACTCGGCTCATTAGCGTTGACTCCGCCCTTATTTACAAAGGCATGAATATTGGCACTGCCAAACCAGACAAGGCAACCTTAAAAAAATACCCGCATCACTTAATTGATATTTGCAACCCAGAAGATTCATACTCAGCATTTGACTTTACTCGCGATGCTAATGCACAAATCAAAACCGCTTTTGCCAATAACGAATTGCCTATTTTGGTAGGTGGTACATCATTTTATTTTCACGCATTGGAATATGGCCTATCCAAATTGCCAGAATCAAATGCCGAATCTAAAGAAAAATTCAACCAATTACTTAAAAGTAAAGGCACCATTGCACTACACCAAGACCTTAAAAAAATCGACCCTCAAGCAGCCAATCGCATCCACCCAAATGACACGCAAAGAATCACGCGCGCACTGGAAGTATTTGATATAAGTGGAAAAACACTCAGCGAACTACAAGGCAACAAAAAATTCATTATTAACTACCCTATTAAAAAAATCATCCTCATGCCCGAACGAAGCGAGCTACATCAACGTATTGAAAAACGTTTTTTATCAATTATAGAGCGTGGATTTTTAGATGAAGTAAAAACCCTAAAACAAAACACAAATCTCCACGCAAACCTACCTGCCATCCGCTGTGTCGGCTACCGCCAAGCATGGCAATATTTAAACGGCGAAATAGGCAAAGCAGAAATGATAGAAAGAGCCATCATTGCCGCCAGACAACTGTGCAAACGCCAAAGCACTTGGCTGAAAAATGAAAAGGGCGCCTTAACTTTAAAAAACCGTAGCCCTACTGAAACCATTACATTTATCAACTCATAAAACAAAACAATAGTTGTGATTTGCGTTTAGGCGATATAGTCGGTTACAATCACCTTGTCTGAAACGCTGTAATACTAGACTTTTATCATTTTTTCTAGTCAAAAAAATGATAATTGTTCTGGTGTTTTTTTCCGTAAAAACCTCAATACGTCAAAATTGTTTATCAGTTATTCTGATAATATGCACCTCACCGTCTGCTGGTAAATGAATGTGAACTCGATTAATGTGTACTTGAGCATTTTCTTCACTACTAGAATGGCGCATATACACCGAGTATTGCATCATGGTAAAACCATTTTCAAGTAAGAATTTAAGAAAATAGCGATAATCTCTTTTCATTTCAATGTCATCTGTTGGCAAATCAAACAAAACTATTGTCCACATAGTTTGCACACCTCCAAACATTATTTTTTTGGATAAACCAATAGTTTGCTTTCTTGAGCAAAATTGCGTTTTAAATCTGCCATTAAGTAATGCGCAGATACCATTAGTGGCATTTGTTTGTTTTTAAACTTAACGCTCTTACTAATTAAATCTAAAAAGGGATTTTAGTTTCTTTGATCATACCAATATGTTCATTATCTTGATACAGTTGATAAGCGATACTATCCGCCCAAGAACGCAAAGGTTTCATTAAATCATCTGCCAAACATAAGCCGTTATATTGGTTGTGATGAAATAAACCAATAGCAGGATGCACAGCCCACTTGCTACAATACTTCTAGCAATCATAGCACGAATGATTGAATAACCGTAATTTAACACGGAATTTACACCCTCTGCATTTTGGTCACGCACAAAATCTTTACCAAATCAAGCCTTCCAATAATATTGTGCTGCTAAACCTTCACAATTTGTACTATCACCTGACTTCACTTCATTTGCTAATTTTTACAAGCACATAAAAGGCTTATCAAACTGTTTGAGTGTGTTGGCTTGATGGGTGATTTTTTGCTGGATAACTTGTTTCCATAGGTTTTTACGCACTGGCTCAGTGATATTGATTTGTTGCTTGAGGATTTTTTGATGTAGATTATTTCTCTCGGAAATTAGTAAAATAGTGAAATATGGTAGGTGCTTTTCATCACACAAAATAATGATTATATTGTTCTTTTGGCATTCAATAACCAGGGGCTGAGTGATACTAATAGTTGATGCAGTATTTAACCTGAGTGTAACATCATAACCACCGCCTATTTTTTGTACTCTATAAAACACTTTTAAACCATTATCTTTTTCAATGCTAACCGTATCATTAATATGCAGAACCATTAAAAATTCAAAATCTTCTCCATGCTTAGTTTTGATAATAGGTTGTTTTGGCATGTTGACTCCTTTAGCACGATGAGACGCCTCCATTATTGTTACAAACTCGACTTTAACTTTACCCAACTTATCCTTAACACCAAATTTATTTTGTTCTAATTTTTTCTCTGTGGTTTTTGATTGCAAAACTCTTACCCGTTTAATAGGGTTTTTACCTAGTTTTAAGGTTCGTAAATTTTCCTCATTAAATGCTTCTTTGCTATTTTGTGATTTTCAATATGCTCTAAAACAATATTTTTAACTTACTCATCAACAATACTCATGGCATTTTTAATGCTAAATTCTGAATTGAGTGTTTTACGATAAACCAAACCACCATGTTTGGCAATATATCCAACACCAGTCTCTTCATGCAAACCATCTAATAATTTTAACTTACCACAAAGCCTTTAGTGATATTCACATCACAACCTAATTCGCACATATAATCTTGTGCTAAACGATAAATATAACGGGTGTCATTTAGTTGAGATGAAATAAAGTCTCGTTTTTTCAAGCCTTCTTCTTTCATATAAAAACGACTGATTTTGGATTTTAAAGAGTGATTTGAATGGCTTGGTTCAAACTCAATCAAACAGAGTTTAACTGCAGTTTGTTTGTCAAAATCCTAATGAGTAATTAACCTTGCTTTAAGTGAGTATTTTTTCTTAATCGTAAATTAAGTCTTCAAATAGTTGAGATTGTGCTTGATTTGAGTATTCATCCCAACTATCGCCAATTACACCACTAACTTCACAAGCAGTAATATTGCCTCTCAATTTATTTTGATAGGTTTTTGTCTAAACCTAATTCTTTTTTTAAAGCGGTTATTGTGATTTTCAAAATAAATTTTTAATTTGTCTTTTTGTTCATCGCTTAATTTAAAACATTGTTCACTATAGTGTTTTGGCTCTAATGAGCACTTACCCACTCTGTCTTTTTTAAGTTTTAAAGAGCGTTGATAGAAAATAATTTTTTCTACTTAACTGATAAATTCATTTGGCAAATCAAAATATGATTGTTGTTTTTTCCACATTTTGTGCATTTCATCTTTATATATTACTCTTGTCAGTACGCAAATGTCCTCCATCATGTGAGCACTTCCCCAACTTCAAGATTGAATAAATACTCACCTAAAGTTCTAGCATAATTGTACTCAATAGCTTGATAACCTTCGGCAATATTTGCTTTAAATTGCCATTCTTCGTCTTTGGTTTGTCTGCTATCAAGTATTGATAAATAAGTTTGTGTATCAGGGTCATATACTAAGTCACCTGCTACTTGTTTTTTACTGGATCAAAACCCTCGTCTTGCGACAAAATGCAAAAGCACTCTGCCGAATTCGTGTGGTGTTAATTGCTCATCTAATCCCTTGGTGCGCAGTTCGTAAGGATCGCCTAACTAATTTAGTAATTTTTCTTGTCCAAAATTATTGCTTAATGCTTGAGGCAGTAAATCAAGTGAGATTAAATAATTAGTCATTCTTAGCTTGCGCCTTGCTCGGCGTTTTTGGTTTTTGAGTGTAGGTACTTTTACTCTACAGATTTATTAAAAATTCGCGAGACTAAATCTATAATTTGATTGACTTCACCATCTATTACGCTCATCAATGCCCAGCCGATTGAATTGCTGCCTAAATCTAATCCTAATATTTTTTTATTCATTATTACTTTTCCTGATTTATGTTAATAAAAGGCTAACTACATATAAAAATGCAATCAATAAAACAATATACACCCAATTTTAAATGTTTTATTCTCTGTTGTTATATGTTCCATAATTTATATTGTGTCTTTGCCTGTTGTGATTTGCCATAAGTGGTAGTCGGAAAAATATGTGCAAATTTTTTAATACTAAATAAAAGAAATTGTATTTGGTTTTTTGAATAAAGTACAATTCTATCAATTTTTATGTTTATAATATAAATTGGTTGTAGCTGCATATCGCTTATTAAATTTGCTTTTCATACCAATGGGATTTATTTTTCGTAGGCTACGCTCTCTAAAGCTACCAAAACCCTCCTTGCGGGGTTTTTTAATGGGCGTTATTTAAACGTTTTCTATAGCCTTCTTAAACGCCCATCCACGCTGTTCAAAATTATCAAACATATCAAAACTCGCACAGGCTGGGGATAATAAAATTGCACCATTTGCAATCATTGTACTAGCGGTATTAACTGCCTCGTCCATAGAGTTGGCATAAATGACTTTTGCAGTGTGAATGTTGTTGCCTAGCTCTTTAGCACTTTGTCCGATCAAAATAACATTGGGTATATTATTATCAATCAATTCAAATAAAGCAGTATAGTCTTCTTGCTTGTTGATGCCACCTGCAATAAGTACAATATTTTCATATTTATCAATTAGTGCGTTCAATGCTGTAATGGCAGCCATAGCGTTGGTGGCTTTTGAATCGTTGTAATAATCAATGTTCTGTTTTTTGACTACCCATTCTAGGCGGTGTTCTAGCCCTTTAAAACTTTTAATGCTTTGAACCATAGACGTTATTGGTAGTTTGATTTGGTCGCCTAAAGTAAGAGCGGCAAGTATATTTCTTGTATTGTGCTTACCAATCAGTTGCGTTTCGTTAATGCTCATTAGTACATCTTCGCCTTTGAGTAAATAGCAGGTGTCGTGGCAAGTGACTGTGCCAAAATCATTTGCTTGCTTGGGTATTCTAATACCAAAGCACTTGGTGTTTGCTTTTATGGGTGTGAGTGGCTCGTCTAAATTAATCACTAAGTGTTGACAGTGTTGATGTAGACTTAATTTAGAATTGGTGTAATGTTTAAAACTTTGATACCTGTCAAGGTGATCAGGGGTGATGTTAAGCACAACACCTGCTACTAAATTCAGATGATGGCTGTAATCTAGTTGATAACTGGATAATTCTAATACGTAGTATTCTACTTTTTCACTTAAACAATCCAGTGCGGGCATGCCAATATTACCCCCCATAGAAACTTGCATGCCTGCATTGGCAATCATTTGTGTTAATAATTGGGTGACTGTTGATTTGCCATTAGAGCCAGTGATGCCAATTATGGGTGCTTTTGCAAATCTTGAAAATAGTTCTATATCACTAACAATGGGAATATTTTGCTCTTTTGCCCAAATGACAATGGATTCGTTTTGGGCAATGCCAGGAGAGATAAAAACTTCATCAACTTCTTTTAATAAATCTAATGTCCAAGCCCCGAGAGCAGGAGGTGATTTTAAAAACGCACTGGCATATTTAGATAATGAGGGTGGATTGGTACGACTGTCAGCAATTTTGTAATCAATATTTTGTGTTGATAAAAAACGAGCGATTGAAAAACCTGTTTTTCCTAAGCCTAAAACCAGTTTCATGCGTTTATTTTAGCTGTAAAATGGTTGTATTTTACACTTTTAAATACAAGGCATAAATCATGAATACAAACGTCAACACTCAAGCACGTGACATTAGCATCAATAGCGTTTTAAAAAACACGTATCAATTACTTTCTGCAACCTTATTATTTAGTGGGCTAATGGCTTATCTTGCTATGTCTTTAAATCTGCCACATTTTGGTCTTTTAATCACCCTTGGTGGTTATTTTGGCTTGCTGTATTTAACCAATAAACTTAAAAATTCAAGTTACGGAATTTTGTCGGTGTTTGCATTAACAGGCTTTATGGGGCTGACATTAGGCCCTGTTATTGGCGCTTATACAACTGCTTTTTCAAATGGCTCTGAACTAATTGCTATGGCCATGACAGGCACGGGACTTATCTTTTTATCACTGTCTTTTTATGCCATCACTTCGGGCAAAAATTTTAGTTTTTTATCCGGCTTCTTAACTGCGGGTATTATTGTGGCATTTTTAGCAGGAATTGCTGCTTATTTCTTTAACATGCCAGCATTATCACTAACCGTATCTGCAGCTTTTATTTTACTAATGAGTGGTTTAATTTTATTTGAAACTTCAAATATTATCCGTGGTGGCGAGACTAATTATATCATGGCAACAGTAACTCTGTTTATTTCAATTTATAACTTATTTTTAAGCTTGTTGCAGTTGCTAGGTGTGTTTTCTGGCGAAGATTAATCGCTAACGTAAAGTAGAGCATGATTGATAGTGAGGACTATCGGGCTAATGTTGGCATTGTTATTACTAATGACAAACAACAAATACTTCTAACCAAATGCTTTAAACAAGATTCTTGGCAATTACCACAAAGCGGTATTGACTTTGGTGAGAGTGAGTTGGATGCATCTTTTCTAGAACTTAATGAAGAAATTGGCCTGTCCTCTGAACATTTAGGCGTTCTTGCCAAAACGCCTAAATGGCTGCGTTATGATTTGCCCGATTATCACATTTGAAAACAACATCAAGCTAGACACACATACACAAGTAGAATTTGATGATTGGGCATTGGTAGATTATTGGCGCCCTATTGAAGGTGTGACTAATTTTAAAAACAATTTATGAAGACATGCTCAAAGCTCCTAGCACCTGTACTTTTTAATAATCAACACAAAATTCCTAATCAATACTTACGCCCACTTAAATGTTCAGCTATTGTTTTAGACAAATAAACCACTGCCCCGTTCAATAACTCTATATATAAATATCCCATTGGTATAATGTCTTTTTAGTTTTATTTAGATAGGGGTTTTACTTGTGAATATTGGAATTTTAGGGCTGGGCACTGTCGGTGGTGGCGTGGTGAATGTGTTAAACAAAAACCAAGCACAAATTACGCGCCGATCTGGTGATGGTATTAACGTCACTCACGTAGCTGTAAGAGATACAACCCAAGCGCGTATTTGCCCTACTGAGCATATCAAACTCACTCAAGACCCGTTTGAGATTGTTAATAATGATGATATTGATGTCGTTTTAGAATTAATAGGTGGCACAAGCTTGGCTAAAGATTTGGTCGAACAGGCCATTAAAAATAGCAAACATGTCGTTACTGCCAACAAAGCTTTAATTGCCATACATGGCAACGAACTACTGGCCTTGGCAAAAGATAATAACACGTATCTTTTGTTTGAAGCGGCTGTTGCAGGTGGTATCCCTATTTTAAAATCTTTAGAGCAGGGCTTAAGTGCCAATCAAATTGAATTAGTTGCTGGCATTATTAATGGCACAAGCAACTTTATCCTAACTGAAATGCGCAACAAAGGTAGAGATTTTGAAGATGTTCTTAAAGAAGCACAAGCACTGGGCTACGCTGAAGCTGACCCTACTTTTGATGTTGAAGGTATTGATGCAGCGCATAAATTAGCCATTCTCGCCTCAATGGCATTTGGATGTGAGTTACAATTTGATCAAATTTCAACACAAGGTATTGGCAAAATCAGTGGTGAAGATATTGCTTTTGCAGTAGAATTGGGTTACGTTATTAAACACCTAGGTATTGCTAAAAAACTAGATGGCAAATTACAAATGCATATACACCCAACTTTAGTACCTAAAACTCATCTACTGTCCAATGTTGATGGTGTTATGAATAGCGTATTAGTCAAAGGTAATGCAGTTGGTGAAACGCTTTATTATGGTGCGGGTGCAGGTGCTGAAGCAACAGCAAGTAGTGTTATTGCTGATTTGATTGATATTATCAAAGGCACTGTAAGTAATGATGCTTTGGGATGGCAGTCATTAATAAACATTCCAAATTGCAAAACTGATGATATTGAAAGCATTTTTTACTTGCGTTTATTAGCCATTGACAAGCCAGGAGTTTTGGCAGATATTACAGCAACTTTAGCCAATCATAACATTAGTGTAGAAGCTGTTATACAAAAACAAATTGACCAGAAAAATAACGCACACATTGCCATCATTACCAATCTTACCAAAACTAGTGAACTGAACAAGGCAGTGGCAGACATTCAAACCCATGATTACATTCAAGAAGATGTTAAAATTATCTTCGTTGAAACATTTAATTAAGGAAAAAAATAATGAGATATACTGGCTTAATTGAACGCTATAAAGATAGACTTCCTGTGGATGACAATACCAGAATTATTAGTTTAGGTGAGGGGAATACGCCACTCATTCGGCTAGAAAATATTCCTAAAGAACTGGGTAAAAATGTTGATATTTATATCAAATACGAAGGTCTAAACCCTACAGGTTCATTTAAAGACCGCGGTATGACCATGGCAGTTACCAAAGCGGTAAAATCTGGTTCTAAAGCAATTATTTGCGCCTCTACAGGCAACACTTCAGCATCTGCTGCGGCTTACGCGGCACGTGCTGGTATTAAGGTGTTTGTACTGATTCCTGAAGGAAAAATTGCACTGGGTAAATTAGCACAAGCGATGATTCATGGTGCTGTTATTATTCAAATCAAAGGCAACTTTGACGATGGCATGCGTTTGGTTAAAGAGGTTGCTGAACATGTACCGGTATCCATTGTTAATTCAATCAATCCATTTCGCCTACAAGGTCAAAAAACTGCTGCCTTTGAAATTATAGAAGAGTTTGGCTACGCGCCAGATTATCACTGCCTACCTGTGGGTAATGCAGGGAATATTTCAGCCCATTGGATGGGATATACAGAGTATTATAAAGAGGGCAAGGCAAATAATACGCCTAAAATGGTTGGCTATCAAGCAGCGGGCTCTGCACCTTTTATTAAAGGTGCAATGATAGACAACCCCGAAACCATTGCCACTGCCATTCGTATTGGACATCCTCAAAGTTGGGACTTGGCACACAAAGTTGAAAAAGAATCAGATGGATGGTTTGATTCATTAACCGATGAAGAAATTCTAAGTGCACAAAAATTACTCACTGAAAAAGAAGGTATTTTCTGCGAACCAGCTTCAGCAACTTCATTAGCAGGTGCAATGCGCGATATTAAAAATGGTAAAATTGCAAACGGCTCTAAAATTGTATGTACTTTAACAGGTCATGGCTTAAAAGACCCTGACATAGCAATTTCACAATGCACCAATCAAATGATTAACATCAACCCAGTGATGAGTGAAGTCAAAGACGCTATTTTAAAAACATGTGATTTTAACTAAAAAGTGATGACATTCAAAACCATTGAGCAGACCATTGGCAATACACCTTTAGTCAAACTTAAACGGCTCAACCCCAACTCATCAAACACCATCTTACTCAAACTAGAAGGTAACAACCCAGCAGGCTCGGTTAAAGATAGAGCTGCACTTAACATGATTTTAAATAGTGAAAAGCGGGGTGAAATATCCCTTGGTGATACCTTAATTGAAGCCACCAGTGGTAACACCGGCATTGCACTTGCCATGGTAGCAGCCATTAAGGGTTATAAAATGATTTTAATCATGCCTGATCATCTTTCACAAGAAAGGCGTGATGCTATGAGTGCTTATGGCGCTCAACTTATCTTAGTAACTCAAGATGAAGGCATGGAGGGTGCTAGAGATTTGGCTGATAAAATGGAAAAGCAAGGCAAGGGTAAACAGCTTGACCAATTTTCTAACCCAGACAATCCAAATGCTCACATCAATACAACTGCACAAGAAATTTGGCAAGATACACAAGGCTCAATCACCCATTTTGTCTCTGCCATGGGAACAACTGGCACGATTATAGGCGTATCAGGCAGTTTGAAGGCAAAAAACCCAGCCATTCAAATTATTGGTGTACAACCAGAAGATGGTGCGCAAATTGCTGGCATTCGTCGTTGGCCAAAAGCATACTTGCCCAAAATCTTTGATCGCTCTAAGGTGGACACTATCATGGATATTTCACAAACTTCAGCAGAACAAACCACACGAGACTTAGCAACAATAGAAGGTATTTTTGCTGGCGTATCCTCTGGCGGTGCTGTATCGGCAGCCATTGAATTGTCCAAACAAGTCAATAATGCCATCATTGTTACTATTGCTTGTGACCGAGGAGACCGTTACTTATCAACTGAATTGTTTAGTTGAAAAGATATCTTTCGCATCAACTTCCTAGTGGGATAAAAACTTATACATCCTTAATATTGAGCAGTATTATTACTGTGATTGCTATTGATTTTTTTCTTGCTTCTAGTGATTATGCTCAACACACATTCAAGCATTTAATTGCCTCAAAGCCTTATTTAAGTTTTGCCATTACGCCTGTTGTTTTTGTATTGATTGTTTATATTGCTAAGTATTTTTGCCATTATGTTCAAGGCAGTGGTATTCCACAATTAATTGCTGCTAATGACTCTCGTAACAAATCTATACGCGAAAAACTCTTGTCATTTAGGGTGGCAATTGGAAAAATTGTACTTATTTTTATGGGTATGCTTGGAGGTGCGCCTATTGGCATTGAAGGGCCTAGCATTCATATTGGCGCCTCAATATTTTTTGGCTTTAATCAATTTATTAAATTCAAACGCAAATTGCTTATCCATTCACTTATTGCGATTGGTGGTAGTGCTGGGCTTATTGTCGCCTTTAATGCACCAATTGCTGGTTTTTTATTTAGCTTTGAAGAAATAGGTCGTCAACTTAAAAAACAAGCGCTGATTTTAATCGCCATCATGAGTGGATTGGTTTACTTATTGGCAGTTATATATCGTGGTAATGATGTCTATTTAAGTGATATGTCAGCTTATTTTATTGATTTGGTACTAATTTGGCAATTACTACCATTGGCGATATTTTCTGGCATTTTGGGTGGTTTGTTCTCAAAAACCATTCTTTATTTAATTAAAAAATTCATGGCCCACACCAAAACCAAAGTTATTGTGGCTGCCTTAATATTAGGTTTAATTATTGCGTTATTTAATTACCTTTCTAAAGGTCAAATTGCAGGCTCTGGTCGTGAAGAGGTGTTATTAATGTTAGCTGGACATCAGCTGGGTGGTGATTTTGTTGTGATGAAATATCTATCAACGCTAAGCTCTCTAGCCTCCACCATTCCTGGTGGTTTGTTCATGCCCAGTATTTCTATTGGTGCTAGTATTGGTAGTGAAGTGGGACATTATTATTCACAAATCAGCCCGCAAATTATTATACTTATGGCGATGGTTGCTTATTTAAGTGCTGTTATTAGAGCGCCACTGACTAGTGCCTTTGTTATTTTAGAGATGACAAATACACTTAATTTACTTATTCCAGCACTGATTATTGCCTTTATTGCCAACTGGGTATCTAAACAAATATCCACACCACCAATCTACGAAGCATTGGCTGAAAGATACTTAAAGTTAACGCAAAATAACTAAAATGGCCTAACCACAACTAGAATAACAACACTCATCAATATCAGCACAGGGAGCTCATTAAACCAACGATAAAATACATCAGAGTGAGCGTTTTTATCAGCCTTAAAAACACCCACTAAATAGCCACAATAAAAATGGTATGCAATCAACAATACTACCAATAATAATTTAACGTGCAGCCAGTATTGAATTGAATGATATGCCCAATTCTCAATAGTCATCCATAATCCTAGCGCACTAGCTAGGATAAAGCTCGGCATCATAATGCCTTTATAAAGCTTACGTTCCATCACTTTAAAACGTTCAATACTAGGTTTGTCTTTGCTCATTGAGTGATAAACAAAAAGACGTGGCAAATAAAACAGTGCTGCAAACCAAGTAATCACACTAATAATATGAAAAGCT
The DNA here is from genome assembly GCA_021730105.1 of Candidatus Ruthia sp. Plio_17_S18. Classification (GTDB taxonomy): domain Bacteria; phylum Pseudomonadota; class Gammaproteobacteria; order PS1; family Pseudothioglobaceae; genus Ruthia. The sequence goes on from CP072538.1 coordinate 869,326, forward strand.
TTTATCCACAACATATAATCTCCACTTTTTTTAAAGCTCCTTTGGGGCAAACATACAGCATTCAAAGCACTCATTATAGTAAAATTAATCTACTTTAATTAACTTTAAATTTTCAATTGAAGCCATATCGCGAAATTCCCTACAACTATACCTCTTTTTCTGACAAAGAAATTGTCTGTCGTTTTTTAGGTGCTGATGCGTGGGATTTACTTAACCCAACTGCGCCAAAATCGCAATACAGGCAGAAGTGCTAGAATGCTATTTGAAGTACTTGGAGATATGTGGGTAGTTAATCGAAACCTCTATTTACAGGAAGATTTAATTAAAAACAAGCGTCGTTGTCGAGCACTCATACAAGCGCTGTTATTAATACTGAAAAACTCAGTTTTATTGACAATATAAACACCACTAACAATATGTAGAGTGTTAATGTTGGTGCAGGCGTGGTTACCAAACGCGTTAGTGAATTGGCCAATCAACACAACTTAGTATTTGCAGTTGATCCAACCTCTCAAGATGCTTGCACAATTGGTGGTAATGTTGCTATGAATGCAGGCGGGAAAAAAGCCCTAAGATGGGGCACGACAATTGACAACTTATTGTCTTGGAAAATGGTGATGCCAGATGGTTAGTGGTTGCAAGTAAAACGCCTTAATCACAATCAAGACAAAATCCAACTGCTTGATAAAGTGAGTTTTAAAATACACACACTCAAAGATGATGCACAAACCATCATCAAAACTAGAACCTTGATCGATGGTCACCATCGATACTAATCATATACGTAAAAGCGGGCTGGGTAAAGATGTGACTAATAAATTTTTAGATAGACTGCCTGGTATTCAAAAAGAAGGTTGCGATGGGTTCATCACTTCTGCTGAATTTATCTTTCATCAACCTTTAAAACATATTAACACGTTATGCTTAGAATTCTTTGGTCATGATTTAAAAGCGGCAGTATCAACCATTGTGGATATTAAAAATAGTGTTGATATCAATACTGATGTTGATCTTATTGGTATGGAGCACCTAGATGCACGCTATATTAAAGCCGTGCATTACACCACCAAAGCCAATAAGCCACAGTTGCCAAAAATGATATGGCTAATCGATATTAGTGCTAACAATCAGCCCTCACTCGACACGCAAATTGAAAAAATAAAAACCATTACTTTGCAATGCAATGGTGAATGTTTTGTTGCTAAATCATCCAATAAAAGAAAAATATTTTGGAAAGACCGTGCCAATACTGCTGCCATTGCCGATCACACCAACGCTTTTAAAATCAATGAAGATGTTGTTATTCCACTGGACAAACTAGCAGACTATAACGATGGCATCGAGCATATTAAATTACTGCCGCTTTAACGCTGTTAAATCAAATTAGCAACCAATGGATAGATTTACTTAATCGTCTTAATGAACAAAAAATCTTCAAACAGATACAAACAGCACAGCTTGTGATTTCCTATATCAATGAATTCGCTCGCCCACTTGATGATTTACTCATGGTCGATGTCTTTATTGATATTCGCAACCAAGTCAAAGCCATTCATCAAGAATATCGTGAAATGCGTTTATTTGTTGCCATGCATATGCATGCTGGTGATGGTAATGTACATACCAATATTCCAGTTCATTCTCACAATACAAACATGCTACATAAGGCTGAATCTGTGGTGGATGAGATTATGCATCTAGCTGCAAGTCTTGGCGGGGTTATCTCTGGCGAACATGGCATTGGTTTAACCAAATACCAATATTTATCCGATGAATTCAAACAGTCCTTTACCCAATATAAAGCAAAAATTGACCAGAACAATCACTTCAACATTGGTAAACATTGGCAGAAAGATTTTATAAAATCAGTACATATTGAAAAAGTTCTTTTGTAATACCGTTTTCAAAAATTACTTTTAACCTAAGCCATACCAATCAATAATGTCAGCACTAATACGCCATATTGAGTACTTTGAATCTGAAATACCAAGTACTTTACTAGTGTTGTTCTGTTTAGCAACAACCCACACAGCAAATACACTAATACCAAAACCTCCTAATGATAATAAAATATTAGTGGTTACATACTCTAGACTATCAAAAATATTTCTTGCCCCTAGTAGGTAAATATCAGACCAATCATTGAACGCCAATAAAGCACCAACATCAATTAGCCAAACAATACTACCAATCAAACAAGTAACAAAAATGTCTAGAGAGGCGTGTTTTTTGCTGAACAACAGAAACCAACTGTCCTATAAGATTGAAATCGCAGAAGACAAGGCAGAAATTAACAATAAGAATAAAGCAGCACTGCCAAAAAACTGTACAAATGGCAAATTTAGCAACGCATTAGGCAATGAAATAAATAGCAAAGAAGGACCAGAGAAGCACTTTCTAATCCATAAATAAAAATCAGTGGGAAAATCGCCAATCCAGCCATCAATGCTACCAAAGTATCAGCAATGGCAAGTATGAATGATCATTTAACAACAGATGTGTCTTTTTGCAAATACCATCATTGCCACCATGCCTAAAGATAAGGTAAAGAAACTATGTCCCAATGCAATCAAAACTCCATTAGTGGTTAATTTAGAAAAATCAGCAACAAACAAATAATCAAAGGCTTTAGAAAAGCCTTCTAATTGAGTGGCGGCGTATAGCACCAAAATAACAAACAAAATTGGCATTGACCAAGCGATTAAAACAAGCACATCCACCAAAACAATACAAAGCAAATACACCAACACAAACGCCCCGCCACCATTTTCCCCTACGATATAAGGAAACTTCCAAATATTGCCCAATCCTACAGCCGAGCCAATTGCAGCCAGTAAAAAAACACCTAGGTTTGACCATTGAGAATGGCCTGTTATATTTTGTGTTTCAGTGTTAAAAAGTCCTTTCATATTTCTAAGCCTTAACATACACCCAAGCATCTTGCCCAGATTTAAATCTGCCTTTAATACGCCGATAAGCGTTTACTTCATATTGATCGGATTTGAGTAACTCTGTTTGCGTTATTTTAAATACCACACCATCAACATAATCACTCACACTAGGAACAGCAATTGGATGATAAGTTTTACCACTTAATGCAACAACCGATGCATCTTCAATTTTTATATAACGCAACTGATAATCCAATAATTGGTCTGCATAACCCTCTAACACACGCCCAAATGTTTCTAATTGCACCAGTGTATTTTGCAACGTTCCATAAGAAAAAAGTAACTCACTTGCACTCATTACACTTGTTCTATTGAGCTTGCCCAACACTTAAAATAATAAATTTATCCATGTCGATTAATCGATTAAACGCCATTTGAATATCTTTGGCACTAATATTTTTTATTTTATCAGTAAAACGACTTAAATAATCAAAAGGCAAGTCGTAAAAACCAATGATTGACAAGTACGTTAAAATACTTGCATTACTCGCCGTTTCTAGAGCAAAACTGCCAATGATATTATCTTTGCCATCTTGCAGTTGCTGACTACTAACTGGATGATTTAGAAAGCGTTTCAGTGTTTTAATGGAAATTTTTTGGGCTTGGTTAGCTTGGTCGTTTTTGGTTTGCAATTTTACTAAGAAAAATCCATTTGACTTCATCTTGGTAAAATAGCTCATCACCGAATAGGCCAAACCTTTTTGCTCACGAATGTTATCACTTAAAATGGAGGTTAGTCCACCACCCAAAATATGATTGCCTAAATATAACGAATAATAATCAGGATGTGCTCGATTAATACCCGTTTGCCCTATTAACAAATGTGTTTGCTTAGATGGAAATTCAATATGGATATTTTGTGATTTTTTAAGCCCTGTAACAAGTGGATTACTTTGGGGTTTTTTACCACTGTTTAAGCCATGGGAGATCTGTCTGGCAATTTGTTTGGCTTTAGTTTTGCTAATATTACCCACAAAAGCAATGGTCAAATTTTTAGACACATAATATGTATGGTAGTGTTGAGCCAAATCAAGGGTAGAAATATTAGCAAGTGATGTCTTGGTGCCAATTTTTGTATGCCCGTAAGGATGTCCAGCAAAAACCGCTTTATCAAAAGCAAGTGATGCTATTGAAGCAGGCGATTGTTTAATGGCTTTAATTGAACGCAAGGTTTGTTTCTTTTCACGGTTTAAATATTTTTTCTTAAACACTGGCTGAGTAACAACTTCAGTTAATGTATCTAACGCCACTTGTAAATTATCTTGACGTGTTAACGTACGCAATGAAACAATGGCCATATCTTTTAAAGAATGCGTGGAGAATTGTGCACCTACTGATTCAAACAGTTCAATAATTTGCTCCTGTGAATGATATTTACTCGCTGTACCCAGCAAGCTATTAGTTAAAGTTGCCAAGCCAAATTTAGCACCATCTCTAGAACTGGCCGCATCAAAATTTAAAGCAATATCAAGCATGGGCAAGCCTTGGGTTTGTACAAACAACACTTTAGCACCTTCGGGCGTTGTCCAGTGCATAATATTCAACTTGGCTTGTGCTTGAGTTGTCAATAAAAATAAAATGGTTAGAAATTTCACTTAACGCATTGTGGTATCAACTCAACATAATTAAGCGTATCAAAATCTAAATACTGCTTAGCAACATTAGCCACATCTTGAGTGCTTACTTGATTCATTCTATCTACATAATTTAACAACTGATCAACCTCCAATCCTACACTAGAGAGCATGCCCAAGTAGTATGACTGAGTAGAGATTTGATCTTGTTCAAAAATAAAATCAGCCTCCAGTTGTACCTTGGTACGTCTTAATTCGGCCTCAATTAAATGTGGCTTTTCAATCAACGCCTTTACTTGGGTTTTTATCATTCGAAGAATGCTTTGATTGCTAATTCCTTGTGCAGGAACAAAACTAATGGTAAATAAAGTATCAAATTTATCATACAATCGATAACCCACACTAATACCTGACACTATTTGTTGATTTCTAATTAATGCTTTTGATAAACCATTATCTAAAATATAAGCCAACATTTCTAGTTGATATGCTTTGTCTTCACTGTCCGTTGTGACCAAGCTTGGCACGTGAAAACTAATTGCATAAAATGGCAGTTCAGCCTTAAACTTGAGCGTTCGTGATTGTTTATTAAGTGCAATAGAAGGTCTATTTTTATTCTCATCAATATTTGGATTGGCCTTATATTCACCAAAATATCTGGTTGCGTATTCAATCACACGCTTTGGGTTAATATCACCCACCACAACCAGCGTTGCATTATTAGGTACATAATAGGTTTCATACCAATGGCGTAAATCAGACAAATGATAGTTTTCTATATCTGCTTGAAAGCCAATAATGGGCGCATGATAAGCGCCTTTTGAATCAAAAGAAATGAGTCGCACATTTTCATACACCTTTGCATTAGGATTATCTTCCACACGCAACATGCGCTCTTCAATCACCACCTGTTTTTCCTTGATTAGCTCAGCATCAGAAAAACTCAAATGACGCATTCTATCCGCCTCCATCTTAATGGCAAGCTCTAGTTTTGATTGATGCATTTTTTGATAATAAGCAGTGTAATCTTTCGAGGTAAAAGCATTTTCATCGCCACCATTGCGTGCAATAATGCGTGAGAACTCGCCTGATTTATATACGAGTGAACCTTTAAACATCATATGTTCAAGCATGTGCGAGATACCCGTTACGGGTTGAGATTCATCACTAGCACCCACTTTATACCAAAGTTGAGAGATAAACACAGGCGCACGACGGTCAGTTTTAATAATAATTTTTAAACCATTATCAAGCACTGCCGTGCTCACATTTGAGCTGCTCAACCCTTCAGAAAATGCCAAATGGTGAATGAATAAGGCAATATACGCTATGAATTTAACCATCTTGTCCAATTAATCCTAAAACCGAGCAGTAGCAATGCAATCAAGCCATAAATCATCGGTTCAATATCCATAGACGATTTTGCCTGCCAATAAAAACAACAAAATAAAGGCACTAAAACCAATGGTTGTATAAGATCGTTTCATCACATCTGCAAGCACTAATTGAAACTCAAAATTTTGATCAATGGGTTCATTGCTTCAGCAATTGTTAGTCCTTCAATATAAGGCCAGTCCAAAGTAGGTCGTTTTTGCCATGGCATTTGTGTTTTATCAAGCAAGGTTTTAAATACCACATATTTTGCTTTTGAGGTAGGCTGTAAAGTTTTAAGCACGCTTGCCAATGGCACACCCACCCAAGGAATAACCATCGACCAAGCCTCTACACAACGAAAGCGATAAATGCGCTCTTCCAGTTGATAAGGTGCAATAAAATCTTCTAAATCGTAATCACCTTGTTTTAAACATTCACCAGAAACTTTGATATACCAAGGTTTGGGTTCTAAAATATGGACGTTTTTTGCTGGATCGCGCTTGCCAGTACCAAATTCATAAAAATTATTATAATTGGTAATTTCTTTGAAAGAATGTGGTGTCAGTTTCTTGCCATAATCAGTTGATATCATATTGTCAAACAAGCCACCACCTTGCACCTCTTCTGCTGAACTTGAAAAAGCACTAAACGTTGCTAAGCCTACACCTAAGCGTGCACTTTGTTTAATAAAGTTACGCCGATTAAGATAGTGAGCTTCATCGGTTATATGATATTCAGTAATTTTTTTCATCATTTATATTGCCAATAGCACTGATTTGATTATACGTCGTCAAATATGCAAAGTTTCACTTTGATAAAAATAAAGAATAGTAAAATCAATTTTTTTATACTTGAATTGCTATGTTTAATTTTTTAACAAAAAATCAGTCCAAATCAGAAGATTTAGATGCAGACAAGCCAGCTTCATTAAGACAACGTTTAGATAAATCTAGACAAAAGTTAGGGTCTGGCTTATCTTCTTTATTATTAGGTAAAAAAGAAATTAATGAGGATTTATTAAAAGCACTAGAGGCGTTATTAATCACTGCTGATGTTGGCATTAATACCACAGATAAAATACTAGAATCTGTACGTAAAAACGCCTCTAGAAAAACCTTAAAAGATGCTGAAAGATTGTATCAATTTTTAAAAAATGAATTGGCTAAATTGCTCGTTGAAGACAACCAGTTTAATACTAACATTAATGAGACTTTTGTTATTCTAGTCGTGGGTGTTAATGGCGCTGGAAAAACAACCTTGATTGGCAAAATGGCAAAATCTTTTCAAAATCAAGGCAAGTCGGTTATGTTGGCAGCAGGCGATACCTTTCGCGCTGCTGCCATTGAACAACTCAAAGTGTGGGGGCAACGCAATGACATACCTGTTGTAGCACAAACAACAGGTGCCGATGCAACTTCGGTTATCTTTGATGCTTACCAATCAGCACAAGCTAAAAATATTGATATTCTAATTGCCGACACTGCAGGGCGACTACATACACAAAACAACCTTATGCAAGAACTGGCCAAAATTAAGCGTGTCATTTCCAAACAAAATGCAAACGCACCGCATGAAACCATGCTGGTTATTGACGGCGGATTAGGGCAAAATGCCATCAATCAAGCTAAAGAATTTAACAAAGCGGTTGCTCTAAGTGGCATTAGTATCACTAAGCTAGATGGCACCGCCAAAGGCGGGGTTTTATTTGCAATTGCTGATGAACTTAATCTACCCATTCGTTATATTGGTGTAGGTGAAGGGATTGACGATCTTAAGACTTTTCAACCCAAAGAATTCATCAACGCTTTGTTTGATTAAATGATACAATGATTGAAGACTTGTGGCGTTTCATGAAATTCTTTATTTATTGCTAATATTTATCTGCTCTTATTCTACATATGCAGCAGATGATCATACTTTTTTTGATCAGCACTTTCATGACTACTCTGAAAATTTGGAAGATGCCATTGATGCTAAAAAAGATGGGGTTTGTATTTTTTTCACATGGAAGAATGTCCATTTTGCAAAAAAATGAGACGTAACGTAGAGATTTAGAAATCATACAATGGCAATGGCTTTTTGACAAAGCCAAACGCGAATTAGAAGCGCACACAATCAAAATTGCTGAAATTGAACTGAAAAAATAACAAATTTACGGCACCTGTATCTGGTACCGTTAAGGCCACACCTAATTTAAGAAATGCGACCAATGCTAACGCACCAAAAGTACTAATAATTTTAGAATAACTAAGGGATTTATTTTCTGGTATTTTGCTCAATGCTAAGCATAGTTAACATCATCACAAACATAGGAAAAATTCCCAAAGCGATAACGGCCATGCCTAAAGCCTATCATTTGCTGAGCTTTAACCGTACCTATTTTTAATAAATTGTCCTGCATTTTCTGGTTGGGCAAACATCTGATCATGCCAGTGTAATAAATCCTCAATGTTAAGCGCTTGTTTGATTAATTTCTATAAAGATTGCACATAAGCTAATTGCAACGTTTTTGTATAAGGATTGGACTTCATTTTAAGCAAGATTTTTATTCTATACTGTATATATACTTTGTTAATAACTTCATCAGGCAACTGTTGTAAATAGTTAATAATTTGCTGAGTATATTGGTCAAAATCAACCACTGGATTTTCAATCTTGTCACTAACTTGTGTGTTAATTTTTTCATAACTAACCACGCCTAGTACAATAACGGCTATTAATGAAACCAGTGTGCAAACAACAAATCAATACGTTGCACAATGATAAAAACATTCTTCTCAATAAAGATCAACATGCTCACTTGCTCATATGGTTAAAAATATCACTAATTTTAGTAGCTAACTCAACGTCTAATTGGGTGACTGAGCCTTCACTATGTGTGATTAAATCAATCACAACGGTTGTATAAACATTTGACCACTGTGGATGATGATTCATCATTGAGGCTTTCATAGCAACCTGCGTTATAAAACCAAAAGCTTGAGCAAAATCAGCAAAAACAAAAGTTTGATGCAATTTACCATCAAGCATTGTCCAGTCTGATAACTTAGACAATATTTTTAAATCAGGTGGTGTGTTCATTCTTTAACCTTTTAAAATATCTTTAGCACCTAATGATATGAGTTTGTTGGCCAATTCAACACCCAAAGCTTTTGCTTGAGAAACATGACCCAAAACCTGCTCTTTTAATATTACGCCAGTATCAACATTACCCACCAATCCTGTTAGCGTTATTTGATCATTATCCATCAAAGCAAAGCCTGCAATCGGCACCGAGCAGCCACCTTCAAGACGTGCATTCATGGATCGCTCTGCGTTTACTCTATAGGTGGTTTCAATATCAATCAAAGGCTTAATTAAATCTAGGACTTCTGTATCGTTTTCACGAATTTCAATACCCACTGCACCTTGCCCTACGGCAGGCAAGCTTTGCTGGTCAGAAATTTGTTGTTTGATTCGACCCTCAAGCCCTAGACGAATAAGCCCTGCATAAGCAAGAATAATGCCATCAAACTCGCCTTCATCTAATTTTTTTAATCGAGTATTGACATTGCCACGCAAATCTAGGATTTTTAAATCAGGGCGGATGGCTTTAAGTTGTACAATACGGCGCATTGAACAAGTACCAACTTTAGCATGTTGTGGCAAGTCATCAATGCTAGAAAAATTATTGGAAACAAAGGCATCAAAGGGATTTTCGCGCTTTAAAACTGCCCCCAACTCAAACCCTTGTGGTATTTCATAAGGCACGTCTTTCATAGAATGCACAGCAATATCAGCCATGCCCTTCATTATGCTAACTTCTAATTCTTTAATAAACAAACCCTTGCCACCAATTTTTGACAAGGGCGAGTTTAAAATTTGATCGCCCTTGGTGGTCATTTCTACCAAAACAACTGTTAGATTAGGGTAGATTTTTTCCAGTCTAGTTTTAACATGCTGTGCTTGCCATAATGCCAATGGAGATTGTCGAGTTGCAATTTTTATGGTTTTGTTCATGGTTAAAAGAGTTTATATTAAAATAGGCCTATGTTTCGATTTTATCTATTACTGCTTGTGCTTGTTTCTAATTTTGCTGTGTCGCAAGATTTAGCACTACCGCTGGCAAAAAACCTCTTAGAAGATGCTCAGTTGGTGCGTAAAAACGAAACGCCGATTTTAATAATGTTTTCTATTCCTAACTGTCCTTATTGTCAAGAAGTCAAACAAGAAGTCATTGCACCAATGAATGAATTAGATGAATATAAAAACAAAGTCATCATTCGCCATGTTAATGTCGGCACACTAAAAGATATGAAGGATTTTTACAATAATGACACCAATCATAGTAGGTTTGGCTTTCAAAATGGCATTAATTTTTACCCCACAATATTTCTTATGGACAATTATGGTGCAAATTTAGGCAAAATAATTGGCGTACCTAGCATGGATTATTATTGGACTGAACTTGACAAGGTGATTGACAAATCAATCACTAAACTTAAACGACAATTAAAGGCAGAATTATGACGAACGACACACAAAACAAGCAACACACAGTAACCTCCAAAGTGACGTCTAGGCAGACAATACAAACCAATCAATCTTGGGGTGGGCGTTTTAGCGAACCAACAGATGAATTTGTTAAAATTTTTGGCGCATCAATATTCTTTGACAAGATTTTAGCACCCTATGACATTCAAGGCTCAATTGCTCATGCCACTATGTTAAAAGAAGTTGGTTTACTCACTAAAGATGAAAAAAATCAAATTATTAAAGGTCTTGAGAAAATTCTAAATGACATCAAAACTGGTGAATTTAAGTGGTCAGTAACACTTGAAGATGTACATATGAATATTGAGGCGCGTCTGGTCAAGATGATTGGTGATGCAGGCAAAAAACTACACACAGGGCGTTCTCGTAATGACCAGATTGCAACTGATATTCGCCTTTATTTACGCGATCAAGTCGATGATATTACTAACGAAATTAAGCGCTTACAACTAGCACTAGTTGATTTATCTGAACAGGAAACAAATACAATCATGCCTGGCTTTACCCATCTTCAAGCTGCACAACCCATCAGTTTTGGTCATCATATGATGGCTTATTTTGAAATGTTAGCGCGTGATGTAGAGCGTCTATTTGATTGTCGCAAGCGCATCAACTCAATGCCACTAGGTTCGGCTGCATTAGCAGGCACCACTTATCCAATTAAACGCACGCGTACAGCTGAATTATTAGGCTTTGAACGTATTTGCCTTAATTCACTTGATGGCGTTAGTGATCGAGATTTTGCCATTGAGTTTTTATCCGCAGCAAGCATCATTATGATGCATCTTTCACGTTTCTCAGAAGAGTTAATTTTATGGTCAAGTGCACAGTTTAATTTTATCGAATTGCCTGATAGTTTTTGCACAGGTTCGTCCATCATGCCACAAAAGAAAAACCCAGACGTGCCTGAACTGGTTCGCGGAAAAACAGGTCGCGTATATGGCAATTTAACCTCACTGCTTACAATTATGAAATCTCAACCATTAGCTTATAATAAAGACAATCAAGAAGACAAAGAGCCGTTATTTGATACGGTTGACACTTTAAAAGCCTGTTTACGTGTGTTTGCAGACATGGTGCCAACCATTCAAACCAAGCGTGATAATATGTATAACTCAACCAAGCAAGGCTACACCACAGCCACTGATCTGGCTGATTATTTAGTTAACAAAGGCTTACCCTTTAGAGATGCGCACGAAGTGGTTGGAAAATCAGTTGTTTACGGTATTGAGCACCAAAAAGATTTAAGCGAACTTAGCTTGGAAGAATTACAAATCTTTGATAGTCGTATTGAGAACGATGTATTTGAGGTGCTCGCACTAGAAGGCTCATTAAATGCACACAATCACTTAGGTGCAACCAGCCCCAACCAAGTCAAACAAGCCATCCAAATAGCAAGAAAAACTTTAAAATAATGCACCAAAAAAGTACTTCTTTCAGGATGCGCATTGTCTTTGCAGGCACGCCTGAGTTTTCAGTAGGTATATTAGAAGCGCTCATTAACGCCAAACATAATATTGTTGGAGTATATTGCCAGCCTGATCGCCCCAAGGGTCGCGGAAGAGTGTTAACAGATTGCCCTGTTAAAGTAAAAGCATTAGAACATAACTTAAACGTTTTTCAACCTGAAAACTTAAAAGATGACACAACCCAACAAATCTTAGCAAAACTCAATGCAGATGTGATGGTAGTAGTAGCTTACGGACAAATATTACCTACTAAAACCCTCAATATACCCAAATATGGTTGTCTTAATATCCACGGCTCATTATTACCACGTTGGCGTGGCGCAGCACCTATTCAGCGTGCAATTTTAGAAGGTGATAAAACCACAGGCATTGATATCATACAAATGAATGAGAGTTTAGATACGGGTGATATCTTACTTGAAAAAACCTGTCCAATCACACTCACTGATACGGCACACTCTCTACATGAAAAACTGTCCAAACTTGGCTCTAATGCTATTATTGAAACTTTGAATAATCTTGATAATTTATCGCCAAAAGTGCAAAGTGAAAACAACATCACTTATGCCACAAAACTCAAAAAAGACGAAGCTTGGATTGATTGGACTCAAAGCGCAATACAAATTAATCGACAAATTAGAGCATTCAATCCCTATCCTATTGCCCAAACCCATGCATCAAGCAATAGATTTGATACTACAGTTCTACGCATTTTATCCGCATCTGTAGTAATGGCAGACAGTAATCACAACCCAGGCAGTATTATTAAGCACAACAAAGAAACATGTATTGTTGCCACTGGAGATGGCGCACTAAGCCTAGAAACCTTACAACTTTCAGGCAAAAAAGTGCTCAATATTAAAGATTTTAGTAACGCCTACAACTTAACAAAATTAGATTAATAATCAACAATCTGTTAAAAATGAAACTGCATAGTTGCCACAAGTATTAACGGAAGAATAAACCCTCCTTCAATACTAATATTTTTATTTAAATCATATTCTTGGATAGTGCCATGTTTATAAAATGTCATCGTTTTGCCTTTAATATCACGCATTTTTTGCCAAGTCATCATTGCCTTGTATTTACGGTCAATTGAATCTGTTGCCACAAAAACACTCATTGACATTTGATATTTTTGTAAAAGCGGATAGGCATTTTCTGCAATTGATTGATAAGCATCATCAGCCGTTAGAACCACACATTTGTTTGGTAAGTTATGATTATTCAAACTCTCAAGCATTGTTTGTAAACTTAACGATTCAAAATCATTAACTTGCAGATACTGCAAGTGCTGTTCAAATAATTTAGGGCTAATACTGGTTGATTTAGGCGTTACATCAGAAAAATGATGATACAACAAAACCACGCAACTATTAGCACTTGCCAATGATGCAAATCACATTAATACAATAAATTTAAGCACTAATTAGCCCCCTTAAAACCGATTTGCCGCCAAGCTTCATACGCCACAATAGAAGCACAGTTTGACAAATTCAAACTACGAGACCCATCTTGCATTGGTACAGTAATGCCTTTATATTGGTTTAATATGTCTTGTGGAAGCCCTCTGGTTTCTGGACCTAAAAGCAGTGAGTCACCCGCTTGATACTTAACATCTGTATAAATGGTCTTAACTTTTGAGCTAACTGTAAATAGCCTTTTAGGCTTCGACTTTTCTAAATAATCATCAAAATTGTCATATTCACTGACACACATAAGCTCTTTATAATCCAGACCTGCTCTGCGTAATTTTTTATCCTCCATCTCAAAACCGTAAGGCTTGATAAGGTGTAGGTTTGCACCCATGTTGGCACACAGGCGAATAATAGCTCCAGTATTGTTGGGTATTTCAGGCTCAAACAGCACTAAATTTAACATAATATTTTATTTTTGGTACTTGAAATGCATTAATCATCCCATAGATAACCATTACACATCATAAAAAACACGACAAACCTATGAATTTTGATAAACTAACCGCCCAATTTCAGCAAAATTTAAGCGCTGCACAATCCATCGCTATTGCAAAAAATAATGGTGCCATAGAAGCAGTACATGTTCTAAGTGCCATGCTACAAAACACTGATAGTAGTGTTAATAATTTACTGCTCAGCACTAATATTGATACTCAAAAACTTAAACAAGAAATTGATAAAGAAATTGATACATTAGCCACGATTAACAATCCAAACGGTGATGTTAATATTTCTAAAAATCTATTACGCCTATTAAACACAGCTGAAAAAATAGCCACTGATAAGAGCGATACATATTTATCAACCGAACTATTCTTATTAGCTATCATTCAAGGCAATGACACAACCACAAAACTATTACAAGCTGCTAGTGCCAATGAAGATAGTTTAAACCAAGCAATTAACAACCTTAGAGGAGGTGAAAACGTGAACGACCAGAATGCAGAAAATAATAGGGATGCACTGAATAAGTACACCCAAGATTTAACCCAATTAGCCATTGACGGCAAGCTTGACCCTGTGATTGGTCGTGATGGTGAAATCCGCCGTGCTATCCAAGTATTGCAACGTCGCACTAAAAATAACCCAGTGCTAATTGGCGATCCTGGCGTGGGTAAAACTGCAATTGTTGAAGGTTTGGCACAACGTATTATTAATAACGAAGTGCCTGAAGGTATTAAAGGTAAGCGTGTTTTGTCATTAGACATGGCTGCACTGGTGGCAGGTGCTAAATATCGAGGTGAATTTGAAGAGCGATTAAAAGCCGTGCTCAAAGAATTAGAAGCCGAGCAAGGTCAAGTCATTTTATTTATTGATGAACTGCACACCATGGTTGGTACTGGTAAATCTGATGGGGCTATGGATGCAGGTAATATGCTAAAACCAGCATTAGCTCGTGGTGATTTACACTGCGTGGGTGCCACCACATTAGATGAATATCGCCAATATATTGAAAAAGACGCCGCTTTAGAGCGCAGGTTTCAAAAAGTATTGGTAGACGAACCAACCGAACAAGACACCATTGCTATTTTGCGTGGTCTTAAAGAAAAATACGAGGTGCATCATGGTGTGGAAATCACTGATCCTGCCATTATTGCTGCTGTCACCTATTCAACCAGATACATTACTGATAGGCAATTGCCAGATAAAGCCATTGATTTAATTGACGAAGCTGCCTCGCAAATTCGCATGGAGATTGATTCAAAACCAGAATCAATGGACAAACTTGACCGTAAACTAGTGCAACTTAAAATTGAGCGCATGGCGCTTAAAAAAGAAAAAGACAAGGCTTCTAAAACACGACTAAAAGAATTGGTTGAGTTGATCAAATCACTAGAAAAAGAGTACGCTGATTTGGAAGAAATTTGGAAAAAAGAAAAATTAGTGGTTCAAAGTGCGCACCATCTTAAAGAAGAACTAGAGCAAGCAAAAGCCGATTTAGAAAACGCACATCGTAATAACGATTTAGCCAAAATGAGTGAACTTCAATACGGCATCATCCCTGAGTTAGATCAAAAAATAAGTGTGGCTGAAAATGCTGACACGCAGCAAATGACCCTACTTAGAAATAAAGTGACTGAGGATGAAATTGCCCACATTGTCGCCCGTTGGACAGGTATTCCTGTTGATAAAATGATGGCAGGTGAAAAAGACAAATTGCTACAAATGGAGAACATTATTCACAAACGCCTAGTGGGGCAAGACGAGGCCGTTAAAGTAATTTCTGATGCTGTACGTCGTGCACGTAGCGGTTTGTCTGATCCTAATCGCCCTGATGGTTCATTTTTATTTATGGGCCCAACTGGTGTGGGTAAAACCGAACTCACCAAAGCCTTAGCAGACTTCTTGTTTGACACTGAACAAGCCATTGTTCGTGTTGATATGAGCGAGTTTATGGAAAAACACTCGGTTGCACGTTTGATTGGTGCACCACCAGGTTATGTTGGCTATGAGCAAGGTGGCATGTTAACTGAGGCTGTACGCCGTAAGCCTTATTCAATCATTCTACTGGATGAAATTGAAAAAGCCCACTCAGACGTATTTAACATTCTATTGCAAGTACTGGATGATGGTCGCCTAACGGATGGCCAAGGTCGCACGGTTGATTTTAAAAATACTGTTATTATTATGACTTCAAATCTAGGTTCGCACTTAATTCAACAAAACCCAGGCAAGGATATATCTAGCGAACTTTATAAAATTGTTAGCGAGCACTTTAGGCCTGAGTTTGTCAATCGTATTGATGAAATTGTAATCTTTAAAACGCTAGAAAAATCCCAAATCAAAGGCATTGCACTAAGGCAAATTGAAATCTTATCAGCACGATTGGCCAAACTTAATCTCAAACTAACATTAAGTGACACAGCCATCAGTATGATTGTTGACAAGGGCTATGACCCTGTATTTGGCGCCAGGCCACTCAAGCGCACCATACAACAGTTGTTGGAAAATCCTTTGTCACAAAAAATCCTTGCTGGAGAATTTTTATCAGGCTCAACCATTCATGGTGATGTTAAAGACGAGCAAATCATTTTCTCTTAATCAGTTTTTATCTGATTAATACACAGGGCTATGTCCTCCTTTTTTATTACCATGCTAATTAAAAAAATACACCGCACTGCAATTTAACTTAGTTCTGTTTTTGTGTACTAATAGCTACATTTTGCTTACAAATATAACAAAAACTACTGTTCTATGGAATAATAGCCTCATTTCCTCAAAAAAACAGTCTTTTGAGGAAAAGTAGAACTTTGTGTCAAATAAACAATCATTTTCCTACGTTTTAAAACAACAGCACTCTAAGGCCAATCTATCGCAAGAAAAACTTGCTGAAAAAGCAAACTTGTCAGTGCGTTGTATTTCCTTACTAAAATGCAACAGTCTAATTTAATGACTTTTATTAAAATTGCACGTGCACTTGAGACCTCTGCCCAGTGAATGAATTAAGTGCCAATTAAAAACTCATTTGCTAGAGTGCTTAAACAAAAGCGTAAAATACTTAATCTATCTCAAGAGATTCTAGCAGAAAAATCAGGACTTTCTAGGCGTTCAATTTAGTTATTTAAATGCACCAAACAAAGAGCCCTTGCTTTCTAGCATTTGCTATATTGCCAAAGCATTAGAAATAAGTGCCACGGAACTCATGTATGTAATAGAAAAAGACCTACAAAATCAAGGACTTGTTGTTAATGCATACATGAGCGATTAAGTATATAATTGGGTTCTATGAACGATTACGTCAAAATTATAAAAAATGGGCTGTGGAATAACAACCAAGCCTTGGTTGCGCTTTTAGGTTTATGTCCTTTATTGGCAGTTACCAATAATATTGTTAATGCAATCGGACTTGGACTGGCAACCACGTTTGTTTTGGTAGCGTCTAATGTAACCGTTTCTATTTTTCGTCATCAAATTTCAAAAGAAGTTCGTATTCCTATTTTTGTTCTACTAATTGCTTCATTTGTAACGATTGTTGAGTTGTTGATGCAGTCATACTTTTATGATTTGTATTTGATATTGGGTATTTTTGTACCACTGATTGTAACCAACTGCGCTATTTTAGGGCGCGCTGAAGCGTTTGCTAGTAAAAATACTTGGGGAAAATCGGCACTGGACGGGCTGATGATGGGTGTTGGTTTTTCTGTTGTGCTTATTGTATTAGGTGCAATGCGTGAATTGATTGGCAGTGGTACTTTATTTGACCAGTCTGCATTATTATTGGGTGATTTAGGCAACACACTCAGTGTCACTGTCTTTGAAAATTATCAAGGCACTTTACTAGCCATCTTACCACCAGGGGCATTTATTGGCTTGGGAGTTATTGTGGCAATGAAAAATAGATACGATTTAAGAGGGAAAAAATCATGAAAAAATTAACATTATTATTAATCAGCTTATTAACACTAAGCGGCCTATGCGCAGGAAAAATCCAACCCATGCACCCTTTTGCTCCACATGCTGTAGAGACGATTGGCGAGTTAGCTATGATTAACTACGTTAAACAAAAATCAGCAGGCGATGACACCATCTTGATTATTGATACACGCACACCTGATTGGCCAACCATTACAGGCGTTATCCCCACCGCTATTAGTATTCCTTATACGCGTTTTAAAAATAAAGAAAAAGCACTAGAAGTTATGGAAGACTTATTAGGTGTTCAAATTGACGAATTGTCTGATTTTTCTTATGCTAAAACTTTAGTTATGTATTGCAATGGTATTTTGTGTGGTCAAACACCAACCGCTGTAACCGCTCTACTTAAGTATGGTTACCCTGCTGCCAAAATTAAATACTTTCGAGGTGGTATGCAAAACTGGAAAGCATTGGGATTAACAACCGTTAATCTATAAATCTTGGTCGCCATTCAGGATTATTTAAACAGTGGCATAATTGATATTGCGCCACTACTATCTCTAGTTCTTAATAAAAGCTACGCTCAACTTATTGCTCATCGTGATTATCCACTCAATAATGAGGAAAAAACTAAACTCAATCAACTTATCAAGCAAAGACAATCTGGTACACCTTTTGCTTATTTATGTGGCACAAAAGGGTTTTATCACCTTAATTTTAAGGTCACCTCTAGCACGTTAATTCCCAGACCAGAAACCGAACTCTTAATCGACATTGCCTTAGGCTTATTTGATAAAAATCAAACCTGTGAAATACTTGATTTAGGTACTGGTAGCGGTATTATTGCTGTAACGATAGGTGATAAAAATCCACAGTGGCACCTCACTGCAACTGATTTGTCAATGGGTGCACTTAACATTGCCCGACAAAATGCAAAAACAAATATTAAATTTCAACTGGGTAGTTGGTTTAAAGCTACGCCTAATCAAACATTTGATTTAATTATCTCCAATCCGCCTTATATCAAACAAGGAGATCCCCATCTTAATGATTTAAGTTTTGAGCCACAGAGTGCACTTGCATCTGGCAAAGATGGCTTGGATGACATTCGCGCCATTATTGACAATGCACCACAACACCTTAATAAAAAAGGCTATCTTTTATTAGAGCACGGCTTTGATCAACAACAAGAGATCACACAACTATTAAGTCATGATTTTTTCAACATTCAAAAATTTAAAGACTATAATCAACAAAATCGCTCCGTTTTAGCACAAATTAAAAAAAGGTCATCATGAAAAATGTTCACCATACTAATACTAACCGCCTTTGTTACCGCTACTTCTGTCTGGTTTAGTGATGATGATAATCAAAAGCAAATCAAGCAACAAAGTCTTAAAGTGAGCAGAAACTTGGCCAAGCAATTTCCCTATTTTTGGCTATGCAGTTAAAAAAGCCGCTAAATTAGCATTTGATATGTCAAATGGTAGCATGATTATTAAGATTGACTCAAAAAACAAACACAAATCCAGCCACGCTTGGTATTTTTGATATGGTCAAATCTGGTCAATACGACCTTGGACGGACAATCTCAGATCAAGCCTATTTAAACTCTCAAACTCAATAATTAACTATGGTTGGTGAGTAAATACACAAAATGGTTAGAAAATCTAACCATTGAACTGCTTTTATTAACCATTTTTACAGATGTTGTTCTAAGATATGCTGTTAACAATTCATCAATCGCCATTCAAGAAATGGGCTGGCATTTATTTTCAGTCATGTTTCTACTTGGCATTTCTTATACATTACAAAACTATGCCCATGTCAGGGTTGATGTTTTTTATGTCAATCTCAATGTTAAAAGACAAGCTTGGATTAACCTTATTGGTTTCGTTGTCCATCCTGCCTATCAGTGCTTTAATTATTTACAACGGTGTAGATTTTTCATATCAAGCATTTTTGCTAAACAAACAAAGCGGCGATCTTGACGGTCTACCATATCGTTTTATTATTAAAGGTGTCATCCCACTCAGTGTTATTTTGCTTGTCATATCTGGGTTTATCTTCACACACAATAACCTTAAAAAGCTTAAACCATGATAGGGCTTATTATGTTTTTAGTCACCCTAATGCTATTAATAGTTGGCTTGCCTGTGGCGTTTATATTTGCAGGCATGGCAATTATTTTTGGCGTAACTAACCCAAGGGGGTGTGGATTTATTTGCCTTTATTCCTTATCGCATCATGAGCGTGATGCAAAATACGATTTTAATGGCAATACCTTTGTTTATTGTCATGGGTATTGTCTTGCAAAAAACCAAACTCGCCGAGAAGCTTTTAGAGGCCATGAGTGAATTATTTGGCAATGTGCGAGGCGGCCTTTGCTGTCTCCACTATTCTAGTTGGCTCATTACTCGCCCCCTCTATACAGGTGTTGTGGGTGCAAGCGTAGTGGCGATGGGGGTTATTTCACTGCCTGTAATATTCAAACACCATTACACAAAAACCCTCGCCAGCGGTGTCATTTGTGCCTCAGGCACACTAGGACAAATCCATCCCCCTTCAATTGTTTTAATTATTCTAACAGATGTCCTTGGCGTGCCTGTAGGAGATTTATTCAAAGGTGCAGTGATGCCGTCTTTAATACTGGTAGGTAGTTACATCTTATACGTGCTGATAATCGCCCAATTTGACAAACAAGCCGCCCCCGCCTTTAAA
This sequence comes from Candidatus Ruthia sp. Plio_17_S18, assembly GCA_021730105.1. Classification (GTDB taxonomy): domain Bacteria; phylum Pseudomonadota; class Gammaproteobacteria; order PS1; family Pseudothioglobaceae; genus Ruthia. Next base: position 889,782 of record CP072538.1, read on the forward strand.
GGCAAAAATTATGATTTAAAAAAATCCACACAATATTTACTTGTTGCCAAAGCAATTCTTCCACCCTTATCCCTAATTATTGCTGTGCTTGGCTCTATTTTTTCTGGCATTGCCACCACACACCCACTGAATCTGCCTCAAGTGGTGCGGTAGGCTCTTTGGTATTATCCACTCTTTACAAAAGACTAAACTGAGCAATGTTGTGTGAAACCAGCATTGAGACCATTAAAATCACCTCAATGGTCTTTGCTATTCTAATTGGTGCAACCGCTTTTTCCATGGTAACAGTGGTGATACCTTAATAGAAACTTTTATTATGCAACTCCCTGCCAAAAAAATGAGTTTTATTTTACTATCTATGCCCATCATTCTTCTTCATCAATTTTGTAAAAATATCACTGATTATCGTCCCTATCTTCTACCCAATCGCCCAATCACTCGGCATTGATATGACTTGGTTTGCCATTTTAATTGCTATGATGAATATGCAAACCTCTTTTCTCACTTAGCCCTTTGGTTTTAGTTTGTTCTATCTCAAAGGCATTACACCTAAATCAATCCAAACAATGGATATCTACAAAGGCGTTATGCCCTTTATTGTTATCCAAATTATGGTTTTAATGAGACTTATTTTGTTTCCAACTTGGTATGGTTTTGCTGACTTTTAAAACCCATTAATCCTAATTTTGTTATTTATCCAATGCATACTCAAGTTGCTTGCCATAGATTGAATCCACCTCACAGTATTTTTCCTGCTGAGTACAATAATCTTCCTCAACCCAAGTGCTAGATGGCGGATAATAAGGATATTCAGGTACAATAGTATTATCTGCATACCCATTAGCCGATATGCTCAACAATATCACTATTAATATTGGTTGAATATTACTTTTCATAATCGGATTGTACAACAAAAACAAGTTTTTACGAGTATTGTTTGATATTCAATGTAACAGAATGAACAAAAACGAAGTAAAAAGAAGTCAGTCTATAAGCCGGGTTCTGTAGTAAATGGTCATTCATCTACATGTTTTGTTGCCAAAACGCTTTAGCACTCTACCCACCAACTCCGCGAGCAACGTCATCATCAGCCTATTTGAGCTTGCTCCAAGTGGGGTTTACCTTGCCACGGTTGTCACCAATCGCGCGGTGCGCTCTTACCGCACCTTCTCACCCTTACCTAAAAATAGGCGGTCTAAATCTCTGCAGCACTTTCCGTTATGTCACCATACCTAGCTGTTAGCTAGCACTTTGCTCTATGGAGCCCGGACTTTCCTCTGAAGGGCTAACCTCCAGCGACCATCCGACCAACTTCGGCGTTATTATACACCAAGACTATTTTTCTAAAGTGCTTGAGTTGTCTTAAAAAAGATGGCTTTACTTAAACTCTAGCAACTCACTTATTGGATTATCTGAATATCTTGAAAAATGCTATGAATATTATGACCTTGAGTATCAACCGCAACTGTAACTGGCATGTCTTTAACTTCAAATTCATAAATTGCTTCCATACCCATCTCTTCAAATGCAATTTTTTTGGCTTTTTTAATAGATTTAGAAATTAGATAAGCCGCACCACCTACTGCAATAAGATACGTAACCTTGTGTTTTTTAATGGCTTGCGTAGTAGCCTCACCACGTTCTGCCTTGCCAATCATGCCTAGAATGTTAGTATTATTTAACATCATATCGGTAAACTTATCCATACGTGTGGCAGTGGTGGGGCCCGCTGGACCGATGACTTCATCACCAACGGCATCCACTGGACCAACATAATAAATAAATTTATTATCAAAATCTACACCATCTGGCAAACCTTCGCCATTATCAAGCATTTGCTTAAGGCGCTTATGTGCCGCATCTCGTCCGGTAATAATTGTACCTGTTAGCAATAAGGTATCGCCAATATTCCACTGAGCCATTTGCTTGCGTGTTAACCTGTTTAAATCAATTTTTTTATATTGATAATAATCCATCTCTAATTGAGGATAGCTATCCATATCCACTTCTGGTAATTGAGCCACGCCCGAGCCATCAAGTGAAAAGTGTAAATGGCGCGTTGCTGCACAATTAGGAATCATCGCCACTGCTTGAGAGGCGGCATGAGTTGGATAATCTTTAATTTTGACATCTAGTACCGTTGTCAAACCACCCAAACCTTGTGCACCAATACCCAAATGATTAATTTTATTAAATAACTCCAGACGTAGTTTTTCAAGGTTACTAGGGTTTGTTTTTTGTGTAATATCTTGAATATCAATAGGCTCCATCAAACTTTCTTTTGCCATTAACATAGCCTTTTCAGCTGTACCACCAACACCAACACCAATCATACCTGGCGGACACCAACCAGCACCCATGGTTGGTATGGTTTTTAGCACCCAATCAATAATATTATCATCTGGTGCGAGTATGCTAAATTTTGCATTATTTTCAGAACCGCAGCCCTTGGCTGCCACAATAAAATTAAGTTGATTACCCTTAACAACTTTCATATGAATAACTGCCGGTGTGTTGTCTTTAGTGTTAACCCTAGTAAATAGAGGGTCTCTTACAATCGATGCCCTAAGAGGATTATCTGCATAGGTAAATGCCTGACGAACACCTTCATTAATCATGTCTTCTAATGATAGATCAACCACCCAAGTGACATTCATACCCACCTCAACAAACACATTAACAATGCCAGTATCTTGGCACATTGGACGCTTGCCTAATGCTGCCATTTTTGAATTAATAAGAATTTGTGCAATGGCATTTTTTGCAGCCTTATAAGTTTCTTTTTCATAAGCATTGGTCATGGCCTGAATAAAATCAGGACTGTGATAATAAGAAATATACTGTAATGCATTAAAAATACTGTCTATGACATGTTTTTGTTGAATTTGCATATTTATAAGGTGTTAATTATTGCTTAATTTTTACTGATTGTTTATAGTATTATATCTCTTTATTTTACTAATACTTAACTGGTAGTTTTTATGTTTGATTTTTTAAAAGGACAAAGTCTTTCTATCGACTTAGGCACGGCTAATACATTGATTTATATGGATGGCGCTGTGGTACTTAATGAGCCATCAGTGGTTGCTATTCATAACGACAGAGGGTCACTAGAGTCAACTGTTATTGCTGTAGGTCAAGATGCTAAAAATATGTTAGGTAGAACGCCAGGTTCTATTGAAGCCATAAGGCCAATGAAAGATGGTGTTATTGCTGATTTTAAAATTACTGAAAAAATGTTACAGCACTTTATTCGTAAGGTGTTGCGTTCTAGTTTTTTTTCACCCAGCCCTAAAGTGCTGATTTGCGTGCCCTGTGGTGCAACTCAAGTTGAGCGTCGCGCTATTAAAGAAAGTGCTGTTGGTGCTGGTGCACGTGATGTTTATTTAATTGAGGAACCAATGGCAGCAGCACTGGGTGCGGGTATGGCGATTGAAGAAGCCTCAGGTGCTATGGTTATTGATATTGGCGGTGGCACAACTGAAATTGCAATCATGTCACTAAATGGCATTGTATATTCTGACTCACTGCGCGTAGGTGGTGATGTGTTTGATGATACAATTGTCAAATTCGTACGCCGTGAACACGGCATTATTATTGGTTACTCTACTGCTGAGAAAATTAAAGAAGAGGTTGGTTCTGCCTTTAAATCAACTGCTATTAAAGAAATGCAATTTAGAGGTCGTGATGTTGCCAAAGGCATTCCAGTGAGTTTTAATATAACCAATACTGAAATTTTACAAGTCTTACAAGAACCACTTAAAATTATTATTGGTGCTGTTAGAACTGCACTAGAGAAAACCCCGCCTGAGTTAAGCTCTGACATTGCTGAGAATGGCTTGGTCCTCACAGGTGGCGGTGCACTTTTATACGGTCTTGATAAGCTTATTGGTCAAGAAACCAATCTACCAGTGCGCATTGCTGACGACCCACTCACTTGTGTTGCTCGTGGTGGTGGGGTTGCACTTAGTATGATATCTGAACACAATATGGGATTTTTAGCTGCTGAGTAGTTAAATATTAATTAACGATTTTATAGGGCTGCTAACATGAAGTTTCTTAAACTTTTTATCCCTGTAATTATTGCTATACTACTTATACTCTCTGATTATAAGTTCTCATATCTTAATTACTTAAGACAACCAATTGCAACCTTAATATCACCTATTTATATGATGGTAAACCTGCCTTCACAAATTTATACTTGGATTGATGAGCAAGGCACTAGCAAGGGTCAATTAATCAGCAAGAATAATAATTTACATCGCGAACTATTAAAACTCAAAGCAAGATTACAAACTTATAACGCTTTAACGCTTGAAAATAAAAAACTCCAAGCGCTTTTAGGTTCGAGTTATGCTATCAAGCAACAAAATTTTACCTTAGCAAGAATAAGTGCACTCAGTCAATCTAGGCTTAAAAAACAAATTATTATTGACAAAGGCAGTAGTAGCGGCATCAAGGTTGGACAGGTCGCCTTAAGCGCTAAAGGTATTATTGGGCAAGTATCGCGAACAACGCCGCTATATTCAACCATATTAATAGCCAGTGACCCTACGCAACACGTACCTGTTAAAAATGAACGTAGTGGTGTTCGTGGCATTAGCAGGGGCGTTGCTGAGAATAGTCATCTATTAGATGTTGAGTTTATCGAGCCTAATTTGGACGTTAAAATAGGCGATATATTTCTAAGTAGCGCCATCGGTTCAAAATTTCCAGATGGATATCCACTAGGAACAGTAATTCGCGTAGAAGAACACCAAAACGAGCCTTTCTTGCATATTCAATTAAAACCCGCCCAAACACTAGAACAGCTAGAATTTGTCATTATTGCGACCGATTAACCATGAACGTACAGCACCCTTACATATTTCTAACTAAGATTACTTGTTTTGCATTAATTTTAAGTGTAATACCCCTAAATGATGTGCTATTAGACGCATCTGCATTTTGGTTGTTGCTTTTTTATATTTACTGGTTGGTATATTTTACAACCAAGGCTAAATTTTTTATTGCGCTCATTCTTGGCGTACTTGTTGATGTTTTACATGGTGATATTTTGGGGCAAAATGCATTGGCACTCATATTGAGTAGCCTATTTATTAGTAATGTCAAACAATCATTTTTCGTATCTAACCTAAGCACTCAACAAATCTATGTGTTTATATCTAGCAGTATTTATCTGACATTGTTCTTACTAACCTTTGTATTAACACAAGGTTTTGTCGTCAACTATTACTTATTTTTAGCGCCGTTCACTAGTGCATTGGTTTGGCCAATCGTTAGGTTTCTATTATCAAAATGCAAAGTATAAATAATACTCAATTTGAAAACAAAACTCTCTTTTCTAGACTGAGGATGGCGCTTATTTTTATTTTTTTACTAACTACTTTGTTAGTAATTAGAATTTACAATTTACAAATAGTAAATCATGAATATTACTTAGAAGAAGCTTTGGGCAACCAAATGCGCACGCTGCCCATAACACCCGGTAGAGGAAAAATATTTGATCGCCATGGTAATATTTTAGCCACTAACAAACTGGCATTTCGGCTGACCTTAACACAAGAAAAAACTAAAAATATTACTAAAACACTACAACAACTCAAACAATCTGGCTTTATCAACGATAATGACATTAAAAGCTTTAATAAAAATGCAAGGCGTTATCAAAAATTTCATAGCATCCCAATCAAATATAATCTTAATGAGTCCCAGGTTGCAAAATTCTTAATTAGCAATGCTTTTATTGGTGTAGATATAGAGTCTTATTTTCATCGAATTTATCCCAATCAAGATTCCGGCGTTCATGTCATTGGTTATGTTTCCAGAATGACTAAGAAAGACAAGCTTTTTTATGATAGAAAAAACTATTCAGGATCCTTGTTTGTAGGCAAAACCGGCATTGAAAAACAATACGAAACACAATTGCATGGCACTAATGGCTTACAACAAATTGAACTAAATGTAAGTGGAAGAGTTATCGACACCCAAGTTATTAAACCTGCTATTACTGGTGATAATTTATATCTAAGCATTGACTTAGATATGCAAAAACAAGCAGAAACATTACTTAAAGGCAAACGTGGTTCAATTGTAGTTATAGATGTCAAAAATGGGGAAATATTAACGCTAGTGAGCACGCCCATATATAATCCAAACTGGTTTGTTAATGGCATATCACATGCTAACTATAACCAGTTACAAACTTCAATAAACATCCCTCAGCTTAACCGTGCCGTTCAAGGGCTATATCCACCAGGATCTACGATTAAACCCATGGTAGCTCTAGCAGGTTTGGAAGAAGGTGTTATTACTAATAAAAATAGCACCTTCTGCCCAGGTTATTACAAATTACCTAACGTTAAACGAAAATTTAACGACTGGAAAAAAACAGGACACGGGCACGTAAATGTCAAAGACTCCATCGCGCAATCGTGTGATGTATTTTTTTATGATTTAGCAAATAAGTTGGGTATTAACAAATTACACGATAATTTAGACTTATTTAACTTTGGCCGAAAAACAGGTATTGATATTCCTGGAGAAAATGCTGGCATTCTACCCTCTAAAGCTTGGAAAAAAATTAATAAAAATGAGCCTTGGTATCGAGGAGAAACCTTAATTACAGGAATTGGTCAAGGATTTATAACCGTTACTCCTTTACAGCTTGCCGTTGCCACAGCAGCGATTGCCAACAAGGGACTTTTATTTCAGCCAACCTTACTTAAAAATATTCAGGTTCCTGGTAATATAATCATTGAATCTAAGAAAAGTCATCATATACAAATTCCAATTAAAAATATTCAAAATTGGGAAGATGTGATTGACGGCATGAAACAAGCCGTCTACGGCCCTAAAGGCACTGCTAGAAGACTCAATAAGGGTTTAACTTATACTTTGGCTGGGAAAACTGGAACCGCACAAGTGTTCGGTCTTGACGCTGAAGAGCAATATATTGCAGAAAACCTTGATGAAAAATTAAGAGATCATGCGCTATTTACTGGCTTTGCCCCTATTGAAAACCCAGAAATAGCCATCGCTATTATTGTTGAAAATACAGGTAGTGGCAGCTCAAAAGCTGCGCCAATTGCACGTCAGGTGCTTGATGTATATTTTGACAAACAACTAAATAATACTTTGCCTTAATAAATCTTGCTTAATTGGGAATGTTAAAGTTGCATCCATACGATAGCGCGCTTTAAGTTGGTCTAATTGTGGCTGGTTAATTTCATCATACAAAATAATGATTTTAGCTTCAGGTGAGTTGCCTTCTAAGGTTGCTAGCAAGGACTCAATATTACTGACCCGGTCTCGAAACTCTGGATTGTGACTAAATTCAGCTACCAACACTTGGTAGGTATTTTTCTGAGCAAGTTTACTTGCCTTTCTTTGAGAGTATTCTAAATCTACTGAAAACCCTTGCTCGATAAATAGTGCTGTATAATCTTCAAAACCACCCTCATCAACAAAAAATAATAAATTACTACTCATAAGTCATGCTCTTGTTGTTGATAAAAGGTTTGTTTAAAGTCTGAAAATTTATTATTTTCAATGGCGCTACGCATCCGTGACATTAGGTTTTGATAATAATAAAGATTGTGAATAGTGTTAAGCCTCGCGCCTAAAATTTCATTTTTCCTTTGTAAGTGATGCAAATAAGACTTAGAGTAATTTTGACAAGTGTAACAATCACAATTAATATCTAATGGGTTAGTATCGAGCTTGTACTGTGCATTGCGAATTTTAACAATACCAACCGAGGTAAACAAATAACCATTACGAGCATTGCGTGTTGGCATGACGCAATCAAACATATCAATACCACGCTCAACCGCCTCTACCAAGTCTTTTGGCGTGCCAACACCCATTAAATATCTTGGCTTATCATTAGGCAACTGACTTGGCAAATAATTCAATACTTTCATCATCTCTTCTTTAGGTTCACCCACACTCAACCCTCCAATTGCAAACCCATCAAACCCTATTTCAATCAAAGTAGCTACTGATTGCATACGCAAATTCTCATACATACCACCTTGCACAATGCCAAACAAGGCATTTTTATTTTTTAAACTATTATGCTCATTTTTTGAGCGTTGCGCCCAATGCAAAGACAATTGCATGGATTGATCAGCTGTTGTTTTATCAGCAGGGTAAGGCGTACACTCATCAAAAATCATGACAATATCTGAGCCAAGTTTATGCTGGATTTGCAAAGATTCTTCTGGGCCCATAAAAATCTTTGCTCCATCTTTGGGCGAGCGAAAATCCACACCTTTTTCACTAATTTTTCTTGTTTCTCCCAAACTAAATACCTGAAAACCGCCAGAATCCGTTAGTATCGGACCTTGCCAGTGCGTAAAATCGTGCAAATCTCCATGTGCCTCAATAACATCTGTGCCTGGTGTAATTGCCAAATGAAAGGTGTTCCCTAAAATGATTTGTGCGCCCAAACCTCTCACTTCTTCTGGTGTCATGGCTTTAACTGTACCATAGGTACCAACTGGTATAAACGCTGGAGTTTCAACCTCGCCTCTGTCAAAAATCATTTTGCCACGACGTGCTGTCTTGTCTGTATTTTTTAATTCAAATTTCATAACTTTTTTCATTAACTTGCAACTGCCATAATTTAGCATATTCACCATTAGACTCTAACAACTGAGCATGTGTGCCACTTTCTTGCACTTGCCCATCTCCAAGTACAATGATTTTATCACTATCAACAATGGTGGAAAGTCGGTGTGCAATTACTAAAATAGTATGCTCGCTGGACAGTTCCTTTAATGATTTTTGCACCATCTTTTCTGAATAGGAATCTAGTGCCGATGTTGCTTCATCAAAAATTAGAATCGGTGTATTTTTTAAAAGTACCCTGGCAATCGCCAAGCGCTGCTTTTCACCGCCAGAAAGTTTCAAACCACGCTCACCAACCAACGTATCATAATTTTCAGGAAGCTTATCAATAAATTTGTCAATAAAACTGAGTTTGGCTACTTCTTCTACTTCTTGTCGGCTTGCACCTTGTTTGCCATAGGCAATATTGTAATAAATACTTTCATTAAACATTACTGTGTCTTGTGGCACAACACCAATGACTGATTGTACTGAACGCTGATCAAGGATTTTGATATTTTGCCCATCAATTAAAATTTCGCCACTAATGACATCATAAAATCGGAATAATAATTTGGCCAGTGTTGACTTGCCAGATCCAGATTGACCTACAATGGCTACTTTTTGTCCCGGCTCAATGACAAAACTAATATCCTTCAATATTTTATCTTTGCCTTTATAGGCAAAAGAGATGTGCTTAAACTCAACCTTTCCTTGACTGATTTTTATTTTTGGTGCCTCTTTAGAACTGCTCACTTTTGGTTGACGATCAAGCAAATCAAACATATTGTTCATGTCAATAAAATTATGCTTAATCTGCCGATACACAATCCCCAAAGAACCCAAAGGTATGAATAATTGTAGTAACAATGCTTGAATCATAATCATATCACCAAGGCTCAAATTTTTATCAACCACACCTTGAGATGCTGAAATTAAAATAATAGTCACGCCTACCGCAATAATAGCACCTTGGACAAAGTTAAGTGCCGTCATTGAGGTAAAACTTTTAGTGGCAACATTTTCCCAGCGGATCATGGTCTCATTGTAACGATTAACTTCAAAGTCTTCTTGATTAAAATATTTGACCGTCTCATAGTTAATCAAACTGTCCACTGCGTTGGTATTAGCCTCAGATTGCATATCATTCATTTGATAACGATACTTCATCCGCCAAGTTGTAATAGCCAGTGTAAACCCGACATAAAAAACCACGGTCAGTAATGAACTGCCAGCAAAGAAAATATCGTAATTCAGCCACAAAATACCAATCACTAAACATATCTCAAAAAACGAAGGAATAATGTTAAACACAAAAATCGATAATAAGGTGGACACACTTTGTGTGCCGCGATCAATATCACGAGTAATACCGCCAATACGGCGATCCAAATGAAAAGACAAATCCAATGTGTGTAAATGCTTAAATACACCAAGTGCAATCAAATGCATCGCATGATAACGAACGCGCACAAAAATAGCATCACGAAGCTCGTTAAACAACGAACCAGCAAGCTTAAGCGCGCCATAAGCAAAAAGTAACCCTAATGGCAAAATCAGTAAAAGGTTAGTTTGATCTAAGGAATCAACAATTTCTTTTAAAACAACAGGCACTGCAACATTGGCAAACTTTGCAGCAATTAAAAATAACGTTGCCAAAATAACACGCACACGCATTTTTAGCAAATAAGGTAGGAGCTTTTTTAAAACCTTAATGTCTCTGGTTTTAAAATCATAAGCCTGGGTTTGTTTATCAGTACTGTGCATCGTTTATCGGATAATTATCGGGTAAAAACGCACCTTTTTCACAAGCAATTTTCATCATGTCATTGGTTTTAAATTGGTCTGGATTTTGCAATAACTCTTGTTGCCAAAATGCACGCATTTCACACAACTGTGGGTGTGTATGATTACATCCCAATACGTGTAATGAACACTGTTCAATTTTCCAAGGACCGTCACCCATCACCTCGCCTTTAATAGTATGAATACTATAAGTTGGATCTTTTTCCCAAAAAAGTTCAAAATATAAAATACCCTCTGGATGTTCAAATAAGGCTTCTATAACTCTTGTTTCGGCATTAGGGTATTTGATATACAAAGGAGATTGCATGGTGAATAGTTTATTCACAATTGAACGCTTGATTAATTTCATCAAATCCAAAACCTCGAGATTGCAAAAAACGTTGCTGTTTGACTTTTTCTTTATAGTTTTTAGGCGCCTGTTCGCCATATTTTTTTATTCGTACATGACTAGCAAGTTCAAAAAAATCAATGGTTGATAAATCAAAATCTTCAATGCCTTTTTGTTTGAGTTGTTGGCTGATTAGTACACTACCCTTGCCTTGATTAGTGCGCATAAGTACAAATGCCTCAGCAAAACGCTCATCGCTTTGATAATTATTTTGTACTAGTTGTACTAAGGCTGGTTCTATTTCTTCAACGGCATAACCTTTGGCGCTTAGTTTTCGTGTCAGCTCTAAAACAGAATGCTCACGCTGAGCCAGTAAACTGAATGCCTGCTGGTAAACTTGATTAATTGACGTCTTGATTGCTAACGTCCTTTTCAATATCTGATTCTTTAGTTAGTAATTTTTCACGAATTTTTGTCTCAATTTTTTGACTAAGCTCAGGGTTAGATTTTAAATATTCACGAGCGTTGTCTTTACCTTGACCAATTCTCTCCCCTTCAACGCTATACCAAGCACCTGCTTTTTCGACAATACCATGCTTCACGCCTAAATCAATTATTTCACTTTCAAGTGAAATACCCTCGTTGTAAAGAATTTGAAATTCTGCTTGTTTGAAAGGTGGTGCGACTTTGTTTTTTAGTACTTTAACGCGTGTTTCATTGCCTAAAATTTCATCACTTTTTTTGATTGCGCCAATGCGACGGATATCCAAACGTACTGAGGCGTAAAATTTTAACGCATTACCACCCGTTGTAGTTTCAGGATTGCCAAACATAACACCAATTTTCATGCGTAATTGGTTGATAAAAATGACCATAGTATTAGTTCGTTTAATGTTTGAGGTAAGTTTTCTAAGCGCTTGAGACATAAGTCGAGCTTGAAGCCCCATATGTGAAGCGCCCATTTCACCCTCTATCTCTGCCTTGGGTGTTAGTGCCGCAACAGAGTCAATTACCACAATATCCACACCACCTGAACGCACCAACATATCTGTAATTTCCAATGCTTGCTCACCAGTATCGGGTTGCGAAATTAATAAATCGTCCGTATTAACACCCAAACGTTTGGCATATTTAGGGTCAAGCGCATGTTCAGCATCAATAAAGGCTGCTATACCACCTAGTTTTTGTACCTCAGCAATCACGTGCAATGTCAGTGTTGTTTTGCCTGATGACTCAGGGCCATAAATTTCAACCACTCGCCCCCTAGGCAAGCCACCAATGCCTAAGGCAATATCTAGACTTAAACTACCTGTGGAAACTACCTCAATATCGCTTTGAGCTTGATCGTCGCCCAAAAACATAACTGAGCCTTTGCCAAATTGCTTATCAATCTGTGCAAGAGCTGCTTTTAGGGCTTGTTTTTTCTGTTCATCCACGTTGTTTCTCCTAGGTAAAATGTTATTAATTCTTATGCAAAATATCTCCACAATTATATCTGAAATATGCCAGAAACTTTTTCAATAAATGACACTCAAAACATGGCGATTGCACTCAAACTTGCCAGCCAAGGAAAATATGGTGTACAGTCCAATCCTATGGTTGGTTGTGTGATTGTAAAACATGCAAAAATTATTGCCAAAGGCTATCACCAAGTCTTTGGCAAAGCGCATGGGGAGATTAACGCTTTACAACAAATTAACCGTCAAGCTCAGGATGCTACGTTTTACGTCACTCTAGAGCCTTGTTCACACCAAGGAAAAACCCCGTCTTGTGCACAAGCCATTATTGACTCAGGTGCTAAAAAAGTTATTATTGCTATGCTTGACCCTAATCCACCGATCAATGGCAAAGGCGTTGTTATGCTTGACAATGCAGGTATTGAGGTTAAAATTGGCTTGTTAGAAAATGATGCATTAACTCTTAACCAAGGATTCGTCAAACGCATGAAAACCAATCAGCCTTTTGTGCGTTGCAAAATAGCCATGAGTCTTGATGGCAAAACCTCAATGAGCTCAGGTGAAAGTAAATGGATTACCTCAGAAGCCGCAAGGTTAGACGTGCAAAAATTACGTGCAAATCACCAGGCAATTATGACTGGCTCGAGCACAATTATTAATGACAACCCTTTAATGACGGTACGTCTTAATAATATCAATCCAACGCCACTACGTGTTGTAATTGATAGTAAAAATCAAATAACAGACACCTCTCTTAATATATTTAACACTGATGCACCAACACTAATCTTAAATCCAACCAACACCAAGATACTTGCCTCTGGCAAGCTGGATCTTGGTGATGTCTTAACCCAATTAGGTAATCAAGGTATTAATAATGTCCTACTTGAGGCAGGACCTAAATTGATTGGTGCTATGATTAAAAACAACTTAATTGATGAGTTTGTTATTTATATGGCACCCATATTGATGGGCAGTGATGCCAATTCAATGCTTAATCTGGTTATTAAAAATATGGATCATAAAATTAAGCTAAATATTGTTGATATTAGAATGGTGAGTGATGACATTAGGATGACAGCTACTTTAAAATGAACAGCCTAACTAATAAACACATTATCCTTGGCGTGAGTGGCTCTATTTCGGCTTATAAAGCACCTGATATTGTGCGCCGATTGCAAGATTTAGGTGCTCAGGTAAAGGTGATTCTTACTGATGGAGGTGCTAAATTTATAACCGAATTATCCTTACAGTCAATCTCAAAAAATAAAGTTAATTGTAATTTATGGGATGAAGATGCTAAACTTGGCATGGGACATATTGAACTTGCTAAATGGGCAGATGCCGTTTTAATCGCGCCCGCCAGTGCCAATACCATTGCCAATATCGCTGCAGGAAAAGCTGATGACTTATTAAGCAATGTCATTTTAGCAAGTGATATGCTGTTACTTATTGCACCTGCTATGAACCTAAAAATGTATCAATCTCATGCGCTTCAAGACAACCTATCAACGCTTGTTAGTCGCCGCACAATCATCATTAAGCCAGAATCTGGTAAACAAGCTTGTGGCGATATTGGCATAGGCAGACTTGCAGAACCATCAAGCATTGCCAAACAAGTGGCCAGTCAGTTTATCAACACAAAACTTACTGGTAAAAAGATACTGATTACTTTGGGTGCCACTATTGAAGCCATTGACCCTGTTAGGTTTATTTCTAATCACAGTAGTGGAAAAATGGGCATGGCATTGGTCAATACCTGTCTTGAAATGGGTGCATCAGTGACTTGTATTTATGGCAATATTACCACCACTTTAAATGCAAAATCCAACAATATACCTATCATTAGCGCACAACAGATGTACACCAAGGTTATGAATAACATTATCGGCCAAGATATTTTTATTGCTTGTGCAGCCGTGAGTGATTTTGCAGTGAAAAATGCAAAAGATCAAAAAATCAAAAAGGATGGAAAAAATCTAACACTTGAGCTTATCCCAAACAAAGATATATTGGCAGATGTCTGCAAATTAAAAGAAAAACCTATTTGCATGGGCTTTGCTGCAGAAACACAAAATACATTAAAAAATGCTCAAAAAAAGCTCAAAAATAAAGTCTGTGATGTCATTATCCTTAATGATATTTCAAAGGCTGACTTTGGCTTCAATATGGATGAAAATGAGGTGGTTTTTTTGAGTCAAAACTTAAACAAAAAAATTGCCAAAAATAGCAAACCAAAAGTGGCAAAAAAAATCCTTGAAATCTTTATTAAAGAATACTTATAAATACCAAAAAATGCTGTTAAATCAACGCCCAATAGACTTACTCACAAAACCGTGGATAAACATGTTAATATCTCATTAAAAAGCACTCAAAACGTTGATATATTGCACCTTTTTATGGTTTTGAATAAAAATTAATCAGTTGTAATTTTTAATTACAAATCAATAACTTATATAAATTTATAAAAAACCTATAGCTGAAAAAATGTCTATTAATTAATTTGAAAACACTTTAGAGTAAAACTTAACTAGTTTCACGATATATTTAGCAATGATAAATCAATAATGACATGCTTTACAAAAATCCTTGATTAGTGTCAACTATTGATGCTAGTTTATAATCTAAGTTTTTTGTTTGGTATTGTGGTGTTTTCACTTAAAAATACCTTAACAGTATCAAACTTTGAATGGGATGTAATTTTTGCTATATTCCTTGTTATTTTCATCACTTTTAAACAATACAAAACAAACTTTATCTAAATTTTTAAATAAATTACAATTTGGTGGTGTGCTTAATGCGGTTATTATTGGTGATGGAACATTAATCTCTGAACTCTTTAAAGCCACTAATACCACACACCTTAGTGTTATCTCTGGCTTACACATCGGGCTTATATCTGGTTTTATATTTTTATTTGCCAGTTTTTTGTGGCGTCAATGTATAAGATGCACATTGCGTATACCTGCCTTGGTTATAGGTGGTTATTTTGGTTTGATGTCCGCCTTAATTTATGCACTAATTGCAGGATTTTCCATCCCTACTCAACGTGCCTTTATTATGGCGAGCGTAGTGTTTTTATCCATTATTCTTAGACGTTATCATGCTATTTGGCAACTTTATGGGTATGACACTTTTATTGGTACTTGTCATTAATCCAGTCAGTATTTTTAGCGTGGGATTTTGGTTGTCTTTTTATGTAATTGCTATTATTATTTACGGTACGTCAACACAAAAACAGGCGCTGGATTGTTCGACTTATCTACATTCAATTACTGATTAGTCTTGCCACAATGCCTTTAGTTGCTTGGTTCTTTAATTCTGGGTCAATTTTGCCAACTAAGTTGCTATTCCAATATTTAGCTTTATAAGCACTCCATTTGCACTCATAGGTGCAATATTTGCTAATTTACAACTTTCTTTGCTAGCCCACACTGAGTTTTGACATTGCCAACCAACCCTTGATTATTTTATCAGTTTTACTTTAATATCTACAAAGCCTTAATTTTAACCAATGGTACTACACCCAAGCATCAAGTGCTGAAATGTTGCTATTAATTATTGCAATGCTAATGGCTACACTACCTTTAGCACTTAAACTTCTCAAGATAGCACTGGCTTTATTATTGCTAATTGTATTTCATCCCTTTGAAAAAATAACCAAAGGGTCAGTGGTTATTACGATTCTTGATGTTGGACAAGGGCTTGCAAATGTAATTCGCACTCAAAATCATACTCTATTATTTGATACGGGTAATGGCTACCCTTCTGGATTTAATATAGGTGGTGCGGTCATTTATTACTTACTTACACTCAAAACAAATTCAATATTTGGATAAAATTATTATTTCTCATGGTGATAATGACCATATCGGTGGCTTAAACTCTGTTCTAAAAGCATTTAACGCATTAGAAATACTCACCTCAGTACCCAATAAAATTAAAGCAACCACAACCTTGTGCAAAAAAGGACAACATTGGATTTGGGATGATGTGTTGTGTGAAATACTCAATCCTGATGATAATTTAAAAGGTAATAATGTCTCATGTGTTTTGAAAATATCAACCAATTCGCACTCCATACTACTCAGTGGCGATATTGTAATATACTCATTAGCCCACATCATGGTAATAAAACTTCATCAAGTGACGTGGTTTCACCCAAATGGGTTGTTATTTCTAGCGTCTATAAAAATAGATTTATCAACCCTGCTAAGGTCGTTGTAAATAGATACAAAAATCATAACTTGTGCTGGACAAATTGAGATGTTTTTAGATAAAGACATTGCAATTAATCAATATAGGCTAGATTATGCACGCTACTATCAGCGTCAATGCAACTCATGATAATGAATCTTGCTAACTTGGTCTTGAGTCAAGGCATTAACAGCGTCAATTAGTTGTTGATTGGGTGCCACCAAATAGGCTTTGTTTAGTAACATACCACCTCTTGAATTATCAGTCATATAAGAGATTTTAACAGGGCAATTGCCTTTATGCTCAAGTAGCACTTTGACAAGTTTGTCAAAAATTGACTGGTGTTTAGTATTTAATAATACTTCGAAGCCCTTAGCGTAACTCATTTTCACTTGCCCAATATTTTCAATTTTATCAACCACTACTTGCCACTGATCTCTGAAATCTTTATTAATCTTGCCTGAAATTACCACCACTTCATCAACAATAAGTTGATCGCTCACCGAACCTAGAGTTTTAGTAAATACCACAGCATTTAATAGCTTAGCACCATCTTCAACCGTGACCAGAGCAATTTGTCCGCCACTCTTAGTAGTGTGATAACGTAACTCTGAAATCAATGTCAATACACGCACATATTTATTACTTCTAAAGACAATTTGAGAAGGCAATGTTGCGCCAATATGCTTTAAATCGGCTTTATATTCATCAGTAGGATGGTCATCAAAATAATAACCCAGCACGCTTTTTTCTAGTTGCAGCCTCTCTTTGAACGAAAAACTTGGCGCCGAAAGATAATGCGCCTCATATTCATGATGTTGTTCAGCATTGGAAAACAACCCGCTCTGGCCACTAGAATGGTCATTTTGCTTCTGTTCTGCTTGCCTAATGGCTGTGGGGTAGGTTTTGATTAAACTTGCTCTATCCACACCTAACACATCAAAAGCGCCACTATAAATTAATGCTTCAATTGCACGTTTGTTTAAATAACGCTTTTCAATTCTAGAACAAAACTCAAATAAATCTTTGTAAGCGCCATTAGCATTGCGCTCAAATACGAGCACACCAACCAATGCGCTACCCACACCTTTAATTGCACCAAGACCATATACAACTGTTTTTTCATCATTAATGCTAAATTCATAATTAGATTCACATACATTTGGACCATTAACCACCAAGCCCATTTGCCGAACCTCACTAATGGTAAATGAGATTCTATCTGTATCGCCCATCATGCCAGATAAAACCGCTGCCATAAAAGGTGCAGGGTAATGAGACTTAAGCCAAGCAGTATGATAAGACACATAGGCATATGCCACCGAATGAGATTTATTAAAACCATAGCCTGAAAACTTGTCAATCAAATCGAAAATTTCGTTGGCTTTTTTCTCGTCAATATTTTTTTCAGCAGCACCTTTAACAAACACACTACGCTGGCGACTCATCTCACTGGCTTTTTTCTTACCCATTGCACGTCTAAGCAAATCTGCACCACCTAAAGAGTAGCCTGCCATTACTTGTGCTGATTTCATGACTTGTTCTTGGTATAAAAATACACCATTGGTTGGTTTAAGAATTTTCTCTAACATCGGATGCGGATATTTAACACGCACACCATGCTTTACATTAATATAATCATCAACCATGCCTGCATCTAATGGACCTGGACGATACAGTGCTAACATGGCAACGATATCTTCAAAATTATCCGCTTGTAGCTTCTTTAAATAACTACGCATACCTTCAGACTCTAATTGAAAAATACCTGTTGTGTCGCAACGTTGAAGCAACTCGTAAACTTTTTTGTCATCTAGTGGCAAAGCATCTAAATCAATCGGTTCATCTGATAAGCCTTTAGCACTAATTAACTTAACAGCCTTATGAATAACCGTTAAATTGGACAACCCCAAAAAGTCAAATTTAACCAAACCAACCGCTTCAACATCATCTTTATCAAATTGAGAAACCACGCCATCATTCTCACCATAACCTTTATACACTGGACAAAAATCACTAATTTTGCTTGGTGCAATCACCACGCCACCTGCATGTGTACCAACATTTCTCACTAGACCTTCTAGTTGCTTAGAAAGATCAATTAATGCCGTTACACTTTCTTCTGAATCGTAACGAGCCCGCAACTCCTCTGAACCTCCTTCTTCAGGCTCACTCAAGGCCTTTTCAAGTGTCATTTTCAAATCATTAGGAATCATTTTTGATATTTTGTCACTAAACCCATAAGGATGACCCAGAACACGCCCTGCATCACGCACTACACCTTTAGCTGCCATTGTGCCATAAGTAATAATTTGTGAAACTTTTGCATGTCCATACTTTTTGGACACATAGTCAATCACTTCATCTCGACGATCAGTACAAAAATCAATGTCAAAATCTGGCATGGAAACCCTCTCTGGATTTAAAAAACGCTCAAATAACAAATCATGCTTAATCGGGTCAACATTAGTAATGCCTAAAACATAAGCCACTAACGAACCAGCACCAGAACCACGACCTGGACCCACTGGAATGTCATTTTCTTTTGACCATCTAATAAAATCTGCCACAATTAGGAAATAACCCGGAAACCCCATTTGAATAATAACATCAAGCTCAAATTTTAAGCGTTGGTAATAAATTTTCGTATCAATTTTTAAGTTTTGTAGGCGCTGAACCAAACCATGCTCCGCCTCTTCACAAAAGAATTGCTCTATGGTTAAACCTTCTGGTACAGGAAAATCTGGCAAATAATTCTTTTTGAATAACTCAAAATGCACATTACAACGTTTTGCAATTTCTAATGTATTTTCTAAAATTTCTGGTAAATCAGCAAACAATTCATGCATTTGCTTAGATGATTTTAAAAATTGCTCCTTAGAAAAATGTCGTTCACGACGCGTATCATCCAAAAGACCGCCATGAGAAATGCAAATTCTAGCCTCGTGTGCATCAAAATCACTTTCATTTAAAAACTGTACATCGTTTGTTGCCACAACAGCAACACCAAGTGCAAGCGCCAATTCAACACAAAGGTGTAAGTGCTTTTCATCAAATTCCCTTGAAGTTCTCTGCACACCTAAATAATAACGATCAGCAAAAACAGCCTGCCAAAATTCAACTTTTTGCTTAGCCTCAAGCGTTTGATTTGATATTAAGTGTTTAGCTACATCGCTATAAATAGGTGTTGCGATCATAATCAAGCCCTGGTTATAATCAATTAGTTGTTGTTGCGTTACACTAACACCATCAAATGAGCGCCCTTGAATATAGGACAAAGAAATCAATTCAGAAAGATTGAGATAACCTTGATGGTCTTGACACAATAATAAAACCGAATAAAACTCACCCTCTTTATCTTTAACATTAATTTTAGCGCCAAATATAGGTTTGATATTGGCAGCAGTAGCTTTTTGATAAAACTTCACGGCAGCAAAAAGATTGGATTCATCCGTTAGTGCAATTGAATCCATGCCAATTTCTTGTGCTTTTTTAATCAATTTTGGAATACGCACCAAAGAATTCTCAACCGAGAATTCACTTTGACAATATAGATGCACAAAACCAAGGTTAGCCATTAAAAATAATTTGATGAAATACTTATCTATTTTACAAGTTTAAATAAACCACTCTAAAGAACTTGGTTTTATTTGAATAAGTGTTGGAAGTTTTCAAAATATATCAAATAAAAGGAAGATCATTAAAAATCACAATTGCTAATTAATAAAATTGAAAATAATAATAGACAAAAAAAATACCCAAAAAATAGGGTATTTTTTCTAACTCATTAGCTTATCTTAGAGTCTAGGTCCAGCTGTTTTTGCTAATGCAGTTTGTTCTGTTGCATTAATTGTTTGTTTATGGGCTTTATTCGCTAAAGCAACTGCCGCAGCATTTTTACCTGCTTTGTACAATTCTTTAGCTTTTTTAATCATCTTTCCAGTGTCACGCCATGCCATATTTACAGCAAGATTGGCTTTATAACCAGTCTCAGCTGCTTTAATGGCAGACTTAAATGCATCAGAAGAGCCGTTATTCCAGTTATGCGAACTATCTAAAGAGTTAGCCTGAACTGTTAAAGCACATAGTGTCAAAGTTGTTAATAATACTTTTTTCATTAGTGTCTCCTATTTTCTGTATCTATCAGCAGTGATTTCAAGACCATTGCTCATTGCTTGATGGAAAAACTCCATATTACGAAATGCTTCTGTCTGAGCTTTTAATGGCTTAGCACGCATATTCTTTAAGCAACCACCATAACGACGATGTAGTGTGCCCATACCAGCCCATTTTGCACGATACATAGGTACGTGAGTAGTATGACCTAATGCAGGGGATAAAATGTCAGCACGAGCTTTTTTACCTGCGTTATACACATGACAATCTGCACAAGACATGTTGAACTGGCCACGCTTAGCATAAAAGAAAGCCTTGCCTTGCTCATAAGCTGCTTTAGCACCAGCAGATTCAACTTTTACATTGATCTTTTGTCCAACTGCCTGATCTGAAATCCAAGCGCTAATACGAGCAATTTTGCCTTTCTTAGAGCCTAACTTCTTGCCTGTTTGTTGTTGGTAACACTTTTTAATCGCACTTTCTAGTGTGACCACTTGCTGAGTTGCTTCATCAAAGTATGGGTGTTTAACACGAGCTGCCGCTGGATCTTTAAGCGAAGTACACTTATTAAGACCAAACTTTAAATACTCCTTGCCACCTTTTTCCACTGCCTCCTCATAAGGAGGAATGCCATCTAAGATTTCCTCAAATTGTTCTCTTGAATCTTGATCAATTGCATATACACCATTGGTGTAGTTTGCAAATTCAACATTCGGAAGAATTGTTTTAAAGTGGTTAATAAAGGCTTTTTGGTCAGACGCAACATCAGCTGATGCCACGTTAATCAACAAGCCTAAACCAGCCACTGTGGTTATTAGTTTTTTCATTAATCTCTCCTCAATAATTATGAACAGTTACTTAGACTTTACAGTCGCAGAACCCGTTTTACCCTTATTGTCCGTATATTTAAGCTCAATGGTGTCGCCTTTAGCACCAGGAACGTTAAACTTAAAATATGGGTTTTTAGAAATTGAACTACCGATATCAGCATCCACAACTTTATTACCATTATGTAATATAACCATATTTTCAATATAGTTAGCTGGTACGATTTTACCTTTTTTCTTACGTAATCCTGTCTCCATAGGGTGTTTAATTAAACACTTAATACCAATAACACCTTTTCTAGCCTTAGGCTTTAATTTAATACTTGCCATTTTTATATTCTCCTTTTAATATGATTAGTTAATTAACCGCCACAGCCGCCAATTGTTACCTTAACTTCTTGAGTTTTAGAAGTTGTTGTTCCGCCTGCTGTCACTAACGCTATTACTGGAGAAGTTTTACCCATCTTAACACGAGTAGAAGTATAACCCTGAGCACCAGATAAATTAAATGAAGCTGCTAAAGGGGTAGAGTTATTCTTAATATAAAAAGAAATATTTGTTACCCTTTTAATTTTAGAAGCGTCTACCGTTATTGGTACTACTGCGCCATTCTCAGCAATCTTAGGCGCTTTGAATTTGAATGAACCTTGACCAGCATTTGCAACCGCAGCACTTGCTGCATCTGATTTAACCTTAAAACTTGCAGAATTAGCAAAAACCATGCTTGGTGTTAGTAAGCCTGCACCTACTGCTGTAGCAACTGCAGAACCTGCCATCGCACTTTTTAGAAATAATCTTCTTTTCATCTTGCTCTCCTTATTTTGAATAAATGAAATCTGTAATTTGATCAATTTGCTTCTCAGTTAGCGCTTGGTGCTTACCAAATAGAGGCATAATTGAATGTGGATTATTAATACTCGCATCCCAAATTTGCTCTCTTAAATCAGCTTTATTTGGAAATCTTGCTTTCATTGCAAGTAGTGGTGGACCAATTGTTCCTGGCAAATTACCGCCTGGAATCATGTGACATGCTAGACAATTGCCCAACTTACGACCGAAAGTTACCTCTTCACCCGTCATCTCTTTAGCACCTGCTTGTGTTGGCATCATAAATAATGTTACCAATGTCACAACTGCCGAGATAGAAGAAATGGTTTTCTTCATATTTCTCTCCTCTTTATATAAAAAAACAAATCCCTTAACAATGCATTAAGCCTTGACGAGAAGAATGATATAGTACTTAAAAATACTTTGCAACTCTTTTATTAAAGCGTTATATTATAATATTCTAAACTTCTGAAGAAGAATGCCACGTAATGTCTATGTTTTATAAAATTATTTCAAAGTAGCTTTTCATACCAATTGTAAGTAATACAATTGGTATGAAAATCAGTGCTGCTTATTTAAGTTTAAAATGCATATATTTACAGAGAAAAGAGCAAGTCATTCTTCGACAAGAAGCAAACAAATGACCCAATAAGAAGAAATTATTTGATTAGATTTTTCCTGTTAAACTTGCTGTGCAGCCTTGATAAGTGCTTGAGCTTTATGCATAGTCTCATCCCACTCTGATTGGGCTATAGAGTCATAAACAATGCCTGCTCCAGCTTGCATATAAAGCATCTGGTCTTTAATCACAGCAGTGCGAATAGCAATTGCCATATCCATACATTCATGCCAAGATAAATAACCAATTGCACCTGAATAAATATTACGTTTTAAAGGTTCAACCTCATTGATAATTTCCATTGCTCGTACTTTAGGTGCACCACTGAGTGTGCCTGCTGGAAAGGTTGCTTTTAGAACATCAATCACGCTTACATCATCTTTAAGTTCACACTCAACATTCGATACAATATGCATCACATGCGAGTAACGCTCAACAAACATTTTATCAGTCAACTTCACGGTACCCGTTTTTGCAATACGACCTAAATCATTACGACCCAAGTCAATCAACATTAAATGCTCTGCAATTTCTTTTTCATCATTTAATAAGTCTTGTTCCAATGCCAAATCTTGAGTGTTGTTCTTGCTGCGCGCACGAGTGCCTGCCATAGGTCTAACGGTTGCACGTCTATTGCTATCCACACGAATTAGAATCTCTGGTGAAGAGCCAATAATCATAATATCATCCAAATTGAGATAATACATGTAAGGCGACGGATTGAGGCATCTAAGTTGCCGGTATAACTCAATTGGTGGTGCTTTGAATGTTGTACTAAGTCTTTGTGAAGGCACTACCTGCATGACATCACCAGCCTTAATATATTGTTGAATGGTATCAACTGCGGCTTTATAGTTTTGTTCGCCAAAGCTAGAGATAAAATCTGCACCACTAATATGATCAGATTGATAGTCTTTTTTAATTAAAGGCTGATTAATATGATGCTCAATTTCATTTAACCTTGATTGCGCATCTTTAAAACTTTGCTTGGCAGGATTAATGTGCGTCATTAAAAAAGCTTTATTGGCTAAATTATCAAATACCACCAAATCATTAGACACCATAAGCATAATATCCGCAATATTAAGCTCATCTTTTTGCTTGGTATGTTTTAATTTTGGTTCAATATAGTGAATAATTTCATAACCAAAATAGCCCACCAAACCGCCATTAAACTCTGGCAAATTATCAATTTTTGGCACCTTGTATTGCTGTTGATATTGTTCAATCCATAATAGCGGATCTTCTACAATGCATGACTCAAGTTGTTGTGAATTTCTTTCAATACAAACCTTATAACCAAATACTTTAATAACGGTTTGTGCGCTCAAACCAATCATCGAATAACGACCCCATTTTTCTCCACCTTGCACGGATTCAAAAAGATAAGAATAGGGTGTATCTGCCAGTTTTAAGTACAAACTTAATGCGGTATCAGTGTCTAGAACTACCTCCTTAAAAACGGGAATATGGTTGTAGCCCTGTTCAACAAATTGATTGAAACTAGATTGATTCATATAAACAGTATTGATGTAGAAATTTTAAGTATTTTAAACCTTATAATAAAAAAACCGCATCAATTTTGATTCATACGGTTTTTTATTTTTCTTATGCTTGCTCCTCTGCTTCGTTTAATTGATCAGCCAGTGCCTGCTGCGCATCAACTGTTTGCGTAATACTTGCAACATATTGAGCGCGGCGCTTTTGATGATGTTTAAAGCCGGTGCCTGCTGGAATTAATCGACCCACAATCACATTTTCTTTCAAACCTTGAAGTGTGTCCACACGTCCTGTTGTTGCAGCTTCTGTTAACACACGAGTTGTTTCTTGGAATGAAGCAGCAGAAATAAATGACTCAGTTGCCAAAGATGCTTTGGTGATACCCATTAACAATCTTTGATAGATGATTAAGCCTCTGCCTTGTGCGTCTAATTGCTTATTGGTTTCAATGACTCGACCATACTCAGCAGTTTCACCATTAACAAATGATGAATCACCTGCATCAAGAACCTCAACTTTACGCAGCATTTGTTTAACAATGACTTCAATGTGCTTGTCAGAAATATTAACACCTTGTAAGCGATAAACATTCTGAACCTCTCTAACAACATAATTAGCCAATGCCTCAACACCCAATAGACGTAAGATATCATGCGGGTTAGATGGGCCGTCTGAAATCACATCGCCTTTTTCAATGGTTTCACCATCAAATACGTTAATTTGACGCCATTTGTGAATCATCATTTCAATGGCTGCGCCTTCTGTGCTGGTAATAATTAAACGATCTTTAGATTTGGTAGAGCTGCCAAAGCTAATGACACCAGTTGCTTCTGCAAGAATGGAATGATCTTTAGCCTTGCGCGCTTCAAATAAATCAGCAACACGTGGTAGACCGCCTGTAATATCACTTGTTTTAGACAAATCTTTAGGGATTTTAGCCAACACCTCACCTGCCACAATGACTTGATTGTCATCTAAATTAATCTTAACAGTTGAAGGTAAATAATGTGTTGATAATACAACTTCAGAATCACTTTCCTCAACCATTTTAATTAACGGCTTTAGTCCTTTTGCTGCTGTGGATCTTTCAGCTTCATCAATCATCTCAAAGAACGTTAAGCCTGTCAATGGATCGGTATTTTTATTAACCGTCACGCCTTCAACAAAATCTACAAAAATAACGCGACCTGCTTGCTCAGAAATAATAGGATGCGTATGTGGATCCCAATCAGCAATCTTATCTTTTGCTTTAACCTTGCCACCCTCTTGTACATGCACAATCGCACCATAAGGAATTTTATAACGCTCAACCTCTTGACCTTTGTTGTTACGAATGGTCACCTCAGAAGAACGAGAAATGACCACTAAATCATTATTTTCATTGGTGATAGATTTTAAGTTTTCAAAGTGTGCAACACCATCTGTATTAACATTGATACTACTGATTGCAGTAGAAGCAGATGCAGCGCCACCAATATGGAAGGTACGCATGGTTAGCTGCGTACCTGGCTCGCCAATAGATTGTGCAGCAATAACACCAATCGCCTCACCAACACCAATTTTATGACCACGTGCCATGTCGTTACCATAACATGATGAACACACACCATAGCGTGTATCACAAGTGATGGCTGAACGTACTTTCATTGACTCAATGCCTAATTCATTAATTTTGTCTGAATCATCCAAAGAGACCAAATGACCTTTTTCTAAAAACACCTTTGTTGAATCTGACATTAATATATCTTCTGCTGTCACTCGACCTAATGTTGCTGCACCCAAGGTTTGTACAATATTACCACCATCAATCACTGCTTTCATAATCAGGCCATTATCGGTACCACAATCATCTTCAGTAATAACTAAGTCTTGACCAACATCCACCAAACGTCTGGTCAAATAACCAGAGTTTGCTGTTTTAAGCGCTGTATCAGCCAAACCTTTGCGTGCACCGTGTGTAGAAATAAAGTACTGCATATTGTTCAAACCTTCACGGAAGTTTGATGTAATTGGCGTTTCAATAATTGACCCATCTGGCTTCGCCATCAATCCACGCATGCCTGATAACTGACGCATTTGTGCAGGAGAACCCCTAGCACCTGAATCGGCCATCATGTAAACCGAATTAAACGAGGCAAGCTTTTGAGTCTTGCCATCAGCATCAATAAAATCTTCAAAGCCAATTTCGTCCATCATGGCTTTTGCCACTTTTTCAGAAGTGCGCGACCAAATATCAATCACCTTGTTGTAACGCTCACCATCAGTCACAATACCTTTAGAAAATTGCTCCTGAATATCTTTAACTTGCACTTCTACCTGCTCAATCATCGCAGCTTTAGAGTCTGGAATAATCATATCATTTGAGCACAATGAAATGCCTGATTTGGTTGAATATTGGAAGCCCATATACATCATTTGATCAGCAAACATAACCGTTTGCTTTAGCTCTTGCGTACGGTAGCAAACATGAATTAAATTAGAAACTACTTTTTTACTAATGGCTTCATTAATCAAATCAAACGACAAACCATTTGGCAAAATTCTCGAAAAAATCGCACGACCCACCGTAGTATCAACAATACGTTTAGAGCTTGGTTCAAATTTACCATCAACCTTTTGATAATCTTGAATGCGTAGTTTGACCTTGGCATGCAAGGTAACATTGCCAGACTCATAAGCATTAAGCGCTTCAATTGCATTTGCAAAAATTAGCCCTTCACCTTTTTGGTTAATCATTTCACGAGTCATATAGTAAAGACCTAAGATAACATCTTGTGAAGGCACAATAATAGGTTCACCACTAGCAAGGTGTAAGACATTATTAGACGCCAACATTAATGTTCTTGCTTCTAGTTGTGCCTCCTCAGATAAAGGCACGTGTACTGCCATCTGGTCACCATCAAAGTCAGCATTAAATGCACCACACACAAGTGGATGCAACTGAATGGCTTTACCTTCAATCAATAGCGGTTCAAACGCTTGAATACCTAAACGATGTAATGTTGGTGCACGGTTTAGTAATACCGGGTGCTGATGCACAACTTTTTCTAAAATATCCCACACTTCTGGTGATTCACTTTCAACCATTTTCTTAGCAGCTTTAATAGTTGAGGCTAAGCCTTTAGCTTGTAATCTATTATAAATAAATGGCTTGAATAATTCTAATGCCATTTTCTTAGGTAAACCACATTGGTGTAACTTAAGATAAGGCCCACAGACAATTACCGAACGACCTGAATAATCAACTCGCTTACCTAATAAGTTTTGGCGGAAACGCCCTTGCTTGCCTTTAATCATATCCGATATAGACTTTAAAGGACGACGATTATTACCCATCACAGCGCGACCACGACGACCATTATCAATGAGTGAATCTACTGCTTCTTGTAGCATACGCTTTTCATTGCGAACAATGATTTCAGGCGCATCAAGCGCTAATAAACGCGCTAAACGGTTATTACGGTTAATCACACGACGATACAAGTCATTAAGATCTGAAGTTGCAAAACGACCACCATCCAATGGTACTAAAGGACGTAAATCAGGCGGGAGAACTGGTAATACTTTTAACACCATACACTCAGGCTTATTGCCTGATTGGATTAATGAATTCACCAGTTTAAGGCGTTTATTATATTTTTTAAGCTTAGTTTGACTCTTTGTGTTTAGACTGTCTTCACGTAAATTAGCCGCTTCAACTTCAAGTTTCATGTCAGATAAGGCATCTTGAATAGCCTCTGCACCCATTTTCGCTTCAAACTCATCGTCGCCATATTCATCTAACGCATCTAAGTACATCTCTTCAGTTAATAGCTGCTTATGCACGAGCGGCGTTGAACCGGGGTCAGTCACTAAGAATGCTTCAAAATAAAGCACACGCTCAATATCCTTGAGAGTCATATCCATTAACAATCCCAAACGCGAAGGCAAAGATTTTAAATACCAAATATGCGCCACTGGTGCTGCTAATTCGATATGACCCATACGCTCACGGCGAACCTTTGAATACGTTACCTCAACCCCACATTTTTCACACACAACCTTGCGAAACTTCATGCGCTTGTATTTACCGCACAAACATTCAAAGTCTTTCATAGGTCCAAATATTTTGGCACAAAATAAGCCTTCTCTTTCAGGTTTAAAGGTACGATAATTAATGGTTTCAGGTTTTTTAACTTCACCGTATGACCATGAACGAATCTTCTCAGGAGAAGCCAGTCCAACTCTAATTGCATCAAAATCTTGCTCTTTTTGCTCTAACTTATGAATTTTTAATAAATCTCTCATTGAATTCTCCTAATTAGTGTTGCTCTAACTCAACATCAATACCTAACGAACGAATCTCTTTTACCAAAACGTTAAATGATTCTGGCATGACTGACTCTGTTAAATTCTTACCATCAACAATGCTCTTGTACATTTTTGCTCGTCCTGCGACATCATCAGATTTTACGGTTAACATTTCGCGCAATGTATGTGCTGCACCATAAGCTTCTAATGCCCACACCTCCATCTCACCAAACCTTTGACCACCAAACTGAGCTTTACCACTAAGTGGCTGCTGTGTCACTAATGAATAAGGGCCAGTGGAACGCGCATGCATCTTATCATCAACCAAATGGTTCAGTTTTAACATATGCATATAGCCGACAGTCACGTGGCGGTCAAATGGCTCTCCTGTACGACCATCATATAACTGCTCTTGACCAGACTCTGGTAAGTCAGCCAATCTAAGCAATGATTTAATATCTTCTTCTTTAATACCATCAAATACTGGTGTTGCCATTGGCACACCTTCACGAAGATTATTTGCCAGTTCAATAATTTCTTCATCATTAAATAACGCTAAATCTTCTTGCTTGCCATGGGAGTTATAAACCTTATCCAAGAAATCTCTAATCTGTGTAACCATTTCAGTGCGTTTTTCATCTAACATAGCAGCAATTTTATGCCCCAAGCCTTTAGCAGCATAACCCAAGTGAACTTCTAACACTTGACCCACATTCATACGCGATGGTACGCCTAGTGGATTAAGCACAACATCTATAGTAGAACCGTCTGCAAGATAAGGCATATCCTCAACTGGAGATACACGTGAAATCACACCTTTATTACCATGACGTCCAGCCATTTTATCACCCACTTGGAGTGTTTTACGGGTTGCCACGTAAACCTTAACCATTTTCATAACACCTGGTGGCAATTCCGCACCTTCGTTAATCTTGGCTCTTTCTTCTTCAAAAAATTTCTCAAACTCAACTTGTTTGACTTTTGCTTGTTTGACCAATACTGCCACTTCTTTATTAACAGTCGCATCTTCAACTTTAAGCTTAGCGATGTCTTTCTTGTCAAGTTTTTTCATCAATTTGGCACTTAATTTCTCACCTGTTTTAATATCACCAACAGTCTTACTCAGCACATTGTCAGAAAGTTTTAAACGTACACGACGGAATATGTCACCATCAATAATGCCAAATTCATCGTCAATGTCTTTTTTAATTCTCTCTAATCGTTCTGCATCAATGCTTAATGCTCTGGCATCTTTTTCCACACGATCACGTGTAAAGACTTGAACATCAATAACAACACCTGATTTAGAAGCACCAACACGTAATGATGAATCTTTAACATTGTTGGCCTTTTCGCCAAAAATAGCTCTGAGTAATTTCTCCTCAGGGGAAAGCACTGTTTCACTTTTAGGCGTTACCTTGCCGACTAAGATATCACCACCTTTAACACGAGCACCTACATAAACAACACCCACTTCGTCTAACTTAGCTAGTGCTGACTCGTTAACATTTGGAATATCAGCAGTAATCTCTTCAGGGCCTAATTTAGTATCACGTGAATAGGCAGTTAATTCTTCAATATGAATGGTCGTATAACGATCTTCTTGTACGACCTTCTCTGAAATTAAAATTGAATCTTCAAAGTTGTAACCATTCCAAGGCATAAAGGCAATCTTCATATTTTGACCTAATGCCAGCTCACCCATATCAGTTGATGGACCATCTGCCAAAACATCACCAGCAGCAATTTTATCACCAGTTTTAACTAATGGCTTTTGGTTAATACAAGTATTTTGATTAGAGCGTGAATACTTAGTCAAATTGTAAATATCAACGCCCAACTCATTTGCTTTAGTTTGCTTGGAATCTACACGAATAACAATACGTGATGCATCTACTGCCTCAACCACACCACCATGTTTGGCAGTTACGCAAACACGAGAGTCCGTCGCTACAACACGCTCAATACCTGTACCAACCAATGGCTTTTCAGCTTTTAACACAGGAACAGCTTGACGCTGCATATTTGAGCCCATCAGCGCACGGTTCGCATCATCATGTTCCAAGAAAGGGATGAGTGATGCCGCCACCGATGCAATTTGCTTAGAATCAATATCAATTAACGTCACTTCTGATGAATTCACCAAAACAAACTCATTCTTATGACGACAAGAAATAAGAGCATCTATTAACTTGCCTTTATCATTCACTATTGCATTTGCTTGCGCAATTGTATGCGTGATTTCATCAATGGCTGAAACATAAATCACCTCTTTAGTCACTTTTCCATTTTTAACCACTTGATAAGGAGTTTCTAAAAATCCATAGTTGTTTGTTTTAGCATAAACAGCCAATGTATTAATCAAGCCAATATTAGGACCTTCTGGGGTTTCAATTGGACACAAACGACCATAGTGCGAAGGATGCACATCACGCACTTCAAAACCAGCACGCTCACGAGTTAATCCACCAGGACCTAACGCAGAAATACGACGCTTATGAGTCACACCTGACAAAGGATTCACTTGATCCATAAATTGAGACAATTGAGAAGAGCCAAAAAATTCTCTAACTGCTGCAGATACAGGCTTAGAATTGATTAAATCTTGTGGGGTTAATTCGTCTGTTTCAGCTAAATTCAAACCCTCTCTGACTGCTTTTTCAACTCTAACAAGACCAATTCTAAATTGATTTTCAATCATTTCACCAATCGCTCTTACGCGTCTGTTGGCTAGCGTATCAACATCATCAACAGAATCATTACCGTCTTTAATGTTAATGAGTAACTTAATAACATTAACAATGTCATCATTGGTTAGTACATGTTCGCCTGTTTCAGATCCAATGTCTAAACGACGATTAAGCTTCATACGACCAACTTTTGATAAATCATAGCGGTCGTTTTTGAAAAATAAGTTGTTAAATAATAGATTAACCGCATCTTCAGTAGCAGGCTCACCTGGACGCATTACATGATAAATAGACATACGAGCTTCAATCTCAGTTTGCGTTTCATCTAAACGCAATGTATCTGAAATGTAAGCGCCTGTTTCAGAGGCATTAATATAAAGGATTTCTATTTTTTTAATTTTATTGGTGTTTAATAACGCCAATACTTCTTCAGAAGTAACAGTATTGGCTAATATTAAAATTTCGCCCGTGTCTTTATCAATAATATCAGCACAAATTACCTTATCGAGCAAATACTCTAATGGTGCATTGATTGATTTAACACCTGCTTTTTCTAGCAACTTAACATGCTTAGCAGTAATTCTACGACCTTTTTCAACCACTACATCTTGATTGGCAACAATATCAAATTCTGCAATTGTGCGTTGCAAGCGAATCGGTGCCATACTTAAATCGCATGATTTAGCTTTTAATTTAACAGTGGTCTTTTCAAAGAAGGTTTCAAGGATTCCCTCACTACTTAAGCCCATAGCACGTAATAACGTGGTAACTGGTAATTTTCTACGCCTGTCAATTCGAACATACAAATGCTCGTGATGGTCATATTCAAAATCCAACCATGAACCGCGGTAAGGAATAATGCGTGAAGAGAACAAAATCTTACCTGAAGAGTGTGTTTTGCCCTTATCGTGTTCAAAAATAACACCAGGAGATCTATGCAATTGAGACACAACAACACGCTCAGTACCATTAATAACAAAGGTACCAGTTTCAGTCATTAGTGGCAATTGCCCTAAATAAACATCTTCTTCAATAATTTGCTTAACTTTGCGTTTTTTCTTCAAAGTTGAGCCATTTTTATCAAATAGAACCAGATTTAATTTAACACGTAATGTAGATGCAAACGTTACACCACGTAATTTACATTCTTCAACATTAAATTTAGGTTCTTGTAATTCATAATCAACATACTCAATTTGAGCATAGCCATTAACCGCAGTAATTGGGAACACCGATTGAAAAACAGCATGTAAACCAACATCTTTTTTGGTTTTGCTACACGCCTGGATAAAACTGTTAAATGAATCAATTTGGATTGCCAGTAAATCCGGTTCGGTCAAGATTGATTCTCTAGAACCAAAGTTATTTCTAATTCGCTTTTTTTCGGTGAATGAATAAGCCATGAATACCTCGTATTGAGTCGATCGTGTTATATAAAAAATTTCTTCTTAATCACAAACTTCAACTTATATTTTTAAAAAACATCTCATTGAGATTGTACTTTAATTTAGTGTGCAAATAAAACACCTATAATCCCCTTGTCGGGGATTATAGGTTTTTGCGTTTAACTAATTATTTTAGTTCTACGCTAGCACCAGATTCTTCAAGCTGCTTTTGGATATCTTCAGCTTCTGCCTTAGACGCACCCTCTTTGATTGCTGCTGGCGCAGACTCAACCATGTCTTTAGCTTCCTTAAGACCCAGTCCAGTAATACTACGAACCGCCTTAATAACAGCAACTTTTTTCTCGCCAAATGAGGTTAAAATAATATCAAACTCATCTTTCTCAACTGGTGCCTCATCTGCATCTGGTGCTGCAACTGGTGCTGCAACTGGTGCTGCTGCACTTACACCAAACTTTTCTTCCATTGTTGATACTAATTCAACAACATCCATTACCGACATATCGGCAATTGCATTTAAAATATCTTCATTGGTTAATTTAGCCATGATATTTACTCCTTTTATTTATGATTGTTTTTGATCACGAACTGCTGCCACTACTCGAGTCGCCTTAGTTGGCACCTCCATTAAAGTTCTAACCAGCCTCTCAACTGGCGCTAACATTAACGCTATTGTGATACCAATTGCTTGATCTTTAGTTGGTAAGCCTGCAATGCGTTGCAGCTGATTTGATTCTACAAATTCACCTGAAACGCCTAAACCTTTAACGACTAAACCTTCATTCTCTTTAATAAAGTTTTTGAATACTCGTGCTACTGCGCCTGGATCTTGTTGTGAAAAACCCAAAATAACGGGCCCACTAAGAACCGGCAATACACATTCGCATTCTGTCTTTACCAATGCTCTTTTTGCTAGTGAGTTCTTTACAACACGTAAAGTCACATCAGCATCAATCGCACTTGAACGTAAATTAGTCATTTGCTCAACTGTCAATCCTCGATACTCAGCAACACCGACAGAAACTGACACTTTTGCGAGTGAGTTTACTTGTTCGACAACTGCCTTTTTTGCCATCAGATTTAGAGCCATTTACCTCTCCTGAACAATTTAAAAAAGAAAGCTATCTTTTGATAACTTTCGCCACAGAGTATTTGCATACCCTCTACATAGGCAGATCGAAAAAATCAATCAATTAAACAAACATACCAGAAGATATGTTTACACCTATGGTCTTTGAGGTCATGCAAGATAAATCTTACGACCCAAAGAATTTTTTTAAAGACCTTTATATAATTATATAAAGGTCTCTTTTAATAAAACTTAAATATCTACGCTTGCTAAATCAACACTAAGCCCTGGCCCCATAGTCGAAGAAATACTTAATTTTTTAAAATAAATACCCTTGGCTGAACTAGGTTTTGCCTTTTTAAGTGCTTCCATTAAAGCATTAATATTTTGTGTTAGTGCACTTGCATCAAATGACGCCCTGCCAATACAACCATGAACAATACCAGCTTTATCGGCACGATAACGCACTTGACCTGCTTTAGCATTATTAACAGCGGTTGCAACATCTGGTGTTACTGTGCCGACTTTGGGGTTGGGCATTAAGCCACGAGGACCTAACACTTGACCTAGACGACCCACAACACCCATTGCATCTGGAGATGCAATCACCACATCATAATTTAAATCACCATCTTGCATAGATTTCATCAAATCTTCCATGCCAACGACGTCTGCACCAGCATATTGCGCCTTAGCCGTGTTATCACCTTGAGTGAATACAGCAACACGAACTGTTTTACCCGTACCATTTGGTAGCACAACTGCACCACGAACATTTTGGTCAGATTTCTTAGCGTCAATACCTAAATTAATACTCACATCAATAGATTCATCAAATTTTGCCGTTGCACATTCTTTTAATAAATTCAAAGCGTCATTAATTGAATAACGCTTATTAGACTCAACCTTGGCTGAAATGTCTTTTTGTCTTTTTGTTAATTTAGCCACTTGCTCAATCCTCCACCGTAATGCCCATTGACCTAGCTGTACCAGTAATAATATTCACTGCTGCATCCATGTCGTTTGCGTTCAAATCTTTCATCTTCATACTAGCCACTTTTTCTAATTGAGCACGAGTAATATTGCCCACTTTATATAGATGAGAAACGCCACTACCTTTTTTAATACCCGTTACTTTTAGTATTAACAAAGCTGCTGGTGGTGTTTTGGTTACAAAGGTAAAACTACGATCACTATAAACAGTAATCACAACGGGCACTTTCATGCCTTTGTCAATATCTTGAGTTTTTGCGTTAAATGCTTTACAAAATTCCATAATATTAACACCATGCTGACCCAATGCAGGACCTACAGGTGGTGATGGATTTGCTTCTTGTGCAGCTACTTGAAGCTTAATATAGGATTCAATTTTTTTAACCATTTTTCTTCCTTGAGGATTCTACCTCGTTTTGGGTGTTTATGCCCGTTATGGGTACAAACGCCGATTAGGCTCCCCTGTTAAATCACAACTTTAAAAGTTGTTTGTCTTTAAGACTTCTCTACTTGCGAGAATTCTAGTTCTACTGAAGTAGAACGGCCAAAAATTAGCACCTCTACTTTCAGTAAATTCTTTTCGTAATCAACCGCTTGAACCAAGCCGTTAAATTCATTAAACGGCCCGTCAATAACTAAAATTTCTTCACCTGGTTGATAGGCCACTTTAGGCTTAGGTTTGTCAGCACCTTCTTGCACACGTGCAAGAATTTTATCAACTTCACGTTGCGTAATTGGGGAGGGCTTGCCTGATGAACCACCAATAAAACCAATCACATTATTGGTATTTTTAACTAGCAACCAACTGGGTTCAGTCAGATCCATATTCACTAGCATATAGCCTGGAAAAAACTTACGTTCTGCCGTTTTTTTCTGCCCATTTTTTAACTCAACAACTTGCTCAGTTGGCACCAGAACCTCACCTACCAAGTCTTCAAGTCCTTCTCTAATAACAGACTCTTCAATTGTCATCTTAACTTTTGCTTCAAAACCACTTCTCGCATGAAGCACATACCATCTTTTAGACATTTTAACCCTCTTACTTTGTTAACAACTGTACCATCCACGAGAGCAGTGCATCAACTATCCACAAGAAAATAGCCACGATCACAACAGCAACCATAATCATACCTGTGGTTTTAATAGTTTCATCACGTGTGGGCCATACAACTTTGCGTAATTCAATTTTTGTTTCGATTAAAAATGAATTAAAACGCACGCCTTGGGGCGATTTAAAGAACACAAAACCTGCCAACACAAGACCCGTTAATAAAGCCAATACTTTGTATAACGTTGTGTTTAATCCTAATGGATCTAAATAAAACAACACAAAAGATGCAGCTACAATTAGGATTGAGACAATCATTACTAGTGATGACTCTTTTGCTTGTCTTTCTACTGCTTTAGTCACATTACATCCTTTAACATGGCAGGCAAGGAGGGACTCGAACCCCCAACCAATGGTTTTGGAGACCATTACTCTACCAATTGAGCCACTTGCCTATAAATCTGTTTAAATTTTAACTTTTTTGATTAATCCGTCACCTTAGAAACCACACCCGCACCCACCGTGCGACCACCTTCTCTAATAGCAAACCTTAAGCCATCTTCCATAGCGATTGGTGACAATAGCGCTACTTGCATTTTCACATTATCACCTGGCATTACCATCTCTACACCATCAGGTAGCTGACAAGCGCCTGTCACGTCCGTTGTTCTAAAATAGAACTGTGGACGGTAGTTGTTAAAGAATGGGGTATGACGGCCGCCCTCATCTTTGCTTAAAATATAAACTTCTGCTTCAAATTTTGAATGTGGATTGATTGAGCCTGGCTTGGCCAATACTTGACCACGTTCAACTTCTTCACGCTTGGTACCACGAAGTAAAACACCCACGTTATCGCCTGCTTCGCCTGAATCAAGTAACTTTCTAAACATTTCAACACCGGTACAAGTAGTGGTTTGTGTGTCTTTAATACCAACGATTTCTAATTCGTCACCAACATTAACAATGCCTGCTTCAATACGGCCTGTCACTACAGTGCCACGACCTGAGATTGAGAATACATCCTCAATTGGCATTAAGAATGACTTGTCTGTGTCACGCTTAGGAGTTGGGATGTAAGTGTCTAGTGCTTCTACTAACTTAATGATTGAAGGTACGCCCATGTCTGATATGTCGCCTTCTAAAGCTTTAAGTGCTGAACCGAAGATGACTGGCGTGTCATCACCTGGGAAATCATATTCGTCTAGTAACTCACGGATTTCCAATTCAACCAATTCAACCAATTCTTCATCGTCAACCATATCGGCTTTGTTCATGTAAACAACGATGTAAGGGACGCCTACTTGCTTAGATAATAGAATGTGCTCACGGGTTTGAGCCATTGGACCATCTGTGGCAGCAATAACAATAATAGCACCGTCCATTTGAGCAGCACCTGTGATCATGTTCTTAACGTAGTCGGCATGTCCTGGGCAATCAACGTGTGCATAATGGCGGGCTTCACTTTCATACTCGACGTGGGCTGTTGAGATGGTAATACCGCGTTCTCTTTCTTCAGGGGCATTATCAATATCTGCATAATCTTTGAATTCGCCACCGCGCGCTTCTGCCATAACTTTAGTGATGGCGGCTGTGAGTGTGGTTTTGCCGTGGTCAACGTGACCGATTGTGCCGACGTTGACGTGTGGTTTGGTTCTTTCGAATTTTTCTTTTGACATTTGATGCTCCTACGTTTAACAAATTAAATTTTAAATTTTTGGAGCTCACCAGCGGATTTGAACCGCCGACCTCTTCCTTACCAAGGAAGTGCTCTACCAACTGAGCTAGGTGAGCACAACCCCCCATCTTGGAGCGGGTAACGAGAATCGAACTCGTCTCATTGGCTTGGAAGGCCAAGGTAATACCAATATACGATACCCGCAAACCTATTATTCTTTATGGTGGAGGGGGAAGGATTTGAACCTTCGAAGGCAGAGCCGACAGATTTACAGTCTGTTCCCTTTGACCACTCGGGAACCCCTCCAAAAAACAATCAGGTATTATCCCATAGCTATCTTTAGAGCGCAAGAGTTAATTTAACGTTTTTTATTGTTTTTTGAAAGTCTGTCTTTTCTCTAATTACAAACGTGAAACACCACTTACAACAGCAGCATCAAATACTGCTTTTGGCACCACATCTATCAACCTTGGGTCAAAAGGCTTGGGAATGATATAAGCCTTACCAAACACCATAGATTTTGCACTGTAAGCTTTTAAAACACTGTCTGGCACGTCAAGTTTTGCCAAGTCCTTAAGTGCATGAACCACGGCTATTTTCATTTTTGAATTGATTTCACTGGCTTTTGCGTCTAATGCGCCTCTAAATATAAAAGGAAAACCCAGAACATTGTTAATCTGATTTGGATAGTCACTTCGACCTGTTGCCATGATTAAATCATCGCGTACTGAAGTGGCATCAAAAGGTGAAATTTCAGGATCTGGATTTGATAAAGCAAACACAATAGGCCTATCTGCCATTGATTTAATCATCTGTTTTGATACCAAGTTGGCAGCAGCAACACCAATAAACACATCTGCATCTTGCATGGCACCTGCCAAGGTTTTTTTATCTGTTTTCACGCTATATTGTGCTTTAATTTGACTAACATTTTCCATGTTTTGAGAAATAACACCCTCTTTATCAACCAATAAAATATTGTCCTTTGACAGACCTAATTCACACAATAAGTTTAAAGTAGCAATACCTGCCGAGCCAGCACCCAAACAAACCAACTTAGCAGTTTCAATATGCTTTCCTTGAATTTCAAGCGAATTTAACAGGCCTGCTGCGATAATAATGGCTGTTCCATGCTGGTCATCGTGAAAAACAGGAATATCAAGCATCTCAATTAAACGTTTTTCAATTTCAAAACAACGAGGTGCTGAAATATCCTCAAGATTAATACCGCCAAATGTTGGTGCAATATTTTTAACCGTTTGTACAAATTCATCAACATCTTGAGTATCAACCTCAATATCAAAGACATCAATATCTGCAAAATGTTTAAACAATACTGCTTTGCCTTCCATTACAGGTTTAGATGCTAGTGGCCCTACATTGCCAAGCCCTAAGACTGCTGAACCATCAGAAATAACAGCAACCAAATTACGTTTAATGGTAAAGTCATAAACTTTACTTGCATCTTGTGCAATCTCACGAACAGGTGCAGCAACCCCGGGGGTGTATGCCAAACTAAGGTCTTCACGTGTTGCTAGTGGCTTGTGTGATGAAACAATGATTTTTCCTGGACGCTCGCCTTGGTGATATGCTAGTGCTAATTGATGAAGTTTTGAGCTCATTAGTGGTTTTTATGTTAAGTTAAAAGTTAATATGGCTATTATCCAAGAATCTTATTCATCCTTGTAATATTTTGTAATGATATATCTTTAGGGCAAGCACGAGTACAACGCCTGTGAGCATTTCTAAAAATGAAGTACTACTATCAACATTGTCAATCTCATAAATAACAAATCCACCTTGAGTATTTACGTTTTTTGTGGCCAAATATGCAATGTAAAAATCATTTGTAGTTCCTA
The DNA here is from genome assembly GCA_021730105.1 of Candidatus Ruthia sp. Plio_17_S18. GTDB lineage: Bacteria > Pseudomonadota > Gammaproteobacteria > PS1 > Pseudothioglobaceae > Ruthia. The sequence continues at coordinate 929,103 of CP072538.1, forward strand.
ACACTAGGTTTAATAAATTCACAATGCAAGTGTTCCTCATGAAGTTTAGATCCCTCTTGTTCATACTCCCACGCTGCAACGAAACTATAAGTTCTTATCATTACGCTTGATCTCACCTTCTGAGAATAAGTGCTCCACTCGAGCATGCACACCACAAGATTCTTATCTATTAAGGGTGTCTTTACACATCAAGGTACCTAACTCGATAAAGTCAGCCACTCTGTCTGCACGCTCTAAAGTTTGATTTAAACCTTGGTCAATACTCGTGACTTTAATGGTTTGCCAAAACTCTAATTGCAATGCCTTAATCCCATTAATTGCTTGTTCTAATCTTGCCATTTCTCTAGACATGCCACAAGATTCCCACAGGATTTTGCCTAGTTTATGGTAAAAATATTCAGGGGAGTGTTTCCGCTTCAGGCGCGTTCATTAATTGCTCAATTCTAACTTTAGCGGCATTTAAGGCTTGTTGAACTTTTTCATGATTTGACTCAATTTTATTAAATTTGTTTATAGCTAAATAATTAGCAATGGTTTGTGGCAAGATAAAATAACCATCTGCCAAACCTTGTATGAGAAGCAGAAGCGCCAAGTTGATTAGCGCCATGGTCTGAAAAATTAGCCTCGCCCGCAGCAAACAAGCCATCAAGTGTGGTCATTAGATTATAATCTACCCATAGAATAATGTGGTGCTGGATATATTTTCATTGGTGTTAAATAAGGGTCATCATCTGTGATTTGCTGATACATTTCAAACAAATTGCCATATTTTTCTTCAACTTACGTCAAACCTATTTTTTTAATAACGTCGCTAAAATATAAATATACACCAAGACGTTTGCCAGGAATTTTAACGCCAACACCACGGCCCTCATCACAAATGTGCTTAACAGCGCGTGAAGCTACATCACGTGGTACTAAGTTAGCAAAAGCAGGATACTGTCTTTCAAGAAAATAATCTCGATCTTCTTCTTTGATATCTTGCGGGTTTTTCTCACAATCTTTGACTTGTTTTGGCGCTCAAATACGCCCATCATTTCTACCTAACGTTTGATGTAAGTGTGCACTAGGTGTTATCACACCTAGTGCGTAAATTACTAACATCACAGGTTGGGAAAATAACTCAACCATATATTGGTACAAACTCGTTTCATCTGCACAAAATGAAAAACGATAAACACAAATAATGTGCCAGCACCGGCCCAAGCAACAAATCTAGGAGCACCCTAAGGATAGAGTTTTTGATAAGCTTGCCCTTTGTTAATATTATTAATCAATTGTCGATACAATGCCACAATAACGTGCAAACCAAACAACACAATCAATATTAGCACCATTAAATAGTAAGTAAACAACTGGTTAAACCAATCATAAAAACCATCACAAGCACTTTGACCAAAGTGAAAATTTAGCAAGCTTAGCATGTGAAAAATAACATAAGAAAACCAAAAAGCCCTACAAAGGCCATTAGTTTTTTAAAGCAATGCTAGTAAAGTTCATCAAACTCCACTCTAGACTGCAAGCGTTCCTTCTCAATGGTTCTAAGACAACTGTTATAACGCAAAATAGGATCTGAACAATGAGATGGTGCCATTTTTTCAGCCATTTCATACTGACCAATTGCTTCTATTAACCACTCATAAACAAAAGATTGTGACATTGGATTTTTAAGCCAAGCCCTAGCTTTTCGCTCAAGAAAAATCCCCGTGTAATAATGCCGATGAAATTCTGAGTCTAATTTAGCAATGATTTGGATAATTTTCTTATCTTTTACTTTAGTACCGCCATGTGAATACTGGTCTGTTAAAGCCAAAATATAGACCACCAAAGCATCTTGATTATCCGAATCAATAGCAAACACATCAATACAAATACTAATTGACGTAAGGCTCGATATTGGCGCGCTGTATCTAGCACAGTGCTAATTGAATCTTGATGAATTAAGTGATAATTCATAGATGAAAAATTTTAGTTATTTTTAAAATATTCTACACTTACTTACTTCTTATCTAAGGTAAAAAATCATAATATAAAACTTCTGCGGCTAATCTAAACAAATCATCTAATCAACATTAATTTTAGCAAAAAGCAATCTTGCAAACCAACTACTTGATTAACTTTAACCTCTTCACCAAAGTTTGACAGGCTATTGAATAAATTTAAGATAACATTGCTTGATCAAAATAACTAGACGCAACTTTCACCTGTCAGAACGACCAAATAAAACACACAAACAAAATGTAAAAACTGTTCACTCAAAACCCTTAATGTCTGGGCACGAGCAGAATAAATTTCGATCGCCATACACATTATCAATGCGCTTAACAGGTGGAAAATATTTATTTTGTTTCAGTGAGTCTACTGGATATAACGCCTCCTCTCGTGAGTAAGGATATTGCCATTGCCCAGCCATTTCAATTGCTGTATGTGGGGCATTTTTAAGCGGGTTGTTGTCCTTATCCCACTCTCCTTTAATTACTTTTTGAATCTCGGTATAAATACTAATCATTGCCTTAATAAAACGATTAATTTCACGTAACGACTCACTTTCTGTAGGCTCAATCATGAGTGTGCCTGCCACTGGAAATGACATGGTTGGCGAGTGAAAACCATAGTCCATTAAACGCTTGGCAATGTCTTCTTCGGAGATGTCACTTTGTTCTTTTAAAGGACGAATATCAATAATGCACTCATGCGCGACCATATTGTGCTCACCTTGATACAAAATTGGAAAATAATCTTTCAGTTCGTTAGCAATATAGTTTGCACTCACAATGGCAACTTCGGTAGACCTTTGCATGCCGTATTTACCTAATAGCTTAATATATGACCAAGAAATTGGCAAAATTGAAGCACTGCCATACATAGCTGCGGATACAGCGTTAGAATCTTTAATCAGTGGATTGCCAGGTAAAAACTCTTTCAAGTGTGCTTTAACGCCAATCGGCCCCATGCCTGGACCACCACCACCATGTGGAATGGCAAATGTTTTGTGTAAATTAATATGTGACACATCTGCACCAAATTCACCCATACGGGTAATACCAACCATGGCATTTAGATTGGCACCATCTAAATATACTTGAGCACCATGGGTGTGAATAATCTCACATATTTTCTTAATTTCAACCTCAAATACGCCGTGGGTAGAAGGATAAGTAACCATAATGGCTGATAATTTATCTGCGTATTTCTCAGCCTTTGTTGTTAAATCTTGAATGTCAATATTGCCAGATTCGTCACATTTGACAATCAACACTTTCATGCCTGCCATGACTGCACTGGCAGGATTAGTACCATGTGCTGATTGGGGGATTAGGCAAATATTACGCCCTTCTTCGCCTTTGGATTGATGGTACGACTTAATTGCTAGAAGACCTGCAAACTCACCTTGGGAGCCTGCATTGGGTTGCAGGGAAACTGCATCATAGCCTGTAACTTCTATTAATGCCTGCTCTAAATCTTTAAATAATTGCTGATAGCCCTTGGTTTGATTTTCTGGTGCATATGGGTGCAAATCAGAAAAACCAGGCAATGTAATTGGATACATCTGCGTCGCAGCATTAAGCTTCATAGTGCAAGATCCTAGTGCAATCATTGAATGATTAAGTGCGATGTCTTTATTTTCCAAACGCTTCAAATAACGCATCATTTCAGTCTCACAGTGGTAGTTGCTAAACACAGGATGAGTCAAATAATCTGAAGTGCGTAAATTATCTTTAGTAATATTCAAAAGCAAATTTTCTGACTGATAATAAGTAGCTTTACCTATTGATAGAATTGACACAAGACATGACAATTCATCAACTGTTGTAGTTTCATCAAGTGCAATGCTTAATTGCTTATCATTAATTAAACGTAAATTAATGTTGTTTGATTGTACTGTATTAAACAAACTAACAGCATTGGTCGTATTAATAGTGATTGTGTCAAAAAATTGCTCTGTGGCTAATTCAAAGCCCACATCAAGCAGGCTTTTAGCAAGGTTATTAGCTTTATTATGCACACTTAATGCAATTTTTTTCAAACCTTTAGCACCATGATAAATACCATAAGCAGCAGCAAGCACTGCTAATAAAACTTGAGCAGTGCAAATATTACTAGTGGCCTTATCTCGACGAATATGCTGCTCACGGGTTTGTAGTGACATGCGCATTGCTGGATTTCCTAAAACATCTTGAGACATGCCAATAAGCCGACCTGGTATAATTCGTTTGAATGCATCACGCGCACTTAAAAATGCCGCATGTGGTCCACCAAAACCCATAGGCACGCCAAAACGTTGTGAGTTACCCACTGCAATATCAGCCCCCATTTCTGCAGGGGTTCTAAGGAGTGTTAATGCTAAAAGGTCACAAGCAATAATGGTTAATACATCATTATCTTGTGCCCTAGCAATGTCAGCGGTTAAATCTCGAACATCACCATTTGTACCTGGATATTGCATTAAACAAGCAAAACAATCACTAAAATCATGATGTTGAATGTCTTTAATAATCAACTCAATGCCTAACGGCTTGGCACGAGTTTGCAAAATAATAATGGTTTGTGGATGAGTGTTAATATCAATCACAAATTGGTTAGATTTATTCTTTTTATTAGCACGCTTAGCCATTATCATTGCCTCAGCACAAGCGGTTGGCTCGTCTAATAATGAAGCATTGGAAATATCCATACCTGTTAAATCAATAATCATGTGCTGGAAATTAAGCAGCATTTCCAAACGACCCTGAGAAATTTCAGCTTGATAAGGCGTGTAAGCCGTATACCAACCTGGGTTTTCTAAAATATTGCGCTGAATAACGCTCGGCATTAGCGTGCCATAATAACCTTGGCCAATAAAGTTAGTTGCTAAGATATTTTTAGCAGCAAGGCTTGAGGCCAATGCCAAAGTGTCCCGCTCAGTCATGCCTTCATCAAGCTCCATTCGATTGCCAAATAAAATATTTTTAGGCACCGTTTTTGATATCACCTCATCAACAGATGAGCAACCAATACTACTTAGCATGGTCTTAATATCATTTGTATTTGGGCCAAGGTGTCTGGCTAAAAATTCATTACTCATAATGGATAAAATATTTCAATAAATTTAAGGGCTAGATTTTATCTGATTAGAGGTTTGTTTTCCTTGTAAAAAATAAGGCTTATAAGCAAGCACCTTTTCAAAAAGACACTTATCACCCTGGTGGCCAAGTCAGTGCCCGCCCACCTAGACAATGAAGATGAATATGGTAAACCGTTTGTCCGCCTTGTTCATTACAATTCATCACCACTCGATAACCCTCATCAGCAAAACCTAATTCTTTAGCAATACGGCTTGCTGTTAGCGTTAATTTTCCTAACAATTGCGCATCATCAGTATCATTTAAAGTTTTAATGTGTGTTTTTGGAATAACTAAAAAATGATGGTATGCTTGTGGATTGATATCATGAAAAGCAAGAACATCTTCATCTTCATAGATTTTATTGACTGGAATGTCACCATTAATCATTTTACAAAACAAACAATAAGTCATACAATTACGCCATAAAAAAAGTAAAGAGATATTCTATTTTATCCTTATTTAACAAATACACAAACCACTTCTCTTATGTAATATTTATTAATATAAATCAGTTGAATTAAATACTTTAAAATACGCATCTTCAAATAATTTTTTTTGATAAACACAAGTTATATGTGTGCTTGTGTTGTGAAATTAATGTCACGATTGAAAATGGTGAAATGCGCTATATTGAAGGCAATCCAAACCACCCTTTAAACAAAGATGTGATTTGCGCCAAGGGTTCATCTGGCATTATGAAACAATACTATCCTGCGCGCTTAACTAGGCCACTTAAAAACAAAGAAGGTGCGCAAACGTGGCGAGTCACAATTTGAGGCAATTGAGTGGGACGAGGCTTTTGAAATTATGGAAAAATGCCTGTCCCACAATCCGTGCAACAGACCCTAAAAAATTCGCTTTATTTACAGGTCGTGACCAAATGGCAAGCATTAACAAGATTGTTTGCCAGCAATATGGCACCCCAAACTATGCCGCCTATAGTGGATTTTGCTCGGTCAATATGGCGGCTGGCATGATTTACACCATTAGTGGTTAGTTTTGGGAGTTTGGCGGTCCAGACTTAGAAAAAGCAAAACTCTTTATTGTAATTGGTTCAGCTGAGGATCACCACTCCAATCCAATGAAAATCGAGATGAGTAAATTTAAACGCAATGGCGGTAAATTTATTTCAATCAACCCAGTACGCACTGGCTATTCTGCTATTGCTGATGAGTGGATACCTATTAAACCAGGCACTGATGGTGCGTTATTTATGGCAATTAATCATGAATTAATCAAACAAGGTTTGTTTGACCGTGAATTTTTAATTAAATATACCAAAAATGGTAAATCTCTAACTTAGAGTATGTTTTTTAAACTGTAATGGTGTCATTGAAATATGTTTTTTGAAATATTTAACGAAGTTACTCACTTACTCAAAGCCAAAATCATAAGCCATTTCTTGCACTTGTTTGTTTTCCAAGATTAAACGCCGTTTTACTTCTATTATTGTATGCGCATCAATTAATTGTTTTACTTGAGATCTGCTCAACTTATTTGTATAGGAATGAGTTGTTTCACGTTCTAACATTATGAATAATGAAGAAAATAAAAGCATGATTATCAGACTATTTTGTTAATAATAGACTGGGTGTGGAAAATGTGGCAATAAGAAATATTCAAATGGTTCAGTGAAAATATTGATACATTCATGTTTGTCTGGATCTGCTCAATATATGTTTGAATGAAAAGAATCACTTTTCCTTGTATTTTATTATTTAATGAAAATGCCTGAATTTGATTTTTATTGATAAAAATCAAACTACCTTTTGTGAAAGAGTAATGCTTAAAATCAATAAATTGTGCGCCTTCTCCTTGTTCAATATATAACATCAAGTAAAAATGAACTCGATGTGGTTTGTTTGGGTTATGACTCATTGTCCACATACGACGATAGAGTTCATCAAGCTTTATAATTTCAGTACCTTCCGAATCAAGAGCTGGATATATTCATTTTTATATAATAACCAAATCAAAAATATTTCTAAAGATCTATCAAGCGATTTGTTTTAACTCTATCATTCTTTATTATGGAAAAATGTCTAGTAACCTTACAAAATTTTTTTAAACAATTTAACGATATTGACGCAAATACCACCAACCAAAAACTTGCTTGGCATAATGCATCAAACGACAATTTGGTAGCATTAATCCGCCTTTGAGTGTGCGTGATATGTACATACCTTTATTATTTGAATCAACAATACACATCAATTCAATCTTAAAAGTATGACTAGCAGGCTTATTATCCAGAACATCTAGCACATTTTTAGCAGCAGCAGCAGCTTGTAAATCTGCCATATGTGCTTGCTTTGGCATCCACTCTGGCCCTGAGAAAGAGCCTGAGTCACCTGCCACAAACACCCTCTCAGCACCTTGAACTTGACAAAATTTATCCGCTTTAAGTAAACCGCCTTCACTACGCTCAAGTTCGGTGTTATCAAACCACTGATTTCCTGTCATACCTGGCATGAACAAAATCAAATCTGTGGCAAACTCACCACCTTCAGTAATGACTTTGTCAGCTTCAAAAGCTTTCATATTATGCCCAAGGTACGTGTTAATATTGCGTTTTTTCATTTCACTTAATAAGCTATTAACCGCCTTTTCACCTAAGCGAGCACCTGGTTTTTTTGCAGGGGTAAAAAAAGTCAGATTAAATTTATCGCGCCGACCTTCTTGTCGTAATTGTGTATCCAAGCCAAACAAAAACTCAAACATTGGACCACCACGCATGGCACTTGGCTCCTTGGAATTGCTCACAAAACCAATGGCAATATCACCACTATCCATGGCCTGAATTCTATCACGTATCTGCTCAACAGCACTCAGTCCCTCACATGGCGTAATGGCATGCTCAATACCAGGCAACTTCTTAATAAACTGCCCGCCTGAGGCGATAATAAGCGCATCATTTTTATATTCACCTGTTGAGGTAATCACGGTTCTAGCATGGTCTTTCAAACCTGTGACTTCGCCAACTATATGGCGAACATTCATACGCTTAAAAAAACGTTCAAGTGGAATAATAATGTCTTTTTTACTGGCTATACCTGATGGCACCCAAATTAAACTTGGCATATAAACCAGCTCTGCTTTGGGTGATATTAAAGTGATTTGTGCGTGCTTATCGCTTTTTCTAAGGATCCTAACAGATGTTAATCCTGCAAATCCCGACCCAATAATGGTAATTTTTTTCATTTTTAAAAAATCTCCAATGTTTGAGTTGTGCTTGTTTTCATGTTGGCAATATTGCAAAGATACGCCAACATATGTGGCCATTGTTCTCTCGCTTCAAGTAATTTAGTGCAATTTGCATGATGCGCCTTACTTTGCCATTTAACCAAACAAATACACACACCCATCTTTATCAACCCCAGAATCACGTGAAATAAACCCATCAGACTTGGCAATATCCTCATCAATTTCTTTTGATCAAGACTTCCAATCATTAATTAAATTTTGATTATTTAACTCAAATGACATAATCACAAAATATTCACTCATTTTATTCTCCTATTTGTTATGACAAAAATGCCCACTGTCTGGCTCTTCTACGCTTTTTGCAATATTGTCAACAAACGCTTGTAGCTCATCAAACTCTAATACAGTTAATATACGCGCTACAATATCTGGCGCAACCCTAAGTGTGCATAATCTACCATCTTTTAGCTTCACTTCCATGCCTGCTGCACTCATAACCAAACTTTCGTCACTTTGTTCTAATAATTTTTCTAACTCACTTTGTAGTTCATCGTATAAATTTTGCAATTCATCCAATAGACTCTCACTGATTTTATCAGCGATTGAGACAATCTCACCTTGCACAGAACCAAACGCACTGTCTTGTTCATATTTAAATTCTATGCCCACCTTTGTTAAATGGTCTTTGAATTTGTTTGATAGTTTGGCATCAAAAAATATATAATCTAACATATTATTATTTTTTATTAACAGTTGAGGATGTTTTAATGCTTGATAAGTATACACTAGATACTTTATTTCGTCATGCAAGAAGTCACAATGGCTGGTTGAAGCAAGACATATCTGAGACGCAAATTCATCAAATTTATGAACTGATGAAATTTGCCCCAACCGCAGCTAACAATTGTCCTGTGCGCATTACTTTTGTTAAATCAGATGATGCTAAGCAACGCTTAAAACCACATCTTGATGAAGGCAATATTGATAAAAGTATGAACGCACCAGCTGTTGCTATTATTAGCTATGACATAGAATTTTACGAAAAATTGCCATTTTTATTTCCTCATACTGATGCCAAAAGTTGGTACCAAAGCAAGCCTGAAAAAATAAAGTCAGCAGGAGAAATGAACGCCACTTTGCAAGGTGCCTATTTTATTATGGCAACCCGTGCTATTGGGCTAGATTGTGGCCCAATGGGTGGCTTTAACAACGAAACCTTGGACAATGAGTTTTTTCCAAATGGTAAAACAAAATCTATTTTCTTATGTGGTATTGGTCATGGCGACCATAATAAAATCTTTTCAAGATCGCCACGTTTAAGCTTTGATGCAACATGTGAAATTATCTAAACATTATTATTTTATGCACAAATATTTAGTGGCAAACTATATTTCTTCCAAGAAGAAATTGGTAAATTTTTAGAAGTCATTACTATGCCTTCAACTTCAGATGATATCCCAGTTATTTCAGCAGTGCTACAATTATAGTTCACAAAAATAACAGATCCGCCACAGGTCTTTGTTGTGTTATATCTTCCATGTCCATAATCGATGATTGTATCATCTTTGTTAACCAAAAAGGCATAAATATCAAATCTTTGTTTTTTCTTTATACCAGTAGAAAATATACTACCCGGCCCTGGAATTGAGCGAAATGAACTACCTCCTGAACTTAATGAATCTTGAGGCAATAAATGAATATGAATAGTATTACCACTGGGTAAAGTTTTTTCACTGAGTTGGTTGCCAATAATTTTAACCCTCTTGGGGATGAAATCATTAGTAAATCGAGTATTACTAGCAACTGTATTGTAATCTTTGCTTATATAAATTTTTAGCAAAAAACTTGTTACAGAATCTGCAGATCTTTATCCAATACCTGTACTAGAACAAGAACTTATCAATAATATAAAAACTAGAGAGTATAATTTGCTAAACATTTTTACAACCACCATTTATTAAAATAAAAAAAATTACTATAAAAAATAGTTAGAAATATAGTTCAATAGTTAACCCAAAGAGAATCCTAATTAGCTGATTTTTGAAAAGAGATGAACAACCCAACACCTAATATAATTAGGCACATGATAATCATGCATGGTAGGAATATTTGGTATTTGTTTGTATAAAAATACACCTGCAATAGTGACTAAAACAATACCAGCACTTGACCAAATCGCATAAGTAATACCCACTGGTATTGTTCTTAAAGTCAAGGTCATAAAATAAAACGAGATGGCATATCCCACAATAACAATTAAACTTGGGAGTAATTTTGTAAATTCAGTTGAAGCTTTGAGCGCACTGGTTGCAATAACTTCCATGATGATTGCTATTGCTACATACCAGTACGACATTATTGAGTACTACTTTTCTTTTCTTGCTGAGTTTCTTGCTCGGTGTAACAGCCATTATGCAACTTCTATTTTTGTTCATGACCAATGGCAATTACCCAGCTTGGCACTTGGCACTCTTCAACCGATTTGGTTGTTGTATTTTCTTCTTTAACAGTATTGCCATTAACAGCAAAAACAGTAAACTGCCGCCAAGTATTAAAATCAATGAACTTGGTAATGTCTTTAGGTTTTTCATGGGCAGCCCCTTACCTTTATTATTAATTAAAAACTCAACAATATCACCAAATACTAAGTAGAGAAGTGCCAGTACTGATAAAGTAAATATTGTCTTTTGTACTAATCAAGCTTTGAATTGGCACTCGTTCTTTGCTTAAATCAAATGTGGCGAATGAAAAATGTGCCCTGGAATCAAACTAGATTTAGGATTTTCTAATTGCCACTGATGTGCAGTTTTAAGTGCCAATTGTGCGCCTCTACCCGAGGTTAGAAAAAATATTTTTTTCAAAGGCCCTACGTTTGACAGTTGATATAATTTCAAGCACATCCAAACCGATTAATACTGCTGCGATGCTTTGACACCATGTAACTACTATGGAGGTCAAGCGCCCAAACATCAACACCAAAAAATGCCAATTGTTGTACTATGGATACATATTGTTGTACTATGGATACATAGCCTTTGCCAAAACCACGTTCAGAAGGCAAATATAAAAATAACACTTGTGTGTCTGCTGAGATTGTATCACCTGATGTTAATGCAAACTCGGTGCTTTGCTCACTATGAACAAGTGGCACTAATAAAATTAACAGTAAACTAAACCATTTCATTAAGCGTTATACATTTCTAAAATATAATACAAAGTCATGCCTTCAGATGACCTAGACGGGCCTAGTACTTTTGCAGCATACAGATGATTGCCAGGGTCTGATTTCTCCATAGCAACGTCTAAATCTTCAACCACTTCAACATTATTGGCCGGTACACGTTCACGCTTAATTCTTGGAATTCTAACCACAGCAAATGCTTCTTTAACAACGCTAATGCTTGGATGTGTGTCTAGTGAATAGCCTTTCATGGTGTCTTAATCATAATTTTTGCACCGCAAACTTGATTAGCAGGCACTGCAACATGGATTTTTTTAGGTAGATCTAATTCCATTGCATTAACTCTATGGATAAACGTTTGTTTATCTACATTCGCACCAATCATTTCGTTAAATTGCTTTTCTTCCCAAATTGAACTCACTGTTCTACCACCATAATCATGAGCAGGATAAACCAAAGTCTCATCATCCAAGGTGAATATTTTTTGAATAGAATCAAACAATTTTTCCGCCGAACCACCTTGAAAATCACACCTGCCACAACTTCTAATCAATAAAGCGTCGCCTGTAAAGATTTGATTATCCACAATATAAGACATGCATCCATCCGTATGCCCAGGGGTTGTCATAGCACTCAAGGTATAAGCGCCAAATGACAAAGTATCACCATCATTAAGCAAAATATCTGCACAAGTAACTGCATTGGCAGAACCTAGTACAATTTTGGCCTGCGTAAAGTGCTGTTTTAATGGACAAGAACTGGTAATATGATCGGCATGTACATGTGTTTCAAGAATATATTTAAGATTCAAACCCAATTCTTCAATCAAGCCAATATCACGCTGCTTAGTTTCATCTACCGCATCAATGATAACAGCATCCACAGTTTGCATATCTGCCAAAAGATACGTATAAGTCGAACTGGTTTTTTCAAATAAAGGACGTAGTATTAAACTCATGGCAATACCTTTTTAAATGGTTTAACAATAATGCTGGCATATGCGCCAGACTCGATATAAGGATCTGCCTCTGCCCAAACTTTTGCAACCTCTAAAGAATCAAATTCTGCCACCACTAACGAACCTGTAAAGCCAGCGCTACCTGGCTCATTAGTATCAATAGCAGGATGAGGACCTGCCAAAATTAAGCGTCCTTGATTTTTCAAAGTCTCTAATCGCTTAATATGTTCTGGACGTACTAACGCTCTTTTCTCTAGCGAATCCTCAACATCTTGTGAAATAATAGTATATAACATAATTTGTTTAATCTCTCCTGCCAATTACGCTGATTAAACAGCGCCAACAACCCAAATATACAAGCGCCTAATATATCAAGCAACATATCTTTTTGAGCACCCCAAATATCACCTTGAGAGCCTAAAAAAGCTGTTCCCAATTCTCCGACTTCAGTAATAGCATAAACCATTTCAATTATTTCATAACTTGCCGCCAAAAAATCTAGGGCAAATACACCCAATAGCCAAGCCATAAAGTTATTGCTCAAACACTTTTTACGCACACTAATCTCAACCACGACATAGGAAATACCAATCAAAAAATGTCCTAAGCGGTCAAAATTATTTCACCCTTCAGGAATAACAAAATCAAAACCCAATGTTGATAATAGATGATTTCCCCAATCAAATGGTACTAATTCAAAATTAAAGTGCCAGCCAATAGTGTGATAACACAAAAACCGGCTCATAAGTACAAGTACATAAGCAAAAGTTGAAAACTTGAAACTAACATAGATAAGCACTAAAATACCAACAACAATCAAAACTGGGATATTTTCCGCTCACTGAGTGATTCTATCATAAGGGCTAATTGCTAATACAGTAAACAAAACTGTTTATGTGCATGTAGTCGCATTTTTTTAAACAATCTCCAATACATCTTTCATTGAATAAACACAGTCTTTGTTAGAGGGCGCTTTGTCAAGCCAAATTGCTGCACGGAGCGCCCCAAGTGCAAAGGTCATTCTTGATGAGGCTTTATGCGTAATTTCTACACGCTCACCTTGCATAAAAAAACTCACCGTATGTTCACCCACCACGTCACCACCACGAATTGTAGAGAACCCAATTGTATTTTTATCTCTAACCTGCTCAATACCTTCTCGCCCATAAATGGCACACGTTTTTAAATCCCTACCTAGTGTATCAGCAATCACTTCGCCCATCTTTAATGCAGTGCCACTAGGGGCATCCACCTTAAAACGGTGATGCGTCTCAATAATTTCAATATCGCTCTCTTCTCCCACTACTTTTGCCGCCATTTCCAAAAGCTTCAAAGATAAATTCACACCTACGCTCATATTAGGTGCAAACACAATAGGTGCATTCTGTGCAAGGGTGGTTAATTGATTTAGTTCATTATCATTAAAACCTGTCGTACCAATAACCATTCTCTTGCCTGCCTTAGCACAAATTGCTAAATAGCCAAGTGTAGCTACTGGACAAGTAAAGTCAATGAGCACATCAAACTGGTTTAATACAACATTTAAATCATCACCCTTATCTAACGCAACGCCTAGCTCAACACTATCATTTTGATTGATTGCTTCAATAATGGCTTGACCCATGCGCCCTGAAACACCAGTAACTGCAATTTTTATCATTGTTTTCAGTGCTCCAATTTATAGGGGATAACTATATCTTGCTGATTTTTTGAGAAATCTTTAGAATTTCGGATGACTAAAACAGCCTTATTTTGTCTTGCTGTTGCCAAAATAATTGCATCTGGTAACTTTACCCTTAATGTATTTCTAAATTTGGCAATACCCTCTGTCATTTTTTCTCAACCATTACTTCTATATAGGTAATAAATAACACTAATTGCAATCTGATCATATTGCTCAATTGTATTTTTTGCTTTGACTTCGCCATTTAAATAATCAATCAAAATATTAGTATCAAAAACTGGTCAAATTATACCAAAACTGGTCTAGTTAGTCAATTTTGGTATAATTCTTAAAAATACTGGGTAATTATGCTTTTTATTTTTAGTTAGTCCGTAATATTTAAAGGTAGTCTCACTGCCAATAGTGGGTGGATGTTCTCGCTCAATGTCTGTGTAAACCCAGAACCGATGTTAACATCCTGTCCTTTTTTAGTTTTGCATTTAACCGATCCCGTTTTGTTTTTATATTTTCCTTTTCCGCTCAATATCTTAATGACGATACATTCCTAATCATGATATTTTTTAAGCTTTAAAGCGCTCGATAAACGCCCAGTTTGATAAGACGTTCTAGGGTTACGCACCACAACACCTTAACCCTTATTATTAACCACTTTGTCTAGGAAATTATCTAGTTGTTTGGACTTAATGGGCGTTTGTTTGATAATTCTTAAAATTTTATTGGTATATTGTTCAAGATGAACTTGCAAAACTTTTAAACGTTCTAATAAGCCGCCTTTTTGATTAGGCACTTCAAAAATATTAAAACTCACAGTCTTCCAACGATTATCAGGTATTTTTAGTCTAACAAGTGAAGAAATACGTTCAAAATCACCACGCTTTGTCCAAGGTTCGCCATCAATTTCAAAATCTGGAAAATCCATCGTCCAAAACTTTGGTGGATTAAGTGTTTTCCCGCCTCGGCTGATTAGTTTTTTCCCATCCCAAAGCCCTCTGATGCCATATAATTTTTCACTTATGACTCAATCAATCACATCAAGATTTTTATCATACGTTTTAAGTAACAATAAATCAGGAAGGTAAAATTAATAAAAATAATAATTTATTCTTCATTTTCTAATCTATTTGATTAAGTTGCTTAAAAATCGCCAAATGTTGGTGTGTTTTTTCAATTGAATCTATTTGTAAAATCCAATGATTAATTGCCTCATCAGTGTGAATTGTGGCAAATAATTGCTGTCTTTTTGAGTGTTCAATTCTGCCACTATTTGCCAGTTTGTTAATGTGGCTTAGTACAGTGGTTAATGCTAAATCACGTTGTTGACAGATGTTTTCTATGGATGAGTCTTGTTCGATTAATTATAAGGTTGCTAATAAACCTAAAAAACGAGCACCATATTTTTAAAGCTTAACCTGACCTACTCCATTAATTTGTAACTGTTTTTCTTCATTATTAGGCAAAAAATGCGCCATTTCTGTTAGCGTCTTATTGTCAAAGATAATATAAGCTGGCAGACCTTCTTCTTTGGCAATTTCTCGTCTTAGTGCTTGTTTGGCAATGTCGGTCAATTTTAAAACTTTGAATTTACCCACCATTAAAGCGTCTATCTCCAATAAACGGTCACCAATAATGTTCCACAAAGTTCTGCTGGTAGAATTACCAATACCATGTACAGATAAATTTTGATGTCCGCTGTTTAACACTTTTTGATTTTTTGACCCCAATAAAACATCAACAATATGCCCTTGTCCAAAACGCTGGTCAGTACGATAAACGGCTGATAAAAACATCTTTGCTTGCTCGCTAATATCGCTACGCTCAACATCAGGATTAAGACAATTATCACATTGGGTTTGACACTTGGACATTTCTTCATCAAAATAATGACTGAGCGCTTGATGCCTACAACCTTCAGAAAACGCATATGTTTTAATTAAATTAAGTTTTTGATAGGCTAGATTTCGATAAGATTAGTTCTCAATATCAGCAATAAAACGTCCTAGTAAACCTAAATCTTGCGTAGAGTAAAGCAACAAAACCTCACTCTTTAATCCATCTCTACCCGCGCCCTACCCATTTCTTGATAATAAGCTTCCATGGTTTTAGGAATGGACATGTGCACCACAAAACGAATGTTGCTTTTATCAATTCCCATGCCAAATGCAATCGTGGCGACCATGATATTAATCTCATCACCCACAAATTCACTAAATGCTTGGCGACGTTCTTGAGTTGACAAACCAACATGATAGGCACGCGCCTTTAGTCCTTTAGTCCTTAAAAATGCCCTTAATGACTCGGTATTTTTACGTGACAATGTATAAATAATGCCTTGTTCATGAGCATGGTTTTGCAAAAAACCTAGCAATTGTTGATGTCCGTCGCCTTGTCGGGATTGAACGCTAATAAACAAATTGTCTCGATAAATTTTGCCACGAATAATATTATCACTACGTTTAAACTTTAGCTGATTAACAATATCTTTTTCTACTTGCGTGGTTGTCATTGCCGTAAAGGCGGCAATACCCACTTCAGGAAAATGAGATTTTAATAAACCTAATTGACGGTAATCTGCTCGAAACTCATGCCCCCATTCACTTACGCAATGTGCCTCATCAATGGCAAAAATGCAATGTTAAGCGTGGTTAAAAAATGCAAAAATTGATTATTTTGCAAACGTTCAGGCGCAACAAAAACAAGTTTCAATGCACCATTCTGCAAATCATTCTGCGCTTGTATGATTTGCTCCATATCTTGCATGGATGACATCATAACGGCGCGAATTCCTTTTGCTGCCAAGCCATGTACTTGATCTTGCATCAATGCTAATAAAGGTGACACCACAACCACAACCCCTTCCACCAACAATGCTGGCAACTGATAGCATAACGATTTACCACCACCTGTTGGCAAAATTAGCAACACATCTTCATGATTTAAAATTTTTTCCACTACTGTTTCTTGCAATGGACGAAACTCATCAAATCCGAAAGTATTTTGTAAAATTTGATGCTTATTTTTGCTTTATTTAGGTGTTTAAAAAAATATCGTACAATCTTCGAATAATACCATTTATGAAAAAACGAAGATTTTTTAAAATATAGATCGTATCATGTAAGTTGGATATTATTTTTTAACTGATTTAAAGGCATGCAAAACGACAAAAGACAACAAGCAAAAACTCTCTTTAAATTACTATTTCACTACATTGGCTCGTTGCCATTGTTTTTGTTGCATTAATTGTAGTGGGCGTATACATAGAAAAAACTTTTTTTCTATGTACAATACACAAATCAGTTGGTATTCTACTCTTTTGCGTTATTTTAATACGGGTAATTTGGCGCATTAAAAATGGCTGTCCTGCACCTGTTCAGTCAATATAAAAGAATTAAGTATTGGCACAGTGATGATGCCAATCTCTGGTATGTTAATGTCATGTGCAGATGGACATGGATTATCTATCTTTGGCTTGGAATTGCTAGCAATCAATCCAGATGAATGGAATTCAAGAAAAGTGATACCACTTAGTAAATCTCTTGCAAGTTTGGGTAATACCTTGCACGGGTTGGGTGGAAAAATAATAATATTTTCTATTACATTACATATCATCGGTGCGTTGTTCAAAACACCATTTTATCGATAAAGACAGCACCTTGCATAGAATACTTGGTAAAAAGTACATATTTGAGGCCTGACAACCGAAGACTTTGAGTGAGTGTTTCGTATCAATTAGTGTCAGTAAAATATTTTATTGACCTAACTAAAATATAAGGAAACAACCATGAAAAAACAACCATTAATATTAACCCTAACAACAACTTTATTATTAACAACAAGTAGTTATGCTTTTAGAGATAATGGCAAAGCATGTGATCAAGACAACCATGGACATCAATCATACAATCAACACCACACGTCGCACTATCTTAATAAAAATCATAAGTTTGAAAGACATAATATGAATAATGCTGATAAAAAAATTACCTTAAATGAATTTATCACACTTAAAAAAGCACAATTCTCTCAAATGGATACAAATGGTGATGGCGTATTAACACAAAACGAAATGAGAAATCATAGACGAAATCAACATCAACCAACAAGAAGGATGTTCTAATTATTTTTACTAAAAATAACTCTATAGCAATCTAATGAGAGTTATTAGTAAGAAAAATGACGAATGCCTGATGATTATGATTCAAAAACACCATCATCAGGCATTTGATATTTTGGTTCAAAGGCATCATCAGCGTTTTTATGCTATGTCTTATCGCATGTTGCTTAATCAAAACGATGCTCAGGATATTGTCCAAGAAGCCTTTTTGAAACTTTGGAACAATCCTAATAGTTATCAATCTGAAAAAAGTCTTTTTACCACTTGGTTTTATAAAGTGATTGCTAATTTGTGCCTAGATTATAAGAAAAAAATTAAAATACAATTAATTGAACATATTGACTATGTTGCAGACCCGTCCGATTTGGAAGCAAATTTAGAACAAGAACAAGCACAATTTAACCTTAAACAAGCCATTATTTCACTGCCTAAGCGACAGCGTTTAGCAATTGTTTTATGCTTTTATGGAAACATGAGCAACAAACAAGCTGCCCAAATTATGAACATACGACTTAAAGCCTTACAATCATTACTCATGCGTGGTAAAGCGCAACTCAAGCAAAAACTTAATCTATAATAAAAATTATGTTTAATAACGATAAAGAACTCAAATTACAACTGAACAAGCTAAAGGTTCAAGCGCCCTCTGCTTATGCCGTTCAAAATATTATTAAAAAAAGCAAAACTCAATCAAACGCCTACATGTCTTCAGAAGTCATGGCGTTAAGTCTATTAATACTACCGAAAAAAATAATACTGCTATTTATTTTAATCCTAGGCATTGTTATTGGCTGGGGATCAACCAATGATATAGCAGACCAAGACGATTATTTATTTTCTGATTATCAACAAGGTGCTTTTTATGAGTAAAAAAATTAAAATTATTTTAACCATTTCATTACTGTTAAATATTTTACTAATCGGTTTTCACATTGGCATGATTGCTAAAAAACAATGGCATGGCCATCATAAAAAGCCATTACATATAAAATTCTCAAACAGCTTGGTGCATTTACCCAATGCACAACAGCACTTAAAAGAAAAATTACAACTATTTAAACGACAAGAAATAACCAATCATAAGAAAACCAAGCTCTTATATTCAGATATTTTTAATCTATTATTAGCACCTGTGTTCGAACCAAGTTTATATGAGGAAAAAAGCCAACAACTGGCACAATTAAAACAGCAAAAGGATAAATTGATAAAAAACTTTATTAAAGAAACGGCGCTATCATTAGACCAACAACAACGTAAAAGATTTTTTCGCGCCTTAAGAAAAAGCAATAGACATTAGTTACACAAACAGCTAAATGTTTTTACAAACTATCTTCTAAAAAGCCATTTTTCTTAGTTATATTGTCTAATTCTTGCAAGGTTTTAAGTAGTTCTTCCATTTTATCAATCGGCATAGAATTAGGGCCATCGCTCTTAGCGTTCTCAGGATCTGGGTGGGTTTCCATAAAAATACCACTAATACCAACAGCAACGGCTGCTCTTGCCAGAACTGGCACCATCTCTCGCTGACCACCTGAGGTTGTACCTTGTCCACCAGGCTGTTGTACTGAATGCGTAGCATCAAACACCACGGGGCAATTTGTACTACGCATACTTGCCAAGCCGCGCATATCAGAAACCAAAGTGTTATAGCCAAACGAAGTACCACGATCACACACAGTAATTTGTTGATTGCCTGTGGCATGAGCCTTTTCAACTACATTATTCATATCCCAAGGGGCTTGGAATTGCCCTTTTTTAATATTAACAGGAAAGCCCTGTTTACAAACATTTTGGATAAAATTAGTTTGACGCACCAAAAAAGCAGGTGTTTGCATCATATCAACCACACTTACCACTTCATCAAGTGGTGTATCTTCATGAACATCGGTTAAAACAGGCACGCCAACTTCATCTTTAACTTTTTGCAAAATTCTTAGACCTTGCTCCAACCCCAAACCTCTAAAACTATTGGCACTGGTTCGATTTGCCTTATCATATGATGACTTATAAATAAAGTTGATGCCCAAATCACTAGTGACTTTTGCCAAATAAGTTGCTGTTTCCATTGCCAAGACTTCAGATTCAATAACGCAGGGACCTGCTATTAAAAAAAATGATTGATCAATACCTGCTTCAAAATCTAGTAATTTCATGGATTGAGTCTTGCTTAAAAATTTAATTATAAGTTATACAATTCATTTAAAATACTTAATCATGGCAAATACCCCTGATATTTTAAAAAAAATTATTGCCAGAAAGCAGCAAGAAATTGCACAATGTATAAAAACCATGCCTTTGGCAAAGGTTATTGAACAATCAAAAAACACATCAAAAACACGTGGTTTTTACCAAGCCCTTAAAACCAAAGTAGATGCCAAACAAAATGCTGTGATTGCTGAGATTAAAAAAGCATCCCCTGCAAAAGGCATTTTACGCAAAGATTTTAACCCAGTTGAAATCGCCAAAAGTTATGAGCTAGGGGGTGCTACTTGCTTATCCATTCTTACTGATAAAGATTTTTTCCAAGGTGATAATCAATACTTAATTGACGCAAGAGTAGCCGTGTCACTACCAATTTTACGCAAAGAATTTATTATTGATACTTACCAAGTTTATGAAGCACGCGTAATGGGTTCAGACTGTATTTTACTCATCGCTGCTTGTTTAACTGATGCGCAAATGAATGAGCTTTCATCATTAGCAATTTCTCTAAGTATGGATGTATTAATTGAAGTGCACAACTTAAAAGAACTTAAACGCGCACTCAAACTTCACTTGCCAATGATAGGTATTAACAATCGCAATCTACGCACGTTTGAAGTGTCTTTACAAACGACAATAGACTTATTAAAAGAAATCAAGGGGGGTACTTTGGTCATCACTGAAAGTGGCATTTTAAACGCTGAAGATGTAACACTCATGAACACAAACAACATCTATGGCTACTTAGTGGGCGAAGCCTTTATGCGCCAAGTCAACCCAGGCCAAGCATTACAGGAGATTTTTGCATGAAAACGACCGTTAAATGGATTGATAATATGATGATGATCGGTGAATCAGCCAGTGGTCATGCTGTGGTTATGGATGGTCCTGCAGAATTGGGTGGCAAAAATTTAGGCATTCGCCCCATGGAAATGCTGCTACTTGGTATGGGTGGTTGCACGACTATTGATGTTATTTCAACTTTAAAAAAAATGCGTGAAGAAGTGCAAGATTGTCATGCAGAAATTACCGCCAAACGTGCAAACAAATACCCAAAAGTATTTACTGATATTCATATTCACTTTGTTATTAAGGGAAACAACCTAAATGGAAAAAAAGTAGCCAAAGCAGTCAGCTTATCTTTAGATAAATATTGCTCTGCCTCCATCATGTTAGGGAAAACCGCCCAAGTTACGCACGATTTTGAAGTGCATGAATAACACTTGGGGATGGTTTGGCACAGTTACTGGCATTACAGGTGGATTATTGGTAGCACTTAACTTTGAATTATCTAAATTTGGCTATCTTTTTTTTATGACATCGGCCATTAGTTGGATTATTCAAGGCGCTAAAAATAATGACAACTCTCTAGTGCTACTGAATGCGGTCTTTGTTTGCGTTAATACATTAGGGATTTACCATTGGTTTTCCTAAAATTATTACTCATCTTTAGCTTTAACGCTCTAATCAATCACAGTTTAGCGCAAACAACACACATTACCCAAATAGTCAAAGCATTATATATGAAAGTGCTTAACCTTGAAATTAGTTACGAGTTAGGCGAAAACATTTTTGATATTAAAAATCAAGTAGACGACATCAAAAGCCAACTGCTTTATCATGAAGACCAACTAGGCACACCCATCAATTATGACTAGCAATGGAGTAATTCAGAACCAGCCATTCTCAATGTCAAAATGAAGCTTAAAGCATTAGAAGAAAAAGTCGAAGTCGAAGGTGACTACTGGGGCAACATACGACTCAGGCTTGGCCCTAAAGAACGCTACCGAAAAATCAACCTAAAATATCAATACGGTTTCTAAAACTCGGCATTTAAATTTTAACAACTTAGCGTATAATGTTTTTTTCACGGAGAGTTGGCCGAGTGGCTGAAGGCGCGCCCCTGCTAAGGGTGTATAGGGTTTATCCCCTATCGAGGGTTCAAATCCCTCACTCTCCGCCATTACTTAAAAAATCCTTATGATGATGACTGACACACCACTGGTAATTGCAGGAAAAACTTACCACTCTCGCTTGCTGGTTGGCTCAGGAAAATACAAAGATTTAACACAAACAAAACTAGCAACTGAAGCTGCTCAGGCTGATATTATTACCGTTGCTATTCGTCGAACCAACATCGGGCAAGATAAAAACGAGCCAAATTTATTGAATGTTATCAACCCCGATAAATACACCATTTTGCCTAATACTGCAGGCTGTTACAACGCCAGAGATGCTGTGCGAACTTGTCAATTAGCACGGGAACTTTTGGGCGGACATAATTTGGTTAAATTAGAAGTATTAGGAGATGAAAAGACACTCTATCCTAATATTGTTGAAACCTTATCCGCTGCACGAATATTGGTTAATGATGGTTTTGATGTCATGGTTTACACCAGTGATGACCCAATCATTGCTAAAGAATTGGAAAACATTGGCTGTGTGGCAGTGATGCCACTCGCCTCACTCATCGGTTCAGGTCAAGGCATTGCCAACCCAGCCAATATTAAACTCATCAAAGAGCACGCCAATGTGCCAGTATTGATTGATGCTGGTATCGGCTGTGCCAGTGATGCTGCCAAAGCTATGGAGTTGGGTTGCGATGGTGTACTAATGAACTCAGCCATTGCCAATGCAAATGACCCAGTCTTAATGGCAAGTGCCATGAAACACACTGTTATCGCAGGGCGCGAATCTTTCCTTGCAGGCAGGATGATGAAAAAGGCTTACGCTTCTGCTTCATCACCTATGGAAAATTTGATTTAAGTTGCTCAATAACTTAGAGTAAAAATCTCAACCCAACAAAAACAAAACACCTTAATCAAATTATTTTTAAATAATGAATATTTGCGCCCTTATCTTTGTCGTGTAGCGCTTGCTAAAGTTCCTTCAATAACAAATGAGAGTGTTCTGATACTTTTTCTATATTTTTTGATTTCATTAACTTTTATATACACATCCCATGTATGCTGACATTTGAGACAATCCACGCCTGTTTTATATTTATTAAACATTACTTCACTGTGAGCAGCCATGTATAGAAAATTTTTTAAACACTTTATGCTCTGATATGGACGCAACCTTTTCCCAATGAAAATTAGGCAGTAAAGAGTCTATGGAACATCATTTCTATTCTTTTATGCTTAAAGCCTTTACACTCAGGCATGAAAACATATTCCAAGAAATTTACAAACGCTTCAAACGCCATAAAACTTGTTAGTAAGGAGGATAATAAAAGGTGATGATATGAAGGATCATTACCCTCATTTTCATTTTGGATAAAAAGTTCAATAAGTTTTGAAGATGATCGCCACAAATATTCATGTGTATATACCTCTTATTCTACAACATATTCTTTTATAGGGCTGGTGTCAGTTATATTTCTTTTTCTGATTTCATTTTACATCCTAAAAGATAAGGGGCATAAATATTAATTAATCTGCTCATTTTTCTCGGTACGGGCTTATTCTTTCTTAATTTGCGCTTTAACAACACAACACCTCTGCTTTGTTAACAAATTTATCACCGACTAATACTTTACCTGTTCTTGTGTGTTTTTGCAACTGTAATATTTTATTGTCTTTTGCTTGCTGTAGATATTCTTTCCAATCGTCAACCCACTTTAATAATCTATCTGTCTTTACAATACCAAGATTATCATGTCCTGATAAATGAGCATGAACACTACTATAAGCATAATCCCATGGCTCACTAACCATACCCGCCTTAACAGGATTAAGCTCAACATAAGCGGTTGCTTGCAAAAGATAGGATTCATCCATAGGAAAAGAAGAAAACCGTCCTTGCCAAAGGCAGCCTGTTCCACTGTTCTCTTTGATTGATCATGCGCGTATAATTTTTGTGCTCCACATTTTTTCTATGGTGTATGAAAATACACCTTTATACTCTTTCATCTACATAATCATATTCAAGTATTAATCTTCTATTTACTAGATAATTCAAAATCTTATTATTGCACACTATCCTCATATCTCCCTCAAACGACGCTTTTATTACCTTTTGTCAAATTCCCAAATTGATTTCATAATACTATGTTTTGTATTAATTTTTCTCTGATATGTCATAGTATTTTCATAAAAAAATACTCCCCATAATTGGGTAACAACATCCAATTGTCTGGGTAAAGATTTTGCTAATTCATTCCCTACATCTACCACTATTTCATTTAATGGAATTTTGTCCCATGCCTCATAATCAATCTTTGGTTTGCTATTAATTCCTGCAAATAGCAAACTTGGTAATAAGAAAATAATTAATATCGTTTCATTTTTTTCCTGTATTGATCTGTTATTAAAGACATTATATATACTTGTCCCAAGCCACCATAAACTAACATTAAAGGAAACCATTCTCCTAATGAAAACCCAACATATAATGGCACTAAAAAAAGAGTAATCGGTAAAAGAAAAAATGATATTGTCACCCAAAAAAACCAGCAACATTAAAAACAATATCCATACAAAGAGAAGGCCCCCATGCTCCAGTAATTATTTTCATAATCGCTATCCTAATTTATCTAACATTTTGTACCCTTTTAAAAAGCTTGGGTTAAATCAATGGTTTTATTGTTTTTGTGAAGACAAGATACTGTCTTATCTTGAAAGGCGAATGATTTGATACATTTAGGATTAATATACATATTTTCTATTTGCCAACATTTCTGCCAGCCCTTCTTTTGAATAATACAATGTGTAAGCATTGGTATTCATGGAGTCTAACTTAGCACTTCGCTTCGCAAACCGACAGGAATAGTATATTTGCACAAAATGTACTATCCATCCCCAGTTGTTTCAAATGCTTCTTCATGGCTTGAATAATACAACTCGCTATCCTTTTTCTTTCTGCAATAAGTGTATTCAGCTTGTTGAAGATAGTGTCGCTTGTGAGTTCGTATAGTAGGACCAGTAGTAATAACTAAAGCATCTTGATTTGACTATGCCTGCGCATATGCTCTGTAAGAATAGATTACCACTTTATCATCTGTTTCACTAGAATATTGAAACGCAAAAAATGCAGCGATGTATAGTGACCTACTCCAATCAAATAAAGGTGTAGGGTATCCATGATGTCGTAGATAGACCATGAATTCATATTCTTCAGGTGGAGATAGTGTATCAGTAGATGCAATAGGTGTTTCAGTTGACCAGTTAACTCCAAAACATGACTCAAAAGCACGTTTTGTGATTTTTATCTCTTTCTAACATTCTCCCATGGTTAGAAATTTTGTTTTATTTCGCTCTAAAGTTGATTCTAGCTTCCACAACTTGCACATTTTTGTCTTTGACCCCTGACAAGAAGGTTGGAGACATATGTTTCAGTCTGCTTACGCAAAGATTCTTCTTCCTTTAGTAATTTTGAAACAAAACCCTCCAAATTTTTACATTCCGTCATTGTGTTATATCATAAAAAATATGACTATATAACAACAGAATAAAAAGTTTTTTATTTAATTTCATATCTGATAAATTAAGAGCTTAATCTAAAAAGTTTTCTTTCTCTTTTTCCTCTTCAGATTTTTTAATTCGCACACCAGGTTTAGACAGAACTTCTCAGAAAAGAGAATCCCAACCTTCTGCATCAGCCTCTGAAATTACTTTGTTAATTTCTGAAACATGAATTACGCTACAAGAAGCCTAGTTATCACCATAGCGACAATCAAAGTCACAAAAATCTACTTCTTCTGGTAGTTTTTTATTACGCTCACGCTTAATATATTTTTTAAGCTCGTATTTAATGGCTTCAACCACTCTGGGTCTTTGTTTTTTAGGGTGTGAAAAGCTGAATCTTTTTTTAATGTTGTATCTAGATAATAGTAAGAGGTTGATTATATTGTATTATCAAGTTGCCTTACAAACTATAAAATAGATTTATGGATTTTTCAAAAAAATTATCAAATCTTAAACAGAGTCATCTTTATCGCTCAAGAAAAATATCTGAAAATGCACAAAATGTGCAGATGATTATCAATGGAAAATCATTGATAAATTTTTGTTCAAATGATTATCTATCGCTTGCCAGCCACCCACAAATAAAAGAGGCGTTCAAACAAGGGGTTGATAAATTTGGCGTTGGTGCTGGTGCATCGCACTTGATTAGCGGGCACACATCGGCGCATCAGGCGTTAGAAGAGGCATTAGCTAATTATACAAAGCAAGAGAAGTCTTTACTATTTTCAACTGGTTATATGGCGAATATGGGGGTGTTTTCTGCACTTAAAAATGAGCTTGATTGGGTATTGCAAGACAAGCTTAACCATGCTTCACTGATTGATGCTAATCATTTAATTGGCTTACCACTTCAGCGCTATTTGCATAATGATGTTGAATCATTGAAGAAAAAAACAGATAAACAAACTGGATGCGGATTAATTGTGACTGATAACGTATTTAGCATGGATGGTGATCAGTCTGATATTAAAGGTATTGAAAAAATTGTGAAAAAACCTAGTGCACTTTTAATGCAGGATGATGCACATGGATTTGGTATATTTGAGCCAAGCATTCCAAAAAATTCGATTTACATGGCAACACTAGGTAAAGCTGCAGGCACAATGGGGGCGTTTGTGGCTGGTGATGAGGATTTGATTGATTTTTTAATCCAAAAATCACGCCCTTATATTTACACCACAGCAATTGCACCCGCTTTGTGCGTTGCCACGCTAAAAAGCTTGGAACTGATTAAACAGGGTGAGCAAAATGCTAAATTATTAGCCAATATTCGTTATTTTCAGAACCTTTCTAAAACATTAAATCTACCCATTACAAATTCTAATAGTGCTATTCAACCATTCATTTTGGGTAGTGGTGAACAGGCAATTCACCTTTCAAAAGAATTACTAAGTGCAGGCTTTTATGTCAGTGCTATTCGCCCGCCGACTGTGCCGAAAGAAACGGCGCGTTTAAGAATAACACTAAGTGCCAACCATACGCAAAGCCAAATTACACAACTACTCACTCAACTTAAACATGCTATACAGTAACACACAAGGTATTGGGTTTGATTTGGTGTTACTTCATGGTTGGGGATTTAATTCAGAGTTGTTTACCGTTTTGATTGATGATTATAAAAATCAATACCGCATTACAAAAATTGATTTACCTGGACATGGCAGGAGTGCTAATGTTGATGGCGGACTTGATGAATGGTGTGATGAAATTATCAAAATTTTACCACAAAATCCTATTTTATTGGGCTGGTCATTGGGTGGATTACTTGCCATTAAGATTGCCAGTAAAATAACTCTTTCAAAGCTTATTCTTGTTGCATCAACGCCTAATTTTGTCCAAACAAACCTTTGGGAATTTGGTATAGATGCAGATAATTTTGAGCAATTTTCAAACGCTCTGCAACTGAACCTATCCAAAGGTTTAAAGCGCTTTACTAGTTTGCAAACCAAAGACAAGTCAAAGCTTAAAGCACTGAATAAAGCCATTGAACAATATCCAGCAACAACACAAGCAATTAATCAAGGCTTGGAAATCTTACTTAACACAAATCTAAAGAATCAATTTAAAAAACTATCCATACCCATAGAAGTGGTGCTGGGCAAATATGACACCTTAGTGCCTATTAAAATCAGCCATTGGTACCATCAAAATAACATCAAAACATTGATATTCAATACTGGACACTTGCCTTTTTTACATCAAGATTTTGCCCTATCCTCAATGCTTGAAGTTGAGTATAATCCGAACAATACTTAACTTCGGAGAAATTGATGAGTGCACTAGTGGGTGTTATTATGGGGTCAAAATCAGATTGGTCAACCATGAAAAATGCAGTGAATATGCTCAAAGAACTTGGCGTGCCACATGAGGTTAAGGTAGTTTCTGCACATCGCACGCCTGATTTAATGTTTGAGTATGCATACAGTGCGATTGAGCGTGGGCTTAAAGTCATTATTGCAGGTGCTGGCGGTGCTGCGCATTTACCAGGTATGGTCGCAGCCAAAACCATTGTGCCAGTATTGGGCGTACCTATTCAATTACGCGCACTTAGTGGTCAAGACTCTTTGCTGTCCATCGCTCAAATGCCTGGTGGTATTCCTGTTGGTACACTGGCTATTGGTGAGGCTGGTGCTAAGAATGCAGGTATTTTAGCGGCACAAATTATTGGTAATGAAAACCAAACCATCAGAGATGCAGTGGCTGCTTTTAGAGCCAAACAAACTCAGGATGTTTTAGACAATCCTAACCCGCAAGATTAACGAATGAAAGTTGGCATATTAGGCGCAGGCCAGTTGGGTAGAATGCTGGCTATTTCTGGCTATCCGCTAAATCATCAGTTTGGTTTTTCTGGTAATACACATGATGAGCCGTCCTCTTTACTAGGGCATATGTTCACACAGCAAGACAGTACTAATAATATTGACTCTTTAGTGAATTTTGCTGATGTTATTACTTTTGAAAGTGAGAACACTAAGGTTGAAATTGTTAAAAAAATTAACAAAAAAATACCTGTTTATCCTAATGAAAAATCCTTATTTATTACACAGCACCGTGGTCGGGAAAAGGTCTTATTTAACCAATTAAACATTTCTTGTGCACCCTACCAAATAATAAACACCCTTGAAGATTTAAAAACAGCAATTGACATAATTGGTATACC
Source organism: Candidatus Ruthia sp. Plio_17_S18 (assembly GCA_021730105.1). Lineage (GTDB taxonomy): Bacteria > Pseudomonadota > Gammaproteobacteria > PS1 > Pseudothioglobaceae > Ruthia. The sequence continues at coordinate 958,176 of CP072538.1, forward strand.
CGCTATTTTAAAAACTACCATGGAAGGTTATGATGGCAAAGGTCAATTTTTAATACATCATCAAGACCAAATTAATGACGCTTGGAAAAGCATGAATGGTGTTGAATCAATTTTGGAAGGGTTTATAAATTTCAAACGTGAGTTGTCTTTAATTGCCGTTCGTGGTATTGATAATAGCAACAAATACTACCCACTGGTTGAAAATACACATTATCAGGGTATTTTAAGGTTAACCATTGCACCTGCTCAAAATATTAATAAACAGGTTCAAGAAACAGCGCAACATTACATGCAAACCTTGCTTGATGAGATGAATTACGTTGGTGTGCTTACTATTGAACTGTTTGAAACTGAAACTGGCTTGGTGATTAATGAAATGGCGCCACGGGTACACAATTCTGGACATTGGAGTATTGAAGGGGCTAACACCTCACAATTTGAAAATCACATTCGTGCTATTACTGGTATGCCTCTTGGGGATACTACACCAACACATCCATTTTGTGCAATGATTAATATTATTGGTCAGCTTGGGGATATTGATGCTGTGCTTGAAATGCCAAATGCACACCTGCATTTATATGATAAATCTGAACGTAAAAACCGAAAACTTGGTCATATTAACATTACCGCCAATTCTCAAGCAGAGTTAAAAGATAGCATTGCAAAGTTAAAAGATTTTTTACCTTAACAAGTATTAGCCAAAATGCTTATTTAGATAAGTGCTAATGTCATTAGATTCAAACATCCACTGCACTTCATCACCCTTGGTAATCTTTAAGCAGGGCACTTGAACTTTGCCAGTCTCTCGTTGCATTTCATCTCGAAACTCACTGCCAATGGTTTGTGCATTACGCGTAACAATATTTAGGCTCAATCGTCTAATCATTCGGCGAGTTTTGATACAAAATGGACAACCAAAAAACTGATACAATTCAATATTAGTAGTTTGCTCATCTGCTTTTTTCTGTTGTACGCTAGTGCGCTTAATCTTACCAGCTGGAATTAACCAACTAATAAAAGCGATAATAGCACCTAAGCCGTTTCTCAATCCTTTTAATAATAATTTCATATTTTTGCCTCATATGCGGTTAATGTATTTTCTAACAAGGTAGCAATGGTCATGGGCCCAACACCACCTGGTACTGGGGTAATCCAGCTAGCAACTTGCCTAACAGACTCAAAATCAACATCGCCAACTAATTGATTATTACCCAATCGATTAATCCCCACGTCAATCACAATAGCGCCTGGTTTAATCCAGTCGCTTTGAATCATCTTAGCAATACCAACTGCAACAACAACAATATCTGCTTGTTTTAATTTGTTAGAAAGATTTTTAGTTTTGCTGTTGCAAATAGTAACTGTTGCTTGAGCATTTAACAACTCACACGCCATCGGGCGACCAACAATATTAGATGCACCCACCACCACACAATTTTTGCCCACTAAATCCACGCCAATGGTTTCAAACATCGTCATCACACCCTTGGGCGTGCATGGGCGTAAAAAATGTTTATTCTGCATCAATTTACCAATGTTTTCACTGTGAAAACCATCTACATCCTTTTTAGGAGAGATTGTTTCAATCACTAAATTAGTATCTAAATGTTTAGGTAGTGGCAATTGCACCAAGATGCCATCAATTTTATCACTATTGTTCAAGCGCTCAATTTCATATAATAACTCTTCTTGGGTTGTGTTGGCGGGTTTGTTAATTTTTTCTGAATAAAAACCCACCTCTTTACAAGCATTGTCTTTATTGCGAACATAAACTGCTGAGGCAGGGTCGTTGCCAACTAAAATAACTGCTAGCCCTGGTTTTCTATCAAGAATGTCAACTTTTAATTTAATGCTTGCTCGTAAATTCTGTGCAATTTGTTTGCCATCAATAATATTCATAATTCAACCCAACTCTTTTCTTACTTTATCTAAATCACGTTGCGTATCAACACCATGCCCAATACCAGCGCAAGCCAATGCCACATGAATATCAAACCCTTCTTTAAGCACGGTTAATTGTTCCAACTTTTCAACTTGTTCATATGGAGAACTGTCCATGGTTAAGTATTGTTTGATAAATCCTGCTCGATAAGCATATATACCAACGTGTTTAAAACACAACTTTAAATCAAAATCCTTTGTTTCTCTAAAAAAAGGAATGGCAGCACGTGAAAAATATAAGGCTTTGCCAACTTTATTAAAAACCACCTTAACGCAGTTGGGGTCAAGGTATTGCTCTTTATCAGTAATTTGCTCACACAAAGTTGCCATGTGCATAGAACTGGTTGCTAAGTTATGAGCCACTTGATTAATCACACTTGGACTTAGCATTGGCTCATCGCCCTGCACGTTAACAATAATTTCATCATCATTAATGCCTAACTCCACTAACACTTGTGCAATTCTTGATGTGCCAGAAGTGTGGTGTTTATCAGTCATACAAGTTAAAGCACCAAAATCATTGGCAACTACTTCAATGCGCTTATCATCGGTTGCAATAATGACACGATTTGCGCCACTATTGATTGCATTTTCATAGGTTAATTGAATCAAAGGCTTACCATGAACATCTTTAAGCAGTTTGGATGGCAATCTGCTTGATGCATATCTAGCAGGAATGATAACGGAAAAATCCATTAATTTTTATCAATACCTTGCTCTAATTGACGCGCCTCTTCGACCAGCAAAATTGGAACACCGTCTTCAATTGGATAGGCCAAACCACTCACTTCACAAATAAGCTCATTGCCTACTTGTTTAAGTGGGGATTTGCTTTTAGGACATACTAATAATTTTAATAAAGCATCGTCAATCATAATTTAGCATCTAGTTTTTTAAAAAAATCATCGCTCAAATCAGCCTCAACTTGCAAGTACCACATTTGATTGTTTGCGAATTGCCTACATTTTACACAATCCTTAGCAGTCATAAGAATTGGATGATTGCCTTCAAATGCTAAATCACTTTGTTGATAAGCATAATGGTCAGCAAATATATGGAGCTCTAAATTAATACCCAATCCTATTAATACATCAAAAAAACGTTGAGGATGGCCAATGCCAGCAACACCATGGCAGTATTGACCTTTAAAATAATCCAGTAGTTTTTCCTCACCTGTTTTAACATTAACAAACATTTTTAATGCTAGTTCAGTGCTAAACTCACCTGCACGCAAGCCACCAGCATTGTTTATCACAAAATCAACACTTTTAAGTCGAATGGTTGACTCTCTTAACGGACCTGCTGGCAAAAAAAACCCATTGCCAAAACGCCTAGTGAAGTCAATCACAGCAATTTCTACATCTCTATCCATTTTGTAATGCTGCAAACCATCATCACTAATGATTAAATCAACCTGACATTGATTGATTAAATCCTTAACCGCTTTCGCTCTGTTCTTATTAACCATCACTGGCAACTCTGTTTGCAAGGCAATCAGTAATGGTTCGTCGCCTGATAAATGGACGTTAGTGTCCTTATTTACCAATAAACTGCCTTGATTATGCGTACCACCATAACCACGCGATACTATGCCTACTTGCCTACCTTGTTGTTTAAAATACTGCGCCAATGCAATCACAATTGGCGTTTTCCCTGTACCACCCACTGTAATATTGCCCACCACAATCACAGGATATTTAAATTTTTGAACCTGAAAAAAATTAACTCGATAAAGCCATTTTCTAAGCACTGATAATAAATAAAAAACACCTGAAACTGGCAACAGCAAATAATTAATCATACCTCTGGTGTTTAAATTCATTGTTGTCTAATACTCGTTTTGAGTTTGATATTTTTTCTCGGTGAATTTCAATACCCCAGCAGCAGCAGACAATATCAAAATCGAGACAGCCATAATAAGTAAATTAAATTTATCATTCGTAATCAAAGATTTCATATCAATGACTAAAAAACGAGTGATGGCCGTAATGGCAATAAATATCAAAAAAATCACTGGCATTTTATGGGTCTTAAAATAAATACCCGTCATCGCGCCTAGCTCTAGATAAATAAATAAAAGTAAAATATCTTTAAGTGATGCAAAACCCGACTCATGCTGCATAATAATCAAATATTCATGTGCAGCTGACCAAACAATTGTTGCACCCACTACAAATAGACCTACAACGTGGAATATTTCAATAAGAATATCACCCAGTTGATCAATGCTATTTTTCATTGTTGAATTAGACATATCCCCCCTTTATTTAGCTATTTATAAAGTGCTAATTATGACAAAATATCACCCTAATGAGTATCGAATTTACAATTTCTAATCAATATTTACGCTCCAGTCGGAAAAAAGGCTTTGTTTCCTTTATTTCTGGGGTTTCTATGGTGGGTTTGATTTTATCTGTCGTTACCTTGATTACGGTACTATCTGTTATGAATGGGTTCCATAAAGAACTTAGAGACAGAGTGTTAAATGCTATTTCTCATTCATATATTACTCAATATAGTGGCTTAGTTGATAATTGGCAAGATTTACAAACCAAAATCAACCAACATCCTAACATTGTTAGCACGTCGCCCTATATTGAAAAATATGCTTTGCTTAGTGCAAAAAATGTAGCCCAAGGCATTATTGTGCGAGGTATTAAGCCTGACTTGGAGAGAAAAACTTCTATTTTGTTAGATAAAATCAAATCTGGTAGTGCTAACTTGCTCAAATCAGACATTCTAATTGGTGCAGGGGTGGCATCGCAATTAGGTGTGATTGTTAATGATAAAATTACACTACTTACCCCTAAATTATCTTCTAATATTATAGGCATTCAACCCAGGTTTAAACGCTTTACCATTAGTGGTATTTTTGATGCTGGCATTAGCGAGTATGACAATAATTTAGCATTTATTAGCTTAGAGCACGCTCAAAAGTTGTACTCTATGCAGGACAAAGTTTCTGGCATTCGACTTAAAGTTGATAATTTGTTTAATGCTAAGAAAGTCACTCATGAGGTTGTTGCTGGCTTACAAAGCGATCAATATTATGGCGTTGATTGGACTGAGCAAAAAGCCAATTTTATTAAAGCGCTTAATCTTGAAAAGCAAATGATTGGTATTATATTATCACTCATTATTGCAGTGTCTGCTTTTAATATTGTTTCTGTGATGGTTATGGTGGTGACTGATAAAAAAGCTGACATTGCTATTTTAAGAACCCTTGGCATGACGCCCAATCGCGTTGTAAAAATATTTTTTTACCAAGGGCTGACAATTGGTTTGGTTGGTATTACCATTGGTAGCATTTTAGGTGTCTTGCTCTCGCTTAATATTGAAATGGTTGTTAGTGGCATTGAATCTCTTTTAGGCGTTCAGTTCTTTCCAAAAGATGTGTTTTATATCACTAGATTTCCTTCTGAAATACACATGACAGACATCGCTAAAGTTGCCTTGGGCAGTTTGATTTTAGTAACAATCGCCTCTATTTATCCAGCCAAACGCGCAGGAAAAGTTGATATTGTTAAGGTATTAAATCATGAATAAAATTATTGAGTGTAATAATCTTAGTTACAGCCACTTTGATGGAAAGCAAGAAACACCGATACTTAACAACCTTAGCTTAAGCGTTAAGCAAGGCGAATCAATTGCAATTTTAGGACGGTCAGGCTGTGGTAAATCTACTTTACTTAATCTACTGGGCGGTATCGATAAACCCACTCAAGGCGAAGTGCTCATCAATGGCAACAATCTAGGCTTATTAAATGAAAACGACACTACATTATTACGTGGTAAATACTTAGGCTTTGTGTATCAATTTCATCATCTATTAAATTATTTTAGCGCACTTGATAACGTTGCAATGCCTGAGAGAATACAAGGGGAAAATCAGCAATCCGCCCAAACTAATGCCAAAAAATTACTCTCACAAATTGGGCTTGAACACCGACTTAACCACTTACCAAGTGAGCTTTCTGGTGGCGAGCGCCAACGTGTTGCTATCGCTAGAGCTTTAATTACAAATCCTAGTTGTATTTTAGCAGATGAGCCCACTGGAAATTTGGATGCTGAAAATGCTCATGAAGTGCTCAATCTAATGCTAACACTTAATCGTGCCCAAAACTGCGCATTGATTGTTGTTACTCATGATAAAAAAATCGCTGCAAAAATGGACAAAGCTCTTATTTTAAATCATGGAATATTAACCCCTCTAACCTAGATATAAAACCATGCAAATACACCAATTACAAATGAGTTATTCTCGTATTATTTTTCGTGTTAGTAGCACTAAATATGCAGAAATTTGCTTATTTCTCGCCCGTCGATTGGTTCATGATTTTTGGGCAATGCTTGTTCCAGTAATGCAACAATTTGAGCCCAACACTCAACGACATGCAAAGAACACCAGAAATACCAGAAGTTAAAAAAATCAAACAAGAAATACAACACCAACAAATTATTGAAAAAGTGATTATATCACGCCTTTCAATAAAGGAAAAGAGTCTCCCGGTTGAGCAAACACCCATATTAACAACAAAAATAAGCATTAACACAAATAATAGTAATATGACTTTGTTTGTCTTTTCAAGTGCTTATGGTAAAAATATTAACCTTAACCTCAATAAAGAATTGGTGCACAATTTATATGAACTCATTGCTAAAAGCACAAATTGTGGCCTTGTATTGGAAGGTGTGACAAATACTACTATTATTGAAAATAAAACCAAATCAGTATTACATTAATAAGCAAAAGTTTTATTTTCTCTGACAATTCTTAAAACGAGAACCACTGAGCTGGGTGAGGCAGCGGTGTTAGGAATGGTGGTCTGAAAGCCTAAAAATGATACTTCTCTAACCCTTCGTTCTTTAAATCGCTATTAATAAAAACGCTTTGTCCTTAATTAAGTACGTGTGCTAATTGAAAAAAAGTATTTTTAGACTTCTTAACATAATGAATATCCAGATATTGCAAAGTTCTCAACCCGAGTTGATGCGAGCTTGGTGTTTGATTTCCTGTGCCTATCATAGTTCAAACTTTAACACCACTCTGTTTAAGTGCATAAGCCGCATCCATCAGTCTTACCCATATGTATCGATGCAAATACAGCACCGCTATCGGTTAATTGCGCTATTGGAATAGGGGAATTAATTGTATAACTGTGTTTTTTAATCTCAATGGTGTTAATCATATTAGCAACAACATTAACAATAGAGAGGTGCGCCAATGTGTTGATTTTTTGTTCTGAGAAATCATGAAAAATAATTTTCATATCTTCGCAAATACGCACTAATTTAGCACGTAATGAAATCCAAACAAAAAACTTAATAAATATTAAGCGGATAAAACTAGGCGCATTTAGTAGCCACCATACAAATGCCAATAAAATGCGTTGTGTCATTTTAAAAATCCATATGTTGATTGTCTACTTTTAAATTACGCGTTAGCGAAAAATCCGCATGAAAAACATACTCACTAGGAATCATATCCGCATTGCAATCATTTGTTTGTATAAAGGCAACCGACGAATGATGCGTCCATTACGCTCTAATGGTAAAGTTCTTACATTAGAAATATCTGTTAATTGCCCAATAACATAGTTTATCTTGCCTAAGTCAATACGATGTTAATTGTATTTAATCATATTATCTTGACGCCCAGCAAAAAATAGCTTGCCGTCCTGCTGGTAAATCATATATCCAGTAGCATAATAGTAACGTACACCTTCTTTATTAGTGGTAAAGCTATCATTATCAGCATTCAAATAACCAATATAAACACTCTGCCCACTAATCAATAATTCACCCGTAATATTGTTCTTAAAAATACCACTATTTTGAGTATCAATATGACAAGTGGTATCGGTATTACCAACAGTAATTTGCTTGTAAGTATTTAATATATCTTGATTAATTTGAATACTAATGACCATAACAGTTGCCTCTGTTGGCCCGTAAGTATTAAACAATTGTAAATCAGAAAAATGAGAAAGTAATAAAGCAGCCAATCTAATCGGTAACACCTCACCACACAAAATCATCAAAGTTAAATAAGAAAAATTTTCACGATTAAACGTTTTGTCAAAGACAAACGCAAAAGAAGGAGTTGAAGCCCAGACATTACAACGATATGCTAAAAATCTAGTTTTAAATAATACTGCATCAAGACTGTTTTTGTTATCCATTAAAACCAAACCAGCACCCAAACTTAGCGCATTAACCAGTTCAAATATAGATAAATCAAAACTCAGCAATAATAACAGAGTCAATCAGTCCTGATGAAATCAGCGCATCACCCTTATCTAGTTTTTTAAAAACCAATACTTGAATGATGTTTTGAATGGTATCTTTCATGAACTTATATTGCTATTTATCTTAGTTAAAATGTTTTGATCATTAACATAACACAACCTAGGGGCGTAACTCTCAAGTTCTTTTTCAGTGTACATGCCATCAATCTCACAAGAGCCCTCATAATCCAACTCAACTGCGATTGTTGTTACCCTGTGCAATTTAGCACTCAAAAAAGTTCTTTGCATGAAAATGAACTAGCCTAAAAACTGAATCATGATACCTGCTGCAATTGCCGAACCAATCACACCAGCAACATTAGGACCCATTGCATGCATTAATAAAAAATTATGTGGATTAGCCTCTAAACCCACTTTATTAGAAACACGAGCCGCCATAGGTACGGCAGAAACACCAGCAGCACCAATCAAAGGGTTGATTTTATTTTTACTAAATACATTCATAAGTTTTGCCATTAATAACCCGCAAGCTGTCCCAATAGCAAAAGCTACCATGCCTAAAAGTAAAATACCCAAGGTGTCTAATTGTAAGAATTTATCCGCCATCAGTTTTGAGCCAACTGCCAAGCCTAGGAAAATAGTCACAATATTAATCAAATCATTTTGCGTTGTGTCGCTCAAACGGTCAACCACGCCAGACTCTTTCATTAAATTACCAAAAGCAAACATGCCCAGTAGTGGTGCTGCATCAGGCAATAATAAAGCCACTAGCATTAACAACATAATGGGAAAAATAATTTTTTCAGCTGTTGAGACTTTGCGTAATTGCACCATTTCAATTTGACGTTCTTTTGCAGTCGTTAGGGCGCGCATAATTGGTGGTTGAATAAGTGGCACTAATGCCATATAAGAATAAGAGGCGACCGCAATTGCACCCAACAAGTCAGGCGCAAGTTTTGAGGCAACATAAATACTGGTTGGACCATCAGCACCACCAATAATGCCAATAGCAGCAGCGTCAGTCAAGCTAAAATCAAAAATTCCTAACGCTGTTAAACCAATAGCACCTAATAAAGTCGCAAAAATACCAAATTGTGCCGCCGCACCGAGTAATAATGTTTTAGGGTTAGCCAATAATGGACCAAAGTCAGTCAATGCACCCACACCCATAAAAATAATCAATGGAAATGCGCCAGACTCAATGCCCACCACATAGAATGCATGCAAAATACCGTTGCCTTCGGCAATACCCGCACCTGGAATATTGGCCAAAATTGCACCAAAGCCAATGGGCAATAATAACAATGGCTCAAAATTTTTAATAATTGCTAAATACAAAAGTAGCATGCCAACCAATAACATTAAGCCTTGTCCCCAAGACATTTGATAAAGGCCTGTGTTAATCCAAAGTGTGTTTAATTGTTCCATGTCAAAATTTAAAAATTATGCGAGTGTTAATAAAGTTTGGCCTACGTCAACTGTATCGCCCTCCTTAATTTCAATGTCAGTCACAACGCCATTTCTAGCGGCCTTAATTTCAGTTTCCATTTTCATGGCCTCAAGAATAACCAAAACATCGCCTTGATTAATTTTTTGATTCACCTCAACCATTACTTTCCAAATAGTTCCTGATAATGGCGCACCAATAGTTTCACCTTCTGTTGTTGGCGCTATACTAAGTATTTCTTTTTCTGCTGGCGTTGATGCTTTTTCTTGATCAGACGAGGACTTCATTGAGGTAATATTACCCCCTGCTGAAACATCAACAGTATAGGAATTACCTTTAAATGAAATGGTATAAGTTCCCTCCTCTTTGTCAGGTTTTTGGCAATTATCACCTGCTTGTGGCACTGGCTCAAAGAAATCAAGATTGTCTCGATTTTGTAAAAATAAGATGCCTACTTGTGGAAATAATGCATAAGTTAACAAATCATCAATCTTATTTTTAGCCAGAGTAATTCCTTTCTCGGCAACGATTTTATCAAATTCTTGCTCAAGAATATGCATCTCTGGTGCAATATTATCAGCAGGTCTGCAAGTAATCGGCTCGCCACCATCTACAACTTTAATTTGCAAGGCTTGATCAACAGGTGCAGGCGTTGCACCATATTCACCTTTAAGCACACCAGCAGACTCTTTAGTAATCGTCTTATAGCGCTCGCCAGTGAGCACATTAAGTACAGATTGCGTACCCACAATTTGAGACGTTGGTGTTACCAGTGGGATATAACCTAAATCCTTGCGTACACGTGGAATTTCAGCCAACACTTCATCCATCTTATCAAGTGCACCTTGCTCGCGTAGCTGGCTTTCCATATTGGTCAGCATGCCACCTGGCACTTGGGATGATAAAATTCTTGAATCTACGCCTCTAAGTGAGCCTTCAAACTGCGCATATTTACAACGCACTGGTCTAAAGTAAGCATCAATTTCTTCTAGTTTTTTCAAATCTAGTCCTGTTTTTCTTGGACTATGTTCTAAAATAGAAACCACAGAATTAGTCGCACTATGACCATAAGTCATACTCATAGAGCCAATGGCAGTATCAACACGATCAATACCAGCTTCAACAGCTTTAACAATGGTAGCAGTGGATAATCCAGTTGTTGCATGAGCATGTAATTGAATAGGAATATCAACAACTGCCTTTAATGCTTTAACCAAATCATAAGCCACATATGGCTGCAATAAACCCGCCATATCTTTAATACAAAGAGAATGCACACCCATGTCTTCCATTTCTCTAGCCATATCTATCCAAGTTTGAGTATTGTGTACTGGACTGACTGTATAAGAAATAGTGCCTTGAGCATGCATGCCTAATTTAACAGTTTGGTCTGTTGCCGTTTTCAGATTTCGGATATCATTCATCGCATCAAAAATCCGAAACACGCTCACACCATTTTCAGCGCTTTGATCTACAAATTTACGCACCACGTCGTCACTATAATGACGATAGCCTAACAAATTTTGACCTCTAAGTAGCATTTGCTGAGGCGTGTTAGACATTACTTTTTTAATCTCACGGATTCTATCCCAAGGATCTTCCCCTAAATAACGAATGCACGAATCAAAAGTCGCCCCACCCCATGATTCTATTGACCAATAACCAATTTTGTCTAATTTGTCTGCAATTGGCAGCATATCATCAATACGCATACGTGTTGCAAATAAAGATTGATGCGCGTCTCTAAAAACAAGCTCAGTAATTTCTACTTTTTTGCTTTGTACGCTATCCGGTTTTTGAGTTATTTTCTTAAAAAAATTTAACATAATCCTTATGCCCCTCTATGCATTTTGATTGCTTGTTCAATGACAAATTTAGTCTCCTCATCTGTCTCATCTTTAAGTTCAGAATTGTTGTTAAAACCCTGCCGATTATGGGCTTTACTTTGAAATTTTTGAATAACTATAGACATTAGTTTAGTAACGCCAACCAACAAAGTTAAAAACAAAAATACGGACCCCATACCAAACAAGGTTAAATTAAGTGCTTGAGCTATAAAATCTGTTTGTTCCATATTATGATTCTTTTTATATTAATTTGGTACCGATGGACGGAATCGAACCGTCACTCCCGAAGGAACCGGATTTTGAATCCGGCGCGTCTACCAATTCCACCACATCGGCAATATTTTTATTTGTGTCTAAAAGTAATCCTTCCTTTGGTTAAATCATAAGGCGTCATCTCAACAGTTACTTTATCACCTGTAAGGATGCGAATATAGTGCTTGCGAATTTTGCCAGAAATATGTGCCAAAATACGATGACCATTTTCTAACTCAACCGTAAAAGTCGTATTCGGTAATTTTTCTTTAACAACACCTTCTAACTCAATGTAATCGCTTTTTGACATAAATCGCTATAAATTTCCAACTAAATAAATTCGTCTATTTTACCCGATTGTTAGAGGGTAGTTAAAAAATCATAAATCCAGAATCTCGCCTCTTATAGACATTGGAAACGTTTCAATCTTAACTGAATCAGTTATAATAAAGGTACTTTTATTATGAATGTATTACATTAATGAAAATCAGTTTTGAGTTTTTCCCACCTAGAACAAACCAAGGCAAAGAAAAACTAATCCAGGTTAGGCAAAGTTTAAGTGTGGTATCACCTGAATATTTTTCAACCACTTTTGGTGCAGGCGGCACAACACAAGATACAACCCTAGAAGCAGTGTTAGACATTCAAAGAGATGATAACATTCCAGCTGCACCACATCTATCTTGTATTGGCTCAGAAAAGTCCAACATTATTGAATTATTAGATCAATACAAATCTGCAAATATCAATCGTATTATTGCATTAAGAGGTGATATTCCTTCAGGTATGCGTGATATTGGCGATTTTCATTATGCTAATGAATTGGTTGAATTTATTCGATCTGAATATAATGACTACTTCCATATTCAGGTGGCAGCCTATCCTGAAATGCACTCACAAGCCAAAAATATTGCAAGTGATTTATCGCACTTTGTTAACAAGATTAAAGCAGGCGCTAATGGCGCAATTACACAATACTTCTATAATATTGATGCTTACTTCAGGTTTAAAGATGATGTGCAAAAATTAGGCATAGATATCCCAATTACACCAGGCATTATGCCAATTACTAACTATACTCAACTGCTTAACTTTTCTAATATGTGTGGTGCACAAATTCCAAAGTGGATTTTAGAGCGGCTCAAACTTTATGAAAATGACCTAGAATCACTTAATGATTTTGGTTTTGATGTGGTTGCTAATTTATGTCAAACACTCACAATCCAAGGCGTGGATAGTTTTCACTTTTACTCAATGAATCGCGCAAACCCTTCTCTTGAAATTGCAAAAAGCATCGTATAGATATTTAACTATGGATTTTATTCTTTCAAGGTATATCAAAGAATTTAGTATTGGAACCAATATCACATAATAATTTACTATTAACACTAGCTATATGATAATAGGCTGGGTTCTTTTTAACTTTGATATTTACTGAACAGACTGCCAATTCATATTGGATTTGATTTGACTTGATTTTTTAATAGTACCAGTTGTTAACAACTTGGCATCAAAAAGCCCTGAAAATGATGACATAGGAAACAAAACCCAAACAATTAATAATTTTTTTTTATCATTGGATAATCCTAATAAAAAAACAGCCTAATTAAAGGCTACTTTTTGATAATTAAATAGAGTTAAAAAAAAATTAAAATGCCCAACAACACCTACTGAACCAGCATTATTACTTGAACTTGCCTGAGCAGCTTTCACACTATAAGCCAGGCCATATTTATAATCATGATAAGAGCATGCATTCTGGCCGTTAAACCTGCCAATACACGCCCCTATTGATCCTTTGCCGTAAAGTCTTAGGAATATCATCCATCGCCATACTCATAGCAACACCTTCATTAACTTTGTCTATCTGACGGAAGTTAACTGCATCAAACTCAGAGGTACCATCAGCAATACCATGTACCTGAATTGGCGCGTCTGTGATAGCATTACCAAAAGTAGCACCATTGTCATCCAAAGTTATGGGCTGTACTATTTTTGTTCTGCTACCATTAATTGCTATACCATGCGTGTTGCCATCTGAGTTGGTAACCAATAAATTAGTCTGACCTGAGCCAATTTCAAGTCTTTCGCTACCAGTTGTTAGTGAATTCAACCTACTTTGCGCTGTGTTTGCAGTGGTTTGCGCATTTGCTTGTTCTGCTGCTCTAGCAGTTGTTGCTTCGGCAACAAGGTCTGTTTGTTCAACTAGGACTGTGCTTGTTGTGATTACAGCGCAGTCAGATTCGGTGAAAACCTATTAGTTTAGCTGGGTTTTCCTTGTGTTTTTATCAAAACAAACTCTAACTAAAAAGTCTAATTTTATATTTTATCATAAAAATCATATTAAATCACTTTTATTCATCTCTAATTTAAATTAGATTGATTTTAACCCAATACTGAAGTTGATGTAAGGGTTTCTTGTCTTGAGCATGACAGCACTTTTCAAGCATATCTAAGCGACCACATAGTTCTTCAAATACCATCACATAATGCTTATTCCTTAGCTCTTCTTTATAAAGCTTAGATTTGAGCGAGGTGATGATGCTGATTAATTTTTGCTCATTTTCTTGTTTGGCAGTATAGGCTGCACTAGCTTTAAACATAGCATCAGCTTTGATTTGTTGCATTTTTTGTATGTGTTTATCTTGCTCTGAATGCAGGCTTATTTTAGGATATGCCAATCTAATACTATCCGTTGTTACGTATCCCTCATGAGTTTGCAGTTTACCCGAATTGATTTGTGCTTGAATTTGGATGCGACTCACCCCAAGTTTACGCGCTGCTTGTGAAACGCTTAATTTAATCATATTACCCTCCAAAAACCATCAAATATGGTTGTTAAACTAACTAGGTTTTACTGGTTTGTCAAGTGTATTAAGATTGGTTAATACTGAAATAATACCATTATCACTAGTATTCGGCATGACCAATACTTTATCAAACCCGATTGAATTAACATAAGTTTTTATTCTGCCACTTAAAACAACTAATAAATAGTTCTTGAGCTTATCAACATCAACAATCTGGCTGGATATTTCCACCAGTGCTTTCATGCTGTCTATACTGGTAATACTAATAATACCTTCATTGCTTGATAACAACTCATCGAGTGATTGACGATGTAGAGTGTTAATATTATGACTCACACGCTCATATACTTCAATGTATTCAACTTGATTATCTTGCTTAATTAGACCTTGTTTTAAAGTTTCTCTACCGCCTCTACCTCTAAAAATTAGAATCGTTTTATGATGCAATTGAGTTACACTATCAAGTGCCAAGAGCGCTTCACTGGAAGCGTTTTCTCTAGGAAAGTCATCAATCTTTATATCATTCTCGCTTAGTTTTCTGGCAGTAGCACTACCCACTGCAAAAACCTGATGATAACCAATTGTTTTAAAAAAATTTAAGCCGTATTCAACAGCATTAGCGCTAATAAAAATAACCGCATCATAATGATTTTTTTCTGACTTAGCATCAATAGAGTTAAGCTTTAACGTTGGAAACAAAAGTGGCTTATTACCACTTTTAGCTACCATAGATTGTAATTCTTCTACTTGTAAAAATGGTCTAGTCAGTAGTACATTCACTAACTAAAACCCTAATATTTCGGCAATAATTCGTATTTTATTCAACGTTTCACTTTCTGCATGTTTGCAAATAAGTACAGTTTTGATGTTAATAAGCGATATATCTTGCAAAAAATCCCTAATTTGCTCTTCATCCCAAACGTTATAAGTGTAAAGAATAGGTAGTTGATTAAAATACAAATGTTTGTCTGCAATTAACTTAGTATTTAAATCAAGTGTTAGTTTTTTATTAGACTGGAGACATACTTGGTAATCACTTAATATCGCCATTACTTTATCACTTGGTTGCTCATCAAGTTCACAAAATAAGTTAAATTGAGACCGATATTGGTGTATTCGTTTAAGTTTTGATGCAAGTTGATCTGCATCTAATAACTGCGCCTGTTCAATGGATATAACCAATTCAAACACTTCATCAGAATCTTCTAACTCTATAAATATTTGATCAAGATCTTCGTCAGTATCAATTTTTAAAGCCAAGGTTTTAAATAAGGTTGAGTAATAATCAAAACGCCATTCATTAGGCAAATCATCAGGGTAAAAATCATCAAGTAAATCTAAGCCACTACGACCAATTAAGAATTCTGTTTTGTTCATTTGGATTTATATGTCTTTATAATAAGTAAAAGTTTTATACAAATATCTCTTTATTAATTATGCCGGATATTCTACTACCAATTATTGCCTTATTATCAGGATTTGTACTTTTAATTTGGAGTGCAGATGAATTCACTGAAAATGGGGCAAAAATTGCCAATATCTTTAAAATATCGCCACTCATTATTGGATTAATTATCTTCGGGTTTGGTACCAGTGCACCTGAAATGCTAGTGTCAGCACTTGCTGCTATAGAAGGCAATACAGGGCTTAGTATTGGTAATGCCATTGGTTCTAATATTTTTAATATTGCCCTAGTATTAGGTATTAGTGCAATTATTAGCCCAATTAAAGTACACGGAGATATTTTAAAAAAAGAATGGATGTTTTTAATGATTGTCACACTTTGTGCAGGGCTATTATTGTGGGATTACCGTCTTGATTTTACAGATGGCATGATTTTATTGTCTTTATTGGTTTTATTTTTTGCTTACACCTTTAGGCAAGCAAAAAATAAAACGTATCATGAATTTGAACACAATGTGAGCAAAACTCAGGTTAAAAAAACTTGGGTAATGTTGATTGTGGGTTTGGTGGTTTTGGTCTCTAGCGCGAAACTTGTGGTTTGGGGTGGGGTGGAAGTGGCCAAAATATTTGGTGTTTCAGGTTTAATTATTGGGCTTAGCGTGGTGGCACTAGGTACCAGCTTGCCAGAACTAGCAGTATCAATCACAAGTGTTTTAAAAAAACAATATGCGATGGTGGTAGGTAATGTCATCGGCTCTAATTTATTTAATACCATGGCAGTATTGGCCATACCAGGATTAATTCATCCATCAGATGTGCCAGTAGAAGTTATTAGCAGAGACTACCCAGTCATGTTATTATTGACTGTATTATTGCTTGTTGTATCTTATAAATTTAACAAAGAACACATTATTAATCGCTTTGGAGGGTTTGTCCTTATTGGAATGTTTGGTCTTTACATGTGGCAATTATGTTGAAATTAACCCTTAACTACGAGTCTGATACTTATGATTTTGCACATCAATTGGCTCAATGTGCCCAGTTGGTTGATAATTGCATAGTTATTTATTTAGAAGGTGATTTAGGGGTTGGAAAAACCACACTAGCTAGAGGATTTATTCAGTTTTATGGATTTGATAGAGTTAAAAGTCCTACCTACTCTCTGGTAGAAAGTTATGTTAATGATAAAGTCAACATCCACCACTTTGACTGTTATCGATTAAGCGATGCACAAGAGTTAGAATATATTGGCATTCGCGAATATTTAGTACCCGGTCACATTCAACTGATTGAATGGGCAGATTTAGGCAAAGGCATGATTGCGCCAGCAGATATGATTATTAAAATTACTGATGATTTTGATAAACGTGAACTGGAAGTTATCACACATACACAAGTTGGAAACCAGCTACTCACATGTATCAATTTATAAAAAATCTCAAATATAATTCCTTTCAATTCAATAAACAAGGCCTTCTTTGTTTATTGGAAAGATAAATTTATTCGTCTTATTCTCTTTATTAGGCAATGTTTATGCAGACAATAAAACCACGTTATTTGACTTTAGTGTTTGGACATCGCCTGAGCGAACTAGAATTGACATTGAACCAAACGTCAGATTCTCGATTAATGATCAAAAAAATTAAGTTGTTTTAAAAATTAAGAATGCAAAATTACTTAATCGAACTTATAAAAAGCTCTTTTATCAAGATCAACGCATTAAGTGTGATAAAAATACATTGATATTTACATTTAAAACCACTAAGAATTATCATGTTAAAAGTTACACCCTAAAGCCAAATAATCGCTAATGAATTTTAGATTATTACAAATAATCCAAGCGGGTTATTTGTTATCTGACTTATCAGGCGCGTGCTTCTCTTTTGGTGGTTCGTAGTTTGGGTCATTTGGGTTCATAAATACAAAGTGATAATCGCTGTCTTTGTCTATTTGGTCAAAATCCACCACCATGCCTTCAAGTAGTGCTTTTTGCTCATAAGCAAGAATGTACTCAATGCTATTAGACTCAAGATGAATATCGCTGTCATTGCGATCATCAAAGCCCATTAAATATTGGAAACCCTCATCGGTTTTATCAACAGCAAAGCGAATAAACAGCCCTTGTGTTTCTGGATTATGGGTTGATAAAATAATTTCATCTGCTGCTTTTTTTGTAATTGTAATCATGATTTTTGTTTTTTAATCTTATTTATAAAGTTAACAAATTGCACAACCCAAGCATTGCCTGCTACGTTGCGCAAATGTGTATACGAAGCCAAAAGGTTGTGCTTAATAATACCATCGAAGTTATTATCCACACCCACACCACGCAAAACCTTAAAAGCATAACGTGTATTGGCGTTAAGATTTTTAAGCTTTGAATAGTGAAACTCATGCGCATAAATATGCTTAGACACGTCAGACCAGCAATGCTCATCGGTTGATGCCAACTCAACATAACCCCTGCCAACAGGTTTGGGTGTCATATGCGTATCTGCATCAATCACACCTACCATTGAATAGGTTTTTTTATTGTAGGTAATGCTGTTAGTTAAATACATTAAGCCACCACATTCCACGTACGTTGGCAGGCCTTGTTCTATTTTGGTTTTAATATCTTCTAGTAAGCGTTGATTGGCATTTAACGCTTTAAATTGCATTTCTGGAAAACCACCACCAATAAATAACCCATCACATGGTGGCAAATTATTATTTTTAAGTGTGTCAAAATATTTTATACCAACACCTAATGACTCGAATTTATCCAAATCATCTTGGTAATAAAAACCAAATGCGCTATCTTTGGCAATAGCAACCGTGATTTTTTCCTTAATTGTACTAGTGTTAATAATTTGCTTATTGAGCTTAATATAATTCAGATTATTTAATGCATTAAGGTCAACTTGATCAGCAATAATACTAGCAACTTTGTTGATAAAAGTTTGCGATTGTGGTGTTTCGTTGGCAGGCATTAAACCCAGATGTCGCTCATCAATCACTAATGATTTGGAACGACGTACGCAGCCCAACACAGGAATATCAGTGTAATATTCAATGGCTTGAATCAATTTTGACTCATGACGTTCGCTAACTACTTTATTAAGGATAACCCCAGCAATATCTACATTTTTATCAAACGCCTGATAGCCACTAAGTAATGGTGCAACGCCACGAGTAATGCCTGTACTATCAATTACTAACACTACTGTGGTGTTTAACAATTTAGCAAGATCAGCATTGGAATCACCACCAGTAACATTCATACCATCAAACAAACCTTTATTGCCTTCAATAATAGTAAGGTCACTGTTGACACTTTGATTGTTATACAATTGGATGATTTCATCATTAGTCATGTTGTAAAAATCTAGGTTATAGCAAGAATTGCCACTAGCTTGAGTAAGCCAAATAGGGTCAATATAATCAGGCCCTTTTTTAAAAGCTTGAACCTTTAAAGATTGTTGTTTAAATGCAGCACACAATCCTAGACTAACAACAGTTTTGCCTGAGGATTTATGAGCAGCAGATAAGTAAAATGATGAAGGCATTGTCTGCCCCATTATAAGTTCAAATTAGCCTTTATGGTGTGGATCATCCACATCATCTGCCAAACTTTCTGGCAAGAACGCTAATAATTTAACCAAGAATGTCACTGCAATGATTGCCAAAGCAACACCACCAACACCAAGAGACATCTCTGGTAATGAAGTTGAATACTGAGCCACACCACCATAACCTTCTAAAATTTCTTTACCTGGGAATAATTCCATCGGATAAGCCTGACCACCGATGATGATAACGTACAACTGAATAAGCCCACCAATAATAATCAACACAGAAGCTAGGCCTAACGTTGAGCGATTGCCCTTAGTGGCAGGGTGATAAATCAATGCCATTGGAATAAGCTCTCCCAAAATAATTTGCCCATACCAAAATAATTTTGTATAAATACCGCCATCAAAAAGAATAAAGTTTTCAACGCCAGTGTTTTCCGCTAAGTACAAATTACCCAAATGATACACAGCTACAAAATACATAACCGCCGCTACAAACACACCCAAAAGATTGCTCAAACGATTAACCACAGCATCTCCTAAAGGTCTGTTAGTCCACTGATAACTTGCCATTAAAATGAGTATGAAAAATGCCAAACCGAACGCAAAAGACATGATGATAAACATAGGTGCCATAATAACGGCATCATAGGCTTGTTTAGCAACTAAAAACCCAAAAATAGAGCCTGTGCCTGTGGTCAGAATTAAACGCCAACCAAAAGCGACTAAGCCAGCTTTGCGGCTAAATCTATTCATGCGACGTTCAAACATCATCCACAAATAAACAGCGACCACGACAAAAAAACCATTATATAAAATAATATTCCAAGCAAAAATTGATTTAAAATTATATTCAGTCATGGCAACAATCAAACGATCTGGGCGGCCTAAATCAAGCACCAATACCATTAAACCGCCAGCTAATAATGACAATGCAACCAAACCAGATAAGCGTGATAAAGGTTTATATAGTTTTTTATTAAACACAGAGGAGATGGAAGCCACGTTTAGCGCACCACTCGCTGCTGCTATCAAAAACAAGGCAAACACATGTGGCATACCCCATACAATACGATTGTTCATACCAGTCACAAAATGACCGTGGTGTTCCATATAGTACACACTACCTAGTGCAGCCAAAACTAAAATGCCCAGCCCTGCAATTAGCGCATAAAACCCTAGTATTTTTCCTTCAATTTGCTCAAAACGAATATTGCTCATAAAATTCCCAAATTAAATTTATTATTTAAAGACCGCTATAGCGCACGCCAGTATTTAAATTAAGGTCCGCTCTGATTTGTGCAGATTGAATTGTTTTCAAAGTTTGATTAATTTTGCTTGATGCATCATACAAATCACCAAAAATAACAGCATCGCTGTTGACACTTGTAACACAAGCAGGCACCTCACCTTTGTCAATCTTGTGTACACACATCGTACAAGATTCAACAGTACCTTTACCACGAGGCATATGTTCTTTTTGATTGCTTAATGTCTCATGTACAAACGAGCGAGCATCGTACGGACAAGCCATCATGCAATAACGACAACCAATACATAAATGCTTATCTACCAATACAATCCCATCTTCACGTTTCATAGAGGCATTTGTTGGACAGACATCCACACAAGGTGGCTCTTCACAATGTTGGCACATAAGTGCAAGATTACTAACCTTGCCAGTCGCCTTATCTTTAACCTTGAGTTTTTTAATCCAGCCTGGTTTTTGATTGCCTGTTGAATGCACCTCTGAACCCCAGCCCTGCTCTTTTTTACAAGCGCTAACCATGCCATCAATATCAATTTCGCTTAACTTATTAGTGTCAATTAACATGCCCCAGCGTTTTTCATTAGTCACTGGTGTTTTATTAGTGCCGGCGAACGTTGTTAAGGTAATGCCATTAGCAATGGTAGCAACACCAATCGTTGTTGCGCTCGTGGTTTTGATAAAATCGCGACGATTTAATGTTTTACTCATAATGAACCTTCCTTTGGTATAGTGCGGTGACAACTAAAACAATCAAGACTAACACCGACTTGTTCATGGCAATCTGAACAAAATTGACCTTTCTTATCAACTGAATGATACTGGTTGTTTGTCTTATTTTTATTGGCATGGCACAACACACAACCTTTTAAAGAATATTCATCCGTTCGCACCCCTTGGCGCAAGGTTTTATCACGCTTATGGCGTAAAAATTCAGGATGCATTTTTCGAATAATCGAAACACTTTCATGAAATACTTTGCCAGATGTCTTAATAGAACTGGCCTGCTCACCGAGATTAGCATGTTCGTTAGTATGCGCAAACACACTACCTACCAACAAACTTAAAAAAACAACCAACAAACGATTCATAATTTTTATTCCGCTTAGATTAAATCGAATTACTCACCAAGACCCATTTGAATATAACCAGTCGGACAAACATCAGCACAAATGTGACAACCAATACACTTATTGTAATCAGTATCAACATATCTACCCAACGTTGCCTTGTCTTTCTTAACTTTAAAGACCGCATCTTGAGGGCAATACATCACACAGTTATCACATTCAAAACACAGGCCACAAGACATACAACGGGCTGCTTCTTTTTGAACTTCCTCTTCGGTGTAGCCAACTAAGCGCTCATCAAAATTACCCAGTACATTATCAACATCCACTAATTTATGGTTGCGTTGATTGCGTTGTTCATGATCAAAATGACCTAAGAATAATTCCGTATGTGGAATGATAGAAGCAAAAGCTCTATCTTCATAATTATGCACCGCAAAATCAGCAGTATCTGTTGCGGCTGCAACATCAGAACCTTGCTTATAAGATTCAGGAGAAAGATCCCATTCTTGTAACTTATCCATTAAATCAAAATAACTAACATCAACTTTAGGGCGAGTGTGCTGATCAGCACCCAGAAGATAATCACCAATACTTTCAGCAACAATTGATGCTTGACCAATAGCGGTTGTCAATAAGTGTGGACGAACCACATCACCACAGACAAAGAAGCCTGGTTTGTTAGGCACCTGATAGTTCTTATCTGCATCAATAAATCCACGCTCATTAAAAAAGGAAGTGTCCATGCCTTCAGAATCAACACCTTGACCAATGGCAGAAACAATCAACTCGCACTCAATATCAAACTCAGAATCTTCAATTGGCGTATTTCCATCTTCTTCTAAACGAATCATACGTAGTGCAGTTGCACGATCATCTTTCCCTATAATTACTTCAACAGGTTGTAACTGACCTTGAATTTCAACACCTTCACGAGTTGCATCATCAATTTCTTCTTGTGCTGCTGGCATGTCTTCAACAGTAGAACGTGTTGTTAATAATACATCTGCACCTAAGCGCTTAGAAGTATTAACCACATCATGCGCCGTATCACTAAAGATAATATGTTCAGGACGGTCTTTTTCAGCAACATTACTAATATTACCCAAACGACGCGCAACTGATACAACGTCAATTGAAGTATCACCACCACCAATACAAATTACCTTGCCTGTAATGTGCTTCAAACGACCTTGGTTGTACGCTTCAAGAAAAGCAACACCAGAAACACAATTTGTTGCCTCTCCACCTGGAACAGGCAACGTGCGGCCACTCATAGCACCCATTGCAAACAAAATAGCATCAAATTCTTTTTCTAATTCGTCAATAGTAATGTCAACACCAACCTTAGTGTTCATTCTAGTTTCAACTCCTGCATTGATAATACGATCAATCTCATAAGATAACACATCGCGTGGCACACGATAATCAGGAATACCGTACATCATCATGCCACCTAATTGGTCATATTTTTCAAATACAGTCACGCTGTGGCCTTGACGACGTAATTTAAGTGCTGCTGACAAACCACCACAACCACCACCGATAATGGCAACTTTTTTGCCTGTGTCTTTAGCATCAACTTTAAATGTGTAACCTTCAACTTTTGCATTATCACCAATAAACTGCTCAACCGCATTAATACCGACCGTATCTTCAACTTCATTACGATTACAACCATCTTCACAAGGGGCCGGACAAACACGACCCATCACTGATGGAAATGGATTTGAATCTGTAGAACGTTGAAATGCATATTCCTGCCAAGATAGGTCACCAGAAGGCTTCTCCATACCGCGGACAATATCTAACCAGCCACGAATATTGTGTCCTGAAGGGCATGAACCTTGACAAGGTGGTGTTTGAGTAACATAAGTAGGACACTTATGAGAGGTATCTTCTTTAAAAATCTTTTGACTCCACGGCACTGTTTTTAGCTCATCACCATCATCGGTGTATAATCTGAATGTGTGATTGTCGCCCTTAGTTGGTACGCCATATGGGTTCTTTTGCATATCAAATCTCCTTATATTCGTTTAAGTTTCTGCTGTTTCTGCCAATTTGGCATCATCAGTATCAGTTTGTGGTTGTTGGTCCTTTTGGACTGCTGTTTGTGGCTTATCCATAATAATTGCTTCACTCACCAACTGGTGAACACTCACAATCATATATGGGTCAAAATCAAATTTAGGCAGTACTTTAGAAAATTGCGACTTGCAAATGGCACAAATAGCAGCCAGTGTATTAACACCGTTGTTTTTCGCAACTGCTTTCAGTGCTTGCATTCTTGGCATTGCACCTTTCACACGAATTTCCATTAAATCGTCTGTTAATAAGCCGCCACCACCACCGCAACAAAAAGTAGCCTCCTTAATTGTACTACGTTCCATATCAACATAATTATTACACACAGCTTTAATAACATCACGTGGCAAAATAAATTGACCACCTGGAATGCCACCCATATTGGTTGCACGGGCAACATTGCATGAATCATGAAAAGTAACCGTGCGATCATCATTAGCAGACTTATCAAAGGATAATTGACCTCTTTGAATTAAGTCATGGGTGTATTCAATAATATGTTGTGGTTGCGGATAACGATGATCTAGTTGGTCTTGTAATTTTTGAGCAAACTCATCAGTAGCCCCTTTACCTACGCCAGATAAAGTATTCCAAAAACTATAAGCAACACGCCAGGCATGTCCACACTCACCCACCATAACCCGTGACACTTCTAAATCAAGTGCAGCCTTGCGAATACGCAAAGCAGCCTTGCGCATCACATCATAAGAGCCAATAAACATACCAAAATTTGCACCTTCAGAGGCGTATGAACTTAGCGTCCAACTAACACCATCTTGATGAAATACCTTACCATAACCGATTAAACCATCAATATGAGGTTCAGCAAAAAAGTCTGCCGATGGGGTGATTAATAAAATTTCTGCCCCTTTTTGATCTAAGGGGTATTTAACAGCAACTCCGCCTGTTTCTTCTTCAATTTCTTCTTCAAGGTCAAGCAATGTATCACGCAAAGCAGGCTCAGGCAAACCTAAGTTATTACCAATTGTTAAAGCTTTGCCTAAAATTTGATTACAATATTTTTGACCTATACCAACCGCATCCATCACTTCACGAGCTGCCATTGAAATTTCAGCTGTGTCAATACCGTACGGACAAAATACTGAGCAGCGACGACATTGTGAACACTGATGAAAATAGTTATACCAATCATCCAACATATCATCGTCTAATTCTTTAGCGCCTACCAACTTAGGAAAATATTTACCTGAAAAAGTAAAATGGCGACGATACACACTTCTAAATAAATCTTGGCGTGCAACTGGCATATTTTTTGGATCTGAAGAGCCTAAAAAATAATGACACTTATCAGTACAAGCACCACATTTAACACACGAGTCTAAAAACACTTGTACGGAGCGATATTTAGACTTAAGTTCGCCCATTTTATCAATAGCAACTTGCTGCCAATTGTCTACCTTTTCACCAGGAAAACCTAATGGATTTTGAAATTCTTGCACGGATTTGAATGGCCCTTTGCCATCCATAATGCCTTCTTTTAACTCAGGAATTTCAAGATAAGTGGGTAATACTGGGATGTCAAATTCTTTTGCCATATTATTCGTCCTTACCTAAAGTTTGCTCTAGTCGTGTTGCGTGCTCTTGTTCTTGCTTGAGTGCCCAAGGTGAAATGTGGCGCTTTGAGCGAGCATCATCCACTTGGTTTAGTGTCGGGCTAAAGAAAATACCTGGCACGTGTAATAATTTAGAAATTGGAAAAATTGCCATCAATACAAATACCAAGAAAATATGTACTAAAAAATGCACTTCTGTTGGTAGGTTTGACCAATTAAAACTAACTAAACCTGAGACAAACTCCTTCACCATAATAATGTCTGTATGATTGCTGGTAAATGTCATCACAGCACCACTCGCGCCAATAATGAGTAACATAATCAACATTAAATAATCACTCGGTGATGAAATATAACGAATACGCTCAACAAAAATACGGCGCAACATCAGTCCAACAAGACCAATTATCATAGCAAAAGCGGCATATTTAAAGGGTTGGGTTAATAAAAAGATACCAGGCAAGTCACCTGGCCAAAAATAACGTATATGGCGAATTAAAACCAATAATAAACCGAAATGAAATAACCATCCAAATAACCAAATCCATTTGTTTGATTTGAATAGACTTTCAAATAAGACCACTTCACGCATCATACGCATAACCACACCTGTTTGTGTTAATGGGGTTGGTGCAGTAGGAATTTTAAGAGGAACTGGCGTTATCCAAAATTGATGGATTTTTCTCGCCATTCCAACAAGGAATACAATTAATGAAATATAAAATAAGGCGGTAAAAAAAATGCTTATTACAGACATATTGCTCTCAAATTCAATGGTTAAAATATTAAAAAACACCCACTGAAGCAGGTGTTTTGATTGCTTGTATTGACTTAAATACAACCAGTTGGTTTTGGCAATCCAGCGAAACGACAGCCTTGCTTACCAGGACCATATGGGAATAAAGAGTACAAGTACTTAGAGTTACCTTTATCTTTACCCATTCTTTTAGCAATTGCTTTGGTTAATACACGTACTGCAGGTGCAATTTGATACTCTTCAAAATAATCACGTAAAAAATTAATCACATCCCAATGTTCATCACTTAAATCAACATCATCATCTTTTGCCATTTTCTCAGCAATTTCTTTGGTCCAATCTCCCAAATCTACCAAGAAACCTTCTTCATCTACTTCTGCGCCTAAAATATCAGCCATTTTTTACTCCTATATAAAAATTAAGTTAAACCCAAGAAACCGCAGTTCCATGTTCAACAACCAAATCAACAAAGCCTGCATAACCAACTAATTTGATATTATCAGCAAGTTTTGAAGAAATTCCTCTTGCTTCAACATCACCTTGAAGTGCATAAACTCTACCTTGAACGGCAAGATCAGCAATCATTGGTGCGTTGGTATTTTTCGCAGCAGAAATAACACCATCTTCAATTAATAGCATAACACTTGTGTCATCAATTGTATTAAGACAAGATTTTAGTGAGTTTCGCTCGAAAGATGATTTATTAACAATGTGTAACATATTCAATCCCCCTTAGAAACTTAGACATACGTCTTGTTCGGACATAATTTTTGAAAGCTCGACATTAAAAACCACTTTAATGCTTGGTTTTTCTGCCCAATCATCATCTTCATCTTCATATACTAAAGGCATTAAATCATCTGCACTTAATCCTCTTTCTTCTAAAGATTCTGCTGATACATAAAGCTTATTAATGTCATAATCACCCAATGCATGGAACGTTTTAGAAAAATTCTTCATACCAATGCCATCGGCATTTTGCCCTTCAACAATTTGGTATACGCCATCATCAATAAAAGCCAAGGAGACATCTTGTTCAAATGCTGCAGCAATTAACACCACTTCTAGCGACTCAATTGCATATATCGTGCCAAATGAAGAACGGCGATTTAAATACATAAATTTCTTAGTTGCCATCTTAATCTCCAAATACCACTAAACGATCGGATTTAATGCCCGCTTCAATCAACTGACCCAAGCCAGAAATACGAAACGCTGGGTGAAGGTTATTACCATTAATATCATTCTTACTTGCCTCAGATTCATCTAGCATACCGCGACGAAGTGCTGCCGCTATACACACGACAAGTTCAGGCTCACCATCGGCGTTCTTAATACCTAACTCTGCCCACTGATTAATAACATTGCGATCATCTTGTGGTGGCAATGTAAAACGTGATGCATTATTCACGCCATCATGGTAGAAAAAGACACGAAAAATTTCATGGCCTTTTTCAATCGCTGCTTTGGCAAATTGATACGCCGTATCAGATGCTTGATGCTGATACGGCCCTTCGTTAACTTGAATAGAAATCTTCATAATAATCGATACTTAAAAACGAATATATGCAGAAGAATTCAACTCATGACGTGAACCCTTCCAATCATTGATATGGAATTTAGTAAACGGTAAGCCTGTTTTTTCAAAAAACGCTGGCCAACCAATACGATCAACCCATTCGCCCATTCTTTCCCAGTCACGAGCATCGTCTTTATAAACAGATAAGATATTCTTAACCACAGCACCAACTTCTGGCCATCTTGGTGGATTGTTGGGCAAATTAGAAGCGACTAATTTATGGAACGAAGGCTTAGATCTCGCATTTGAGTTCTTGCCACCAATCCACAAGGCAATTTTAGAATACTCAGGATCATTGATTTGCATTGGCGGACATGGTGGAAAACACGCACCACAACAGATGCATTTCTTCTCATCCACTTCTAATGTTGGCTTACCATTAACCATCGCAGGACGAATCGCAGCAACTGGACAACGCGCAACAACAGTTGGACGCTCACACACATTAGCCACTAAATCATGGTTAATTTTAGGCGGTTTAGTGTGTTGAATATTAAGTGCTATATCACCTTGACCACCACAGTTAATTTGACAACAAGAAGTGGTCATGTGCACACGGTTAGGCATCTCTTCTCTAGTAAATTCCTCATGCAATTCATCCATGAGTGACTTTACAATGCCTGAGGCGTCTGTACCTGGGATATCACAATGCAACCAACCTTGGGTGTGTGAAATCATGGTTACAGACGGGCCTGTACCACCTACAGGAAAACCTGCTTCAGTTAACGCTGCAATTAGCGGCTCAACTTTTGCGCCATCAGCCACCATGTACTCAACATTAGAGCGCATGGTAAAACGAACAAAGCCATCTGCAAATTCATCAGCAATATCAGCTAATTTTCTAATGGTATAAACATCCATTTGACGTGCGGTACCACAGCGAACTGTCCAAACTTCTTCATTATTTTTTGAAGTGTGGTGCAATACACCTGGACGAGGACGGTCATGATAAGCCCATTGTCCGTAATTACGACGCATCGTCGGGTGCATGTATTGAATAGGATCAGGGCAACCTGATTCGATAGGCATTCTTGGTGCTTCAGCCATTTTATTTCTCCTAGTATATAAAGTTAGGTGGAGTTTACTACACTCACCTTAAAAATTGTTGTTTAAACGAGGTGCTTATGCACTTGCCTCTGCTTTATTTTCAAACCAATTCACAGCCTCTTCGTCCCATGTGTCCATACGAACATAAGATGAAGTACGTGTAGAATTAACCATGTTGGGGTCTACATTAAGGCCAATACCTTCAAGGAAATTAACCACACCAATACGTTCAATCATTTCTCCTGTTCTTTCGTGCTCTAGTGCGTTTTCAGCAAAGAAATCAATCACCTCGCCTGCTAAATCTTCAATCGCTTCAAAGTCATCTGCCGTGTCCATTTTCATAAATGGTACAACCACTGAACCAAACAAGTCGCCAATCTTAAGTGTGCGCTTACCACCCATGATAATCATCACACCTTTGTCATCACCTGTTGCTAAGATAGGCTCTACATCACCTTTAGCAATATATTTATGAGTTAAAGGACTGGTAACATTTAAACAATGCATACATTTAACGCAGTTCTTGTTATCAATTGTAATTGAATCATCTTCATTAAGTGTCATTGCACTGGTAGGGCAACGAGAAGTAATGTTATCAATAACATAACTACGGCCTTTGTCTGCAACCATTGCTTTCCATAGGTTTTGATTAACTTTAATATCGTCTTTCCAAGTGCCAATAACTGCAAAGTCAGCACGTTGAACTGTATTCATACAATCGTTTGCACAACCTGATACTTTAAATTTCAGTTTGTACGGCAATGCTGGACGGTGCATGTCATCTAAAAATGCATTAACCAAAGTACGCAAAACCGCTTGCTCGTTAACATTTGACATCTCACAACGTGAAGCACCGACACAAGACATACCTGTACGTACTGCAGGACCAGCACCACCCAAGTCAAAACCATAATCATTAAATGTATTAAAAATATTCTGCGTTGTTTTTTCAGTAGCACCTTGCAACATAATGTCGCCTGATTGACCATGAAATGCAATCAAACCAGAACCGCCATTATCTACAAACATATCACACATGTCTCTTAATAAAGTTGACGTGTAGTGCATGCCTGCTGGCGGTTGAACGCGTAAAGTATGAAATTCGCTTGCTGCAGGGAACTTATAAGTACCATCTTCGTTTTTTAATTCGTTAAAACGTGGAATAATACCACCGCCATAACCAATAACACCAACTGTGCCACCTTTCCAGTAACCTTTTTTAGTGACGTATGAAGTTTCTAGCGTGCCTAATACGTCACGTGCCATTTCAGCTCCAGCATGACTGTCGCTTGCTAATCTTTTAAGACCTGTAACGAACGAAGGCCATGGACCATTTTCCAACTCATCAAGATTGGGTGTGTTATATAACTCTGCCATTTTATCTCTCCAGTATATTTAAGTAAACCCCCTTAGTTTTTTCCCAAAAGGAGATGTGAACGAAATAAATTATACTTAAATGAAAGAAAATACCAGCGTTTATTAGTGGTATTAATTACTATCCCTTAGGGGGTAGATTGGTTTTATTTTTTGAGAATGAAAGCAATAATAATAAAGCCAATGCCTGTTAATACAGGGGCAATAATAGCGTTAATAATGCCGCCAATCGCAATCATGCTAATCGCAACTATTAAAAGTAATATTAGCAAGTATTTCATACTAGATATTCATTAACTTTAGCAGCAACACCACGACCTTCATTAATAGCCCATACAACTAACGATTGTCCACGACGACAATCTCCAGCGGTAAAAATGCCTTTTTGTGACGTTGTATATTGGCCGTATTTGGCCTTATAATTGCCGCATTCATCAAGCTCAATGTTGGCATCATCACTTAAATAATGCTCAGGAGATACAAATCCCATTGATAATAAAACTAATTGTGTATGCCAGGTTTTTTCACTTCCGTCAATTTGGATTAACTGCCCGTCTTTAAAATCAACACTAACTGTTTTTAAACCAATGACAGCACCTTGATCATCTTTGATAAATGATTGAGTCATTAAATGATATTGTCTTGGATCTTTGCCAAATATTTTTGTCACTTCGGCGTGACCATAATCCACGCGATAAATCAGTGGCCATAGTGGCCAAGGATTATTTGACGCGCGCTCAACTTGTGGTTTGCCCATTAATTCAAAATTCACAATCGATTTTGCACCTTGACGTAGTGCTGTGCCAATACAATCTGTGCCTGTATCGCCACCACCAATCACAATCACATCTTTGCCTTTAGCGGATAAATCTGATGCGTCTTCACGTCCGGTATTTAACAA
The DNA here is from genome assembly GCA_021730105.1 of Candidatus Ruthia sp. Plio_17_S18. Lineage (GTDB taxonomy): Bacteria > Pseudomonadota > Gammaproteobacteria > PS1 > Pseudothioglobaceae > Ruthia. Next base: position 989,336 of record CP072538.1, read on the forward strand.
GCTTTTGGTGTTTTTAGCTAGGTATTCCATCGCCAAATGTACACCTTGTGCTTGGCGATTATCTACCAATAAATCACGTGCTTTACTTGCACCCGTGGTGAACACAAGCGCATCAAAATCTTGTTGTAATCTTGTGGTGGTAATGTCTTTTCCGACATCAACATTGGTTATAAATTCAACCCCTGAATCTTGCATTAATTTAACACGGCGATCAACCACATCTTTACCAAGTTTCATACTCGGAATACCATACATTAATAAGCCACCAATACGATCATCGCGCTCAAATATAGTAACACTATGACCAATTTTATTTAACTCGTCTGCCGCTGCCAAACCTGCTGGACCAGAACCAATAATACCAATTTTTTTACCTGTCCTATACTCAACTGTATAGGGCTTCATCCAGCCTTTGTCAAAACCTTTGTCAATAATAGCTTGCTCAATATTCTTAATCGCAACTGCAGGATTATTAATACCCAATACGCAAGAACCTTCACAAGGCGCTGGACAAACCCGACCTGTAAATTCTGGAAAATTGTTGGTTTTTAATAAACGTGCTAGTGCTTCTTGCCATTTATTATGATAAATTAAATCGTTAAATTCTGGAATTAGATTATCAACCGGACAGCCATTTTCTGACTGGCAAAAAGGCACGCCACAATCCATACATCTTGCACCTTGCTCTTGAATATGAGCCTTGTCATGATGCGTTGTAAAAATCTCACCATAATCTTTAATGCGCAAATCCACAGGACGATAAGCCTCGGTTTTTCTATCAAATTCTTTAAAGCCAGTTACCTTTCCCATGACAAATAAACACTCAAATATAAATCTAAAATATTATGCCATATTTATCGTAAAATTGCACTACTCAAAAACTAGATAAAATTATATGACATTCTTGTCTTGTTCACTGTTCAAAATAACGGTATAATTGTTTCTTTTTTTTATGAAAGTTTATTCAAGGGGACACTCAAATGAATTTAATTGATCAAATTGAGAGCGAACAGCTAAGAACAGACTTACCTTCATTCTCATCAGGCGATACTATTGTTGTACAAGTAAAAGTACGTGAAGGTGAGCGTGAAAGATTACAAGCGTTTGAAGGTGTTGTTATTGCTAAGAAAAACCGAGGCATCGGTTCAGCATTCACAGTTAGAAAGATTTCTCATGGCGAGGGTGTTGAAAGAGTGTTTCAAATCCACTCAAAAATGATTGATTCAATTGAAGTAAAGCGTCGCGGTAAAGTTCGTCAAGCAAAACTTTATTATCTTCGTGGTCTTGCTGGTAAGAAAGCTAGAATTAAAGAAAAACTCCAGCTTAAAAAATAAACGAATTTTTTATAAGCCATTATCTGTCATAATTTATTAATGGATAATTCAATACTTATTGACCAATTTTTAGACAACTACTGGCTTGCATCAGGCGCCAGAAAAAATACGCTATCGGCTTATCGTTCTGACATTAATTTATTTTCAAAATGGGTCGACAAATCACTCACTGATATTAACGATACACATATTAATCAGTACTTTAATGAGCGTCAATCAGCATCTATGAGCACTGCCACACAAGCCAGAATACTCACCTGTTTACGTATTTTCTACCAATACTTAATGAAACAAAAAGTCATTAAAAAAAATCCGACTGATAAATTACACCGCCCTAAACAAGCACAAAAACTACCCGTTTTTTTAAATATTAATGAGGTTGAAAGACTACTTAATGCCCCTGATCACAAGACTATTTTTGGATTACGTGACCAGGCCATGTTAGAACTTTTATATGCTTGTGGACTGCGCGTTTCGGAGTTGATTAATCTGAGTTATCATCATATTAATCTAGCTGATGAATATATTCTCATTCATGGTAAGGGTGACAAAGAGCGCCTTTTACCCATGGGTGAAATAGCAATGGATTGCTTGGCAAAGTACGAAAAAAACGCAAGACCATTTTTATTAAAAAATGGCCAAACTGATGGTTATTTTCTAAGTAATCGTGGCAGCAATATGAGCCGACAAAATTTCTTTTACATCATCAAAGGCTACGCTATCAAAGCAGGTATTAACAAACCCTTATCGCCACATACACTGCGCCATGCTTTTGCCACACATCTTGTACAAAAAGGAGCAGACTTACGCAGTGTGCAATTAATGCTCGGGCATAGTGACATTTCTAGCACACAAATCTACACCCACATTCAAAACACCCAACTTAAATCACAACACAGCAAGCATCACCCCAGAGGATAACCATAAATAAACCATAATCTTATGTCAAAATAAGAGATAATAAACATAATGTAGTTTCTAGTGACTTAAACTTTTCTTGGAAAGCCCTAGTTTAACCCATGACTAAAGCATTTAACACTAGGGCTTTTTCCAATAGAGCCTTGTGTGAAAAAATGAAATACTTTGCTACTAAACACTTGCAATATATAGCATCTGAATTAGTAGAGGGGAATATTGGGCCATGGGTTAGGGTTTATATGAATGACCATTATGGTGATTGGGCGTACTGGTGTCAAGGCTTGGTATGTACCATTTTGGACCAAACTTTTCGCACTATTGGCGAATATTTTAGTGAATACTACACCGATACTTGGACAATTGAAGTTATGCTCAAAAAAGCACGCACTAAAGAATTATTGGTTACCCATCACCCATCAGCAACTCAAAGATAAAACATACGCGCCCCAAGAGGGCGACATTGTGTTGTACATATCCACTATATGATCACGTTTACCACACGGAAATTATTTATCAGATTTTAGATAAAAAAATGTCGATATACTTACCATAGGTGGCAATACTAATTTTTCTGGTGGTAGAAATGGTGTGGGTAAATTTTTGGTAGATAGAAATTTCTTAGATAAAGATGTAGAAGTTATTAATCAACATAAAAAATATCCGAGCAATGTACGAAAATTACTAAGAAGCTACCCAAATATAATTGCTACTTTTAATGACAATCACATCATCTTTAAAGATGGCAAGCGTTTATTATTTGATGATAATAAAACCAAAACACCTGATGAATGACTCACTAGCCCAGACATTAAAGATCAATTTTATTACCCTTATCAAAAAGGCGTGGCTACAACGCCACTCAAACCTAGTTTTGACCCAGGCAGAATTACTAATCAAAATTTTTTCAAAACCATGTATGGTAATACTCAAGAAAAAGTTGAACAAAACCTTACTGAAATTATTTGGACACCAAAACTTGATTGATGTAAAATTCAAGTAACTAAAATCAATGGCATAGCAAGCAAAATAAAAGCCATTGGCGAGGAGTTATACAACTATCCAGAACTCAAATCATTCATCCACAATATTGCAGGAAGCTATAAGTGGCGTAAAGTTAAAAGCACTATCGATTAAGACTACATAGCTTTGGTATTGCGATTGACCTTAATGTTGCTGAATCTAGTTACTGGGAATGGGATTGTAAATGTAACGATAAACACCAAATTCTTGCGCCCCATGTTAATAAAATCCCACCAATTATTATTGATACTTTTGAGACATATGGTTTTATTTGGGATGGAAAGTGGTATCACGACGATACAATGCACTTTGAATATAGACCTGAATTATTATAAAACGTTTAATATATACTCAACACTTAGTATTTCATAAACAATATCACCCTTAGGTGCTTTCACTGTTATTTCATCACCTTCTTCGTTGCCCATTAATGCACTAGCAATTGGTGAATGACACGAAATCTTACCGAGTGCAATATCAGCTTCATCTTCGCCCACAACTTGATACGTAGTTTCACTACCATTTTCAATATTCATTAGGGTAATGGTAGTACCAAAAACACAACGACCATCTTGGTTAAGTTTAGCAACATCAATCACTTGCATACGAGAAAGTTTCGATTCAACCTCTTTAATGCGACCTTCAACAAAGCTTTGTTCTTCTTTAGCGGCGTGATATTCGGCGTTTTCTTTAAGATCACCATGAGCACGTGCTGTGGCAATATCTTCAATAACGCGTGGACGGCTAACATCTTTAAGTTTAAGTAGTTTTGCTTCTAATGCTTTTGCACCAAAAACGGTCATTGGTATATTTTCCATTATGAGTGTAGTGATTGAAGCTTAGTTATGGTAAGCTTATTATTGGCTTTCAAGCCATCCAACATAGCAAATGCAGCTGCTACTGTGGTTGTAAATGGCACCTTATGTACTAATGCTTGACAACGAATCGCTGCAGCATCAGTCACACCTTGGGTGTCTTCAATTGAGTTAATAATCAAATCGATATCATCATTTTTAATCATATCGACAATATGTGGCGAGCCTTCTGATACCTTATTAATCACTTCGCATGCAAGCCCAGCTTCATTCAACATATCTCTATTACTGCGTGTTGAAACCAAGCTAAAACCTTGTGCTGATAATTTTTTACCCAAATCAATCAGCTCATTACGATCAAGCCTGCGCAAACTAACAAACACCTTGCCATTTTCTGGTGCGCGATCGCCTGCTGCTAATTGAGCCTTATCAAAAGCCGAGGCAAAATCTTTACCAATACCCATTACTTCGCCTGTTGAACGCATTTCAGGACCTAAAATTGGGTCCACGCCTAAAAATTTATTAAATGGAAATACAGCCTCTTTGACACTAAAATGCTTGGGAATAATCTCTTTGGTAAAATTCTGAGCTTTAAGTGACACACCTGACATCACACGTGCAGCAATATTAGCCAGTGGCACGCCAATCGCTTTAGAAACAAAAGGCACTGTGCGTGAGGCACGTGGATTAACCTCAATAATATAAATCTCACCATCTTGATAGGCTAATTGGGTATTCATTAAACCAACCACGTTTAATTTTTTAGCCATGGCAACAACCTGAGCACGCATTTCATCCAACACGTCGCTGGCTAGCGAATAAGGTGGTAATGAACAAGCAGAATCACCTGAATGAATGCCTGCTTGCTCAATATGTTGCATAATACCACCAATCACCACATCTTCACCATCACAAATTGCATCAATATCAACTTCAATGGCATGGTCTAAAAAAGAATCTAGCAAAATAGGGGAATCGTTTGATACTTGAACTGTTGTGTGCATGTAACGCTTAAGACTGTCTTTGTCATAAACAATTTCCATTGCTCGACCACCAAGCACATAAGAAGGTCTAACCACTAGTGGAAAACCAATTGCATCTGCAATGTCTTGTGCTTGTTCTAGTGAACGCGCCGTGCCATTTAGTGGCTGCTTAAGTTCTAACTCTTGCAACATTTTAGAAAAACGTTCTCTGTCTTCAGCTAAATCAATAGCATCTGGGTTTGTACCAATAATATTTGCACCACTTTTTTCCAATGCTTTAGCCAGTTTAAGTGGTGTTTGACCGCCATAATGTACAATAATGCCATCTGGATTTTCAACCTCAATAACAGCCAAAACATCTTCTAAAGTTAATGGTTCAAAATACAAACGATCTGAAATATCATAATCGGTTGAAACCGTTTCAGGATTACAGTTTATCATAATCGTCTCAAACCCATCTTCTCGTAAAGCAAGTGATGCATGCACACAGCAATAATCAAACTCAATGCCTTGCCCAATGTGATTAGGCCCACCACCCAAAATCATAATTTTTTTCTTATCAGTTGGGTTGGATTCACACTCAAGCTGATAAGTTGAATATAAATAAGCAGTCTGAGTGTCAAATTCTGCCGCACAACTGTCCACTCGCTTAAACACAGGTTTAATGTTAAGCGTATGGCGACGTTCACGCACTGAAGATTCGCTACAGCAGAATAATTGTGCCAAACGCGCATCAGAAAAACCTTTACGCTTTAAGGCAAACATTTTGTCAGCATCAATATCAGTGACATTTGTGCCATTAATTTGCAACTCAGTTGAAACAATACCTTGTATTTGCGCTAAAAACCAAGGGTCAACCTTAGACAAATCAAACACCTCTTCAACACTCATGCCCAATCTAAAGGCATCAGCCAAATAGAAAATGCGTTCGCCTCGAGCTGAAATACACTCAGAACGTATTTTATTGCGTGCATCGTCAGCTCTCAAATCAACAATAGGGTCTAATCCGACCTTGTCGGTCTCTAGCCCTCTTAATGCTTTTTGTAAAGATTCTTGGAAGGTTGAGCCAATAGCCATTACTTCACCTACAGACTTCATTTGTGTGGTTAAACGATCATCTGCGTTGGGAAATTTTTCAAAGTCAAATCTTGGAATTTTAGTGACTACATAATCAATACTGGGTTCAAAAGAGGCGGGTGTTTTACCATTCGTAATCTCATTATCAAGCTCATCTAAAGTGTAACCTATGGCTAGTTTTGCAGCCACTCTGGCAATAGGAAAGCCTGTTGCTTTTGATGCCAATGCTGATGATCGAGACACACGTGGGTTCATCTCAATAATGGTTAAACGACCATCTTCTGGATTAAGCGCAAATTGCACATTTGAGCCACCTGTATCAATCCCAATTTCACGAAGTACTGCTAATGAAGCATTGCGCATCACTTGGTATTCTTTATCAGTTAGTGTTTGCGCAGGTGCAACAGTAATTGAGTCGCCTGTGTGAATACCCATAGGGTCAAGATTTTCAATTGAGCAAATAATAATGCAATTATCTTTGCTGTCACGTACTACTTCCATCTCAAACTCTTTCCAACCAAGAATCGACTCTTCAATTAAAAGTTCATTAGTCGGTGAGAGGTCTAAACCTCGTTCGCAAATTTCAACAAATTCTTCTTTATTATAAGCAATGCCACCACCACTGCCACCCATGGTAAATGAAGGACGGATAACAGTTGGAAAGCCGACTGTTTCTTGTACAGCGTGCGCTTGTTCCATATTATGAGCCACAGCAGCTTTAGGCATATCAAGGCCAATTTTTAACATTGCCTCACGGAATAAATCACGATCCTCAGCTTTATCAATGGCTTCTTTTTTAGCGCCAATCATTTCCACGTTATATTTTTTAAGCACACCATGACGCTCTAAATCTAGTGCACAATTAAGTGCAGTTTGCCCACCCATAGTCGGTAATAACGCATCGGGCTTTTCTTTTTCAATAATTTTTTCAACCGTACGCCACTCAATTGGCTCAATATAAGTTGCATCTGCCATTTTTGGGTCAGTCATGATGGTGGCTGGATTGGAATTAACCAAAATAACACGATACCACTCTTCACGTAGTGCCGTGCAGGCTTGCGCACCAGAATAGTCAAACTCGCAAGCTTGACCAATCACAATAGGTCCAGCACCGATAATTAAAATACTTTTAAGGTCTTGTCTTTTTGGCATTAGTGTTGTGCTTTAAATTAGGTCAGAAATCATCATCTTCAATAGGCGGATTGCCATCAAAGATATCAAATTGTCTCTTTTGTAAATAAGAAGAACGTGTTGCAATGTAAACATCATCTGAATTTTTAAGTAAATCCGTTGCTGGCAATAATTTAACTCTAGTATCAACAGCTCTAGTGAGTAATAAAGCTGTTTCTTCAGTGGTATTTAATCCCTTGGTTACATCAACATTTTCGGTAATATCAATATAAGCACCTGCTGAATCGCGCATGGTTGATGGACCCAAAATCGGCAAAACCACATAAGGGCCGCTTGGCACGCCCCAAACTGCCATAGTTTGACCAAAATCTTCATCGGTTTTTTCTAGCCCAATATAGCTAGCAACATCAAATAAACCAGCCAATCCCATGGTACTATTCACTAAAATCCTGCCAAACGTGTTCACACTATCAAATAATTCAAACTGCAAAATTTCATTACCCAATGTGGAAATATCGTCCAAATTAGAAGAAAAATCACTAACTCGCTTTTGCGCTGTTTCAGGTACAGATTCTTTATAAGCCCTAGCTGTAGGCTCAAAGAAATTTTCATCTAAGGTTTGATTAAACTCAAAAACTGCTCTATTTGATTCTTCAAATGGATCAACATCTTCAGCCATAGTAGTTGCGTCGAATGCTAATAATAAAAAACTCATTAATAAATTTTTCATTCACTCATCTTCTTAATAAATGTATCAAATAAACCACTCATATCGTGAGGCCCTGGTGAGGCCTCAGGATGCCCTTGAAAGCCAAATGCTTTTTTATTAACAACACTAATACCTTGGATGGAATTGTCAAATAACGAGCGATGTGTCACTTCTAAATCATTGGGTATATTGTCCTCTGATACTGAAAATCCATGATTTTGAGAAGTAATCATCACTTGCTTGGTGTGCAAATCTTGCACAGTATGGTTAGCACCATGATGGCCAAATTTCATCTTTTGCGTTGTTGCACCAACTGCTAAAGATAACAATTGATGACCCAAACAAATGCCAAATAACGGCACATCTTTTTCTAACAAGGTTTGAATGCTTTTAATAGCGTAATCGCATGGTTCAGGATCACCCGGTCCATTGGATAAAAATACACCGTCAGGGTTCATCGCTAATATTGCTTCTACCGGTGTTTGTGCATTAACAATAGTTAAATCACAGCCTCTGTCTACCAACATCCTTAAAATATTTTTCTTAACGCCATAATCATAAACCACGACTTTAAACTTAGCATCTAATTTGTTAAATTTAGTCTTTTCCAATGAATAAGAACCTTGATTAAATTCATACGACTGAGCAGTTGAAACCACTTGTGCTAAATCCATATTTTTAAGACCAACAAATGATTGAGCATTGGCAATAGCTGCCTCTTGATCAATGTCATCACCTGTAATAATACACCCTTTAAGTGCACCCTGTGTTCGTATGTGGCATGTTAATGCGCGGGTATCAATATCACTAATAGCAACAATATGATTTAGTCTTAAATACGCACCTAAAGACATATTTGAGCGCCAATTACTTACTGCCAAAGGCAAATCACGGATAATTAAACCTGCTGTATGAACCTTGTTTGATTCTTCGTCAACTGGATTAGTACCTGTATTGCCAATATGTGGATAAGTTAGTGCAACGATTTGTTGTGCATACGATGGGTCGGTTAAAATTTCTTGATAACCCGTTATTGAGGTATTAAACACCACTTCGCCTAAAGTTTCACCATTAGCGCCAATAGATTTTCCATGAAAAATTTTCCCATCTTCTAATGCTAATAAGGCAGCTTGTGACACCAAATACTCCAGAATGAAAAACTTCGACAATTTTACCATAGCATTACACTGCTTTGGCATCCAAATGCACAAATCAATAGTGATACAATAACGTTTTTAAAAACCAAACAAGAGGCGTTATGAAAATAACCGTTGACAATATCAAATGTGATGGTTGTGCAAACACCATTACTAAAAAATTAACAACAACTTTTGATACCGAAAATATCGATATTAACATTGAACAAGGTATTATAAATCTTGACGTAGATGATGCTAAAAAAGCCGAAGTTGTCAAAGTTCTACTCAATCTTGGCTACCCTGAAATCGATTCAGTGCATGGGTTTAATTCTGCCAAAGCCAAAGCAAAATCCTTTGTTTCTTGTGCCATTGGCAAAATAGATACATGACGCTCACCCTAAATGGCAAGTCGCTAAAGGTAGCTGAAAACTTAAACGCACATGATTTGATTGTTCAACTGGGTTATGAAAATCAGCGCATTGCGTTAGAAGTTAATAAAGCCATTATTCCTAAATCCAAACATGCTGAATTCACCCTAAGCGAAGGTGATGTTTGTGAGATTATTAAGGCTGTTGGTGGTGGTTAAATACTATAAATTACGCCTAAGTACAAACTTAAATGTGCTTTTTGACTCCCATTTAATAGCTTATCAGTCAATCTTGATCACAATCCACTACGAGTCGTTTTTAATCTTTTGACGTGGACATCTAATCTATTAATTCTATCTCTGGTCATTGAAATATTGATTTTTCTAGTTTTATTCAAATTCTCAGAATCTGGAATAATATCTTTATTTTTGAGTGCAGCATCAAGATAGCATTTAAAAGCACTTTTCACATCTATAATTACCTTGTCTTTGCTACTGCCATCACCCATAACACCACTACTGTCCTTGTAATAAGCAAAATACCCACCACAATCTTACTCATCTAATTTGTATGCAATAATGTCATAATCATAAATAGTGGTTAATAATTTATAACTATTATTAAGGCAGTAAGCGGTTAAAGCTTTACTACTTATATTCAAATATGCTGAATTTACCATAAATGAGGACAGACTATTAAGGCGGGTTGGTAGTTAAGACCTAAAGTAGATCATAAATTTGAACCAACTCTCACAGCTTATCTTTGTTAATATTTTCGGAGCGAGGCAACACTCTAGACATAATTATTGGTTTCTGCGATTGCTTGTGCAATTGAGCTAGAAACTGAGAATGGTTCGACCATTTTTGCATTATGTTTTAACACATGCATATTTTTAATATTGAATGCCGTATCTGTAGTAATTAAAAGCTATGAGTGAGCGTAATTCGTTAACGTTTGGCAGACGCCAATCTTTATGCTCTGCAAAGCTTGAATATGCTCTGCAAAGCTTGAACCTGCATTTAAGGTGAGTGGTATTTGCAGGGCTGTCTTCCAAGTATGCATTGATGCTGTGCCTGTGGCACAATACAATCACACTGCCAATTAAACCTTCAGCACATTGTTTCCACATAAGTTTTGTAGTGTTATCGGTGATTGTGCTGTTGTTATGATCGGTATAGCGAGTATTTTGCCAATCATTAGGTATGTATTTTTTGCAAGTTTGGGCATTCGCCAAGCATGCTAAGAGGGCTAGAGTCAAAAAGAGTGATGTTTGCATGATTTGTTCCTATGGTTAAACCAAGCAAAGCTGGCTGATGCAATTTAGCGCCTTGCTTTTTAAATGATGGCTAATAAACAAAACTGCCTAACTCGGAGTTATTTAAGGTGATTATGCACGTAGCATTGCTCATTGCTTGCTAACAAAGACATAATGTGGTTTAAAAATATAATCTATCAACTTGCCACTATAACTTTGTGGCATTTTTTATAAGCTTGATAGATTTGTTGTACAGATACCTCCATATCACACTTCGAGACGAACCAACCGAACCCTAAGACTATTGCTACGAAGGTTGTCGAAATCATCGCCGTTATAGAAATCCAGTAGCCACGCATAGCTAGAACTGGTAGAATCGATAACATTAGGCGAGGACGACCAAAAGAACTCGGCAAATGTATTCGGAAAATAATTTGTATCAATGGTTGGATTAGTTTTCCCATTGTGAGTAATATTACTTAACTCATTAAGAGTAGGTACTTTCCAATCGGTAAATCCACAGAGTCCACTGCCAGAATTACTGCCATCCACTAAGCCTGTCCAATCCTCATAATAATTGCCTTGTGGGTTGGCATGAGTTTTACCTAGGGCTGTTTTCCGCCACAGCGATAACGATTGTCTTTATGATGAATATTGGTGTGATTACTATCAGTTGTGTCACTGTCTTTACTACCATTGTCAGTTTTAATCTCCCAAACTAATCCTGTTGTATTGTCAAGCACGCAAGACCATTTTGTGCCAGTACTGCCTGTTGCCCATGTTGCGTTTTGGATGCTAAGTGCAGTGCCATTTACCCCTAATTTGGTAAAGTCAAACCCCGCCATGCCGCCCCTATTTTTGTTAAAGTTTGTACATCCAGCCCATGTGAGCAGTCTTATGCTGATATGGTCTCGCCTGTACAGTCTGCATTGTTGTCTGATGGATAATCCCCGCCCCAAGTTATGCCCGTGTCATTTAGTGTGCTAGTGGCAACTGCTACTGGTAGTGCTGGTGTAGCATTGACTTAATTGCTGGATGTGCTTTCGGTGCTGTTTTTTACAGCGGTAACAACAAAATAATAAGTGGTGGTGTTAGACAAGCCTGTAATGACATGATTATTTATAGCAATATCGTTAATTAATATACCGCCTGTTAATGCTGCATAGTTACTAATATCGCCGCTTAAAGCAACAAAACGCAGGCTTACTTGTTGATTCCTTACTGTTGTCGTTAAATTTGTTGGCGTAGATGATTGCATATGGCGTGTTTTTAGCCACTGCCACAAGAAAACAACAAACTAGAAAGAATTATTAGACCTAGAATTCTTAAATGTTGCATAAGACTCCTTGTTAAAAATGGATAGTAAGAAACTACAAAACAATACAATTGGTGAAAGGATTGGAATGGCGAGTGAGAATTTAAAATTATCAAAATCAAAACTTTCTACAAAAATGCATTTGTCTAGGTCAACTTGTGGACAATGGGAACGTGGTATTTCTAACATATCCACTGCACATTTGATGAAACTCGCTTGTATTATAATGGTGTCATTTGAATGGCTGGCAACTGGTGGAGACGACAGACACCAAAGATGATGATAAAAATAACAGTTATGTTGATGATAATACTAAAATGCTAGAAATCAATCCACTGTTAGACAAAACTACATCCAAACAAAAAGATTATTTACTTGAGCTGTTAAACGATATTACCCACTAACCTTAACAAGGTTACGTCTTGTCAATGCTCATCATAAAAACCTAGTATCCGCTCAAGTTTTTCCTCAATTTCTTGCGTTTCTATTGTAGTTAGCTTGGTAAGTGCATCTGAGGTAAATTTATTAACATCAATCGCACGAATATAGTCACAAACAACATCTGAATCGTATTTTAATCGGTCTCTCGCTATTTAATTCTACAGCGTAGCGTAGAGTTGTCAATCAATGCTGTGCTTAAAGGTAAAATATTAACCGTTTTGTGGCTGTTTAAGTTATTAGATTGAAATAACTAAAACTGGGTGGGTTTTGCCAATTTCAGCACCCCTGCTAGGATTCATATTGGCTAAATAAATATTACCCCTAACAAAATTCATTTTTCTTCCCAAGGTGTCAGTAGATATGCATCATCCATGGCCTCAAAATCTCTAATCAATTCATCATCCATACCTATGAGCGCAAAGAATCTTCTCGCATTTTTTTGGCCATTTCCCCGCCTTTGACTTTCTTTTGATAATCCAGAATGGTTTTACGAATGAATGAACTTTTAGATAGATGTGCATCGAACGCCATTTGATTAATTTGCTCAAAAAAATCGTCTTGTGTTTTTAAAGTAATTGTTTTCATAATACTTTTTTTACTACACCATCCAATCTTTTTGAATTTCATCAGCAGAAAACGGCTTAACGCTTAATTGTTGTATCACGCCAACATTAAGTTTAACTTCCACATCAACTGAGTCTTCTTCTCTACCTTGAGAATAGCGTGCTAATATTTTAGCGGCAATTTGCAAATCTTCTTGATTGGGTTCGCCATCAATCAATGCTAAAGGGCCATTACAACTGGTTGGATACAAATTGTCATATTGATTACGATAACCTTCTAGGAATTTAACTTCTCCCTCTTCTCTAGCAACAATCATTTTAAAACGAGGATTTGGGCGAATATGTCTGCCAACTTTGAGCATCATTAAATCATCCAATTGATAATCACGATTGCCACGTGATTGCCACATATCGACCAATTTATCAGAATATTGCTTATCGGTTAGAAAACAACAACCACCTGCCGGGGTGGCGTAATCATCAAAGCCATATTCTTTTGCTAAAGACATTTGTGGCTTGCGCGTACGCCCTGAAAAATCCAATAATTTTTCTCTGTCCACCCAACCTTCAAGTTCTGCTTTGGTGGCTGGTAAATGTTTTGCACATAAGGGTCTTAGGAGCAAATCATTCGCACCTGATTCTGCTTGGACAATAGGCATGGTCTCTTTACGCTGTGACATAGGACGTTGACCCATGACTTCGCCTGTAATAATAAAATCAAATTCATGTTCAGTCATCCACTGTTTGGCTTTTTTGACCATAAAGCCTTTGCAATCTAGGCATGGATTCATATTTTTGCCATAACCATGCTTAGGGTTTAAAAGTACGTCACGATATTCTTCAATCACATCAATAATGTGTAATTTGATACCTAGCTGCTCTGCCACCCACAGTGCATTATTGCGTTTTTGTTTGTCTTTTTTTTGCTTGCGGATGGCGTGTGTATGCCCCTCCACACAAAAGCCAGTAAAAAAATTAATGCCTTCTACATGAATGCCTTGGTCGAGCATTAGTTTAGTGCTTAATAGCGAGTCTAGTCCGCCTGAAATTAACGACACAGCTTTAATTTGTTTGTTTGTCATGCTTATTTCCTAGTGCCATCTACACGATACCAGTCACTTTTTTGTTTAACACTCAATGTTGAAAAATAATAACCATACGCGTCTAAAACCATCTCTACTTGATATTGCAAAATACCAGATAGTACAATTTTTCCGCTTGATTTAATTCGCCTAGAAAAGTGCTCACACAAACCAACCAAAGGATTGGCCAAGATATTAGCAATCAATAAGTCAACTTGATTTAATTCGCCTTCTTCGTCATTATGTAATACAGTTATTTTAGAGTCAACATGGTTAGTTTGAATATTGTTCGTAGTAGCAAGCACTGCTTGTGGGTCGTTATCAATAGCGATGACCTCTTTTGAACCTAACTTAGCTGCAGCAATTGCCAACACACCAGTACCCGTACCATAATCAATCACAGTTAAATCTTTGGGTGGGTTTTGATCTAAATATTGCAAACATAAATCTGTTGTTTGATACGTGCCTGTGCCAAATGCCAAGCCAGGATCCATGTCAATAATAACGGACTCTTTTGACAAAGTGGATGGATCTCCCCAAGAAGGGCAAATCCAAATATTTCTACCAAATTGCATTTTGTGAAAATCTTTTTTACATTCGTCTTCCAAAATACGACTTTTTAACAATTCAAAAGAGACTTGTTCAATATTACAAATTTGCTTTAGCATCATCTGTACATGCGTCTTCTCCACATCTACATTAAACAAAGCGCTGATCGTCGTATCTTGCCATAAAGGTGTTTCGCCCACAGACGGCTCAGAAATAGCATCATAAAATGAATCACCAAAGGTAATAGATAAAGCATCCAAACCCATCAACACCTCAGAAATAAAATCCGCCTGGTCTTTGTTTGTTCTAATAGTGAGTTGCATCCAGTCCATAGCGGATAAATTATACCCTACAGAATACTGCTAATACCTCGTCACACACCTTCTTTACAAACATAATGGATATTTCTATAAAAACCTAGTAAAATATTAAGGTATTAGGTATAATAGGTTCACTTTTTCACAAAATAACTAGGCAATCAAATGGGACTAGAAAGAACAGGCAATGGCTACTTAGCTGATCCAACAATTTGGACGCAAGATATTATGCATGAAATGGCCAAGGAAGATGACATTGAATTAACTGAAAGTATGGTTAATCAAATCCTTGTAGCCAGAGAATATTTTGAGGAAAATTCATCAGTACCCCCAATTAGAACTTTTGCTAAAGTTGTGGGTATTGATAAAAAAATCCTATTTAAAGAATGGTTAACTGGCCCGATGAAACCTATTACCAAATATGGTGGTATGCCCCAACCAACAGGTTGTGTTTAATCATTAACTTAACATAAATTAAATTAATGATTTAACTGAGGCAAGTGCCTTGGTTAAATGCTCAGGCTGAGTGCCACCGCCTTGTGCCATATCTGGGCGACCACCGCCTTTCCCGTCAATTTGCTCTGCAACATGGTTAAGAATTTTTCCAGCTTGATATTGCTTAGTCAAATCTTTTGTTACGCCTGCAACTAGCGATACTTTATCATTACTTACTACTGCTAATACGATAATAGCTGAGCCCAGTTTGTCTTTGAGTTTATCAGCAATATCACGCAAATCTTTGGCACTCACCCCTTCTACGACAGTTGATAGTAATTTAATACCTTTTACTTCTTGCGCTTGTCCAACCAAATCATCGCCTTGATTGCTGGCTAATTGTTTTTGAAAAGTGGCAATTTGTTTTTCTAATTCTTTTTGATGTTTAATTAATTGCGTGACTTTTTCTACCACTTGCGCATTACTTGACTTGGTTATTTGTGCAATTTCATTCAAGCTGTTTTGCGTTTGATTGTCAAATTGATATGCATCGTAGCCTGTTAGCGCTTCAATACGACGCACACCAGCAGAAACACCACCTTCTGAGGTAATTCTAACAAGTCCAATATCGCCAAGTTGATTTACATGCGTACCGCCACACAATTCCACTGAAAAATCATCTTTACCCATGGTTAAAACGCGCACAGTGTCGCCATATTTTTCGCCAAATAGCGCCATTGCGCCTTTCTTTTTTGCATTTTCAATATTAGTAATATCGGTATGTACTTTTGTGTTTTCTAAAATCTTACGATTAACCATGTTTTCAATTTTTTCCAAGTCTGACTTGGCAATCACCTCATCATGCGAAAAGTCAAAACGCAGTTTTTCACTATCAACCAAGGATCCTTTTTGTGTTGCTGTCTCACCCAGCACAATGCGAAGTGCAGCGTGTAATAAATGTGTTGCTGAGTGGTTTCTAGCAATGCATTTACGAGATTTTTTATCAACATTGGCTTGTACTACATCACCAACTTTTAAAACACCTTTATTTAGAATACCATGATGCTCAAATGCACCTGATTTTTGCTTATTCGTATGACTCACTCTAAATTCAACTTGTGTATTAGACAACACGCCACTATCGCCAATTTGGCCGCCTGACTCGGCATAAAAACTTGACTGAACTAAAACAACAACGCCGTACTCACCTGCTTCAATTTTTTCAACCAATTTTCCACCTTTAACAAGTGCTACAATTGAAGCAACATTTTCCAATTGTTCATAGCCTAGAAACTCAGTTGCCTCACTAATATCAACTTTTTTTTTCAACGTTTTAAAATCGCCTGCTTGTCGGGCGCGGTCTCTTTGTTTGGTCATCTCAAACTCAAAGCCTGACATATCAATGGTTAAATGATGCTCACGAGCAATATCTGCTGTTAAATCCACTGGAAAGCCATAGGTATCGTAAAGTTTAAAAACTGTTTTACCATCAATCTCACCACCTTTAAGATTGACAATTGCCTCTTCTAAAAGACTCATACCCTGGTCTAGTGTTTGTGCAAAGCGTTGTTCTTCGCGCTTTAGTATTTTTTCAACCTTGGGTAAAACTTGTTTTAATGCTGGATAAACATCTTTAAGCTCTAATGCTAGTACTGGTGCTAAACGGTAGAAAAATACTTTATCAACACCCATCTTATGCCCATGACGAATTGCGCGTCGAATAATACGACGAAGTACGTAACCCCTACCTTCATTTGAAGGAATGACACCGTCAACAATCATAAAAGCAGTAGAACGAATATGATCAGCAATCACACGCACCGAGGCATTGTCATTTTTAATATTATTGGATTTAGGTGGTAGGTCCACGATGGCCTTAACAAGACTTTGAAAACCATCTGTATAGTAATTGTTATTCTTGTGTTGTAACACAGCGGCTAAACGTTCCAAGCCCATACCTGTATCTACACAAGGCGCGACCAATGGTTTTAAATAGCCATCTTCTTGTTTATCAAATTGTGTAAATACCAAGTTCCAGATTTCAATATATCGGTCACCATCTTCATCAGCATGCCCTGGTGGACCACCGGCAATATGCTCACCATGGTCATAAAAAATCTCACTTGATGGACCACATGGGCCTGTATCACCCATTTGCCAAAAATTATCTTTAGCACCACAACGAGAAATGCGATTTTTAGGAAAGCCAATTTCATTAACCCAAATGTATTCTGCCTCATAATCCTTTTCAAATACACTTACCCAAAGCTTTTCTTTGGACAGGTTTAACTCTTTTGTGAGAAATTCCCAAGCATAATGAATGGCTTCACGCTTAAAGTAATCGCCAAAACTAAAATTACCTAGCATTTCAAAAAAAGTATGGTGGCGCGCTGTATAACCAACATTTTCAAGATCATTGTGCTTGCCGCCAGCGCGCACGCAACGCTGAACCGATACAGCGCGCGTATATGGACGCTTTTCTACACCACTAAATACATCCTTAAACGGCACCATGCCTGAATTAACAAACAATACAGTTTTATCATTATGAGGAATAAGTGATGCACTAGACTCAATTGTATGGCCTTTTGATTCAAAATAATCTAAGAATTTTTGTCTAATTTGTGCGGTTTTCATTTTGCCAAAAGTGCTTGATAAAAAATGCGCATTATACGCCGTAAAAGCTTATCCAATAAGGGAAGTGTCTCCTGCACCTTGGCGAATAATATCAGCACCGCCTGAAGATAAATCAATCACAGTGGTTGGTTCTAATGGACAATAACCCCCATCAATAATCACATCTACATGCTTTTCTAATGCATCACGTACATCATCAATATCAAAAAACTCACAATCTTTGATAATTAATGACACGCTCATCATTGGCTCATTTAATGTATCCAATAAAGCCTGCACCACACCATGATTAGATACTCTAAGACCAATGTTTTTTTTCTTAGCATGTAACAAGCGATTAGGTATGTCGCGTGTACCTTGTAAGATAAATGTATATGCACCAGGTAGAATTTTCTTGAGCAGTCTAAAAGCAGTATTGTCCAACTTGGCATATTCACCGATATGCGCCAAATCACGCATCATCAAGGTAAAGTGATGTCGTTTTGAAAGATTACGAATGCGTCTAATACGCTCTAACCCGTTTTTATTGCCTAACGTTGTCCCCAATGCATAGCCAGAATCTGTTGGATAGGCAATCACTGCACCACGACGCAACTCATCAACTACCTGTTCAATCAAGCGCAGCTGTGGGTTTTTCGAGTGAATTTCTAATAATTTTGCCATGTCCAATTTCTCCATATTGCTTGTCCAAAATTAGGCAAATCTTGCAAACAACCAATTTGTATTCTTTGATTGGACCAGCCGTGATAATCAGAACCACTTGACGCTAACAACCCCAGTTCACTCGCCCATTGACTAGCAAGTCTAATTTCATCAGCACTGCTTGTGGCTGTTACCACTTCAATCCCGCCACAACCATTAACCGCCAAATCACTCATCATGCGTTTAATTTTAGTATGTGTCATTCTATAACGAAAAGGATGTGCCAACACTGCCACGCCACCTGCATCGCGTATCCACCCAATCACCTCATCAAATTGCGCCCACTTGACTCCTATACCACCTGGTTTTTTGCCTGCTAAAAAACGCCTGAATACTGATTTCATGTCCTTACAAATACCTTCTTGAATCAGCATTTGGGCAAAATGTGTGCGAGTAATCATACCTGTTTTAGCAAGTGCTTTGGTTTTTTCCATGGCGCCAATAATGCCAGCCCCACCCAGACTACGTGCTATTTTTTCGCTGCGAATTTCTCGAAGCTGTTGGTGTTGTTTAAGCCCAGCTTGCAATGCTTTGTTATTTGGGTTAATCTTTAACCCAAGAATATGAATCGTCATATTGTTCCATATGGCTGATATTTCAGTACCAAATACAAATTCTAAATTTAATTTATGTGCTTCAAGACTGGCTTCAGCAAGTCCATCAACCGTATCATGGTCTGTTAATGCAAACACGTCGCAGTTTTGTTTTTTGGCCAAGTGCACCACTTCAGTAGGTGATAAAACCCCGTCTGAATAATACGAATGATTGTGTAAGTCTATGACCATAAGTTGTTTATTATAATCTATCTGTTTTGCAAGCGTAATTGGCTATAATCTCAAACATAACTACTTAATACAATCAACACCATGTGCGGAATCGTTGGCGGCATTTGTAAAGACAACATCACCCCCATTCTACTTAGTGGGTTAAAACGCTTAGAGTATCGTGGGTATGATTCAGCTGGTGTTGTAGTTTTGTCAAATGACAATAAACTAAATCGTTCGCGCGCAGTAGGTAAGGTGGTTAACCTTGAAACTAGTATTCAAAAACAAAGTCCGAAAATACAAGGTGGTGTTGGCATTGCACACACTCGCTGGGCAACCCATGGCGAACCATCAACACAAAATGCGCACCCTCATATTTGTTTTGGCACGGTTAGTGTTGTACATAATGGCATTATCGAAAACTTCCTTAAACTCAAGCAAGAACAAAAAGCACAAGGTTATGCATTTACTTCAGATACCGATACTGAGGTGATTGTTCATAGTATTCATCAGGCTCTGAAAACCTCAGAAAATTTACTTAAAGCCACTCAAAAAGCTGTTAAAACCTTTGAAGGAGCTTATGGTTTAGGGGTGATATCATCAGAATATCCAGAGCATATCGTTGTTGCTAGAAGTGGCTCACCACTCATTATAGGTATTAGTAATGAAGGTAATTTTATTGCCTCAGATCAAGTGGCTTTACTCGACATCACCAAGAAATTTATTTTTTTGGAAGAAGGAGATGTTGCCGATATTACGCTTGACTCAATTACTATTTACAATAAAGACGGCAAACAAGTTAATAGAGCCATTAAAACTTCAAGTCTTAACAGTGAACAAATTGATCTAGGTGATTATAAACATTACATGCAAAAAGAGATTTTTGAACAACCGCAAGCAATTCGTGACACGCTAGAATCGCGCATTACCAAAGACACTGTATTGCTTTCTGCCTTTGGTCATCATGCTGAAACTATTTTCAAAAATATAAAACACATTCAAATTATTGCTTGTGGCACGAGTTATAACGCAGGTTTGGTCGCTAAGTACTGGATTGAAGACATTGCAAAAATGCCAACTAATATTGAAGTGGCTAGTGAGTATCGCTACCGCAATCCGATTGTGCTTGATAACACCCTATTAGTTACCATCTCCCAAAGCGGGGAAACTGCCGATACGCTAGAAGCGCTAAAATCTATCAAAAAACGTCACAAGAACATTCACACATTAACCATTTGCAATTGCGCAGAATCTTCCCTAACACGTGAGTCTGAACTTACCTTGTTAACCCATGCTGGCCCTGAAATTGGTGTGGCTTCTACTAAAGCCTTTACCACACAACTAGTGTCTTTAGCATTGTTGTCAGTTGCCATTGGAAAATGCCATAAACAAGTGGATAAACAACAAGAAATCTCTATTGTAGAGGGTCTAAATCGCTTGCCGGGTTTGATTAAAAAAACACTCGAACAAGAAAATCAAATTATTGAACTTGCACAATCTTTTAAAGATAAGTTTAATGCCATTTTCCTAGGAAGAGGTACAATGCATGCTATTGCCATGGAGGGTGCGCTTAAACTTAAAGAAATTAGCTATATTCATTCGGAAGCTTTTCCAGCAGGTGAACTTAAACATGGTCCTATTGCTCTGATTGATAAGGACACGCCTGTTATTGCAATTGCACCTAATGACCAACTATTAGACAAGCTCAAATCAAACTTGCAAGAAGTCAAATCTCGTGGCTCACAAATGATTGTCTTTGAAGATGAAATGTCCAATGTGCCTCCGATGAAAAATATGACTGTCATGTCAATCACACACAACCTTGGTAGAATTACAGCGCCTATTATTTTTACCATTCCTTTGCAATTACTCAGCTATCACGTCGCATTAATCAAAGGCACTGATGTTGATAAACCTCGCAATCTAGCTAAATCAGTCACTGTAGAATAGCGTAATATTATGATTAACACACTAGACTTTGATTCTGATTTTGACCCTTGTCTTTTTGGTCGAATTATCAATGAAAAAAAACAGATTGGCTATTACAATTTACCTGATCAAGATACCACTTATATTCATCATTATTTAAAGCAATTAGACAAAAGGCAAGATTTAAACAGCATTAGTGATGTTGTTGTTATCGGCATTGGCGGGTCAAGCTTAGGTGCTAAAGCAGTTTATCATTTTATTAAACCCATCAGGCAATTAAAACGAAACCTGCATTTTATGGATAGCACTGACCCCGTTACTATTGCCAATATGTGCAATAGTATAAACATAGACTCAACACACTTTATTGTTATCTCTAAATCAGGCACAACCATTGAAACAATTGCGGCGTATAAGCATATTTTGGCAATAACTAAAAGCGCTCAACTTTCGTACTTCCCCTTTACTTTTATTACCGACCAAGACTCATTACTAGCGCAACATGCTCAAAAAGTTGGTGGCTTAATTATTAACATCCAACAAGATATTGGCGGTAGATTTTCACTTCTAAGCAGTGCAGGTATCATCCCATTGGCATTAACAGGTATAAAAATTGATTGTTTACTAAAAGGTGCTGCAAAGATTAAAGACAGTTTTTTTAATCAAGGCTATATGCAAAATGTATTGCTCAAAAAAGCAACTTTTTATGCTAATAATGCTTCAAACTACAACATTAATGCCTTGTTTTCTTACACCGATTCACTTAAATATTTTAATGATTGGTACGTGCAATTATGGGGAGAAAGCTTAGGTAAGAAACAAAAAAACTCGGCCTTTAATGTTGGATTAACGCCTATTGGCCTAACTGGACCTAAAGATCAGCATTCTTTTTTACAATTATTGTCTGAAGGCACTCTAGATAAAAGTGTCACCTTTATTAAACTTAAAGCATTTGACAATCACCAAAAAGTACCTCACATTACCTTAGAAAAATTAGAAGCATTAGATCTAATTAATCAAGTTGAATTTTCAACATTGATTAATATGCAAGCTGATGCTATTATAGAATCCTTAAAAGAACATACAAGAATTCCGCTTGATGAAATTACCTTGCAAAAGCAAGATGAATTCAGCATTGGTCAACTGATTTATTACTACGAGTTGCTAACATCACTTGTTGGGGATTTGCTTAATATTGATACTTATAATCAGCCTGGTGTCGAATCTGGCAAAAACATCCTCATTAAAAAATTACAACAATTATGATTAAAAAATGCCTCTTCCCTGCAGCAGGCTTTGGCACTAGATTCTTACCTGCCACGAAAGCAGTACCCAAAGAAATGCTACCTATTCTAACCAAGCCATTGTTACAATATGCCGTAGAAGAAGCACTTGATGCTGGCATGAGCAATATGGCCATCGTCACTGGCAAAGGCAAGCGAGCTATTGAAGACCATTTTGACCGAAATTTAGAGTTGGAGGCTCAAATTCAAGGCACGCAAAAGGAAGTGTTATTAAAAGAAATCAATGCTGTTTGCAACAATGCCACTTTTACTTATGTAAGGCAAAAACAAATGTTGGGACTAGGGCATGCCATTCTCACTGGCGAACCGCTAATTGGCAATGAGCCCTTTGCTGTTCATCTAGCTGATGATTTGTGCACATCAGAAAAGGATAGTACGCTCACTCAAATGATTCAAGTATACAACAAATATCAATGCTCAATCGTGGCTATTGAACAAGTACCCATGAATCAAACCCATAAGTACGGTGTAATTGCTGGTGACTTGATTGATAATACTAATGACACATGTCGTGTTACTAATATGATTGAAAAGCCAGCACCAAAAGAGGCACCCACTAATATGGCCATTATAGGTCGTTATATCCTAACACCAGATATTTTTAACATCCTTAAACAAACCAAACCGGGTAAGGATGGTGAAATTCAAATCACTGATGCACTACTTACCCAAGCAAAACAAGGTAGCTTGATTGCTTATAAATTTAAAGGCAAGCGATTTGATTGTGGTAGCATCCAAGGCTACGTTGAAGCAACAAATTACTTTGCCAAACAACAAGGTATTATTTAATAACTTGTATTCTTGAAGTTATTCTTATTTTTTTTAAAATAAGTAAGGTTTGTTCATTTAGATTGGTTTATTAAATAATAAGTCATTAATACCGCACTGTGGCTTAAAAACTGGCACAAGTTGTATTAACAATGAGCGTAGTTTATTTTGATCATGGCTAGTGATAGCAAGTTCTATACCATCTAATAACAATCTTAACTCACGCCAAGAAAGCATATTTTCTTGAGCCTTAATAATCATTGAATGACTGGTATCCAACGCATTGTCATCAATTAATAGCTATTCAAAAAGTTTTTCTCCGAGGCGAAGACCTGTGATTTTAATCTCAATATCTCCATTTAAGTTGGCTTCATCTTTAAGCTCTAATCCCGTTAAGTGCATCATCTTTAAAGCCAAACCGTAAATTCTAACAGGTTTACCCATATCCAGCACAAACACATCACCGCCAGAACCCATAGCACCCGTTTGAATGAACAATGCCATTGCTTCAGGTATGGTCATAAAATAACGAACAATTTTCTTATCAGTGACCGTTACTGGTCCACCTGCTTTAATAGGAAACGATGCTCAATATTGCAAACAATTATAGGGTCTATAAAATTATCTAACCCATTTAGGCGCAAAATTATTTCTTGTAACATGCTTTTATCACTCACTAAAGGCAGGTACTGTTTAGGGTGTTGCTTGCGAGATCGGCCATAATCTCGTGCCATAACAACCGCCAGATAAGATAACTGACACTATATTCATAAATAATATCCTTGAATAAACGAGTTGGGACTAATCACACACAAGTTGGTAAAAAATTTGTTATTACACCATTTTATTTTAAAAACTCATAATGCTCTTTAGATAAAAACATAACATTAGATAATTACTATTAAAAAGTGTCTTAAGTAATATACCGTATATGCCCTTTATTAATATAAAATATTCTATCAGTTATAGCATTATAAACGGAATAATTCTCTAGACTCAAACTGGAGTTTTGCCTGATTAACAAGCCAGTAATTTTATACAAAAGAATAATTTTCAAAAAGAGCAACTAGATAAAAAACAAATGAATAAAGTTAATATTATATGCATGAAATGGGGTGATAAATTTCCTGTTGAGTATGTTAATCGACTCTTTGGTATGGTTTCTAGCCATCTTTCTATACCATTTAGATTCGTGTGTTTCACTGAAAATAGTGCAGGTATACGGGATGAGATAGAAATACAAAATTTGCCAGAGCTAGATTTACCATCTGGATTGCCAGAAAGAGGTTGGCGAAAATTAACTGTGTTTAAAAAAGACTTTGGTGGTTTATCTGGATCTACTTTATTTCTAGATTTAGATATAGTGGTGGTTGGAAATTTAGATGAATTTTTCACTCACCCTGGTGATTTTCTAATTGCTCATGATAAGAAAAATCCAAAAAACATAGAGGGCAATTCATCAATATTTAGGTTTGAAATTGGAAAGCATTCGGAAATTTTAAGTTATTTTGAGCAAAATTCTAAATTAGTGCAAAGCGAAGTGCGCCATGAACAGGCGTACTTATCACGTGAAACGCACCAACAAGATCAATTGAAATATTGGCCAGATGAATGGGTGCCAAGCTTTAAGTATCACTGTTGTCCCTCTTGGATAAAGTCTTGGTTTCAAGCGCCTTTTATACCCAAAAATTCAAAAGTTATTTTGTTCCATGGCTTGCCCAATCCATCCGAAGCAATTATTGGACGTAGTGGAAAATGGTATCGACACATCCAGCCATCGCCCTGGATTGAAAAATATTGGAAAATCTAATGAACGCTACAACAATTTCTATTTATATTATCAATTTATATAGAAGTCCTAACAGACTATCCTATATGGACAGACAGTGATCTAAATTAAAAATGCTATTTGAAAGAATAGTCGCAATTGATGGTCACCAAATTCAATTTAAAATATTACAATCCTACCAACAACAATCAAAGTATTCATGGGTTCATTATGCCACTTATATCTTCAGGAGAAATAGGCTGTGCCCTTAGTTGACACAACGCTTGGCGGACAGTATCAAACCATAACTCTAAGGCATGTGTGGTATTAGAGGATGATGTTAAAATACATGATAACTTCAAGAATATAATTGACACTTTATTTAAAAATTTGGATGAACATATTGTGATTGATTTGTCTGGCAAGAGGGGCACAGTAGAAAAAGAAAGAAAAAATATTAATGGCATTGTGCTTATTCGTTATCAAACGCCGCCACTTACTAATCTTTTATGGCAAGTTAGCTGCCCAAGTTTTTTTAAATAAAATGCAAAATTTTAAAGCACTCGTTGACACATTACAACAAATGCTCTGGCTTCATAATGTACAAACTTGGAGTCTAGATAAAGGCTGCATCTCCCACCAAGGTTTTGAAGTAGGCGGTTCAACAATCTCAACCAAGAAAAAGAAATTATCAACAAAAATAAAAAATGAACTAAGTCGTCCTTTATGGAGAATATGGATTGTTATTAGAAATTTTTTGTCAAATTAACTAAAAAAATGGAGCGCAGAGATAAAAGTAAATTTGATAAATGGTTTTCGTTAAGTCGTCATCAAAGGCGGCTTGGCGCAAAAAATCTATCCAATCAGATTGATACAGATTTTAGAAACCAAACAAATAAATTAATTGCCGATGGTAAAATCCTATACACACACGGCAGTTGTAACAATATTGAAAAACACTTTGGCGCTTTAAAAAATGAGTTTTCTGGACAAAGTGAACTTTGCTACACTCATGCAAAAATTATTGTCTTAATTAGGCGGGAATTTGAAATAAAAAAACATTTTTCTCTTTTTGAAAATCTTTGGCATACAGAGACAAAGTTTTTACTCAAAAATTTAAACACACGATGGCTATCTTCCGCAGCTGACACCTTTGCAGATTGCTCTGATGACAATGCACTTAGAAGTTTATCTGTAGCATGCTCGTGCCTACTAAATACCGTAAAGATACAAGAAAGTGAGCGCTTCATTACCAATGCACAGAACTACAAAGATGATAAAGAAAAAATCATCAGACTAGATAATGAAGAGAGGGTGGCACTTTTTGATGGCATCTCAGTATTTAAAGTCGGTACTGATGATACGCTTAGAAATATGCGTTGGCGTATTGATAAAGCAGCAAAAATTAATATGGCAGGTCAAATATTACTTGAGGTATTTCTAAGATTACAAAAATTTGATACCGCTTATAAGCGCCTAAAAAATAGGCACACAAGAGAAAAAACTGGTTGGTGGTAAATGGATATTTTTATTATCAATCTAGCAAGCTCAACCAAACGACGAGAATTTCAAGAAAAGCAATTGTCATCATTAAAATTAGATTACCAAATAATCAATGCTGTATCTATCAAAGATATTAATCATAATACATATCAAAAACATCATTATGACTGGCAAAGACCACTAAAAAATACTGAAGTTGCCTGCTATTATTCACATAGACTAGCATGGCATAAGATTATTAAAAACAATCAACCAGCTTTAATACTAGAAGATGATGCCTTATTATCAAAATGCGTGCCAAAATTACTTTCATGCCTTTCTGACAAAAAAGACATGGATTTAGTCAATCTTGAAAATAGAGGTAGGAACAAATTCATTTCAAAATCTGGCACAACTCTCGAATGCAACTCAAAACTTATTCGCCTTTATCAAGATAGGACAGGTGCAGCAGGATACATACTCTGGCCAGAAGGAGCTGAAAAACTTATTCAATGTGAGAAAAGAAAAGGAATTGCACTAGCTGATGCGCATATTACCGCTTGCCATAGTATTCGTGCCTATCAAGTAGAGCCAGCACCTATTATTCAACTGGATCAATGTACTTATTACGGGTTAAGCAACACCTGTTCGGATGAAATATCCACCTCAACCATTAATAATTGCAACAACCAAAAAAGTGGTCTTTCATTCCGAATTAAAAGAACTTACTTCCAATTGAAACTAGGATTATACCAATTACTGTTAATAACAAAATCAGATAGGCGTTATATCAAAACAAGAAAGAGAGATTTTTTTTCATTAACAACATCAAATCATGGAAAATAAAAACACAATTGTCATAGTCATTCCAGATTTAAAAGGGAGTGGTGCTGAACGGGTTATGTTAAGTTTGGCAACTGGTTTACAGCAAAATCACTGCGACGTTCATATTATTATTTTTAAAGAAATAATCGAATTAGAATATAACGACAATATCAACATACACGTCTTTAAAAAACACTATCGCTGGATTCCTAGGAACGTAAGAGGATTGATTTTATCCACTATTTTAGATAAATTTATCATACGCCATTGCGGCAAGCCTGATTTGGTGCTGTCTAATCTGTTGCCAATTGACCGATTGCTTGCTTACAGTAAACTAAATAGCTATCTTGTCATACACAATACAATGAGCTTAGAAACAAAATCTTATACTAGAAACTTTAAAGAATTAAAAAAAATCTACACTAAAAAACCAGTAGTTTGCGTTTCAAAGGGTGTGCAAAGTGACTTTATAAAACTATTTAAACCATCAAAAAAAGTTCAAACAATACACAATCCGATTGATATTAAATTTATTCAAAAAATGGCACAAAATGATAATTTAACAAGCCTTAATGATTATATTATTCATGTTGGAAAATTTGCCCACCAAAAAAGACATGATGTTCTAATTAAGGCTTATAAAGAAAGCAACATAGAAATACCTCTGATATTAATTGGGCAAGGTCATCTTGAGAATAGCATAAGAGCACTAGTCCGAAAACTTAATTTAGAAAACAAAGTTATTTTTTTAGGATTTCAGTCAAACCCCTACCCTCTCATTAAAAATGCCAAGCTGATGATCTTATCTTCTGATTTTGAAGGACTTGGTATGGTAATTTTAGAGGCGTTAGCACTAAATATAGCTGTTATTAGTACCAATTGTCCATCAGGGCCATCTGAAATATTGCCCAGTCAAAATCTATGCCCAGTTGAAAATGTTGGCAAATTAGCCCAATTAATAAAACAAGCAACTAATAACCCACTAGCCTTCATCCAGCCACTTGATGAAAAATTTCATATTAATCTTGCAGTTAAAAAATATATTGATTTAGTTTAATAATTTAGAAGGTAGTTGAGCACACTCAAATAAATATAACATCCCCTCTTCCCTTATATTGTATAAAGACTCTTTCATTCCAATTAAAAGGCTCTGTAAATAAATTTATTTTAAGAAAAGCCACAGTAATAATATCAGTATTTTTTTACTTCAATATGACCAGTTGTTAGAATGTATTTTATTTTTGATTTAGATAAGTTTTTTAGGAAAAAAGCAGTATCAGCATAACTCAAATGAAACAAACAAGCTCTTACAATTATTAGATCTGCATCTGGCAATAAATCTTAGGTGATATCGAGTATTATAAATGAAATATGATTTGATGCATATTTTTTATTATTTTCAAGGAATAACATATTAACAATATCCCCACCAATGTAGTCAATCTCATTATGATTTTTTAAAACATGTTGCATCCAATGAAAATCTCCACAAGGAGTGTCTAGAATGCTAGAAATATTAAATTTAGTAAATATTTTTGGGGGAAGGTGCAGCCTAATATTTTTAGTAAAATCTAATGGTGAGCCCGTACCGCTGATTGACTCTTTGCTACTCCAAAGCTTTTTGTATATGTGTTCAAATCTTTGGCTGGCATTTTCCATGCTAAGAATTTTTTTATTTTGAATTTGTTTTCTTGCTTTTCCACTATACAAAGACTTTATCTTGTTGAATAAAATATTCACTTTTTGCATTCTTTATTACTGTTTCTTAAAACTATTATTTTATAATCTTTGGCAAAAATATGGACAAGAAAAACACAAAAAAGAGTTTTCTAGGGTGACACTAAGCATGCCGTTGGTTACATAACTACTCATCAACAAGGTGCCTAAAATTGCATATTTAGTATTGTTTTTTGCTTGTAATGATTGCCAAAACTTTTTCAAAGGAAACAATAATAAAGCTAGTGTTGTCAATAATGCAATAGCGCCCTCATAAACCAAGGAGTTGATACAAATATTATGTAAATGACTATGCTTAGCTATTTGAGTAGCTAATTTTTTGTTGTTTCATCAGACTTACTCTTAGTTGATGTGTGTAAATCTTCAATAGAAGATCCATTTTCAGAAAATAAGCTTAAAAATGCAATTGCTATAGAAAATCTATTTATCAAATTGGAATGGGTCAACAAAAACGATGTACAAGTTAGAATTAATACTGAAATAAGAATTTTATATCTGTATTTATTGACTAGAGATTTAGCGTTTAAAAAGATAAACAACACACTTAATATAATAAGACTCAAGAATGCACTACGCCCATCACCAAGGGTAATGATATTAAGTGTCAATATAGAGCTAACTAAAGTTAGTGAGAAGTTGTATTTATTTTCATGATTGATGTTAATCCATGAAAAGGTTAGCATTATCGTGGTTAAAATTTGGAAAATGCCTCTAGAAAGAATCCAATCTATTTCATCGTAGTCTTTTGTTAAATACTGATAATAAATCAAAATTAAACTTAATTGCATCGATAAAATTAATATTAGCTTTGTAAATTGCCAATGCAACCAAAGGGGCAAATAAAAAATATGAAACTCTACTAGAAAAATGTAATAGTTCAAGCCTTTTATCGGAAACTATGATAGACAAGATAACAACGCTAAAATAAGTAACACAGAGTTGTGAGAATAATTTTAATTCTATCTGTTTAAATGGATTTATTTTATCTTCAAAAATGGTATAAAGACCCATTAGCATCAATAATAATAAAATAAAATCCCCTGATATTTTGAGATTTAGAATACCAATTGGAAATAAAAATAGCAGTGTATTAACAATACTTGAATAAGTAATCGGCAATCTCATGGAGCGCATTTTACATTTATATTGACTATAATCTGATACTTATGAATAAGGACACTTACACCAACTTTATACGCAACCAAATTGATAACGATTTGGAGCAAAAATTGCATACTTTTATTCAAACACGCTTCCCACCCGAGCCTAATGGTTATTTGCATATTGGACATGCTAAATCAATTTGTCTAAATTTTGGCCTAGCAAAAGATTACAAGGGGCAATGTAATTTGCGATTTGATGACACTAATCCAGCTAAAGAAGATATTGAATTTATAGATGCCATCAAAGCAGATATTAAGTGGCTTGGGTTTACGTGGGATGGTGGCGTTAAGTACAGCTCTCATTATTTTGAGAAGTTTTATGAGTATGCCATTGAACTTATTAATAAAAGTTTGGCTTACGTTTGTTTTTTATATGCAGATGAAACTCGTGCTTACCGAGGCACTTTAAAAGAGGCTGGGAAAAATAGCCCTTATCGAGATACATCAATTGCAGAAAATCTAGAATTACTTGCAAAAATGAAAGCAGGTAAATTTTCAGAAGGTGCATGCGTACTGCGCGCCAAAATTGATATGAGTAGTTCATTTATGTGCATGCGCGACCCAACTCTGTACCGCATTCGCTTTGATAAACATCACCAAACTGGCAATCAGTGGCGTATTTACCCCATGTATGATTTTGCTCATTGTATTGGTGATGCAATTGAAGGGATAACTCACTCTTTATGCACATTGGAATTCCAAGACAATCGTCGCCTATATGATTGGATATTGGAAAATCTAAATGATTTTAATAAGCCTAATCGCCCACATCAGTATGAGTTTTCACGGCTAAATTTAGAATACACCGTCATGTCAAAGCGTAAATTACAAAAATTAGTCGAATATAAGTTGGTATCTGGCTGGGATGACCCACGCATGCCTACACTTTCAGGGCTTCGTCGTCGTGGCTATACTGCGGCTAGTATTCGCGACTTTACCAATCGAATTGGCATTTCTAAAGTGGGTAGCATGACTGATATAGCAATTCTAGAAACTGCTATACGTAATGATTTGAATATCAAAGCGCCGCGCACAATGGGTGTTATTGATCCAATACGTGTTATTATTGAAAATTACCCTGAAGGTAAAATTGAAACCTTGAAAGCCCCTATTCATCCACAAAATGAGTCAATGGGCAAACGTGATATATTCTTTTCTCGTGAATTATATATCGATAGGGCAGATTTTAAAGAAGTGGCACCGAATAAAAAATTTAAACGATTGGCAATCAATAAAGAGGTTCGCTTGCGATTTGCTTATGTCATTAATGCCACTACTTTTGACACCGATTTTGATGGAAATATTACCACCGTATACGCAACATACGACCCTGATACATTAGGTAAAAATCCTGCAGATGGTCGCAAAGTTAAAGGCGTGATTCACTTTGTTGAAACCAGCAAAGCACTCAAAGCAGAATTTAGACTATATGAACGATTATTCACAATTGAAAACCCTGGAAAAAATGACCACTTTGAACAATTGCTTAACCCGCAATCACTCATCAGCACTTATGGCGTGGTAGAACCTAGTATGGCTAATAGCAAACCTGAATTTGCTTATCAGTTTGAACGTGAAGGGTATTTTTGTCGAGACAATCAATCAAGCGATGAACTGGTATTTAACAAAACTACAGGTTTGCGTGATACTTGGTGTGCTTAATCCTTACAAACATAGTTAATGTTTTATGGCATGACAATGAAATAAGAAAATAAATCCAATGGATTGTAATATGAATTTATGAAATTGGTGAACAACGGTTTAATTATCTGGCTTAGTGTTGTACTTATCTGTGTTGCATGACAAGCACCTTGGGTGTGGTCTTATGGTTTTTATGGTTCCAGTTTTGCAAAACTATATGCCGCAACTTTTGGCATTGGTTTTGTGTTTATTTATACATTATGGGTAAATCGTCAGCATTTTTCTTATCACTTTAGTGATTTGAAAATATCTTTTAAGCACTGGTAGTATTTTTTGGAGTGTTAATGTTGATTTTTTTATCGGTAAATGGCTGCTATGGTTAATTATCTTTTATGCATTCTTTGTTGCTTATTGCATTAAACAAACACATACCAATCTCTTAAAGTTTGCTTTTGGTTTGGACTGTTGCAGGTGGGCTTATTTCCATCATCGGTATATTCCAATATTTATCACCTGATATTGAATTTTTATTACAATCAGCGCCGCCATCCTCCACATTTGGCAACAAAAATATAGCAGCACATCCACTTGTATTGATATTTACAGTGGTTTTATTTATTATTTTTTATAATAAAATCAATACAATGCAAAGCTTTTTGACTGGATTTTTGATGGCAGTTATTGTTATTTATATTTTTTATACCGCTACCAAATCAGCATGGCTTGCTATTTTTATTGAGTTGTTATTTGTTACTCTATTTTTACGATTAAAGCGTAAAAAAATAAACAACTGCATTTGCTGGAATCGAACTAAAACTCTTGCCTTGTCACTGTCTGTGTTATTGATTTTTATAATTATTAATTTATCTGCCGATGGTTTTACACCCGTTTGGCAAACAGCAACCAACGAAATATCAAGCATGATACAAAGTATCAGCAATAAGAATGGCATTTGTTATGAAATTTCTATCAATATGATTAAAGATGCGCCATTGTTTGGTACAGGTTTTGGCAGTTGGAGTCATAATGAGGTTCAAGCAGAATATAAAAATGAATTGTTCTATCTTTTATTATTGGTGGCACTTGGTGGCTCATTTATCAAAATGCCATTTAGTTTGCCTTATCAAATGTCAATGCCATCACTTTTATTCGGATTATATCTTGGATTGATTGCCAAACAATCAGAACGCTTTCTTGAGCCAAGAACAATACTATGTATTAAATCGATAAAAAATATTAATGAGTCTTGGTGTTATGTCGTTTTTGATAGTTTGTAGTATTTATATTGATTGGATAAGGTTTTATAATGAGTTAAATACAAGACATTATAAAAACGTACAACAACTATGTGCTGTCATGCCTTATGTTTATTCTTATCATGTTCATTACGGGTACGGGCTAAACAAATTTAACCGCCGTTATATAAATGCTGGAGATTTTGATAAATATTTTCAGTTTTCAAAGATACTGTTACAACGCTTATCAAATGATAATTTGATACTTTATGACCATATTCTCACGCATTAATAAAAACCAAACAGTTTGATGAGGTATTGACAGAAATTAGCACACTTTCGAAAGTAATTAATGATGGATTGTTTATTGACTACCAATTGAAATTAGAGTTGTATGCCGCATTAAATGATGTTAATCAATATCTTGCCACCTATCAAGCATTTGCTAATAAACCAGAGAGGCTTTTGGCATTAAACCAATATAGTTATAAACATCTAAATCAATTTTCTATGCGCAATACGAACCTGTATACATACACGCCAATAATGTACAAAAATCTCATGGCCATGACAACCAATTTGAGAAAAAATACTTGATTTTTATGGACATGGAAAACATAAATTAAGCTGCCTAAATCCACTTCTGTTTTTAATTACTGGTCTATTTTATCAAAAAGACAAGTATCGCCCTCATTTCTTACTTAAATCAACCTTTATAACCTTTGAAGCAAGCTGCACACAATATCTGCTTGTGAGATTGGTCTATTTGTATTTATTTTAAGCTGTGCGTAATATTCTAGTGGTGGTGAAATTAATAACGGATTATGAGTGGTATTTTTATTAAAATCTTGGCTAAACATACCAGATTTTCCGCCTAAATCTTATGATCAATAAATAATTCTTTAATATGACCACAACTGCTGTCTTGAGCGCTAATAAAAGCAGTATTGTAACCACGAGCTTTGGCATATTTAAATTCTAATGCTTGCTCCTGAATAATTTGCAATAATGTTTAATAAAAAGCCATGGTTGAATGCTGAAAGTTACTCACATCGTACCAACTAAAAATTGTGGGTAACTATAACAAAATAAAGCCAAGAACATTCACACTATAACGCTACTTTAGCGTCTTTTTTTGAATGTTTGATAAAAGATTAATAGATCAATAAACAACGCTCAAGATAATCATAGATTTAAATAAATTGAATTGCGCCATCCAAAAATCTTCTACAAAAGCATAAAAGCCAAAACTGGATGTGAAACTTTTATAAACCTCAAAATGAGACATTTGCACCAATACTGGTAGGTAATACTATTAATACGAGAACAATATTTTTACTAACGCTAGATTTTGTAACGAGGGGTTTTAAAATAAACAACAGTGATAGCATCGTTAAAGATGACAAGTCAAAGTTAACCACACCACAACGCGTTTAATATCCCAATTATCCATCACCCACAAATAATCACGAACAACAAACAAATCTAGTAATACTAAAATTAACCAAACAAATAAGGTATTCATTATTTGATTTGATTTAGCCATTCTGACACCGTATAAATCTCGTTATATTTAGTCAAATCAATTTGCAAAGGGGTGACTGACACATAATGATTAGCAATGGCATGAAAGTCTGTACCTACGCCATTATCGGCCTCTTTACCGTTTTTACCAATCCAGTACAGGGTTGGGTCGTCTTTATCAGCAACACTTTGCTCTGACATATGGCGTTTTCCTAAGCGCGTTGTTTGAAACCCTTTAATATCATTCAAAGCCACATCTGGTACATTGACATTCAACACAGTATCATGTGACAACTGAGCATGAGATATTTGGCTAATTAATTGTTTAGCAATAACACCTGCTGTCTCAAAATGCCGACCTTCCCCCTCCCAACTTGCTAGTGATATCGCCAATGATGGCAAGCCTAAAAAACGCCCTTCTATCGCACCAGCAACGGTACCTGAATAAATCACATCATCGCCTAAATTAGCGCCAAAGTTAATCCCTGTCACCACCAAATCAATTTTTTCATTTAAAAAGCCACATAGAGCCAGATGCACACAATCACTTGGCGTTGCGTCAATACTATAAACATTATTTGATATTTGATTTGGTCTTAAAGGTTTATCAAGTGTAAGCGAACTACTGGCAGCTGATTTATTTTCACTGGGTGCAACTACGATAACGTCATGCTCATGTGCTACAGATTGGGCGAGTTGCACAATACCTTGGGCTTGATAACCATCATCATTGCTAATTAAAATCTTCATCTTTCAATTAGAAAATATTTTTCATCACGATTGTATTGCAAGGATAATCTTATCTTTTTTAACACCAACTTTCACTAATCCACCATTGATTAATTTACCAAATAATAACTCATCTGCTAGTGGTTTACGAACTTCTTTTTCAATCAGGCGCGCCATAGGTCGTGCACCCATTTTGGCATCATAACCATGCTTTGCAAACCATTTCCGAGCAGTGTCAGATACAATGAGAGAAACTTGTTTATTTTCTAACGCTTCTTCTAATTCAAATAAGAACTTATTCACCACATAAACAATGGTTTGCTCGTTCAGTGCATTAAAATAAATAACTTCTGACAAGCGATTTCTAAATTCTGGTGTGAATAATTTCTTCAATTCAGTTTCATAATCCAGTGAATGGTCTTGCTCACTAAAACCCATTAACGTACGTTGAATACTTTGTGCGCCGGCATTTGATGTCATCACCAAAATTACATTTCTAAAGTCAATCTCTCGACCATTAGCATCAGTCATTTTGCCGTTATCCATGACTTGTAGTAATAGATTAAAAATACCCATGTGGGCTTTCTCAATCTCATCAAGCAGTAGCACAGCATACGGACTGGCATTAACTGCTTCAGTCAACAAGCCACCTGCATCATAACCCACATAGCCTGGTGGAGAGCCAATGAGTTTGGAAATTGAATGACGCTCTCCATACTCGCTCATATCAAAACGCAACAACTTAACTCCCATAATTCGAGCCAATTGCTTGCAAATTTCTGTCTTACCCACGCCCGTTGGACCCGCAAAAAGAAAAGACCCCATTGGTTTATCAATTTGCGCTAAACCTGAGCGTGACAACTTAATCGCCGTAGATAAACTACTCAGTGCACAATCTTGTCCAAACACGCCCAATTTAAGTTCTGATTCTAAGTTTTTAAGTAACGATTTGTCGTCGTTAGTCACTTGTTTAGATGGAATACGTGCTAATTTGGCAATAATATTTTCAATATCACCCACACCAATATTAATTTTACGTTTTGATTTAGGCTGAATCTGTTGATAAGCACCTGCTTCATCTATTACATCAATGGCCTTATCTGGCAAGCGACGATCATTCATATAACGATGGGATAATTCAGCAGCAGAGCTTAATGCTGCTGCTGAATATTTAACCTTATGATGATTTTGGTAATATTTTTTAAGACCTTGTAAAATTTTAACCGTATCTGCTACCGAAGGCTCATCAATATCAATTTTTTGAAAACGACGCGACAGCGCATGATCTTTCTCAAACACTTTCCGATATTCTTCATAAGTGGTTGAACCCATACACCTAAGAGTGCCATCAGCCAATGCAGGTTTTAATAAATTAGAAGCATCTAACGAGCCACCAGAAACACTACCTGCACCAATTAATGTGTGAATTTCATCAATAAACAAAATAGCCTGAGGAATTTTTTCTAAATCTATTAGTACTGCTTTAAGGCGTTTTTCAAAATCACCTCGATATTTTGTACCTGCAATAAGCACGCCAATATCTAATGAATAAATACTAGATTTCTTTAAAACATCTGGCACTTTTCCTTCAACAATTTTCAAGGCAATACCTTGTGCAATGGCTGTTTTACCAACGCCAGAAAGACCTACAAACAATGGATTATTTTTACGACGTCTGGATAATACTTGCACTGTGCGAATAACCTCCTCCTCTCTACCAAATAGTGGATCTATTTGCCCAGATTTAGCTTTTTCGCATAGGTTTATTGTATAAGTTGCCAATGATGGTTGTTTGGGTCTTTTCTTGTCTAGTTCAATTTTTGGCTCACTTATGATAGGTTCTGGCACTCTATTTAAAATGCCTTCCATGGCATCTAGGCGTGAAATACTATTAAGTTTTAGCAAATAAACCGCATGAGACTCCTTTTCAGAAAAAATACTCACCAATACATTCATTGCATATACCGTATTTCTTTGTGCAGATTGTGCCTGATAAACACTGCGTTGTAAAACACGTTGAAAGCCTACTGTTGGCACAATATCAATATTAGAATCAAGCGCAATGAGTGGTGTATGTGAATCAATATAGCCTTCTAATTCATTTTGCAATTCATCAATATCAACACGCTTATTTCTTAAAAACGTGACCACTTCATCAATATTAAGTAGTGCTAAAAGCAAATGCTCAACCGTTACAAACTCCAAACGATGATTGCGCGCTTGAGCCATAACATAATTAATCTCTTGTTCTAATCCTATCTCAATCATGGTTTTATTATATCTCCAACTCACGCAATACGCACATTAATGGTTGTTCATTTTTACGTGCAAAGTCTATCACCCGTGTTACTTTAGTTTGTGCAATATCATACGAAAAAATACCGCAAACCCCCTCTCCTTCTATGTGAATTTTAAGCATAGTTGCCTGAGCCGCTTCTTCACTTTTGGAAAAAAATTGCACAAGCACATCAATCACAAATTCCATGGTTGTGTAATCATCATTTAGCAACAGTACTTGAAATTTATTTGGTTTTTTTAATTTTGGTTTTGAAGTTTGTACTAGTGTCTTTGTCATAACTAAGTTGCTGATTTTTTCTTTAACAATGCCCACACAAAAACCAATATTACCAATGTTGGTATTGAGGCACTCAAGAAGTGATTATAGTCAAACCTAAGTGACAATACACCACCAATACGCGAGGCTAACTCAAAAAACAAGCTCATCATTAATCCTAAGAAAATCTTTTTACCAAGCGATGCATCACGAAGTGAGCCAAAAACAAACAACATTGAAAATAATATCATCGCGATCAAAGTAATGGGCTTCATAAGACGCTTATATATTTCAACCTCAAAAACATCGGAGGCAAGATGATTAATTGTTAAAAAACGTATTTGTTGATAAAGATGCCAAGTGGATAGTTCACGCGGGTCTTTTTTAAGGCTTTCTATCAATTTTTGATTAAACGACACTTGGACACTGTATTTCTCAAAATTATTTTCAAAAAACGTTATCAAATTACCATTCTTACCTAACTGGTAATGGACTGACTGACCAAGCTCTAAGTTACTCCCATTAGAAGTAGCACTATCAGAATGTACGATAGAATCCAATGTATCTGGCGTTAGTAATTTAATAAGGGTGACATCTTGGAACAATTTACCATCAAAATTTTTCTTAACATGAATAAAAAGCCCACTGTCTTTCAGCCAAAATCCTTGTTGATTCTTAAACGTCATATTTTGTCCTAGTGCTCTATCGCGTGAACCTTCTGCATACTCAGTCGTTATTGGTGCAATCAGCTCACCTATAACAATAACAATTGCAATAAACACCAGCGCAGCCCGAATAACAATATTTGAAATCTGCATGATTGATACACCTGCACTTCTAATAACAACCAACTGAGAAGTAGATGCCAGATGACCCAATGCCAAAAGCGAACCTAATAAAATAATAACTGATGAATGCGAATACATCACTGCAGGAATGTCTGAAATCACGTATTTTGTCGCTTCAAATACCGTGTAATCAGCTTGCCCTATAAACTTAATCTCTTCAAGAAAGTTAAAAAACGCATAAATACCTAGCCAAAACAGCATAACGGCTAATGTGTAAAAGGCCATGGTTTTAACAATGTAGCGGTCTAAAATGTTCATTAAAATAGTCTTTTTAAAATAGAATTATTTAGCGTTGACACCATGATGAACAATATTCACTTTGATAAAATCCTTATTCTTGATTTTGGCTCTCAATATACCCAACTTATTGCCCGTCGTGTGCGTGAAATTGGCGTTTATTGTGCATTATTTCCCTACGATGTAGATAGTGACTTTATTAAAACATTCAATCCTCAAGGCATCATTCTTTCAGGCGGACCTGACACAGTAACACTTAATAACTCTGCCAGAGCACCAAGTATTGTATTTGATCTCAACGTACCGATACTGGGCATTTGTTATGGCATGCAAACCATGGCGATACAACTTGGTGGTCGTGCTACTTCATCCAACAAACATGAATATGGTTTTGCCAAGGTTCGTGCTCGCAACCACTCGCCACTACTCAGTGACATTAGTGATGAAATTAGTGATAAAGGTCATGGTTTATTAGATGTATGGATGAGCCACGGAATTGAAGTAGAACAATTACCAGATGGATTTAAACTGATTGCTTCTACAGATAACTGTGATATAGCAGGATTTGCCAATGTAGAGAAACATTATTATGGCTTACAATTTCATCCAGAAGTTACTCATACCAAACAAGGTGAACACATTTTAGAACGCTTTATCAGCGGTATTTGTCAGTGTGAAAAAAACTGGACAACGGATAATATCATCACTGAATTAGTACAAAGCCTTAAAGACCAAATTGGTGATGCCAATGTCTTGTTAGGACTATCTGGTGGTGTAGATTCCTCAGTAGTTGCCGTACTTTTACAACAAGCGGTGGGTGAACAACTCACTTGTGTATTTGTTGATAATGGTCTTTTGCGCCTCAATGAAGGGGATGAAGTTATGCAAATCTTTGCGCAAAATATGGGTGTGAAAGTCATACGTGCTAATACTCAGGAAAAATTCTATGACGCTCTATCAAATGAAAACGAGCCTGAGGCAAAACGCAAAATTATCGGCAGTGCATTTATTGCAGTGTTTGAAGGAGAAGCTAAAAAACTCGACAATATTCAATTTTTAGCCCAAGGAACGATTTACCCCGATGTTATTGAATCAGCAGGTGCAAAATCTGGCAAATCTAAAGTCATTAAATCACACCATAATGTTGGTGGCTTGCCAGACGACTTACAATTCAAATTGGTGGAGCCTCTTAAAGAATTGTTCAAAGACGAAGTGCGCAAAATTGGCGTTAAGCTCGGCATTCCACCGCACATGCTTTATCGCCATCCATTCCCAGGCCCTGGGCTAGGTGTGCGCATCCTAGGGCAAGTAAAACAAGAATACGTCGATATTTTAAGACAAGCTGATGCTATTTTTATGGACGAGTTGTATAAAAATGGTTTATACGACACAGTAAACCAAGCCTTTGCTGTATTCCTACCCATTAAATCAGTCGGTGTTACTGGGGATGAACGTCGTTATGACTACGTTATTGCATTACGCGCTGTTGAAACCATTGATTTTATGACAGCTCGCTGGGCAAGATTGCCGTATGATTTTCTAGATTTGGTGTCTAACCGAATCATGAATGAAATCTCTCGTATTTCACGTGTGGTTTATGATGTGTCTGGCAAGCCCCCAGCAACTATTGAATGGGAATAAACACATCGACTGATATACAATGGATGATGCTTGCTATTGAACAAGCCAAACAAGCACAAGAAGTAGATGAGGTACCTGTTGGTGCAATTTTAATACAAAACAATCAATTAATTGTTAGTGCACACAACCAACCCATTTCAAACAGCGACCCAACTGCCCATGCAGAAATACAATTATTACGCGCTGCAGGCAAACAATTAAACAACTATAGACTGTCTAATACAACCCTATATGTTACCTTAGAACCTTGTGCTATGTGCTTAGGCGCTATAGTGCATGCGCGAGTATCACGTATCGTGTTTGGTGCTTATGATCAAAAATCAGGTGTTTGTGGATCATGTATAGATTTGTCGAACAGTCAATGTTTTAACCATTCAATTAGAATTCAAGGTGGCATGCTAGCTAACCAATGCAAAGATCTATTACAGAAATTTTTTAAAAATCGTAGGAAAACTCCCAATAAAACAAACTAAATTTTAGACTGTATACATGCCGCCATTCACATGCAATGTTTGTGCTGTGATATAGGAACCACTATCACCTGCTAAAAACAATACTGCATTAGCAACTTCATCAACTTCACCTAAACGATTCATTGGAATTTGCTGAGTTAAAGCCACTTTTTGCTCTTCAGGTAGTGCATTAGTCATATCTGTTTCAATAAAACCAGGCGCAACTGCATTAACGGTAATACCACGAGAACCCACTTCACGAGCCAATGACTTGGTAAAGCCCATGATGCCTGCCTTGGCAGCAGCATAATTAGTTTGGCCTGCATTGCCCATAGCGCCTACAACAGAAACAATAGAAATAATGCGACCTGCTTTTTTCTTCATCATGCCACGCAATACGGCTTTTGACATTTTATAAACAGAAGTCAAGTTGGTACTCATAATATCATCCCATTCATATTCTTTCATACGCATGAGTAAATTATCACGGGTAATACCTGCGTTATTAACTAATATATCAATAGCACCATAAGTGTCAACAATAGACTTTATTACCCCAGCAATTTGATCATTATTAGTTACATTAAGTGTCATGCCTATACCTGACATCTCATTGTCTTTTAATGTGGTGCTAATTGCACTTGCTCCTTTATCGCTAGTTGCTGTGCCAATGACAGTTGCACCTGCTGCACCTACAACCAAAGCAATTGCTTGACCAATACCGCGACTTGCACCTGTTACTAATACAATCTTTCCTTTCAAATTGTTCATGATAAAATTTCCTCTAAAGTTGTTTCTATGCTGGATGAATCCAATATGGCATTAGCCGTTAATGATTTTTCAATTCTTCTTGTTAGACCTGTAAGAACCTTGCCTGGACCAGATTCAATTAATTTTTCAACACCCATATTGTGCATTGCTTGAACGGTGTTTGTCCATAATACTGGCCTGTATAGTTGTGCGACTAATTTGGCTTTTATATCATCAACATCAGTTGCTTTAAGTGCATCAAAGCTATGTATCACATCAACATTACTTTGATTAAATTGAACGACATCTACAGCGTTTTTAAACTCAATTGCCGCATCATTCATCAGTGAACAATGTGATGGCACACTAACTGGCAATATCACCGCACGCTTAGCACCTTCAGTTTTCATCAATTGACAAGTGACTTCTACAGCCTCTTTATTGCCTGCAATAATCACTTGTCCTAATGAATTAAAGTTAACTGCTTCAACAATGCCACAACCTGAATAATCTGCACATAATTTAACCACAACACTATCCTCTAAGCCCAAAATAGCCGCCATTGCACCCACTCCTTCAGGTACTGCTGATTGCATCAATTCTGCGCGCTTTCTAACCAGTTTAATGCCATCACTAAACCCTAAAGCACCCGATGCTACTAAAGCTGTATATTCACCTAAACTATGACCCGCCATACAAACAGGTGATAAATCATGTTGATGAGTAAGCGCCAAATAAGTTGCATAACCTGCGGCCAACATAGCTGGTTGGGTATTTTGTGTTTGATTAAGGGCATCTTGGTCTTGTTGTGTTAATGCCCAAAGATCAAAGCCCAACGTGTCACTTGCCTCAGTGAATGTTTCTTTTACAATGGAATAATGATTAGCAAGTTCTGACAACATACCTAAAGATTGTGATCCCTGACCTGGGAATATGATGGCGTATTTCATAAAATTTTAAACAAACGAAATAGCCATATTTTAATTAATAAAAAAGCGCTCTAAAAGCACTTTTTAAAAAAAATATTGATGCTTGAAATTATGCAGTTTCAATTGAAACATATTGGCGCATAAATTTACCTTTTTGAGCAAAGACAACTCTGCCATCCA
Source organism: Candidatus Ruthia sp. Plio_17_S18 (assembly GCA_021730105.1). Taxonomy (GTDB): domain Bacteria; phylum Pseudomonadota; class Gammaproteobacteria; order PS1; family Pseudothioglobaceae; genus Ruthia. Next base: position 1,032,586 of record CP072538.1, read on the forward strand.
TTGTGGCGAATAATGTATCGTCTTTACCTTTGCGAACGTTAGTACCTGGATGAAATTTAGTGCCTCTTTGACGGACTAAAATATTACCAGCTAATACAGTTTGACCGCCAAATCTTTTAACACCTAGACGTTTTGATACGGAGTCTCTACCGTTATTAGTACTACCGCCTGCTTTTTTATGTGCCATAAATTACTCCTTTATGCCTTAATTTTAACAATTTCAATTTCAGTAAACAATTGGCGATGACCCTGTTGTTTCATTGAGTGTTTACGGCGACGGAATTTAAGAATGTGTACCTTCTTTCCCTTACCTTGTGAGATAATTTTCGCCTCAACAGTTGCTTTAGGCACAAAAGGCGCTCCTACTTGAACATTATCGCCATCGGAAACCATTAATATTTCTTTAAAAGTAACTTTCTTACCAGGCTCAATCTCTAATTTTTCAATTTTTAGAGTTGTACCTTGTTCAACTCTAAATTGTTGACCGCCTGTCTTGATAACTGCGTACATAACATATCCTAAATATGATTGGCTAAAAAAGGACGTAATTATACTTGAACGTTTAAGTTTGTGCAGTGTGTTTAATGAAATTCTAACGTATAATTACATTTTTTCTTCAAACGGATTTTAACACATGGTTATTTTTGAAACCAACATGGGTAATATTCACATTTACGTTGACACTAAAAACGCACCGATCAGCGTGCAAAACTTTATTGATTACGTAAATGATGGCTTTTATGATGATACTATTTTTCATCGTGTAATTAAAAATTTTATGATTCAAGGTGGTGGCTTTACAAAAGACATGAGCGAAAAAAATACCAAGGCTAACATTGAAAATGAAGCCAAAAATGGCTTAAAAAATACCAAATATTCGCTGGCCATGGCTAGAACTTCTGCACCACACTCCGCCAGCTCACAATTCTTTATCAATACATCTGATAATTCATTTTTAGATTTTCCCGGGCAAGATGGTTGGGGTTATTGCGTATTTGGTGAAGTTGTTGAAGGCTTTGAAATCGTTGACAAAATCAACCAAGTTTCTACTGGAAATAAAGGTGGACATGGTGATGTGCCAAATGACTCTGTTATTGTCAACAAGGCATATAGCGCTTCATGATGAGCAAAACGCTTATCATAGCAGATTTACATCTTGCTACTGATGAGACGGACAAAACCCATCTTTTTATTAGGTTTTGCCAAGAACAGGCGGTTATGGCTGATCAGCTTTTTATTCTTGGAGATTTGTTTAATGTTTGGTTGGGTGATGACTTGTCAATTAATTATTATCAGAAAGTTGTCTTAGTACTAAAAACACTGAGTCTTAAAACTAAAATTTTTATCATGACTGGCAATCGTGACTTTTTACTAGGTGATGAGTTTGCTAAACAAACTAATTGCATTTTGATTGATGCACCTTATTTGCTTGAAATCAATAACCAGCAATATGTACTCACACATGGCGATGAGTTGTGTACTGATGACAAAGGCTATCAGCGTTTAAAGAGCGTACTACAACATCCAATTACAAAATTTATTTTTCTAAATTTGGGAACAAAACTACGCTTAAAAATTAGCGCTCAATTGCGCCAAAAGAGCATCAAGGCTCAACAACATAAATCATACGAGATTATGGATGTCAATACGGCAACCGTCAATCAACTAATGCAAAAATACCCCAGTGCAAATCTTATTCACGGACACACACACCGATTAGACACTCATGTTCATGATGGCTTTACTAGATACGTGTTGGGAAACTGGTCAAACAACCAAGGCAATGCGGTTGAAATTAATCACCAATTAAATCGCCTTGAAATTAGCACGGCGGTCAACTAAATCAACGGTTGTTACCTTTAGCACTATCTTTTCATCTAGCTTGGGCAAAATTTTAAACTTAATCTGCGTCACCATACCCAGTTCAGGGATCATAAATAACGCTTTATCGCCACGTGTATCCACCACCACACCCTCGCCTTGCCATGATGGGTTATCAAGTAGATAGACGCATTTGTAATGGTCATTACTAGAACGCACTGTCTTGCAAACACTGGACATAGTGGCATTGTGAATGCCGATAATCTTTTTAACATCTTCCTTGCTTAGTGTATCTTCACCTTCGATAAAACAGCTAAGCTGCTGATGCGCAAGCAAATCAAGATACCTTCTAAGTGGACTGGTAATACGTAAATACGCCTTAAGTCCTAGACCAAAATGTGGTAAATGCTTGGTGGATGTGGCTGAGCGTTTAAAAAACTTTGTGGCTTTAAATGACTCAGACAAAGACAATGTGTCCTTATTATCCAACGTTTCTTGTGGAAACTCGCCTTCATCTTGAATTGCATAAGGCATAACAATGTCATTATCAGCAGCAAATTGTGCAACAACACGACCTGCCATTACCATCATTTCAGCCACCAATTCACGACTTTGACTTGAGCTTTGTGGCATAATTGACACTTGACCTTGCTTAAATCTAACATCAACATTAGGTAAATTTAAATTAATTACACCACAATTGTCTCTATATTGTTTATGCGCTTTTGTAATGCTTTGTAATTTTGATAAATGCTCATTAGACACTAAAATGCCATCTGCATCATCGTAACTGATATTAGTCACTTTGATCAAACTATGAACCACTTCAATGTTATTAATCTCATCTGATTCTAAAGTAAACCCTATCGATAAAGCACTTGACGTTTCAGACAACCCCAATGCACACATTTTTGTAGCAGCAATAGGCAACATATGAATAATTTGCTCAGGCAGATATAAATTAGAAGCACGCTCTTGTGCGTAAGCATTCAACTCAGAACCAGCAGCAGCAATCAAAGACACGTCAGCAATATGAACCCAAATTTTATCCCCATCAATACTAATTGCATCATCAGCATCATTTGAGTCAGCATTGTCTATTGCATAACTAGATAAATGCGTTAAATCAACCCGCTCAACTTGTGCCATGCTAACATCAATTTGTTCGTCCTTAGAAATATCATAACGCACCGGATAAGGATTAAAACTTGGCTTGAAATAGTTAAGTCTTAATAATAATTTATACGCAGATTCAGGCGTATTTTCTACACCAATATTAACCAAAATCTTTGCGTGCTTAGATTGATTTAGTGCAACTTTTTCAATCTCTTCAATATATGGCAAATCTTGCTCATCAAAGATATTGTTAGCAATATGATCTACACAGTGTTTAAGACTTTCAGCCTCAAGAATTTGAGCATCGCGCTTAGTTTGGATGCTTTCAACTTGAGAAGTTGGGCGTATAAAAACTTTGTCTTTTTGCCAATAAAAATACAAACCGTCTTCAATTAAAACACAACTACACCAAGCATTTTTGGCGCTATATTCATCAAACAACCATTGTGTTATTTCTTCTAATGTTAGTGTTTCTTCTTGGAAATCTTCAAGAACAGCAATATCTGCATGTGCGCAAGTATCATTTATTTGAACAAATTCAGGGTGAATAAAACGAAAATCTTTTTCCCGTACCGAACGCGAAGAACCATCAGTAAACTCTAATGCAAATTTATGCATCGTTTGACTAACAATACGCGCAGGCTTGCCTTTATAGGCAACTAAAGCGTTAATCAATTTAAATTCTAGTTAGTGTTTGCGCGTAAGCAACGGCATCCATTAAGTCATCAACTGCATGAGACCTAAATTTGACCAACCAACCGTCATCATAACAACTAGCATTAACCAGTTCTGGCTCGTCATCAAGAGCTGCGTTAGCTTTAATAATTTGCAAATCAGCAGGTGCATAAACTCCACTAGCCGCTTTAACGGATTCAACCACGCAAAATTCATCTTCAATAGAGACTTCATCATCCGCGTTAGGTAATTCTACAAATACCATATCACCTAATAATGCTTGTGCATGGTCAGTAATACCCATGGTATAAGTACCATTGCCATGATCTAAAATCCACTCGTGGGTTTGTGTGTATTGTCTATCGTCTCTTATTTCACTCATGTTATTCTCCTAAATTTTCTCAAGCAGGACTTGCATACTTATTTAAACCAATACTTTTCCATTGCGTACGAATGGCGGTTTGACTATTTTAGCGCAAACTTGCTTTTTTCGTATCTCAATTTCACATAAACCAAGGTTGCCCTTAGGTACACTTGCCAGTGCAATTGCCTTACCCATAGTGGGTGAAAATGTACCTGAAGTAACTTCACCTTCGCCCAGACTGGTGATTACCTTTTGATGGTCGCGAATCACGCCCTTACCTTCTAAAACTAGCCCAACAATAGTCTTCTCAACACCTCTTTCTTTTAATGCTTCTAATGCATCACGCCCTATAAACGCACGATTTTCATTAGTCAGATCAACCGTCCAAGTAAGTGCTGATTCAAGTGGTGAAACCTCATCATTCATCTCTGAACCATATAAACTCATACCCGCTTCTAAGCGCAAAGTATCACGCGCACCCAAGCCACAAGGCTTAACGCTAGCCTCAAGCAACATTTGCCAAGTAAATTTTGCCGCACTTGAAGGCAGCATAATCTCAAACCCATCTTCGCCTGTATAGCCTGTACGTGCAATAAATAATCCACCTAAACTAGCTGCATTAAATGGCTTTAACTCACCACAAACCTCTTCAATCCCTGGCATAGCTGCAAATACTTTTGCCCTTGCATTTGGACCTTGTACAGCAATCATTGCTAAATCAGACATACACTCAACTGATACATCAAAACCATTTGCCTGAATGTGAATCCAAGCCATATCTTTTTCAGTAGTGCTTGCATTAATTACCATACGATAATATTCGTCATTTTGATAATAAACAATCAAATCATCCACCACCCCGCCTGACTCATTTAGCATGCAACTATATAACGCCCTGCCTTGTGTTTTTAGCTTATCGACATCATTAGCAATCAAAATTTGCAAAAATGCTTTTGCTTGCACGCCTTTAAAATCCACCACACTCATGTGCGAGACATCAAACATACCTGCATCACGGCGCACTTGATGATGCTCCTCAATTTGTGAGCCGTAATTAAGTGACATTTCCCAACCTCCAAAATCAACCATCTTTCCTTGCGACTCTATGTGCATTTGATACAAAGGTGTTTGTTTCATTATTTTTTATCCTCTTTAATATATTTCTTAATAAAAACTATCGTGATAATAATCAATATAAATGTTAGCCCCATGGTACCAAATAGCTTGAAATTAACCCAAGATTCTTCAGTTTGTTGGGCAACAATACAAAGTTGTTCCATCGTTGTATTTACACAATCTAGTCCTGTTAATTCAATTTTAGAATCAAGCTCAGTGGCGGTAAATAACGCCTCTCTAGCACCTAAAGCAAGATTAACATAATAGACATTAACAATTGCAATGCCTGTAAAGCCAAGCCCCCACAGCCAACTAAGTTGATGCCACACATTTGCTGGCAATTCTAACTCTTTACCCAACATACTTTGCAATAAAGTTTTCTTGCCAATCCACATACTTAACACCAACGCAAAAGCAAATATCACATATAGCACGCTAACTTTCCACATTAAAAATTCAGGGTCTCTAAGAACAAGTGTTACACCACCTAAAACCACCAGCAAACCAAATGTTATTAGATGGATATTTTCAAACTTGCCAGTTCGATAACGGGCAATCATCATCTGCAAAAAAGTTGCGCCGATCATGGCATAAATTGCCATATATAAACCCATCGTCTTATAAATAACAAAAAATAGGGCGATAGGAAAAAAATCAAGTAAAAATTTCATCACTTACTCCAAATGCTCTTTTGAGCAATACACCTTATTATTTTGAATGATTGCCTCATTTTCAGGAATATGAACCTTGCAAACACTACAAGCAAGCATTTTATTAACCGATGAATTTTGGTCAATACAAGCATCTGGTTTTCTAAACTTTTTTAAAAACCAAAAGCCCGTCCACACAAGTAAAACAACAATAATTAACTTAACAATCATCATACAATTCAACTATGACAAAAAGTGAAATTTTACCAATGCTTAGTATATAATTGCTTCTTTTTATGTACAGATAATTCACAAACTGCCCGGGTGGTGAAATTGGTAGACACACAGGACTTAAAATCCTGCGGCTTCACAGCTGTGCCGGTTCGATTCCGGCCCCGGGCACCATCCTTAAATTCGCATCTTATTGTAATTTACAATAGTCACACAACTGCCTTTCAATATATTTGAATAGTGTTTTTACTAAAAAAATATTCAACTCCACTTACTAGTCAAATTAATCATATAATAAGAATCTTATAAACCTTAGTACTTATCAAAAAAAATCCGCCTCAATCTATTAAAGATTTCGTATAATTAATACATTCTAACTTAGGCACTTTATCATGCAAAAACATATTATTTCAACTAATAAAGCCCCTAAAGCAATTGGCACTTACTCTCAAGCAGTGTGCATTACTGGCGGCTACAGCGTTTATTTATCTGGACAGATCCCTCTAATACCAGAAACAATGGAAATAGTCAGCGGTAGTATCGGTGAACAAATTAATCAAGTGTTTAAAAATCTAATGGCTGTTTGTCAAAAATCCAATGGCGACTTAAAAGATATTGTCAAGCTTAATATCTATCTCACTGATCTTAACAATTTTCCAAAAGTTAATGAAATTATGTCCACCTATTTTGATGAGCCTTATCCCGCACGTGCAGTGATTGGTGTGAATGAATTACCCAAAGGCTCAATGGTGGAAATGGATGGAATTATGGTGATAGAGTCCTGTGATTACACTTACCTAAATGCACCATAAGACACAATATTCTCAAATAACTTGGTACAATCTTGATGATTTGTTTAGATAAAACTCCATTTATTCATGAATCGATTATCTGACCCAATCATTGCATTAAATGGATTAGGTCCAAAAGCACAGCAAAAACTAAATGCTATTGGCATTTTTAATGTAGAGCATTTATTGTTTCATCTGCCAACGCGCTATCAAGACAAAACCAAGCTAGCCAAACTAAATCAAGTTCAAGTAGGTGATGAGGTGTTAATTCAACTAACCATAGAACGTATCGAACAAGTATCAACTCGCCAGCGACAACTATTATGCTACTTATCTGATTCTGGTCATCAAGACTTATTACTTCGATTTTTTCATTTTAATCAATATCAAAAACAAAACTTCATTCGTGGAGATATCATCCAATGCTTTGGTGAGATAAAAATTAGCAAAAATGGCCTAGAAATGCACCACCCTGAATATCGATTGATCTCTAAAGGACAGACCCATTTATTAAAAAAAACACTCAGTCCTATCTATGCATTAACTGCCAATATTCACCAAACACAAATGAAAAAATGGGTTGATATTGCATTAGCAACTTTGCAACAATCAGACTTATCTGACAACTTTAAAGATCTAGCAAACAATTCTATGCCTACTCTTAAACAGGCTTTGGATACACTACACCATCCTACAGTTAATGATAATATTGAACAAATTACTAATTTTAAACACCCTTCACAACAACGCCTGATTATTGAAGAGTTATGTGCACAACGACTTAGCTTGCTCCAACTCAAAGATAAACGTAAATCCGAAAAATCTAATACCTTTAAGATTAAAAATGCTTTAACCAAAAAAGTACTCAACGTCTTAGAGTTTCAACTAACACAGGCGCAGCAACGTAGCATTGATGACATTAATTCAGATCTTGCATCGAACCATCCAATGCTTAGGCTATTGCAAGGTGATGTAGGCTCAGGAAAGACTATTGTGGCTGTATTTGCTTGTCTGCAAGCAATCGAAAATGACTTTCAAGCAACCATTATGGCACCCACTGAAATACTTGCTGCACAACATTTACAGGGATTTTCAAATTATTTAACCCCTTTGGGTATTAATATTGCGTTTTTAACCGGCTCTCAACACGCAGCACAAAGAACCAAACAACTTGAAAAAATTAACTCAGGCGAAGCGCAAATTATCATTGGCACCCACGCATTGTTCCAAACCCAAGTTGTTTTTGATAAATTAGGCTTGGTAATTATTGACGAACAACATAAATTCGGCGTACATCAACGCTTATACCTTGTACAAAAAGCACACAACACGCCCCATCAATTGGTCATGACTGCCACCCCTATTCCAAGGTCATTAACCATGAATGCCTATGCAGATTTAGATTGTTCAGTTATTGATGAATTACCCCCTGGCAGAAAACCCACTAAAACCATTGCACTTGGTAATGATAAAAAAGACAAGGTGATTGAAAAAATCAAACAAGTTTGCACTACGGGCAATCAAGTGTATTGGGTATGCACACTGATTGAAGAATCAGAAACGCTTCGTGCTGAATCTGCCACCAATACTCATCACTATTTACAGCAAAATTTAGAAGAATTAAACGTAGTGCTGATTCATGGAAAGATGCACAAGGATGAAAAATCCATCATTATGGTGCAATTTTCCAAAGGACAGATTGATGTTTTGGTCGCCACCACAGTCATTGAAGTGGGTGTAAATGTCACCAATGCGTCACTCATGGTCATTGAAAACTCTGAAAGACTGGGGCTTGCACAATTACACCAATTACGTGGTCGTGTAGGGCGAGGCACTGATGCTAGTATTTGTATTTTGATGTATCAGGCGCCACTCAGTCACAATGCTTTTGCACGACTTGACACCCTAAGGAAGACAAACGACGGCTTTAAAATTGCACAAAAAGACTTAGAGCTTCGTGGTCCTGGTGAAATTCTAGGCACACAGCAAACAGGCATTGCTAATATGAAAATTGCCAATATTGTGCGTGATAGGTATTTACTCAAACAAGTACATTTTTACTCAGAACAATTCTTGGGATTAAGTAAAGACAAGCAACAAGCACTTATTACTCGTTGGATTACTAATGATAAAAGCAAATATGGCAATACTTAAAAGTGCTTAGTTGACGTAAAATAACCCAACTATGATTAACACAAAAAACTTGATATGGTCAAACTTAAATAAAGCAAATAATATACCTAATCACGTTCTTACTTGGCTTGATGACCAGCAATCCTTAACCGCTAAATTAAAGCAAAAATTTAATCACTTTTCCATCAATGTTTTATCACAAGTAGAATCTCTTGTACATGTGGATGAAACAGAATTGCTGAACTGGAACGGTCAATCTATCGTGCGTGAAGTAGAGCTTTTAGGGGATAATCAGGTTGTTGTGTTTGCTAGATCAATCATACCCATCACTAACGACACACAAAACTTATTAAAAATTGGCAGGAAGCCTTTAGGCGAGGTATTGTTTAATGATAAAAATATTAAACGCAGTCAACTACAAATCACCCACACACATGGCACTTGGGGCAGAAGGTCTATTTTTACCATTGGTTCAACTCAAGTACTGGTCAGTGAGTTTTTTATAAAAAATTTATATGCCGTATAGACCTTATAAAAACAAACAAATTAGTCAGCACAACTAATGCGCGATAATATGTTCACTAAAGAGAACGACTTAGTTGATTTCTCCTTTGATGCACAAGTGGCTGATGTATTTGATGACATGGTTAAACGCTCAGTACCCGGTTATCAATCTATGATTGAGATGGTTAACTTGAGTGTTAAAACTTATGGCCAGGACAATACTAATTATTATGACCTGGGCGCTTCAACAGGCGCCACTTCCATTGCACTAGGCATCAATAACCCACACTCAAATAATCAAATTATTGCCCTTGACAATTCACCAGACATGGTTAAAAAATGCCAGAAAAATTTATCAGGCAAAATTGATAATGTTAATGTAATTTGTGGTGATATTCTTGATATGAGGTTTGAAAATGCATCCATTATTGTGCTTAATCTCACTTTACAGTTTATTACACCGAGCAATAGGCAGACTTTAATTGACAAAATTTACAAGGGTTTAAATACGAATGGCGCACTGATTATTTCTGAAAAAATTCATTTTGATAACCAACAAAAACAAGAACAAATAAGCAGGTTGCACTTAGACTTTAAACGTTCCAATGGTTATAGCGAGCTTGAGATTGCAAACAAACGTCAATCGATTGAAAATATACTAATAACAGATAGTAAACAAACCCACTTTAAGCGATTTAACACAGCAGGTTTTAAAAACAGTGTTTGTCATTTTCAGTGTCTTAACTTTGTTTCCTTTTTATCGGTAAAATAGAACACATTATGCTACTGATGATTGACAATTACGACTCATTTACCTATAACTTGGTGCAATATTTTGGCGAGTTAGGGCAAGCTGTTGAAGTGCATCGTAACGATGAAATTACAATACAAGGCATTGAAAAACTTGCACCTGAATTTTTGGTAATTTCACCAGGTCCATGTACACCAAATGAGGCGGGAATTTCAATTGAGGCTATTAAACACTTTTCTAAGAAAATACCAATGTTAGGGGTTTGCTTAGGGTTTCAGGCTATGGTTCAGGCTTTTGGTGGGCATATTATTGGTGCAAAAAAAATTATGCACGGCAAAGTGTCCAATATTCATCACATCAATAAAGGTATATTCACAAACCTTAAAAATCCACTCAATGCAACACGCTATCACTCGTTGGTAGCGCAGCAATCAACCCTACCAGACTGTTTTGAGGTCACCTCATGGACCAATAATAGTAAGGGAAAGATAGACGAAATTATGGGCGTTAGGCATAAAGAACTTGCTATTGAAGGGGTGCAATTTCACCCAGAATCAATTTTGACTGAACAAGGTCATGAAATGTTGTACAATTTTTTAACAGGGAAAACTTTATAAACCATGGAAATACTTGGATTTTTATTTGCTGATGAACAAATGTTTACAACCATTACACTCATATTATTAATTGCTTTGCTTGTTGGCAGTATTGTTGTTGATAAATTAAAAAAATATGAAGATATTGATGCCAATGGGGTGGTCACACTCATGGATGGTAACGACCTTATCCTGTTAGATGTTAGAGAGGAAAAAGAGAGAAAGGCAGGATATATTGCTGGTGATATGCACATTCCACTTGCTAGTGTTAAGAGTAAATTGTCTTCATTAGATAAGCGTAAAAAAGTACTGGTATATTGTCGTAGTGGCTCTCGTTCAGCACACATTGCTGGATTATTAACACGCAATGAGTTTGAAAATGTATACAGTTTAAAGGGTGGTTTCCAAGCATGGAAAAAAGCCAAACTACCTATTAAAACTTAATTAGTTATGGAAAAAAATATTATTTATTGCTCAGATTCTTGTTTTTTTTGCCAAAGAGCCTATCAATTGCTTGAAAAAAGAGGCATTCCTTTCAAAAAATACTACGTTAAAAATCAAGGTGACTGGAATGAAGTCAAAGAAAAGACAGGTAGAGAAACCGTGCCACAAGTGTTTATTAATGGCTTTCATATAGGTGGATTTGATGATTTATCAGCTGCAGACCAATCTGGAAAATTAGATGAAATTCTAAATCAGCCATGAGTAAAAACCTCAGTATTATTGGTTCTGGCGCTTGGGGGAGCGCTCTAGCCATTGCCCTTTATGATAATTTTGATACAATTTATCTACACGCCCACACTCAAGATAAAACCAAAACACTAAAACCAAAACATCCTGAACTACCCACACCCTACCCCAACAATATAAAAATTACCTGTGATTTTTCTAAATTACAAGATACCAAAGACATACTGATTGTTACACCTAGTTATGCATTTTCTGAGGTATTAGAAAAAATAAAACCACTCATTAATGACGCTAATAAGATTGCTTGGGGCACTAAAGGCTTTGATACCACCAAGAGATGTTTTTTATATGAAAGTTTTGAGCATATATTCCCCAATCGCAATGGCTGTGTTATCTCTGGACCAAGCTTTGCCTTTGAGGTGGCAACGAATAAACCTACTGCATTAGTCGTGGCATCCGTTGATAAAAATACCAGAAACCATTTTGCAAAATTAATACAAACAAACACCCTGCGTGCTTATACCAATGCTGATATTGTTGGTGTGGAGATTGGTGGGTCAGTTAAAAATATCTTAGCCATCGCTGCGGGTATCGCTGCGGGATTAGGTTGTGGCATTAACACCCAAGCAGCATTGATTACTAGAGGCCTAGCAGAGATGTCACGCCTAGGAATAAGTCTTGGTGCAAAAAATTCTACCTTTGTTGGCTTGTCTGGTTTGGGAGATTTGGTGCTTACTTGCTCAGATGACTTATCTAGAAACAGAAGGTTTGGCAAAGAATTAGCCTTTAATCACAATATTAAAGATGCATTAGCCAATATAGGAAGTACAGTTGAAGGTCTTAATACACTTGAGCTTATTTTATCTATCGCCAATAAAGAGCAGGTGGAAATGCCAATTTGTGAACAAGTTTATCAGGTTACTCAAGGCAAGCTAACACCTACTGAAGCAGTCAACTATCTAATGTCTAGAGAGCAAACTAACGAATGAAACTAGACTTACTTAGGCATGGCATGCCTATTGGTGGTCATATTTATCGTGGCAATCAAGATGATCCTCTTAGCCAAAATGGCTGGCAACAAATGCTTGACGCTACCCAAGGAAAATCATGGGATTATATTGTCAGTTCACCCTTGATACGTTGTGCTGAATTTGCCAAGTATTTGTCTAACAATCAAAATACGCATTGCAAAATTTTCAATAACTTTAAAGAGCTTGGTTTTGGTGATTGGCAGGGTAAAAGTACTGATTCTATTGGTCAAACATTGGTTGATCATTTTAAATTAGACCCTATTAGTCACCAACCACCTAATGCAGAAAACCTTTATGATTTTCAAGCACGAGTCTTATCCTCTTTTAAAGACATTGTACTTCATCATACTAATGAATCAGTTTTAATTATAGCGCACGCTGGTATTATCCGAGTGATTAAATCCTATTTATTAAATCTACCCATTGAAAAAATGTTTACAATGGAAGTTATTTGTGCATCCAGTGAGCACTTTGACATTTAAAATTTTAATCATTAGTATGATGTTTTTAGCCAGCCCAATTCAAGCAAATGAATTTCTAGGGTTAAAATCATGGATAAATTCTTTTACAACACCAGACTTTAGTCAAAGAAAAATTAGACTACCGAGGGCGTTGATTAAAAACAATCGGCTCAACAAAATACAAATTAATAAAGAAATATCGACTGAAAAAAAGCACTATTAAATGTTATTGACATTATTCAAAGCTCCATGATATTGGCACAATCAGCAATAGAGTCAAACTGGGAGCGTTCACTATTTTCTCAACACTGGCATAATTATTTTGGCATTTTGTGCTTTTAAGCCTGGTTGTGGCGTTGTGCCTAAACAACGTCCTGAGAATGCTACACATGAGATTGCAATATTCTCTTCAGCATCCAAATCTGTAGAATATTATATGCTTAATATTAATCGACACTTTGCGCCTACACACTACTTAGAAAAATTAGGCAATATAAGCGTAATAACCATCTCTCAGTGACTGGTATTGCTGTATCAGAAGGGCTGGGAAATTACTCTGGAATTGGCTTTGATTATGTTGAGCAGGTGCAAAGCATTATTAGATATAATAAAAAGCCTGCATTTATCCAAAATAAATGCAGGCTTTTATGAGCGTTTGAAAGTGACTTAACGCTTAGAGAACTGCTCACTTTTACGTGCCTTCTTGCGACCGACTTTTTTACGCTCTACAATTCTAGCATCACGTGTTACAAAGCCTGCTTTGCGTAATTCGCCCCGTAAGTCATTATCATATGCCATTAATGCACGAGTCACGCCCAGTCTAATCGCACCGGCTTGACCTGTATCACCGCCACCTTTGACCATGATATTAAAATCAAACTTATCTCTCATTTCAACCGTATCTAATGGTTGATTGATGATCATTGAAGAGGTTTCACGTCCAAAATATTCATTCATTGGGCGCCTGTTAACTGTAAAAACACCCTTGCCTTTAGTCATATAAACACGAGCTACTGATGTCTTTCTTCTGCCTGTTGCGTAATAAGTTTCTGTCTTTGCCATAATATTTTTTACCTTAAATATCTAAAACTTGAGGTTGTTGTGCACCATGTGTGTGCTCGCTACCTGCAAATACTTTCATTTTTCTAAGCATGTCTCTACCTAAAGGACCTTTTGGTAACATGCCTTTCACCGCTTTATTGATAATTTCCTCTGGCTTTTTGGCTTGTAAATCTTTAAATGCAATTGATTTTAAATTACCAACATAACCTGTGTGATGGCGATACATTTTGTCTTCAAATTTATTACCTGTTACCTTAATTTTTGAAACGTTGATAATAACAATATAATCGCCCGTATCCGTATGTGGTGTGTATTCAGGTTTGTGTTTACCACGAAGACGAGAGGCAATTTGCGTTGCTAAACGACCTAAGGTTTTACCGTCAGCGTCAACAAGTAACCAATCCCTTTTGACTTCATGTGCTTTAGCGCTAAATGTTTTCATAATCCAATCTATCTTCATGCAGAATAATCGGGCTATTATAATCATTTTTAACTTTAAATGTTCAACTATATTCCAATACCAACATAATTCATCACATAGACTATACACTTTAAAAAAAATAGCCAATGCCGTTAATTCATTCGATATAACGAATGTAATCCAACTTTTCTTTGTAAACAAGGGTATCAACATTCATTAGCCCTAATAATGTGTGAAACATGCCATCATGAGAAAGTTTGGTATTTGCTTTTTTATTTAACAATTCTGTATCAATATCCTTAGAAAATTCATCACCAAACCATAAAATTGAGCCAACATGAATTTGCGCCTTAGGTGCGATAAAATAGGGCATTCCGTGCAGATATAGTCCATTCTCACCTAGAGATTCTCCATGATCACTCATATAAAACATAGCGGTTTTAAATTGACTTTGGTTGCTTTTTAAAAAATTGATTGTTTTGGATAAAAAATAATCCGTATAAACAATGGTATTGTCATATGCATTGTTAATTTGCTCATTGGTGCATTTATTCAACTGGTTAGTTTCACATATAGGGGTAAATACTTTAAACTTTTCAGGATAGCGTTTGTAATATGCTGGGCCATGGCTACCCATCATGTGCAAAACAATAAACATGTCCTTGTCATAATGAGTACCAACATATTGTTGTAAACCAACCAGCATGCCTTCATCTCTGCATTCAATATTACAAACTGTATTCAAACGCTTTGATTTAAAATTCTGATAAGTGAGACGATCTGCCACACCTTTTGAGCTAGAATTGTTATCTCTCCACAAGATTTCCACACCCGCACGGCTTAAAATATCAAGTGCATTACTCATGTTTTTACCTTGGACGTGTGTGTAGTCACTTCGACCTAAGTTTGAAAACATACATGGTAATGAATAGGCGGTGTCCGTACCACAAGAATACATCTGGCTTAAACTAATCACATTTTCATTTGCTAGCAAAGGATTGGTCATTCTTTGATACCCATTCAAAGAAAAACGATCTGCCCTGGCTGTTTCACCAACAACCATAATGATTAACTTTTTTTTATCACTAGCTCGATTGATTAACGCATCCTGAGCAATCACCTTAAAAGGAATACTGGCAGTTTCAAATTTTGAATTGATGTGTTTACCAATGGCATATAAATAATAAGTTGGATTAATATATAAGCGAAGCTGCTTATTTTCTCGAATAAGAGAAGTGTATGATTTAGAAAAAGTCAAAGTTATTAGAACAAACATAACCAACAAAACAACAATCACTTTTAATTTAGACCACAATTGTTGTAGAAAATTTTCTTTAACAATTTGAACTTTATAAACCCAATAACTAGGCATTAACCCCAACAAAACAACATATGCAATTAGCTCAAAACTAAATAAGTCAACCGACTCTGCTACATTGGTTTCTAAACTATTAGCAATCATATTATCATCAAAGATGATGCTATAATTATTGGCAAAATAAGCAACAATAGCCGATGCAATAAGCAACAAGATTAATATTGGTTTGGCACTATATCGATAGCAAACCAAGAGCAGTACTACCACTAAAAATACAAGCAACCAGATTAATAAGGACGTCACAAATGCGATATTATCAACCAAAGGATAAATTTCAATCACCTTTGAGAAAAATTTAAAATTGCCTGTCGTGGTCAAAAATATCGCAACAATAAGCACCAAACTGGTTGTTGTGACTCTTTGGGAAAACTTCATTAATAGCTAAGTTGAGTGTAAATAATGGTTATTATATTGTCTAAATCATAACGACACAAATCAATGATTAACTCACATGCCCATTTGGACTTTGACCACATCCACACAACCGCTGAAAATGCAATGGCAATTGTGCCTAGCATAGGCAAACAAAACTGGCAACAGGTGCAAATATATCCATATTTTTCGTTGGGCATTCACCCTTGGTTGTCCGAATCACACACTCAAAAAGATTTAGACGCCTTGGAGTGCCTGATTAAATGTAGCAATCCTATTGCCATTGGTGAGTGCGGGTTAGACTTTGCTAAAGACATTGATAGGCGTCAGCAACTTTATATTTTTGAATGCCAATTACAATTGGCTGAAACTTACAAATTGCCAGTGATTATTCACGCAGTAAAGGCAACTGAAGAAGTGATATTGTTTTTAAAAAAATACCCAAAAGTCACAGGCGAAATTCATGGCTTTTCAGGTAGTGAAATGCAAGCTAAAACCTTGGCAGATATGGGGTTTTATTTGGGATTTGGGTTGCAAATTCTGAATGATAAATCTCTAAAATTAATAAAAATTGCTCAAAATTTAGCGATTGAATCTCTACTAATCGAAACAGATGACCATGCTAACCCGAATGACTTAATGCTAGTTGCTCAAAAGATTGCCCAATTAAAACACATATCAGTAAAAGACTTGAGTGAGCAATGTGATAATAACGCTATTTTACTATTTGGATTGCAATAATGAGTAGTAGTTGCGCACGAACTGAAATACTATTAGGTCAACAAGGATTGGCACGATTAGCAGAATCTCATGTTTTAATTGTTGGTCTTGGTGGCGTTGGTGGTGCTTGTGCAGAAGCGCTTTGTAGAGCCGGCGTTGGTACATTAACTCTGATTGATTTTGACATTGTAGAAAAAACAGATCTTAATCGTCAAATTATTGCACTTAATTCAACACTTGGGCTACCCAAAGTAGATGTGCTGACTGATAGATTACGTGATATCAACCTTGATACTATTATCATCAAACGTCATGAATTTATAGATAAGAATAAAGCACAAGCCATTGCACTTGATGCCAATCTGGATTTTATTGCAGATTGTATTGATGCTATTACTTATAAAACCATACTTATTGACAGTTGCAATCAATCCAAAAAACCTATTATTTCAAGTATGGGTGCGGGCGGAAGGCTTGATCCTACTCAAGTTAAAATTTCACGCATGGATACAACACAGAACTGTGCTTTAGCACGTGAAATGCGCAAGCAACTTAGACGTATTCACGCTTCACTTAAATTTCCAGTGGTACATTCAACAGAAGTGCCAATTAAGGCATTACCACATCAAGCAGTGCGCGCAACCGACACCGTCCATGCTGGTAGATCTAGAGCAGTGAATGGTGCAATCTCGTATATGCCTAATATTTTTGGGTTAATGATAGCAGGTTATATTATTCAAACTCTATTAAAATCATAATCTTTTAAAAAGTGAGTCTTATCTGTTTCAAGAAAGAGGAAGAAAATGGTTAGTACACAAACTCCAATTTGCGATTTTAACACCCCAGCAATTGACTTTAGCCTAAAAGGCGTTGATGGGACAATGCACAATTTAAAAAGTTGCCAAGGTGAAAACGGCCTATTGCTGATGTTTATTTGCAATCACTGCCCTTATGTTAAAGCAATTATTGATCGCATCATTCGTGACACCAAAGCACTCAAAAAAATAGGGGTAAACGCCATTGCAATCATGTCAAACAACCCAAATGAATATGAGGCTGACTCTTTTGAAAATATGCAAAAAATTGCCATAAGCATGAACTTCCCATTTCCGTATCTAATAGATGAAACTCAGCAGGTCGCTAAAGCCTATGGTGCTGTATGTACACCTGATTTCTTTGGCTATAATGCTAGTTTAAAATTGCAATATCGTGGTCGTCTTGACGTTTCACGCAAAGAGTCTGCAGCAGTGGATATTAAGCGTGATTTATTTGATGCAATGAGCCAAATAGCCATAACTGGCAAAGGTCCATTTAAACAAATGCCCTCAATGGGTTGCTCAATCAAATGGTTACCTACTGTTGATTGAGTATAACGTCGTGCAATATGGTTAAAAACGACGCTGGCGTTAAAAATTTATTACCCCAAGTTTTATCTAAATCGGCATTGGACTTTAATTTGATAATTTCATCAATCGTCTTGCCTGGGTTTATCAGGTTTTTCATACGCTTTGTAACAAGCACCAACATGTCTCGATAACGCACCAAAGCCGCTTTATCGCCTAACGGACCATGACCAGGTATAATTTTTGTATGCTCATCAATTTGGCTTAAAACCTGATTAACATTGCCAATCATGCCTTCAACATTACCACCACTTGAAGAATCGATAAAGGGATATATAAACCATTAAAGAAGATATCCCCCATGTGTACAACATTTGCAATTTTAAAGAGACAATGCTATCACCATCAGTATGTGAATTATCTTGGTGTATTACTTGTATTTCTTGATTGTTTAAATGAAAGGTAATGATAGGCAAAGCAACTTTGGGAGATGCGGGTATTTTTTTATTAAAAGCCTTAATAAAATTATCATGACTCATGCGCTTGCGAACTTCGTCGTGTGCCACAAATAATAACATCTGCCTTGCCCATGTTTTCATTGCCACCTGTGTGGTTAAAATGCCAATGCGTATTAATCACAAATTTAATCGGCTGGCCTTGTTATTTTAGCAATAACAGTTTGACCTGCTGCAAAATAAATAAAGAAAATTAGACTTGATAGAGATATTTTTATAAGTTTCATGTGCATTATCTGAAAAACGAATGAGACTTATGATTTTCTCACAAATTTTCTTTATCGCTTGTAATATTTATAAAGAACGCCGTAAATAAGGAATAGTACTTAAGCACAATCCAACAATAATTAGATACAAAAACTGGTCAACAAAATAACCATAAAAAATAAGTCCTAATCCACAAGCAATAGTTAAAAAATCGTATTCACGCTTACCTTTTCGATAATATACGATACCTAACGTGGAAAAAATCGCTCAAATGTGGGTGATTAGCGTACTGTTCGCTTAGTTGTTGTAATTGTGAAATATCCATATTTATACCTTTTTAACAAATTTTGTCAAAATAACGGTTCTCTGCCCTTCTATTTTGTTTTCAATATGCTCAGTATTATCAGTTACTAATGATATGTTACGTACTGCTGTACCACGTTTAGCAGTAAAGTTTGCGCCTTTAATTGTAAGGTCTTTGGTTAGGATAACCGTATCACCAGAGTCTAACTGCGTACCATGATTGTCTTTGTGTTTTAATGTTTGTTCGTTAGCTAGTGCGTTCATCCATTGCTTGCACCCAAGTCAATGTTTCGTCATCCAAATAAAGCATATCAAGCAAGTACTGTGGCCAGCCTTCACTACTTAACTTAGTCAATATACGCCAAGCCACCACTTGTACTGCTGCTATTGACGACCAAATAGAATCGTTCAAACAATGCCAATGGTTAATATCTCACTGCTTAGGATTATGGCAAATGTTGCAAATTAAAATAGATTGATTGTCGCTATTATCTGAAGGCATCACTGCAAATACTGACAAATCATACTCATTGCCACACAACTCACACTTGAACTGGCTACGACTTAATAATATTTGTTCAGTGTCCAAAATTGCCATTTATATTGGAAATGAATTATATTTCAACTGATAAATATAATAAAAAACTAATATAGTTTGCTAAGGCATTGCCTAAATAGGTATAATTTTTGTCTTCATTTATCCCACAAATCACATGTCTGAAAATAAACCTGACCATAAGCCATTATCCAAATTTGAATGTTTAGGATTGTCTAATACTATTTTAAAAGTATTAGATGCCATTGGCTATGAAACGCCTTCTCCTATTCAAGAGCAATGCATCACTCATTTACTAAATGGAGAAGACATTATAGGTCAAGCACAAACAGGCACGGGGAAAACAGCAGCATTCGCTCTGCCACTGCTTGACAAAATTGACTTAAACATTAACGTACCACAATTATTAATCTTAACGCCCACCCGTGAACTTGCCATTCAAGTATCAGAAGCAGTACAAACCTATGCACGAGGCATGAAAGGTTTTCATGTGTTGCCTATTTATGGCGGACAATCTTATGACATTCAACTAAGACCACTTAAACGTGGTGTACACGTCATTGTTGGCACGCCTGGTCGAGTGATGGATCATATTAAAAAAGGTACTTTAAAACTAGAGCATCTTAAATCCTTCGTGCTAGATGAAGCCGATGAAATGCTCAAAATGGGCTTTATCGATGATATTAAATGGATCATGCAACGCATTCCTGAACAACGACAAATTGCCCTATTCTCTGCCACCATGCCAAACGTTATCAAAAAAGTGGCTGAACAATTTTTAAACCAACCAAAAATTGTTAAGATAAAAACCAAGACAGAAACAGCAACCACCATTACCCAAAAATACTGCATGGTTAGTGGCTTATCACAAAAATTAGAAGCCTTAACTCGCATTCTTGAAGTCACTACCTTTGATGCGATGATTATTTTCGTTAGAACCAAAATACTCACGACAGAATTGGAAAAAAAGCTATCCTCCTGTGGATTTTCGGCAGAAGCCATTAACAGCGATATTCAACAAAGCCAACGAGAACGCATTATCACTAACTACAAAAAAGGCAAAATTGACATTCTTATTGCCACCGATGTTGCTGCCCGTGGTTTAGATGTAGAGCGCATCTCACACGTGATTAATTACGATATCCCTCAAGACGCTGAATCTTATGTACACCGCATTGGAAGAACAGGACGCGCAGGCCGAAAAGGTGATGCCATTTTATTCGTATCAAACCGTGAAAGGCGTATGCTCAGTACTATTGAACGTGTTACTCGCCAAAAAATCACACCTATTGAACTACCCAGTGCAAAGATTATTAATGCCAAACGCATTGAAGTATTCAAACAAAACATAGCACAAATCATCAACAATAAAAACTTAGACATATTTGAAAAATTAGTCAACGAATTCCAACAAGAAAACCCAGAAATTGAAATCTCAAAAATCTCTGCTGCCTTGGCATTCATTGCACAAGGTAATGAACCATTGCTTTTATCAGAAAAAGAGTCAAATTTTGGTAGCAATCAAACACAAAAAGAAGAAAAAATAATCCCTATTAAAGCCGAACCACTGAAGGACTGCCCGAAAATTCCAATGTGTCGTTATAAGATTGAAGTGGGCAATAATAATAATGTTAAGCCTGGTAATATTTTAGGTGCAGTTGTCAATGAGGCTGATATGGATAGTGAATATATCGGCTCAATTCAAATTTTTGATCATTGCTCGACCATTGATTTACCAGATGAGATGCCAGATGAGGTATTTGAGGTTTTAAAAAAGACCGTGGTTTGTGGCAAGCGTCTAAACATTGTCGAACTCACTGAAAAAAATAACAAGATCACTATAGGAGGGCAAGCAGGAAAGCGTAATTTTGGTCGTGGAAAATTCTCCAAGGATAAAAGCAACAACCGACGTAGCAATAAAGACTATCATGGCAAAAACAAAAGATATGACAAACACGTCAGAAAACCAAAATTTTCACGATAAGATAAAACATAATGAAGTTATCGCGTTTTTTCCTTTTTTAGCCTGGCATTTAGTTGCAGGGCCAACCACGGCCTTTCTATCGTGGTTTTTTCTGCCATTAGTCACCACGCAGAGCCACGCAGTGCTGAATTTGTATCATTAGCACTCACACTCACTTTTCTTGCTGGCGTTTATCAGCTGGCATTTGGCTTAGCACGGCTTAGGCTCAATGATTAATTTTGTTTCACACACGGTCATTATTGGCTTTACAGCAGGTGCAGCTATTTTAATTGTCAGTAGTCAATTAAAGCACATCACAGATATCTTGGTACCCAGGGGCGAATCCTTTATCCATAATTTAATGGACCTCTATCAAGGTGCTGGAGATTCTAATATTTATCTCATTATTATTGCCTTAGCAACCCTCATCACAACCGTTTTAACCAAAAAGTTCTTTCCAAAATTTACTAATTTACTTAAGCGTTTTTCCTCTCATTAGTTTTATTTCTTAGCAAAACTTCCACGACTGCCATTCCTACTTTATCCTTAGACAATGCCCAAGCCAATGGCAACAAGAAGTTTATCAATATCAATAAAAAACCTATCAAACAATGTCCTCAACTCAACATTATTCGTATTGACATGTATATTTATTTTGGCTCGGTTAATCACATTCAAAAACGCATTGCTGCCATCGTAGAAAACGAACGTATTAATCATATTTTAATTGTTGATAGTGGTATTAATTTTATTGGCCTAGCAGGCACAGAGGCATTCATTTCAGAAAACAATCGCCTAGTAAAAACAGTGGTGGATTATATTTTTAGTTTATGAGTTTGCTGACAAGTCGCATCGCATGTCATCCAACAAATTGGCAGATAACACTCTTTCTACTCAAAATCACAAGCCATTAATCGTATTCATAAAAAACTAGAACAAAAAACCTGTGCAACCTGTCAAGCACTTATTTTTAACGAATGTAAACCTTAATAACAAAAAATATGCTAAAATTAGGGTTGCTGTGAAGAATATGCCAATAAAAAATTAGTTTTGGGCTACAGCTGCTATTTATATCTATGTTGTTGATTGATTCATTGTCGGTTTTCGTACTCTATAAAGGTGGTCTATTTTTTCGGTAATTTTTAACTTATAGGAGACACAATGTCTACAACAGGAAAAGTCAAATGGTTTGACGCAAAAAAAGGGTTTGGTTTTATTGAACAAGAAAGTGGTGACGATGTATTTGTTCATTTTCGCGCTATTCAAGGTGATGGCTACAAATCATTAGAAGAAGGTCAAGAAGTAGAGTTTGACCTAGAAGATGGTGAAAAAGGTCCGCAAGCTGCGAATGTTTACCCAAAATAATTTAATAATTATTTAAATAAAGAACCCAGTTTAATAGCTGGGTTTTTTATTGTCTACAATAATATATCTTATTCTAATAACTACTCTCTCCAACCGTTTCTCATACCATAGCCTACTTTATATCTATAAGTGCATTTGTTATTGCCATTTAAATTCTATAGCAAATAAGCCATGATCTAAATTTAACTCTGTTTTTTATTATTTGTTGTTATAGAGTTGAGCCAAACCATATTATAGTGCGGGCTAGCCAATCCCCAATACAAATAACCCCATAAAGGTTGTATTTTTTCGCCACACTCTTATTGACTATTTAGATAGCCATCCCAACCATTTTTGATATTTTCCCAACCGCCTTTCGTAGCACTCTATACTTTACGGGCTACCCTCACCTATTTTATTACCAACTCGTCTCGCACTATATTTACCCGTTTGTTGCCACCAATTACCAAATCTATCTTTAAAAGTAACATTGTGGTAATTGCTTTCAATACAACGGCTAGGTTTATCAGCTCCTGTAAAACAAGAACAAGGCAAATACTCATCAATATCTATTATTCCAGTCTTCATATTTTTTAGAGCTTAAAATAGGAATATGCTTTGGTCCAATTAACGAATTGATAAAAGCAGAAACATAATATCTTTCACCAGTATTTAACCGCTGTGAATCAACGGATGACTCTAAAGAACCTTTTGCCATATATAAGTCGGATCATTTAATATCTTGAATGTTAAATATTTTTATCTCTTGATTCTTTTTTAACTGCTTTTACTCTCAAAAGCAACAAAGCAAATTGATGAGCTTTTATTTAGCGTGATTACGGTTTTTGCTGATGTATTAATTGATATGGTGTTAAAAGTAACAACCCAACTGTTGCTAACATTTTACTTACTATATCTAAATCAAAAAATGTGATTTCTCCATGTTCATCTGAAGCCTTGATAGTTAAGTCAAAAGGCGAGGTAAGTTGCAATTTATCATTACCCCTAAACTTCAAAAAAAAGCACTCTAGATTTTCTATTACCTATTCTAAACTTACTAATACTCTCCCCCTTAAACTTAAATTCATTGCCATCATTATCTAACAACACTGCATAGCCGTTTTTAAAATCGACATCAAAAAACTTAATTTTGATAAATATTTGATTTGAATAATAATAACCTTTCCACGTTTGCTAATTTTTTCAATATGAATAGTAAAATAATTAGACGATACACAAGATGAATTATTACCATACTTGGTATCTTATGCAAATAAGCCAAAAACTACTTATAAATATTAAAGTTCTGATTAAATTTTTCATGATATACCTATCCCTTGTTTTGCCTAAATATTTAAATGCTTCTTCACTAAATTCTCTAATTCTTATTTGCGCTTTGGTAATAGCGGAACAAATAGGAGTTGCGGTCTTTTGAGATATACTATCTCTAGTTACATCATCTCCTAAGTAATAAGCATATCTGTTTTTTATTAAAAAAACCAAACGCAATTAGTATTAACCAGAAAATTGCAAAACCACTCTCACCTTGAAGTGACAGTATTCCTATAAACACTATGATGCCAAATCATAGACTATAAAGTCTCAAGCAATCGGCAGTTCTATTTGTTTTTGCCACATCTAGGACATTTGGATGGAAATGCACCCGCGGTGCATGTGATTACACCAAACACTTGCACGAGCTCTATTAGTACATTGTCCAACTGGAACAATTGAAAAAGCCCCACCTATTTTTTATCCCCTTAAAACTTGTAAACAACACCTAGTTAATACAAATTAGTCCTTATATCTTCCTTCTCTGCAACTGCATCTTGCAAGCCAGTTCTGACATTAACAGCAGTTAATAATATTTGAGCTTCCTTATCAGAAATATTTATATTTCCAGCCCATGCACCTATGGGTCCCTAAAAATCCTGCTAAAAGACCACCAAGTGCAAGATTTGAACCACCTGCATTGTTGTCTGAAAAAATAATGCTTGGAGTGATTATCCAATCAGCACTAATCATATTTCCCGATGCTGTGTTTTTATTACTGGCCAATTCTACAGCAGATGCAAGTGCTATTTCTCTTTCTAATGCTTTGGATGCTTCGCCTCTATCTACCACTTGAAAACAATTACTTTTTGCCATCATTAGTTTTATCATTGGAATAGGGCTAGGTAAATTATGCTGTGTTAAAACAGCATAAGGATTTTTAGAAGACTCAGGTTCGACCAGTGCTGCAACCCCAAGAGGTTTAGCTCATTTTTTTAATTCTTTAGCTTGAGCGGTAACAGCATTATTAGCCTCGCCACCTGTTTTCATATTTCTCCTTTATTTAATTTTTTTTCTTAACTCAAGTGAACCAACATGCTTACCTGAATAATTTCCTTCAACGATCAACTTATTAGGTTTTTTTAACCAATTCCCAGTGATGCTTTGTGCCATTATTAGCCTTAAGATAAATTTCTATACCTTTGTAATAACCAGTAAGATTAAGTTTCCACTCTTGCTTCTTTTTGTTGAATTTTTCTTTTCCTGTTATTTTTCCACCTACTGCTTCTAGTTGAAAAAATACATCTGAGCTCCAAGTTCTACCAGAACTAACTGCCTCACCATGCCAAAAACCCGTTATGTCTTTATCTGTTAATGATGTAACATTTTTAGCATTAGCTTGAAAGGTTGCTAAAAACAAAATGGTAATAATTGGCAAGATAACTATAAATTTATTCATCTTTCCTTGTTGTAAGTATATTATAAAATTTTCAGTTACTTCTCAATATGAGGCTAAAACAGACTCATTATACATAGAACCTAAAATGGGTTTAATGGAAAATTTAAAATTCAGAAAATCTATACATTCCAAAGAACATGTTAACCTTCGAAAATTTTGGAAAAGTAAGCGGGAAGCACTGGGTTTGTCTCAACGGGCATTTGCTAGAAAACATAATTACGACTATTCACTCATTAGCAAAATTGAGCGTGGCGATAGAAGACTTGACAGTATTGAAACTGTTCAATATTGTGAAAACTTAAAGGTTAATCCTTATGAATTAATTGATATTATTTTAGAAAGTGTGGGTTGAAGAATATACAATAATTTTTGCTTAAATTTAGACACGGTAAGCGTATTTTCAAATAAGTCATACATTAAACTAACTTTCCATGAAAACATTTTATTGGTACGACTATGAAACTTTTGGCATTTCACCAAAAATAGATAGAATCTCACAATTTGCTGGCATCAGGACTGATGAAAATTTTAATATTCTAGATGAGCAAATGTTTTATTGCAAGCCAACTCATGATTGCTTGCCATCGCATGAGGCTTGTTTTATAACTGGTATTAGTCCGCAATTATGTGAACAACAAGGCATGATTGAACATGAATTTATTAAAAAAATTCATGTTCAATTCTCAACGCCAAACACCTGTGTTGTGGGCTACAATTCAATTCGTTTTGATGATGAATTTACGCGTCACACACTGTATCGTAATTTTATCGACCCGTATACTTGGCATTGGCAAAATGGCAATACTCGTTGGGATATATTAGATGTTGTACGACTGTGTTATGCGCTTAAAAAAGATACTAGCCTTAAATGGGTTTATGATGAACAAAGCAAGCCAATATTTAAACTTGATCAATTGTCACTTGCTAATGATATTGAGCATGTAAATGCACACGATGCTCTGGCTGATGTACGTGCCACTATTGCCATTGCTAAAATTATCAAGCAAACACAACCTAAGCTATTTGACTACAGTTTTAGCTTAAGAGAAAAGAAAACAGTCGCCTCTAAAATTAGCCTATTTGAGCCAATGTTGCATACAACTGGCATGTATCCAGCACAGCTGTCTTGTACTCGATTGTCCGTTGCGCTGGCTTATCATCCTGAGTATAACGACCGAACGCTGGTGTTTAACCTTGATCAAGACCCTTGTATTTTGCTAGAACTTGACATTGAAACACTTAAAACCTTGATATTTACCAAGCAATCTGAACTACCAAAAGAACAAGAAAGATTACAAATTAAAGAGTTTATTTTTAATAAAAGTCCAATGTTCGTTCCCAATATTTATAAACTTGAACCAAAAATTGGTAAGCAGTTAAATATTGATATGAATCAATGTATGCGGCATCTCGCTTTTATCAAAGACAACCAACTCAAGATTAGTAAAGTCGTACAAAATTTATACAAAAACGATCAAAAACGCATTGCAACAAAAGAGGTAGACCAATCACTTTATGATGGTTTTATTGACAATGCTGATAAGCGTATTTGTGATCAAATCCAGACCTTATCTGTTGATGAATTAAAAGAATTTCATCCAAAATTTAAAGATGGCAAGCTCTCAACATTACTCATGCATTTTAAGGCTAGAAATTATCCTGGTACTTTAACTGAAGACGAAAAAGAAGATTGGTTTGAAACTGTACAAGGGCGAGTCCAAACGGGTGAAAATGGCTATACAACTATTGATGATTACCTAGCAAGAATTAACGCAATAAGGAAACAACACCCAGGTCAAGAAGAATTATGGCAACAACTTGAGAATTATGGCAAGTCGTTCTTTTAGGCTGTTTTGCCTTATATTTAAATCTAGCGTATAATATTTGGCATTGAGAAAAAATAAACAAAGACAAAATGAACGCTGAAACACGTACAGAAATGTTTGGAAGGTTGCTTAAAAAGATACCTAATCCAACCACAGAATTAAATTATTCAACACCGTTTGAACTACTGGTAGCTGTTACCTTATCTGCACAGGCAACGGATAAAAGCGTTAATAAAGTCACTGATAATTTGTTTCCAATTGCCAATACGCCTAAAGCTATTTTTGAATTAGGCGAAGATACACTCCGAGACACCATAAGAACCATTGGTTTGTTTAACTCAAAAGCCAAGCACATTATTCAAGCTTGTAAAATTTTAATTGAGAAATACAACTCAGGCGTGCCAGAAACTCGTAAAGAGTTAGAAACACTACCTGGTGTTGGTCGTAAAACTGCCAATGTTGTGCTTAATACTGCCTTTGGTCATCCAACCATTGCGGTTGATACACATATTTATCGTGTGGCAAACCGCACCGCTATTGCGAGTGGCAAAACTGTATTGGAAGTAGAGAAAAAATTGGTCAAATTCATCCCTGATGAATACCGAGTGCCTGCACACCACTTAATGATTTTACATGGTCGTTATACCTGTAAGGCTCGCTCTCCATTATGCACAGAGTGTATTTTGCTTGACCTTTGTGAATACGAAGAGAAAAACTTATAAACCTTTAAGTGCTTTACACTCAAGACAGAACACAACAGCGGCAATTCCTTGCTAATGCTTGGCAAAAGTTTTTAAACAAGAAAATGCTTGACCCATTAGAAACTCAACTAACTCAGGTGATTGAAATACACCCTGAGTATCACAAATTAATTAGTGATATTGAATCTGACTATTTTCCAGAACAAGGTGAAGTCAATCCTTATCTGCATATTAATCTACATCTGTCACTAAGAGAGCAACTCTCAATTAACCAGCCTCTTGGTATTAAAAATATTTATCAAAAAATATTAGCCCAAACCAAAGATTCGCATGAAACAGAGCACAAAATGATGGATTGTATTGCACAAATGATTTTTTCCGCGCAGAAAAACAACACGTCGATGGATCATAGGTCTTATGTTCACTGTTTACAAAGCCAGCCCAGCCACACTAATGTCTATTGAATCACATATTGAAAAACATCTAAGTCAAACAATCCATTAGCACAGGATTATTTGATGCTTATAAAGTGACGCTAAATAATGGTAATCACGTTTTTATTAAATATCAATACAGTGCTAATCAACAATTACTATCAGAAGGTGGTGCGCTTTCAAAGTTGGGTAGAACAATCCATACCCCACAGTTAAGCCATTTGCTTAATGTTAGAATGGATTGAAACTACACACAATGCAAATATACAGTCACAAATGGGTGTTGAGTTGGCTAGGCTTCATCAAAATACCCATGACTATTTTGGCTTTGAATTTAGACAATCATATTGGGCAAACGCTGCAATATAATGGAGTTGGCAAACACATCAGCGATTGGTCGGTATTTTTTTGGGAATTTCGCTTGTTGTTTCAAATTGAACTTGCCAAACAAAATGGTTATTTAAATACACACAATTACAAGCAATTACTAAGCATAGAAAAATTATTATCCAACTTATTAGACATTAATATCAACCCAACCTTGCTACATGGAGACTTGTGGTCTGGCAATGTTTTGAGCGGAAAAAACAATCCTTATTTTATTGATCCTGCTAGTTATTATGACCACTGCGAGGCATATTTTGCCTGAACCTTTATGTTTGGTAGATTCTCAGATGATTTTTATAACAGTTATGCAGCCATATCCTCCCACTTAAAGAAGGGTTTAACAAGCGAAAACCCTTGTATATGCTGCATTACCTTAATCATATTAATATTTTTGGTTATAGTTACCACGCAAATGTCATGAATTGTTATGGGAGAATTAGCAAAGTTACGCGGTTTGGGCAAAAAACTGAGCAGCAATTAAATAAAATAGGCATCTATAGCAAGCAAGATTTACAATAAATAGGTGTAATTACTACCTACATCAGGTTAGGTGAGCCACATTTATGTTTTTTATATGCACTAACTGGCGCACTTGAGGGGTAGAAAGTTGGCTTATTGTTGAGTTGGAACAACTATAAAGTTGAGTAGGACAGACTTTTTAACAAAAAATAATTAAACCTGCCAATTAACAAAATTACTCAGTAATTGCAAGCCATCATGTTGTGATTTCTCAGGATGAAATTGCACTGCAAATAGTTTATCTTGAGCAATAGCACAAGTAAACTCAACCCCGTAATTAGTCACCCCAGCAACCATATTTGTATGGCTTGCTTCTACATAGTAACTATGTACACTATAAAAACGTGCATTGTCATCAATATTATGCCAAAGCGGATGTTCTATTGACTGTTTGACTGTATTCCATCCCATATGTGGCACTTTAAGATTATTTTTAGTAAATTTAACAACATTACCTGAAATGATAGACAAACCATAAATACCGTTATTTTCCTCACTATGGTCGAATAAAAGTTGCAACCCTAAGCAGATGCCCAAAAATGGTTTTTCATTAACACAACGCTTGATAACATCTACTAATCCGTGTTGTGTTAATGCTTTCATGCATGCGCCCATTGCGCCTTGTCCTGGAAAAACAATGCGATCAGCGTTTGTAATTAAATCAGCATTATCAGTCAAAAAAACTTTATCATTAGGGGCGATATATTCAAGCGCTTTTTGCACGCTACGCACATTGCCCATACCATAATCAATAATTGCAATATTTTGCACGAATGTTTAAAGCGAGCCTTTGGTGGAAGGAATAATGCCTTTTTGACGTTCATCTTTGGTTATTGCCATACGCAATGCTCTGCCAAATGCCTTAAAGATAGTTTCAGCCTGATGATGAGAATTAACCCCTTTAAGATTATCAATATGCAGTGTAATTAAGGCATGGTTAACAAAACCTTGAAAAAATTCTGAAATCAAATCAACATCAAAAGTACCAATCATAGCGCGCGTGAAACTCACATTTAAATCCAAACTAGGGCGACCAGAAAGGTCCAACACAACGCGCGATAAAGCCTCATCCAGTGGCACATAAGAATGCCCATAACGGGTAAAACCGTTTTTATCACCGACCGCTTTAACAAAGGCTTGACCCAATGTAATGCCAGTATCTTCAACGCTATGATGATCATCAATCTGTGTATCACCATCGCATTTAATGGTTAAATTCATTAAGCCGTGCCGTGCAACCTGATCCAACATGTGGTCTAAAAATGGCACGCCAGTATCTATATTTGCTTGACCAGTGCCATATAAATTGAGTTCAACACTAATGTCAGTTTCATTGGTTTTTCTAGATACTTTAATCATATTTATTCTGCAAGTTCAATTATCTTTTTATTATAACTATTGACAGCAATAATCGCCCATATAATGCAAATAATATAAGGGATAAATAACCCAAACCCAAGGGTTATAAAACTAACAATTGCAGTAATGACTAGCATAATCAAAGCACCAATAACACTCGCATAAAACAGACCAATTGGCCCTAAAAATATGGCCAAAAGAATTGCAACAACAAGGCTTTTAGTGGGTAGTTTTTGTGATGACACGATTTATAAATACTCCTCAATTAGAATTTCAGCGATTTGTACCGTATTAAGCGCTGCACCTTTGCGAATATTATCAGAAACTACCCATAAGTTTAAGCCTTTTTCACAAGAAACATCCTCGCGGATACGGCTTACAAACGTATCATCATGATTAGTTGCCTCCACAAATGGCGTAGCATAACCCCCATCTTCACACTTATCCATAACCGTAACACCATTTGCTTTTGACAAAATATTAGTGGCTTCAGCTGCAGTAATTTTTCTGACAGTTTCGATATTAATCGCTTCAGAATGCCCATAAATAACAGGCACACGCACTGCTGTTGGATTAACCAAAATGTCTTCATCTTCAAAAATCTTTTGCGTCTCCCACACCATTTTCATCTCTTCCTTGGTATAACCATTATCTTGAAAAACATCAATATGTGGTATGACATTAAATGCAATCTGCTTTGGATAGACTTCAACATCAACCTCAGTATTGCCACTTAATAATTTAGTGGTTTGTTCAATTAATTCACTAATCGCCTCCTTACCAGAACCCGACACCGCCTGATAAGTCGCCACATTGATACGCCTAATCCCCACCGCGTCATAAATTGGCTTGAGTGCCACCAGCATTTGAATGGTGGAACAGTTTGGATTGGCAATAATATTACGCTTGGTGTAATCCGCAATCGCATGTGAATTAACCTCTGGAACTACTAAGGGAATATCTTTATCCCTACGAAAATGTGCCGTATTATCAATCACCACACACCCTGCCTCAACTGCAATCGGTGCATATTTCTCAGAAATACTACCCCCTGCTGAAAACAGGCCTATTTGCACTTTCGAAAAATCAAAGGTGCTTAAATCTTGCACCGTCCAACTTTTACCCTGACAAAACACTTTCTTACCAGCAGAATTGGCACTCGCTAAAGGATATAAATTATTAATTGGAAAGTTACGTTGTTCTAAAATCGCAAGAATCGTCTCGCCTACCGCACCTGTTGCACCAACAACGCACACATCAAACTTCTTACTCATAAGTATAAAAATTGAAAATTATAAAATATCCATATTATACTTGATTTGCAGTTACTTTTTTATTGCCAAGCCTAGTGGTAAACAACTTATTTTTCTTTGATTTGAGCCTTTAAATATTGCTGTATTTTTATTGCACTTTTATAGGCTAAAACATCTTTAAACATGGAAATAACTAATATTGGGAATAGAATAAACACAATTGATAACCCAATATAGTTCTGATAAGCTAAATCAAAAACATTGGGAAAAGAAGGGAAAATAAAGATAAATACCCAAGATAAACCAAAAAACCAAGAGGAAAAAATATTAAAATAATAATTAAATTTATCAAATTTGCTTAGATTGACTTCGATATCTAAATAATCAGTATACTGGCTAGCAAGCACGCTTAAAATTAAAATTTTTAATATCATTGTATCTATTATTGATATCAATAATTTTACTAATATTTTTTGGACTTGCTAATATGCCAGTAGCACGATAAAAATACTCACTTATCAGCTTATCTTGCAAATACACTTTAACCACTTCTAATAGATTGTATGATTTTAAGATTTATTTCTTCTTTTACGGAATTTATCAATATTAGAAACCACAGGATAAATCTTAACAACAAGAGCTGCAATCAGCATAATAGCAGTAATAATCAACGCTTCATGTCTGATACTATTGTTAAGATTTGTTGAATATCTATATTCATTTATACAATATTATCAATATCAATAAATTGGTGCTTAAGCCCAAACTTTTTACTAAGATGTTGGCATAGGGCTTGCACACCGTAACGCTCAGTGGCGTGATGCCCTGCGGATATAAAGGCAATATTGTTTTCTGTAGCAATCGCTGTGATTTGCTCAGAGACCTCACCCGTTATAAAACAATCAGCACCAATATTAATTGCGTGGTCGATGTAGGTTTGTGCACCACCGCTGCACCATGCGATGCGTTTTAATATTTTATCATCCGCGCCAAAAACTAACGGCGTACGGCTCAGGGCTTGTTTGATGGTATTGGAAAAACTGCCTAGCGTGGTGTCAACCTCCCCTTGCCAGACTAGCGTATCGCCAATTGGTACTGGGTTTTTAATGCCAAAGCGTTGGGCTAATTGAGCATTGTTGCCAACTTTTGGATGCACATCGAGTGGCAGGTGGTAGGCGAATAAATTAATATCGTGATCTAATAGTGCTTTAATGCGGTTTTTCTTGATGCCTGTTATGGCTAAGTTTTCATTTTTCCAAAAAAATCCATGATGGACAAACAGCGCATCTGCTCCTTCATCAATCGCTCTATCGATCAAATCTTGATTAGCACTCACGCCTGAGATGATTTTATCAATATTAGATTTACCTTCAATTTGTAGACTATTGGGGCAATAATCATCAAACGCACCTACATTAAGATAGTTATGACAATATGCGGACAAGGTCTTATTTTCAATCATAGAAGCGTTCTACAAGGCTGATAAAGGTTTGATTTTGTGTTTGCGTGCCAATGGTAGCGCGCAAACAATCTGTTAATGCTGGGGCGGTGCTTAAATCTTTAATTAACACGCCGTTCGCTTTTAAAAACTCAAACAAAAGATTGGCATTGGATGCTTTGAATAAAATAAAGTTAGCTTGTGATGGATAAACTTGCAAGCCACTAATTGCACCGAGCGTGACTGACAATTCTGTGCGTTCTTTGAGAATAGTTTGTGAGTTTTTGTTGATTTCGTATTTTTCTTTGAGAAGAAAATTCGCACTCGCCTGTGTGAGCACATTGATATTATAAGGCAGGCGTAGTTTTTCTAATGCTGTCACAGTGTCCTGTGTACCAATTAACAAGCCTAAGCGCAAGCCAGCAAAACCGATTTTTGACACGGTTCTAAGCAATACTAGATTTGGATATTTGTTGATATCTAGCAAGAAGCTGTCATTGGCATAGGCATAATACGCCTCATCAAGCACCACTAAAGCATTGGTTGAAGTAATAATTGTCTCGATAACTGTTCTATCAAATGCATTGCCTGTTGGGTTGTTTGGATAGGCAATAAAAATTAACTTAGGGTTATGAGTTTCTATCGCTCTTTGCATGGCATCAGCGTCAATCTCAAAATTATTTGTTAATGCAACACTTTGATAATTAAGCCGTGTAAATTTTGCAATCATCCCATACATGACAAAACTTGGTTCAACGCTTAGAATAGTGTCTCCCGTATCACATGCCAATGCCAATAGTTGAATCAGCTCATCCGAGCCATTACCCAGCAACACGCCAAACTCATTAGGAATATCCATTAACGCACGCAAAGTTTGTTGCAACTCGTTGCTACTGGCACTAGGATAACGGTTTAGTTGTACATTTGCCAAATACACCAGATACTGCCCAATTAACGCATCTGTCAAGGGAAATGGCGACTCCATCGCATCCAACTTCACCATATCATCAGAAGGGGGCACATGATAGGCATCAATTGCTTTAATATCAGGGCGTATCCAGTTGTTAATAAAACTCATGATGGTGATTGTCGATTGGGATGATATTGCATTTTACCGATACTTTTGGCATTATAGGCATCAATTGCTTTAATATCAGGGCGTATCCAGTTGTTAATAAAACTCATGATGGTGATTGTCGATTGGGATGATATTGCATTTTACCGATACTTTTGGCATTTAATAAAGTTTGATAGGTATAGTCCAATGCGCGCTTGCAAGCAATTTCAACACCTAAGCCCGATGCAATTAATGCGCTTATTGCACTTGAAAGTGTGCAACCAGAACCGTGATAACTACCTGGTAGCTTTTGATAGATAAAACTTTGAGTGAGTGTTCCATGGTGATACAAGCAATGCTCAATCATATCATCAGATGAATCAGTTTTGGTGAGTAAAATCCAGTTGCAAAAGAGTTTTTTAATGGATTTTTGCTCATCTTGCTCATCCGCCAAAATTTGTAATTCTGCCAAATTAGGCGTGATAACTTTTACCAGTGGTAACAATTGATGCTTTAAAGCATCAATTAAAGCAGAATTTAAAAAATCATAATCACTACTAGACTTCACAATTGGATCAAGAATGATGGTTTTATGTTTAACCAACTTAGCAATGGTTTTAATTTGCTTAATTGAGGATAATAAGCCAATTTTCACCACTTCAAAATCAACATCAGCTTGTAAATGCTTAAATTGCTTAATCAGCAAATCACAATCTACTTCAACCAAACTTTCAACTGATGCTGTATTTTGCACAGTAAGATTAGTAGTGATAACAAGTGGTGTTACTCCAAATTGATTGATGCTTTCAATATCAGCAACCAACCCTGCACCACCACAAGGGTCAAGTCCTGATAAAACTAAAACTGTATCATTCAAGTTTGCTTTCTTTTTTGATTAAGAAATCCACCACTTTTAGCATATCAGTATGTGAACCTGCATGGGTGGCATCGGTTAAATACTTACCATTAATAATCATAACTGGCACGCCAGTAATATTATATTTAAGTGTATTTAACTTAGATTTATTGACTTTAATTTTCACACTAAAGGAATCGAATGCTTTTTCTACCTTGTTTTTGTCAATACCAAAACTTGCCACCCAGTCAACAAAACTCTCTTTAGAGTTAAAGCGTCTATTCTTTTCGTGGATTGCATCAAATAACACCTCATGCAATTTTTCAACTAGGTTTAATTCTTCTAATACAAAGTAAAAAATCGCCCCATTTAACCAACGCTTAGAAAACATAGCTGGTTGAAATACAAACTCAACATTACTAGGTTTGGTTTTAAGCCAACTATTCATCAGGGGCTCAAGATTATAGCAATGTGTACAATAGTACCAAAATAACTCACGTACTTCAATTTTATCGCCAGTGGTAGTTTTAACTGGATTATCAAGCACTATGTAATCTATACCAGCTTCATAATCCTGCGAAAATGCAAAACTAGAAAATGTAATCAACAGAGCAAATAATATTTTTTTCATGATTACTCCTTGTTTAAGGTTTCAATATTATACGATTTTAACTCATCCATAGTTGTGCGTAACTGCGTATAAGTTTGGTGCTGCTGTGGATGAGTTAGATCTGGGCTTAATTCTGCCAATGGCATAAGCACAAAGTTATATTTCAAAATATCATTTCTTGGCAGGTTGTGGCTTTTATCAATAACCGTATCGTACAAGGTTAAATCAAGATCAATTGAACGTGATGAAAATTTTGGCGAACATCTATCCCTACCAATATTATCTTCAATTTGATGTAAAATACTAACCACTTCAGAAATGGTGAAATTAGTCGTTGCATTAATACCAATATTATAAAAATCATAACCTTGAAATCCAAAGGCTTTAGATTCATAAACCCTAGAAAAAACCGTGTTTTCAAACGTCACTTTAATAGTTTCAATAGCCTTAGATAAATTTTTCCTACGGTTTTTATTTGAGCCGATATTGATGTGAATATTAGCCATTATTGCGCTCAATAATAACACCTACGCCTTGTGCACCTGTCAATACTTCACCCTTATTCAAGGTGAGCTTTACCCAAGTAACTTCAAATTCTTCCAATACAATTTGAGTGATTTTTTCTGCTAAGGTCTCAACCAACTGGAACTGACTATTTTGCACAAAATCAATCAAACGCTTTGACACCGACTTATAATCCAGAGTTTGGTCAATATGATCAGTTTTACTAGCAGCTTTAATATCAGCTGACATTTCAATATCTAGTATAATATCTTGACGAATCTTTCTCTCCCAATCGTAAATACCAATAACGGTATCAATTTTTAATCCTTGTATAAATACAATATCCATAGTAACATTTTGAGCAACTAACATTACTCATTCAATTAAACCAAAAAAGCATTATGTTACCTGAGTTACCCTTTACTATCCTTATTCTCCTTAGTTATCTAATCGGCTCAATTTCAACAGCAATTATTGTTTGTAAGATGCTTAATCTGCCCGACCCTAGAACTCAAGGGTCAAACAACCCAGGCGCAACTAATGTATTACGCATGGGCGGTAAAAAAGCAGCTGCAATCACACTCATTGGCGATGGGCTCAAAGGTACAATTCCAGTATTAATCGCTCACTACTTAGATTTTAACATGCTTGATGTTACTTGGGTTATTTTGGCAGTATTTTTAGGCCATGTATATCCCATTTTCTTTGATTTTAAAGGCGGAAAAGGGGTTGCGACTTTTTTGGGTTCTTTATTTGCCCTTAGTTATATTACTGGGTTTGGCTTTATAATCACTTGGATTTTTGTGGCAAAAGTACTAAAAATTTCATCACTTTCAGCACTAATCGCTACCGCTATCACGCCAGTTTATTTTTATCTAATTACTTATAATTTGGCCTCTACTTACGTCATTACCTTAATCTGTCTGTGGATTTTTTACACCCATCAAAATAATATTAAAAGGCTACTCAACAACCAAGAAAATAAGATCGATTAGTGCTCAAAACTCAGCATGTGCCTATTAAAACAAACAAAACAGTGCATACATTATGAATGTATAATATTATAATATATAGATTTTATTACAATCGCTTAGTTTTTTAACTTACATACTACAATAATATGCCAAAATAACATGCCAATAAGAAAAAAATTTAGTAAGAAAGGTGCTAAAAATAAGATAAAAAAATTACAAAACAATAAGTATGTTATGCATAAAAACAATGTTATGTCTGGCAATACATTGTTAAATTTATCAAAAATAGCAGGCGATTACCCTTATTCTAAAAAGATGAGTGTTGAAGAGTACGAAAGTGAAAAATATTTATTGCAAACTGAACTACTAAAAGCGCAAGATTGGATTAAAAATCATAACAAAAAGATTATCTTATTGTTTGAGGGTCGCGATGCAGCTGGTAAAGGTGGCACAATTAAACGCTTCATGGAACACCTCAATCCACGTGCTGCACGTGTCATTGCACTAGAAAAACCATCAAGAGTAGAGCTAGGGCAGTGGTATTTTCAGCGCTATATTAAGCACTTTCCCACTAATGGGGAAATAGTGCTGTTTGACCGGTCTTGGTATAATAGGGCTGGCGTTGAACGTGTTATGGGCTTTTGTAAAAACTCAGAATATCTTGAATTTATGCGACAAGCGCCTTTATTAGAACGCATGTTGGTTAATGATGGCTTTATACTTTCTAAATATTGGTTCTCTGTCAGTCGTCAGGAGCAGTTAAGACGCTTTCATCTACGTAAAAATGATCCTTTAAAAAGATGGAAGTTAAGTGAAATAGATTTACAATCATTAACTAAGTGGGATCAATATACCAAGGCTAGAAAAGACATGTTCTTTTATACCAATACCGCTGACTCACCTTGGATTGTTGTCAAGTCAGATGATAAAAAACGTGCTAGAATCAATTGTATTAGGCACTTTCTTTACCATCTAGATTATCTTAACAAAGATACTAAAATAGTTTTCGAGCCTGACTCGAAAATTATTGGCAGTGTAAGTAATTTATATAAAAATAAGGAGGACATCTAATGTCAAACATAAAGAAACAACTAAAAGCCGCTATACAAATCGCCAGAAAAGCAGAAATTGAAGCTTTAATTGCGACTGAAAAAGCTCAAAAAGCTCTTAATAAGATAACAAAATTAAAAAAAGAGTTAGATGCACAACATAAAAAGTTAGTCAAAAAAATTAAGAAAAATAAAAAAGGCAACGATAAGAAAATAGAATACTTTTCTAAAAAGAAAGTGAAAAAAGCGAAGAAGAAGAAATCTTTAAAATAATTCCACTTTTCACCAATTTACAATGCCAATCATAAATTGGCATTGTATTCTTTCTAAAATTAACCCACCAATAAGCAACTCAGTCTTGATATTGACGTCTTTTTTAAGTAAATAAAGCAGCTATTGCTAACACAGCAATCATGCTTCATAAGACTAAAATTGACACCAAAAACTCAGAAGTACTAATACCCAAAAACCCTAGTCTGAAACTATATAATAAATTGGGTTGAATTTGAACATATCCTGCCAAAATTGTGACAATATTTCCATACTATAAAACATACCACCAAGATAAGCCATGGGCATCAAAATGAAAGTCGGAACAATAGAAATGTCATCAAACGATTGGACAAATATGGCATTATATAAACCCTGCCAATGAAAATAGGACTGACGTGAGTAAAAAGGTAATTAACACAATGAGCATACTGTCTACTTTAAAATCAATAAAATCACACCAGGAATCATATAATGCAAATAATCCACACCTTGCATAAATGCAAGAGAATCTTAGAATATCTTTAACAACAATGGTTTTATAAGCAATCCACATTACGTCTCCTTGTTGGTTAGACACAAAAATAAGGTTTCTAAACGATTTTGCGTACTACGAATATGGTCCACATTAACGCCCTGCATGCTCAAGTTTTGCAATACATTGGTGATATGAACATCTGAGCCTATAAGGTAACTTGCCATGAATAATCATCTAAGCGTTCGCATTTAAAATTATCAGTGGCTATTGTTTAAGGTGGTTTTGTTGAACTTTCCAAAATCAGTATCTGCTGGTCAACCTGTGACAACAACGCCTTCATACCGGTTTGCTTAATGACCCACTCCCTCATTTCAAATGGCGATATTACGACAAAGCGACTCAGCCT
Source organism: Candidatus Ruthia sp. Plio_17_S18 (assembly GCA_021730105.1). Classification (GTDB taxonomy): domain Bacteria; phylum Pseudomonadota; class Gammaproteobacteria; order PS1; family Pseudothioglobaceae; genus Ruthia. Next base: position 1,072,552 of record CP072538.1, read on the forward strand.
CTTCAAGATAATTCGTGGTTAAAATAATGGTCATACCTTGATGATTAAGCTTACTCAAAAAACGCCACATTGAGCGACGTATCTCAACATCCACACCTGCAGTAGGATCGTCAAGAATTAATATTTTAGGTTGGTGAATAAGCGCCCTTGCCAACATCAAACGACGCTTCATACCACCTGACTCTGATTGGCATGGCTGTTTTGGTTAAAGCCCAATACCTCAATATTGCCTGAAGTTTTATTAAGCAGCCCGCAAATAATACCAATAACTATTGTTTTTCCTGCGCCATTACTACCCAGTAGTGCAAAAAAAATCACCCTGCTCAACACGAAGATCAATGCCTTTTAGTGCTTTCAATTGATTGGCATAGGTTTTTTTTAAACCTTGAATGAGCAGTGCAGCCGACATAATGAATACAACCTATAAAAAAATAGAATAAAAAATCAAAACATTTTAACATTTATCCCCTTTTATTGGCTATTTTTGCGATAATTACCCACTTTAAATTGTTTTCTAAACATGCAAAACTTATGACAAACATAAAAAATATAGCACTACCTGATATTGGTGATTTTGATGAAGTTGAAATAATTGAGATTTTAGTGAATGTTGGCGACAAAATAGGAGCTGATGACAGCATAATTACCTTGGAAAGCGACAAGGCCTCTATGGAAATCCCAAGCCCTTGTGCAGGCATTGTCACAAAAATTAACATCAATATTGGCGACAAAATTAAACAAAATGATGTCATTTTGAGCGTTGAAAGTGAAAATGATGACCTTCAAAATACTAGCCAAAGCGCCAAAACTGAACATTCTGAGCCACAAATCGTACCCGTTGTTGTACCTGATATTGGTGATTTTTATGAGGTTGAAGTGATTGAAATTTTAGTCAGTGCGGGTGATGAATTGTCTATAGAGGACAGTATAGTCACTTTAGAAAGCGATAAAGCCTCAATGGAAATCCCAACACCAGTTGCAGGCAAGGTTATTGATATTAATGTTGCACTAGGCGATAAAATCTCTTTAGGCGCATTAATTCTTAACATTGAAAGTACAGGTATAGAAAAAGCGCCCGAAACACCTATCGAAACTAAAACACAAAGCCACGCATCCGTACCGATGCCAACCCCTAATACACCAACACCCATCACAACAAACGCTAATCAAGCAATCTCAACACTACCCAAAGGTAATTCACACGCCTCACCTTCTATTCGTAAACTGGCTAGAGAACTGGGTGTTGATTTATCATCTATCACTGGTACAGGGCAAAAAGGTAGAATTTTAGAGGCTAACCTTAAAGGATATGTTAAACAAATAATGACCTCTGGCAATTTAGGCGGTGCTATTCCTAAAACACCAGTGATTGATTTTTCAAAATTTGGCGACACTGAAACACTAGCACTATCCAGAATTAATAGATTATCAGGCAAGCACTTAACTGCCTGCTGGCTAAACATCCCTCACGTTACCCAGTTTGATGAAGTCAATATTAATCAAATGGAGGCGTACCGACAAGAGCAAAAAGCCAACGGTGTTAAACTTACTCCCCTAGTTTTTATCATGAAAGCATTGGTTCAAACGCTAAAAAATCACCCGCGTTTTAATGCCTCACTTGATGAGTCAGGTGAAAATTTGATTATTAAAAAGTATTTCAACCTAGGCATTGCAATGGACACACCAAAAGGCTTAGTTGTGCCCGTTATTCGTGATGTTGAGCACAAAACCTTAGCTGATTTGGCTAAAGAGCTCTTTGAAACTTCAAAAAATGCACGAGAAGGCAAACTAAGACCTGCTGATATGCAAGGCGCAGGTTTGACCATTTCCAGCTTAGGTGGTATTGGTGGTACGCAATTTACGCCCATTGTCAATGCGCCAGAAGTGGCTATTTTAGGCGTATCACGCTCATATTTCAAGCCCGCTTGGGATGGTGAAAATTTCATCCCCACTTTAACATTGCCACTGGCACTATCCTATGACCATCGCGTGATTGACGGTGCACAAGGAGGACGATTTATGGCGGAGTTAAACCACACTTTGCAAGACATAAGGGGGATTGTATGATTATAAAAACTCAAGTTGTTGTTATCGGTTCTGGTCCTGGTGGTTATACAGCTGCATTTCGAGCGGCTGATTTAGGCAAACAAGTGACGCTAATTGAACGTTATGATGTTTTAGGTGGTGTGTGCCTAAATGTTGGCTGTATCCCTTCTAAAGCACTACTTCATACAGCTCAAATCATCAATGAGGCAAAAGAAGCCTCACATCTAGGTGTTACGTTCAATAAACCAGACATTAACATTGATGACGTGCGCACAAATAAAACCAACATTGTTGCTAAATTAACAAGTGGCATCAAAGCCTTGGCAAAAGCAAGAAAGGTTGATGTTATAACGGGCTATGGTAAGTTCATCTCAGCCAATCAACTTGCAATCGAACATAGCTACGATATCATTGAATTTGAACAATGTATTATTGCCGTAGGTTCACGCGTTACTAAAGTTCCCGCCTTTCCGTTTGATGATACTCGCGTGATGGACTCAACAGATGCGCTAGATTTAACCAACATACCCAAGCGCTTGCTTGTTGTTGGTGGTGGCATTATCGGCCTAGAAATGGCAACGGTATATCACGCACTGGGTAGTGAAATATCAATTGTTGAATTATCAGACCAACTCATTGCCAGTGCTGACAAAGACATTGTCAATCCACTATTTAGGCGTATTAAAAAACAATACGCCAATATTTTTCTAAACACCAAAGTAACCAGTATGGACGTGCTAGACGAAGGCATTAAAGTTGGTTTTGAAAGCAAAAATGCCCCAGAATTTGACACCTTTGATAAGGTGCTAGTTGCCATTGGTCGCAATCCTAATGGCAAATTAATCGATTGCGAAAAAGCAGGTGTTGCAGTAAACGATTGGGGCTTTATACCCACAGATAAACAAATGAAAACTAACGTTCAAAACATCTACGCCATCGGCGATATTGTCGGACAACCCATGCTCGCCCACAAAGCCGTACACGAAGCCAAAGTCGCAGCAGAAGTTATTTGTGGGCACAAATCAGGCTTTGATGCGCTCACCATCCCATCCGTTGCCTACACCGATCCAGAAGTCGCCTGGACAGGCAAAACCGAAAAAGAACTCAAAGCTGAAGGTATTGCTTATGAAAAAGGTGTATTCCCTTGGGCAGCTTCAGGCCGTAGTTTAAGTATTGGCAGGTCTGAAGGCATGACCAAAGGCTTATTTGATGCAAAAACAGATAAAATCTTAGGCATGGGTATTTGTGGTACCAATGCAGGTGAGTTAATTGCTGAAGCAACACTTGCCATTGAAATGGGTTGCGATATGGATGATATCGCACTCACCATCCATGCCCACCCAACCTTAAGTGAAACCACCGCCTTTGCAACTGAAATGGCACAGGGTACAATTACAGATTTATTATCGCTGAAAAAGAAAAAATAGGAAAAGATTATGAATACAGCACAAGCAAGAAAAAACGCCATTGAGCAGCAAATTCGCCCCTGGGGTGGGTTAAATTATATTGCTAATAACGCACTTAAAGATACACCAAGAGAAGATTTTGTACCAGAGAAATATAAAAACCTTACCTTTGCAGATATTGAAATTCCGCTGACCAATAAAGCAAAAATGCTTTTTCCAAAGATTGAAGGGCGCTTATTGGATGCGCTTAATATTCAAAAACATGAAACTGTGCTAGAAGTGGGTACGGGTAGTGGCTATTTAACGGCCGTTTTGTCAAAATTATGCAAATCTGTAATCAGTATTGAAATTGATGAGACGCTTAGTCATAGCGCCCAAGAAAAAATTAATGCACTGGGTATTGATAATGTTAATTTAAAAATAGGGGATGTTTCAAAGGGTTGGCATTCTGATGATTTTTTTGATGTGGTTATTGTTGGTAGTTCTGTACCTAAAATTACAGGTCGTTACTTTCACTTATTAAATGTAGGCGGTAGAATCTTTGTTATTGAAGGTTCTGGTAATATCATGAGTGCAAAATTGATTACTCGTATTAGTGAGCATAAATGGGATACAAAATCCTTATTTGAAACACAATTAGACCCCATGCAAGGATTAGAGTCATCAGCCAATTTTGAGTTTTAAAACATGAATGTGTTTTTTAACTTTGTTCTAAAAAAAGCCTTATTAGGGCTTGCACTTTTGTCACTAGTTGCTGTATTTTTTATTGCTCAAATTCCTGATTTTCAACTGGATGCCTCCTCAGATTCTTTAGTGCTAGAAGGTAATGAAAACCTACGTTACTACCAAAGTATTAAAAAAAATTATGGGTCTGATGATTATTTGGTTATTTCTTATCAGGTTGAAGACAATTTACTAGCACCTGAACAACTCAAGCACCTTAGAAAATTTAGACAAGATTTAACCAAAATTAACCAAGTCAAGTCGGTAACGACCATTCTAGACGTGCCACTCTTTAGATCACCGCCCTTATTTTTAGCAGATTTAGCTAGTGAAAGTATTAGTATTGATAATGGCAATGCTAACTTAACTTTAGCCAATGATGAATTTAAAAATTCACCTTTATATGCTAATAATTTAGTCAGCAAAGATGGCAAGACAACTGCTGTTTTAGTGGCACTAAAAGACAATCAAAAGTTCAAAGAATTACGTGAAAGTCGTGACAAAATGCGTATTCAAAGGGCTAATAATACATTGCCAGATGACCAGCAATTAAAACTTAAAATTATCGAAAAGCAAATTTTAAAAAATGCCACTGCCCAGAGTGAATTACAAGCGCAAACCATTGGCCAAATTAGAACCATTATTGGCCAATATTCAGACAAGGCTCACCTATTTTTAGGAGGTCTGCCTATGATTACCACTGACATTGTGGCTTATATTAGTAGTGATTTGATTATATTTAGCTTGGCAGTTATTGGGCTAATGAGTTTAATCTTGTTGATTATTTTCAGAAGCATTCGCTGGGTCATTATGCCAATTGGCATTAGTATTGTTAGCGCGCTTATCATGACGGGTGTTTTGGCTTATTTGGGTTGGAAAGTGACCGTTATTTCATCTAACTTTTTTTCATTATTACTGGTGATGACACTTTCTGTGGTTATACATCTCGTGATTAGATATAGAGAAATCGCCCAACTCAATCCAGATCTTGACTCAAACCAACTCATTAAAGACACTTTGTCACAAATGTTTAAGCCTTGTCTTTTTACAACTTTAACCACGTTTGTAGCTTTTGGTTCTTTACTTATTAGTGGTATAAGACCAGTGATTGATTTTGGCTGGATGATGTCAATTGGTGTCACCATTGCCTTAATATTGTCATTTCTTGCTTTTCCAATGATCATGAGTTTATTACCAAAAGCAAAAATTGCAAAACACAAAACTGAGCTAAGTGTCACTACTTCATTGGCTCAGTTTGTGGAAAAATTTGGCAATCATTTGTTGATAGTATTGATAATATTTGTGATAGGTGCTGGATTTGGGGTTAGTAAACTTAGTGTTGAAAATAGTTTTATTGATTATTTTAAAAAAGACACAGAAATCAACCAAGGCTTAACCTTAATTGATAAAAAACTAGGTGGCACCATTTCGCTGGAAATTATTTTTGATGATTTGGCAGAAGACTATTGGTTTGATGAAGATTTGCGCGATGAGATACATGAGGTTCATCAATATCTTGATTCTTTGGAAGAAACTGGCAAGGTTTTGTCAATTGACATCTTGATGCAACTTTTAACCCAAGCCAATGATGGTGAGGCACTTAATGGATTTTTCTTAAACATTGTCCGTTCTCAACTACCTGAAAGTGCTAAAACAAAAGTGTTGTACCCTTATTTATCTGAGGACAGCGGACAACTCAGAATGGTTATCCGCATTCAAGAAACTAATAAAGGATTAAAACGCAATGAGTTGATTGATAAAATTCAACGCCATATTTCTACCAACCTTGGATTGAATACAGACAATTTTCATTTAAGTGGCATGTTAGTTTTGTATAACAACATGCTACAAAGTTTATTTGATTCGCAAATCAAGACCATTGTCGTGGTATTTATAATGATTTTTATTATGTTTTTATTTATTTTCAAATCGATTAGTTTGTCCATTCTTGCGCTAATTCCAAACACCTTGCCGTCACTTTTTATTCTTGGCATTATGGGACTATTGAACATTCCACTGGATTTAATGACCATCACCATTTCAGCGATTGCCATTGGCATTGGCGTTGACAATGCCATTCACTACATTCACCGTTTTAAGGATGAATTTAAAAAAGATAAGGATTATATGGCAACAATGTATCGATCTCATGCCAGTATTGGTTTGGCAATATTTTATACGTCAATTACGGTAACAATGGGCTTTTTAATTTTAGTCCTGTCTAACTTTATACCCAGTATTTACTTTGGCGTATTTACTGCCATTGCAATGCTCAGTGCGCTACTTGCTAATTTAACTTTACTGCCTAAATTAATACTCATGGTAAAGCCAAAAATCAACCCATAAGGTGCTAACGAATTAAAAAAGATTATGCTAGTAGTGTTCATTTATCGTTAATACCCCCATGCCAAAACAACATCATTTTGACGTTCTAATCATCGGTACAGGTAGTGCAGGATTAATGAGTGCACTACAATTATCAGATAATTTAAACATTGCATTGATTGCCAAAGATAAACTATTAGAAGGCAGCTCATACTATGCACAAGGTGGTATATCTGCCGTGCTAGATATCAATGATAACTTTAGCACTCACACGCAAGACACCTTGTCAACTGCAAAAGGCTTGGGTGATAAAGCTGCCATCCGCTTTATGGTTGAAAATGCACCCAAAGCCATTGCCTCATTAGAACGCTCAGGTGTTGAATTTACCAAAAATAAAGAAGCGTATCATCTAACGACTGAAGGTGGTCATAGCCATAGAAGAGTGGCTCATGTTGTTGATAAAACAGGACAATCAATCCAAATAAACTTACTCAAAAGCGTTAAAGAAAAAAACAACATAACACTTTTTGAAAACTATATTGCCGTTGATTTATTAATCAAATCCAACGGCTGCTATGGTGCTTATATCCTTAATAAAAACAGCCACCAAGTTGAAAGTTTTATCTCCCATAAAACCATTATTGCCACAGGTGGCGCATCAAAGGTTTATCTTTATACTTCCAATCCAGACACATCAACGGGTGATGGCGTTGCCATGGCGTATCGAGCAAAATGCGTGATTACTAATATGGAATTTACTCAGTTCCACCCTACCTGCCTTTACCATCCACACGCAAAATCTTTTTTAATCACCGAAGCACTTCGCGGCGAAGGTGGCAAATTAGTTTTGCCAAATGGTCAAGCCTTTATGCATGAATTTGATAGTCGAGAAGAGCTTGCGCCACGTGATATTGTTGCTCGTGCAATTGATGCGCAAATAAAAACCCATGGACTTGATTGTGTTTATTTAGACATTTCATTTAAAGACAAAAACTGGATCAAACAACACTTCCCAACCATTTACAAAAAGTGTCAATCACTTGGTATTGATATCTCTATAGATGACATTCCTGTTGTGCCTGCAGCTCATTACACTTGTGGCGGTGTACAAACCAATCTTGATGGTCAAACCAATGTGAGTAATCTATATGCTGTTGGAGAGGTGGCATATACAGGCGTGCATGGCGCTAATCGTATGGCGAGTAATTCTTTATTAGAATGCGTGGTATTTGCCAAATCTTGTGCCAACCATATCAACCAACAATCAATAACATTAACGTATAAAAAATTTAGCCAGTGGTATGCCTTCAAAGCAGCGCCTTCAAAAGAAAAAGTGGTAGTATCGCACTTATGGGATGAAATTCGCCGTATTATGTGGAATTTTGTTGGCATTGTACGCTCTAACAAACGCTTAAAATATGCACAGCACCGCCTAGACCAAATTCAAGCAGAGGTGAACGATTATTACAAACTTTATTTAATTTCTAGTGATTTAATTGAGTTAAGAAACCTTGTTCAAACCGCACAATTAATTGTTCAATCTGCAATTTCCAGAACAGAAAGCAGAGGATTGCATTACAATGAGGACTATCCACAACAAGCAAAGCAAGCAACTAACACCATAATTAAAAAATAATGATTCTACCCATCTTAAACTACCCTGATAAACGCCTAAGAACCAAAGCCAAACATGTGAACGTGGTTGATGAAACTATACAAACTTTAATTAAAGACATGTTTGAAACCATGTACGCCAAAGATGGTATCGGCTTGGCTGCCACTCAAGTTGACCAACATTTACAAGTGATGGTAGTTGATATGCCAGACTCGCAAGATGACTATCAATTATTATTAAAAAATCGTCAAGATGAATCACACAAACAACCACCAAAGCATCACCCTTTGTGTTTTATTAACCCAAAAATTAAAGAAAAAAATGGGCAAGAAAAACACACTGAAGGCTGCTTATCTGTGCCATATTTTCAAGCAGAAGTGCAACGCGCCAATCATATTAAAGTTGAAGCGCTCAACGAAAAAGGCGAGGTATTTACCTTGCAAGCAACTGGTCTACTTGCTATTTGTATCCAGCATGAACTAGATCATTTAAAGGGCATTTTGTTTGTTGATTATTTGTCCAAACTCAAACAAGAACGCCTACTAGAAAAAACAAAAAAGATGACTAATGGCTAATCTGTGTCAATCCAAATTGGTTCTTACAAGCTCAATTCTCAAGTATTACTTGCCCCTATGGCTGTGGCACTAGTGAAAAGCCATTTAGACTGTTGTGCAAATCCCAAGGTGCGGCATTAACAACCTCAGAAATGGTAGTATTGCCAAACCATTTACTGGGTACTAATAAATCCAAATACCGCCTAGACTTTAAAGGGGGAACAGCACCAATTAGCATTCAAATATCTGGTTCTAATGCTTTAGAATTAGCAGAATCTGCCCAAAAAGCAGTTAAATTTGGTGCGCACATTATTGATATCAACATGGGCGTCCTGCAAAAAAGTCTGTAACAAAGCAAGCAGGCTCTGCACTAATGCAAGATGAACAGCTGATCCAAGATATTTTAGAATCTGTTATCAAGGCGGTTGATATTCCAGTAACCTTAAAAATGCGAACTGGATGGGATGTTAGCCATAAAAATGCCCAGACCATAGCTCAAATTGCACAAAAATCTGGCATTCAAATGCTCAGCATACATGGTAGAACCAAAGAGGATAAATACAAAGTCGAGGCAGAATATCACACCATTAAAGACGTGGTGCGTCAAGTTAATATCCCAGTGATTGCCAATGGCGATGTTGCTAGTGCAGATAAAGCTAAGAAGATCCTGGAATATACAGGCGCAAGCGGAGTTATGGTTGGCAGAGCAACACAGGGAAGCCCTTGGCTTATTCATGAAATTGACCATTTTCTCAAAACTGGACAACACGCCCAAAACCATCCCGCTTGAGCTTAAAAAACAAGCCATTCTTAGCCATATTCAACAAATTTATCAATTTTATGGTGATTTTTTAGGTTTAAGACTCACTAGAAGGCATATTTTTTGGTATGCTACGCACCTTGATAGAAAACATGCCCAGCAATTTTGGCAAAGCGTTAACCGAATTAATAACCAAAAACAACAATTCAACCTACTTGAAAATTACCTGCAACAATTATGAGCTCAACTGATTTACCAGCCTGCATTAATGCAAAACTTACACGTTACTTTAAACAATTGGATGGCGAGCAAGCAAGTGGCGTGCATAAAATGGTCATCAATGATGTAGAATCTGTTGTGATTAAATTTGTGCTTGACTTTGTAAAAAATAACCAAAGTGAGGCTTCAAGAATTCTAAGTATTAATCGTGGCACATTAAAGAAAAAAATTCAACAATACAAACTCTAACCCCTTATAATTATTCCCTAATTACCTGTCAAATTTTAAAGGGATAAAATGTCTATACAACGCGCCTTAATCAGTGTTTCTGATAAAACTGGATTGATTAATTTTGCTAAATTTTTGGCAAGTAAAAATATCGATATTATTTCCACAGGTGGTACAGCTAAACTGTTGAATGAGCATCATATTCCAGTCATTAAAGTGTCAGACTATACAGGATTTCCTGAGATGATGTCAGGTCGCGTTAAAACCCTTAATCCTAAAATTCATGGCGGTATTTTAGCACGTCGCGGGCGTGATGAAGGCGTGATGGCAGAAAACGACATTAAGCCAATTGATTTGGTTGTGGTTAACCTTTACCCATTCCAAGCAACAACTGCTAAGGCTGACTGCACATTGGAAGGTGCGATTGAAAATATTGATATTGGCGGCCCAGCAATGCTAAGATCAAGCGCCAAAAATCATGCGTCTGTTACAGTTGTGGTGGATAGTGCAGATTATCAGAAAGTTATGAGTGAAATTAGTAAATCAGATAATACCACACTTGAAACTCGAACCAAACTGGCCCTTAAAACATTTGAACATACAGCAGCTTATGACGGTGCTATTGCCAATTATTTAGGAAAAGAAGAAGATGGTTTTTCTAACACTATAAATCTACAATTTAACAAGGTTCAATCAATGCGCTATGGGGAAAATCCACATCAAAATGCTGCATTCTATGTTGAAAATAATATCACCGAGGCTTGCATAGCATCCTCAACGCAATGCCAAGGCAAGGAAATGTCATACAATAATATGGCAGATGCAGATGCAGCACTTGAATGCGCGCGCAGTTTTGATGAGCCGTGTTGCGTAATTGTTAAACACGCCAATCCATGTGGTGTTGCCGTGCATGCTAACATTTTTAATGCTTATGATGACGCTTTTAAAACCGATCCAACTTCGGCATTTGGTGGCATTATTGCCTTTAATCGTAACCTAGACAAAAAGACAGCACAACGCATTATTGAGCGTCAGTTTGTTGAAGTTATTATTGCACCTAATATTGATGATGACGCTAAAGAAGTGTTATCAGCCAAACAAAATATACGTGTACTAGAGTGTGGCACTTTAAACACAGCAAACCCTTCGCTAGATTATAAGCGTGTGACTTGCGGATTGTTGGTGCAAGATAAGGACTTGGGCGTTATCACAGAAGATGATATTAAATGCGTCAGTAATTTAGCACCCACCAAAGACCAAATTAAAGATTTATTATTTGCTTGGAAAGTCGCCAAAGCAGTTAAATCAAATGCCATTGTTTACACTAAAAATCAAATGACCATTGGTGTTGGTGCGGGCCAAATGTCTAGAGTCTACTCTGCCAAAATCGCTGGCATTAAGGCGGCTGACGAATCTCTTAGTGTTGAAGGTTGCGTAATGGCGTCCGATGCCTTTTTCCCATTTCGAGATGGTATTGACGCAGCAGCACAAGCTGGCATTAAAGCCATTATTCAACCAGGCGGCTCAATGCGTGATGCCGAAGTTATAAAAGCAGTAAACGAGCATGGCATTGCAATGGTATTTACAGGCATGCGTCACTTTAAACATTAACCGGAAAACAACCATGTCAGTCGAAAAAATTCAGGTCTATCCACAAATAAATACAATGTCCATCGCTGATGGTAAGCTTGATGCGCTTGTGCAGGAATATGAAAATACTAAAGATTTAAAAACAGCGATAGAGGACTGGGTAAGCATGGTAAAAAAATATGACTCAATGGGTTATTACCCTTTGGTTAAACCTGAATTTATTAGTGAAGTGTTGGTAGGTGCGCTCTCTAATATCAAACTAAACAAAGAAGCTGTTATTGCAGATAATAATTATCAAAACATAAGTGGTTATCCTCAATGCAATCGAGTGTTTCAATTACCCAGTGAAATTAAAATCCAAATATTAAAACGCCTTAGAGGGTATTTTGTCAGCTATCAAACAGATAATTGGGAAATACTAATCATTGAACCTATTGACAATCCTTAAACGCTAAATATTTATGAAAGAATTCTTACTTTAAACGACTTGCCTTTTAATTTATCATGATTTATCTTTTTTAATGCAGTTTTAACCAATTCTGAATTGACCGCAACATAAGACCAATGGCTAAGTACATTAATCTTACCAATTTGCTCAAAAGCAATACCCCCTTGTCCAGTTAACCCACCCACAATGTCACCTGGACGTAGTTTTTGTTTTTTACCGCCATCTATCTTTAAGGTTGTCATGGGTGGTTTTTTAATGGGCTTGTTTAAATAATGCTCATTTGGCAATGGGTCAGGCATAATCTCATCCTCAATGCCCAAGTCCAGCGCATTGAGTTTGTAAGTTTCTCTATCACTATACAAAGTACAAGCAATGCCAGTACGTCCTGCCCTGCCAGTACGACCAATGCGGTGTGTATGAACCTGTTCATAATGCGCAATGTTAAAATTAATCACCATATCAAGTGAATCAATGTCCAAACCGCGAGCTGCCACATCAGTTGCCACAAGAACAGAAACGCTTTTATTAGAAAATCTAATCAGTGCTTGATCACGTTCTCGCTGGTCAAGATCACCACTCATTGCCAATGCATAAAACCCATAATAAGTTAACTCATCAGCCACTTCTTGAGCATCTCGCTTAGTATTACAAAAAACCAAGCTAGATTCGGGATTGTACTTTGTCAACAAAAGTCGCAAAGCCGTCATACGCTCATCATCCGTATTGGCTTTGTAAAAATATTGCTTAATAGTCGATTCTTCATGTATTGATGGCGCTTTAACCATAATCGGCGAACTCATCACACGCTGCGCAATATTGGCAATAGTGTCTGGATAAGTCGCACTAAATAATAAAGTTTGTCGATTAATGGGTATTGTTTCAATAATATTATCAATGGCCTCTTGGAAACCCATATCTAGCATACGATCTGCCTCGTCAAGTACCAATGTACTAACATGGTTCAATTTAAGCGTGCCTTTTCGCAAATGCTCTTCAATGCGCCCAGGCGTACCCACCACAATATGCACACCATGGGCTAATGAGCCGATTTGTGGTCCAAGGGGTGTGCCACCACACAGTGCTAAAATCTTAATATTGTGAATGGCTCTGGCGAGTTTTTGAATTTCAATTGCCACTTGATTAGCTAACTCACGAGTTGGACACAAAACAATGGATTGCGCTTTAAACGATTTAACATCCAATTTTTGTAACAAACCCAAGCTAAATGCCGCTGTTTTGCCCGAACCTGTCTTGCCTTGGACAATCACATCTTTGCCAGATAGAATAGCTGGCAAACTCAACTGCTGAGTAGGTGTCATTGAATCATAGCCCAAGGTGCTTAAATTTTTAAATAAATTTGGATGTAAATCCAATGAAGAAAAATCAATCGTTTTCAAAACAATAAAGGTCAATGAATATGGGGTGGATTTTACGCCAATCCTTCATGCTAAAACTCTCATACCACTAACTTGAAAACAAGCCTTGCCCATTCTAAAAATTTATTTTTTTCTAAAAAATTCAATACAGCATCTAAAAAAGGACGATAATAACAATTGTCTGTTGTGTTTGTGATTGATATATATCCCCTGAGCCGATAAATAAAACCATCAGGAAATGCGATAGCTTACTATTGTGCAAGCCCATCTTGAAATGGGAAGCCTGCGGTAATCTTCAAACTTCCGCATTGAGCCTTATGGTTCAGGTTTTTCAACACGGCACAACGGATCTTTTTTAAAAGTTATAATGCTTAACTATGCAAGCATTAAGACTCACACTCAGAAAAAAAAGACGTGTTATTAATCACAATAACCGAGAAAGATTTGCCAGACGCTTATTATCCCAAACACAAAAATTAGTCACTTTCAAACATGGGCAAAAAATTGCCATTTACCTGCCAAACGACGGCGAAATTGACACTAAATATATTAATAACTTCTTAAAAAAACAAGGTTTCAGTATTTATTTGCCAATATTAGTTGATAAAAGTATTAAATTTGCAAAAGTTAATAAGCATTGCAAAAAAAATAGATTTGGCATTAAAGAGCCTGTCTCTACCCAAATTTTAAACGCCAAACAAATGAATATTATCTTCATGCCACTGGTAGGATTTGATAAAAATAAAAATCGAATTGGTATGGGTGGTGGTTTCTACGACCGCACACTAGTCTTTAAAAAACACCAAATAAACTACAACAATCCCAAACTCTATGGATTGGCTTTTGATTGTCAACAAGTTACTAAGATTGATAGTCAGCCTTGGGATATAACACTTGATGCAATCATTACTCCGACTAAAATCTATTAACTTAACAATACCATCCAATAATTGAACCCCTAACACTGAATTATTATTAACTCGACAGTTAAATACCATGCATTAAAAACCTTAATAAAATTCTTTGCTCAAGGTATTTATTAAGGTTTTGAGCAATCCTCCCAAAGGATTACTCAGAATGCCATTTGGTTAGTATATCGCTAATTCGGTATTTAACTACTCGATTAATAACCATCAAATTCATACGGTTAGATTTAAAACTTTACTGATTTAAAATGACTTGAATTCAGTCAAAATCTTTTTATAAGCATTCCAATTAAATGGAGAATAAGTTTCTATTTCTGCAGAAATGATTACATCAATATTAACATTATAAGTTGATCCATCTGATTTTAAAACTAGCTTGTATTCTGTTGTAATTTTATTATCATAATCCAACGCTGGATATAGCCATACAAATTCACCTGAGCTTAACTGATAAGAGATAAATTCAACTAAATTGCGTTTTTCATATTGACAGGTTAAATAATCATTAGTGGTTTCTTCATTCTCATCATCCACCCAATTACATGCCTCAATACTTTTACCATCAGATGAAAAGAAGTATGAAATTCCGTTATTCCAATAAGAGAAATGTTCACCCGCACCAGGTGATTAAAATAAATCTGGCCTGTTATCAAAAGACTCCTGATTACAAGCAAAATTTTCATAATGATTACCGCTGTCTTCATTGGTTGCAATGGTTGGGCATAATTCTGCAAAATATAATTTTGCCAATTCAGCCTCAACTGTGGCTTTATTAAAGCATGAAAACTGTTGATAAGTAAAATTATATTGGAAATCACACTCCTCAAAAGTTACTGTTTTGTTTTTATAATAATCACTTTTACAAGCGATATTTCTACCATCTTCATCGGAAATCAACTCATTACAGTTTAAGTCAGCCCAGCAATATATTGTTTTGCCGTATTAAAAACTAGAATTTTCTCTCCATTGCCAAAAGAAAATTCAACTGAGCCATCGGCATTATTAGTCAGCGATTTTGAACTGAATTCACCTTTAATTTTAGCAGTAGCTTCTACCCCATCTAACGAGGAATTGAAAATTCTTAAGCAAACTCAACTACTCAAAATGACTGAGGAATTCAACAAGATGAACTTAGAACAGCAAAAAAAATTAGTGTATTGTTTGCAAGTAACTACTAAATATTAAAAAGTATTGCCTGAGGCTTGTTTGTGCAAGAGAGACTTTAGAGCCGGGTTTGCATTAATTATATTCATACCAAGACCACGTAGCCATCTGAGTGGTTCGTTGTTTTCTTTATAAATCCAATTGAGTCCGGTCATGGTTTTTGCCATCAGTTCATTGTCTAATCTTCTGGCTCTGGCATATTTGCGTAGTACTAAATAATCGCCCAAAGGTTTATTATTAGTATGTAATTGTTGTGATAATTCGACAACATCGGAAAAACCTAAATTAACACCCTGACCTGCAAGAGGGTGAATATTGTGTGCGGCATCACCGATTAATGCCAAATTATGTTTTACATAATCTTGTGCGCTGCGTTCAATGAGTGGGAAGGCTTGAATATTACTGAGCACTTTAAATCGACCAAATTTATATTCAACACCTTGAGAAAGTCTATCAGCAAATTGCTCAGTTGAAAGTTGCATAAGCTCATCAGCCAAATGATTTTCTGCTGACCAAACAATAGATGCTTGGTGTTCGCTTAAAGGCAGTAAGGCAATAATACTGTCTGATAAAAAGCGTTGCCAAGTTGTGCTTTGAAAACTTTGTGATGATTCGATATTACAAACAATGGCTTTTTGCTGGTAATCATTCTCAATATATTCAATACCTGCCAATTCTCTAACACTTGATTTAGCACCATCTGCACCAATCAATAAACTGCATGTTATTTGCTGGTTATTATCCAAATCAAACTGATAGCCATAATTAATTTTATGCATAGCAGTTAGTTTCGTACGAATAAATTCAATATGGGTTTTTTCTAATGCCGTATACATTGCAGATTGTATAACGTCATTTTCAATGATATAACCCAATTGATTAACATTCTCATCTGCTTTATGAAAATCTAAGCTGCCGTGAGAGTTTTGGTCCCAAACATGGGTATCGGTAAACGCATATTTACGCTTAATTAGCCCCCACACGCCAATATTTTTTAATAATATCTCTGATTTGGGCGTAATTGCACTAACGCGTGTGTGGTACTTATCTTGCAATTCTGGATTAGGGTGGTTAGGCTCAATAATAGTAACCTTTAAACCTTTGTTAATCATAGATAGAGCAAATGCTGGTCCTATCATGCCGCTGCCGATAATGGCGATGTCGTATTGCAAATTGTTTTCAGCGTGCATTAAGCCTTTCCTGCGATGGTCATCTGATTCACTAAAACAGAACCAACTTTAATGTTACTACGATGGTCAACATCTGAGCCAATGCGTTCAACGCCTAACAGCATTTCTTTAAGATTACCAGCAATTGTAATGCCTGACACTGGGTATTGAATTTTACCATTATCCACCCAAAAACCTAAGGCACCACGAGAATAATCACCCGTTATGTCATTCACACCTTGCCCCATCAGATCAGTTACCACTAAGCCCTGATGCATGTCCTTAATCATCTCATCAAGCCCACCTTCAAATCCGTGTTCAATTATCACATTATTCACCCCGCCTGCATTTGCCGTGGTTTTAAGACCTAGTTGATTGGCTGAGTATTGCCCCATGATATAACTTTGCACTCGGCCATTTTTGACAAAATATTGCCGTCTTTTTAGCACACCATCTTGGTCAAAGGCCTTGGCACCAATGGTTTTTTTAACCAATGGGTTCTCTAATAAACTAATTTCACTAGGCATGACTTTTTGCTCAATACTGCCTAATAAAAATGTTGATTTTTTATATTGACGAGTACCGCTTAATGCACCTATTAATTGTGAAAATAATCCGCCAGACAGGCGTGGCGTGAAAATAACTGGGCATTTTTGCGATGTGAGAGACCTTGCGCCCAGCTTGTTAATAGCCAGCTTTGCTGCTTTTTGACCCACCACTTCTGGTGATTCTAAATCATTATTATCTAATGCCACTGTATATTCATAGGCCGTTTGCATATCCTTGTCTTGCTTGGCAATAACGGCGCAATGAAGTGAATGCTTGGCGCTTTGTTGTACTGCCATCATGCCATGTGAATTTACATATAAGCACCTGTCTTGAAAGCTTGATAGTTCAGCCCCATCTGAGTTATTAATATGCTTTTGGTCTAATGCTTCTGTTTCACAACGCATGGCCAGTTCAATGCTATTACTTGGGTCTAAATCCCATGGGTAATACAAATCTAAATCAGGTGTATTAAATGCCATTAATTTTTTTGGCGCCAAGCCGTTAAATTCATCGTTCTGTGTATATTTAGCAATTAAACAAGCAGATTCAATGGTTTTACTAATGCCCTGTTTGCTCAAATCAACACTGGATGCGTGTCCTTTTTTATTGCCCATATAAACATTAATATCAAAACTCTTGTCTAGATGATATTCTAAAGTTTCAACTTTGCCTAATCTAACAGCAGTAGAAATGCCAGAACTTGAACTTAACGAAATTTCATAATCAGTAATATCATGCTTTTTTAATAAATCAATAGCAAGTTGTGCGGTATTTTCTAATGAGGATGACATGATGACATTATACTAAATAATCAAAATTTGTAAACTTGGAGATACTTATAACACTATGTGAATGATTCATACGCATGCTGTCAAATATCATAAATTTAATCGGCATCCATAATGCCATAATACCTAATACAATAATCAACAATCCAGATAAACGCCGCACCCCAGGTTTTTGAATGAAAAAACCCAGCTGGATAGATAAGCTTGCCATTAACAACAAGCTTGGTAATGTCCCTAGTCCAAATGCTAGCATAATTAAACCACCTTCAAGCATCGAGCCAGATAAAACAGAAAAACTAAGCGCGCCATAAACCAAACCACAAGGAATACCACCCCATAATAAGCCAGTAAAAAATGCACTTCTAAGATTTCTGATTGGCAAAAACCGTTGAGTTAATGGCTGTAATTTTGCCCAAAGTTTGGCCCCAAGTCTTTCCAATATTTGAATGCTAGATGACCAATTGCCGATATATAGCCCCACCATAACCATCAACACACCTGAAAATATTCGTAAAACTTTATCAAATTCATTCATTTGTAAGGTCTGTGCCAATAGCGTGCCAATTAAGCCAAAGATAGCTCCCATTAGCATATAGCTTAGAATTCTACCAAGGTTATAATTTAGATGAAAAAGTGCTACTTTTTTTGGATTGGCTCTTATTTGCGGGTCAAGCCCAGCACTAAGCATACCTACCATACCACCACACATGCCTAAACAATGCACACTGCCTAATAACCCCATTAAAAAAACACTAGTAAAAATATCCATTAAGTATTATCGCCATCCAAAGAGCGCTCTACTTCAAGCAAATGAATACGCCTAGAGTCGGTTTTTAAAATTTTAAAATCAAAGCCTTGTAGTGATATTTCATCCATTTGCTCAGGCAAGCGGGTAAAACCCTTAATGACCAAGCCAGCTACTGCGTCAATATTTTCAACTTGTAATTTCACCCCAAAGAACTCATCAAATTCTTCAATAGTGGTGTTGGCTTTAAGCAAAAATCTACCTTCACCAAAATCAATAATGTTATCTTCTTCTAAATCGTGCTCATCTTCAATCTCGCCCACAATTTGTTCTAAAACATCTTCAAGGGTTGCCAAGCCTGCAATTTCACCATATTCATCAATCACAATTGCCATGTGTGATTTTTTTTGTTGAAAGTCTCTTAATAATGCACCAAGGGTTTTGCTTTCTGGCACAAGAATAGAATCTCGTAAGTATTCCTTATAATTAAACTCAGAGCGCTGATCGCCAGCCAAAAACTCAAGTAAATCCTTAGCCAAAATTACACCTTGGATTTTGTTCTTATTACTATTAATAATTGGAAATCTAGAGTGTGAAGATTTAATCATAATATCAAGCAACTCTTTAGTGCTTGCTTGATGCTCAATCATCACCATTTTTGATTTTGGTACCATTACATCACGTACTTCTAGCTTTTCAAGCTGCATAGTGCCTTCAATAATTGAGCGAGAATGAGAGTCAATGACATGGTTTGTCTCAGCCTCTTTGAGCACTTGTAAGAGCTCATCACTTGTGCGTAGTGGCGTATGCATGCAACGTTTTTTAAGTCTTTGTAAAAAGGAGGGTTTCGATGGAGGATGTTCTTCGTTCATTAACGTTTATGTGGATTAAAGCATTATTTTAACAAAGTTCAAGTTGTTTACCACTGCGCATTTTTTTACCCTGAGCGGCTCGCTTCTTACGCACCGCTTTAGGGTCAGCAATGAGTGAACGATAAATCTCAACTCGGTCTTTGTCTCTAAGTATTGTGTCAAGTTTGGCAATTTTGCCAAAAATACCGGTTTTGTCTTTTATAAGGTCAATCTGTGGATAAATATCCAACATGCCCGATGCCTCAATCGCTTGCTTTAAGGTCACTCCCTCGTTCACTTTTAGCTCAAGTAAGGTTTGCTTATCTCTTAAAGCGTAGACAACCTCAATTTGCATCGCAAAATTGTTGTGCTTGTTTAAAATCAAGCGTGCCTTCATAAATCGCTCGTCCAGTAATCGCCCCCATAATACCACGGTGTGCCTCGACTAATAATCTGGAGATGTCTTCCATATTTGTAATACCTCCTGAAGCAATAATGGGAATTGAAGTTTGTTTAGCAAGATTAACTGTGGCTTCAACATTCACCCCTTGCATCATACCATCACGTGCAATATCCGTATAAACAATAGAACTCACGCCATCTTGTTCACATTTCTTCGATAAATCCACCACATCCACATCCGTTTGTTGTGTCCAACCTTGTGTTGCCACCAAGCCATCATTCGCATCCAAACCTACAATCACCTTACCAGGGAATTCACGACACAGCTCAGACACAAACTCAGGATTTGTTACCGCCATCGTGCCAATAATTAAATAATCAATGCCCGCCTCAATATAAGCATTCGCACTCTGCATACTCCGAATACCACCTCCGATTTGCACTGGTAAATCTGGAAATGCTTGAGTAATCGCCATAACACTTTGCGCATTCACTGGCTTGCCCTCAAACGCACCATTAAGATCCACCAAGTGCAATCGTCTTGCACCTTGTTCTACCCATTGTGTTGCCATTGATACTGGATTATCAGAAAATACTGTAGTATCTTCCATCAAACCTTGTCTTAGGCGGACGCATTGTCCATCTTTTAAATCTATCGCTGGAATAACAACCATACTTTTCTCTTAATTATCGTGTCAACAAATCCTAGTAGATAGGTGCAATTTATTAATCGCATCTTCGTAAATAACCACTTATTTTTCTTGTCTTTCTAGTTGTGTATTATAACTTATAGATCCTTGCTTGCTCTATAAGTTTTACTACTCAATATCATTGACTTTTTGGCTAACAACACCCTTGAGCAAAAAAAATACACATTTAACACTGTATTAATATACTTAAGTAGTAACCTTAAGAGTATAAACTTATTAATTCAATCGAATTCTCTATATAACGTTTATAGTTTTTAGATGCTACCTTTTTCTTTTTGTTCTTATTTTTTGCCACTAATCACTAAGGCTATATTTTGAGCGATAGGGGCTAGTATCAAAATCAAAGTAAATACTATAAAAAATTCTACAGCCCAAATAGGAACGATGCTAGAATTAAAGCCTACATCTATTAAATTCATAAACAAAGAAATAAACCCAGACATCAAAAAAGCCATTATTAGCGCATAAAGAATGCGTTACGTTTTACTTTCAAACATTGTATACCTCGCTTCATTAGTAACTATTATGAGCGCTTACCATTCACCAATAGTTGGCATGCTAATCCATGGCTCTTGTATTTCTAACGCATCACCCTCTTGTAATAGTTCAATTGATATATTATCAGGTGAGCGTACAAAAGCCATATGTCCATTTTTAGGAGGAAAATTAATAACAATGCCCGCATCTATCAACCGTTTGCATGTTTCATATATATTTTTTACTCTAAATGCTAAGTGTCCAAAATTCCTCCCCCCAGCATATTCTTCTTTATTCCAATTGTGAGTAATTTCAATTAATGGCGGGTTTGTATGGTTAACATCTTCATCTGTTGCCAAAAAAATAAGCGTAAACTCTCCTTGAGGATAATCCTTCCTACTAACTTCAATCAAACCCAAAACATCACAATAAAAATGCAATGTTTTATCCAGGTCAGTTGCTCTAATCATGGTATGTAAGTACTTCATATTTATTTCCTATTGTTCACAGAATTGAATGTTCTCGATTGACTTGAGGAACTCTGGCACCGTATGAGCATCAATTGATTCATTTTTTGCAATGTCTAAATGTTCCTGTGTTTTATACCCCCATCCAGCCCATATCGTTGCAATACCTAAAGACTTTGACTCTAAAACATTAGGCAAATTATCATCGCAAAAAACCATGGGAACTTTTTGTTCATTGGCTTGTTTGTAAAGAGATTTTAACACTTCAACTTTTGACTTTAATCCGCCAAATACATTTTCAGTATTGATTGAAATTTTATTTTCATCGCAAATTGCGCAAATTGATTCTTTGTCTTTACCAGAAACGATAAACAGCTGTTGATTTGAATCAAATACTGCCTCGATTCCATAATACAAACCATGCAAACCAAACCATGCATTAGGATTTTCATCTCTAAACTGCCGCCTTGTTTTTTGAAAAATTGTGATAAAGTTATCAACTATTGCTTTATCAATTGTAGAGAAAAAATCATGGAAACCTAATTGTTTCTCTATTGCAATTGCAGCGTTATTCTTAAGAATATATGGCACAATAAAGTGGCCATCATATCTAACATAGTTTCGATAAAGTCTAAACATCTGCTTAAAACTAGTAGGAACTCTCTCCAAAACAGTTTTTGGATCTTTGGGCATCTTTTGCTTGTGCCAAGCAACCCAAGATACAATCAAACATTCATCAACACCATCAACTACAACACCATCAAAATCTAAACATAAAAACATTTTTTCACCTTTTTTTAATTGATTAATGAGAGCTAATTAAATTATGATTGGCTTGTCTAACACAGGGTCATTAGTTAAGTAACGTTTTGTAGCATCAAACACTGCTCTCATAAATTTCCCACTTTCTGCATAATATGAGCATGTCATAATATTCTTATCTGTAACAACATCTGCCTCTACGACTAACGCGCCTGAATTAACCATGTCATATTTTAAGCCTGGGGATACGCACAAACAGTAACGCCTTTCATAATACCTACTGATATCATAATCCAAGGATCGTGGCAAAGACCAACAACAACTTTACTTTGTCCAGCCATTGCATTTACGAATTTCTTAACCCTTTCATCTTGTCTTACACAGTCTCAGGTGCTTCGTGCCCACCAGTTAAAATAACACAATTATAGTTTTTTGTATCTAATTTATCAAAGATGATGTTGTCTTTAGAACGTTTATCCATAGGAACTGTTATTCCATATTTCCCTGTTACCAACTCACCATCTTTTGTAGCAATGTCAACATCATACCCTTCTTCTTTACATCTATAGTACTAGTAAACCACATCATGATCTTGAAATCCTGGTCCAGTCATGATGACCACTTTAATATTATTTTCTACTTTATTTTTTATTCTCCAAATTGTTAATAAATATTTCGGTTACTAATTATGCTTTGTAAGCCACTAATATATTACTTTCACCCTCGTGGGTTGTATTAATAAACCCACTTATCGTATAAACATGTATACTGGTTTTTAAGTCAGAATTTTGCATATGTTGTAAATCATCAAGCTTGACAATAAACAATGCCTGTAATATTTTACCCTTGATCTTTTTCAAAAAATCGATACTTAAAATAAGTGGATAGTTAAACTTTTCCGTAACCATAACTTCGAATTAGTGCATTAATCCCAATACTTACAGGCTCAAGTTGCTCTAAACCTGCCTTATCGCTATGTCTTTTATAGATTGAATTTCCATAGCGGTCTGAAAGTCGAAGTAAATCAGGTTTATTTCTTGGGTTTTCTAACTCTATTAAATGTAAGTCTGATCCGCCAGAGCTTGTTGAGTGATAAACTCCTTTGAGTATATGCACGTACTTCCCAGAAGTAAGAAGTGCGTTTCTGTCATCCAAATATGATATAACACCATTGCCTTCAAGACATTGTATTTACAATCATAATATAACTTTTTTTTAAATTAAAAAAAATAGAGTTGCTGTTATGAAAACCAACAACAATTAATAAGTTCCTAGATTGACCTTTACTGTTGCAATTTCCTTATCAACTTTTCCATTGGAAACATGAACAGCTTTGACTTGTGCAACATATAAATTACCCTTTCCTCCAGAACATGGTGGCAAATAAGCACCAGCTTTATCACATTTAAGCGCTTGTTGTGGCTTAAAAATGACTCAGGCAAGTCAAACGTATGCACTTTAACTGGAGGAATGGTTACTTCAACCATTCTTTTGTCGATATAGTAACCAATTTTCCCATGTCCACCATTGTCCATAGCCTTATAGGTTGTGTCGCTATATCAACAACAATTGCATTTGATGCTTTTGGAATATTGTTGACTCGAATTCTTGGTGTTGAGACATTTCCACAGAACTTTTGACATTGTTGCCCATCAGGCACTTTATCACCTCCTGCAAAAAGATTGCCAGATACATACACCGTTAAAGATGCGATTATTAGATTATATTTATTCATTTTTTACTCCTTTGATTGATTGTTTAGTTTTTTAATAATTGCCTTTGCTACACTCTTGCTTGATTGAGGGTTTGGACCTGTAATAATATTGTCATCAACTTCAATATGGTCAGAACATTCACTTGCTTTAATATAATTTGCACCATTTTTAAGAAGCTCATCTTCTAAAAGAAATGGTATTTCTTTCTCATTGGTAAACCCTGTAATAGAATGCCCAGCAAGCAATGATTTTCCATTTTTCAAGGTAGCACCAATAAAACAAGCCGGTCCATGACAAACTGCAGCAATGATTTTGTTATTTTCATAAAAATGTTGAAGGATGCTATTAATATTAGGATTGTTGGGTAAATCAAACATCGTGCAGTGACCTCCAGGAAAAAATACTCATCAGGACTAACTTCTGATGATTTAAAGGTGGATTGTAGCGAATCTATAGCTTGTGCATACATTGCTCTGATTGCTCCTCTGTTGTATTACTTTGAGGGTCAATCGGTGCTATTCCACCCTTAACACTTGCAGTTTCAACCATAAACCTTTCTTGTATGAAAAGCTGATAAGGCACAACTTACTCTTCTAGCCACACCTCTGTTGACTTATCTTTTGGTGTTATGCCACAACTAGTTACTATAATTAAAATCATTAAAACACCTTGTTGGTATAAATATATTTATGGTTAGTTTTGAATGGTACCGTAGTTTCGTGGCTGTATACCAATCTGGTACAGTAACAAGTACCTCAGGATTTCTTTTTTTAACACAACCTGCCGTTAGTCAGCATATTGCTTCTCTAGAAGCAATGCTTGGTACAAAGTTATTTGAAAGAATGCCAAGAAAAATGATTCCAACAGATGATGGCAAGGCACTTTATTCTAGAGTGGTTTCATCTGTCAACATTCTTGAATCTACAACTAATACATATTATCGAGAAAGAAACAACCCAACATCTCTAGTTAGATTAGGCTCTCCTAATGAGTTGTTCCTTAAGAAAATTTTAAGCTACCTAGGTGAAGAGGATTACATATATCGCATTACCTTTGGAAGCACTCATAGTCTAATAAAAGAGAAAATAATGAAAAAGGACACCCTAGCGAGTCCTTATTACTACAACAAAACTAGATAAGTTACGATACAGACTTGCCAATTATTCGCAGATATTGGAATGACGTCTTGTCTTTCAAACAAGACCAGCCATCACGCCTTCTATTGTTATCCCCACATTAAGCATCATGTCAAAAACTGTTGAGATGGATAAGGGTATTAGCATACTACCTTCCTACATTTGCGTTGATGTAATCAAAGGAGGAAAGCTAGAAATTATAAATTTACCCAAAAGTGCTAACATTACTAATGACATATGGATTGTGCATACCTAAAAGAAGGTTTGAAAAACAAAAGCATTGCGTTATTCATCAAAACTCTAGTGAGTAACGCCTAACTAAATTACTAGTTTCAAAACAATAAAACAGAGAATAAGTCAGTAAATACTAGAATTATAATTAGCTAATAAATTTAATCATCCTAACCAATTACAAGTCGTCTTACGTTGTTCACTTGAACTACTACACCTAATTCAGTTATCATAAAAATCATCGCATCCCTCATTAGACCAGTGCCTTAAACGAATGCATTTACTATCTGCGGGATAGGTGGATTTTTCCGTTTTCTAGAGGTTTACGTAAGGCTTCTAGAACACCTAGAGGTAATTCGTCTAGAAATAGCACACCTTCGTGTACTAGTGAAATTTCACCTGGTTTGGGGGTTGAGCCACCGCCGACTAATGCAATGCTTGGCTTGGCTGCTTGCAATGATGGCTGGCAACAACCCTTCGGTTACTCGAAGTGAGCCATCTAAGCCCAACTCGCCATAAAGTTCAAATGAGCTGATGTCAACACTGGATTTAATTTGTTCAGAAACCAGTAGTAATCCAATGGCAATAGGTAAATCATATCTACCACCGCTTTTGGGTAAATTTGCAGGAGTAAGACTAACAGTAATTCGCCCTTTGGGGAGTTTGAGCTTTGAGATCATAATTGCACTGCGCACACGGTCTTTGCTTTCTCGCACTGCGCCTTCAGGCAAACCAACAATAGAAAACCCTGGTAAGCCACCTGAAATATGCACCTCAATAGTTACCAATGGCGTATCAAGCCCTTGTTGATGCACGGGTAAATAATTTGCTTAATCTACTCAATTTGGCTTAATTTCTCTAAATTCCATCTGGGTTTGATGCTAATTTCATGGTGGGTGTCGCATTGCCCACGGCTTAGACGAAAATGCCCAACTAGGGCTATCATAGCACCGTTGTCAGTACAGAATTCTTGCCTTGGGTAAAAGACATTTGCACCCACTTTTTTACCCATTTGGTTAAGCTCTTTACGTAAAGATAAATTTGCACTAACTCCGCCTGCAACTACAAGTGTTGTGTATTTGGTTTGTTCTAGCGCCCTTATGCATTTAATCATGAGTGTTTGTGTAGCAGCCACTTCAAATGCTTTAGCAATGTCTGCTTTTTTGTTAGGATGCTTGGCAAAAGTATTACGTGCAAACGTTTTAAGACCACTAAAACTAAAATCAAGACCGGGACGGTCAATCATAGGGCGTGGAAACTTAAACGTACCAGGGTTACCTTGCTCGGCAAGTATTGCCAAAGCAGGACCGCCAGGATAACCTAAACCCAAAATCTTTGCTGTTTTATCAAATGCCTCGCCCACCGCATCATCTAAAGACTCACCCAAAATTTTGTATTGACCAATGGCTTTAACATCAATCAGCATGGTGTGACCACCTGAAACCAGCAAAGCCACAAAGGGAAATTTAGGCTGAGGTTCTTCCAGCAAAGGAACCAACAAATGCCCCTCCATATGGTGTATAGCTAAAGACGGAATATCCAAACTCCAAGCCAAAGATTTAGCCACTGCAGCCCCTACCAAAAGTGCACCTGCCAAACCGGGCCCAGCTGTATAAGCAATGCCACTTAAATCTTGTAGAGTAAATTGTGCCTCTGCTAAAACTATCTTAATTAAAGGCAACACTCTTTTAATATGATCGCGTGATGCTAACTCAGGAAACACACCGCCGTACTCGGCATGAATTTCAACAGATGAAAATAATTGATGCCCGATAAGACCAATCTCAGAATGGTATAATCCAATACCCGTTTCATCACAAGAACTTTCTATGCCTAGTGTAATGAAACCAAGTTGGGCAGTTTGTTGATCTTGATGATTGTGTATTGTAAAGACAGAACTAGTCATACTCGCCTAAATAAACCTCGCGAACTTTTTCATTGTAAAGAATTTGTTCTTTATTACCTTGTGCAATAATCGCACCATTATGTAGCACATAGGAGTGGTCACAAGTATCCAGCATTTCACGATAATTATGATCCGTAATTAAGATGCCAATATCTTTGTCTTTTAAGTGGTAAATAATTTTTTGAATATCCCCAACAGAAATTGGATCAACGCCTGCAAATGGCTCATCAAGTAGTACAAATTTTGGATTCATTGCCAAAGATCTAGCAATCTCTACTCTTCTTCTTTCACCGCCAGACAGACTGACACCTTGAATATGGCGAATATGTTCAATACTAAATTCTACCAACAACTCTTCTAACCGATGAACTCTTTGCTTTTTATTAAAACTAGAGTTTAACTCCAACACCGCCGTAATGTTGTTTTCCACTGAAAGCTTGCGAAAAATAGAAGGCTCTTGGGGTAAATAACCAAGCCCTAAATCAGCACGCTTGTGCATGGGTAAATGGTCAATTCTTTTTTTGTTTAAAGATACTTTGCCTGAATTTGCTCTAACCAAACCACAAACAATATAAAAACAAGTGGTTTTTCCCGCACCATTTGGACCTAACAATCCAACCACCTCACCACCTTGTACAAAAAATGAAACATCATTAACAACATCTCTGCCTGCGTAAGATTTACTAATATTTTGTATGCTTAAAGCATTACTAGACATAGTGATTGATATTGATTATAATTAATGATTTTAACAGTTAACCAACTATTATGTTTAGTACTAAAAAACCTGGACCAAATAACAACTAAGAACAAACAAGTGTTAGCACACAAAGAGCTGTTGTTAGTGCCTAACAAAATCCAATCTAAGACAGTCATATTAAAGGCTATGTTTCTGGTAGCGATGATATGGATATCTTTGGAAAAATTGAAGGCACATACAATTGAAAAATTAGCCAAAATTAACGCATATGTGTTTGCTAAAATTGTTAATGGCAATATTGAAGCAAGTGAAAAAATTGTCATTATTGACAGTGGTAACGTTACTGGCGGTATGAGTACGCCAAAAGTTATTCTAAAAGACGGCTCTTACTTTAAAGGCAATGTTTCAATGACAGATACTAAAGTAAAAACACCACGCCAATCAACACTAACAAAGATGTAAAAACTCAGATGAATAAATCGGTTTAACGCCGCATTGAGTTTCGACCAACAAAACGCCTTGGTGATTGATCCCAAGGCAAGTACCAATAAATAACTGTGCTTTGCTTGTATGCTTAACTTGCTTACCTAGTAAATAATCTACTTTTGCCCACTTAGCGTAAAACTTATCAAAACCACTTGATTTAAAAATATCAAAATATTCTAAAATTTTGTTAATTAAATTTGTACTCAAATTAAGCTTATCAATCGGTGTTGAAGTTATTTGTTTCAAATCTATCCAAGGTGTTTCGCACTTAAAATTTTGATTAAAATTAACATTCAGCCCCAAACCAATAATGACT
Organism: Candidatus Ruthia sp. Plio_17_S18; assembly: GCA_021730105.1. Taxonomy (GTDB): domain Bacteria; phylum Pseudomonadota; class Gammaproteobacteria; order PS1; family Pseudothioglobaceae; genus Ruthia. Next base: position 1,101,342 of record CP072538.1, read on the forward strand.
GATTGATAATCACCTTGTAGTGAATTCTCAATCAAAATACCTGCTAATTTTCTACCTTCAAAATAAACATCATTTGGCCATTTAAGTTTCAAATCAGAAATACCATATTTTTCTAACACATCAATCAATGCCAAACCAACCACCAAACTTAATCCGTTCAATGAAATATTACTAGGAAAAACATAGCGAATTGATAAAATAATGCTTGTGTCGTTCTGACTCATCCATTTTCTATCGTATTGACCTTTACCGCGCGTTTGTTCAGAAGTAATACAAACTTGGGTTTTTGTGCAAAAGGTTAACTGAGCTAAGTAATCATTGGTGCTCGGTATTGAATCAAAAGCAAAGCACTCAATATCATCACTTAAATAATTAGCTAGATTAGAATAATTAACCATGATATAACAAGTAACATTAATGACAACCACACCGCCGCAGAGCCCATATCCTTTGCAGCGCCAGATAATACGTGATATTCATCACCAATTCTATCAACCACTGATTCAATGGCTGAGTTTAAAACTTCAATAATTAAAACCAAAAATATAGGCACAATTAATAGCACCTTATCAACGGATGACTCCACCAACCAAAATGCCAAAGGAATTAACACAATACTCAACCACAACTCTTGCCTAAAAGCCGTTTCAGATTGATAGCAAAACTTTAATCCCTTCATAGAAAAGACAAAAGCATTTATAACTCTGCCCAACCCTGTTCGTTCATTTTTCATATAAACTCATTTAAATGGTTAAAATAGTCTATTTAATTTTACCCAAAAGTTGAATCATGAAAATAGCATTAGGTGTTGCATACTTAGGTACAAACTTCCACGGCTGGCAGTGTCAAAAACCTAACATTCGCACTGTGCAGCAAGTGGTTGAACAAGCCCTATCAAACATTGCCAATCACCCTGTCAGGGTGTTTTGTTCTGGTAGAACCGATGCAGGCGTGCATGCCACCTGCCAGGTTATTCACTTTGAAACCAACGTTAAGCGCGAAAATAAGGCCTGGCTATTTGGTGGCAATGTTAATCTGCCAAGCGATGTTAATTTCACTTGGGCAAGACACGTTGATGATAATTTCCACGCACGATTTAGTGCCACTGCTAGACAATACAACTACACAATACACAACACAAAAATTCGCTGTGCTATCACAACAGCCCACTCATTATGGGAATCAAGAAAGCTGGACATAATAGCAATGGATAAAGCCAGTAAATATTTAACTGGTGAGCATGACTTTTCAGCTTTCCGAGGTAGTTTGTGTCAAGCAAAATCTCCCATTAAAACCATTGAATTTATAAAACTAACCAAGTCTGCTGATAACATTTTACTAGACATAAAAGCCAACGCCTTTTTGCACCGCATGGTACGCAATATCGTTGGTACACTGCTCAAAGTAGGTAAAGGCGAAAAACCCATTGAATGGGTCAAAGAGGTATTGGATAACAAACAACGCAAGCATGCCGGCCCTACTGCACCACCCCAAGGGCTTTATTTTATTAAAGCTTTTTACGCTAATTTATAAATCAATTTTTTCGAAGTTGCTGGCTGGCTAGTACCATATTAGTCAATGCAAGATTTACCTCATCCCAATGTCTGGTTTTTAAGCCGCAATCAGGATTAACCCATAGCCTTTTAGCAGGAATGTGCTTTTCTGCTTTTTTCATTAGTTCAACCATGGAAGCCACCGAAGGGATATTAGGAGAATGAACATCATAAACGCCTGGGCCTATTTCATTAGGGTAGTCAAATTTATCGAAAATATCCAATAATTCCATGTTCGAGCGAGAGGTTTCAATAGTGATGACATCAGCATCCATATGTGCAATTGCCTCAATAATATCGTTAAATTCTGAATAGCACATATGAGTGTGGATCTGGGTTTCATTACTCACGCCATTAGCACTAATTCGATAAGCCTTAATCGCCCAATCAAGATAAGTTTGCCACTGAGATTTTCGTAGCGGCAAGCCCTCTCTTAATGCTGCCTCATCAATTTGGATGATATTTATATTAGATTTTTCAAGGTCTAACACCTCGTCTCTAATAGCCAAAGACAACTGCAAACAGGTTGTAGCTCTTGGCTGGTCATCTCGTACAAATGACCAATTCAACATTGTAACAGGGCCTGTAAGCATACCTTTCATGGGCTTATGGGTGAGTGACTGGGCGTAGGTTATCCAATCTAATGTCATGGATTTTGGACGAGAAATATCACCAAAAATAATCGGCGGCTTAACACAACGAGAGCCGTAAGATTGCACCCAACCAAATTGACTAAATACGTAACCACTGAGCTGTTGTCCAAAATATTCCACCATATCATTACGCTCAGGCTCGCCATGCACCAAAACATCTAAGCCTAAGTATTCTTGTATTTTCACACAGCGCCTAATTTCAGTACGCATCGCTTGCGTATATTTCTCTGTTGATAATTCGCCCAATTTATAATCGCGTCTGGCTTGTCTAATTTCCAACGTTTGTGGAAATGAGCCAATGGTCGTGGTTGGGTATAAAGGCAGATTAAATTTTTTACTTTGTACTTTCGCCCTGCTCTTATAATTAGACTGGCGATTGCCTAGTTCATCATTCACTTTAGCAATACGCTCTTTAACAGCGCTATTATGCACGAGTGGTGAATATTTTCTAGCATTAATAGCATCGATATTACTCGCCATTTCTTTAGTTACACCTGTTTGTTCTTGATTTAGCACTTGCGCTAATAATCTTAGCTCTTCTAATTTTTGTACAGCAAACCCAAGCCACGCTCTAATGTCGCTATCTAGCTCTTGTTCACTGTCTAAATCCACAGGCACATGTAACAATGAACAAGATGGAGCTAACCACAATCTATCCTGCAATTGTTGGTGAATAGGCTCTAACCACAACAAGGTTGCACTTAAATCTGTCTTCCAAATATTACGACCATTGACCACGCCCAAGGATAAAACCTTACTATTTGGTAAGCTATTAATCACTAATTGAACCTCATCTTTTGCATTAATTGCATCAATATGTAGGCCATCAATAGGCAAACCACAAGCAAGACTTAAATTGTCCTGCAAAGTGCCAAAATAACTAGCCAACAACAATTTAATTGAGCTATCTGCTAATGTGGCATAAGTTTTCTTAAAAGCTATTTGCCAGTCTGGCTCCAATTCTGTGACTAAAATAGGCTCATCAATCTGTATCCATTCTATATTTAGCTTTGCCAATTCATTAAATAGTTGCACATACACTTTAACTAATGAATCTAATAAATCTAGTTTGTTGGTTTTATCTTTGGACTTGCCTAGCCATAAATAAGTGACTGGGCCAATAATAACAGGCTTAGCCTTCATGCCTTGTTCTTGCGCTTGCTTAATTTGTGCAATCAAATGTTGTGCTTGGAGTGCAAAATTTGTCTCTTGACTAAATTCTGGCACAATGTAGTGATAATTAGTATCAAACCATTTGGTCATCTCGCCCGCTTTAATGCAATTACAATCAGATTCATTAACAAAAGCCCGCCCACGCGCTACTCGAAAATAATTATCTAACTTATTGTCTGATAAATTTTTAGCGCGTTTCGGCACATTGTCTAACAAAAAACTCATGTCCAAAACCTGATCATAAAAAGAAAAATCACCCACTGGTACCCAATCTAATTCATTTTGATTTTGCCAGTGCTGCTTGCGTAATGCGCTAGCAATTTGCAATAACTCATCTTGAGAAATAGCGTTTGACCAATATTTTTCTAATGCAAATTTTAACTCTCGATGCTTGCCAATACGTGGAAAACCCAGATTGTGTATTGTGACCATAATTAAGACTCCTGTTGATTAAAGTCAATCATTTTATAAGAACTATCATATGAAGTAAAATGATTATTTTTAACTTAATGATGAATTATATTCATATATGATAACGCTTAAACACTTGAAAATTATACAAGCATTACATGAAAATAGCACTTTAACGCGCTCGGCATCTGTGTTGTATTTAAGCCAATCTGCCTTATCCCACCAAATTCGTTACTTGGAGGAAAAACTAGGCATTGCACTTTGGGAGCGAGAGGGTAGAAATTTACGCCTCACAAAAGCAGGTGAATTACTATTACAAACTGCGCAACAATTACTACCCATTTTAGAACAAACTGAAAAAACCCTGAAAGCCTACGCACAAGGTTGCCAAGGCATTCTACGCATAGGCGTTGAATGCTATCCTTGCTATGAGTGGCTAACAAAGGCCATTGGTGTGTTTTTGAAAAAAATGCCTAATGTTGAAGTAGAAATTATCAACAAATTTCAATTTTCTGGACACGAAGGGCTGCTCAATTACCATATTGATATTTTAATTACACCAGATATAGAGAAAACAGCAGGCATTCATATTGAAACGCTCGCTCAATATAATTTGGTACTTTTGGTTGCTAATAAACACTCACTAGTGCACAAAACAATCATTACGCCAAAAGACTTGACTCATGAAACTTTACTGACTTTTCCTGTGCCATTAGAACGGCTTGATATTTTGACTCAATTTTTAAATCCAGCACATATTAAGCCCAAATATATTAAAAAAATTGAATCTATTGAACTCATGTTACAAATGACAGCGCTTAGGCGTGGCGTTTGCATATTGCCAGAATGGCTAGCAAATGAATTTATTAAAAAAATGCCTGTTAAAAAAATTCATATAAGTACCAACGGACTTAGTCAAAAATTATTTGCAATTTTGCGCAAACAAGACAAAGAAATTAATTACATTCAACGCTTTGTCAAAATTAGCAAAGAAATAGTCAATATCACTCAAAAATCACCCTGTTTAAAAACGTCCGTTTTTAAACAGTAAGACTTGTTATTGATGATTAATAATGTTATGATTATGGTATAATTTTGCCTACTGTTTTTTACGCTTAAAAAAATCAAAAACCATGTTCAATAAAAAAAAAATTTCAGCCATTATTTTTGCTATTTTTGCCATGTGGCTTTCAACAATTGCACCAACCACCCCTATTGCTTGGATGTTAGGCATTCTCGTATTAACAATTTACTTATTTGCTTTTGAGGTAGTGGAAGTTGATGAGGCTGCCATTACCATTATGATTATTTTAGGGTTAAGTTCTTTGCCATGGATTCATACTTTGATGGGGTTAGAAGAAGGTTTGGTTGATAATCAAAGACTGTTTGATGGATTCTCCTCTAATGCGGTTATGTCAATTATTGCGGTAATGATTATTGGCGCAGGTTTAGATAAAACAGGATTAATGGGCAAGGTTGCTACTTTTATTCTTAAAGTAGGTGGTGCCTCTGAGCCAAGAGTGATTCCAATTATTTCTTCTACCGTTGGATTTATTTCATCCTTTATGCAAAATGTAGGTGCAGCTGCACTGTTTATCCCTGTTGTGAGTCGTATTTCGTCGCGCTCAGGCATTCCAATGTCACGACTGTTAATGCCCATGGGCTTTACGGCAATTTTAGGCGGCACAATAACCATGGTAGGTTCTAGTCCTTTAATCTTACTCAATGATTTAATTTTAACCACTAACCAAGGACTAGAAGTTGGGCAGCAAATGAACACATGGGGGTTATTTTCTGTAACGCCAATAGGTATTGCACTAGTCATAACAGGTATTGTGTATTTCGTGATTGCTGGAAGGTTTGTCTTACCTGCAATCAAAAAAGAACAGCCAGAATATGTGTCTGCCATTGAGCATTTTCATCAAGTTTACAATATAGATTATGATTTATTTGAGGTCAATGTCACTAAAGACTCCAACCTGATTGGCATGATGCTGGATGATATTGAAACGGCTGCTAAAATTAGAATCATCGCCATACAAACCATTGAGGGAGAAACATTTATTGGGCATCACTCAGTTGAGCGTAGCACCGCAATTAAACCGCAAATGACCTTAGGCGTGTTGACAACAAAAGAACATTTGGATGCTTTTGTTCAAGGTTTTCATCTTGAACTGTCGGACGCTATTGAAAAGTTCTCTCACTTACTGTCTACGCAGGAATGTGGCACAGCAGAAATTGTCATTCCACCTAACTCTTCACTGATTAACCAAAGTGCTAGAGATGTATGGTTACGCAAAACTTATGGTATTGCTATGGTCGCCCTACATCGTGGTGGTGAAACCATGCAAGAAGGCGAAGGTATTCGCAACATGCCTTTTCAATCAGGTGACACCTTAATTGTCCATACGCGTTGGATTGATCTTGATAGACTACAATCCAATACTGACTTTATTGTCATCACTTCTGAGTATCCAAGACAAGAAGAATACCGACCTGAAAAAATCAAATGGGCAAGTATTTTCTTTGCAATTGCACTTTTCCTAGTATTGTTTACCGATATTAAACTCTCCATTGCACTTATGACTGGCGCTTTGGGTATGATTTTGTCTGGCGTTATTAAAATAGAAGAGGCCTACCGTGCAGTTTCTTGGAAAACAGTATTCTTATTAGCAAGTCTTATTCCACTAGGCATGGCAGTTTCAAAAACTGGCACCGCTTTATGGATTGCACAAGAAACAGTTAAAGTGGTTGGCAATATGGCGCCTTGGGTGATACTGACCTCAATTGTGATATTGGCAACTTTCTTTACTTTGGTAATGTCCAATGTAGGCGCAACTATTCTCTTAGTTCCTATTGCTGTTAATATTGCCATTCAAGTAGGAGAAGACCCTGCAGTTTATGCACTGGCAGTCGCCATTGCCACTTCTAACTCATTTTTAATTCCCACCCATCAAGTGAATGCTTTAATTATGGGGCCTGGTGGCTATAAAGTAGCAGATTTTATCAAAGCAGGTGGTTTTATGACAGTGCTGTTCATCATTGTTATGATGTCAATGATGAACATTATCTTTTAAAACAGCCTTAATGCCTTTGACTATTTTCCACAAGAAAAAATCATTTTTAACTATATGAAACATTTAAATTCAGCGCAAGCAAAAAAAAGATTGGTTGATGGCAATCAACGCTTTGTTAATAGCACTGCAGCATTACATCATGAATTTCATCCGCATAGACACACCAAGGACACACAGGATCAAGCACCTTTTGCGATTGTATTAGGTTGTTCTGATTCGCGAGTGCCAATTGAAACTATCTTTGATCAAAGTTTTGGCGACTTGTTTATTATCCGCATTGCAGGAAATATAGTTGCCCCATCACAAACGGGTAGTATTGAGTTTGCAATCTCTAAATTTAAGACTTCCTTGGTTGTGGTATTAGGACATTCTAACTGTGGTGCTATTAGTGCTGCCATTGATGAGTGTATCAATAAAACAAACTTATCAGGCAGCCTTCACTCTGTTACTGACAGAATAAAACCTTCAATCCTACCACTAATCAGCCTAAATTTACCAAATCATGAGTTAATGGACAAAGCTGTTGAGGTCAATATTATTAATTCTGTCAAGCAATTACAAAGCCAATCGACAATCATTAAAGACGCCATCTACAATAATAAACTAGCGGTTATAGGTGCTAACTACTCTTTAAAATCAGGCGCAGTTCAGTTTTTGGCTTAACTTTTTTGACTTTTAGATTGAGTCAATCTGTTTAAAAGTTCTCATCCCAATCAACCAAAATGGTTTGATTGTCTATATTCACTTTAATTAAAAATGGAGAAATATAAGGTACCCAATGCTCTTTTTCGCCATTAACCACAAGTACATTGTTCGAGCCAGTATCAACCAGATTAAACACTTTACCAAGCACAATTTGCGCTTTATTGATTACCTCTAAACCAATTAAATCGTCCCAATAATACTCACCCGATTTGAGTTGTGGTAATTGTGATTTTTCAATATACAAATCAGTGCCCATATAAGCTCTAGCTTGCTCTTTATCAAAAACATCTTTGATTTGTGCAACAATGGTTTTGGCCTGCACACGACCTTGAACAATTTCTAAGGTTTGCCAGTTGCCCTCAACATTGATATGCCACGGTTGATAAGATAAGATATTTTGTCTTGGGTGAGTATGGGAGAAAATTTTCACCCAGCCTTGAACGCCAAAAAAGCCATTAATCTGCCCGACTAATAGCCTTTTGTTGTCAGATGTAGACAGTGCTGAATTACTCAGCAGCCTTCTCCTCTTCTGTTGATGGCGCTTCTTCTTGCTCAGTAGTTTCTGCCGCTTCCTTTGCTGCCTTTTCTTCTTCTGCTTTAGCTTGTGCTGTTACTTTTTCTTCAGCCTTCACTTCTTCATATGCTTTTGCTTTAGCTTGTGCTGCCAGTTTGGCTGTCACCAAAGCAGCTTTTGCTTGCTGAGTAGCAACACGCTTTTCACGAATTGAAGGGTCTTTGAACTCTTTAACAAGCTGCTTAACGCGATCAGAGGTTTGTGCGCCTTGTGATGTCCAGTACGCCAATCTATCTTCATCGACAGTTAGTCTAACTTCTTGTCCACGGGCAACTGGATTAAAATATCCAAGTCGCTCAATGTAATCACTGTCTCTGCGCTTTCTAGAGTCTGTTGCTACAATTGAATAAAAAGGTTTTTTCTTGGCTCCACCTCGGGCTAGTCTAATTTTAACCATGAGTTTTTTGCTCCTTTTGTGTTATTCATTGACTTATGCCACAAAAAGCATAAGACGCGAAATTATATCAGTTTTTTGATTGCGTTTGCTAGTTTTTGTGCATCACCGGTATAAGTCATAGGCGTTAGTTCAGATAAAACTGTTTTTACTTCGTCTGGTATCTCAAGATCTTTGACAAACTCTGCTAGCACTTGTGCATTAATCATCTGACCACGAGTGAGCTCTTTGAGCTTCTCATATGGATTATCAATGCCGTAGCGACGCATCACAGTTTGAATTGGCTCGGCCAATACTTCCCACGAATTGTCTAAATCCTGAGTAAGTCTTGCCTCATTGGTTTGTAACTTACTAATGCCTTTAACAATGGATGCATATGCTACCAAGCAATGCGCGCAACTCACGCCTAGATTTCTAAGCACAGTTGAATCGGACAAGTCTCTCTGCCAACGTGAAATTGCTAGTTTGTCTGCTAAATGCGTATTAAGTGCATTGGCAGTGCCTAAGTTGCCTTCGCCATTTTCAAAATCAATCGGATTGACCTTATGTGGCATGGTGGACGAACCAACTTCAACAGCAATGGTTTTTTGCTTGAAATAACCCAGTGAAACATAGCCCCAAATATCACGACAAAAATCAATCAAAACCGTATTAAAGCGATTAATTGAATGGAAATACTCAGCGATATAGTCATGAGGCTCAATTTGCGTAGTGTACATAGCGTAATTAACACCCAAACTTTCAATAAAATCCTGAGAAATTTGTTGCCAATCTAAATCAGGATAAGCACAAATATGTGCATTAAAATTACCTACAGCACCATTAAACTTGCCCATAATTTTTACACTTTCTAACTGCTTGATTTGTCTTTGCAAACGATAAACAAAGTTAGCCATCTCTTTACCTACAGTGCTTGGAGAGGAAGTTTGCCCATGAGTACGAGACAACATTGGAACTGAAGCGTTGTCTTGCGCCAATTTAGCAATGAGTGATAATAACTCGCACATCTTAGTAAGCATGACACGACGCCCTTCTAACAACATAAGCGCATGTGATAGGTTGTTAATATCCTCAGATGTACAAGCAAAATGAAAAAACTCACTAACAGCTTCAAGCTCACTATTGCCTTTGATTTTATCTTTCAAAAAATATTCAACTGCTTTAACATCATGATTGGTTGTGTTCTCAATCGTTTTAACTGCTTGAGCATCAGCCAATGAAAAATCAGCAACAATATCATCTAAAAACTTGACTGCTGCTTGACTAAAAACTGGCACTTCTGTTATACCAGCATTATTTGACATGGCTTGTAACCACTTAATCTCAATTAGAACACGATATTTAATTAAGCCAAACTCACTAAAGACAGCACTCAATGCTTTGGTTTTATCAAAATAGCGCCCATCAATGGGAGATATAGCGGTCAATTCGGTTAGTTTCATAGGATTGTTTTGTAAAAACTGTACAAATTTTTCATCATATGAAAAATAAGATTATGATACGAAAAAAGAAACAGAAATAAAATGATAAAATTATACACTTTATTATTTTGTACAAGGACCCAGATGAAATCAGCCTACCTTCAACATGTTAATGAACGTCAGCAAGACAATTTACCACCACTTGCCTTAAATGCACAACAAACCAAATCAGTGGTTGAGCATTTAATTAAGGATGATGATACGTCCTTCTATCTTGATTTATTGACCCATCGAATACCGCCTGGTGTTGACGAGGCATCCTATGTAAAAGCCAGCTTTTTAAGTAGCGTTGCTAAAGACATGCAAGTCTGTCCTAGCATTTCTCAAGCACGCGCTACTTTTCTTTTAGGCACTATGATGGGTGGTTACAACATTGAGCCTCTGATTGAACTACTAGATATTGATGCCACAAGAGAAAGTGCACAAATAGCACTGGCAAATACCTTGTTGATTTATGAGGCATATCAAGCTATTGTTGATAAATCTCAAAACAACTCTTACGCTAAGAACGTTGTAGATAGCTGGGCAGATGCACAATGGTTTAACAAAAAATCACCCCTGCCTCAAAAAATCAAATTAAGCGTTTTTCGTGTTGAAGGTGAAATCAATACAGATGATTTATCACCTGCAACACAAGCTTGGTCACGCCCAGACATCCCTTTGCATGCACAATCCATGTTGATTAAAAAAATGAATAAACCACTTGAAATTATTGAAAAACTCAAGCAAAAAGGTCTACCATTAGTCTTTGTAGGTGATATTGTTGGCACAGGCTCTTCACGTAAATCTGCCATTAACTCAGTACTTTGGCATATGGGTCACGATATTGATTACGTGCCCAATAAGCATAGTGGTGGTGTTGTGTTGGGTGGCACAATCGCACCGATATTTTTTAACACTGCCCAAGATTCTGGTGCCCTGCCAATTGAGTGCGACGTTACCAAAATGAAAATGGGTGATGAAATCACAATTTATCCATTTGAAGGAAAAATTACCAACAGCAATGGTGAAACCATTTCAACTTTTAAACTCTCGCCAACTTCTCTATCTGATGAGGTGCGTGCAGGAGGAAGAATTCCGCTTATTATTGGCAGGGGCTTAACCGATAGAACTCGCCAAGACCTCGGCTTACCTGTCTCAACTACTTTCTTGCGCCCACAAGACGTTAGTCAGAGTAATGCTGGTTATACATTAGCACAAAAAATTGTCGGCAAAGCTTGCGGTGTAGATGGCATTCGCCCAGGCACTTATTGCGAGCCACGTATGTCTAGCGTAGGCTCACAGGACACTACAGGGGCAATGACACGTGATGAATTAAAAGAATTGTCCTGTCTTGGATTTTCAGCCGATTTAGTCATGCAAAGCTTTTGCCATACAGCTGCTTATCCTAAGCCTGTTGATTTAGAACTACAACATTCACTGCCTGATTTTATGCACTCACGTGGCGGCGTATCACTCAAGCCGGGTGATGGCATTATCCATTCATGGCTTAATCGCATGTTATTGCCTGACACAGTAGGCACAGGTGGCGATTCCCATACGCGTTTTCCCATTGGCATTAGTTTTCCAGCTGGGTCTGGACTGGTTGCTTTTGGCGCTTCACTTGGTGTATTGCCATTAAACATGCCTGAATCTATCTTAGTGCGCTTTACTGGCACAATGCAACCAGGAATTACCTTAAGAGATTTGGTCAATGCAATCCCGTATATAGCCATACAAAAAGGCTTATTAACGGTTGAACAATCTACCAAAAAGAACATCTTTTCAGGTCGTATTTTAGAGATTGAAGGCCTGAGTGATTTAAAAGTAGAGCAGGCATTTGAACTGGCTGATGCTTCGGCTGAGCGCTCTGCCAATGGTTGTACAATTAAGCTAAATAAAGAACCTGTAATAGAATATCTAAACTCGAATATTGCTTTATTATATTCAATGATTAATAAAGGCTATGAGGATAAAACAACCCTTGCCAGACGAGTTCAAGCTATGAAAAAATGGTTAGATACGCCTGAATTACTAGTCGCAGACACAAATTGTGAATATGCTGCAATGATTGACATTAACCTTGATGAAATTAGAGAGCCAATTTTGGCGTGTCCGAACGACCCAGATGATGTCAAACTACTTTCAGAAGTAGCCAATACCAAAATTGATGAAGTCTTTATTGGCTCTTGTATGACCAATATTGGTCACTTTAGAGTGGCTGCACAATTATTAAAGGATAAGTCAGAGCTGACAACCGAATTGTGGATTGCACCACCCACCCGAATGGATGAAGCACAACTTAAAGCAGAAGGTGTATACGATATATTTAATAAACTAACTAAACACACTGAAATTCCTGGTTGTTCTTTATGCATGGGCAACCAAGCACGAGTCAAAGACAATGCTACAGTGATATCCACCTCAACACGTAACTTCCCTAATCGTTTAGGCGACAATGCTGACGTTTATCTATCCTCTGCCGAAGTTGCAGCAATCACTGCCAAACTTGGACACATTCCCACAAACACAGAATATCAACAGGCAATAAAGGACATCAAGCCAATGGAGGAGCAAATTTACCAATATCTAAATTTTGACCAACTAGATGAATATAAAAATGAAAAAAATAGTGTATCACTAGAAACCATCTTAAATTCATAGCCAATAAAAAAGCCGCTTTTGCGGCTTTTTTATTAACTACTTAATCTTCGCTTCTTTGTACATCACGTGTTTTCTAACAACCGGATCAAACTTTTTAACTTCTACCTTTTCTGGGTGAATACGTTTGTTTTTAGTGGTTGTATAAAAATGGCCTGTTTTGGCTGATGATACTAATCTAATCTTTTCTCTCATAACTTACTACTCCTAAACCTTTTCGCCACGTGTACGAATTTCTGCTAATACAGCGTCAATACCTTTTTTATCAATAATACGCAATCCTTTCGCTGATAACTTTAACTTAACAAAACGATTTTCACTTTCCACCCAAAAACGATGCGTGTGAAGATTTGGATAAAAACGACGACGCGTTCTATTGTTCGCATGAGATACATTGTTACCACTCATTGGTCGCTTATCAGTAACCACACATACCTTCGCCATAACTCACCTATCAAAAAATCTAAAAGAAAGGAATTATACTTAAAATTATTCAACTTTCAAAGCTAAATTATACAAAAACCATATTTACCATTGCCTGAATAAACTGTATCATACCCTGACATTGGAGGGATGGCAGAGCGGCTGAATGCACCGGTCTTGAAAACCGGCAAGGGTTAATACCCTTCTAGGGTTCAAATCCCTATCCCTCCACCATTAAAATCATAAATTCTATGCTAGACGCCCAACTAATTCAAACAATTGCACTTTCCTTACTTAGGGATTGGACTGGGTAGCGGGTTTAATATTTATGCAACCATGCTGATTTTAGTCCTATCGGGTATGACAGAGCACGTTTCCTTGCCTGGAGAATTAGAAGTATTGCAAAATCCATTAGTAAGAGCAGCGGCAGGTCTCTGATGTATGGTGTGGAGTCTTTTGCAGACAAAATCCATGGGTTTGACTTAATTTGGGACAGTGTTCATACTTTTATTCGTATCCCGCTGGGGCACTACTTGCAGGTGATGCAATGGCAGAATTTGGCCATGTAAGCGAAACCGTAGGCATGATTATTGGCGGTGGGCTGTGCCTCTGCAACACATTTTACCAAGGCAGGGACTAGTGCTATTATTAATACCAGTCCTGAGCCAGTTAGTAATTGGACAGCTTCAATCACTGAAGATGTGGCTGTTTTTACTGGCATGTGGGCAGCAATTAATCATCCTGTTGTTTGGATTATTGTTGCCATTATTTTGATGGTTTGGCTATTGCCAAAACTTTGGCGTGGCATTAAGCTGATTTTTAGAAAAATTGCCAATCTGTTTCAAACCAACAAAAAACCCACTTAGCTGAAACTTTTTTATTAATAAGTGCGTACATTAAAGTATGCACTTAACAAAAATAACCCTCTCACTATTGCTTATCTTTTTTGGTGGTACTGTTTTTGCAAAAAGCTTTCACTTTGAAAGCGCCGACTATCAAAGTACCATGGCTGAGCTTTATACCTCTGAAGGCTGTAGTTCTTGCCCGCCAGCGGATAAATGGCTCAGTGAATTTACGTAACCATGGCTTATATTAAATTTAAACCACAGCAAAAACGCCAGCCTTTAATAGCGCATATTGCCCTATTAGGCTTTGGATTTGAAAACAAAATTACGGCTGGTGAGAATGACAACAAAATTTTAAACCATGGTGTTGTGGTGCTCAATCACACGCAAAAAATCAGCAAGGGTAATCGCTGTTCAATCAAACTACCACGCTCAACAAAATCAGCAAAACGCTTTGCACTGGCAGTATGGACACACACCACATTCATTAAAACTCATTCAGGCTAGTGGCAGTTGGCTTTAGCCTTAAACACCATAGCAATCTCGATACACCTCAATGCGCTCAATTAACGCATGGTCATTGCCTTGTTTTAAATAATCAACCAAGTGCGATAAATTAATAATACTTAAAACTGAAAACCCAAAGTTCTGCTCAACTTTCTGAATAGCAGATTGCTCACCCTTGCCTTTTTCCTGACGGTCAACCGCCACAATCACGCCCTTAGCAGTTGCGCCGTTTGCTTTAATAATATTCATCGCCTCGCTAATAGCCGTACCTGCCGTGATGACATCGTCAATAATTAAAATATTACCCTCAAGTGGATGTCCAACAATATCCCCACCCTCACCATGCGTTTTGGCTTCTTTGCGATTAAAACTATAATGCACATTTTTATTAAAACCGTCATTAAGCGCCATAGCAGTAGCAGTAGCTAGTGGAATACCTTTGTAGGCTGGACCAAACAAAACATCAAAATCCAAGCCGCTATTTTCAGTCGCTGTCGCGTAGAATTTACCCAGTTGAGAAAGGTGTTGCCCCGTATTAAATGCCCCAGCATTAAAAAAATAAGGGCTAACACGACCAGATTTTAAGGTAAATTCACCAAATTTGAGCGCACCACTGCCCAACATAAAATCTACAAAGTCTTTTTGATATTGCTCCATGGGTTTTCCTATAAAATTATTTCGATGAAAAGAATTATAACGGCTAATGTCAACGGAATTCGTGCAGCTGAACGAAAAGGTTTTTTTGATTGGATAAAAACCAAAAATGCAGACGTGGTTTGCTTGCAAGAAATCAAAGCACAAGAAGACCAATTGGATGAGCGATTTTATCCAAAAGAATACCACTGCTATTACCAACCTGCTGAGAAAAAAGGCTATTCTGGCACAGCAATCTTGACCAAACAAACACCCATTCAAGTCATTAAAAAAAGCCCATGGGATGATATTAATTTTGAAGGACGATTTATTCGAGTTGACTTTGAAGATTTTTCAGTTATTTCAATTTACATACATTCAGGCAGTGCCAAACAAGAGCGCCAAGATTTAAAAATGGCGTTTTTAACTGAGCGATTTATGCCCTATTTACAAGAGCTTAAAACAAGCGTACGCAAGGTAATTATTTGTGGTGATGTGAATATCGTACATCAGGAAAGAGATATTAAGAACTGGAAAGCCAATCAAAAAAATTCAGGCTGCTTGCCAGAGGAGCGCGCTTGGTTAGATGAGTTATTTTTTGAAGTTGGCTTTATTGACGGCTTTCGTGAAGTTAATCAAGAAGATAGGCAATACACTTGGTGGAGTAATCGTGGGCAAGCATGGGCGAATAACGTCGGCTGGCGCATTGATTATCAAATCCTAACGCCAAATCTCAAAGGTGCGGTTAAAAGTGTCAATATTTATAAAGATGAGCGCTTTGCAGACCACGCACCACTTACTATGGATTATCAATTATGAGCAAACTTAATCTGCTACTGACATTGACTGCTTTTTAATAGCCACACTAATCATTATAATATTGGTTGTATGTGACATAAGGTTAAGGTATCCTGATTAATTGGATTGAAAAATCTGCGACCTAAAAAAAGGTGGTAGGTCTCACTTATCCCAAAAAAAAGACGGGAACTTATTAGCTAAAAAGCCTATTCGGCTCTTCTCGGCCTACCATAAGCAATTTTGTCTCTATTTATTTTAGGTACAAAAAAACCGCTATAATAACGATAAGCGGGAAACCGCTTTTTTTGGTTTAAGACTTGCAAATATACCACATATTACTTGACTGTCAAACGGTAAAATAAAGACCATTTTTACAGATAACTTTTATTAGAGCGCTTACTCTTTTAGATTTTTTAATAGGTATGTTGTTTTGCTTTTTTAACAACACCTTAACTAAATGCTATTTATATTTGTGCCAATATTTTGATAAATAAAATGAGAGAAATTCAAAGTTTTGTTAGCCGCCCTGGCAGATTAACACTGGGGCAAAAAATGGGGTTGACTGAGCTTTGGGCGGATTATGGGGTTGATTTACCTAAAGGTAAAATTGATTTAAACCGTTTGTTTATCAAACAACAAAAAATTGTTTTAGAAGTAGGCTTTGGTAATGGAGATAGTTTGCTAGAGATGGCAATTAAGACACCTGGTAGAAATTTTTTGGGCATTGAGATGTATGAGGCAGGTATTGGCAGATTAATTAACGAGGCACACAAACACCAATTAAGCAACCTTCAAATCATTAAAGCAGATGCCGTTGAGGTATTAACAAACCATATAGAAGATGACAGTTTTAATCGTTTTCAGTTGTTTTTCCCTGACCCGTGGCATAAGAAAAAACACCATAAACGCCGATTGGTGCAAACTAAGTTTTTAAATTTATTATCAAAAAAAATAACACATGGTGGCAAAGTTCACATGGCCACTGACTGGGAACATTATGCAACTCATATGATGGTAGTTTTAGAAAATCACCCTCACTTTAAAAACACACAAAACGACCCTATCTATTCACCAAGACCTGAATACCGACCCATTACTAAATTTGAACGACGAGGTCATAGGCTGGGGCATGGCGTTTGGGATTTAATTTTTACTAACAAAAAAACATAATGATATTTCCTTTATTTGTTGTCATGACACTGCTTGAGATTTATGTTTTAGTATCAGTGGGTGAGTCAATTGGTGGTTTTTCAACTGTATTGTTGGTTGTTGTGACTGCGCTTATTGGTTCAACACTACTTAAACAACAGGGATTTTCTACCCTTGCAAAAGTACAGCAAAAAACCATGAACGGACAAACGCCTGCTTTTGAAATGTTTGAGGGTGTGGTCATCTTAGTCTCAGGTGTTTTGTTATTAACGCCTGGTTTTATTACGGATTTTATCGGCCTACTTGGGCTTATACCCATTTCAAGGGCTTATTTTATTAATCAAATTTTGAAAAAGAACGCACAAAAGATATTTAGCAAAAATCACGCTGGCTTTATTCATAAAACCAAAAACACACCATCCCAACAGCGTAATAAAGACAACACCATTGAGGGTGAGTTTTGGGAAGACTAAACACCCTAGACGACTGGCTAATTTACCAAGAAAACTTACATTTTCAGGACATTGATTTAGGACTAGAGCGTGTTAAAAAAGTTTATCAAAATCTGTTTCCAAAAGGCGTTTCTTTTAAAGTAATTAGCGTTGCTGGTACGAATGGAAAAGGCTCTACCGTGGCTTTTATTGGTAGTATTTACCAACAATCAAAGTTTAAAGTCGCTCAATTTAGCTCACCCCATATTCTTAAATACAATGAACGTTTTGTGATTAACGGCGTGCAAGCAACTGATGAGCAAATTTGCCATGCTTTTGAAAAAATTGAGTCTTTTAGAAGTAAAATATCACTGACTTATTTTGAATTTTCAACCTTAGCTGCGCTGATTATTTTTGAGCTAGAAAAAGTTGATATAGCTGTATTAGAAGTGGGGTTGGGCGGTCGGCTAGACTCAGTTAATGTGGTCGATAACGACGTGAGCGTCATTACCAATATTGACATTGACCATGTGGATTATTTGGGTGATACTCGTGAGCTGATTGGGCTTGAAAAAGCAGGCATTATGCGCAAAAATACGCCTTGTATTTGTGCTGATATTAACCCACCTACCTCAATTAGTCAATATGCTCATCAAATCAAAGCGCAATTAGAACTTGTTAAGGAAAAATATACAAGTGATATAGGCTTAATCGGTAAGCACCAACAGCACAATGCAGCTACGGCAATGCTTGCTGTACAAAAATTGAATAAAACCCTCACAATTAATGCCATTCAAATTAAAGCAGGTATTAAATATGCACAACTTGATGCTAGATTTCAAATAAAAACCATCAATAACAAAACTGTTATTTTTGATGTTGCACACAATGCAGCGGCTGTTAAAGTGTTATCAGCAGAATTAGCAAAGCAGCAATGTTCTACCATTGCCATATTTTCAGCTTTAAAAGATAAAAATATTAGTTTAATGATTAACGAAATTAGCATGCTTATTAATCAATGGCTACTAGTACCGCTTGATGTTAGTCGAGCAATAGACATGAAAGCACTTAGTAATGAATTCAGTCTAAATCATAATATTCACGTTTGTGATGGTATGCAAAATGCCATTAATCGCGCACTTAATGATAAGCAATATCAGCGTATTGTTATTTTTGGCTCGTTTCATGTTGTTGCAAATGCATTGAAAATACTTATACCATTTATGAAAAATGAAGAAGAAAAAATCTTGTAAAATTGCAACTAATCACACAGTATCTCTAGGAGAGATTTGATGGATGAGTTTTTTACAACTATCTGGTACATGATTGAACGCTTAGTTTGGTCTGACTGGATAACCATTGCTATTTTAGCAACATTCCTAGTATTAGGCTTTAAACGTGGCATGGCAAGAGAGCTTATCAATTTAGGGTTTTTATTATTAGCCATTTTAATTGCATGGCTGTTTTACCAAACACTGACCACAAGCTCGCTCATCACTTGGCTAGTATTATCACACCAATCTCATTTAGCCATCTCATTTGGGGTGATTTTTATTGGTGTTGTGGTCATCAAAAGAGTGATTTACAAACTAACACAATTATCATCAACCGTTGATAACCCTTGTGTACTAAACAAGTTGTTTGCACTCATGGTTGTTTTGGTGGCAATTACTATATTTAGTTGGCATTATTTAGAGACTGTGGCTGGGCTGGACATTATGGAAATGCTGATTAGCAATGAACCTGTTCGCATTGGCTTGTCATTTTCAATTGTATTTACCCTTGCCTTTAGTGTTTTAACTTTTATATCAAGCGTGTTAAATATTTCTATTGATACAACAAAACCTTGTTGCTTATCGTTTTTTTTCAAAAAAATACTTACGATTTTGCAAGCAATAGACACCAAGCTTAATGCTAGAAATATCAACAGCACTCAAAACAATTTATTAGGCTCAATTGTGGGCTTAATCAAGGGCAGCTTGGCAATTTTAATCATGGTATTGGGATTGCAAAGTATCAACTGGGTTTCACAACAATATTATTGGATTGAAACTCATGGTGCTTTAAAAGTCTTTCAAGATGTGACTTCATACATTAAACCTGAGTTGTCACAATACTTATTATTTATTGAAAACAATTAGGAAATAACTTATGTGTGGCATCGTTGGCATTTTATCTACCACTAAGAAAGATACTGCTGTTTATATTTATGATGCGTTGACCATTTTGCAGCATCGCGGTCAAGACGCAGCAGGCATCGTCACTGCTCATAAAGGGCGTTTTTATATGCGCAAGTCAAACGGCTTGGTTCGAAATGTCTTTAGAACTAAGCACATGACACAGTTGTTAGGAGATATGGGTATTGGCCATGTACGTTACCCTACTGCAGGCAGCTCGTCCAATGCAGAGGCGCAGCCTTTTTATGTTAATTCGCCATACGGTATTGCGTTTGCACATAACGGCAACTTAACCAACACTGAACAACTGGCTCAAGAGTTATTTGAGCAAGACCTTCGCCATATCAACACCAACTCTGATTCAGAAATTTTACTCAATGTATTTGCCAGTGAATTAGCCAAATTACAAAAACAACGCATTAACGAGACTGATATTTTTGCTTCTGTGACACAAGTACATAAGCGTGTACGCGGTGCTTATGCAACCATTGGCATGATTCCAGGCTATGGTATTTTTGGCTTTAGAGACCCCAATGGTATTCGCCCATTAATTCTTGGCAAGCGCACCACTAAAGGCGGCACTAAATATATGTTAGCCTCTGAAAGCGTGGCGCTTAGCGCACTTGGTTATGAGATTACTCAAGATATCAAGCCAGGTGAAACGGTCGTTATTGACAGAGCAGGCAATACATTTATTAAACAATGCGCAGAAAAACCCAAGCACTCACCTTGTATCTTTGAATTTGTTTATTTTGCCCGTCCAGACTCAGTCATTGATGATATTTCCGTGTACAAATCTCGTTTAAGAATGGGAGAAAAACTAGCCATAAAAATTCGTAAAGAATGGGACATTAATGATATTGATATCGTTATTCCCATTCCTGATACTTCTAGAGTGGCTGCTTTACAACTGGCACATAAATTAGACGTTAAATACAGTGAGGGCCTAATTAAAAATCGATACATTGCTCGCACTTTTATCATGCCAGGGCAAAAACAGAGAAAAAAATCTGTGCGCCAAAAACTCAGCACAATTGAGCTTGAATTCAAAGGCAAAAATGTATTATTAGTTGATGATTCCATTGTGCGTGGCACAACCAGTGAGCAAATTGTACAAATGGCTCGCGATGCTGGTGCTAATAAAGTGTTTTTTGCCTCAGCCGCGCCTGCTGTACGCTATCCTAATGTATATGGCATTGATATGGCTAGCAACAAAGAATTTATTGCCCGCGATAGAGACACCAATCAAATCTGCAAAGCCATTGGTGCAGACAAGCTGATTTATCAAGATTTGAATGACTTAATTTGGTGTGTGCAACAAGGCAATAAGGCAATTACCACGTTTGATTGCTCTTGTTTTAATGGTCAATACGTAACCGATGATATTGATAAAAGCTACCTTGCACATATTGAATCTTTACGAGGCGACCTTGCGAAAGAAGAAAACAACACCTTTGAGGTTTCTGAATTGATTGGTAATGATGTAGAATAGCGCTATTTAATGATTTTACAAACACATGAAAGATTTAAGCTTCGATACCAAAGCCATACGTACAGGTTATCGAACCACTGCTGAACAGGAACATTCTGAGGCAATATTTTTAACCTCCAGTTTTGTTTTTGACTCAGCTGAACAAGCTGCCAACCGCTTTTCTAAAAAAGAACCGGGGAATATTTATGCACGTTTTACCAACCCGACGGTAGATGCCTTTGAAAAAAAATTAGCCGCACTTGAAGGTGCGCAAGCCTGTGTTGCCACTTCATCTGGCATGGCGGCAATCTTCGCCACTATTATGGCACTGCTTAAATCGGGTGATCATATTGTTGCTTCTCGTAATATGTTTGGCACCTCAATTGTGCTATTAAACACCATTGTTGCTAAATTTAATATTGACATTAGTTTTGTAGACTTGTCTGACTTATCAGCATGGGAAAGTGCGGTTAAAAACAACACCAAACTTTTTTTACTTGAAACTCCATCCAATCCACTGGGTGAGATTGTAGATATTGCTACGCTTAGTAAAATATCAAAAGCCCATCATATTCTTTTGGCGGTTGACAATGCAATTTTAAGTCCTGCATTACAAAATCCTATTGCCCTAGGTGCTGATATTGTGATTCACTCAGCCACTAAATATATTGATGGTCAAGGTAGATGCTTAGCAGGTGCCGTGGTCGGAAATGCTGATATTATTGAACAAGTTCATGGATTTGTGCGCACTACAGGCCCTAGTTTGAGTGCTTTTAATGCTTGGATTGTGCTTAAAGGACTAGACACCCTAAGTCTTAGAATGAGGGCGCACTCAGACAATGCGCTTACACTTGCCATCTGGCTTGAAGCCCAAGATCAGGTAGAAAAAGTCTATTATTTAGGCTTGCCTTCGCACCCTGATTACAACTTAGCAATGTCCCAACAATCTGGTTTTGGTGGTATTGTATCGTTTGAAGTTAAAGGTGGACAAGAGTCGGCCTTTAAAATAATCAACGCTACCAACGTACTTTCCATTACTGCTAATTTAGGTGATACAAAATCTACAATTACCCATTCAGCCACCACAACACACGGACGCTTAACTGATGAAGAAAGACTTGATGCTCATATAACGGATGGATTAATCAGAATATCTGTTGGACTAGAAGACATTAAAGACATCATTGCTGACATTAAGCAGACACTGGTATAATCTAGGTAAAATTTTTACATAAAAAACACAATGCAAAATTCTTTTTCCTATGATGAGTTAATTAAATGTGGCAATGGCGAATTGTTTGGGTCGGGCAACGCCCAACTGCCAAAACCACCGATGTTGATGTTTGATCGCATTAGTCATATCTCTAGTGAGGGTGGTGAATATGGCAAAGGTGAGATTATTGCCGAATTAGATATTAATCCTGACTTGTGGTTTTTTGAATGTCACTTTAATGAAGACCCTGTTATGCCTGGCTGTTTGGGACTAGATGCCATGTGGCAATTAATTGGCTTTTATTTAGGATGGTTAGGCGGCCCTGGTCGTGGTCGTGCGCTTGGCGCTGGCAATATTAAATTTGTCGGTCAAGTCTTGCCCAGTGCAAAGAAAGTCACCTATAAAATTAATTTATCACGCGTTATTGCACGTAAATTGTACATGGGTGTAGCTGATGCAACCATGGAAGTAGATGGTAAAGTCATTTACGAAGCCACCAATCTTAAGGTTGGATTATTCACCGATACTAGCAAAATGTAATGAACAGAGTTGTTGTCACAGGAATGGGGATCATTTCTAGTTTGGGTGCAAACTGTATGGAGGTTTTAGCCTCTTTAAAAACGGCAAAATCAGGCATTAAATTTGACGAAAATCAAGCGCAAATGGGGCTTCGTTCACACATCTCTGGTGCCATTGCCGAATTAGACTATAGTGAAATCATCGACAGGAAAATGAAACGCTTTATGGCTGACGCTGCCATTTATAATGCAGTTGCCTTGGATGAGGCAATTAAACAATCAGGATTAACACCTGAACAAATCTCAAATGAACGTACTGGACTTATCATGGGCTCTGGTGGCGCTAGCAATCAAAACGTAGTAGAAGCCGCCGACATTTTAAGAGAAAAAGGCATTAAGCGCGTTGGTCCTTATCGCGTACCACGCACGATGGGCTCTACAACATCGGCTTGCCTTTCAACCCTCTTCAAAATTAAAGGCATTAACTATTCAATCAGCTCTGCCTGTTCAACCTCTGCACACTGCATTGGCAACGCTATGGAGCAAATTCAAATGGGCAAACAAGATGTGGTATTTGCTGGTGGTGGTGAAGAGCTAGATTGGTCGCTCACCATGTTGTTTGATGCAATGGGTGCCTTGTCTTCTAAATACAACGAAATGCCTTCAAATGCTTCTCGTGCTTTTGATACGAGTCGTGATGGTTTTGTTATTTCTGGTGGTGGTGGTGCGTTAGTACTTGAATCATTAGAACATGCCCAAGCTCGAGACGCAACTATTCTTGCAGAACTCACAGGCTATGGTGCAACATCTGATGGCTATGATATGGTTGCACCGTCAGGTGAAGGCGCTAAACGTTGCATGCAACTTGCTATTTCAACTATTAAAGGTTCGATTGATTATATCAATGCACACGGCACTTCTACTCCTGTGGGTGATGTTAAAGAATTAGATGCCATTAAAGCAGTGTTTGGCAATAACATACCAAATGTAGGCTCAACCAAATCTCTTTCTGGACATGCATTGGGTGCAGCAGGCGTGAATGAGTCAATCTACTCATTACTAATGCTACAAAATGACTTTATGGCTGAATCTGTTAATATTGCAAATCTTGATAAGGCAGCCGAAGGCGTGCCAATTGTACGAACAACAACCAAGCAATCACTCAAACGAGTGATGTCTAATAGCTTTGGCTTTGGTGGTACAAATGCTTGTTTAGTCTTCGAAAAATTTAAGCAATAAACGAAAGAAATTCTTAACAAAAGAAATCAAATATTACTTAACTATGGTAGCGAGTCAAGCGCTTTCTTTTCTTTTTCAGATGGCAATAAATCTTCCTTAGTAATACCCAAAGCAAGAATCATTGAACTAGCAACATAAATAGAAGAATAAGTACCTACTACCACACCAATTAGTAATGCTAAAGCAAAATTATGAATGGTTTCACCACCTAAAAAGAACAATGCTAACAACACCAATAAGGTGGTTAAAGAAGTCATGATTGTTCTAGATAGCGTTTGATTAAGCGCGCCATTAATAATCTTAGAAGAATCAACATGACGTGTTGATAAAAAATTTTCACGAATTCGGTCAAATACGACAATAGTATCATTCAAAGAATAGCCAGTGACGGCTAATATGGCAGCCAACACTGTTAAATCAAACTCAATTTGAAATAATGAGAAAAAGCCTAGGGTAATAATAACATCATGAATAAGGGCAGCAATTGAGCCTAATGAAAACCGATACTCAAAACGCACTGCCACATAAATCAAAATACCAATCAGTGCATACAACATCGCCAAACCACCATCATTAGTGAGCTCTTCACCCACTTTAGGACCTACAAATTCGACCCGACGAATATCAACATCATCGCATAATAAATTGATGATTTTTGAACTTAGTTTGGCGCTAGAAATTGATTGCGGCTCTAAGCGAATTAAAACCTCATTAGTTGAACCAAAGTATTGGACATTGGCCCTTTTAAAATTTGCCTTGTCTAGCGTGGCTCTAATCTCAGCTAAATCAACACCTTGTTGATAACCTGCTTCAATTAAAGTGCCACCCGTAAAATCAATGCCTAGCTTGAGCCCGTTCATGATCAATGAAAAAGTGCTAGCAGCAACCAACAACACCGAAAATATAATGGCATAAGTGCGCTTGCCCACAAAATCAATCGTTGGAATGTTTAGTGATTTGAAACTCATATTGAAATCTCCTCTAACTTTTTGCCGCCGTATATTTTATTAATGATTGCACGTGAGACAATAATGGCTGTAAACATTGAAGTGATAATACCAATTGATAAAGTAATCGCAAAGCCTTTAATTGATCCAGTGCCAAAACTAAACAAGACCAATGCTGCAATTAAGGTTGTAATATTAGCATCTACAATGGTCAGTAGCGCTTTATCATAGCCGCTTGAAATGGCTTTTTGAATATTGCTATTTGTGCCTAACTCTTCTTTAATGCGCTCAAAAATTAACACATTGGCATCCACCGCCATACCCACTGTAAGTACAATACCTGCAATACCTGGCAACGTCAGAGTGGCTTGTAATAAAGATAAAACAGACACAATCATCACCAAGTTAAGCGTCAAAGCCACATTAGCCACCATACCAAATACACGGTAACGCATAGCCATAAAAAACAAAACCAAAACAAAACCAACCAATACTGATATCACGCCCTTGGTAATATTATCCACACCAAGACTTGGTCCAATGGTGCGTTCCTCAATAATTTCAATTGGTGCTGAGAGTGAACCTGCCCTCAATAATAACGCTAAATTACGCGCTTCCCGAACACTGTCAATTCCTGTAATTTGAAACCGTGATGAAAATGTACCTTGGATTGTAGCAGCATTAATAATATCTCTCGTGGTAATGCGTTTTTTAATGGTTTTGCCATTTTTAGTTATGGTTTCAACTTTATTTTCAATAAAGACAACTGCCATACGATGGTGTAAGTATTTTTTAGTGGTATTAAGCATCGCTCTACCGCCAACACTATCAAGTGTGATATTCACCATTGGAATGTTGTTTTCTTGGTCAATGCCAGATGCCGCACCTGTAATGTTCTCACCCGTTGTGATAACACGACTCTTTAGCAATAAAGTACGACCATCTTTAAAATAATAAAGCTTTGAGCCAATTGGCACACGCCCTGATTGAATGGCTGTTTGTGGGTCATTTTTTTCATCAACCAGTCTAAATTCCAAAGTTGCCACCGCACCTAAAATCTCTTTTGCTCTGGCTGTATCTTGTACACCTGGCAGTTGAACCACAATACGCTCTGAGCCTTGTTGTTGAATAATTGGTTCTGCCACGCCTAACTCATTTACTCGATTACGCAATGTGGTAATATTCTGCTTAAGTGCACTTTTCTTGGCTTGTCTTTGTGCACTCTCGCTAATGCCAATGTGTAGTGACAACTCATCCGTATTATTATCAAGCACCACTAAATCATTCAATTCTGATTTAATTAACTGAGTTGCTTTGTCTTTTAGTTCAGAGCGCTTAAAACGAATAACAATATTGCCATTTTCTTGCTTGATACTCTTATATAGTCTATCTTTACGCAATAAAACACGAAGTTCATTATACGTCTTATCCATTGAAGCTGAAATGACCGCCTCCATATCAACTTCTAATAAGAAATGCACACCCCCCCTAAGATCCAAACCAAGCGACATGGCCTTACCGCCAAGGCTTGCCAACCAAGTTGGCACAGAAGGTGCTAAATTTAATGCTACTACATAACGACGACCCAATGCCTGCTTAAGTGCGTCTTTAGCTAAAAGCTGTTGTGTATTGTTTTTAAAACGTGCCAAAATTCTTTGATTGGCTAATTCGACAGATTTAAACTCAATGTGTTGCGCTTTTAATGCATTTTTAACTTTGTCCAAATCTTGATCAACAATCAAAGCATTGCCTGCACTTGACACTTGAACGGCCAAATCAGAGCCAAATATATTAGGCAGTGCATATAACATTGAAAGCAATAAAACAAATGCAATCAATGCATTCTTAAGCCCCGAGTAATGATTCATAATGGTTATTTCTTAACTAAATTTTAGCACTGCCTTTTGGCATTTTTTGGTTAACACCTTGCTTTTGCACCTTAATCACAACACCATCAGCAATTTCCAATGTTGCAAAAGATTCATATACAGAAACAACCTTACCAATAACACCACCATTAGTCACAACTTCATCGCCTGTTTTTAATGCTGCTAATAATGTTTTGTGCTCCTTGGCGCGTTTTTGTTGTGGTCTGATGAGTAAAAAATACATCAACACAAACATAATCAATAAAAATGGCAATCCGCCCCACGGACTTGAAATATCGTTTCCTACTGAACCTTCTGCAAATACTGGTGTAATTATTAAATCTAATAAACTCATTTTATCTCCTTATGTAAAAAAATTAATTAATGACTGCTAAGCCACCCATGTAGCTTTGTAAAACAAAGGGTATTTTAATACTTCTATCAGCTTGCTGATGGTTTTCTAATACGGCAACTAACGTTCTACCAACTGCCAACCCTGAGCCATTCACTGTGTGCAATAATTCTGGCTTATTAGTTTCTTTGTTCTTATATCTCAATTGTAAACGTCGCGCCTGAAAATCTTCAAAACAAGAGCAAGAAGACATTTCACGATAAGCATTTTGTCCAGGTAACCACACTTCTAAATCATAGGTTTTAGCGGCAGAAAAACCAAGATCTCCTGCACATAAGTTGACCTTTCTATAAGGCAACTCTAATGCTTGTAAAATGCTTTCAGCGTGTGCAGTTAACACTTCTAAAGCTTGATAAGAGTCTTGTGCTTTAACTACTTGCACCAACTCAACCTTTTCAAATTGGTGTTGGCGAATAAGGCCACGAGTATCACGTCCATAACTACCTGCCTCTGATCTAAAACTAGGCGTATGTGCCACAAACTTAAGCGGTAAATCTCTCTCTTTGACAATCACATCACGCATCATATTAGTCACAGGCACTTCACCAGTTGGAATCAAATATAATGTTTTGGCCTCTCCTTGCTCGCCATGCAGGTGCGTTTTAAACAAATCAGCTTCAAACTTTGGCAACTGACCCGTGCCAATTAAAGATTCTGCATTGACCAAATAAGGGACATAAGCCTCGGTATAACCATTCACCTCACTATGTTGATCCAACATAAATTGTGTCAATGCACGATGTAGACGTGCAATTTTCCCTGTCATGACAGAAAATCTAGCGCCAGAAATCTTAACTGACGTTTCAAAATCTAGCCCATACATTTCACCCAAATCAACATGATCTTTTACATCAAAATCATACTGACCTGGCTCACCCCATTTTGAAACTTCAACATTGTCCTCTTCACCCTTACCCTCAGGTACAGAATGATGAGGAATATTTGGCATTAATAAAACAATCGCATCAATATCAGATTGAATTATTTGCAAATTTGATTTAACTAAATTTAGCTGATCGCTTAAATCTGCAACATCCTTTAATAAAAGCTTAACATCTTCTCCAGAAGCTTTGGCTTTGCCAATCGCCTTAGACTGTGTATTGCGTAGGTTTTGCAAGTTTTGAGTTTCTATTTGATTTTTTTTTCTATTCTCTTCTAACTCAGTTAATTGTTTGACATCAAAAGAAAAGTGTCGCTTTTTTAAGGCATTAGCAACCGCTTTTATATCTAATCTTAGTTGCTTTTTGCTTAACATTGTTATATAATGATTTCCTAATATAGATTAAACGCCTAGTTATACTAGGTTTGGCTTTAAAAACTAACTTCGGAAATTATACTATGTTTAATTCATTTTCAAGCAGTGATGCTTGCAAACTATTGGCTAATGGTGCTCAATTAGTTGATGTTCGCTCTAGTAGAGAATTTGCTCAAGGTGCACTACCAAATGCAATCAATCTGCCACTGCAATCCATTATGGGTGCTGACCAAATCATCGATCGTGACAAGGCCGTTATTCTTTATTGCGTTACGGGTGCTCGCTCATCAACTGCTAAAAATTATTTAATCCAAATGGGTTATGAGAATGTTAATGATTTAGGCTCCTTTAAGAACTACAACTGCGAGTAGCACAATACAATAATGGTATAAACTGGTGCAATGAGAGTTAAAAGCACTTGGCACAAAACCCAAGTTAAAACCATTGACGACATTGCCGGCGCGCTGGCATTTAACTCGTGGCGCATTACTAAAAATCATTTAGAAGATTTAATTAACGAAGCTTTCGTGATTGAAAAAGCACAGGTGTTTGATGTAATCTCTGAATACTTATGCTTTCTAATTCAGTGCATTGATAGGCTGGTATTTGATAAATTAGATGCCAAACAACGTCAAGCATTGATTGTCAAGCTAGCCAAACAATCGGCTGATTATTTTCACGAAAACAAACAAGAGCGTCTTGGCTCATGCGAGCACTGGAAAGACTTTATTCAAATTTATAATGTCAGGTCTCAAGACTACGCCAATTATGAATTTACAAATGGTGAGCCTAATTATCATTTCTTAAGATACTTCGCAGAGAAAATTCAAAAGTCTATGACTCATGCTGATTCAAAATGGATTGTCCAACAAATGATTGAAATCCAAGCGCCAAAAGCCTTTAAATCAATTAAAAAAAGTGTTAAAGATTTGGTAGCAGTTGAAAAAATAATCTTCAAAGTTGAAAAAATAAAAAATAAAGAGAACAAAATTACCAGATCCAAACGCAAATCAACCCGCCCTGACTTGCAATAAACCCAACCCACCCATAGATAAAACCCAATGATATGAAAAAATAGGAACTAACATGATTGCAATGTGCCCAAACTGTGGCGGACTTAACAATATTCCAAAAGACAAATTAAACAACAAACCCAATTGTGGTAAATGCAAAAGTTCAATTTATAACAAAGAGTCTGTTAATATGAATGGCACACAACTCACTCGTGCAATAGAAAAAACTGATGAATTATTGGTGATTGATTTTTGGGCAGCTTGGTGCGGACCATGCAAAACATTCGCCCCTACTTTTAAACAAGTAGCAGCACAACTTGAGCCTAAAGCTCGATTTATCAAAATAGAAACTGACAAAGAACAAGCCATTTCCACAAAGTACAACATCCGCTCCATTCCAACACTAGCCATTTTTAAAAATGGTAAAGAAATAGAACGCATTTCTGGCGTATTTAGTGCGCCAGATTTTACTAATTGGGTTAATCAACATATCTAAATAAATTAGAACACTGTACTAGTTTTCAACCGTATCACCAAATAAGTGCAGAAAATGCATCTTCTACTAGATAATTAACATTATCTCCAGTTAAATTTTTAAGGAAATCGACTAATGCACTTATTTCATCTCCATTCAAATTAAGTGGGAGAATCAAAGGACTTAAGAGTGAATTTTGAAAACAACCTTTGTTATAAAAATTAACCACACTCTTTAGTGTTAGTAAAGATCCATTATGCATATATGGTGCTGTTAAATTTATGTTTCTAAGTGAGGGGGTATTATATTTCCATCTATCATTTGGATTTTGGGTTATTTCACTTGCTATAGACATGGATTGCAAATAACCTACGCCCGTATTGTGCAGCTTATTGTCAGTTAATAATGCATGCTTTTTATTAATACTGTGGCAGTTATAACAACCAGCCTTTCCTGTGAACAATTCAAAACCTAATTTAGCTTGCTTACTCATTGTATCTTGATACCCGCCGTAATACCATTTGTCAAAATTTGCATTGGCAGAAATTAATGTTCTTTGATAACTAGCAAAGGCTTGACCAATAGTAACAATTGAAACAGACTTGCCATTAAATGCTCGTTTAAACAAACCTTGATAATCTTTTGAATTTTTTATTTTATTAATCACACTGGAAAAAGATGGGTTACCCATTTCGTTTTTAAACAAGAATGGACTCCATACTTGTCATAAAATGATTTATCCATATATGCTATGTTATAAATTGTTGATGTATTTCTACGAACACTACGCCCTGCAATACCAACAGTTGTAGCCAATTCGTTACTGGTAAATCCCTGTTCTGGAATATGGCACATAGCACAAGAAATTGTATTGTTTAATGACAATCTTCTATCAAAAAATATCTTTTTTCCTAAATCAATCTTAGCTTTGTTAATTGTATTCTTCTAATATAGAACTAATTTGTTGCTGGATTTTTGTTGTAATCAACAAGCCATATTGTGTCATCCTCCCCAATATGTTTGCTATGTTTTTTTAAAACTTCAGGCGTGTTTCTTTGGGGGTCAAAGTTCAAACTTAACAAACGTTAAAACTATCTATTTTAGCTATTTCTGCTTTAACCTGACTGGTAACAAACATTGTTAATAGGCAGTCATTAACATCATTACAATTTAAATAGACAAACACCAATAAATGAAGCAACAAAGTGGTAATTATGGTCGTAACCCTTTCTCATATTTAAATCAAGTGGCACTCCTTGTTGTTGACAAATTTTGAACAAGGTTTATGAATGTAATTGCTTTCCTAAAAATTCATCTGCCCACCCCCTTGATCAATTAATATGGAATCAACGCTAGCACCATTTTGAATTAAAAAGCTAGCATCATATGCTTGCCATTGCTTTTCATCTGCCCCTAAATAAGTTGTCAAACAATTTCTGCCCCGGTCGCATTTTGTAGGGTTGCAAATTGGAGAAAATGCTGAAACAGACCGGTAGGCGTTTTTATTCTTTAGGGCACAAATCAAAGCGCCATGCTCACCCATTGAGCGTCCAGATATATATTTAACGCCATTAATAACAGAAAAATTACCCTCTATTAGAGCAGGTAATTCATCTACTATACATATTATAGTTCTGACTAAAAGGCGGCTGAGTAACATCCACATAAAATCCAGAACCTTTGCCTAAGTCATAACAATCAGGATAATCAACAATATTCTTACCTCTGGGCAAGGTATCTGGCATGATAACAGCAATCCCTAGTTCAGCAGTATACCTTTGCATTCCCGCTTTGATACGCAAATTATCATAAGTGCAAGTCAAGTCAGAAAGTCAATATAAAGGCGGTACTTTTTACTTTGTCGCTTGTGGCGGTAGATAAATAGAAAAAGTCATCTCGCAATCATTAACTTTTGATTGATGCGTGTAGCGTTTTAACAACCCACCAAATTCGTTAACACTTTCAATTTCTTGCATAATCAATTTCTAGAAAATAATCACTGAACGAATACTCTTACCTTCGTGCATTAGCTCAAAAGCATGATTAATATCTTCTAGGCCCATTGTGTGCGTGACTAATTTATCTAATTCAATCTCGCCATTCATATATCTATCGACATATCCAGGTAATTCTGTACGACCTTTGACACTACCAAAAGCCGAGCCTTTCCAGTGCGTCCAACAACTAAATTAAACGGTCGTGTTTCAATAGTTTGCCCAGCCCCGCCCCAACACCTACTCTCATATTTGTTTTTCCTTTTAATGTGTATAGTTGATTTTAATTGTCTTAATAGTTTTAAGGAATCTTATGTCAATACAGTCCATTAATGCCAGATTTAAAGCGTCATATGGCTCTAAATCCAAACTGCGCAATCGAGATCTATCATATCCATATCATCTCTTGGGCAGGTGTGATGCCGTTTTATCTACGGCGGAATGTATAGTTATCATATTATTCTCCTTTTTATTTTTATAATGGTGTCGAACGGTCAACTAAAGACATTTGTACTTCTTCATTAGTGTTGCTATTATTTGCATATAACGAATAAGCACCAAGCCTCATTTGATGAGCTCTGCCCAATTTTTCCTTATAAAAATCAATGGTAAACTCATGTACTAACCCATTACCATTCCATTTATAAAGTTTTCGTCACCATCCCGTTTTTGTCCCAATTAGCAAGTAAAGATGTTGTAAAGTAAAGTCTTTTACCATCTCAACTTGATGAAACCATATTAACTTGGCTGCCAAAGTTGACTGTCATTACTACTAATTGAAATATCTAAAAGCAACGGAATTTAACACGGCAGATAAAATCTGTGAGGCTGCAATTAGATCTTTTTTATCAGCGCGGATTTTTTAACACCTCAGTACTACACCATATACAAAAAGAGTCGCAAATAAGCATATAGGTGCAATATATCATCATTTTAAAGACAAGAAAGGTATTGCTAGCGCTTTACAAAAAAATATTCTGGAGCAAATAAATGTAGCATTTATTGATACCATCAATCAACACAAACAAAATACTTTAGTATTGTTACTCATAATGACTGAAAAAGAACCTAGAACAATGAAATTTATTTTTCATTCCAAATATTCAGAATACAGTGATTTAAATAAATCAATTTTTCAATCAAAACCATTCCAAAGTATCAGTCATAAAATGATGAATAACTGCAATAGTAGTATTCTTAATCAACAAGAACACTCAATTGATTTAATCATGGCCACTTTACTCAGTTTACCAGTTCAACTTATTCAATTGCAACTAGATGAGGCAATAAAAGATTCTATTATCGATAAAGCGGAATTAGTTTGCAACATAATATGGGGTGGTCGTTGTGATGAGTATCAAAGTGTAGGCAATAAAATAAATGATTAAAATTTGCTATTTTTTACTAATAGATACCCTGCTCTTACATAAAGATTAGACCAGATACCAGCAGTAGATAAAAAAATACCCAAGCTTTTTAAAACTTGGGTATTTTGGAATTAAAGCCTAGCAACGTCCTACTCTCACATGGGGAGACCCCACACTACCATCGGCGCTAAGTGGTTTCACTTCTGAGTTCGGGATGGGATCAGGTGGGTCACACTCGCTATTGTCACTAAGCAAACTTGGTGTCTAATTAGACTATTTTCGGTTTTTTGGAGTTAAATTTTGAAAATAGTCAAATCGGTTAACTTATGTTTTATAAGTTAGAGACGAATTAAAAAGCTTTTATACCTTGGCTACAAGTAACCAGAAGATATAACAATTAAATACATTCATAAATGTTTGTCGCTTATCAGCGTATTGCATGACACATCAACACAAAAATTACAGATTCACTCAAATAATTTGGGTGTTATATGGTCAAGCCTCACGATCAATTAGTACAGGTTAGCTTCACACGTCACCGCGCTTCTACACCCTGCCTATCAACCTCGTAGTCTTCGAGGGATCTTAAGGAGCGTTAAACGCTCAGGGAGACCTAATCTTGGGAGGGGCTTCCCGCTTAGATGCTTTCAGCGGTTATCCTTTCCACACATAGCTACTCGGCAATGCGACTGGCGTCACAACCGAAACACCAGAGGTATGTCCATTCCGGTCCTCTCGTACTAAGAACAGCTTCCCTCAAGTCTCCAACGCCCACGGTAGATAGGGACCGAACTGTCTCACGACGTTCTAAACCCAGCTCGCGTACCACTTTAAATGGCGAACAGCCATACCCTTGGGGACTGCTTCAGCCCCAGGATGTGATGAGCCGACATCGAGGTGCCAAACACCGCCGTCGATGTGAACTCTTGGGCGGTATCAGCCTGTTATCCCCGGCGTACCTTTTATCCGTTGAGCGATGGTCCTTCCACTCAGAACCACCGGATCACTAAGACCTAGTTTCCTACCTGCTCGACGTGTCAGTCTCGCAGTCAAGCACCCTTTTACCTTTGCGCTCATTGCACGATGTCCGACCGTGCTGAGGGTACCTTTGCGCTCCTCCGTTACTCTTTGGGAGGAGACCGCCCCAGTCAAACTACCCACCATGCATTGTCCCCGATCCAGATCATGGACCCAGGTTAGAACCCCAACCATACCAGGGTGGTATTTCAAGGATGGCTCCACTCGAACTAGCGTCCAAGCTTCAGAGCCTCCCACCTATCCTACACAGGTAGGATCAGAGTTCAATGCAAAGCTGTAGTAAAGGTGCACGGGGTCTTTCCGTCTGGCCGCGGGTATACTGCATCTTAACAGCAATTTCAATTTCACTGAGTCTCGGGTGGAGACAGTGTGGCCCTCGTTACGCCATTCGTGCAGGTCGGAACTTACCCGACAAGGAATTTCGCTACCTTAGGACCGTTATAGTTACGGCCGCCGTTTACTTGGGCTTCGATCAAAAGCTTCGGACGAATCCTAACCTCATCAATTAACCTTCAAGCACCGGGCAGGCGTCACACCCTATATGTCCACTTACGTGTTTGCAGAGTGCTGTGTTTTTAATAAACAGTCGGAGCCACCTGGTATCTTCAACTCTTACCAGCTCATTTAGCAAGTAAAATCACCAGCAAGAGCACACCTTCTCCCGAAGTTACGGTGTCATTTTGCCTAGTTCCTTCACCCGAGTTCTCTCAAGCGCCTTAGAATTCTCATCTCGTCCACCTGTGTCGGTTTGGGGTACGATTTCATATAACCTGAAGCTTAGAGGATTTTCCTGGAAGCATGGTATCACGCACTTCTCCCAAAAGAGGGATCGTTATCACGCCTTGAGCTTTAGAACTAAATCTAAGGTTCCCGGATTTGCCTAAGAACCTACTCTACACGCTTGAACTTGGACAACCATCGCCAAGCTGCGTTAACCTTCTCCGTCTTCCCATCACAGTTATATGAAGTATGGGAATATTAACCCATTTCCCATCGACTACGCATTTCTGCCTCGCCTTAGGAGCCGACTAACCCTACGCCGATTAACGTTGCGTAGGAAACCTTGGACTTCTGGCGAGGGGGTTTTTCACCCCCTTTATCGTTACTCATGTCAGCATTCGCACTTCTGATACCTCCAGCAAACCTCACAGTTCACCTTCAACGGCTTACAGAACGCTCTCCTACCATCGCAATTTATTGCGATCCGTAGCTTCGGTATGTAATTTTAGCCCCGTTAAATCTTCCGCGCAAACCGACTCGACCAGTGAGCTATTACGCACTCTTTAAAGGAATGGCTGCTTCTAAGCCAACCTCCTGGCTGTCTGGGCCTTTTCACATCGTTTCCCACTTAACTACAATTTTGGGACCTTAGCTGACGGTCTGGGTTGTTTCCCTTTCCACTACGGACGTTAGCACCCGCAGTGTGTCTCCCATGCTCATACTTGTCGGTATTCGGAGTTTGCAATGGTTTACTAAGCCTTGACGACCCGCTAGCCATAACAGTGCTCTACCCCCGACAGTAATACATGAGGCTCTACCTAAATAGATTTCGGAGAGAACCAGCTATCTCCGGGTTTGTTTGGCCTTTCACCCCTATCCACAGCTCATCCCCTCATTTTTCAACATAAGTGGGTTCGGGCCTCCAGTTAGTTTTACCTAACATTCACCCTGGCCATGGATAGATCACCCGGTTTCGGGTCTACTCCCAGCAACTAAACGCCCATTTAAGACTCGGTTTCCCTACGGCTCCCCTATTGGTTAACCTTGCTACTGAGAAGTAAGTCGCTGACCCATTATACAAAAGGTACGCAGTCACGGAATAAATCCGCTCCTACTGTTTGTATGCATACGATTTCAGGTTCTATTTCACTCCCCTCCCGGGGTTCTTTTCGCCTTTCCCTCACGGTACTTGTTCACTATCGGTCATTAGAGAGTATTTAGCCTTGGAGGGTGGTCCCCCCATATTCAAACAGCGTTTCACGTGCGCCGCCTTACTCGATTTCACATAAATTAAACTTTCCTATACGGGACTATCACCCTGTATCGTTGAACTTTCCAGAACATTCTAGTAATTTAAAATATGCTTAAGGGCTGATCCCCGTTCGCTCGCCGCTACTAAGGGAATCTCGGTTGATTTCTTTTCCTCTAGGTACTTAGATGTTTCAGTTCCCTAGGTTTGCCTCCTTAACCTATGTATTAAGTTAAGGATAATGGTCTGATGACCACTGGGTTTTCCCATTCGGAGATCTCCGGGTTAAAGCTTATTTATCAGTTAACCGAAGCTTATCGCAGATTATCACGTCCTTCATCGCCTTCTAATGCCAAGGCATCCGTCGTATGCACTTATTCACTTGACCATATAACCCCAAACCATCTAAATGTGTTTCCATATTTTCCCTTTGTCTGTGTTGTTTTATTTCCTCAATCAGTCATTTAGCAGGGCTAAACTCCTTCAATCGTCAATAAAACACCTTGTCAAAGAAAAAATCTAAAATCACTCAAGTTTAGTGTCATACAGTTAGTATTTCACCAAGAAGCCACAAATTGTGATAAATCACAATCGGTGAATTCTTTCTTATTTCACCAGCGGTTTTGACACCGCCGATGAGAATCCATATTTTTTGAAATTGTTGTGTCAATGCAATACACCAATGAAAACTGTCATCACAACGGTCTTCGCGTTATATTGTATATTTACAAACTTTACTTCATGTATTAAATTGTTAAAGAGCTCCCACACCAGAAGGCGCGGTATAAAAACTTAAACAAAGCAACGATTAAAAATTGTTTTGTTTAAGTTTTTAAATAAAAGAATATTTGGTGGAGCCAGGGAGGATCGAACTCCCGACCTCTTGCGTGCAAGGCAAGCGCTCTCCCAGCTGAGCTATAGCCCCTAAAACAGCATAAAAAATACTGTAATTTTGTTTTTTACAAAGCGGATGTGAGGGCGTTTACGAGTAGTAAACGACTAAATACCAACACTGTAAAAAACAAAATTTGGTGGGTCTGGGTGGATTTGAACCACCGACCTCACCCTTATCAGGGGTGCGCTCTAACCAACTGAGCTACAGATCCAAAATTACTGGTTTATTTTTCATTCTTCTTATCTTTATAATCATCAAACAACTTGTTGTGGGCACTCATACTTTTCTTAAGGAGGTGATCCAGCCCCACCTTCCGGTAGGGCTACCTTGTTACGACTTTACCCCAGTCATGAATCACACCGTGGTAACCGTCCTCTGTAAACAGTTAGACTAGCTACTTCTGGTGCAACCCACTCCCATGGTATGACGGGCGGTGTGTACAAGACCCGGGAACGTATTCACCGTAGCGTTCTGATCTACGATTACTAGCGATTCCGACTTCACGGAGTCGAGTTGCAGACTCCGATCCGGACTACGAAAAGATTTGTGAGATTAGCACCACCTCGCGGCTTAGCGACCCTTTGTCCTTTCCATTGTAGCACGTGTGTAGCCCTGATCGTAAGGGCCATGATGACTTGACGTCGTCCCCGCCTTCCTCCGGTTTATCACCGGCAGTCTCCTTATAGTTCCCACCATAATGTGCTGGCAAATAAGGATAAGGGTTGCGCTCGTTACGGGACTTAACCCAACATCTCACGACACGAGCTGACGACAGCCATGCAGCACCTGTATTCGCATTCCCGAAGGCACTAATCCATCTCTGGAAAATTTGCGATATGTCAAGACCAGGTAAGGTTCTTCGCGTTGCATCGAATTAAACCACATGCTCCACCGCTTGTGCGGGTCCCCGTCAATTCCTTTGAGTTTTAACCTTGCGGCCGTACTCCCCAGGCGGATAACTTAACGCGTTAGCTTCGCCACTAAAGGGTAAATCCCCCCAACGGCTAGTTATCATCGTTTACGGCGTGGACTACCAGGGTATCTAATCCTGTTTGCTACCCACGCTTTCGTACCTCAGTGTCAGTATTAGTCCAGAAAGCTGCCTTCGCCATTGATGTTCCTTCAGATATCTACGCATTTCACCGCTACACCTGAAATTCCACTTTCCTCTCCTATACTCTAGTTTGCCAGTTTCAAATGCAGTTCCCAGGTTGAGCCCGGGGCTTTCACATCTGACTTAACAAACCACCTACGCACGCTTTACGCCCAGTAATTCCGATTAACGCTTGCACCCTCCGTATTACCGCGGCTGCTGGCACGGAGTTAGCCGGTGCTTCTTCTAAAAGTAACGTCAAGACCAATAGATATTAACCATTAGTTTTTCTTCCTAATTGAAAGTGCTTTACAACCCTCAGGCCTTCTTCACACACGCGGTATTGCTGGATCAGGCTTGCGCCCATTGTCCAATATTCCCCACTGCTGCCTCCCGTAGGAGTCTGGACCGTGTCTCAGTTCCAGTGTGGCTGATCATCCTCTCAGACCAGCTAAAGATCGTCGCCTTGGTGAACTTTTACCTCACCAACTAGCTAATCTTACGCAGGCTCATCTGATAGCGAAAGCATATAAATAGAGGCCTTCTTTACTCCGTAGAGATTATGCGGTATTAATCCGGATTTCTCCGGGCTACCCCCCACTATCAGGCAGATTCCTACGCGTTACTCACCCGTCCGCCACTCGACGCCTACTAGCAAGCTAGTATCGTTTCCGTTCGACTTGCATGTGTTAAGCATACCGCCAGCGTTCAATCTGAGCCAGGATCAAACTCTTCAGTTCAATGCTAACTATTTAGAACATTGGCAACATTCAAATAAATGAATGCGCTTTGCGTTCAATTTTTTAAAAAGCTTATTTGCTTTAGTTTTTAATGTGCACTTGCACAATTTTATTGTACGAGTGCCCACACAAGTTGTTTGATAGTTTTTTAAAGAGCAACCACAACATAAACTTGCCAAGGCAATTTTTGATGCAGTTAAAGGTGTAAATTATACAGTCAACTAATAACATGTCAAGTGTTATTTTAAACTTTTATTTTCTGACTTCCTTACATTAAAAACAAAAGCTGTTTCTGTGCAGTGAAAGCTGCAGAATTATACTAATAAAACACACCGGGTCAAGCAAGTGTTAATCAACATTATTTTTGCAAGGTGTTAATTTATCTTCTGAAACCGCTCTATTAAGCCATTTATCAGCTTGATCAATATCAACAATTGTATGATTGGCATTCACCATTTCAAAATCATTATCGTTCCATCCCTTGATGCCCATTTTTAATGATCGCATTTTGGTAAAGCCCATTTGTTGCATAGTAAAGGCTGCAAGTACACTACGATTACCTGAGCGGCAGATTACAACAATATTTTGCTCTCTTGCTTGTGCTAACTTAGGCACAG
Source organism: Candidatus Ruthia sp. Plio_17_S18 (assembly GCA_021730105.1). Lineage (GTDB taxonomy): Bacteria > Pseudomonadota > Gammaproteobacteria > PS1 > Pseudothioglobaceae > Ruthia. The sequence continues at coordinate 1,141,090 of CP072538.1, forward strand.
TGTCGTCATAATTCCAAACACAAGCACCCTCAAGCACACCTCTAGGAACATGAATTGAATGCTTAATGTGCATTATGTCAAATTCATCTTGCTCGCGAATATCTAGTAATATTAAATCAGTATTGTGCCTAACCTCTTCTTCCAAATCCCATGGAAACACTTCACCTACTGTTATTAATGCCTGAGCTACTAGTTTTTGATATTCATCCATTGTTTAATAAACTTCATTATGCGTACCAATGTCAATTAGAATTATTGTGCCATCCTTAATCATAAAATCAACCACAATTCTGTATTTCATATTGATAGAGACGCTGTAATATTGTTTTAATTGCCCTTGTAGTTTGTTATTTCTAAGTGATGGGTGTAGTGGATTTGCACTCAATATAACAATAGTTTTCTTGTATTGTAGGGATATTTCAGAATGTTGTTTCAGAAATTTTTCTAACTTTTTTAAATAATGCTTAGTGACAATGATTTGATAATTCATTCTAATAAATCATTAACATATTGGATATGCTCCTCTGCGGTTTGAATTTGATAATCACCGTTTTTAATATCTTGCATAGCTTGGATATAGAGGATATCCAACTCATTTGTCATAAAATCATTATAACGGTCAATGCCCAACACAACATATTTATTTTTGCCACGAACGTTAATTACAACTTCATTGCCTTGTTTTAAGGCGTCATCAAAAACAGAAACACCCTTAGTCTTTACTTCGTTTGCGGTAATATTCATAATAGTTTTTAAATAATACTTTTATGAATATTATATATATAAAATCTATTTGCAATAGCCTTTTTGTGTCACCATGACTGCCACTTCAACGCGTGAGCTGAGTGATAATTTTTTAAGAATTGATTTAACATGAAGTTTAACGGTGCCATCAGAGATACCCAGTTCTCTAGCAATGACTTTATTACTATAACCGCTGGATACTTGACAAGCCACTTCTTTTTCTCGGCTGGTTAAGGAGTTAAATGAAGGTTCATTATCGGTTAATTCATCTCGTAGAGCCTTTGCTAATACGTGTGTCATATCTTGTGCAACAACAATTGAGCCTTTAACAACCTCATCTAAAGCATCAATCAGCTCATCTGGATCCATATCCTTTAATAAGTAACCTTGGGCGCCATGTTTAAGACAATTACGTAAATCATGTTCTTGAGTGCTGGTGGTTAGCATCACAATTGGTGTGGTGATGTTTTTTTCTTTGAGCATTTTTAATACTTCGAGTCCAGACATTTGTGGCATACGTAAATCTAGTAGAATAATATCCACTGATAAAGAGGGGATTTCTGCCAAACCCTGTTCTGGCGAAGCAGCGGCACTAGCACTAATTTGTTTAGATTCTAATAAGGCAATGAGTCCGTTACGAAACAAGGCATGGTCGTCAATTATATAAATTTTCATAGTAGTTTAGGAAAGTTGACGATAACGCGTGTACCTTCATCGACTTCTGATTCAATTTCAATGCTGGCACCAATTCTTGTTGCTCGTTCTTTCATAATATTCATGCCGATATTATTCCCCATTACTTCGCTTTCATTTTGGTCTTTTTCAAATCCAATACCATCATCCTCAATCAGTAATTGACAATTAGGCTCTGCCAAAAGCAAAACACGTACATTGCGAGCTTTGGCATGTTTGCGTATATTAGACAATGCCTCTTGAGTAATGCGCACAATTTGCATTTCTACCTCTGGAGATACTTGTAGCTTACCCTCAACTTGTAAATAAGTGGCAATGCCTTCTTCTGACATAAATCGATTGAGTAAGTTTGTCAAAGAAGTCTCAATCCCTTTAGGGTCTAATGGCACACGAAAATTACACATCAACTCACGCAATTCTTGATTTGCTTGGGTAATATTAGATTGTAAACTCAATACTTTGTCACTCGCATCAGATTTTTTACCTGCTTTAAGCATGCTCCCAAGTACCGTTACTTGCAGTTTTAAACCGTAAATAGTTTGGGCTAACGAATCATGTATCTCTTGTGATAAAAACAAACGCTCTTGTGATAATTCCATGCGCTTAGTTTGGGCATCTAGGCGAGCTTTGTCTAGCGCAATAGCGATATTTTCAGCAATGGAGCTGAGTAGTGCACGCTCATCAAAAGCCAATGAGGGTAGTGTATCAAAAAATAAATTAAAAGTACCTAGTGTTTTGCCATGATACCTAAGTGGGATCAATATAGTACCAACACCTGCCTTGGCTTGAGACTTCTTGCCCACGCATTGTGCACAAGTATGTACACTAAATTGCACATAAGTATCACTTGCCATAGCAACTTCACCACAAAAACAATCTGCACTTAATACATCTGTTACCTGTCCTTGTTTGTCAATAACGCCTTGTGTCGCCATCAGATGAAGCTGACCATCATCAGACAAACTGCGCGCCGCACCTGATGAGGCGCCAGTCATATTAATAAAAATGTGTAAAAAGTGTGTAAACAGCTCATCAATCGAATGCATTTTATTCAGTTTTGATGACACGCCATAAAGCGTTTCCAAAGAGGCAGATTTTTTACTTAAACGCGGAATTTGCTTGTTTAAGATGCTTTCCATGTCATCATATAGATGTTGATTTTCATCAATCAAATGATTAATTGCTTTTGCAACGGGCTGAAATGTGGTTCTTTGATGATCACTTAAACGCACGCTTTGGCTAGACTTATATCCATCTACCCAACTTTGCAAATCACTAAATGGTGATAAGAAGTCTTGACGAATGAACAAGTAAAGACCTAAATAAACCAACAAAATGAAGACAACCAAAAACAAATCCACGATATCAGTCATTGTATAAGCAAGCACTACTTCATACATCAACAAGGGCGAGAGCAAAATCGTGACCAAGAAGTAACTATAAAATTTTATTTTAATATTCATATGTTTAGTTTCAAACCAGAATACAATCTTTTTCTTATTTCCCAATACAAAAAGAAGAAAATATTTCACCAAGTAAATCATCCGATGAAAACTCGCCAGTAATACTACCCATGAATTGACCAGCAAAGCGTAAATCTTCAGCCATTAGTTCTACTGCGCCGTTTTCTAATTGCATAATGGCGTTGTCAATAGACGCTAATGATGCTTCTAAGGCGATGATATGACGCTTTCTAGCAAGCACAACCCCTTCTGAGAAATCTTCTAACCCTGCAATATCAGACAGCTCTTTGCGTAACAGTTCCATGCCTTTTGAATGTTTAGCTGAAACTGACAATTGAACAATATCGTTAATCACTTCTCTTTTAACAGAGCCACTTGTTAAATCCACTTTATTTTTGATGAGCAATAAAGAGTTGTCATCCATATTTTTAGGCAATATGGAAAAATCTGGACTGCCATCTTGCGCATCAAACACCATTAGGACCACATCAGCACGCTCAATCTCCAAATGCGCTCTTTTAATGCCTTCTTTTTCTATCTTGTCGTCACTATCATGCAAACCTGCTGTATCAATAATATTAAGTGGCCTGCTATTTACATGAATGGTTTCTTTTAACACATCACGTGTTGTGCCTGCAATATCAGTCACAATAGCGCTGGATTCTTGTGTCAGTGCATTTAGTAACGAAGACTTGCCAGCATTGGGCTTGCCAGCAATGGCAACATTCAAACCTTCTCGTAAAATCACACCTTGTGTGGCAGATTTTAAAATGGTTTCAACCGCTTGTTTAATGCCTTTTGTTTTAAGTTTAACTTGCTCAGATTGTAAAAAATCAATCTCCTCATCTGAAAAATCAATAGTCGCTTCAACAAAAACTCGAAGTTCAATAATGGACTTGGTAAGCGCGTTAACTTGACTAGAAAAGACGCCTGATAAAGACCTAAATGCTGATTTAGAAGCGTGTTTTGAGTTAGCATCAATCATATCTGCCACCGCTTCTGCTTGCACCAGATCCATTTTGCCGTTTAAAAAAGCACGTTTTGAAAATTCACCTGGTTCAGCTGGTTTGGCACCCATTGATATGGCAGATTCTAACACACAATGCATCACACTCATACCACCATGTCCTTGAAATTCCAATACATCTTGACCTGTAAATGAGTGTGGCTTAGGAAAAAAAATAGCAATACCTTTGTCTATTTCATCATTTTCTTGGTCAAAAAATAGACCATAATGCGCATAACGCGGTTTGGGAACAAGGCCAAGCATTTTTTTTGCAATCACTTTGCATAACGGCCCTGATACACGCACCACACCAATACCACCTTTACCAACGCTACTGGCTAATGCACAAATTGTTGTTTCGTTACTGTTCATTAATTTTTTAGGTATTTTTAAAATACTCAGTTAAAAATGTATCAAAATCCACTAAATCAGAAGCTTCAATCTGTTTCTGTTTTTTGCATGAAATCTTTGTCTGTTGATCTAAATAATCAAAGTGTTTTTGATTGATTGTATTAGATAAAAAACCTTTTCTATATTGTTTAGACAACGAATTAGTATAATCAAAAAATCCCTGATTGCGCTCTTGCATCTGACTAAGTGTTATCGCAGAAGGAGTCAAATCTGAATTATTAATACGATGCGCTATATCCCGAACAGACACTTGGTGACTTTCACTTAGTAAGGTTGCACATTTCTCAATCTTAGCCATAATATCGCTTCCCCATTTTTGAAGTGAAACCTGTTCGCCTCTACGCGTTAGCATTAATTTAGGTTTGCGACCCTCATGAGCAACTAATTGGTCATTAGTGTCAATTTCAAATTGCTCTGAGGTAGGAATAGCGCAAGATGATTCAAGCAAACAAAACAACATAAAAGCCTCTAAGAAATAAATTTGCGCTTTGTCGATACCCAGTGGCAAAAGTGGGTTGATATCTATTGACCTTAACTCAACATAGCCAATGCCACTACTACTCAGTGCATCCAGAGGTTTTTTATCTGTCTCAGCCAACGGTTTTGGGCGTACAGAAGCATAATACTCATTTTCAATCTGCAAAATATTGGTATTAAGTTGTTGATATTTCCCATGGCGCTTTAAGCCAATCATTTCATACTCAGAACAAGCCGTTTGCATACCAACTTTAAGACTATTTATATAATGACTCAAACTATTATAATTAGCCTTAACACCTGCCTCATCCTCAGCCAAATTCTGATAGCCAATATCCCCCATACGTAAAGAGGTGGCATAAGGCTCATACAAGGTTGATTCATTAAACTCAACCAACGAATGCGCGTGATAGCCTTTTAAAAACGACTTATACACAGCGGGAGATGCGCCAAATAAATAAGTAATTATCCAGCCATAACGTACTATATTACGGGTTAAACCCATATAGCAATTATCAATAAATGGCCTTAATACCTCTGTAGGAGCAAGCAATGTTTGATATTGCTGCCAGAACTCATGAGAAAATGAATAATTAAAATGGATGCCTGCAATGGTTTGCATCACACTGCCGTAACGATTTGCCAACCCTTGACGATAAATTGTTTTCATTATTCCTTGGTTAGAAGCGCCATATTGAGCAATGGGAATAGTGGTTTCACCACGAATAACACAAGGCATACTTGTAGGCCAAAAGTTTTGATCCTTAGGCAAATGATAATACAAATAATGCTGTGTATCTTTTAAAAAAGACAACATTTCTACCGCATTACCAAGCGGCGGCGTTACCAATTCTATTAATGACTCAGAAAAGTCCGTAGTGATATTAGGGTGTGTCAATGCACAACCAAAAGTTTGAGGGTGTGGCGCTTGAGAAATACCACCTTTTATTGACACGCGCAACCCTTCTTTTTCTAGGCCCATTAAATTGTCCTTCAATAGCCAACTATACGGCTTTAGTTGTTGAATTTTTTCCTGTAATTGCAAAACAAGTCCAGATGTTAAAATAACATTATTTTACATTAGAGCAACTAATGAAAACAATCAAGGCAGTCGTGGGTATTTTACGCAAAAAAGACCAATTTATGGATGGCTTTTGGGGTCTCCATGTCGGCAAAATTGAGGCTGGCGAATCAAAAGAACAAGCCATCATAAGAGAACTAAAAAAAGAATTAGGCATACAGATTAGTCAATTAAGCCTTCATCAAACCATGATGCATCAGTATGAAGATAGAACCGTCCAACTAAGTATTTATAACATCAATGAGTATCGAAACACGCCTTTGGGTATTGAAGGTCAAGCCATATCTTGGGTTGGTATTAATGAGTTAAATGACTATAAACTATTGCCCACCGTGAAGACGTTTATAGATTCTATCACTCTGCCAGATAAATACTGGATAACTCCTTCTACAGACCATCAAAGTGATAGGTGGACGGAAAAGTTTAATAAAAAACTAACACAAGACATAACACTCATACAACTTAGGAGTAAAACCAAACTTGATAATGACTTTATTCTACAACTTTACAACAAATGCAAGCAAAATAACATCAAGTTACTGCTTAATACCGTCAATAAGACTTTTAATAAACCCTATTGTGATGGATGGCATATCACCACTGCTGAAATGCTTAAATTGAGCAAAAGACCCTGCTCTGATAATAAACTATTGGGCGCATCCACACACAATCTAGCCGAAGCACTAAAAGCCCAAGCAATGGGCGCTAACTTTGTTGTCATCTCCCCCGTGCAAGTCACTAAAACTCATCCTGATACTCTGCCATTAGGCTGGGATAAGGCCAAAGAAGTCGTGGATAAACTTAATATTCCTGTGTACTTTTTAGGCGGGATGGCGCTTAAAGACCTAGAAAAAACCGTTAAACTAGGTGCTCAAGGAATTGCTGGTGTTAGTGCTGTTTAATAGTAACAAGCAAAATAACTTGGGGAAGTCTTATACTTGACCCTCTACTGTATATAAAAAATTTATCTAAATTGTTGCAACATAGAACTTGATGCCATTTTGCAACAATTTTGGACCGTTACCGCGAAACATCTAAAGATAATTTACTTTCTATCCAATGATTTTCTTGCGTCTCTACTTTTTTTAATTTAAGTAGTTTCAAACGTTTAGGACTGAGATCTTGACTTAATAAAAACTGATAAATAGATTGCGCCCTTTGTGATGCAAGTGTTGAAAGCTTTATATGGTCAATTATAATATTGTGGCGCAACATCATCACGCAACACATAACCAAGCTGTAGGTTTTTTACCTGCTGAGTGCGTGTTTTGTTTGTGCTCTGAATACGATTAATGACCGCTATACGCTCCTGATAATCGTCAACGCCAAAACGTTTTTCATGTGTATATCTCAATACTTTATAAGCAGTTGGGGCTTATTCCATGGCTTTTTTTTGATAATTCTTTGTTTGTTACCAGCTAACAATGTGACCAATTCTTTCTCACACACAGTATTATAAACAGGGCAGATACCTAAAGATAATGACGGTCGTTTTTTTAATGCTTTAGCTATGGTGAGTAATTTTTCTTGTTCTTGTTGTAAAAGTCTTGAGTCTGCTAAAGCAAAGCCAATAGACTCTAATTGCGCATCGTCTGCGCCGAGCAACTTACCTAGAAAATTAAATGGTGCAGTAATAATGCCTGCAATAACACCGCCAAACGCCTTACAAACCAAATGTGCATAGCTAAAATATGGATTATTAATATCTCCACGTACTAGTAAATCAACGCTTGATCTTGATTGTCCTACAACAATGCCCAAAGCCAAGGACAAAGGCAATTGTACTGACTCTGGGCTTTCAACCGACTACACAAGGCTAACTCTATCAAAGCGAATATCATTACTACCCTCAACCAAGTTGTCTATGAGTTTATAATCAAATGTCACATTCAACTTCCCAGATTTTATCTTTTGACCAATAAATTTAATCGTATAAGGGGGTCATACTGGCTGTAGAGATATCGCGAAAAGTTGCACGAATATCAGTGTTTAATGTCGGCTTTGTAGTATTTAACTAACCCGAAATCTTAAAATAACCACTCTTGTTGACATTGCCTTCAAGTTCTACTTTTAATACGGTATTTGGCTCTGTTGAATAATTTAGAATTTGACCGTTTATATGATCAATGGAAGAATAAAAAGGCTCTATTAAAGATAAATCTGAGAATTGCATATGATTATCACTCAACGCAATCGCATCAATATGGATAGACAACGGCTGGTTATTTTGTTGATTAGCACCCTGTACCAACACAGTTTGCAAATTAAGTTGAGATTTTTGATCAAAAACAATCTGACTATTTAACTCATCAATATCCACTTTTGATATGCGCAATACTTTATCGACAGATGAAAAATATATACCACTGCCTGTTATATGTTTCCAACTGAGTATATTGTTCTTGTTCTGATTATCAAGAAATGTGTCGGTATTTTTGTCTGCAAGGTTGCCAGCAATATTAGTGTGTCCTTCTACTAAATCTGAATTGACTTGTATGGTGTATTAGCTATTGGTTACTTTGGTTAAAGAATTGGCAATTAATGAGCCGTTTTTAACCATAATATCTGTTTCATTAAAAGTAGCAATATCATCAGAAAAATCAAAGGTGATTGTATGTGGTCTTGTACCTGTTGAACCACTGCATATACTCGTGATGGTGATGGTGTTAATCATAGGAGTAGAGTCAGGGTCGGAATGACTGCTGCTACTGTTACTTACAACAACAGCAACGCCCAGAACCCCTAAAGCAATCGTCCAAGTAGAAATACCACTATTAGCGCCAACAACCGCACTGTTTGTGCCGATAGTATAACCATCATCTGAGAAGATTGAATAATCAATAAGTTGGGCTAATAATGTTTCTTCACCATATAACTTAACCAGTATTGAATTATCATTAAGAAGCTTGCCTACGATATCTGTTGAGACTATAGTGGTATTATCAAATTCAACTGTGTTGATTTTGTCTGCTGTTTTTTCTAAAGTTTTCTTGCTGTTTGTAAAAATCAAGCAAAGATACTTTTGCACCATTGGCACAAGTAATGATGAAAGTCTTTATCTAGCTTTTTAGCAATGATTCTTAGTAATTCGTGGGTTTGGTTATAGCCTCGCTCTTTGATGCACACACGACTTATAGGCAGGGGAATAATGACATCATAATTGCCATTATCTTTAATTATTAAACGGTATAAACCATACAACTGATGGGCAAAATAATCGCCAATACACAATTGGTGATTAAATTTAAACTGCTTAATGGGTTGTGTGCAAGCGTGGGAATAATCATAAAGAACATAAATCTTGTAAAAAGCAGGGGAATGGCTCAAGCACTCGCCACACAAGTTTAAATTAGAGGAAAGTTTAACTGCGCAACAAAGGCAGCGATTATCATTAACAACAAAACTGGATTCGCACGTTTTATACACACAAAACTTTACAGTTTCAAAGCAAAGTACGCAAGATTGCTTGGTAATTAACCCTTGGTAAAAACCCATGTTGTGTCATCAGACATCTCAGCTCTAAATTGGTAATCTTCTTTGTCAAAACTTTGCAAATCCTCTGCATGAGTGATTCTATTTTTAATCATATAATTAACCATCAAACCTCTAGCGCGCTTGGCATAAATACCAATAATTTTATAGGTATCGTTTTTAAACTCTTTACAAGCGATGTTAATAATTTTGGCATTCAAGACTGTTTGATCAATGCCTTTAAAATATTCATTAGAGGCAAGATTAATTATAGTATCGGCCTCATCTTCATTTAATATAGTTGAAATCTCATCACCCCAAAACTCATATAAATTTTTTCCCTTGGTGTTTTCAAGCCGAGTACCCATCTCCAAACGATAGGGCTGAATTAAGTCAAGTGGACGAATCACGCCGTATAGACCTGACAACATGCGCAAGGTGTTTTGTGCAAACTCTAAATCTGCTATTGATAAAGAGGGTGCATCAATACCGCTATAAACATCGCCTTTGAATGCAAGTAATGCTTGCTTGGCATTGGTTGGATTAAAAGGAGTTGAAAATGTCTGAAAACGTTCATGGTTTAAATTGGCTAGTTTGTCACTAATTGACATCAGCTGTGCTATATCATCTTGGGTTTTTGAAGGAGAAATAATGGCTAACATTAGATAAAATTTAAGTAAAAATTGATTAATATTCTACCTTAATATGAGTGATAAATACATCACTAAAAGGGTGCATTAGAGGCATTAATAGAGTATTTTTTACGTTATAATTAGGAGGTTTTTTCAATTTTTATTTTGTAGATTTTAACCTATGAGTACCCAATTATTACACCTACCTAAGGCGCACGGCCTTTATCATCCAAATAATGAAAAAGAGAACTGTGGCGTAGGTTTTATCGCCCACATTAAAGGCGAATCTTCACATCAAATTACCCTTGACGCTTTGGAAATGTTATCCAGAATGGACCATCGTGGTGGCTGTGGCTGTGAAACCAATACAGGCGATGGTGCTGGTATTTTAACCAACATTCCACACGGGTTTTTCATTCAAGAAATTAAGCGTTTATTTGGTGTACCGGTTGAAAAAGGTGCTTATGGTGTTGGTAATATTTTCTTGCCACAAGACGACAAGCAAAGAGCACATTGTATGGGTTTGTTAGAACAATCTGTTGCGCGTGAGGGTCAAACTTTTATTGGCTGGCGTGATGTGCCTACTAATACTGATAAAGCCAATATTGGCAATATTGCTAGAAAATCCCAACCCATAATCAAACAATTAATTATTGCTAGCGCTAAGGGAACTGACACGCCAGCTTTTGAGCGTGCACTATTTATTATCAGAAAACACACCTCAAATATCATTAGAACAGATGAAGCTTTGTCTCAAGCATTATTGTTCTACGTTTGTAGTCTGTCAAGTAGTGTTATTATTTACAAAGGCATGTTAATGGGCTCACAAGTGCTTGATTTTTATCAAGACTTATCTGATATTGAATATTCAACCTATTTAGCAATGGTACACTCACGTTTCTCAACCAACACATTTCCTTCATGGGATAGGGCGCAGCCTTGCCGCTATATGTCACATAATGGTGAAATTAACACTCGCCAAGGCAATTATAACTGGATGCGTGCTAGAGAAGGTGTGCTGAAAAGCGACCTCTTTAAAGACGATTTGGGTAAAATTTTACCTGTTATTGAAACCGAAGTATCTGATTCTGGCAGTTTTGATAATGTGTTAGAGTTTTTGATGATGAATGGCCGTACCCTGCAAGAAGCGGTGCTAATGATGGTGCCTGAAGCTTGGCAAAATGACGACAACATGAGTGCTTCAAAAAGAGCATTTTATGAATATTTCTCTAACGTTATGGAACCGTGGGATGGGCCTGCCTCTATTGCCTTTACAGATGGCTACTATATTGGTGCAATGCTTGATCGTAATGGCTTACGCCCTTCACGCTACTATCTAACACACGATGGACGTGTTATCATGGCAAGTGAAGTGGGCGTAGTTGATGTGGCAACTGATAATATCAAAACCAAAGGTAGATTACGCCCAGGCAAGATGTTTTTGGTTGATTTTGACAAAGGTGAATTGATTGATGATGAGGCGATTAAATCTGAATTTGCCTCAAAAAACCCTTACCAAGACTGGCTAAATGATCAACAAATATATCTATCAGAACTTCTATGTGAAGTTGAAGCGCATAGCTTTCACCCAGAATCATTAATTCATCGCCTACAAGCATTTGGCTATAGCATCGAAACCTTACAATTTATGTTATTGCCACTGGTTAACGAACTGCGTGACCCAGTGGGCTCTATGGGTAACGACTCAGCACTGGCGTGTTTGTCTAGCCAATCACGCATTATTTATGACTACTTTAAACAATTATTTGCACAAGTCACCAACCCAGCAATTGACTCTATTCGTGAAGAAGTGGTGATGTCATTGCGTTGTTCTATTGGACCAGAGGGCAATTTATTAAGTGACAATGCTGAAAATGCACACCGCTTAGTTATTGAGCATCCAATTTTAACAAATGAAGAGGCCACCGCATTAAGACATTGCAACCATCGTGGTTGGACGAGCAAAACCATTGATATTACTTATGATATTAATGAGGATAAGAAAGTATCTGAATTATTAGACAACATTTGCACCCAAGGTTCTCAAGCCATTCAAGACGGGCACAGTTTAATTGTACTGTCTGATCGTAATATTGATAAAAATCGTGTTGCAATATCTAGCCTATTGGCCTCTTCTGCCCTACATAGATACTTAGTTGCCAGTGCTGAACGCACCCAAGTGGGTATTATTGTTGAAACGGGCGAGGCTCGTGAGGTTCATCACTTCTGCCTGATGATAGGTTTTGGTGCGGATGCAATTAATCCATACCTTGCATTTGAGGCATTATGGCAAGCACGTCGTGATGACATCATTGAAATTGAAAGTAATGATGTTATTATATCTGCTTATCGAAAAGGCATTGCTAAAGGCATGCTAAAAGTCATGGCAAAAATGGGTATTTCTACCTTAGAGTCTTACAAAGGTGCACAAATTTTCGAAGCAGTAGGTCTAGCACCAGAAGTGATGGATAAGTGCTTTTTTGGCACAGCATCCCGCATTGATGGCGTTAATTTTGACATTTTGCAAACAGAAAGTGAAAAACGCCATCAACACGCTTACCAAACTAACTCTTTGGATAATTTAGGTCAATACCATTGGCGCAGTGGCGGTGAAAAACACATGTGGGACCCACAAGCAATTTCCAACTTGCAATTAGCAGCACGCAATAATGATGAGTCTGCTTATTGGGCATTTTCAAAACACGCCAACGAACAAGGTACGCGCAACTCAACATTACGTGGTTTGATGTCGTTTAAAACATCCAGCCCAATTTCTATTGATGACGTTGAAAATGTTAAAGAAATTGTCAAACGCTTTGCCACAGGTGCAATGAGTTTTGGCTCTCTTTCAGCAGAATCACACGAATCACTAGCCATTGCTATGAACCGTTTGGGTGGTAAATCAAACACGGGTGAGGGTGGTGAAGATGCCAAACGCTGGACAGTAGATGCCAATGGTGACTCACGTCGTAGTGCTATTAAACAAGTAGCTTCAGGGCGTTTTGGTGTTACTATTGATTACTTAAATAACGCAGATGAAATTCAAATTAAAGTCTCGCAAGGCGCAAAACCTGGAGAAGGTGGCGAATTACCTGGTGCAAAAGTAGATGAAGGCATCGCCTCAATACGCCACTCCACGCCTGGCGTAGGACTTATTTCCCCGCCACCTCATCATGATATTTATTCAATTGAAGACTTATCGCAACTTATTTTTGACCTAAAGCGCTCTAATCCAGATGCACGCATTAGCGTGAAATTGGTTGCAGAAGTAGGTGTAGGCACAATTGCTGCAGGTGTTGTTAAAGCAAAGTCTGATCATATTGTTATCGCTGGACATGATGGTGGCACCGGCGCTTCACCGCTAACCTCAATCAAGCATGCAGGCCTGCCATGGGAGTTAGGATTAGCTGAAACTCATCAAACATTAGTAATGAATGGTTTACGCTCACGTGTGGTTATTCAAACAGATGGGCAGTTAAAAACAGGTAGAGATGTTGCCATTGGTATTCTTTTAGGTGCTGAAGAGTTTGGATTTTCAACCGCACCACTGATCACCCTGGGCTGCATTATGATGCGTAAATGCCACCTAAATACTTGCCCAGTCGGTATTGCCACACAAGACAAAGAACTACGTAAAAAATTTACAGGCAAGCCTGAACATGTGGTGAACTACTTATTTATGGTGGCTCAAGAGTTGCGTTTAATCATGTCAGAGCTTGGTTTTAAAACCGTTAATGAAATGATTGGCCGTGTTGATATGTTAGAAATGAATCAAGCGCTTAATCATTGGAAACAAGAAACCATCAACCTAGATGCTTTATTAACACCCGCTAAAAAGCCTAGCAAAGATACAGGCACTTATCAAACCATTGCTCAAGACCATCAATTAGAACAACAAATTGACAATATGTTAATCGAACAATCAAAATCAGCCATTAACAGTGCTAAAAAAGTTCGCATTGACTCTATTATTAGCAATGTTGATCGCTCTGTAGGCACAATGCTTGCATCACATATTGTAAAAACACGGGGTGGCAATAACTTAAAAGACGATACTATTCATATTAATTTTAAAGGCTCTGCAGGTCAATCTCTTGGTGCCTTCTTAGCAAAAGGCATCACTCTAGAAGTTGAAGGTGATGCTAATGATTATGTTGGCAAGGGGCTTTCAGGTGGTCATATCATTGTTTATCCACCTAAAGATTCAACCTTTAATGCTGAAAATGAAATCATTGCTGGCAACGTTTGTGGTTACGGCGCAACGGGTGGTGAACTGTATTTATCAGGTTGTGTATCTGAGCGTTTCTGTGTACGTAATTCAGGCGCTATCGCTGTAGTAGAAGGCGTTGGTGATCATGGTTGTGAATATATGACAAGCGGTCGCGTTATTATTCTAGGCGAAGTGGGTCGTAACTTTGGTGCTGGCATGAGTGGCGGTATTGCTTATATCTATAACCCAAATCATACATTTGAATCTATGATCAATCCAATCATGATTGATCTTGATCCGATGGATGATAAAGCGCAAATAGAATTGAAACAATACATCAACAATCACGCTAAATATACTGGCTCAAAAGTGGCTGCACGCATTCTTGACAACTGGCATGATGAAATCAAGCATTTTATCAAAATCATGCCAAAAGGTTTCAAGCGTGTTCTAGCTCAAAATTCTAACTAACAAACCTTTAAGAAAATGGTCGTGGCAATAACAAAAGGCATCCGCATTGTTGGTTACCTTTAGTCCATATTCCTTTGTAAGATGACTAAATCATAGGCATGTAGATTTTTCTCATCAGCTTGATGAGAGTCACGGCTAAGTTCGCTAAATTGAGTGCGGTCAAATTCTGGAAAGTAGGCATCGCCCTCAAATTTACCATTAACTTCGGTGATATAGAGTCTATCAACCTTATTTACCATTTGTTCGTAAAAAGATGCACCACCCATAATAATCAGTTCATTATCACCACTAGCCAGACTTAATGCTGCATGAATACTATCAACAACATCACAACCGTCAGCCTTAAACTTTGTATTACGACTCACAATAATATTGCGACGATTAGGCAGTGATCTGCCAATAGAGTCATAAGTTTTGCGCCCCATTAAGACAGCCTTACCTATCGTTGTTTTTTTAAAATAAGCCAAATCAGCTGGCAAATGCCAAGGCAAAGCATTGTTTTTACCAATAAGCTGATTGTCATCCATTGCCACAATAATAGATAATTTCATAGAAAAAGTTTCAATTGAAGTAAAATTATGTCTATTTTACAAATATCACTCGTTATGGTGTCATTAATTCTTGCCTCAAGCTCACCCTTTAGAAAAACATTACTTACCAAGCTAGGGTTAACTTTTGAGGCGCATTCACCAAAGATTGACGAATCAAGAAAAGAGGGTGAAACACCAGAGCAGCTGGTTTATCGTCTGGCTCAAGCAAAGGCCAAAGAAATTGCAAAAACGCATCATGGATTAATCATTGCTTCTGATCAAGTCGCAACACTTGCTCATGGTAAAAACGCTGATGATGAGGTATTAACCAAGCCAAAAAACCACGAGAATGCCATTAAACAGCTACAGCAAAGTTCTGGAAATACAGTAACTTTTCTTACAAGTTTGGCACTTTTAAATACAAGTACCAACGATATACAAACTAAAGTTGAAACCTTTAAAGTGGTTTTTAAAGATTTGAGCATTGAACAAATTGAATATTACCTTAAAAAAGAAACTCCTTATAACTGTGCTGGTAGTTTTAAATCAGAAAGCATAGGTATTAGTTTATTTAAACGTATGATTGGCAATGACCCAAATAGTTTGATTGGCTTACCACTTATTCAACTCATCACAATGCTAGAAAATGAAGGCATTAACATTCTAACTGACAATAACTAAACGTTATGCCATATCTCTATCATGATAAGCTTAAACGCTTTCAATCAGGTCAAAAAACTTATTGGGGTTCATTATACGGCAGTGCAGATGCACTGGCATTAATTGAATTTGCCAATCAACAACAGCAAGTTATTTTAATCATTGCTAATGACATCACACATTTTGACAGTCTTTATAAATCTTTAAATTTCTACAACACAGGCTTAGAAATTTTAAAATTTGATAACTGGGAAGTGCTCGCCTATGATCACTTTTCGCCTCATCCTGATATCACCTCCAGTCGATTAGCAACCCTATCGAAACTTAAACGTCTTAAACGTGGTATTGTTATCACCACATTAGAATCATTATTCTCACGTCTATGCCCGTTAGAGTTTGGCGAAAAATATATCCTTAATATTAATATTAATGACAATATTAATATTAAGGCCTTTAGTGAAGAACTACTAAAAATTGGCTACAACCGTGTAACCACCGTCATGGAGCATGGTGAGTTTAATATTCGTAGCTCATTGATTGATTTATACCCCATGGGCGCAAAAACACCCTATCGAATTGATTTGTTTGACCAAAAAGTGGAGTCTATTCGCACCTTTGATACCTCAACTCAACGCTCTAAAGTGCAAGTGCCTGAAATTGTGCTACTGCCTGCTAGAGAATTTGCCACAGATAATGCTAGTATTGAGCGCTTTAAAACCAATTATCAAAAAGTATTTAATGACAATGGCTTTATTTACACCGAGGTTAGTGAAGGCAGGCTACCAGGTGGTATTGAATTTTATTTACCACTGTTTTTTAACACAACTAATACCTTGTTTGATTATCTAGTGGATAGCGCTATTATTGCCACATCAAAAGGATTTGCAGACTTGGTGGATAAGACCTATAGCGAGATACGTGAACGATTCGAGCATGCTAAAAAATCATTAGATAGAGCGCCCCTTGATATTCCCCAAGTTTTCCTGTCCCAAGAGTTGCTGTTTAGTGAAATTAAAAAAAAATCACAGCTCATCATCAGTACATCAAAACTAAAAGATAAAAACCAACACTTTAATTTTAACTCAAGCGTATTGCCCACAATACTCATTGAACCACAAACGAAAAACCCGTTAAGCAAATTTTCAGCTTTTGTTAAAAGATTTACCAACAAAAAAATATTAGTTGTTTGTGAATCACGTGGCAGGCAAGATGTACTCAGTGGTTTATTCACCAACCATCAACTTGATACCCATAGCATTAAAAACTGGCATGAATTTAATAAGAGCAGCAAACTTCTCAATATTACCCATGAAAATCTTGCCCATGGCTTACTCACTAGTGATATTGCCATTGTTACTGAAGATGATTTATTCGGCCAAGAAGTGGTTCAGCAACAGCGTCGTCGTGCCAAACACAAAGATTTTGACGAGGCAATTAAAAGCCTAGTTGAAATTAAAATGGGTGATGCAATTGTGCATGAAAACTATGGTGTGGGTAGGTATTTATGGCTTAAAACCCAAACCTTTGATGGCCAATCACAAGATTTTCTTGCCTTAGAATATGCTGATAACGCAAAGTTAATGGTACCAATCACCTCACTTAACCTAATCTCCAGATACTCTGGCATTTCAGATAGTGCACCATTACACAAACTAGGCACAAATCAATGGATCAAGGCTAAGAAAAAAGCAGGCGAAGCTTTGTTTGACGTGGCAGCTGAATTATTAGAAATTTATGCCAAACGAGCACCTCAAACAGGCTTTGCTTTTCCTGAACCGAATGATGCTTACTCCTCATTTGTTGCCAGCTTTCCCTTTGAGGAAACACCAGACCAACTAAAAACTATGGGCGAAGTTTTAGCAGACATGCAATCACACAGGCCAATGGACAGATTGGTATGTGGCGATGTTGGTTTCGGCAAAACTGAAATTGCCATGCGTGCAGCGTTTTTAGCAGTTGAAGCAGGCAAGCAAGTGGCAATTTTGGTACCAACCACACTATTATCTAACCAGCACTATCAATCGTTTATTGACCGTTTTGCAAACCACCCTGTTGAAATTGCAGCGCTTTCAAGGTTTCAAACCCCAAAAGAGCAAAAACTAATTATTGCAAAATTAAACCAAGGAACAATTGACATTGTCATTGGCACGCACAAAATTATTCAAGGCACTATTAAATACAAAAACCTTGGATTGATTATTATTGACGAAGAACATCGCTTCGGCGTTAAACAAAAAGAGGCGTTGAAAAAATTACGGGGCGAAAGTGACATTCTAACCATGACTGCCACTCCTATTCCGCGCACATTAAATATGGCGTTAGGCTCATTAAGAGAATTGTCCATTATTGCCACGCCACCTGCCAAACGAAGCGCCATCCAAACGTTTGTACAAGAGTGGAATAACAACAACATCAAAGAGGCCATCACACGTGAAATGCATCGTGGCGGTCAGGTGTTTGTACTACACAACGATATTGATTCAATTGACAATATGGCAGAAAACCTCAAACAAATTATGCCAAAAGTTCACGTTCGTATCGCTCACGGACAAATGCCAACACGTGAACTAGAAAGAATCATGAATGATTTTTATCACGCACGTTTCCAAATTTTAGTTTGCACCACGATTATCGAAACAGGGATTGACATTCCCAATGCCAATACCATCATTATTAATAATGCACAAAATTTTGGTCTAGCACAACTACACCAACTACGAGGTCGTGTTGGTCGTTCCCACCATAGGGCTTATGCCTATTTAATTATTAAGTCTCATAAATCGCTATCCAAAACAGCCAAAAAACGCCTCGATGCCATTGAGTCTTTAGAAGAACTTGGTGCTGGATTTATGTTAGCTAATCACGACCTTGAAATTCGTGGTGCGGGTGATTTATTGGGTGATAACCAATCTGGAAAAATTAGCGAAATTGGCTTTAATCTTTACCATGATTTATTAAAACGCACCATTGATGCCATGCGCTCTGGTAGAAAAATTAACCTTGATGACCCCATCAATCATGAAGTGCAAATTGATTCTGGCTTGCCATCTATCATTCCAGAGGCGTATATTTTTGACGTACACGAACGACTTGTACTCTACAAGCGTATTGCCAGTTGTCAAAATAATAAAGAACTTAAAGCTCTACAAATTGAGATGATTGACCGCTTTGGATTATTACCAGATTCAACCAAAAATTTATTCGCCAATACCAAACTCAAGCTCTTTTCACAAAAAGTTGGCATTGATAAAATTAACCTCTATGAAGACAAAGCCATTATCACCTTTGGTAATAAAAATACCATTGAGCCGATAAAAATCATCCGTCTTATTCAAAAGCAAGCAAAAAAATATCAACTAAAGGGTCAAAATCAACTAATTGTTAAACAGGATGTGCCTGAAGATATTAGACGAATCGAATTGATAGAAAGCCTACTAAAAACATTAAATTAATTCAGTTATAACAAAAACCAGCTATCCAAATAGAAAAACAAAAAATAACGGTTAATTAACTAAAACAACGATTCTCCATAACTATTTTGATAGCGATTTTCAATATCAGCCATATCAAACTTATGGTTCTGCGTACCTAGATGCGCCACCTTAATAGCACCCAATAGTCCTGCTAATTGGCCAATCGTTTTCCAATCCATATCATGCATTAAGCCATACAACAACCCAGCGCGATAAGCATCACCACAACCTGTAGGATCTTGTACAGTATCTGCCTTGGCAGGGGCAATATTGATTAATTTGCCATCGATATGCATTTCTGAACCTTCGCTACCTTTGGTAATAATCAAAGTGTCAACTTTGGCAGCAATGGTTGACAAATCTAGCCCAGTTTTGGCTTGTAACATTTGTGATTCATAATCATTGACTGCTATATAGGTGGCTTGGTCAATAAAGTTAACCAACTCTTCGCCTGAAAACATTGGCATACCCTGACCCGGATCAAAAATAAATGGAATTTTTAATTGTTTAAATTGCATCGCATGTTCAATCATGCCAACACGTCCATCAGGTGACACAATGCCAATATCAACCGCACTGGCATCGGATACCTTATTTTGGTGCGACTGATCCATCGCACCAGGATGAAAAGAAGTAATTTGATTATCACTCGTATCAGTGGTGATAAATGCTTGTCCTGTATATTGATCTTTGAGAATTTTGATATATGAGGTGTTCATATGATGCTTTTCCATCCACGCTAAATAGGGCGTGAAATCACTGCCTACTGTTGCCATGGGCACTGAATTAGCACCCAATAAATGCAAATTATAAGCAATATTACCAGCACAGCCACCAAATTCTTTGCGTATGGTTGGTACTAAAAATGACACATTGAGCATATGCACCTTGTCAGGCAAAATGTGATTTTTAAAATGGTCATGAAACACCATAATGCTATCAAAAGCGTACGAACCACAAATCAATGCTATTTTTTTCATATTATTTTTTCCTGTTTATTTTTAATAAGAGGGGAGAGGAGTGTCTTTGTCCAAACTTAGCTGACTTATTAAATATAATATCCTATCTTAATTCTTTTGGTACTGGAAAATGAATATTCTCCTTTGCACCACTCACTTCAATAACTTTAGTAACACCCCTATCACACAAATAATGAATGACCTCTTGAACCAAAACTTCTGGTGCTGAAGCACCTGCAGTGACACCTATTGTGTTCACACCTGTAAGCCACAATTCATCAATTTCATCAGCACTATCAATCAGATAGGCGGGAATGCCCATTTTTTCAGCAATTTCTCTAAGACGATTTGAATTAGATGAATTGCTAGAACCTAATACCAACAATACATCAGAAGATTTCATCAAAATTTTAACGCCGTCTTGACGATTTTGTGTAGCATAGCAAATATCATCTTTCTTAGGTGCATCAATAGTGGGGAATTTTGATTTTAAATAATCCACAATATATCGGGTATCATCAATCGAAAGTGTGGTTTGTGTTGTATAAGAAATAGGGGTATTTTTTGATAAATTCAAACGTTCAACATCCTCAATTGTTTCCACTAATTGAACATGCTCACCCCCATTAGATTGCCCTAACGTGCCTTCAACCTCTGGATGCCCTTTGTGTCCAATCAAAATAACTTGATGATTTTGTTTTTGTTTCTTAGTCACTTCTTTATGCACCTTAGTCACCAAAGGACAAGTGGCGTCATAAATAGTTGCGCCTATATCCTGAGTTTGCTTACGCACTGCCATTGACACTCCATGTGCACTAAAAATAACCACTTGGTCATTAGGCACATCGGCAATATCTTCAACAAAAACAGCACCTTTAGCCTTTAGCCCGTCAACCACAAATTTATTATGCACTACTTCATGACGAACATAGACAGGTGCGCCGTGCAATTTTAATGCACGTTCCACAATTTCAATTGCACGGTCAACACCAGCACAGAAGCCACGTGGGTTTGCCAATAAAACTTTCACTGTTTTTGAAGGATTTTTACCTGAAAAGAGACATCGCTACCTGCCAATGGATGATTAAAATTAACGGTAATATCATTACCCTTAATTTTATCAATACAACCCACGTAAGAATCCCCTATAGGCGTTTTAAACTCAACAACGGCATCTAACTTAATTGCTATGATTCGTGGAAAATCTGAACGCTTCATAATTTGAAAGGCTGCTTCTGTTTCATTTCCAAA
The DNA here is from genome assembly GCA_021730105.1 of Candidatus Ruthia sp. Plio_17_S18. GTDB lineage: Bacteria > Pseudomonadota > Gammaproteobacteria > PS1 > Pseudothioglobaceae > Ruthia. Next base: position 1,162,622 of record CP072538.1, read on the forward strand.
TGCCTCTGATGCACTTAAAAGAAAGGTTTGCAATTGACCCACTTGAGCATCAATAACACAGGACTCTAAGCACGAATCTAACTGACCATCCCCCAACTCAAACTCAAGTGGTTCATCCCAAGATTCGTCAACCAAAGCACCATTTGCATGGCTAAGTCTGTATAGGATTTTGTATTTAGCCATTATTAAAGGTCATGGCGCTTAATATCTTATGTACTTGAGTGCGCAACTCAGATCGGTGCACAATCATATCAATCGCACCTTTTTCTAGCAAAAACTCACTACGCTGAAAGCCTTCTGGTAATGATTCTCGCACGGTTTGTTCAACCACTCTAGGGCCAGCAAAACCAATCAACGCATTTGGCTCAGCAATATGAACATCGCCTAACATGGCAAAACTAGCAGAAACACCGCCCATGGTTGGGTCGGTTAAAATCGAAATAAAAGGTACTTTTTTATCACTCAGTAACTTAATCATTAAAGCTGTTTTGCTCATTTGCATCAGTGATAACAGACCTTCTTGCATGCGCGCACCACCTGAGGCTGAAAAGCAAATCAGTGGTGCGTTGGTTTCAATGCTGATTTTTGCAGCGCGAACAAACTTCTCGCCAACTACAGAACCCATAGAGCCACCCATAAATTTAAATTCAAAAGCAGCGACCGCAACTTTTATGCCGTTAAGCGTGCCTGTTTTAACAACAAGCGCATCTTTTTCATGGGTGGTTTTTTGTGCTTGTAAATAACGATCTTTGTATTTTTTTTGATCCTTAAATTTTAAAGGATCAACCGCACTTAAATTAGCAGCAATCTCTTCCTGTCCATCTTCGTCCAAGAAACCATCAAGACGTGCCCTAGCAGTAAGACGCATGTGATAATCACACTTAGGACAAACATAATTCAACGCCTTTAACTCTTCTGAATAAAGCGTGGTTTCACACTTAGGGCACTTACTCCACAAACCTTCTGGAATATTTTTCTTTACTACACTGGTAATAGAGGGTAAGATTTTTTCTAGCCAGCTCATACGACTTTTCCTTATTTTAATTATTTAATTGCAGTAGAAATTTCATCTGCCAAATGCCCAACACTTGTTAACATTTTATCCCTATCATTTGCATATTGTTCAACAAATGCAACCAGTGATGAGCCTACAATAACTGCATCTGCATACTCAGACACTGCCTTTGCGCTTTGAGCGTCTTTAATACCAAAGCCCACCCCAATAGGCAAATCAACCATTCGACGAATTCTTAAAAGATGTGTTTTAACCAAATCAACATCCAAATGCTCTGCACCTGTCACTCCTTTCAGGGAGACAAAATAAATAAAACCTGAGGCAATGGTGGCTAAAAATGTTAAGCGCTCATCCGTTGTTGTTGGTGCAACCAAAAAGATAAAATCAATGTTAACATCATCAAGATTTTGCTTTAAATCATGCGCTTCTTCCGGCGGCATATCTACTACTAACACACCATCAACACCACTTTCACTAGCAACATTAGCAAAGGCTTGATACCCAAAAACCTCAATCGGATTTAAATAACCCATCAGTACAATGGCTGTTGTGTCATTGCTTTGTCTAAATTTTTTAACTAAAACAAGCACATCAGATAGACTTACACCATCCTTCACTGCACGCTCGTGCGACTTAGCAATTGTAGGACCATCAGCCATCGGGTCTGAGAACGGCACACCCAGTTCAATCACATCTGCACCATTTTTAACCAAAACTTGCATCAATTCAAAGGTATTATCAAGCCCGCTATCTCCAGCAGTAATAAAAGGAATAAATGCTTTTTTTCCAGCGGAAGGCTGGGTAAAAATTGTACTTAGCCTTGACATTATGCGTTATCTTTTGCTAAATTCATGTACAGCATCTACCAGAACTTTCATATGCTCAGGGTTGACATCAGGAGAAATGCCATGACCTAGATTAAACACATGGCCTGTGTCACCTTGGAATTGTGATAAGATTTTTTTAACTTCTTCGCGTATTTTTTCAGGTGATGCGTACAAAACACAAGGGTCTAAATTACCCTGAAGTGCTACCTTAGCGCCAATACGTTGTTGTGCATCATTCAACTCTACTGTCCAATCCAATGCTACACCATCACAACCACTGTTTGCAATTTGCTCTAACCACATGGCGCCACCTTTGGTAAATAGAGTCACTGGAATGATCTTGCCATGAAACTCACGCTTGATGCCATCAACAATTTTGGTCATATATTGAAGTGAAAAATCTTCATAGCTTTGTTTATTTAACAAGCCACCCCAAGTGTCAAAAATCATAACTGAATCTGCACCAGACTGAATTTGACCATTCAAATAATCAATAATAGTGTCTGCTAATTTGTCTAATAATTGATGCATGTGCGCGGGATTTTCATACATCAGCCCTTTAACTTTAGCAAAGTTCTTGCTTGAACCGCCTTCAACCATATACGTGGCTAATGTCCACGGACTGCCCGTAAAACCAATTAATGGCACCTTGTTATTTAAAGCTTTTGTAATAACTGATACAGCATCAGTGACATAAGACAACTCATTACCCACATTAGGCTTTTTTAATTGCTTAATGGAGGCTAATGTATTAAGTGGGTTTGAAAATTTAGGACCTTCGCCTTCTGAGAAATACAAACCTAAACCCATTGCGTCAGGAATGGTGAGAATATCAGAGAATAAAATCGCTGCATCTAAATCAAATCTATCAATCGGTTGCATAGTAACTTCACAGGCTAATTCTGGGTTTTTGCACAGCGATAAAAAATCGCCCGCCTGTTTTCTAGTAGCGCGATATTCTGGTAAATAACGGCCCGCTTGGCGCATCACCCAAATAGGTGTGCGTGAGGTGATTTTTTTTAATAAGGCATTAATATAATCAAATGACATGATCCTTCAATATAAAAAAGTAAATGCTGTAATTATAATGATTTTGTTCGTATATCCTTGCCAATTAGGTATAAAAAAAGCGGCTTTAGCGGCTTTTTTTATTGAATTTTGTATACTTATCTCTTAAAGTTAGCATAACGCGATTTAAACTTCTCAACACGACCAGCGCTGTCCATAATCTTTTGCTTGCCTGTATAAAAAGGATGGCAACTAGAGCATACATCTAAGTGTAATGCTTCTTTGTCAACGGTTGAACGTGTCTCAAAAGCATTGCCACATGAACAAACGACTTTAACGTCATTGTAATTAGGATGAATATCTGTTTTCATGTTATGTGAACCACTTCTAAAATCATAAAAGAGGACAAATTATATACTATTTAAAACTTATGCGTATGCTGTTTTTACTTGTTTCTTTAAAACTTATGCGTATGCTGTTTTTACTTGTTTCTTAGACGTGCGGCATTACCAATCACAATTAATGAACTAATGGGCATAACAATGGCTGCAAATAGTGGTGTAACCTTTGCCATCATCGCCAGTGGCACCATAAAAGCATTGTATAGTAACGCAAAAGTGATATTTTGTTTAATGGTGCTGTTGGTACGCTTTGCTAAATTAATCAGCTCAATAATTGGACTAAGCGTGGATTTTAAAATAACCAAATCTGCGCTATTAACCGATACATCACTGCCTGAGCCAATCGCAATACTGGTATCAGCTTGCACCAAGGCAGGTGCATCATTCACACCATCGCCCACCATAAGCACTGTATGATTTTGCTGCAATTGTTTTATATAATCAGCCTTATCTTTTGGCAAAGAATGCGCAATTACATGTTCAATCCCTAGTTTTGAGGCAATCGTTTGGGTGACTACTTTACTATCACCACTTAATATACTTACTTGCTTGCCCATGTATTTAAGCCGATTAACAACCTCAGTAGCATCTGATTTAATTTGGTCTTTTAAGGCAATAAAACCCAACACGCCAGATTTGTTGGCACACCAAATACAGCTCGCACCTTGCCGCTCTAATAGTCTAGATTTATTTAATAAATCAGCATCCACTTGATGTTTGATATCCACATAAGACAAATGACCAATTTTATAACTTTGCTGATTAATAGCACCACGTACACCTTGACCATGGTCAGCATAAAACCCACTCACTTCTAAAGTACTATTGGCCATATCAGCGCCAACAATTGCTTTAGCCAAAGGGTGTTCAGAATGCCTTTCAATGCTAGCCATGATATTGATAAAATTGGTTTTATCAATCAAAGCTTCAATATGATTAATGCTCAATTCACCTTTGGTGAGTGTGCCAGTTTTATCAAAAACCACCCAATCTACTTTGTCTAGCACTTCAAGTGCATCGCTATTTTTAATGAGTATTTTTTTCTTAATTGCCACGCCACTTGCAACTGCAATACTCATTGGTGTAGCCAGCCCAAATGCACAAGGACAAGTGATAATCAACACGCTAGTGGCACTTAACAATGCTAAATCAAAATCGTATGGATACCAATAAATAAAAGTCGCTATCGCCAAAAAAATGGTCGTACCAACAAAATAGGGGATGATCTTATCAAGTGTGCAAATGATTGAGTTTTTGTTGTATTGCGTACTCTCAACCAAACTAACAATTTGTCCTAAAGCCGAATTCTTTAAGGTTTTTGTCACCTTAATCACAAGACTACCACTGGCATTAACCGAGCCAGCAAATACCTCATCACCAGATTGTTTTCTAACCAATAAAGACTCTCCTGTTAATAGTGATTCATCCACTTCACTATCGCCTGATAAAACAATACCGTCCATTGCTAAACGCTCTGCAGGTTTAATCAACACAGTCTCACCTATTTTAATTGCACCTACTGGTGTAATTTTTTCCTCGCCTTTACTAACCACGTAGGCAACTTTAGGTTGCAACTGCTGCAAAGCACTAGAGGCTGATAGCGTTGATTTTTTGGCTGAACCTTCAAGATAACGGCCAATTAAAATCACAAAGATAAAATTAACCACCGTATCAAAATACACCTCATTTTTAGTAGACAACCCTAATAGCACATACACGGAATAAAAATACGTACTCAACGCGCCAATACTAATCGGCACATCCATATTCATAAAACGGTTTTTAAGCCCAAAATAAGCATTTTTAAGAAACGGCATACCCGCATAAAATAAAGTAGGCGTAGCCAATGCAAAACCCAGCCACTGAAAATAATGATGATACTTCCCATCTGCTGCACCTGTGTACATGGCAACTGAAATCCATAATAAATTCATCATTGTAAATGCGCTAAAACTAATACGATAAAGCATGGATTTATTGGCTTTATTGGCGATAGACTCAGCCATATTTTGTTCGTACGGCATGGCTGTATACCCAAGATCTGCTAATCTTTTCATAATGACAGACAGTTGAATATCAGCATCAGTCCAACTAAGACGAATGCGCTTATCAGTCAAACTGACTCGCACCCAAACAACCCCATCAAATGCGCCAATTACTCTTTCAATCAGCCACACACAAGCAGCACAATGAATGGTATCGCTAATTAGGGTGATGGCTTTAGCACCCTCATCAGCAGGCTCTAAAAAAGGCTGCTGAAAAGCATCTGCATCATAAAATTCTATTGGATATTCCAACTCAACAGCAGGCAACAATGAATTGGTTTGTTGATGATAAAAAGAATCCATCCCACTCAAATAAATGGTTTGACACACGCTTGCACAACCAGTACAACAAAAGTCTTTGCACTCACCTTCAATCGACGCTTGGACTTTGTTATGGCTCGTCACTTCTAATCCGCAGTGATAACAGGCATTGCTCATGGTGGTTGATTTTATTGTATTTATGCCTCTAAGCGTTTACAATATCAACCCAGATTACTTATTAACTTGATACAATTTATGCAACACATAAAAACAACGATTTTTTAATAATGACCAGTCACGCCTCTTGCTTTTTAAACAAAAATTTATATTATGCACTTTTCAGGCGTATAAATCACACGTTGCACCTATCATTGTGAATAAATTTTCAATAAAACTTGTCACACTACTTGGCTTGTTATTAGTGAGTGCCCAGAGTATCTCCGAATCGCCAATTCGCCTTTATAAACAACACCTAATTGGCACATCAAAAGTATATTTACAAAAGTCACTCCCGTTAGAAGATTGTTCTGTCAAATACGAAAAAGGCACATTGTGTATGCAAAAACATTCATTAGCAGGCGAGGAGGCTGAAATTGCTTTTCGGTTCTTAAACGACAGGCTCGTCTCCATTGTATTGATAATGCCACTAACTAATGTCAGTAAAATTAAGAAAATATTCTATGCGCTGAAAACGCAGTTTGATTTAGTCTTAATTGAACAAGGTAATAATAAATTAGACATTATACAAATTAGCGCCAACACTTTTAATAAACGTGAATTTACTAAAATAATCGCTGATTTTGAAAACGAGGCCTATCAAAAACACAATATTAAATACACATTCATCAGTAAAGAAGATTTTATTACCCAATCGCGCAAATCACGCAACTTTGCTGATATTTTTAAGAACGCACCCATGCAAATGCGCGCCGCAACCTACAGCGTAGGTCGAAAAAATGGGCAAGTAATTGGCACTATTAGTTTTATTGTGCCTAGCATTACCCAGTCTTATCTTGACCAAAACCCAATTGTAGAGGATTTTTAAGTTATTTTTATGAATCACATTCACGCTATTATTTTGGCCGCAGGTAAAGGCTCGCGCATGCACTCATCCAAGCCAAAAGTTTTACAAATCTTATCAAATAATACTTTATTAGGACATGTTTTATCTCAAGCCAAACCCTTGTGCGATAAAATTCATGTGGTTTATGGTTTTAAAGGCAGACAAGTACAACAACAAATTAACGACCCTGATATCAACTGGGTAGAACAGGTTAAACAACTGGGTACTGGACACGCCGTAGCGCAAGCAATGCCACATATTGAGGACAATTCAACCTCACTCATCTTATATGGCGATGTGCCGCTGATTAAAAAAGCCACACTGGCTGATTTAATTCACCAAGCACAGCAAAGTGGCATTTCTTTGTTGTCTGTGATTTTAAATAATCCAACTGGCTATGGGCGTATCATTCGCAAAGACGAGCAAATACAAGCCATTGTTGAACAAAAAGATGCAAGCGATGTACAACTAAGTATTAATGAAGTGAACACGGGCATCATGTCTATTCGCTCACAATTATTAAAGCAATATTTAAGAAAAATCAACTCAAGCAACGCACAAGGGGCGCTTTATTTAACCGATATTATTGCTTGTGCAGTCGCTGATGGGCAAACTGTTTCATCCATCATTAGCAAAAATCAATTTGAGGTAGCGGGTGTGAATGACAAAGTACAACTGGCAGAATTAGAACGTATTTTCCAAAAAAATCAAGCAACACAATTTATGCAACAAGGGCTTGGCTTAAAAGACCCAAATAGATTTGATTGTCGAGGCATACTCACCTTTGGGCAAGATTGTGTTTGTGATATTAACGTACTTATTGAGGGCAATGTAGTATTAGGAAACAACACTACCATTGAACCAAATTGTATTATAAAAAACGCTAAAATTGGCAATCATGTATCAATCTTGCCAAACTGCGTTATTGAAGATTGCGTTATTGAAGAAGGTGCTACTATTGGTCCATTTGCGCGCATTCGCCCACAAACTCACATCAAAACCCATGCCAAAATTGGTAATTTTGTTGAAATTAAAAAGTCCACCATTGGTGAAAACAGCAAAGTTTCTCATTTAAGCTATGTGGGCGATGCCATTATCGGCGAGAACGTCAACATTGGTGCTGGCGTCATTACTTGTAATTATGATGGCGTTAACAAACATCAAACCATTATTGGCGATGGCGCCTTCATTGGTTCTGATTCTCAACTAGTTGCACCCATAAAAATTGGTAAAAATGCCACAATTGGTGCAGGCTCTACCATCACCAAAACAGTGCCTGATAATCAATTAAATTTAAGTCGTACTAAGCAAACTAGCTTAAAAAATTGGCAACGCCCGACTAAAAAATAAATGCACTCACTGCCTCGTAATGTCTGGTTGTTGACAATTAGTTTGTCGCTGTTTATGTCCCTAGGCGTTTTTGTTATTTTTCTAGGTGGTATTATTGGTCAATCTTTAGCACCCTATGCCAGTTTATCAACCTTACCAGTAGCAATGATTGTGCTGGGCACTGCTGCTAGTATCATTCCTGTTGTCTACATGATGTCTAAAATTGGCAGAAGACGCACTTTTTTGGGTATTTGTATCTATACAATTGCTGTCATTGCACTTGCCATCACTGCCTTACAAGTAGAATCGTTTTATTTGTTTTGTCTGTCCACTTTCCTATTTGGCGCCACCACAGCAACCATGCATCAGTTTAGATTTGCCGCCATTGAAAGTGTTGATGAAAACCTCAGTACAACAGCAACCTCGGCCGTGCTTATTGGCGGTTTGGTTTCTGCTTTTTTAGGACCAGAGCTTGCAATTCTAGGAAAGGATTGGTTTGATGCCGCCTTTGTCGGATCATTTTTACTACTCAGCACCTGTTTTGTACTTGCGTTCTTATTGCTGTGGTTTTATCAACCAAACTACGCACCTAAAGCCAAACACAAGCAAACAGGCAGACGTTTAAAACATATTATCAAACAACCTGTATTTATCGTTGCCATGTCCAGTGCTGCAGTAGGTTACGTTATTATGAATTATATCATGACTGCCACACCAGTGAGTATGCATGTTATTGATGGCTTTGCATTAACACAAACTAAATTTGTTATTCAATCTCACGTTATTGCCATGTTTCTGCCATCTTTATTTGCGCCAATTATTGTCAAACTATTTGGGCTTAGCAAAATGATGATAATTGGCATCATGCTATATTTAGTCTGTATCGTAATTGGCTATACCAATAATAGTTTAAATAATTACTGGATGGCGTTAATCCTCTTGGGGCTTGGCTGGAACTTTCTATTTATCGGTGGTACTAGTTTATTACCACGTGCTTATCACAAGGATGAAAAGTTTAAAGTACAATCCATCAATGACTTCCTAATTTTTGGTATGCAGGCCATGGCCTCATTATCAGCAGGTTGGTTTGTGTTTAATTTTGGCTGGGAAGTTATGCTATTGTCAACCGTCCCATTGTTACTACTCCAACTATTGATATTATTGTGGTGGCTAAGAAAAAAACCAACACAACTCTAAATAAAACTCTGATTTAAAATAACAATACTCTCACAAAGTCACGTGTCTTTTTTTTATTGGACGTATGTATAAAAACCTTCATAACAGGACCTTTGACCAATATAAAACCATATTTAGTATGGTTATCATTAATTCAAGTGTGACAACAACGTGATAAATATAATGCACTCTAGTAACACTAACATCAATATTATGACTAGAATGTTTCATTGGTTCCTAATTGTTTTATTTATTACTCTTTTTATGACAGGTAATAACAATAATGGGGGTGATGCAATACACATTGTCTCGGGCTATTTATTAACCAGATTTGTACTAACAAGAATTATTTGGGGCTTTATGGATGATGAAAATGCCTTGTTGGGTAATTACTTGCATAGCCCAAAATCAATACTCAATTACTTACTTAAACTGTTTAGTTCAACACCAACAGAGTTCAAAATACACAATCCTGCTGGCAGCATAATGATTTTAATAATGATGACTATGCTTGTCGCTATAGTTATAAGCGGCTTATTAATACAAGGTCTATTTGAATTAATGGTATATTTTTGTCGTTTGTTACTTATGTTAATGACCCGCAAGCCCTTATCGCAAACGAAATACACCTTATTTTGTCATACACCATGTTGATTGCAATTAGTTTCCACATTGTTAACGTTCTTTACTCAAGTTATATTTATAAAGCAAACCTTCCAATGATGATTACTGGAGAAACTACAGTTTTTAACAAAAAAAAGAAACCCAATAATGAAACTATATAAATACATGGTTATGCTGCATTTATACGTCTTTAATGTCCACTCTGAAACAATAGATTTCATTGTATCGCTCATGGGACGTTGATATTACAATGATAGGTACAACTACTTTGGAAACAAGAATTAACCTCCAATAAAAGCTGTACAAGTTGCCATACTAATAATCTTAAAAAAATACTTAACAATTACGCCATTATTCACTTTATAGTCAAACAGATAATATCTTTAGTAACTTTTTTGGCAAAGAGCTGGATGTTACTCCAGTTAAAAATTCGTTATATTTAGAAGAATGTGGTGACTGTCACTTGCCTTATCAGCCTGGGTTATTGCCAGCCAGATCTTGGCAGAAAATGATGAAGTCTCTATCATATGATGATGTACCGTTGAGCATATTAAAAACACCTTACATGCGTAGAAAATATAGCGACATATCCCAAAGACTGATTACCCAGCCCAGCCATAAGTAGGGCCGTTCTCAAACTGTGAAGCATGCCATAAACAAGCCTCAAAAGGTAATTATGATGACGATCAGATACGTATACCTAATGCTAATTTTTACTGGAAATTAACAGCATACGATTAGGCAGACTTTGTACTGTGCCGTTTCTTGAAAACAAATCTTCAAGAAAATAGGCTGATAGCTCGTGTTTACTTAAAGACCACTCTTTAAATTGAGTTTCTAGAACTGTAAATAACTCATTCTTAAAAAATTTTACTTTGTTTGGAATAGGTTTTTTATCCTTATTTGCTTGTTGCAAATCCTGCGTATAACGGCTATTAATCACAATTTCACGCCAAGCAATATAGATTGTAATAATACACAAAAAAGCAATAACACCTTCGTGCAGTAAGTGCATAAGGCCTATCACCCCCTATAATATCCTTAACAGATGGTATGGCATTTGAAAACAAGATATAAATTAATGTTATCAAAACAATCTGCTTAGAGGGTGTATTCTGAGTTTTTTGGGTTCTATTCATTAAAACTCAATGCCTTCAATTTGTGCAATGGTATGGATATCTTTATCACCACGCCCTGAAAGGTTAATGATGATATTTTTATCTTTGCCCAGTTCTTTTGCAAACTTAATACCATAAGCCACAGCGTGGGAAGATTCCAGTGCCGGCAAAATACCTTCAACTTTAGTAAGTGTATGAAACGCCTTTAATGCCTCTTTGTCAGTGATTGCCACGTACTGCGCACGACCACTGTCTTTTAAATAGGCATGTTCTGGACCAACACCAGGATAATCCAAACCTGCTGAGATCGAATGTCCTTCAATAATTTGCCCATTCTCATCTTCCATTAAATAAGTGCGATTGCCATGCAACACACCTACACTGCCTGCACAAAGTGGAGCAGCATGTGCAGTTGGGCCTTTTTCTAATCCATATCCTGCCGCCTCAACACCATAGAGTTCAACTGAAGTATCATCAATGAACGCATGGAATAAGCCAATCGCATTTGAACCGCCACCCACACAAGCCACCAAAGCATCAGGCAGGCCACCCACTTGTGCAGCAAATTGTGATTTTGCTTCTTTGCCAATAATGCTTTGAAAATCTCGCACCATCATTGGGTAAGGGTGCGGGCCTGCAACTGTGCCAATAATATAAAACGTATCATCAATATTAGTCACCCAATCGCGCATCGCTTCATTAAGTGAGTCTTTGAGTGTTTTTGAGCCTGAAGTAACTGGAATAACCGTAGCACCTAACAACTTCATACGAAACACATTCAATGCTTGGCGAGCCACATCCACTTCGCCCATATAAACCACACATTCCAGACCCAAACGCGCCGCAACCGTTGCCGTTGCCACGCCATGCTGACCAGCACCTGTTTCAGCAATAATGCGTGTTTTACCCATACGCTTAGCAAGTAACGCCTGACCAATGGTGTTGTTAATTTTATGTGCGCCCGTATGATTTAAATCTTCACGTTTAAGATAAATCTGAGCACCGCCAAGCTTCTTACTTAAATTTTGTGCATGGTAAAGTGGTGTTTCACGACCTACATAATACTTTAAATCCTGCTCAAACTCATGAATAAAATTCTTATCATCTTTATATTTAGCATAGGCATCTTTAAGTTCAGTAACGGCTGTCATTAGTGTTTCTGCAATGAAAACACCACCATATTGCTCAAAATGACCTTTATTATCTGGTAAATTGTAATTACTCATATTTTGGGAATGGTTTTTTTAATATTGGCTAAAAATTGTTTAATCTTGTTAATATCTTTAATACCTTTTGCACTTTCAACACCACTTGACACATCAACTGCATAAGGGTGTACTTGGTTAATAGCATCAGCTACTGTATTAGGGTTAAGCCCACCCGCTAAAATAATAGGCAGGTCAATATCAACCTTGGCCAAGTGCCAATCAAAATGCTCACCTGTACCGCCGTAAATATCTTTGTTAAACGCATCTAATAACAAACCACTAGCCTGATGATACTCATCTGCCATTTTGGTGATATTAGTCTGAACATTCACACGTAGCGCCTTAATAAACGGTATGGCATATTGGGCACACTCATGTGCTGGCTCGTCGCCATGGAATTGCAAAGTATCCAGTGGCACTTCGCACAACACCTCATCAATAAAACCAGAGTCAGCATTTACAAACAAGCCCACACGAGCTACAAAGGGTGGCAATGCACTAACAATATCAATCGCAGTCTCTATATCAACACAACGCGGGGATTTGTCATAAAACACCAAGCCAATTGCATCAATACCAAGCATGGCAGATTGATTGGCATTATCTGCATTGGTGAATCCACAAACCTTAATCTTCATTTACTTGTCCTCAGCATCTAATGTTGCTTGAATCTTGTCTCTATCAACCCACCAATCATCAGCCACTAATTGGTCAACAGCACCTGAAAGTTTTTTTAAAAACACTTCTGGCTTATCTAATTGCAAAGTTTTACGCCATAAATCAAACGTTGACTGATCAGTCACATGCGAATGCTCATCCGCAACAGATGCCATCATTTGTGAGGAAAAAAAAGTTAAATCATCATCTACACCACAACGCATAGAAGTAATATAATGCGCCGTTGCAGCAGCAATAGCACGAGTATCCGCCTCTTTTGGCGACTCCTCGATCAAATGTTGTAGCATTGCAACAGTCAATTCTGGATCAATTGGAAAAGTCACACCTAACCACAACGCATGGCCTAATGCCTTCAAAGCATCTGGTCCTTCGGATAAAAACATCACATCACAGGCCTCAACTGCCAACTCCCAGAGCTCATTATCTATTGCCATATCAAAAGCACTAAAGACCTGGTCCAAAGCATCTGACCCCTTATAACGCTCAACTTGAATTCTGCCGATCTCTAATAAATTCTTAATTTGTTCCTCAGCAGGCGTATCCTCAGTTTGTGCTTGGATTTGTTTTTCAAAATAATCCAGCCTGGACTGAAGTTGCTCTTCATTGGCATATAAATCCTCACCACCTTCAGCATCAAAAACCTGCTCTTTATTTAAGTATTTTCCCATCAGCTATCTCCTAATAAAAGGCCGCTTCTAAGCGGTCCTCCCAATTATCAGGCACATCCACATAATCAGGCTTCACATCCATCCTAAAAAACCGCTCATCAGACCCCTTGGACACCTGTTTCAAAACCACAACCAACGTCTCAAAATTCTCCACTTGAGGATTGGCAATAATTACTTCACTCAATAATAACATAATCTTTTAGATGTAAAAATCTAGCATTTTACGCTCACATTAGAATCAACACTTACGATAAAAAGGTTTTTACTATCAGTATTTTTAAAGATTGCTGCGGTCAATTTTCCACCATACACACAACCTGTGGTCAATATCGAGAGCATATTGGCTGATTTTCACCTCGTTAAATTGTTGATGCCCATAAACCACAAAACCTTAATTTCCATCATATATCTGCAAAAAAAATCGATTTATCGCTTTCCTCGCCAAAGGCTAAAAAATTATGATCTTGATCTAAGAAACGCAATCTAAGAATTTTTGGTGATTCTGTAGACCGACATGCAAAATAGTAATTTTTCCGAATTGCATAAATAACGGCATATTTTTTAAATAACTCATATCTGAATTGTTTAAATTTAAAATAATACTTTGTTCGTCATTATCCAATATAATCGGGCTCTTCTTGGTGCTTTACAATGCTGTAAATAACGAATAACCTTATCTTCATGATTGCCTAGAACAGATTAATATTGTTGGCTTGTAAATACCTAAGTGTTTTAATAGAGTCCTTGCCGCGAGTAATAATATCTCCAACACAAACCTCTGTATCATTTTTTACTGGGTTTATTTTTTGTCGTAATTTCGCCAATTCATCCTAGCAACCATGAATATCACCATAAACAATTAGTCTGCTCATGAACTAAGTTCAAAATGATCGTGTATGTTTTTAAGAAAGTTCACCTCTTCCTTGTTAAGTCCTTTTTCTTTGGTTGCCTTATGAGCCCATAAGTTTCTGTATTTGTTAAACTGTGAAATCCATTTCACTTTATCTGATTTGCCATTAAACCCTAGACCAGCATCAATAGAAAACAAATCTTGAGATGATTTAAATCGATTATCGTCTGGCAAGTTTTTAGACCAGTGTTTTTCTATAATTGCCTTATAGTCGTTGATATTAAACATTCCCTGCCAGTCGACTTCTTCATTTCCAAGTCCATCTTTATAATTTTTCTGTTTCTCTTGTTCTGCACACTCCAGGAACTTATTCCTAACATGACATAACTCCGCAATCCCAGTCTTTACCAAATAACTTTTTTAAATTGCATAAGCATTTGGAATCTTCAACACCCCCAGTTTTGAAGACGAACCCTCTGTTCTTTTGATAAAATAAAAACCTAATTTACTGTGCTTTGTTTGACTAAAATTAACAATGATTGAGTTTGGAAAATATCGGCCTTCATCAATAAAGTTAGTAATTCCTTTTAGTCTAGAAGGAACTAATAATCGCTGATAGGTTGAAAAGTCTGATTCATTAGCCTTTGCTCTATGTAATATATACCCGACTTTTAATAATAAACTTGGTTCAATAGCAAGTACCTCTATTTTTTATCATTAATTTTTGCATTTTTAAACACCAGTACTAAAAATTGATACCGAGCAGCATTTTTATAGTTTTTAATTAAATTTTGAATGTAGAGATAGGTATTGTCATTGTAATAAAAGGATCTTGCTTCTTTTAACCTTTTTAAATCGTAACTATCCACACCCATTCTTAGATTCTTTGTGGCAAAAACATACTTAATCTTAATTTTTCTATTTAACACCTGCTCCATTGACTTTTTAAACCAGTTTAAGCAAATCAAATTCATCTTTATAAGAGGGTGCTTTTTTTGACTTCTCACTAGATTTGCATTCAACAATAAACACTGTGTCATCGTCAATAGCAATAATATCTATTTGCTTTTTGTTTTTAACTCTTTATCTAGTTCCCCACCCTTTGCCTAAAGAATGGTCAACGCTTTTGGATTGGTATGGGTTTTTCTTTGCTCTATATATTTTGCCAAGTTGTGATGGATCGCTTGTTAATTTTTTTGTAACTTAACTTAATTGATGCAGTTCTAAAAAGCTCATTTTCACACTCCATTTGTCATAATTATTTCCGAATATTTTCCACGTTCTGCTCCAATACCACCAATTGAACTATTTCTTTCCATGATGGTAGTCTTGTCTTTATGAATTCCAAATATTAACTTCAGACTTTCATGGTTAGCATTAGTCATAATATAAAAAGCGTTAGTCTCTTTTATTTGTCCAATCATATCTGACAATCTTCTTTGATCATCAAGTGAAAATATTTTTTTGTTATACTCAATAAAGCCGTTATTGTTGTGAGTTACTGTATAAGGAGGATCAATAAATACTAAATCACCCTCTTTTATATTGGACATTGTTTCTTGAAAATCTCCACTATTAATAGCCACATTTTTCAAAACTTGACTCACTTTTTTTAAGTTATCGTAATCAAATTGATATTTTTCTCTATATCCGTAGGGTACATTGTATTCTCCCATTGAATTTACCCTGTAAATACCATTAAAAGACATTTGATTTAAATAGATAAACTGGGCGGCTTGTTGATACGAGTTTTTATACTTAGCTCCTCTTACTTTGTAATAGTAGTCTTTAGAGTTTTTAAATTTTTTTAAATGTTCTACAATTAAATCTACACAATCCTTAACCATGGCGGCGTAGGCATTGATTAAATCTTGGTTAGAATCTGAAATAAAAGGTTTTTCTGGATGTAGATGAAAAAAAAATAGAACCGCCACCAATAAAAGGCTCATGATATTGATTAAAGCCATTTTTTGGCAAGAAATGATCTAAGTGTTTTTTTAACCATCTTTTGCCTCCAGCCCACCTCAAAAAAGGATGACAAGAGTCGATCTGATGAAACAAAACATGGTCAGATATGACCTTCTTATTTAAAGAAGCACTACCTATTATATTTTGCATTGTTTGTGTAAATTTAAAATAATCTAAAAAAATTTTACAATATTTTTTTTAGTACTGGGCTTGGCTTTGGCTTTTATTTTACCAGCAACTGCTTTTTTGCATTCTTCAAGGGTTAGATCGGCTGGGGTTTTATCACCGAAGACTTTTTTGATGGTGATGTTTTTTTGACCTTTGCCTTTCTTTTTACCATTCCAAATGTAGGGTCCAAAACGGCCATTGAGGACTTGGATGTCGGAGTCATCGAAGGTTTTTATGATGCGTTCGGCGTTGAATTTTTCTTTAACTTTAATGAGTTCTAGTGCTTTTTCTAAGCTGACTTCTTCTGGGGTGTCTTCTTTGAATGAGACGTATTTCTTGCCATATTGGATGTAGGGGCCAAAACGACCATAGTTTGCTTTGATAGTGCCAAAATCATCAGTTTCGCCAACGGTGCGAGGCATGTTAAATAATTCTAAAGCATCGTCAAGAGTGATGCTTTCAATGTCTAATAAACCTCTGAGTGAGGCAAAGGCTGGTTTGTCTTTGTCGTCTTTATGGCCGATTTGGGCGAAAGCACCGTATCTACCAAAACGCACGCTAACGGGTTTGCCACTTTTTGGGTCTGTGCCGAGTTCGCGCATGCCGTGAGTTTCTTCTCTGGAAATAGCAGCAGCGTCTTCAATTTTTTGATGAAAAGGGGTGTAAAAATTCTTAACCACACTTTGCCACTGGATATTTTGTGTGGCGATGGTGTCAAATTCACTTTCAAGTTTGGCAGTGAATTTATAATCAATGATATTGTCAAAATACTTGACTAAAAAATCAGTAAGCAAATAGGCAACATTGGTTGGGAACAATTTGTTTTTTTCAGCACCTGTTACTTCGATTGGTTGTGATTGAATGACTTGATTGTCTTTGATTTCAATCAGTTGATACGTACGTTCAACACCTTCTCTGGTCTCTTTTGTGACGTAATTTCTGTCTTGCACTGTCGATACCATAGTGGCAAATGTTGAAGGCCTGCCAATACCCATTTCTTCAATTTTTTTCACTAGCGAGGCTTCAGTGTAGCGAGGTTTGGCTCTTGAAAAACTCTCTCTGACTTTAAAGCTGACTAAGCCCAATGTGTCACCCTTGTTTAAATCGGGTAATAATTTATCTTCTGACGATAGATAGTCATAAACTCTTAAAAACCCTGGGAATGTCAATATTGCGCCATTAGATAGGAATTTTTTCTCAAGTCCTGAAATGTTGATTTTTATTTGGGTTTTTTGTAATTGAGCGTCGCTCATTTGGCAAGCTAATGTGCGTTTGTAAATAAGGCTATATAATTTAGCAGCCTGATCTTCAATACCAAAAATACTGGGCTTGGTTAAATCAGTTGGGCGAATTGCCTCATGCGCTTCTTGTGCGCCTGCATCTTTAGTTTTATATCGTC
This sequence comes from Candidatus Ruthia sp. Plio_17_S18, assembly GCA_021730105.1. Lineage (GTDB taxonomy): Bacteria > Pseudomonadota > Gammaproteobacteria > PS1 > Pseudothioglobaceae > Ruthia. The sequence goes on from CP072538.1 coordinate 1,180,428, forward strand.
TTATGTGGTGATAGTCACTGCCAAATTCTTTTACAATGACTTGACCGGCTGTCTCAATGGCTGTTTCTGACAACGTGAATGAATCAGTTCGCATATAAGTAATAGAGCCTTCACGGTACAAACTTTGTGCCAAAGTCATGGTTTGCTTAACCGAAAAGCCTAATTTTTGAGAGGCTTCTTGTTGTAAAGTTGAGGTGATAAAGGGTGGTTTTGGTGAGCATTTAGAGGGTTTTTTTTCAGTTGATGCAACGGTTAAATTGGCCGATAAAAGCGCATTAGCAAAGGCCAATGCTTGCTCTTTAGACTCAAACTCTTTGCTCAACTTCACCTCAAATAATTCGCCAACTTCACTAACCAACTCTGCTTTGACTTTGTAAGTAGAATTGGTAATATGTTGGCTAATTTCTCGCTCTCTTTCGACCACGAGGCGCATCACTGGGGATTGCACCCTGCCAGCGGAACGTGCGCCTGAAATCTTGCGCCATAGAACAGGTGATATTTCAAAACCCACCAATCTATCAATAACGCGACGTGCTTGTTGAGCACCTACCAATTGATAGTCAACCGTTCTAGGCTTAACAATGGCGTTAGTAATAGCACTTTTGGTAATCTCATGAAAGACAATTCTCGGGGTGTCTTTGGGTAAATTGAGTGCTTCTAGTAAATGCCAAGCAATGGCCTCACCTTCACGATCATCGTCCGTTGCGAGATAGACTTTTTCTGCGACTTTTACGGCCTTGCACAAATCAGCAACTACTTTTTTCTTATCCGTGGTAATTGCATAGGTAGGGGTAAAATTGTTTTCAATGTCAATGCCCATGTTTTTCTTGGGCATGTCACGGATGTGACCAATACTAGATTTAACGATAAAGTCTTTACCTAAAAACTTTTCAATGGTTTTAGCTTTGGCAGGGGACTCAACAATAACAAGATGTTTTGCCATTATTGAATGGTGCGATTATCATCAAGAAACATGATGGATTCTAGCCATTGCTCTGATGTTTCGCCACCAACACTATTGCCTAATACCATCATTACTACCCATTTAAGGTCTTCTAAAGAAATACTAGTATCGCCCAATGACATGATTTGATCAATAATCATCTCACGCTGATTAGCATCTAGTTGACCAATATTTTCCATAAATAATAAAAACCCTCTGGATTTGGCACTGAGTTTTATTTTTTCAGACTCAGTATAAATGCGCATACTGGTTTGATAAGTCGTCTTGAATGGCTTGGTTTTACCATCTTGAATAGTGGCAATGTTTTCTAGCCAACTAAGCGCCTTATCAATGCGCGTTGTGTCAAATCCGATATCTGACAGATGTGCTTTTAACTCGATATCATCAATTTCATGGGTGGCGTCTTGCTCTGCCTCTTCAAAAAGATAACCAAACATATAGGTTAGAACATCAAGAATATTATTTGTCATAAAAATCTCACTTAGTTAGTACGTAGCCTGATCCTGTGATTTTAGCAACTTTGTTTCAAGTTCAAGTAACAAAAGCGCTTGGGTAATTATCTGTGGGCTAAGGTTGGTTTTTTTAACCAGATTATCAACCGTCACCGGATTATAACTCAGACATTTTAATAGCGTAGCATCTGTTTTGTTTACATTTTTTGCATAAGTAGATTCTTTTTTAAGTAAAACTGACAAGCCTAACCCCTTGGGATAGTTCAGATAATATGTCTTCAATATTGTCAGTTAGTTTAGCACCTTGCTTAATAAGTTGATGGCAGCCCTGTGATAATGGGTTGTGAATTGAGCTGGGTATTGCAAATACTTCTTTGCAATGTTCAGGGTACCTTTCATCAATTAGGGTTAGAATGTGGCAGTTTTCATTTTTTTCCAATCAATATCTGCCTGTACCAGTGCCTTATCAGCTTGTTGTAAAAATGTTAACGTTTTTTCTAAATAAGCCCGGTTTCTTGCGCTGCTCATCAGATGCTTCAAATACTTGCTGTGGCGATTTAAAACGTTTTTACCCCAAGATAAGGCGCCTTTAACAACATTAACCAATAAACAATATCCACCAAAAACCATTACTTTAATTTACAAATTAGCCATTGTAGCATTTTTTAAATATGAGTATACAAAAACGACGCAATACTAACCTGAACAAGACAACAAATATAAGGCTGGTGAATTAAATTATGGTAAAATTGTAAGATTTTATCTATAAAGATATTCATTATGAAGCAAAAGAGAACCTTTCAACCGAGTGTCATCAAACGTAAACGTACACACGGTTTCAGATCAAGAATGAGCACCAAATCAGGTCGTGCTGTTATTAATGCACGTAGAAAAAAAGGGCGTAAGCGTTTAGCAGCTTAGCTAATTTAAGTGTACCTTGGACTAACACGCAACTTAAGAGTTTTAAAACCCTTTGATTATAAAGCTATTTTTAACCATGGCAAAATGACCAAAGGGCGATACTGGAAAATCATCGCACGAAAGATTGATACACCCACACCACGCCTTGGGCTTGCCATTGCAAAAAAAGTTCATAAATTAGCTGTTGATAGAAACAGAGCCAAAAGAATGGTACGAGAAACCTTTAGAACACATCAAAATGACTTAAATCATTGGGAGTTTGTGGTGATGGCAAGGCATTCAAAACCCGCTCAAAACTCTATAATGACCGATGACTTGCTACATTTATTCAAAAAAATAACCACTCATTAATGCGTTACTTACTCTTAATTCCCATTAAATTTTACCAATTATTTATTAGCCCCTTATTGGGTTCTAATTGTCGTTTTCAGCCAACTTGCTCGCAGTATTCCTATGATGCAATCCAAACGCATGGCTTTTTTAAGGGGCTTGGTCTTAGTTTAAAACGCATTGGTAAGTGCCATCCATGGCATGATGGTGGGTTTGACCACGTACCAAAAAAATAATGTCACTCTTTAATTAATAACCTTATGAACAATCAAAAATTCTTTCTCGTTGCTGCTATTTTTTTAAGTATTTTTCTCTTATGGGACAAGTGGGAGGTAACACATGCAGTGGATGCAAACGGTAATCTAATCAGCCAAACCAAAATTAAAGGCACTAGCACGATAAATGACTCCTTAGCAAATCAAAATTTAGACGTTCCCAGTGTTACAAATCGTAATACTGAATTAGACCTTCCTAATGCTGTTGCAAAAAATCAAGTACCATTTACAACGGTCACAACAGATTTACTAACCTTAGAGATTAGCCACAAGGGCGGCACTATCCAAAATGCATGGCTTAATGATTATCCAATAGAGATTAATTCTGAGCAAAAGTTTCAACTGCTCAGTGATAAAACTGGTGAAATATTCCAAGCACAAAGTGGTTTATTGCCGCAAGGACAAATGCCTACTCACCACTCAATATTTAGTTCAAAAAATAGCTACTATCACATGGATGGCAATAGTTTGGTTGTGCCCTTTACTTGGCAAAGTGAGAATGGCATCAAAGTCACCAAACGATATCACTTTAACAAAAACAGCTACGTGGTTGGCATTGATTACCAAGTAACCAACACTATTAACAATACATTAAACATAACTGGTTATACACAACTGGTTCGCAATGCGCTTGATCAATCCAACATGATGATGCCAACCTACACAGGTGGCGCAAGGTTTGATGACAAAGATGTATATGAAAAAATAGAGTTTGAAGACTTTGGCTACCAGCCAAAAACCACCTCCAAAGGAGGTTGGGTAGCGATGATTGAGCATTACTTTTTTGTGGCTGCAATCCCAGATGCAAACCAAACACACACTTATTCATCAAAGATTATCAATAGTGAATATTTACTAACCGTTGTAAACCCAGAAATAGCAATAGCGCCTGGTGCAACAGCCACGCTACCAAGCAGTAGCCTTTATATCGGACCTAAAGAGCAAGAACAAATTAACAATGTTGCGCCGGGATTAGACAAAACTGTTGACTACGGCATACTGTTTATTATTGCCAAGCCATTATCTGAGTTGCTTAACTGGATTTATTCAATAATTCACTCTTGGGGTTATTCTATTATCATCCTTACTTTGTTAATCAAATTGGCGTTTTACAAGCTCAGCGAAAAATCATACCGCTCAATGGCAGGCATGCGACAGCTCGCCCCAAGATTAACAAAACTTAAAGAAACCTATGGTGATGACAAACAAAAACTGGGTCAAAAAACCATGGAATTATATAAAAAGGAAAAAATCAACCCTGCCTCTGGTTGTTTGCCCATCCTGATACAAATCCCTGTATTTATCTCACTTTACTGGGTGCTATTAGAAATGGTTGAATTACGCCAAGCGCCCTTTTGGTATTTAACTGATTTATCAGCCCAAGACCCTTACTACATATTGCCAATCATCATGGGTGTTTCAATGTTTGTTCAACAAAAACTAAACCCACCACCACCTGACCCAATGCAAGCAAAAATTATGATGGCATTGCCTTTTGTATTTACCATTTTCTTCCTATGGTTCCCATCTGGATTAGTGCTTTATTGGGTGGTCAACAATATCTTATCAATCACCCAACAATGGGTGATTGATAAACGCATTAATGGCTAAAAATTATTATGTCCATTCTCAGCAATTTGGATGAATACAAACGTTGGCGAGATAACAAACTAGCAAATGCTAATACTAAGATTGGACCCTGTCTAATTGAAATTAGCAACCCTTTTGGGCTCACACACTCAGAAAAAGACAGAGTTAGGCTTTTGTGCCAGCAAAACAATTTTGCCTTGTTTAACATTGAGCAACAAGACAACTACTCGCAAGCCATTATTGCCATTAATAAACAGCTTGGATTGATAGATTATGACCCGCATTTATACGTCCAAGAACAGGGCTTAGCGCATATTACCCAAAGTGTTAAAAAAGACCAGGCAGAATTTATTCCATACACTGATAAAGCCATCGGCTGGCACACAGATGGTTATTACAATGCAATAGAGCAGCGCATACGTGCCTTTTCTTTATTTTGTGTTACACCTGCAAACCATGGTGGAGAAAATCAATGGATTGACCAGCAAATGGTGTATTTACAACTAAGGGAGTCTAATCCAGATGTTGCTAAGGCGCTGACTCACACCCAAGCCATGAGCATACCAGAGCACATTGTGAACGGTGTTGTCAGGCGTAAAACTTCCATAGGCGCCATTTTTTTTATTGATGAATCCAGCTCACAACTTTATATGCGCTATACGCAAAGAAAGAAAAACATAAAATTTTTAGATGCCCAAGAAGTTAAACGAGCCATTGCCATTTTAGATGCGCATTTAAATACGACCACTGAATATCACTTTAGCCATACTATGACTGCTAATCAGGGCATGTTATGTAACAACATCCTGCACAAGCGCTCTGGATTTATTGACAATCCGATTAACCCAAGGCTGGTGCTTAGAGGTCGTTACTTTAACCGATTAAATTAGGGTTATAATTTAATAGAGTCCACTGTATTAATCCATCACGACTTATGAAACACATAAAACAACACCTTTACCGCCCAAAAACTCATCAAATAGCTGGATATTCTACTAATTTTTGGATGAAAGATACACTATTTTCTGTATGGCACCGAATTAATGCAGTGGCCTCTAATGATTAATAATCACCGACTTGAAAACGCCAAGCAAATCACTTCGCCAAACTTTAATAAAAGACCCACTCAAGCCATATCTTTGATTGTTATTCATAATATTTCACTACCGCCTGGCAAATTCAACAACCGTTATATTGAGGATTTTTTTACCAATCAGCTTGATACCAGTCAGCATACTTATTTCAAGGCCATTAAAGATCTGAGAGTATCTACGCACCTGTTAATTAAACGTAATGGCGTAATCATTCAATTCGTACCTTTTAATCAGCGTGCTTGGCATGCAGGCGAGTCAAGCTATAAAGGTAAGCATGACTGTAATGATTTTTCTATCGGTATCGAGTTACAAGGAGATGACAATACACCGTATGAATCGGTACAATATGAAGTCTTAAATAAAGTGATAAACTTATTAAAATCTCATTATCCGATTAGTGCCATCAAAGGTCATAGCGACATTTCTCCGATAAGAAAAACAGATCCTGGTCCTTATTTTAAGTGGAGTAAACTACATGCAATTACTTGATAAATTAAACCAGCAAGCCAAAAACATCAAACTGATTATTTTTGATGTAGATGGTGTATTAACAGATGGTGGCTTATACTTCTCTGACGAAGATATAGAGCTTAAGCGCTTTAATTCACTTGATGGACTGGGTATTAAACTACTCAAACAAAATGGCATTGAAGTGGCTGTTATCAGCGCCAGAAGCTCTGCAAATGTAGCATACCGGATGAAAAATTTAGGTATTGAACATTTTTACCAAGGGCAAGATGACAAGACTATCGCCTTTAACAATCTTATCACAAAACTATCACTACAAACTGAACAAGTTGCTTATATGGGTGATGACATCATTGATTTGCCCGTTATGATAAAAGTTGGTCTACCAATTGCCGTTGCCAATGCCCATGATCTGGTTAAAAAACATGCTTATTTTGTGACTGAAAAAATAGGCGGCCATGGCGCAGTAAGAGAGATTTGTGATTTATTATTAAAAGCTCAACATACCTTTAACAAAGCCATGGAAAAATATCTAACATGACCCCGTTTCAACAAAAATGCTACCAGACTCTTAAAGATAAAGTTCCTGCTGGTAAGATTTATTACCTACGCTTGGACTTGCCAAACTCATCAACCACAATGCCTATAGAGCAGTTGGCTCTGCAATGAACAAAAACCCTTTTGCACCCGAAGTTACCTTGTCATCGTGTGGTTAAATCAAAAAATTTTCTTACCACGCATTTTGTTAATCATTTGCAATTGCGCCATTGACTCAGCAAGTGCCGCCTGTGTTGCTGAAATATCTTGACTCTCAGTTGCATTTTCCATTGCTTCTTGCGCACGCTGTTTGGCTTCTAATGCCTTAGATTCGTCTAAATCGCTTGCTCTAATTGCAGTATCAGAAAAAATAGTAACAACATCTGGCTGGACTTCTACGATACCTCCAGAAACATAAATAGATTCTATGCCTTTATCAGTTTCTACTCGAACTTCACCTGGTTTTAAGATTGACAAAAGTGCTGTATGTTTTGGATAAATACCTAATTCACCTGTGGATGCAGGCGCAAACACACATAATGCCTCGCCTGAATAAAGCGATTCTGTTGCACTAACAACATCAACATGAATGGTTGGCATTTATGCGTTCTCCTTGGCGATTTTACGAACCTCATCAATTGAGCCTGTCATGTAGAATGCTTGCTCTGGAAAATCATCCATTTCACCATCAAGAATGGCTTTAAATCCAGTAATTGTGTCTTTAAGTGAGACATACTTTCCTGGCGCACCAGTAAAAACTTCTGCCACAAAAAATGGCTGAGATAAAAAACGTTGAATTTTACGAGCACGAGACACTGAACGCCTGTCTTCTTCCGATAACTCATCCATGCCTAAAATTGCAATAATATCTTTGAGTTCTTTGTAACGTTGTAAAACACCTTGTACGCCACGAGCCACATTATAGTGTTCTTCGCCCACTATTAGTGGATCTAGTTGACGTGAAGTAGAATCCAATGGATCTACCGCAGGATAAATACCTAATTCTGCTACTTGACGTGACAATACAACCGTTGCATCTAAATGAGCAAATGTAGTTGCTGGCGATGGATCAGTTAAATCATCTGCAGGTACATATACTGCTTGAATTGAGGTAATGGAGCCTTTTTTAGTTGAAGTAATACGTTCTTGTAATGCGCCCATCTCACTTGCTAATGTTGGCTGATAGCCTACTGCTGATGGCATACGACCTAATAGAGCCGATACTTCTGTACCTGCAAGTGTATAGCGATAAATATTGTCAATAAACAACAACACGTCACGACCTTCATCACGAAAGTATTCTGCCATAGTCAGTCCTGTTAAGGCAACACGCAATCTGTTGCCCGGTGGCTCATTCATTTGCCCATACACCAAAGACACCTTATCAAGTACATTTGATTCTTTCATTTCGTGATAAAAATCATTACCTTCACGAGTACGTTCGCCAACACCGGCAAATACTGAATAACCAGAATGCTCAATCGCAATATTACGAATTAATTCCATCATATTAACAGTTTTGCCAACTCCCGCACCACCAAACAAACCAACTTTACCACCTTTGGCAAATGGACAAATTAAATCAATAACTTTAATGCCTGTTTCTAATAATTCTGCCGCAGGTGCCAGTTCATGATAAGCAGGTGCATTTCGGTGGATAGCCCAATCAACCTCTTGACTAATGTCGCCAGCATTATCAATCGGTTCGCCCAGCACATTCATAATACGTCCTAATGTCTTAACACCAACAGGAACTTTAATAGGATCACCTGTGTTGGTGACTTCTAAACCCCTTTTTAGGCCTTCAGAACCACCCATGGCAATTGCACGCACCACGTGGTCGCCTAACTGTTGCTGAACTTCTAAGGTTAAGCCTGTTTCTGACACTTTCAGGGCGTCATAAATTTTTGGCATACTGTCTGATGAGAATTCGACATCAATAACCGCTCCAATAATTTGTGTAATTTTTCCTTTATTCATTTTGAATTGTCTCAATTTTTAAAATTGACTACAAGTTTGTCTTGTTGTCTTTAGTTACGCAAGTAGTTTGTCTATGTTGTCGCATCATGTCACGATGAAACCTTGAAGCTTTCCTTTTTAGCGCTTAAATCTTGTTTTTGCATACACTGTACAAATTCTGGCGTGCCATGCTCGCCATATTCATAACAATAATTGCGGTATTCTCTCATTTGATCTTCGCGGGTTGGACACCCAGATATAAGTATTACCATAAAAAACATTAATAGTGTCTTCATTTTATTTTCTCCTTTTTGCTAAACTGCTGCAGCCCCACCAACAATCTCAGAAATTTCTTGCGTAATTGCCGCTTGCCTTGCCTTGTTGTAAACCAACTCTAACTCTGTAACCATATCACCTGCATTATCAGTCGCACTTTTCATTGCAATCATACGTGAAGATTGCTCACAAGCAATGTTTTCAACCAAGCCTTGATAAACCAAAGCCTCAATATAACGCACCAATAACGCACTTAGGGCTTCTTGTGCATCAGGCTCATAAATATAGTCCCAATAGTGGTTCATATTATCCGACTCGCCTGCCACCATTGGTACCAATTGCATGATGGTGGGCGCTTGAACCATGGTGTTTTCAAATTTGTTGTAGGCCACTGATAATTGTTGGGTTTCGCCTGTATCAAACCCGTCAAGCATGACTTTAATCGTGCCTAACAAATCATTAAAATGAGGCGCATCACCTAAATCCGTCAATACATATTTAACGTTTAAGCCAGAATTTTTAAAAAATGAGGTTGCTTTTTTGCCAATGGTGCAGATATCAAATTCAACACCCTTAGCTTGATATTCAACAACTTGTTTTAAAATATGCCTAAATAAGTTAGTATTCAAACCACCACACAAACCTCTATCACTTGAAATAATAATAATGCCGATGCGCTGAAGTTTTTCAGAACTGTTCATATAAGGATGTTCAAATTCTGAATGTGCGTAAGCTACATGGCCAATAACATTGGATATTTTTTCGCAATAAGGGCGTGATGCTAACATTCTGTCTTGCGCTTTTTTCATCTTAGAAGAAGCGACCATTTCCATAGCTGAAGTAATCTTCTGAGTATTTTTAATACTCGAAATTTGTGTTCTAATTTCCTTGCCAGCTGCCATTATCTACCCCATTCTACCAAGTATGGTTTGCCTTAAAGTCATCAATTGCTGCTTGTAGTTCGTTTGAAATTTCATCATTGTAATCGCTTGTTTCATTAATTTTATACATTAATGATACTTGGTTTGCGTTCATATAAGCGATTAACGCAGCTTCAAAATCAACCACTTTATTTACCTCAATATCATCTAACGACCCTGAATTGGCAGCAAACAATGAAGTTGCCATTTCAGCAATTGATAAAGGCGAGTATTGATTTTGTTTCATGAGTTCTGTCACGCGCTGACCACGATCAATTTGCGCCTTGGTCTCTGCATCAAGATCAGAAGCAAATTGTGCAAAAGCTGCCAACTCTCGATATTGTGCCAAATCAAGACGAATACCACCACCTAGTTTTTTAATAATATTGGTCTGCGCTGCACCACCCACACGTGATACTGATAAGCCTGCATTAATCGCTGGACGAATACCTGCATTAAATAAATCTGTTTCTAAGAAAATTTGACCATCCGTGATTGAAATAACATTGGTAGGGACGAATGCTGACACATCGCCACCTTGCGTTTCAATAATTGGTAACGCTGTTAAAGAGCCTGTTTTGCCCTTAACTTTACCATTAGTTATCTTTTCTACATAGTCTGCATTGACACGTGCGGCACGCTCAAGCAAGCGCGAATGCAAATAAAACACATCACCCGGATAAGCCTCACGCCCTGGTGGGCGTTTAAGTAATAAAGAAACCTCACGATAGGCCCACGCTTGCTTGGTTAAATCGTCATAAACAATCAAAGCATCTTCGCCTCGATCACGAAAATACTCAGCCATAGCGCATCCTGCATAAGGTGCAATGTATTGTAGTGCTGGGGCTGATGCAGCGCCTGCAGTCACAATAATAGTGTTTTCCAATGCGCCGTGTTCTTCTAATTTACGCACAACTGCAGCTACTGATGAATCTTTTTGACCGATAGCAACATATACACAACGAACGCCACTGTCTTTTTGGTTGATAATCGCATCAATTGCGACGGCTGTTTTACCTGTTTGACGATCGCCAATGATTAACTCACGCTGACCACGACCCACTGGCACCATTGCATCAATCGCTTTAATACCTGTTTGAATAGGTTGGTCTACTGATTTACGATCAATCACGCCAGGCGCCATTATTTCTAATGGTCGTACACCTTGAGCATCAATATCGCCTTTGCCATCAATGGCTTTGCCCAATGGATTAACCACTCGACCTAGCATAGCCTCACCAACAGGCACTTCAACCAGACGATTGGTACATTTAACGACATCGCTTTCTGAAATATGCAAATAATCACCCAGAACAACCGCACCAACACTGTCTTTCTCTAAATTAAGCGCCATGCCAAAAGTATTATTTGGAAATTCAAGCATCTCACCAAATTGCACATCAGTCAAACCATGAATACGGACAATACCATCACTCACACTAACCACACTACCTTCTGTACGCGCCTCAGCGGCAAAGTCAAATCCTTCTATTTGCTTTTTAATTAAACCACTAATTTCATGAGCGTTTAATTGCATAGTCCCTCCTCTTTAAATTTTAATAATTTAGTGTGTTATTGATAAACGCAACCTTAACTCATTTACTCTAGCTTTGATTGACATATTGATAACTTTATCGCCATCTTTAACAATAACACCCCCTACTAAGTCTTTATCTATAGTGGTTTCAATGCTTACTACTTTGTTGTATTGATTTTCCAAATCACTCACAATTTGCTTTTTTTCAAACTCGCTTAACTGATAAGCACTAATGATAGTAAACATCTTGGCATCATTTGTTGTGTTCATAAAACTTTCAAACAAGGTGGCAATGCTTGGCAATACGTTGGTGCGATTATTGTCTAATAGCACGCCAATAAATGCGGCTTCATGCTCACTTAACTCCCTTGCCAGTATTGATTTGAGTAATACCTTAATAGTGCTTAATTTATCTTGTTTTAAAACACTAGGAGAGTCAACAAATCTACGCATCTGTTCATCAATAAGCAACTGTGCACCTGCATTTAAAACCATGCTCCATTGCAAATACGATTTGTCTTGCCGTGCCAATTCAAAAATTGCATTGGCATAAGGCTTGGCGATGACGGCTAATTCCATAACTAACTACGACAGCGATTGTGACAATTTACCCAACATTTGTTGGTGTGTTTTCACATCAACTTCCTTGGCAAGCACCGCATTAACGCCTTGCATAACCAAGTCAGACACTTGATTTTTTAACTCATTACGAGTTTGAATTGTGTCTTGTTCAAGTTGTACTTGCGCTTGCGCTTTTACTTTACCCGCCTCTTTTAAAGCAATATCTTTCGCATCCTCAACCATATTTGACGCTTGACGAGTGGCATTTGCAATAATCTCAGCCGCATGGTATTTAGATTGATTAATCATCTCTTGAGCTTTGGCTTGCGCCTCTTTTTGCTCAGAACGACCACGCTCCGCTGCTAATAAGCCGCTTTCGATACGTTTTTTACGCTCTTCCATGGCCATCACAATAGGCGGCCAAACAAATTTCATGCAAAACCATGTAAACATAGCAAACATAATTAGTTGCCCAAACATTGTCAAATTAATATTCATAGTTCAACCCTTGCATTTTAAATCGTTTTTTATTTTATCCTGCAACCGCAAATAAAATATACATTGAAATACCAACAGCAATCATTGGTACCGCATCTACCAAACCCATCACAATAAACATTTGTGTTCTAAGCATTGGAATTAACTCTGGCTGGCGCGCTGCTCCTTCTAAAAACCTTGCACCTAAAATACCAATACCAACTGCTGCACCTAACGCACCCAAGCCCATTAAAACTGAACCTGCTAAAAATAAAATACTTTGTTCCATTTTTTACTCCTATTTATAAAAAAATTAATGCTTTTTTTGATAAGCCATATCCATATACACAATGACCAAAGTCATAAAGATAAAGGCCTGTAACAATACAATCAAAATATGGAAAATTGCCCATGGTAAAGACAAACTCCACTGAACACAGAATGGCAATAAGGCAATGAGAATAAAAATCATCTCTCCTGCATACATATTACCAAATAAACGCAATGCCAATGAGACAGGCTTAGCAATTAAATTCACCCCTTCTAGAAATAAATTAAACGGCAGCATCATTTTACCAAATGGATGAAAGGTCAATTCTGCTGCAAAACCGCCCGCGCCTTTTTCCTTGATGCTGTAATAAATTATAAGAATAAAAATACCGATTGACATGCCAATAGTCGCATTCGGGTCAGTGGTTGGCACCACCTTGAAGAAAACGTGATGTGGATCAGCACCAAACCAAACACCGATTTGCTGTGCCACATATGGCAACCAGTCGATTGGCACCAAATCCATGGTGTTCATGAGCACAATCCAGATAAAAGTAGTCAGTGCTAATGGTGCAACCATAGGGTTTTGACCATTAAACGAGCCACGAACATTCTCGTTAATAAAATCAATCACACTTTCAATAAAATTTTGCGCGCCTGAAGGAGTGTCAGAGGTCATTTTTTTACCCACTCGGTAAAAAAAGATTAAAAACAAAGCGCCTAATACAAAAGAAACACTTAATGTGTCAAGATGGAAAGCCCAAAAGCCCATTTCTTTTGCTTCGCTTGCAGTGTGCGCAAGTCCCCAATGCCCGTCTGGAAATTGACCATATGTCAAGTTTTGTAAATGGTGCTTAATATAGCTACCAGAAGTTATGACTTCATTTGTCGCTGACATTACTTATTTATAACCTTGTCTATTAAAAAACCAACCTGCCCCAAAACCAAGACAATAATTAGCGCTTCTGGTGATAACTTTAAAATCAATAAGCCGAATAAAGTCAATGCCGCCAACAGAGCCATACGTATAATAACACTCACTGCCATCATGCCAAAGCTAGCTCCTGCACTCATATCTAATTGTCTTCTTTGTTTATTTGTGTGCCTATTAATTAAACCTGTATTTAACAAGCTAATCATACTGCCATAAATTGCTGCTAAAACCGCATCATTGATAGCAAAATAAACACTCACTATTAACAATATGCTGAATTGTGCCTTGGGCCATCCATTATCCGTTGCTAAAATATCTATCGCCATCAAACTCACAAAGTTGAGATTATACTAGTCTGGCTTATAAAAAAATAGTTTTTTTTGTGACTTTAATTAATTAAATCACACCTTCTTATAATTAACAATATAAGCAGATTGTGATATATTTGACAAGTGTGCGCATTATCTGGATAATTGACTCATTTTGAGGGGATAAATATGGCTCATATTGTTGTTATTGGTGCAAGCACAGGCGGACTGCCTTTTGCCTACGATATTAAAAAAACATTGGGAAAGGATCACAAAGTGACGGTTATTTCCAATAATCCAAACTTTAACTTTATTCCTTCAAACCCTTGGCTAGCGGTTGGTTGGCGTAGCGAAGAAGACATTAGTTTTTTACTTGAGCCTCATTTGAAACGCAAAGATATTGAGCTGATTGTTGGTGAGGCTAGTGAAATCAAACCTAATGATAATCAAGTTATGATTGGCGATCAAGTTGTAGACTATGACTATTTAGTGCTAGCCACAGGTCCTAAATTAGCCTTTGATGAAATCGAAGGATTTGGTCCTGATGGTCATAGTGTTTCAATTTGCACCACTTCCCACGCTGAATCAGCGCGCCAAAAGTGGTCAGAGTTTTGTGCAAATGGTGGTGGTCCAATTGTTGTGGGCGCCGTGCAAGGCGCTTCCTGTTTTGGTCCAGCTTATGAATTTGCATGCATCATGGATACTGATCTTAAAAAGCGAGGCATTCGTGATAAATGCCCCATCACCTTTGTGACCGCAGAGCCATACATTGGCCATCTAGGTTTGGGCGGTGTGGGCGATTCAAAAGGACTGCTAGAATCAGAATTTAGGCAACGTCATATCAAGTGGATTATCAACGCCAAAGTGACTAATATCACTGCTGATACTGTCACAGTAGATCAAGTTAATGATGAAGGAGAAGCCATCAAAACCATTGAAGTGGCCACACAGCATACCATGCTGTTACCCGCCTTTAAAGGTGTTGATGTAGTTGCAAAACTAGCCGATGTAGATGCAGGCTTTGTCAATCCACGTGGCTTTGTCATGGTGAATGATTATCAACAATCCCCTATTAAAGATAATATTTTTTCAGTCGGTGTTAATATCGCTATTCCGCCTGTTGAGGCAACACCTGTTATGTGTGGTACACCAAAAACAGGCTACATGATTGAATCCATGACCACCTCTGTTGTACATAATATTGAAGAAATGATTGCCGACAAAGCACCTTCTAACATTCCAACTTGGAATGCAGTTTGTATTGCTGACATGGGTGATACAGGTGCAGCCTTTGTCGCCATGCCACAAATTCCACCTAGAAACGTTACTTGGGCTAAAAAAGGCAAAATGATGCACCTTGCTAAAATCGCCTTTGAAAAATTCTTCATTCGCAATATGAAAACAGGCAACTCAGAGCCTGCCTATCAAAAGTATATTTTTAAAATGTTAGGTATTGAGCGTTTAAAGAAAAAATAGGTTTTTTTAATTTTGTTTTTAATAACGTATATTAGGGAATACGCCCTTATGCTAGTTATATTAAGATAATAACACGGATTTCATAGGGCAGCCAGCTAAGCTGGACTGTTAGGTGCGATTAAAATTGCACATATGGGCACAAAATCATAAGTTTGACCTTTGCCTATACCGGAAAAATTACGACAAGTTCTTGTTTTAGGATTAATTTGTAGATGAAACTTGACTAAAAACATCAACAATATCTTCTACAAATTGTTGTTTCTTATATAGATAAGCTTTTGTATTTATTGATAAAATTTTTATCATCATCATTAAATTGATTTTTGTCAATGCTTCCAGCAATCAGGCATTCCACTGAGACACTCCAAGAATTTTAGCAATATGCGAAATGTGTGCCATCTCTCTGGCATCATTTTACCGTTAATCCATTTGTTAAAAGTCATTGCTGAAACGTCAAACATCTTTCTTAACTCTTTATTGGTTTTCCTTTCTAGATTTTGCTCCTTAAATTGCCTTATAAAGTTGCTTTGAGAAAAGCTACATATTTTGTTGTTTTGTGTACACCTTAAAAATTTATAACATACCCTTATTAGGTAATTTATAACAATAGTTAGATGTCGCCCTCTGGTCTTTCTATTTTTTCTTAATAAGGATTGGAGAATATAATGAAAGTGGTCATAGTGAGTTTAATAATTTTATCGTTGTTTGGCTGTGTAACAATAGAAGAACAAGAAATAATAAAATCTCAATTTTTGAGCGAGCAGTTTGATGCTTATAAATTTCAAGTAGAAGGTGAAGCCCGTAATGGGGAAATAACTTGGGTTAAAACTGCCATAAAATTGAAAAACTATGACAAACAAATAGCAGAAAACCTTAAAAATAGGGGTTTTTGGAAGTTTGATGATGATATAGAATATCATGCGTATGTTGCATTACTAGCTGAGCAACTTGATATGAAAAAAATAACTTACCTACAATTTGATGCAAAAAGAACTAACAAATTTAACAACATTCGTAAAGAAAGAACAGCATTAGATAATAAGATTAGCGTTAAAAGAGAAAGAGAATACCAACCAACTAGAACAGGCAATTCTAGCAGCACAAATGGCAAAACAGCAAGCAATGGAAGCTAGTATACCAGCCGAAGAAACAAGACGACAAATACAATCACGGTCCATAAGATATAGTTACTAAAATATGATAAAAATTTATCCTCACAATACCTTGTTAGGGATTGCTCTTCATCACCATGATACTGCACAAAAGAGCGAAGATGGTAGAACATTGAATTGTTATAGCTGTCTTATATTTTTAGTATTTTCCATGGAAGCAATTATCAATTATATTGGTAATGAATAAATAAGGTGTTGGAAAGGTTGTTATGAACACAAGTCATATGATGAGAAGATGAAAAAATTAGCTCAAGAATTAGATTTTAAGATTGATACAAATCAAGAGCCTTACCAAACTTTGCAAACATTAAAAAAAATTAGAAATGACATGGCACATAGTCAGCCTATTGAAAAAGACACGCCAATTAAATCAAAAGAGCAACTAGTTATGGAAATGGAGCTTTGGTCAAAATAAGCAACATTAAACTATATTGATAATACCTTCTACCAAGTCCTTGCATTTAAAAAAGAAATTGGCAGATCATATGATATTGATTGGGAGGAATGTACTGATACTAGTCGTAGTTTTTAGGTAAGCACGTCAGTTAAATCAAACATTAAGCACTCATCCCAATCATTTCTTCAGCGGCATTTAGAGCTTTCTCAGTGATGGTTGCACTTCCTAAAATACGTGCAATTTCATCCACACGTTCATTGCTAGATAACTGTATTATTGTGATTTTTGCACACGTAAATGTTGATGACCAAAAGCAGCAACTTGTGCTAAATGAGTAAGGTAGTTTTGAATTTTTAGATAGTGAGCCACATCAAAACTTGCACTAATTTCAGCTTTATCTGCACCAAGACGCACCAAGGTAGCGTCACCACGACCATCCAATGCCAAGTTAAGGGCTTGCAAAAGAATGGACTTTCCTGCGCCTGTTTCACCCGTAACAACACTCATACCTTGCTTAAAAGCAAGTCTAACGTTTCAACAACTGCCAAATTTTTAACACTTAATTGAGACAGCATCGATTAGAGTTTACGACCCCAGTGTAATTTAGAGCGAATAATCTCAAAGTAGTCATAATCCTTTGGGTGTAATAAATGAATAAAACTACTGTGCTGTCGCACACGAATATCTTGGCCGGCTTTAATAGCAACTGAAGTTTGCCCATCAAAACTAACAATCGCGCCATTATCTGAATCTTTCACTTGAATCACTACTTCACTATCACCTGGCACTAACAAAGGACGATGACTCATGGTATGCGGACAAATTGATACCAAGCCAATAGTATTCACACCTGGATGCATAATAGGCCCGCCACTTGATAACGCATAAGCAGTTGATCCTGTTGGTGTGGTAATAATCAAACCATCAGCGCGTTGATTATTGACAAATTTATCATCGATATAAACATCAAATTCAACCATTTTTAAATGCTCTTTTCGATGAATAACCACATCATTCAATGCCAAAAATTTGTCTAGTGTTTCGTTGTTCTTCTCTATTTGGCAAGACAGCAGACAGCGTTCCTCTTTGGTGTATTCACCATTTAAAATCTCAGAAACGATATCAAACATGTTTGTTAATGGAACATCTGCCAAAAATCCCAGCCGCCCAAGATTAATGCCCAAAATTGGGATATTGTTATCAACAAAACTACGCGCTGTATTAAGTAGCGAACCATCACCACCCAAAACAATAATCAAATCTGCTTGTTGAGCAATACTTTTATCATCAAAAACCACACCCACACCTTGGGTTGATAAAAATTCACTCAACTCAATAGCTGTGCCTTCGCTCACAGAATCGTTAGGTTTGGTAATAATGCCAATTGTGTTAAACATATTTGTTAATCATTAAGATTGAATCCTTTACAATAGTCATCATATAATTAAGCATCTTATGGATAATTTTAATCTTACCCATAATCAACAATTTTAACAAATATACATGAATTGAGCCACAAAATGACAAAAAAGAAACCAGAAAATAAAAACCAGAAAATAAAACCAACAGAAAAAGAGGATATTGAGGCCGCCATTAAAGCCGCCTCACATATGCCTAAAGAAGATGACTTGCAAGAACAGTTGATTCAAGCGCAACAGTCTGCTAAAGATAACTGGGACAAACTTTTAAGGTCTCAAGCAGAAATGGAGAACCTCAAACGCCGCAACTCTAAAGACGTTGAAAATGCACACAAGTTTGCACTGGGTGGCTTTGTCAAAGCATTACTTGAGGTCAAAGACTCGTTAAGCATGGGCATTAAAACCGCACAAGAAGAAAAGGCCACCGTTAAGCATATTGTTGAAGGGCTAGAAATGACCGATAAAGTGTTTCTCTCAACCCTAGAAAAATTTGGCGTAGAAATGATTAACCCAGAAGACGAAACCTTTAACCCAGAGTTACACGAAGCCGTTACCATGATACCCATGCCAGACAAAGACTCAAATTCTGTTTTAGAAGTCGTACAATTTGGCTTTACTTTAAATGGGCGCTTGGTCCGCCCAGCAATGGTGGTGGTGGTCCAATAGGCGACAAGTTTCTATAACTCAAGCACGCCCAATAACAAGGTGAGCAATAAGATGGATTATTGCTCACATCAAGTTTGTAACGTAGATTAGTTGAACGATATAAAACTCTATTTTAGGGAATAGTTAAATTTGTCACAAGTGTTGCTAGATACCGTTTATCCTGACGTTTTATTCCACGCTTAAATAAAGTGCCCAACTATAATATGCGCTATTTTACTTTTTATTGCGTTGCCATACTTCTCTGTAACGACACCGTATACATGACGCCTGTGTTTGTTATTTTTTACCTAACATGCCTTTCTAATAAATTTAGAAAGGCAATATTGATATGAAATTTACAAGAAGAGTAAAACTTACCATTTAATTCTAAAGCCGTGGAATCTGTTTTAATAGTATTGACTGACAAACTATTAACATTAACTATGTCAAAAGTAACAGTACCATTAAAAGTGACATTGCCGTCTTTATCCAAAACCATTGCAATTGTTTTATTAGCAATGAACTCAAAAGAATTTGAATCACTTGTTCCAATAGACATTGTAAAAGTTTTTGTATCACCACCTAAATGTACCAATTTGTCATCCAACATTGTCCTTAATGTACACCTCACATTCACTAGAATTAAAAGCCAAAGAGCCATTACCAACATCGGCGGGATCAGGTAACGAACTTAAATCATTAGTACTATACCAATTCATATTATTTGCATCAGTGTATAAAGAAAAACGCCCTCATTGTGCTGAAGCCTTGATTTGGATTTCTTTCTCGGCTTCAATTGACTTAGCTGTCGTGGTTCCATTAACATCCAAGGTGTAATTACTACTAGGATTTTTTCCAATACCTGCGCTAGAATTAACTTTATCTAAAATTAAAGTGTTGTTATTGCCAAATGAATAAGTAGCAGTATTATTCATGCCAATTTGAAAGTTAGTACCTTCTGCCTTAAAAACTAAATTAGTAGCATCAGGGGAGGACATTTCAATGTCAGTACTGACCACGCCAATCGTTAAGTCCTGAATTTTTATATTATCTTTATAAGAAACCTCTCCTACGACAACGTTTGAAAGATTTATATCTCCAATACTGAACACGTCACTACTGTAAATGTTACCAGCAACACCAGCATCACCTTTTACTGATATAGAATTGTTGTTCTTAACTAGAATATTATTCGGTTTGCCAACTTTAATATTTCTAGTATATAAATCTTTTAAGGTCGTTAAAGTTGTGTAATTTTGCTTATCACTAGTAGAGATAACTATCGCACCCTTGTTACGCTTAACACCATCAATTTCAATGTTATTGAAGCTACCAATTTTGCTGTGCACAACAGCAATTTCTGGCAATATATTAAATATAACAATATCACTATAATTGATTTTATTTGCAACAATATTTTTTAAATTAGAGCCACTAACACCACCAAGTGAATCAGTTTTAAGAGAGTTAAATCCTGATACTTTGTCCATGTCCAGTATCAATTCGGCATTTTGAATACTAGCGATATTTAAATTCTTAGTTGTGCTATTTTCACTGAAGTCTAATAGATACTTATCGCCAGAATAATAAACATTGACACTCACTTCTTGTTCAACTTTGATGCCGTTGTCAAAAGATATTCGGTGGCAATCTGAACTCAACTGATTAGTTTCAATAAGTAACCCTTGGCAATTATATTGTCCATACCTTATGCGATCACGCTTACTAGGCTTGTCATTTCTTCATTAGATTTTAGTAACTTTTCACTACTTCTTACCCCCTCCAAAGTCAGAGTCAGCATAATGGTCACTTTTAATATTGCCAGTCTTTAGTGCCGAATGTCCACGGAACTCCACAAGGGTCTTTTTTCAAGATAAAAATCATGCTTAATGGTAGTTTGTGCGTATTCATAAATTTGAATAATACTAATTGCACTTTCGTCATTATTTTGACGTTTAAAGCTTTTAGCAATTTGCGAAAAATAGCCAATTGTTTCAATGGCCTTAGCTATTTTTTGGCGGCAAGAGTGGTGTTTGTTGCTAATAGCAACAATAAACATAAAGAAGTATTTTTGCGCTTACTTTATTTTCTTGCGCTTAAATGGACGGGATATAATCATACCTAACATCAGTCCTATAAAACCACCAACAATACCCCAACAAACCACTTGCTTATCTTTTGTTAGATTTAAATCTTCTATTTTTAAAACTCGCTCTAATGAAAATACTTTAATGTCATCAGAGTTAGGAAGTACGCCTTCTAAGTCTTGTAACTCCTGTTGTTCAGAATCCACATCGACCTCTTGCGTATAGACAAAGAGAGTTGCTTAAACAGGGCATTGACATCGACATTTATAAATAATATTTACTTACTACAACTAAGCGTATAACATAGTAATGCGCAACTGATACATTGAGGAAAGAGGCATGAAACGTTTATTACTACCCTTATTTTTATTATTATCCGCATTCTCGTTAGCACAAGCAGAAGATGATTTGTTGCCAGTAGATAAGGCATTTGCCTTTAAGGCTAGCGTGGTTAATAACGAAATATTGCTTAATTGGGATATTGCTCAAGGTTACTATCTTTATAAAGAAAAGATTAGGGTTTCTGCTGATTTTTCAGCCCAGCTAGGCAGTGCTAAGTTCCCAATAGCAAAGATTAGAAATGATGAATTTTTTGGCAAAATTGGGGTTTATCGTGATAATGCCGTGGTGGTGGTTCCTGTGCTTAAAGGCGATGCCAAATCTATTTTATTAACCGTTAGTTATCAAGGTTGTGCTGATTTGAGCGTTTGCTACCCACCTATTACTAAATCAGTTGCGCTTAACATTGATTCAATGCGCTCAACCTCCTTGGCTGATAATGCATTTAATCTATTTTCACGGGCCACTAATAAGGCGCAATCAATTGTTGAAAAAATCATGCCAACCCCTGATGAACCTCTACCTGCAGACGATGCATTTAAATTTTCAGTAGTGGCAATTGATGCTGATACGCTACTAGCAAGATGGATCATTCATCAAGAATATTATTTATATCGTGATAAGTTTTTATTTGATATCAAAGGGGCAAAATTTGACGATATTGTCTTTCCAAAAGGTAAAATTAAAGTCGATGAATTTTTTGGCAAAATTGAAGTTCACACAGGCGTATTAGAAGTTAAGATTCCACTTACTGATGTCAGCAATCAACCAATTACTTTTATCGTTAAATATCAAGGCTGTTGGCAGGGTGGTGTTTGCTATCCGCCACAAGAAAAAACTAAAGATATTATACTGCCTTCTCAAACAGGTAGTTTTAACGTCAACACCACATCTGAAAAAACCTCAGCACCCAATACACAGGTTGAGTTAAACGAGGCT
Organism: Candidatus Ruthia sp. Plio_17_S18; assembly: GCA_021730105.1. Lineage (GTDB taxonomy): Bacteria > Pseudomonadota > Gammaproteobacteria > PS1 > Pseudothioglobaceae > Ruthia. The sequence continues at coordinate 1,202,774 of CP072538.1, forward strand.
GACCAAATTACTGCATTGCTCCAACAATACAGTATATTGTTAGTATTGGCAAGTTTCTTTGGCTTTGGCTTATTACTATCATTAACCCCTTGCGTGTTTCCAATGATTCCAATTCTGTCAGGCATTATTGTGGGTCAAAAAGGCGAAGTTAGCACTAAAAAAGCGCTGATTATGTCCATTGTGTTTGTACTCTCCATGAGCATAGCCTATTCAATTGCTGGTGTATTAGCAGGCTATTTTGGTGAAAATTTACAGGTGTTGTTCCAAAACCCTTGGATACTGGCTATTTTCAGTTTGATTTTTGTCGCCTTGGCATTTTCTATGTTTGGTTATTATGAAATCCAACTGCCTGCTAGTTTACAAGGAAAAATTACAAAAGTAAGCAATGACCAAGAAGGTGGGCACTTAATTGGTGTGGCTATTATGGGATTTTTATCAGCACTCATTGTTGGGCCTTGCGTTGCGCCACCGCTAGCAGGAGCGCTGATTTATATTGGACAAACTGGCGATGTACTATTAGGTGGACTATCACTGTTTGTAATGAGTTTAGGTATGGGTGCACCGCTTGTTGCAATTGGTGCAGGCATAAGCAAACTGCCTAAAGCAGGTGGCTGGATGGATAATATTAAATACGTATTTGGTATTTTAATGCTAGCCGTAGCAATTTATCTACTTGATAGAATTATCTCACCCCTGGCATCACTTGTATTATGGGCGATGCTCATTACTATATCACCAATTGCGATGGGTACATTGAACACACAAACAAGCGCTTCAAGCCCTTGGCAACGTATTTTTAAAGCGTTAGGTTTAATCATCCTGGGCTACGGCATCTTGCTTTGGGTATTGATAGCACGCGGTGGTGGCGATATGTTCCAGCCGCTATCAGGTTGGGACGCATCAAGTGTAGCAACTGAATCAGTCCGTATAAAATTTGAACGCATCAAATCAGCGGATGAGCTAGACCAAATCCTAGCAAAAGCGAAGAGTAGCAACCAAATTGTTATGCTAGATTTTTATGCTGATTGGTGTATTTCTTGTAAGGAACTTGAGAGTTTTGTGTTTTCTAATGCTAATGTGGTTAACGAAATGGCTATGGCTAATGTCGTTGCACTTCAAGCCGACGTGACTGAAAACAACGCCAACGATAAAGCATTAATGAAACGATTTGGTCTTGTTGGCCCGCCTGCTATTTTGTTTTTCAACAATGGTATCGAAAATCGCTCACAAAGAATTATTGGCGAGATTAACGCGCAAGACTTTCTCAGACATCTCAATAAAACCAAATAAAATAAGCTAAAATGCCTATAAAACTAACTATCGTACACGATATTGGTGGTAAAATCGTTCTATCTTAAATATTGCTTGTGAACAAAATGGATGTTCTATTATTAAATGGTCCTAACCTTAATCTGCTTGGTACTCGCGAGCCTGACTATTATGGCGCACAAACACTGGATGACATTACCAGTCATCTTACAAAAATAGCAAGTGACGCTGGACTTACACTTGAACACCATCAAGACAATTCAGAAGTAGGATTGATTGCACATATTCACAACGCTACAAATAACGACGTTCAATATATCGTTATCAACCCTGCAGCTTTCACACACACGTCAGTCGCTTTGCGTGATGCTCTGCTCGCTGTAAGTATTGAGTTCACTGAAGTTCATTTGTCTAATGTGTATAAGCGTGAAGATTTCCGCAAACAATCTTATTTTTCAGATATTGCACAAGGCGTCATTTCAGGCTTTGGCGCTCAAGGATATGAATTTGCACTACAAGCCGCAATTCAACATATTCAACAATTAAAGAGGTCATAAATGGATATTCGTAAAGTAAAAAAATTAATGGAGTTGCTAGAACAATCTGGCATGAGTGAAATTGAAATTGTTGAGGGTAAAGAATCCGTGCGTATTTCGCGCTATGGCAACGCCCCAATAGCAGCACCAGTGTCAATAGCAACCCCTGTAGTAGCACCAATAGAAGTCCCTACAATGACAGCGCCATCTGCAGATAGTACACCAACAATGGATGGCCATCCTATCACTTCGCCTATGGTTGGTACTTTTTATGGCGCAGCATCGCCCACATCTGATGCCTTTGTTAAAATTGGTCAACACGTCAACCAAGGTGATACGATTTGTATCGTTGAAGCCATGAAAATCATGAACCAAATTGAGGCGGGACAATCTGGAACAGTCACTGAAATCTTATGTACAGATGGCGATGCAGTTGAATTTGGCCAAACACTAGTAGTCATTCAATGACGTCAATGAATAAAATCCGCAAAGTTCTCATTGCTAACCGTGGTGAAATTGCGCTTAGAATTTTAAGGGCTTGTAAGGAGTTAGGTATCAAAACCGTTGCTGTATATTCAACAGCGGACAAAGACCTTAAGCATGTGCGTTTGTCTGATGAGGCTGTGTGCATTGGCCCACACCCATCAAAAGACAGTTATTTAAATATCCCTGCACTAATTTCTGCTGCAGAAGTTACTCACGCTGATGCCATCCACCCTGGTTATGGTTTTTTATCTGAAAGTGCAGATTTTGCACAACGTGTTGAAGAAAGTGGTTTTATTTTTATTGGCCCACATGCAGATAATATTCGCATCATGGGCGATAAAGTTGCCGCTATTAGAGCCATGCAAAAATCTGGCGTACCTTGTGTACCTGGATCAGATGGTGGTTTAACTGAAGATGCTGCCCAAAACACCAAACTTGCTTGTGATATTGGCTTTCCAATTATCATCAAAGCCTCTGGAGGTGGCGGTGGTCGTGGCATGCGCGTGGTTGAAAAAGAAGCCGACCTACTTGATTCGATTGAACTAACTAAAACAGAAGCGTTTAACTTTTTTGGCAACGGCGAAGTGTATATGGAGAAATTTTTAACCACGCCTAGGCATGTTGAAATTCAAATATTAGCTGACGAACATGGCAATGCTGCGCATTTAGGCGAGCGTGATTGCTCGATGCAAAGACGCCATCAAAAAGTGGTAGAAGAAGCGCCAGCACCTGGCATCATACCAGAATTGCGACAAAAAATCGGCAATGCTTGTACAGACGCTTGCAAGGCCATTAACTATCGCGGCGCCGGCACGTTTGAATTTTTATTTGAAAATGATGAATTCTATTTCATTGAAATGAACACTCGTGTTCAAGTTGAGCATACTGTCACAGAGATGATTACTGGTATTGATATTGTGTGCGAACAAATATGCATTGCTGATGGTCAAACACTTTCATTCACACAGGATGATGTGAAAATCAAAGGTCATGCGATTGAATGCCGCATTAATGCTGAAGACCCTAATAATTTTATGCCTTCACCAGGTAAAATCACTCAATATCATGTTGCTGGTGGTTTAGGCGTACGTGTTGATTCACATATATATAACGGCTATACCGTGCCACCCCATTATGATTCTATGATTGGCAAATTGATTACTTTTGCTGATACTCGACTAGGCGCTATTATCAAAATGCAAAATGCACTGGATGAAATGGTTATTGATGGCATTAAAACCAATATTGCCTTACAAAGAAGAATTATGGATGACAAGGACTTCCAAAAAGGTGGCATGAATATCCACTATCTCGAAAAAATGCTGGGGGCTCACTAGTATGATTAAGGTAGGTATTGTTGGTGCTACAGGGTATACAGGGCTAGAACTTATACGTCTTTTACACAATCATCCAAGTGCAAAAATTCTTGCCCTATGTTCAAGGGCAAATACTGGCAAAGCCGTTGTTGAAGAATTTCCCAGTTTGACAGGATTTGTTGATCTTGACTTTATTGCGCCAGATGATAAAACATTATTTGAGTGCGATATCATTTTCTTTGCCACACCGCACGGCGTAGCTATGAACAACGTTAGCCCACTCCTAGACAAAGACATTAAAATAATTGATTTAGGTGCTGATTTTCGTATTAAAGATAGCACTGAGTGGAGCAAATGGTATGGCATGACACACACACAAAGCGCTTTATTAGAAAATGCCGTTTATGGCTTACCTGAAGTTTACAGCTCACAAATCAAAAACGCCACCTTGGTTGCGAACCCTGGGTGTTACCCAACTGCAATCACGTTAGCACTTAAGCCTTTGCTTGAAACAAATTCTATTGATACAAAAAGCATTATTGCTGATTGCAAATCAGGCACTAGTGGTGCAGGCAGGGGCGCTAATATTGCCACACTTTTTTGCGAAGTAAACGAGTCCTTAAAGCCTTATAATGTTAATCAACACCGTCACAAGCCTGAAACACAACAAGTGCTAACAGACATTGCAAATACAAATGTGGATTTTATCTTTACCCCACACTTGATACCCATGACTCGGGGCATGCTTGCCAGTGTTTACGTTGATTTAATAAAGGGCATCGATGTACAAGAATTGTTTGAAAGCCATTACCAAGACAGCAGATTTGTTCATGTGTTGCCAGCTGGTATTTATCCACAAACCAAATCAGTTAAAGGCACGAATAATTGCCATATTGGTGTGCAAAAATCAAACAACAAGCTTATTGTTATGACGGTTATTGATAACGTAGGTAAGGGTGCCTCAGGGCAAGCCATACAAAACATGAATCTCATGTTTGGGTTTGATGAAGGCTTAGGATTAGAGCAAATTGGCTTATTGCCATAATGGAAGGGAGCAACATGGAAACAGAACAAGTTTTAGAAAAAGCAGACATTATTTTTAGCAACAATGCCGCTAAAAAAGTATCAACGCTCGTTGAAGAAGAAAAAAACGACAACTTGCATTTGCGTGTTTATATCACAGGCGGTGGTTGCTCTGGTTTCTCGTATGGCTTTACTTTTGATGAAGCCTACAAAGAAGGCGATTCAAGTGTTGAGAACAGCGGCGTGCAATTAGTCGTTGACCCCATGAGTTATCAATACTTAATTGGTGCAACCGTTGATTACTTAGAAGACTTACAAGGCGCACGTTTCATTATTCATAACCCAAATGCAAAAACCACTTGTGGTTGTGGTTCATCTTTTTCGGTATAAATTATGATTGAATATATTCCAGGTTTAGCAGGTGTTCCTGCAACGGAATCTTCCATCTCTTCTATTGATGGGAAAAATGGTATTTTGGCTTATCGTGGCTACTCAATCGAGGACTTGGTTAAATACGCCACTTTTGAAGAAGTGTCTATGCTACTTCGAGATGGAGAACTGCCAGACAAAAACAAACTGAATAACTTTAAAAATGTTTTACACAAGCGTTATGAAGTAAAGCGTAATATCCGTTCTATGATGTGGTCTTTGTCTACCAATGGACATCCAATGGATGTTTTACAAACCGCTATTGCTGCTATGGCGACGTTCTATCCTGGTGCAGGCGCACAAAACCCTGACTCTGCCTATACACAAAGCGCACTGACTAAAATCATTTCTAACATGAGTACTTTGGTGGCAATGTGGGCGCGTATTAGTGCTGGTTATGATCCTATTCCACCTAGCAGAGGAATGTCCTACGCTAAGAACTTTTTATATATGTCGTTTGGGGAAGAGCCTGATGATGATATTGTAAAGCTTTTTGATGCTTGCTTAATTCTGCATGCAGAACACACTATTAATGCCTCAACTTTTTCTGCCATAGTAACTGCTTCCACGCTTGCCAATCCATTTGCTTCAATTTCAGCTGCAGTTGGTACTTTAGCAGGTTCCTTACATGGTGGTGCCAATGAAGATGTTCTTAAAATGTTGGATGAAATTGGTGATGCTAAAAATGCGCGTGCTTATATTAAAAACCGCCTAAAAAACAAGCAAGTAATTTGGGGTATGGGGCATAGAGAGTATAGTGTTAAAGACCCTCGTGCAAGTATTTTACAAGCCATGATTGAGGCCTATGTCAAAAAATCCAACATGCGACTTTCTAAACGCTTTGAGACTGCATTAGAGGTCGAAAGAATTTGTGAAGAATTACTATCAAGCAAAGGTGTTTATCCAAATGTGGATTTTTACTCAGGCATTTTACACGCCGAAATTTTCAAAATTCCACAAACACAATTTACGCCTATTTTTGCCATGGCGCGTTCTGCTGGATGGGCAGCTCATTGGCACGAACAAGTTGGACACAATCGCATTTTTAGACCCACACAAATTTACACAGGGGCTGATTTTAGGGATTATCCTAAAAAATAATCATGAAAAATACCACGCATTTTGGATTCAAGCAGGTTGCCACAAACGATAAACAAAGTTTGGTTAGGGATGTTTTTAACTCTGTCGCAAGTAAATATGACCTAATGAACGATGTTTTGTCCTTTGGTGCACACCGCCTTTGGAAACGTTATACGATTGCTTCAAGTAACGTTAAGGCTGGCGACAAAGTACTAGACATTGCTGGTGGCACGGGCGATTTAGCCATTGAATTTAGGGAAAAAGCTGGTGATAATGGGCAAGTCATACTAAGCGATATTAACGCTGCTATGCTGAATGAGGGTCGTAAAAACTTAACCAACAAAGGTGTTTTTGGAGTTGCATTTGTGCAACTCAACGCACAATATCTACCCTTTGATAATAATACATTTGACTGTGTCAGCATTGCCTTTGGCCTTAGAAACGTGACTGATAAAGACCAGGCACTAACAGAAATGTATCGTATTTTGAAGCCTGGTGGCTGTTTGTTGATTTTAGAGTTTTCAACAACCGACTCTGCGTTTTTAAAAAAAATCTACGACTTTTATTCATTCAATATTATGCCAATAATTGGTGGTATCATTGCTGATGACGAGGCTTCGTATCAATATTTAGCTGAATCAATCCGTAAACATCCAGACCAAGAAACTCTTAAATACATGGTGCTAGACGCAGGCTTTGATTTTTGCGAATATCATAATTTATCAGGTGGCATTGTGGCCTTGCATAAAGGCATTAAAGTATAAAGTCCGATGCAACTCTTTGCAATTTTCTGGCGTAAGCAAACCGTTATTCTTGAGCGGACGTTAAACCGCTTAATTATTAACGGCGAAGTTGACATAAGTGCGCTTAATGGCAAAACGATTGGCTTTTCCTTGCAGGACTTACCATTGGATGTACACTTTATATGTACCAATGACCGAGTATTTGTTTTGTCCGTCACTGACAAACTCACAGACGTTAATGTTAAGCTCACACCTACGGTGTTTATATATTTGCTCCATGGTAAAGATCTAACTGAACTGCTTATACAAGATAAAATTAGCATTCATGGTGATGTTAAAACCGCTCAATTATTGGTTGATTTATTAAAAGAAGTTGATATTGACCTAGAAGAAATGACATCAAAATACACAGGCGATACAATTGCTAACCAACTTGTAAAACTAACGAAAAAATTCAACCTTACCGATATACAATCAAACAACCCGCTTGAGATAATTAAAAACTGGATGTCTACATTTGTTAATCAATCCAATTAAATCTGAACGATACAAACATAAAAACAGTTAGCCATGCACAGCCTTCTAAGATTTATTAAAATTTCTCGTGTGTTGATGCGCTATCGCCTTGATTCTTTGGCGCTATCAACACCACTACTGAAAGGTTTCAAGCCCTTGGTGTATCTCATTCCTTGGCATTACTTTCCTGTTAAACAATACACGCGAGGCGAGCGTATTCGCTTGGCACTAGAAGAGCTAGGCCCTATATTTATCAAATTTGGCCAAACGCTTTCCACTAGGCGTGATTTACTGCCAGAGGATATTGGCGATGAATTAGCAAAATTACAAGACGATTGCCCTGCTTTTGATCCAATAAAGGCCAAGCAAATTATTGAACAATCACTAGGTGCGCCCACTGAAAATTTATTTAAACGTTTTGATATTAAGCCTCTAGCCTCGGCCTCAATTGCTCAAGTGCACACTGCACTAACAAATGATGATCATGAAGTGGTGGTGAAGGTGGTCAGGCCAGATATCAATAAAGCCATCAAACGTGATATTAAACTAATGTACGCCTTAGCAAGGCTATTTAATAAACATCCGATTAGTAAAAAACTCCGCCCTATAGAGGTTGTAGCAGAGTTTGAAGGCATTATCCTAAATGAGCTAGACATGCGCATTGAGGCCAAAAACTGTTCAAAAATTGGCAAAAATTTTAAAAATTCAAACCTGCTTTACATTCCAAATGTTTACCCGAGCTTATGTCGTAAGAACATTTTAACCACTGAGCGTATTCATGGCATTCCAGTAGGTGACATCAAACAACTAAAAGCCAATCATATCGACATGAAACGATTGGCAGAAGAAGGTGTGATTATTTTCTTCACTCAAGTTTTTAAGCATAATTTTTTCCATGCTGATACGCACCCTGGTAATATTTTTGTCAGTACTAATGGACAATATATAGTGGTTGACTTTGGCATCATGGGCACGCTTACTGAGGCTGACAAAGACTTTCTAGCGAATATTTTTCTGGCTTTTTTTAACCAAGATTATAAAAAAGTAGCACAAACCTACATTGACTCTGGCTGGATAGGCCCAGCAACAGACATATTTGCCTTTGAAGCTGCTGTTAAAAGAATTTGCGAGCCCATGTTTGAAAAGCCACTAGGGGAAATCTCTTTTGGTCAGGTGTTGCTTGAGCTTATTCAAGAAGCCAAAAATTTTGACATCACCATTCAACCACAACTGTTATTATTAGACAAAACCTTATTAAATATTGAAGGGCTTGGCCGGCTATTATATCCACAACTTGATTTATGGACAACCGCAAAACCATTTTTAGAAGAGTTAGCTAAAGAGAAATACAGTGTGAAAAATACCTTTGAAAAAATAAAAAATCAAGCACCACAACTCCTAAAAGACATGCCAGAGTTGCCTGCCCTGACTATTAATGCACTCAAGCAATTAAACAAAATAAAAGGTATGGGCCGTCTTTATGCCCAGCAAACCGATAGTATTGTTAACCAACTCAAGGACAATGCAAACAGGCAAACATCTGCTATTTTTGCTGGCGCTTTGGCTATTCTTAGCGGTGTTTTAGCGGTTAATGCGTTTTGGCTGGCAAGTATGCTCAGTGGTATTGTTGCTTTAGTATTTTGGCTTAAGTCTAGATAGGCAGTTTTTTCTAATTCAAACATAGAAAACTTGTTGTTTTACTTTTATCTGGGTGTTCTGGTAAAATAGCCTCCTTGATATATTTTGCGACCAAATATATCTTTTATAAGTAGCACCCGTTGCGGTGTGTTTTTTATTTTTTTGGAGTATCAACATGAGTTTAACAGTTAACGCTTTAACAAGAGACTATCAAGGTAAAGGTGCGAGCCGCCGCCTACGTCGCAATCATAAAATACCTGCCATTGTTTATGGCACTGGCACAACACCTAGTAATATCACCTTAGATGTTTTTGAAATTACCCACCTATTAGAAAACGAGGAATCTTACACTTCAGTACTTGATTTAATGGTTGATAAGAAAAAAGAGGCGGTCATTATTAAAGGCTTACAACGTCATCCTGCTACAAACATCATCACTCATGTTGACTTTCTACGTATTAACTTAAAACAAGCCATTGTCACCAGCATCCCCCTACACTTTAATGGCGAGGAAAATAACGAAGCAATGCGTATAGGTGCAATTCTTAATAAATTTGTTACTTCAGTTGAAGTTTCTTGCCTGCCAACAGACTTGCCTCACGCTATTGATGTAGACATAAGCAACCTTACAATGGGCGAACATATTAGTTTGACAGGTCTGAACATGCCAAAAGACGTGGTCATTACCGCACTAATACATGGCGATATTGAAGCGCACGATCAAAGCGTTGTTGCCATTCAAGAGCCTAGAAAAATGGCCGAAATTAAAGAAGAGGCGCCTATTATTGCTGAAGGTGAAAATACCGAGAACAGTGACGCTGATAAAGATAAATCATATTCATAATTTAAACTGAAACCAACATGGCGATAAAACTGATTGTCGGTCTGGGTAACCCGGGCAAAGACTACCAGTCTCATCGCCATAACGTAGGCTTCTGGTTCTGTGAGGCTTTAGCCCACCTATATACTGGTCACTTTAAAAAAGAAGCTAAGTTTTTGGGCGAAATTGCCCAAATTAATACATCCAGATGCAGCGTTAGATTGCTCAAGCCCACTACATTTATGAATTGTTCGGGACAATCTATTCGGAGTGTTGCTAATTTTTATCAAATTAATGCTGATGAAATATTGGTTGTACATGATGAACTAGACATCAGCCCTGGCATTGCAAAAATTAAATCAGGTGGTGGTCATGGCGGACATAATGGCTTAAGAGACACTATTAAGACCTTAGGTACTAAGGCATTTCACCGACTAAGAATTGGCATAGGTCATCCAGGTGATAAATCACAGGTGGCTAACTTTGTACTACATGCGCCTAGTAAAGGTGAATTAGAAAAAATACAAAATGCTTTAGATAATTCGTTGCAAGTCATTGAAGATATGGTTAATGGTAATTTTGACAAGGCCATGAAGACTTTACACACAAAAAAATAAATAATTTAAAGGAGTGATAAAAAATGGGATTTAAATGCGGTATAGTTGGTCTGCCAAATGTTGGAAAGTCCACCTTATTTAATGCGTTAACTCAGGCTGGCGTTGAGTCTGCCAACTACCCTTTTTGTACGATTGAGCCAAATGTTGGCGTTGTGCCTATTAATGACATGCGCTTAGACGAGTTGGCAAAAATTGTTAATCCTAAAAAAATTCTACACACCACAATGGAGTTTGTTGACATTGCTGGATTGGTTGAAGGTGCTTCACAAGGAGAGGGTCTAGGCAATCAATTTTTAACCAACATCCGTGAAACAGACGCCATTATCCACGTCGTTCGCGCCTTTGATGATGATGATATTATTCACGTATCAGGCAAGGTTTCACCACTTGATGATATTGACATTATCAACACCGAGCTTATTTTAGCTGACTTGGATGTGGTTAAAGGGCTGTATCAAAGAACCCTTAAAAACACCAAGTCAGGTCAAAAAGATGGCGTCCCTCTTAAAAACTTATTGGCAAAAATCTTGCCTGTGCTTGAACGAGGAAACAGTGTCCGCACACTCTCGTTTGACGAGGAAGAATTAAAACTACTAAAGGGCTTTCAGCTACTCACTATTAAACCTGTCTTATACGTTGCAAATGTAAGTGAAGGCGGCTTTGTTGATAACGTTTACCTGGAAGTAATAGAAAAATTTGCCCACAGAGAAAATGCGCAAACTGTTGCCATTTGCGCTGAGGCTGAGGCTGAAATTGCCGAATTAGAAAAAAACGAGAAGCAAGAATTTCTATCTGAAATGGGGCAAAGCGAATCAGGACTGGACAGATTAATTAAAGCAGGCTATCAATTATTAGGACTACAAACGTATTTTACCGCTGGCATACAAGAAGTACACGCATGGACAATTAACACTGGTGACAGCGCCCCGCAAGCCGCTGGAAAAATTCACGGTGATTTTGAAAAAGGCTTTATTCGCGCCCAAACCGTTGCATTTTCTGATTTTATTGAGTTTAATGGTGAAAAAGGTGCAAAAGAAGCTGGAAAGTTACGCTCAGAAGGCAAAGAATACATTGTTCAAGATGGCGATGTGATACACTTTCTATTTAATGTATAAACTTATTTAACCATGATACAAATCATTACTAATGCAACCTAAAAAACAAACAAAATTATTATTAATTCTAGATGGCTGGGGGCATTCTGAAACCACCAAAAACAATGCTATTGCACTAGCAAATACCCCAGTTTGGGACAAATTAAACCGAACCTTCCCACACTCTTTAATCCACACCAGCGGCAAAGACGTTGGCTTGCCTGGCGAGCAAATGGGAAATTCAGAAGTGGGGCACCTTAATTTGGGTGCAGGACGCATTGTGAAACAAGACTTTACTCGCATTTATAACGAACTTCAAAATGGCGACTTCTTTAGAAACCCAATCTTAAAAAACCCATTAGAATACGCAAACGACAATAACAAAGCGGTTCATATTATGGGGCTTTTATCTAATGGCGGGGTACACTCGCACGAAGAACAAATCCATGCTATGTTAGAAATGACACACAAACAAGGCTGTAAAAACGTCTATTTACATCTATTTACAGACGGCAGAGATTGTGCGCAAAAAAGTGCTGAAAAATACATTCAAAAACTTGAAGACAAAATGGCCACCCTTGGCACAGGAGAAATTGTTAGCATTATTGGCCGGTACTTTTCAATGGATCGAGACAATCGATGGTCACGCATTCGTTGTGCTTATGAGCTTATCGCCAAAGGCAAGGCGAAGTTTTTAGCCCAATCTGCCCTACATGCTGTTGAATTAGCATACGCGCGTGGTGAAACCGATGAATTCATCCAACCGACCTCAATTAAAGTGCCAACCTCAATTAAAAAAGGCGACGTATTAATTTTTATGAATTATCGTGCAGATCGTGCTAGGCAAATTACACGCGCTTTTACTGATGAAGATCTTCAAGGGTTTTCACGTGGGACATTCGTCCCAATTCAATTTGTTTGTCTAACTGAGTACAAAAAAGACTTCAACCTGCCAGTGGCTTATCCGTCTTCTAAACTGAACAATGTTCTGGGCAAATATTTATCAAATTTAGGCATGACCCAACTTAGAATTGCTGAAACTGAAAAATATGCACACGTCACTTTTTTCCTCAATGGTGGTGTTGAGCAAGCTTTTAATGGCGAGGACCGTATACTAATTCCTTCACCTGATGTTGCCACTTATGACTTACAGCCAGAAATGAGCGCATTTGAACTAACAGATGCATTGGTTGAAAGTATTGAAAGCCAGAAATATGATTTAATTATTTGCAATTTTGCCAACACCGACATGGTGGGACATTCTGGCAAACTAGGCGCTACCATTAAAGCTGTTGAAACCGTCGATAGCTGCCTAGGTATTATTCATAAAGCTATGTTTGCCATTGGTGGTGAGATACTAATCACCGCTGATCATGGCAATGCAGAACAAATGATTAATCCGCAAACTCATGAAGTGCATACAGCACACACCACCAACCCAGTGCCTTTAATCTTTGTTAGTGGACGTAAGGCAGACATTGCTGAACCAGAAAAAGGCGCATTATCAGACATTGCACCAACCTTATTGGCAATGATGAATATTGAAAAACCAGATGAAATGACTGGCAATAGTTTATTAACATTTAAGTAAAATAACAACAAGATTAACCTCACAAGGAGAAACCTATGAAACAAACTAATTTTATTGCCCCTTCGATTCTTGCGGCGGACTTTGCCAAACTAGGCGAAGAAGTTGATAATGTGATTAAAGATGGTGCAGATATCGTTCATTTTGACGTCATGGACAATCACTACGTGCCAAATTTAACCATTGGTCCTTTGGTGTGTGAAGCTCTTAGAAATCATGGGGTTAGTGCACCAATTGATGTTCACTTAATGGTGAAGCCTGTTGATAGAATTATTCCTGATTTTATTAAAGCTGGTGCATCATATATTACTTTTCACCCAGAAGCATCTGAACACATTAACAGAACACTGAGTATGGTGCAAGAAGGGGGTTGTAAAGCTGGCCTAGTATTTAATCCCGCAACACCGCTGCACGTATTAGAAAACGTCATGGACAGACTAGACATTATTTTATTAATGTCCGTTAACCCTGGTTTTGGTGGACAGTCTTTCATTCCTCATACATTGGAAAAATGTCGTAACGTCAGAAAACTGATTGATGCAAGCGGCAGGGATATTCGTTTAGAGGTTGATGGCGGTGTAACAATTGACAACATTCGTGAAGTGGCTGAAGCTGGTGCAGATACATTTGTTGCTGGCTCTGCAATCTTTAGTACTAATGATTACAAGACAGCCATTGATGCAATGCGTGTGGAGCTTGCTAAGGATTAATTAACTTGAAGGGTTAGTCCATTTTTGGTATAATACTCCGCTTTATTGAATCTATTGTAACGCTAAATCAAAATAGATTCAAAAGTTGAGTTAGGCGTCTGACTTGAAGTCAAACGCCTAACTTGTTTTAATGCATCACACAACTCGACATATTAGTCAGGGTGCTCTTGCAAAAGGGTTGACTGGTAGAAGTTGTGGAAGAAGGCGTCAATAGGCGCCTTATTAACCCTCTGGAGAAAATATAATGGCAAAAACGTCAATGAAAAAAATGCTAGAAGCTGGTGTACACTTTGGTCACCGCTCTCGTTTCTGGCACCCAAAAATGGAACGCTTTATTTACGGCACTCGTAACGGCGTTCATATTATCAACTTAGAAAAAACACTGCCCCTATTTAATGATGTACTTAACTTTGCAGGTAAAACTACAGCATCTGGTGGATCAATTTTATTTGTAGGTACAAAAAGAGCAGCGAGCGATATCATCAAACAAGAAGCCATACGTTGTGGCATGCCATACGTTAATCACCGCTGGCTAGGTGGCATGATGACGAACTACAAAACCATTAAAGCCTCTATTAAACGCCTAAAAGACCTTGAGTTTTTAGCAGAAGAAAATTTTAATCAATTTGGCAAAAAAGAAGCGCTGATGATGACGCGTGAAATGGAAAAACTAGAGCGTAGCCTTGGCGGTATTAAAGATTTAGGTGGTATTCCAGATGTTGTCTTTGTGATTGACATTGGTGTTGAAAAAAATGCAGTTGCAGAGGCTAAAAAACTACACCTGCCCATTATTGGTATTGTAGACACCAACCACAACCCTGAAGGCATTGATTATGTTATCCCTGGTAATGATGACTCCATCAGAGCAATTGGCTATTACGCAAGAGAGATTGCAAATGCTATTTTAGAAGCCAAAGCTGCTACTGGCACTTCACTTGAGAAAAAAGTTTCGGTCAAAAAATCAGAAACTAAAAAACTAGCCACCAAAAAAACACCTGTTGAACAACCGCTAGTAAAAGAAGAGACCGTCAAAGCATCTACGCTCATTAAGGAAGATAAGCCTGAAACGCTAAATAAAACAGCCCTTAATGCAATGAAAAAAGCTGACTTAGTTACTTATGCTGCAACACAAGGTGTCACTATTAACAATACCGACACCAAAGTGCAAATTATCGACAAGCTTGCATAGCTCAACGCATTGATTAATGCATCTTTGTTGCTTGTAAGCAACAAAGATGCAACACAAACAGGAGATTAATTATGGCAATTACAGCCTCTTTAGTTAAAGAATTGAGACAAAGAACAGGTGCAGGCATGATGGACTGCAAACAGTCCTTAACTGAAACCAGTGGCGACATGGAAGCAGCTATTGATTTAATGCGCACCTCGGGTGCTGCCAAAGCTGCTAAAAAAGCAGGTCGTGTTGTCGCTGAAGGTTTGGTTAAAGTTAATATTAGCTCTGACAAGAAAACAGTCACTATTTTAGAAATTAACTCTGAAACTGATTTTGTTACCAAAGGCGACGCTTTTATTGGTTTTGTTGATATGCTTGGTGCACTGGCACTTAAAACAACACCTGCTAATATTGAACAATTTTTATCTCAAACACTAGATAATGGCGACTCACTAGAAAAAGCACGTGAGGACATCATTGCAAAAGTAGGTGAAAATATTGCAATCAGACGTGTGCAAACAATAACAACTGATAATGGCGTCATTGGTGCATACAAGCATGGCGAGCGTATTGCTGTAGTAACGGTATTAAAAGGTGGCGATGAAGCGCTAGCAAAGGATATCGCAATGCACATTGCGGCCAGCAAACCAGAATGCATTACTGAAGCAGAATTATCTACAGACCTTCTAGAAAGGGAAAAAGCAATCTTTGTTGAGCAGGCTAAAGAATCAGGCAAACCAGACCATATCATTGAAAAAATAGTTGCTGGTCGTATGAAAAAATTTATAAATGAAGTAACACTATATGGCCAATCTTTTGTTAAAGACCCTGACACAAAAATAGGCAAACTTGCACAATCACATAATGCACAAGTTAAGTCTTTTGTGCGATTTGAGGTTGGCGAAGGAATTGAAAAGAAAGAAGAGAACTTTGCTGATGAAGTTATGGCACAAATTCAAAGCTAATATTAATTTAAAAGGGTATTTTACCCACCTTGCCACCAAAGACAGGAGGGGGCCCCATGCCCAGCTTTTTTCCGGTCAAAGATCTCTAAAAACTACACATTCATCCTAAAGAGCGACTCTTTGCCTGTTTGTTTCAAACAATTAAACAAGGCAATTAGAATATCATTTTTCAAATAAAGGAAAGTGCAATGAAGGGAGTAATACCTATATTATTATTGCTCGGCTCGACACCAATACTATGCTACTAATATTGAAGTAACTATTAACAATATCAAGCCTATCATAGGATTATTATCAATTGCGCTTGATACTGAAAAAAATAAGTCGAGTAGTGTTTTTAGTGCTAGAAAGGAAGTATCGGCCTTTAGTCATAAAATGAGTATTAATGGTGTGGAGCCCCCTGGCGCTTATGCTATTTCTATATTTCACGATGAGGGTAATAATAAGCTAAATACCAATTTTTTTGGTGAGCGCAATGAAGGTTATGGATTTTCAAATAATGTTATTACCAGTTTTGGTAAGACAGCCTTTACAGAAGTTAGTTTTATTGTTAATGATGGCAAAAAACCATTAATCTTAGCGTAACGTTAGTGCGATGAATAGAAGAGAAGAGAATTTATAAAACCAACTAGCAGTTTAGCATTAAGTGGCTTGGTATTTACACATCTGTCGTTTGCCGAACAAGATAAGTGGCTAACAAAATTTAATCAAAACCTTAAAATTAAACCGTGGTTCATAGGCTGGCAAGGTACGAATAAAGAAATTTTGCAAATTGATGGTATTCAAATTGAAAAAAAATTACCCCAAGCATTGAACGGTTATTTTTATCGCAATAAGCCCAGCACAACACCAAATATATGGCAAACGCTGTCACCATTGGTTTGATGGCGATGGCATGGTGCAACAATTTCACATCAATAACGGAAAAATTTCCCACCTAGTAAAAATGGTAGATACCGCCAAGCGTTTGAACTGGCATCGCAGTTTGTCTTTCACTTTATTAACGCCTATGAACAAGGTTCTGAGATAATCTTTGAGTCCGTGCGTTATCCAAATGTTGGTATTTTTTCAGGACTTGGAAATATTATGAAGGGTGTCCCACCTCAATTTGAATTT
Organism: Candidatus Ruthia sp. Plio_17_S18; assembly: GCA_021730105.1. Lineage (GTDB taxonomy): Bacteria > Pseudomonadota > Gammaproteobacteria > PS1 > Pseudothioglobaceae > Ruthia. The sequence continues at coordinate 1,219,894 of CP072538.1, forward strand.
GCCACACAGCACCAAGTTAGGATTAATTTACGCCATAAAACGGCCACTGAAACTCAAATAGACGATATTGGTTCTGACCTCCATCAAATCGATAGCGCAGAAACTGGCAGTTCACATACTGCAGTAGTGTCCTTACAAAAAAGAGTGGATGTTTTATTTGACCCTGTTGCAATCACTAGTCATAAAACTGGAAAATTTAAATATTTTTCTTATAAAGACCAAATGGCGGAAGAGCACTTATTCATAAAAAACACTCGAGGCTCAGACTGTATAATTGATATCACTTTAAATTATGTCAAGCAACACTCCAGTGTCAATATTTTTAATGCCGACCATTTAAGTGACGGCCCTATCGCGATAGCTAGGCTGCTTTATGTTCTACCATTAGAGTTCCATGGAAAATTTATTTATGAATAAAATAACGGATATCATTGACACTTCCACCTTAAATTATGCGTTTATTTATATCGGCTTATTTTTCGGAATGATTGCCGTTGTTATTGCTGGGGCTATACTTCAACCGCTTAGAAAATCAAGCAAAAACTCCGCGGTGACAATGCAAAATATTTACTTTGGATTAAAGCTGTTGATGATAAAAGTGTTGTATTTTTAATTAATGTTAAAGACATTAAATGCTTTAAATCACAAGACAAATACACCAATATTTACACCCAAAATAAAGAGTATTTAATTAATACCGGTATTAAACAATTGATTCACCAATTAGACCCAAATTACTTTCCATTGTAAACTTAGAATTTGTTAGCAAAATATCCAAAAACAAACAAGATAAATTGATGGTTCATCTAGATAATAACACTACATTATCAGTAAGTCGCAACCATATTAACTTATTTAAAAATGTAGCTTTGTATTGCTCAAGGGCTTTTTCTTGCTAAATTTAGCAGCTATATTATTTTATGCCTACCGTTTATCAAACAAATCAAAAAAAATTTGTGTACTATTTGTTTTTCAAACATAAAAACCACCCTTTGGGGTGGTTTTTATTTAACCTTGCCGCTAGATTAATCTAGCAGTTAACTAGGTGTCTTACTTAGCAATCACTTGATCAAGACTGTCAGCAGTTGCGTTAGCTTTAGCATCTGCATAACCTTTGGCATAAGCATCAGCTTGTGCCTTAGCGAATGCATCAGCTTGGCCTTTGGCATAAGCATCAGCAACACCTTTAGCGTTAGCATCAACAGTACCTGCATATTTGCCATCAGCAGTGGCATTAGAAACGTTCTTAGTGGTGTTTTTGTTGTTGTAATGGAAACCCCAATCAGAATCGTTGTTCATGTCGTTGTTGTTGGAAAAAGGACCCCAGTTGTTAGCGCCATTGAAAGGACCCATGTTTGAACCACCACTGAAAGGACCCATGTTGTTGCCACCATGCATTGGTCCAAGGTTAGAACCACCGTCAAAAGGACCCCAGTTGTTTGAACCGTAACCGTTACCGTAACCGTAACCGTTACCGTAACCGTTGTTGTTTGAACCATTGTTAAAGAAACCAGCTGATGCTGATGTGGCAGCTACTAAAGTAGCAATTGCAATTATTTTTTTCATATTGATCTCCAAATTAAAAAGTATTAACGCTCTTATTGTTAAGCGGGTTTTTAAGTATCAGACTTTGTGGTCTTGATGGGGGTATTATATGGTATATATATTAGAAGTCAATGATATTCTAATATATATTTTAGAAAGTGTCTAGAAAAGCTGATTCAACATAGAATTAACAGAATAATTTAGCATTACTATATTAAAAAATCACGCTACTTTTAGCAAAACACAGAGTCTTTGCCAAGTTTACTTTTTATATCTAATATACCGCCGTGCCTTTGGGCGATGTGTTGAACAATTGCTAATCCAAGACCAGTTCCACTTTTTTTGACCTCTAGACCCACCTTTGTCAATACGATAAAAACGTTCAGTTAGTCGTGTTAAGTGCCTTGCAGGAATACCAGAACCATAGTCTTGAACCTCAAAACACGTCTCACCTTGGCCCTTGGCGCCAACTAATAATAATTTTAGTGCCATCTGGTGTGTGTCGTTTTGCATTAAATATCAAATTAGAACAAAGACTAATAGTTTCATGTTCAATGCCAAGCACTAGCACCTGTGATAATTTTTTGGTGATTCAATTTCAACCTCATGATTGCTTTGTGTTATAAGTAGTTTATGCAGCTCAGAAGAGCGAATTAAATCATCAATACGCTGTCCCACGATCAACTTTCATACTAATGCCTAATAATTGACCAGATAGCTTGTGAGTCCAATCCATTTCATTGTTACTATTGAGCGCAACAGTGGCATATGGCAGCTTTTTTACAATGCTTTGAGAGCGTTTTAGCAGAGCATTCATACGCCTTTTTCGCTCATTACTTTTGTTTTTGGTTACTGTACTTGGACGTTAATTTTCTCCCAAATTCCGTTGCTGTCTGGCACCTTGACTTACTCTGTGCCGTTAGCCATCCACCAATAAAACTGCTGAAGTTTAAAATGAATACAAATCACGTAGACTACTAAACTCACTGCCAATCTTACCCGCCCCATGCATTGGTCAATAAACCGCCTAGCACTGCTATGAATAATACAAGTGCAAGTGCAATACGCCATTTTTCTGCATGTATTCTAAAGGGCTTCATAGTATTATCTCTAGTTGAAACGATAGCCTATGTTTCTTACAGTTTGAACACGTGATTCTAGCTGATAACGCTTTAAAATTTTTCTCAATCTAAAAATATGAACATCAACTGTTCTTTCATCAATCACTGTTAATCTACCCCAAACCTCATCAAGCAACTGCGATCTACTAAAAACTCTGCCTTTATTTTTCATTAAAAAATAAAGCAGTCGGAATTCTGTCGCACCAATTTCTACTGTATCGCCATTAATTTGTAACAAATGCTGGGTAAGGTTGATCGAAATTTCCTGAATGGTTAATTGCCCATCGTTATCCAACCCTTGGGAACGACGTAATAAAGAGTGAATACGTGCATTTAACTCTTTTAACAAAACAGGCTTGGTCATATAATCATCAGCTCTCACATTAAGCCCTTTCACCTTGTCAGATTCTTGTGTTTTAGCAATTAGCATAATGATAGGTATATATTGCCACTCAAAAAGTTTTCTAGTTTTTTGAATTAAAATCAATCCGTCTATGTCCGGCAACATCCAATCTAACAAAATCAAATCAGGATGGTGTTCATTCAGCAGGCTCAGTGCTTGATATCCTGTACCTGCCTCAAGTACTTGATAGTCATTCATTTTAAGCGATATGCTAAGCATCTCGAGTATGGCTTTATCGTCTTCAACAATAAGGATTGTAAACACAACTAATCTCCTTGATGGGGCTTGTTTAAATGAACGTGGCGCACGTCTTTTCCGTTAACCGAATAAACAACATGCTCGCAAATGTTTTGAGAATGATCGCCAATTCGTTCTAATGCGCGCACGCACCAAGTAACACGCAACATATGTTTAATATTACGCGGACTTTCCATCATATGGGTTAATAATAGCCTAGAAATTTTATTAAACTCATCATCAATCTGTGCATCACTCGCCACCACCTTGATTGCCTGCTGCGCATCCATACGAGCAAATGAATCTAACGTGTCATGTAATATGGTCATCACTTTGCTACCCAAACTAGAAAGCTCAGCATGCATTTCTGCCGCCACTTCCTTTAAGGCCATTTTTTTGGCATAACGACCAATTTTTTCAGCTTCATCACCTATACGCTCTAGATCGGTAATGATTTTAACCACGGCAATAACCAGCCTTAAGTCACCGGCAGCTGGCTGCCTTTTTGCAATAACCTTGGCACAATCTGCATCAATTTCCATCTCCATTTTGTTGATTTTATAATCAGATACAGACACCTCTTTTGCCAATTCTTGGTCTTGATTAAGCAGTGCATAAATCGCATTTTGAACCTGCAATTCAACCAGGCAACCCATACTTAGAACATTACTCTTAATGCTTTTTAAGTCCTTATTGTATTGTTGTGATATATGTTGTTGAACCTCCATAGTACTCTCCTATAACTAGCCGAAACGGCCTGTAATGTAATTTTCTGTTAGTTGGTGTTCTGGGTTAGTAAATACGGTATTTGTGTCATTCACCTCAATTAAATGACCCATATGAAAATAAGCTGTGCGCTGAGAGACCCTAGCAGCTTGTTGCATAGAATGCGTCACAATAACAATGGTGTATTTTTTACTTAACTCAATCATTAACTCTTCAATCACGGCAGTGGCAATTGGATCGAGTGCAGATGTTGGCTCGTCCATTAAAATAACTTCTGGATCTATGGCAATGGTTCTGGCAATACATAACCGTTGTTGTTGACCTCCAGATAGCCCCGTGCCCGGTTTGTGTAAATCGTCTTTAACTTCATTAAAAAGACCCGCACGCATTAAGCTTTTCTCAACCAAGTCATCTAACTCTACTTGATTACTGGTCAGTCCATGCAATTTGGCACCATATGCAACATTATCATAAATAGATTTAGAAAAAGGGTTGGGTTTTTGAAATACCATGCCGACTCTAGCGCGCAACAAAACGGGGTCTTGCTGTCTAGCATATATATCTTCATTGTCTAATTTAATTTCACCTCTTATTTGGCAACTTTGAATGGTGTCGTTCATTCGATTTAAACATCTTAGAAAGGTTGATTTTCCGCACCCAGAAGGCCCAATCATAGCAACAATTTGGTTTTTTCCAATGTCTATACTGGTATTAAAAATAGCCTGTTTTTTCTCATAAAAAACTTCAACGTTGCGTGCTGAAATTTTAGCATTGTCAATAAAGGGCGTGCCTTTCGTATCATTAATTTCTACATCAAATTCGCTGCGTTTATTCATCATTATTCTAACCTAGAATTTTTTTTCAAATATTCTTCGCATAATCACGGCAATAAAATTCATCATCACCAAAAATCCTATTAGAACCATAATTGCTGCATACGTTCTTTCAATAAAAGCGCGCTCCGGACTGTCTGACCACAAATATATTTGTACAGGCAATACTGTTGATGGGTCGGCAATTCCTTGAGGCACATTTGCTACAAAAGCGACCATGCCAATCATTAATAGTGGTGCTGTTTCACCAAGCGCTTGCGCCATGCCAATAATTGTACCTGTCAATATACCTGGCATAGCAGCAGGTACAACATGATGAAACGCCATTTGCACACGAGAAGCCCCTAATGCCAATGCTGCCTCACGGATTGAATAAGGAACTGCCTTTAAGGCCGCTCTGGTGGTAATAATAATCGTGGGCAACGTCATTAGTGTCAACACTAGGCCGCCCACCAAAGGTACCGATCTAGGCACACCAAACAAACCAATAAAAACTGCCAACCCCAGTAAACCAAAAACAATTGAAGGCACAGCAGCAAGGTTATTAATGTTAATCTCAATCATATCAACCCATTTATTATTTTGTGGTGCAAATTCTTCCAAGTATACAGCCGCCAACACACCAATTGGAAATGAAAGCAGCATGGTCACCAACATGACTAATAACGACCCAACCACTGCACCTTTAATACCTGCTTGTTCTGGCTCACGAGAATCACTCTGCGTAAAAAAAGTAAAATTGAAGCGTTTTTCTAATCGCTGATCAAACAGCAACTGATCAATCCAAATCAATTGAAGATCTTTAATACGACGATCTGTTTCAGGTAATGACCTGTCAATCCCTCCTTTGATAAACACATCTATATCATCTTTGGCTAAAAACCAAAAAGACTGGGTGGTGCCTATCATATTCGGGTTGTCCATAACAAAATCTCTTATCTGATAAGTAGCACTACTACTCACCAATTGCTTTAATGCTTTATTGTTCTTCCTGCCCTTAACATTAGGAAATAGCGTCTTTAAAGAGGATTTAATTGCTTTACTATAATTGCCTTGGAGAAATTCTTTGTCATTAGAACTTGAAGTAACGCCCAATATATCCTCATCAAGATTGACTTCTAAATTGATATAGGTTTGTTGAAATGCAGGCAATCCATTAAGTGAAATATTCACCAGTAGTGTTAACAAAAAGGCAATACTAATAGTGATAGATGCAACACCATATAAACGAAATCGCCTTTCTTTAGCATAACGCTTAGCCAGCCTTTTTCTAATTATCTCGTTATTAATCATGGCAGATTTTTGCATAATATACGGCTACTCATATTGTTCACGATACTTACGCACCATATATAATGAAATAGTATTTAATAAAAGTGTGGTTAAAAACAAGCCCAGTCCTAATGCAAAAGCAGCTAGTGTTTTAGGACTGTCAAATTCTTGATCTCCTGTCAATAGAGTTACTATTTGGACAGTGACTGTTGTTACTGCTTGTAATGGATTTAGTGTGAGATTTGCAAATAAACCTGCCGCCATCACCACAATCATAGTTTCACCAATGGCACGCGAAGCCGCCAACAAAACACCACCAACAATACCCGGTAATGCTGCTGGAATAATAACCTGCCTAATGGTCTCTGACTTGGTTGCACCCATTGCATAAGAGCCATCACGCATTGCTTGAGGAACGGCACAAATAATATCATCTGACAATGACGAAACAAAAGGGATAATCATAACACCCATCACAATACCTGCTGCAAGTGCGCTTTCTGATGCTGGCTGTAAACCCAGTGATTCTCCCATATCGCGAATAAATGGCGCAACTGTTAATGCAGCAAAGAATCCATAAACCACAGTAGGAATGCCTGCCAAAATTTCAAGCATGGGCTTTGCAAAGGCCCTGAATTTATCTGTTGCATATTCAGATAAGTAAATAGCCGACATTAACCCTAAAGGCACTGCAATCAGCAAGGCAATAAAAGAAATCAACAGCGTGCCTACAAAAAGAGGCAACGCACCAAAAGAACCAGAGCCACCAACTTGGCCTTCTCTAATTGCCCCTTGTGGACTCCAGTGCGCACCAAACACAAATTCAGAAATAGACACACTCTTAAAAAATTGATGCGCCTCAAACACAACAGAAAAAACAATACCAATGGTTGTTAAGACAGCTATTGATGCACAAGCAACCATTGTCCAACGCACTAATTTCTCTACTAAGTTTCGCGCCCTAGTATGAGGCTTAATTAGCCTAAAGCCTATAAACATACCAACAAATGCCAGTATAAAAACAACTCCTACTTTTAGCTGTTGACTCAGCTCAACTAGGTGTAAATATTTTGAAACAACCGCCTGTTTCATGCTGTCTTGAAGTACTTCTTTTGATTCTGATAAATTAATAATTTCATTAACCAGCAGACTCAAGTCATCCTTAGAAAGCTGCTGTACCTGCTCTGGAAAATAAGAAATGGTCATAGAGGAAATGACTGATGAATTTAGTGCCGTCCAAACAAGCAAAACTAATAACGCAGGCAAACAACTCCAAAGTGCAACAAGATATCCATAATACTGTGGCAACGAATGAAGTGGCTTTGTATTATTTTTAGAAACATAAATGGATCGTTTTCTGCCTACAAAGTAGCCCAGTAAAAGCAAGGCAAATAATACAATAACAGTGACACTAAAAGACATAATAAACATGGATTAATAAAAGTCACACCATTCAATTTAATATAGGACGGTGTGACTTTACAAAACTAGTTACTCAGATTTCAACTCAAGTGGCGTTAGGTTATTAGCGGATTTCCACACTTTATAACGCTCCTTATCAGACAATGGGATCAAGCCTTTATCTGTCAAATAGCCCTCTTTCCCCCACGCATCCTCGCTTGTAAATTCAGCAATAAACGCTTTAATGCCTGGCACCTTGCCAACATGACTTTTCTTAACATAAAAGTATAACGGCCTAGATACAGGATAAGAGCCATAAGAAATGGCATCAAAATTAACCTTAACACCGTCAATAATAGCACCTTGAACCTTGTCAGAGTTTTGCTCTAAAAAACTAAAACCGAATATGCCCAATGCTTTAGGATTGGCAACCAATTTTGCAACAATAAGATTGTCATTTTCTCCTGCTTCAATATAGGCACCATCTTCACGAACTGAATGACAAATATTTTTATAACGATTTTTAAGCCTGGCAGCGCCTATTTTATCCCCTGCTTTTTTAAGCTGTTTTGCCTTTGTTCTAAGTTGCTTAATCCAGTCAAAGGTTTTACAACCACCCTCAAGTGCCAATTCTGCGAAAGCATCTCTTGTCCCAGAAGTCGGTGGCGGACCTAGTACTTCAATTCTAGTATTTGGCAGCTTGGAATTAATATCGTTCCAATTCAGATAAGGATTATCAATCAACACACCCTTGTTACCACTTGGCACTTGTTTTGCCAATGCTAAAAACAAACTTCGACGAGTTAAGTCAAAAACAGGGGCTTGTTTTGAGTTTGCAATGGCAATACCATCGTAGCCAATTTTCACTTCAACAATGTCTTTAACCCCGTTTTTTTGGCATTTTTTAAACTCGCTATATTTTATCCGGCGTGAGGCGTTGGTGATATCTGGTGTATTAATACCCCTGCCCGAACAAAAAAGTTTCATACCACCTCCTGAACCTGTTGATTCAATCTTTGGCGTTTTGCGCCTTGTTTTTTTACCATATGTTTCAGCAACAACTGTTGCAAAAGGATAAACTGTTGACGAGCCCACCACATCAATGTAGCTTCTTACAACAGACATTGCGGACGTAGAAACTGTCATTATTGCAACTGAGCCAAAGGCAGCCGCCACATATTTAACTTTATTTTTCATGGTTATTACTTAATCTTGTTAAAAAATGTCACCAGTTTAATCAATGAATATGACATAATTATGACAGAGTGAAAAATAATTCCCACTTAGCGTTGCGCATCTATTTCTACTAAACAGAAGTAGATGTTACCAGTTCTTATTGAATATCAATTCTTAAGGTAGAAATCGCTGCAGGAGACAACGTGCGGCCTTGCTTGTTGTAAGTTGTGCGCGTTACCCCAAAAAAATTTCTTTGGTATTGTCCAGCATTGTTATCAATCATAAAATTAGGTCTCGATGCTTTATTTTCTTTCAAGGTAAAAGAAAAATCAGTTTGTATTAGCCAATTACTGGGCTTAACCCTATTTTGAGATCGAGATTGTACGCCATTTAGCCAAGCACTTGGATTTTTTTCGGTGCTGTAATGATTCACACGTATTGGCGCTCTCCAATAAGAATTGTTGTAATTTTTCGCCCAATTGTTACCACTCCAAAATGCAAGGGATGCATTAGGTGTTATGAATAGAAAAAATAATAACCAGTTGACTTTCTCCATAATGCTTCTAGCCTTACTGCCAGCAAACGCTGTTGATACAGTCAACACCGTAATAAGCGCCATTAATATGGTTTTTTCATTATAAATCTCCTTTATTGTGGATGATAAGTTTCATAATCGCAGGCACTAAGAAAAAATCAGCCAGTAGTGCAACAAAAATCGCACTGGCAGTTAGCACGCCAAAATTAAAAATATTACTCATAGTTGCCGTGGTTAATACTAAAAATCCCAATGATGATACAATTGCTCTACCTGTATCCAGTAATGTCAATCTTACAGCTTTATCAACATCGTTATACTCACATCTAATAACGCCTAAAATTGTGCATAAAATGCACCGTATCATCCACCGCCAACCATAGTGCAATCGCACCAATCAATAAAGTAAACATATCAAGCTTCATATAAAAAATAACCATAATGATCGATAAGAACAAAATAGGTGCTACGTTCGGAATCATACTAATCAGCCCTATTTTGACATTGCCAATTAAAACAATCATCATCATTGATATCAGCACAAGTGCCAAAACACAACTAATGGCACTGGAATAAATTGATTTTTCCATAATGACTGCTAGTAATACGGAAACACCCGTTAAAGACACGGTAGCAAAGCCAGCAAACTCCTGGTCAAGTTGGGTCTGAAATTGGTTAATAAACTTATTATATTCCAATGCATCAACATAAGGCATCTTAACCATAATACTTGCCTTAGAGAAATAAGAACTGACAAAATCTTGTAAGTCATAACTGCAACTATTTTTAAACAAGGCTATCAAAAGTGGTGCCGATGGCCGGAGTCGAACCGGCACAAGCGTAGCTTACTACCCCCTCAAGGTAGCGCGTCTACCAATTCCGCCACATCGGCTATAAGGTTGTAATGTTGCTAGTTTGGAATATCGCTAATATCTGACTCAGTTGAAATGGGTGTAACAATCATAGGCACGTCAGATGGAACCACTGGAACCACCTCGACTGTTGTGGCTTGCTCCATAATACTTGTTGGTTTGTTATTACTGTCATTGATTGCTAAATAAGCCAACGTCAAACTGGTTAGAAAGAAACCAAAAGCCAAACTGGCAGTTAACTTGTAAAGAAATGAATTTGCACCTCGTGCGCCAAAAACCGACCCAGAAACACCCGCACCAAAAGCAGCACCAGCATCAGCACCCTTGCCATGTTGCATTAAAATTAAGGCAATTAAACCTAATGCAAATAGTATATGAACAATTAAAATAAGTTGAAACGACATCATTAACCTGCTTTACAAATTTGTAAGAAATCTTGCGCTTTAAGTGAAGCGCCCCCAATTAGACCGCCATCAATATCTTCACAATCAAGTAATTCAGCTGCGTTACTAGGGTTCATGCTACCACCATAAAGAATTGGGGTGGTTTGTGCAATATCAGCGTCGTGCTCGGCTAACATTGAGCGAATAAAGGCATGTGTATCCTGTGCTTGCTGTGGCGTTGCGGTAACACCTGTACCAATCGCCCAAACAGGCTCATAAGCCACAATAATATTTTTAAATGCGTCAATGCCAACCTGATCAATCACTGCTTGAATTTGTCTTGAAACGACTGCTTGTGTACTGCCAGATTCTCTGTCTTCTAACAATTCTCCGATACAAAAAAGTGGAGTTAAATTATTATCCAATGCAACTTGTACTTTTTGTGCAATAATCTCATCGGTTTCACCATAAAGACTTCTGCGCTCTGAATGACCTACAATAACGTACTGCGCACCAAAATCTTTAATCATATCAGCACTGATTTCGCCCGTAAAAGCACCAGATGTGTTGACATTTAAACTCTGCGCACCTAAATTAAGTTGTGAATGCACAATCAATGCTTCAACCTGTGACATATAAGGGTAAGGCACACAAACGATGACCTTGGATTTAACATCTGCCATGCCTGAAAGAACACCCATGACCAATGTATTAGTCGCTTCTTTTGAGGCATTCATTTTCCAGTTGCCCGCTATGGTTACTTGACGCATAATAATTATCTTTTCAAAAATTGAAACGATGTTACGCTATTTGGTTGTAAAAATCAATCTTATCAGGGTCTTAGTGCGAAGATTTGGATCCAAAATATAAGGCCAAAGAAACCATTAAAATACCCAAAGAAAAATACATCAAATCTAATGCCGAATTAAATGACATGTACAAAGACACCTCAAAAAAAGTCACCACCAAAATCATGAGTATTACCTTGGCAAGTTTAGATTTCAAATCATCCAATGAATTAATCACCAAAACTTTAGATGACTGACCGCTTTTTTTAGCTTCATCAATGTCACTAATAAAAAGCTCATACAGACCCAATGAGAAAATTAATAAAATAGTTGCCAGCAAAAATCCATCAATTGAACCTACTGTATGCGCAACCAATTCAATCTTTAATGCCTTTCTAGCCTCTGTTGTGGCTGAAATATAATCAAAAGCGTGCACCAATAAAGCAGCCACATCAACAGCAGTGATAACGAATAGTAATAATGATAATAGTAACGACGAAATAACAGACGCCAAAACCATGTGGCGAGAACTCCACAATAATTTTTCAAAATACTTTTCTAAACCACTCATTGATTAACCTCACGTGCATAATATAATGCTTTAGTATATCATTAC